>CAWFMZ010000013.1:0-121330 GCA_963817045.1 uncultured Alphaproteobacteria bacterium
CCATTCCATCATCGGCGCCACGCATAAGCGGCGCGACAGCGGCGCTTGGAGGGTTGATGTAGCTTCGCTCATGCGCCTGAAATGGCGCAGATATCGCTCAAGGGCAAGCCGTTTCGGCGGACCATTGCGCAATCGCGGCCGGCCCCGCATTGTCGGCCCCGATAAAGCAAGGGAAAGCCATGATCCGGATCGGCATTATCGGGCTCGGCTGGTGGGGCAAGCAGATCGTCACCTGCCTGGCCGACAGCCCGCGCTTCAAGGTGGTGGCCGGCTGCGACATCGATACCAGGATGGCGGCGCCATTCGCGGCGGCGCAGAAATTCGACCTCGCCGACGACTACAAAGCGCTGCTTAAGCGCGCGGACGTCGATGCCATCGCGGTGGTGACGCCGCATGCACTGCACGAAGAGATGGCGATCGCCGGATTCGCCGCCGGCAAGCAGGTATTCTGCGAGAAGCCGCTCGCCCTCACCACCGCCAGCGCGGAACGCATTCTGGCGGCCTGCGCCAAGGCCGGCGGCGTGCTCGGCATCGGGCATGAACGCAGATATGAACCGGCGATGGAGGAGATGCGCCGGCTGTTCGAGAGCGGCGCGCTCGGCCGGCTGCTGCATATGGACGCCAATGTCAGCCATAGCAATTTCCGCAAGATCAATCCGGCGAACTGGCGGCGCAATCCCAAGCACGCGCCGGCCGGAGCCTGGACCGCGCTCGGCATCCATCTCGGCGACATGTTCGTGTCGCTTGTCGGGCAACCGACCCGCGTCGCCGCGCGCACCGCCTCGCAGATTTTCCCGGCCCCGTCGGAAGACTTCGTCAGCGCCGAAATCGACTTCGCCGGCGGCGCGCGCGGGCACATCACCTGCCTGTCGACGCCGCCGTTCTATGGGCGTTTCACCCTCATCGGCGACCAGGGCTGGGTCGAGGTGCAGGAAGGCGGCAATGTCGACAAAGGCATCCCGTCGAGCTTCGTTCATTGCGGGCCGGACGGCAGCCGGCAGACCCGCGGCTACGACCACGTCAACACGGTCCAGCTGAATTTCGAAGCCTGGGCCGACGCGGTCGAGCGCCGTACGCCCTATCGCTTCGCCACCGAGCAATTGCTCGCCAATATCCGCATTCTCGACGCGCTGGTCCGCTCGGCCGCGGCGGACGGCAAACCGGTGACGCTGTAGGCAGTCGAAATTTTTCTGCAAGTGCGCTACAGCAAGGTGCACATGCAGCACGAAAAAGAACAAGTCGCATTGACTTCAATCGCCGCATCGGCCGCGCTGACGGTCGCCAAGGGCGTGGTGGGCGTTGCCACCGGCTCGCTGGCGATCCTGTCGGAAGCCGGCCACTCGCTGATCGATCTCGGTGCCACAGTGATGACCTATATCGCCGTGCGCATTTCCGGCAAGCCGGCGGATGAAGAGCACCATTACGGCCACGGCAAGATAGAGAGCATTTCGGCGCTGGCGGAAACCGCGCTTTTGTTCCTGCTCTCGGGCGTGGTGATCTGGGAGGCGGTCAAACGCCTGACCGAGCATGAAGAACACGCGGTGATCGCGAATTCCTGGGCTTTCGGCGTGATCGCGGTGTCGGTGGCCGTCGATTTCTTTCGCTCGCGCGCGCTGTCGCGCACCGCAAAGCAAACGCAGAGCCAAGCGCTGGAAGCTGACGCACTGCATTTTTCGTCCGATCTGTGGGCCTCGCTGGCGGTGTTGATTGGACTTGGCGGCGTGCGGTTCGGCCTGTGGTGGGCGGATTCGACGGCCGCGCTGGCGGTCGCGATCCTGATCTGCGTCGCCGGCTGGCGGCTCGGCCACCGCACCATCGACACCCTCACCGACACGGCACCGGTCGGCGCCGCCGCCCAGATTACGGCGCTCGCCGCGAAAGTGCCGGGCGTCGTCCGCGTCGAGCAGGTGCGTGCGCGCGCCGTGGGCGAGAAGACCTTTATCGATCTTGCCGTCGCGGTGAGCCGCACCATGCCGCTCGATCGCGTGAGCGCGCTCAAGGATGCGGTCGCCGCCACCATCAGACAACAAATGCCGGGCGCGGAGGCGACCGTCATCACCGATCCGGTGGCGCTCGACAACGAGACCGTGCTCGACCGCGTGATGGTGATCGCGCGCAACCGCGCGCTCGCCGTGCACCACGTGACGGTGCACGACGTGAACGACCGGCAGGCAATCTCGCTCGACCTGGAAGTGGACGGCAAGCTCTCGCTGCGCGAAGCCCACGCCTTGGCAGACGGATTGGAACGCGCAATTGCCGCCGAGCTCGGCGCCAGCGTGGAAATCGATACCCACATCGAGCCGTTGCAGCCGCACCGGGCCTCCGGCCGCGAGGCGCCGAGCGAGCGGGTGAAGGCGGTCGAGATCGCGCTGGCCGAGCTCGCCGCCGACGGCCGCATCCTGCGCGACGTGCACGATGTGCGGGTGCGCGAGACCGACGAGGGCGAGATCGTCAATTTCCACTGCCGCGTCGATCCGCAGTTGGGCGTGCAGACCGTGCACGAAAAGGTCGATGCGCTGGAACGCGCCTTGCGCGCCCGCTCGCCCTCGATCAAGCGCGTGATCGGCCACGCCGAGCCGATGCGGTGACTTTCGTCTAAGGAATCAATACAGCCGCGCCCTGCAGGCGGCCCTCGCGCAAATCCGCGAGCGCTTCGTTGGTGCGCGCCAGTGGATACCGCGTCACTTCACAATGCACGCCCGCCTGCGGCGCGACCATTAGGAATTCATGCGCGTCAGCGCGCGTGAGGTTCGCCACCGACATCACTTGCCGTTCTTCCCACAGCAGCGAATACGGGAAGCTCGGGATATTCGACATGTGGATGCCGCCGCACACCACGCGACCGCCCTTCTTCACCGCCCGGAGCGCCGCCGGCACCAGCGCGCCCACGGCTGCGAATATGATGGCGGCATCGAGCGGCTCCGGCGGCGCCTCTTCGGAGCTGCGCGCCCAGACCGCGCCGAGCGACCGCGCAAAGTCCTGTGCCGCCGTGTCGCCCTTGCGGGTGAAGGCAAACACGCGCCGCCCCTGCCAGATCGCGACCTGCGCCAGGATATGGGCGGCGGCGCCGAAGCCGTAGAGGCCGAGCGTCTTACCTTCGCCGGCCATTCGGTAGCTGCGCCAGCCGATCAGGCCGGCGCACAGCCAGGGCGCGATTTCCGCGTCATCGCCGTCATCTCGAAGCGGGAAGCAGTAGCGCGCGTCGGCAACAGCATGGGTCGCATAGCCGCCGTCGCGGGTGTAGCCGGTGAACACCGGCATATCGCACAGGTTTTCGGCGCCGGCGCGGCAATAGGGGCACGTGCCGCAGGTCGCGCCCAGCCACGGCACGCCGACGCGCTCGCCAAGGGCAAATCCGCTGACGCCCGCGCCCATAGCCGCGACGCGGCCGACAATCTCGTGACCTAGCACAATCGGCAGCTTCGGGTGTTCCAGCTCGCCGTCGATCACATGCAAATCTGTGCGGCAGACGCCACAGGCCGTAACCGCGACCAGGATTTCCCCCGCGCCAGCTCGCGGCAGCGGCCGCTCGCGCATCATAAGCGGCATACGCGGCGCGTCCAGCACCATGGCGTGCATGCTCGCCATCATTCTTCCTTCCAATTCTGCGGCAGACATCCTAGATCAAAGCCCATGCGCACCGATACCGCCCAGCCCATCCGCCTGAAGGATTACCGTCCGCCCGACTGGCTGGTGGAAACTGTTTCGCTCGATGTCTCGCTGCACCCGACACAGAGCAAGGTGCGCGCCACGCTTGAGCTTAAGCCCAACCCGCAGACCGCGGCCGCGCCGTTGATGCTCGATGGCGAGGGGCTCACGCTTACGTCGCTCAAAATCGATGGAACCGTCCTATCGGCGGAAAACTATGTAGCCACGCCCGATAGCCTGACCATTCCGCAGGCACCGAACCGCCCGTTCACGCTCGAGATCGAAACGCTGGTCGATCCGACCGCCAATACCCAACTCTCGGGTCTTTACCGGTCGAGCGGCACCTATTGCACCCAGTGCGAGGCCGAAGACTTCCGCCGCATCACCTACTTTCCCGACCGCCCCGACGTGATGGCGGTCTACACCACGCGCATTGAAGCCGACAAAGCCGAAGCGCGCGTCTTGCTGTCGAACGGCAATCTGATCGACAGCGGCGATCTTGCGGGCGGCCGGCATTTCGCGGTCTGGCACGATCCGCATCCCAAGCCGGCCTACCTGTTCGCGCTGGTCGGCGGCAATCTTAGCTCTGTAGAGGACCACTTCCGCACTATGTCCGGGCGCGACGTCACGCTGCGCATCTATGTGGAGCCCGGCAAGGAGGACCGCTGCGGCTACGCCATTGACTCGCTCAAGCGCGCGATGCGCTGGGACGAGCAGGCGTTCGGGCGCGAATACGATCTCGATATTTTCATGATCGTCGCCGTCTCCGACTTCAATATGGGCGCCATGGAGAACAAGGGCCTCAACGTCTTCAACGACAAGTATGTTCTCGCCAGCGCCGACACCGCGACCGATGCCGACTTCGCCCACATCGAAGCGGTGATCGCGCACGAATATTTTCACAACTGGACCGGCAACCGCATCACCTGCCGCGACTGGTTCCAGCTCTGCCTGAAAGAAGGCCTCACGGTTTTCCGCGACCAGGAATTTTCCTCCAACATGCGCTCGCGGCCGGTGAAGCGCATTTCCGATGTGCGCGGCCTGCGCGCGGCGCAATTCATCGAGGACGCCGGCCCCCTGGCGCATCCGGTTCGCCCGGAAACCTATAAGGAAATCAATAACTTCTACACCAGCACCGTGTACGAGAAGGGTTCCGAAGTGGTGCGCATGGTGCAGACCCTGATCGGTCCGGAAAATTTCCGCGCCGGCATGGACCTCTATTTCGCGCGCCACGACGGCCACGCCGCGACCGTCGAGCAGTTCATCCGCTGCTTCGCCGACGCGTCGGGGCGCGACCTGACGCAGTTCATGCGCTGGTACAGCCAAGCCGGCACGCCGGAGGTGACGGTCGCCGGCCGCTTCGATCCGGCGCGCAAGACTTACGCGCTTGAAGCCAAGCAAAGCGTGCCGCCTACGCCCGGCCAGCCAACGAAAGCGCCGATGGTGATCCCGCTCGCGCTCGGCTTAGTCGGTAAAGATGGCCGCGATCTGCCACTGGCGCTGTCGAATGGCGCGAGCATCGAGCGCGGCGTGCTGATGCTGAGCGAGCCGGCCGCAACGTTCGAATTCACCGGTATCGGCGAGCGCCCGGTGCTGTCGATCAATCGCGGCTTCTCGGCGCCGATCAAACTCAACAGCGACCTCGACGGCGGCGATCTCGCCTTCCTCGCCGCGCACGACGGCGATGCGTTCAATCGTTGGCAGGCGCTGCAGACGATCTCGATGCAGTTGTTGATCGATAATGTGGCCGCGCTGCACGCCGGACAACCGCCCCACACAAACGACCGGCTGATCGCGGCACTGGCCGCCATTCTCGACGACGATGCGCTGGAGCCGGCTTTCATCGCGCTCGCGCTGGTACCGCCGGGCGAAGGTGACATCGCGCGCGAGATCGGCCGCGACATCGATCCGGATGCAATTCTTCACGCGCGCCGCGCATTACGCGCCAGCGTCGGCCGCAAGCTCGGCGCCGCCCTCGGCAAAACTTACGCGCGCATGACCGTGCCCGGCCCCTATTCGCCCGATGCGACAAGCGCCGGCCGCCGCTCTTTACGCAACGTCGCGCTCGACTTGCTGGCGGCAACCGCTGCGCCTGAGGCGATCGCGCGCACCGCCAAACAATATGATACCGCCGACAACATGACCGATCGCATGGCGGCGCTGGCCACCTTGTCGCTGCACGCCGTGCCGGAACGCGAGCGCGCGCTCGCCGATTTCTACGCGCGCTACGCCGCCGATGCGCTTGTGATCGACAAATGGTTCTCGCTGCAGGCCATAATCCCGCAGCCGGACACGCTCGCACAGGTGCGCAAGCTCACCAGCCATCCCGCTTTCTCGTTCGCTAATCCCAACCGCGTGCGCGCGCTGATCGGCGCCTTCGCGCAAGGCAACTCCACCCAGTTCAACAGCGCCGACGGCGCCGGCTACGATTTCGTCGCCGACAATGTCCTCGCGCTCGATCCCAAAAATCCGCAACTGGCGGCGCGGCTCGCCACCGCGTTCCGCAGCTGGCGCACGCTGGAAAGCGGCCGCCGCGCCTTAGCCGAAGCCGCCTTGGCGCGCATTAAGGCCGCGCCCAATCTGTCGCGCGATCTCGCCGACATCGTCGAACGCGCGCTCGCTGCCGCGTAAAACTGCGCGGTATCGGCGTATTCCGGCATCTCACCGCAGCCGGTTACCCGTTGTCGGGCCAGCGTTATTTGTGGGTAACGAATTATAAATAATTGACTTCGGACTATCGACAAATCAGCGCCCATCGATTCCAATCGCAACTGATTCGGAAAGCGATGCGGCACATCCTTCCGGTCAGGGTGGTAGGGGACGATCCGAACGGAGGCCATCGATGGCGCGCGCCGGTGTGGCGAGTGCGTCTGCACGCTCAGATTCCATTCAAGGTCTCGCGCAATCGATCGCCAAGCCGGCGTATCGTCGCCTGTTGACCGCTGAGCCCTTGCTGCGACGCGCCGTTCCGGTGCTCATCATCGCGTTTCTCGCCACCATTTGCGTCGGCGCCGTCGTGCAGGTACTCGACCACCGCCGGCAAGCCCTCAACGACATGGTGGTCGCGCTCGACGCGGTCGCCGATATCACCGCCGAGCGCCTGCAACAGCCGCTCAAGCAACCGACCGACGCGCTGGCGCGGCCGCAGGAATTGCTGGCGCGCGTATTGCCTCCCTGGGCCACCACCGTTGGACGGCGCGTCATCCTGACCAATACGGAGGGCGTGGTGGCGGCCGCCACGCGGGCCGCCGACGCCACCATCGGCCGCCGCCTTATCGATCTGCTCGGGCCGACGCAACCGCTCACCACCTTCGGCGCCGGCGTCATGGAAATCACCCTGCCCGACGACAGCCGCGCGCTGGCGACCGTGCGCATGCTGAACGCCCCGTTCGGGCAGGTCGCGGTGGTGCAGTCGCGCGACGCGGCGCTAGCGTCCTGGCGCTCGCTCACCACGCTCACCATCACGCTGTCGGCCACCACCGGTTTCGTGGTGCTCATTCTCGGCTTTGCCTTCCACTGGCAGGCGACGCGGGCGCGCGAAGCGGATCTGATCTACGAAACGGTGCGCGGCCGCATCGATACCGCGCTCAACCGTGGCCGCTGCGGGTTGTGGGATTGGAACCTGGCGCGCGGGCGCATCTTCTGGTCGCAGTCGATGTTCGAGATTCTCGGCTTAGAGGCTAAGGACGATTTGTTGTTATTCGGTGAGGTCAGCGAGCTCACGCATCCGGACGACCTGCGGCTTTATGACCTCGCGGCCGAACTTGCCGAAGCGACGACAACCGCCATCGATCACGCCTTCCGCATGCGCCACGCCGACGGGCACTGGGTGTGGCTGCGCGCGCGCTGCGAGCTGGTGCGCCAGCCGGGCGAGCCCGGCCTGCATCTGATTGGCATCGCGGTCGACGTCACCGAGCAGAAGAACCTGGTCGAAAAGACCGTGGCCGCCGACATGCGCCTGCGCGACGCCGTCGAGACCATCCCGGAAGCTTTCGTGGTGTGGGATGCCGACAATCGCCTGGTGCTATGCAATTCGAATTTTCAGGAACTGCACAATCTGCCCGACGAAGCGATTATGGTCGGCGCGTCGTACGAATCGGTGGTCGAGGCCGGCCGCAAGCCGGTGGTGCGCAGCAAGGCCATCACCGGCGGCCCGAATATTCCGGGCGCGCGCACCTTCGAGGCGCAGCTCGAGGACGGTCGCTGGCTGCACATCAGCGAGCGGCGCACCAAGGACGGCGGCTATGTCTCGGTCGGCACCGACATCACCGCGCTCAAGATGCACGAGGAAAAGCTGGTCGACAGCGAGAAGCGGCTGATGGCGACGGTCGCCGACGTGCGCGCCTCGCAGCAGCGGCTGGGCGAACTGGCGGAGCAATACGCCGCCGAAAAGACTCGCGCCGAGGAGGCCAACCAGGCCAAGTCGAAATTCCTCGCCAATATGAGCCATGAGCTGCGCACGCCGCTCAACGCCATCATCGGGTTTTCCGAGATCATGGAGTCGGGCATGTTCGGCCCGCTCGGCGCCGACAAGTATCGCGAATATTGCAACGACATCCTCAGCAGCGGGCAATACCTGCTCGACGTAATCAACGACATTCTCGACATGGCCAAGATCGAGGCCGGCCGCATCCGGCTCGATTACGAGGAACTCGACCTCGACACGCTGCTGTCGGAAGCCATGCGCGTGGTCTCGGCGCGCGCGCAGGACAAACAGCTCGAGCTGGTCGCCAGGATTTCGCCGAAGCACAGCTTGCGCGCCGACCGCCGCGCCCTCAAGCAGATCGTACTCAATCTGCTCTCCAATGCGGTGAAGTTCACGCCCGCCGGCGGCCGCGTCACCGTGCGCGGACGCGCCGCCGATGGCTGCATCGTGCTGGCGATCGCCGATACCGGCATCGGCATCGCCAAGGACGCGCTGGCAAAGCTGGGCCGGCCGTTCGAACAGGTCGAAAGCCAGCTCACCAAGAGTCATCAAGGCTCGGGCCTGGGGCTCGCCATCGCCAAGTCGCTGGTCGAATTGCACGGCGGCCGCATGCGCATCCGCTCCACACTCGGCAAAGGCACGCTGGTGGTGCTGCGCTTGCCCATGTATCCGCAATGCCAGCTGCCGAAGGAAGAGGCCGCCTGACCACGCATTTTAAGCGCGCATGATCTTGTCCGAAAACCGGTTCCCACTTTTCGAGAATCATGCGCTAAGGCGCCCTGCCCAAAATGCGCACGAAGCTGGCGCGCACCTTCGCCTGCGTCTCGATCAGCGTGACATCGAGCGTGGCAAAATCCGGCACGTCGGCCGCGCGCGCGAGCAGGCGCAACAGACCGGCGCCCGCGGTCTTGGCGTCGAACGGGCCGGCCAGGCACAGCCGCAGTATCTGCGTCAGATCGTGATAGAGCTGCACCGCCGGGCGCAGCACTTCGGCATCTTCGACCGGCAGCACGCGCAAAGCCCAGGCCTCATCGAGCACGCGCGCGGTCGAGGTGTCGAGAATGTCGGGCTGCTCATGCGCGTGCACGAGCTGCAAATACTGCGCGATGAACTCGATATCGACCAGCCCGCCGGCGGCGTATTTGAGGTCCCAGCGCTCGCGGTCGCCTTTTTCCTTGGCGATGGCGCCGCGCATTTCCACCACGTCGCCGGCGATCAGCTCGGCGTCGCGCGGGCGCTGCAGGATGTCGCGGATGACTTTCTCCACCTGCGCGCCGAATACGGGCGAGGCCGAGACCACGCGCGCGCGCGTGAGCGCCATGTGCTCCCAGGTCCAGGCCTCGGTCTCCTGATAGCTGGTGAAGCCGCCGATCTGGGTGGCGACCGGTCCGGCCCGGCCGGACGGGCGCAGTCGCATATCGACCTGGTAGAGCGCGCCGTAATTGGTTTGCGCGGTCAATGAATTAATCAGCCGCTGGGTCAGGCGGGCGAAATATTGCGCACCGTAGAGCGAACGCTTGCCGTTCGACTCCGGATGTTTCTCGTCGAAATCGTAGATCAGGATCAGGTCGAGATCGGAACTCGCGGTCATCTCGCGGCCGCCCAGCTTGCCCATGGCCAGCACCGCGGTCTCCTCGCCGCGCAAATGGCCGTAGGTGGCCGCGAAATTGTCGGCGACCGCGCGGTGCACGGCGCGGATCACCGCATCGGCCAGCCGCGCGAAGGCTTCGCCCGCCTGCCGCGCCGTCACCGTGCCGGACAAGATGCGCACACCGATCAGGAACATGTATTCGAGCCCAAACATGCGAATGCGTTCGAGCAGTTCCTCGTCATAGCGCGATTGCGCGAGCGCCGCGTCGAGTCGCTTGCCAAGCTCCTCGTCGTCCGGCAAGGCGCCGAAGAAGCTTGGATCGACCAGCGCGTCCATCACCTGCGGATTGCGCGCCAGCGTATCGGCGAGCCGCGGCGCAATACCGAGCACCAGCGTGATCAGGGCGATCAGGTCGGGCTTTTGCCGCAGCAGCGACAACAGCCGCGCCGCGCCATGCAGATTGGCGAGGAAATGATCGAACAACACCAGCGACGCGCCGGGATTATCCGTGCGCGCGAGGTGGTCCAACAGCACCGGCAACAGTTCCTGGAGGTGGCCACGCGCCGCATCGCCTTTGAGCGACCGATGCCCACCGGCCAGCCAGTGGCGCACAATGCTTGACGCCTCCAGCGGCGCGCGGAAGCCGAGTTCGGCCAGCCGGTCGAGGGTCTTGTGGTCGTCGGCGTCGGGCGGAAAAGTCAGCGCCAGTTGGTCGGCACCCGGCGCTTTTTCGAACAGGCGGCCATAGTGACGTTGCACCTTGTCGAGATGATCGAGCAGAACCTTGGCGAAGGCATCGCGATCGCGAAAGCCGAGAAAGCGCGCGAAGCGTTCGAGGTCGGCGCGCTCGGCCGGCAAGCTCTGCGTCTGCTCGTCATTCACCATTTGCAGCCGGTGCTCGACCGTGCGCAGGAAGCCATAGGCGGCTTTCATGTCGTCGCGCGCGCCTTCGTCGATCCAGCGATCGTCGCAAAGCTTGTCGAGCGTGGTGAGCGTGTCGCGATTGCGCAGGGTTGGATTGCGCCCGCCGGCGATCAATTGCTGGGTCTGCGCGAAAAACTCGATCTCGCGAATGCCGCCGCGGCCAAGCTTGATGTTGTGGCCTTCCACCGCGATCTCGCCATGCCCGCGATAAGCGTTGATCTGCCGCTTCATGGCGTGTACGTCGGCGAGCGCGACAAAGTCGAGATATTTGCGCCACACGAAGGGCGACAATTCGTTGACGACCGCCTCGCCCGCCGCGATGTCGCCGGCGCAGGCGCGCGCCTTGATCAGCGCGGCGCGCTCCCAGTTCTGCCCCACGCTCTCGTAATAGGACACCGCGGCCGCGGTCGAGATCGCGATCGCGGTCGAGGCCGGATCGGGCCGCAGCCGCAGATCGGTGCGGAACACGTATCCGTCCGCGTTGCGCTCCTGCAGAAGCTTCACCAGCCGCTGGGTCAAGCGCACGTAGAGCGAGGCCGGCTCGGCATCCTTCGGCAATGCCGGTGCCGCCGGGTCGTAAAATACTATGAGATCGATGTCGCTTGAATAATTGAGCTCGAAGGCGCCCATCTTGCCCATGGCCAGCACGATGTAGCCGCTGCCGACCTGCGGCTGCGCCTTGTCCCTTGCGGTGAGGCGCCCTGTGCGTACGGCATCCGCCAGCACGAAGCGGGCGGCGGCATCGACCGCGGTATCGGCCAGGTCAGTAAGCGCGCGGGTCGTCCGCATCACCGGCCACACCCCGCCAATATCGGCCAGCGCGATCAATAGCGCCGCCCCCGCCTTCATGCGGCGGAGCAGCCGCATCGCCTCCGCTTCATCCACGGTCGCGGCCACGGCGCGGCCGGTCGCGGCCAACAGCGCGGTCAAATGCCGGTCGGGGTCGGCGCCCAACAGCCGCAGCAGGCGTTCGGGGTCGCGGCTGACCAACTCCCACAGATAGGGCGAGCTTTCGGCCAGGCTTTGCAGCAGCGTGTTGACGGTCGGATGGGCGGCTAGCAGCGCCTTTAGCGGCTTGGCCTTGGCCACCTGCAAGTCGGCCAGCCATACGGCCAGACGTGCCCGCGCAGCCTTCGGCTCGACCAAACGCGGCGCGGTCACGATGCGCTCGGCCAGCGTTACGGCGCTTGACGTAGCCGACGCGCGCTTAGCGCCGGATTTAGCCCCGACGGCTAGCTTGCGCACAACCTTCTTGCGAACGGGCTTCCTTTTGGCGGGCTGGGTCATCCCGCACTCTGTACCGGCCCTCCCCGCGGCAAGGCAATGACGCTCTTGAGGCCCGGCTGGTTATCCTCCAGCGTCAATTCGCCGCCATGCAGCCGCGCCACCGCCGAAGCGAGGCTCAGGCCGAGGCCCGAACCCGGTTGCGAACGGCTCTGCTCGAGGCGGACAAAGCGCTCGACCACGCGCGCGCGGTCGGCTTCCGGGATGCCCGGCCCGCTGTCGGCGACGGTAAGCAGGATACGGTCGCCCTCATTGAGCGCGCGCACGACGATTTCCGGCGTCGCACCGTTCACGCCAATATCGCGCGGTACGGTATATTTGATGGCATTGTCGACCAGATTGGCGAGCGCCTGGCTGACCAGCTCGCGGTTGCCTTTGACCCGCGCCGGCGCATCGGCCTCAACTTTCAGCGCGATGCCCTTCTCCTCGGCCAGCGGCTCATACAGCTCGCCGACGTCATGGGCGATCTCGGCGGCATCGAACTCGCTCATGTCGTCGCGCGCTTGCCCTGACTCCGCACGCGCAATCATCAGCAGCGCATTGAAGGTGCGGATCAGCCCCTCGGAGTCCTCGATCGTTCCTTCGAGCGCGGCGCGGTATTCGGCCTCGCTCTTGGCGGTGCGCAGCGCCTCCTCGGAGCGATTGCGAAGCCTTGTCAAAGGCGTCTTGAGATCGTGGGCGATATTGTCGGAGACCTCCTTCAAGCCATACATCAGCGCCTCGATGCGCTCGAGCATGACATTGAGGTTCTCGGCCAACCGATCGAGTTCGTCGCCGGTGCCGGCGACCGGCAGCCGCTCGCCCAGATCGCCGGCCATGATGCTGCGGGTGGTCTCGGTCATGGCGTCAACGCGGCGCAGCACGCGGCGGGTGACGAACAGTCCGCCAACCAGGCCCAGCACGATAACGATGGCGACCGACCAGCGTCCGGCGGCGAGCACGATGGGATAGAGCCGTTCACGCTCGTCGAGATCGCGGCCGACCAGCAGGCGGAAACCGCCGGGCAGCTGGAATACGCGCACCAAAGCGTGGTGATCGGGGTGCTCGGCCGCTTCCGCTTCATCGATCCGGTGATAGACGGTCTCGGTCCAGCCCGGATTGTCGAGGATGCCCGGCGCCAGCGCGGTGACGTTGCCGGCGAGCGCCTCGCCATTGAAGGTGGTGACGAGATAGAGGCTGGAGCCCGGCCGGCGCGCGCGCGCATCGACCACGATCACCAGCCGCCTGATGCCGCCGAGCCGGTATTGCTCCGACAACCCGGTGATCTCGGCATTGACCGTATCCGTGATCTGCTCGGTGATCAGGCGGCGGGTATTGAGGGCGAAATAGCCGAGCAGAAACGCCGCGAACAGCGCGAACACGGTCAAATAGACCAGCGTCAGCTTGAAGGTGGTGGTGCGAAACAGTTTACCGAGCGCCGTCACGTATCATGTATCCCGCGCCGCGGACCGTATGCAGAAGCGGCTGCGAGAAACCTTTATCGATTTTCGAGCGCAAGCGCGAGATGTGGACGTCGATCACGTTGGTTTGCGGGTCGAAGTGGTAGTCCCAAACGTTCTCCAGCAGCATGGTGCGGGTGACTACCTGGCCGGCGTGTTTCATCAGGTATTCCAGCAAGCGGAATTCGCGCGGTTGCACCGTAATCTCCTTCTCGCCCCGGCGCACCTCGCGCGACATACGGTCGAGCTCGAGATCGCCGACGCGGAGCACGGTGTCCTCGTTGCGGCCGCCGCGCCGGCGCGCCAGCACCTCGACGCGCGCCAGCAGCTCGGAGAACGAATAGGGTTTGGGCAGGTAATCGTCGCCGCCGGCGCGTAATCCCTTGACGCGGTCGTCGACCTGGCCCAGCGCCGATAGAATGAGGGCGGGTGTTTCGATGCCTTTGGCCCGCAGGGTGCCGATCAGCGACAGCCCGTCGCGTTTGGGTAGCATGCGGTCGACGATGAGCACGTCATATTGGCCGTCGAGCGCCATCGCCAGGCCGTCCTCGCCGTCGTTGGCGGCGTCGGCGATATGGCCGACCTCGCGGAACGCCTTGACCAGATAGTCGGCGGCGTCGCGGTCGTCCTCGATGACCAGAAGGCGCATGGTGACCCGATCCGGCTGCGCATCGGCCATCCGGCCGAAGGCGCGAGCCCTTTGAATATCCGCATAAGTGGGCATCGGAGCCACCAATTCCAGTGAATTCGGCCGCGCGTCAATCCCGGCTTGGTCGCCCCCTCGATTTGACCGGTCCAATCGCCGGCGCTGCAGCGTTAGCCCCTTCGTACACGAGGGGGTGGCGGATTTGGCCCGCCACCCCCTCAACGACCCCACCCCAGCGGGGGCGACGGATGCCAGGGTTGGAGTTCAGTTCGAAAACCGCCGGGCCGCTTGGCCCGGCGGCTTTCCCGATAAACGCCGGGACGGGCACGAAGCCCGTCCCGTTGAGGTGTACCGCCAGCGGGGGCGACGGATGCCGGCGGCACGCCTCGAACTACTCGTTCATCCGCGACCGACCGGCAGGGCGACAAAGCGAGTGTTGTCACCCGATTTCACCCGCAGCAGCACGGTGCGCTTGCCCTCCGTACGGGCGCTGGCAATCACATTGCGCACATCGGTGGGCGACGAAACCGACTTGCCGGCGACTTCCAGAATCACGTCGCCGGTGGAAAAGCCGTGATCGGCGGCAACACCGGAGGAGTCGACGCCGGTGACCACCACGCCTGCGGCGCCGGCACCCGCGACGCGGGCGGCCGGAGCCAGCGTGAGGCCGAGCTTGGCGAGATCGCTGCCGCTATCGGGCGTATTGGCGTCGGCGCGCGCCTCCTTGGCTTCCGGCAATTCGCCGAGCATCAGGGAGACGGTCTTCTCCGCGCCCTTGTGCAGCACGCTAAGCTTGATCGAAGTCTTCGGCGGCAACGCGCCGATCTTCTTGGCGAGATCGCGGGCATCCTTGACCGGCTTGCCGTCCACCGCGGTGATGACGTCGCCGGCCTCAATGCCGGCTTTCACAGCCGGGCCGTTCGCTTGCGGTTCGGCGACCAGCGCGCCTTCCGCCTTCTTCAAGCCGAGGCTGTCGGCGATATCCTGTGTCACCGGCTGGATCTGCACGCCGATCCAGCCGCGCGTGACCGAACCGTGCTCTTTGATTTGGCTGATGACGCTGTTGACGGTGTCGGAGGGGATCGCGAAGGCGATACCGACCGAGCCGCCCGACGGCGAGAAGATCGCGGTGTTCACGCCGATCACGTTGCCTTCGGTGTCGAAAGTCGGACCGCCGGAATTGCCCTTGTTCACCGGCGCGTCGATCTGGATGAAATCGTCATAGGCGCTGGCACCGATGTCGCGGCCGCGCGCCGAGACGATGCCGGCGGTGACCGTGCCGCCGAGGCCGAACGGATTGCCGACCGCAATCACCCAGTCGCCGATGCGCGGAGTCGTGTCGGAGAGCTTCACATAGGGGAACGGAGCGCCCTCGACCTTAATCAAAGCGAGATCGGTGCGCGGGTCGGTGCCGATCACCTTGGCGGTGTGGGTCTTGCCGTCGTCGGTGGTGACCTGCACGCTTTCGGCCTTTTCGACCACGTGATTGTTGGTCACCGCATAGCCGTCGCCGGAAATGAAGAAGCCGGAGCCCTGGCCGGTGATGACGTTTCGACCATGGCCAGGAGGCATGCCGTGCGGGCCATCCGGCATGTCGGGCATGCCGAAGCGGCGGAAAAATTCCCGCAGGCCCGGCGGAATCTCGTTGTTGCCGAAACTGGTGGCTTGCGATCCGCCGTCGACCTTGACGCGGACCGAAATTACCGCCGGTTTGACCTTCTCGACGATGTCGGCAAAGCCGATCGGCGCTTGCAGCTTGTGCGCCTGCTCGGTCAGGTTCTGCGCCAGCGCGCCAGGATAGCCGTTCGGCAGTTTAAGGCCGGGGCCGATTACGAGCGCAGCAGCGCCGAGGCTGGCAATGGTGGTGGCGAGGAGAACGGCGCGGCGGGCCGAAAGCACGCGCCGCTTTTTGGAAAGTTCGGGAGTGGGGGTGACGCTCGGGTTCATCAGCAAAACTCCATCTCAATTCAGGGGCGCGCGTGTGCGCCGTTTCGAACCGGAAGATGGGCGGATGAGCCTTACGGCGTCCTGTCGGCGGGATTAAACTTCTGTAAGATTACAAAAGAAAATTATTTTTTGAATTCAATAGCTTGAAAAACGGTCAGTCGGGACCGGGCTCTACCAAAGTCGCCATCCGCTGCTGTTCGGCGGCGGAGAGCGCCGGCGCCGGCAAATTCGCGGCTTGGCGGCGGCGCGCCATCATGAACAGCGCGACCAGGCCGGCCAGCAGCGCTACCGGCGGCGCGCCCCACAACAGCAGCGTGTGCAGTTCGAGCGGCGGCTTGAGCAGCACGAACTCGCCGTAGCGCGCCACCAGGAAATCGAGCACCTGACTGTCGCTATCGCCCTTGGTCAGCCGCTCGCGCACCAGCAG
Source organism: uncultured Alphaproteobacteria bacterium (assembly GCA_963817045.1). Lineage (GTDB taxonomy): Bacteria > Pseudomonadota > Alphaproteobacteria > Rhizobiales > Xanthobacteraceae > Pseudolabrys. The sequence goes on from CAWFMZ010000013.1 coordinate 16,333, forward strand.
CCGCAAGTCGCGGGCGAGCGGCGCCGCGGAATCGTCGATCGACTGGTTCTGGCAGACCAGGCAGCGCAGTTCGCTCGACAGATTGCGCGCGCGCGCCTCGAGTTTCGGGTCGTTCAGTATTTCGTCGGGCTCCACCGCGAGCGCCGCGGGCGCGGCCAGCGCGACAAGCAATGCGATCAGTGCAAGCCGGCGCATGCGCCCTACTCCGCCGGCTGCAGCACTGGTTTTGCCGCCGGCTTGGGCGCGCCGACGCGCAGGCGCCGGTCGGACAGCGACAAGGCGCCGCCGAGCATCATCACCACCGCACCGAGCCAGATCAGCAACACCATCGGCTTGTAATAGAGCCGAATCGCGATCGAGCCGTCATTGTTGGTATCGCCCAGCGACAGGTAAAGCTGGCCCGCTCCGCGTGCCATCAGCGCCGCCTCGTTGGTCGAGGTCTCGCGCGCGGCAAAGCTGCGCTTCGATGGTTCCATCACGCCGAGCACCGCGCCGCCGCTGCGCACCGTGAACTTCGCCGCCAGTTCGCTGTAATTCGGGCCGGGTCTCTGGACGAGACCGTCGAAGCTCAATTCGTAGCCGGACAGTGAAACGGTCTGCGCGGGTTTCAATGCGATGATGCGCTCGGTGCCCCAGGTGCCGGCGCTGATGATGCCGAGCATTGACATCGCGATGCCGAAATGCGCAACCGCCGTGCCCCAGGTCGAGCGCGGCAGCCCGGCGGCGCGCATGACCACGGACGTCAGCGGCAGACGGAACAAGCCGGTGCGCTCGACCAGCTCGACCACCGCGCCCGCCATCACGAAAAACGCCACGCCCACGCCGAACGGCGCCAACACTGACGTGCCACCTTCGAGCGCGAACGCGGCGGCGACCGCGACGATGCCGACACCGAACGCCGTTATCAGCCGCTGCGCCACGCCCAGCAAGTCGCCGCGCTTCCAGGCCAGCAGCGGACCGAACGGCATGGCGAACATCAGCGCCACGAACAGCGGGCCAAAGGTCAGGTTGAAGAACGGCGCGCCGACCGAAATCTTTCCTCCGGTGAACGCTTCGAGCGCCAGCGGATACAGCGTGCCGACGAACACCGTGAGACAGGCGGTGGTGAGGAAGAGATTGTTGAACACCAGCGCGCCCTCGCGCGAGATCGGCGCGAACAACCCGCCCTGCTTAAGCAGCGTCGCGCGCCAGGCGAACAGGCCCAAGCCGCCGCCAATGAACAGCACCAGAATGGCGAGAATGAACACGCCGCGCGTCGGGTCGCTGGCGAAGGAGTGCACCGAGGTGAGTACGCCGGAGCGCACCAGGAACGTGCCGATCAGCGACAGCGAAAAGGCGAGGATCGCCAGCAGGATGGTCCAGACCTTCAGCGCATTGCGCTTTTCCATCACCACCGCGGAATGCAACAGCGCGGTGCCGGCCAGCCACGGCATCAGCGAGGCGTTCTCCACCGGATCCCAGAACCAGAAACCGCCCCAGCCGAGCGTGTAATAGGCCCAGTACGAGCCCATGGCGATGCCGAGCGTCAAAAACGTCCAGGCGGCCAGCGTCCATGGCCGCACCCAGCGCGCCCAGGCGGCGTCGATGCGGCCTTCGATCAGCGCGGCGATGGCGAAGGAAAAGGCGATCGAGAAGCCGACATAGCCGAGATAGAGCAACGGCGGATGAATGGCGAGGCCGAGATCCTGCAGGATCGGATTGAGATCGCGGCCTTCGAGCGGCGCCTGCGGCAGCCGCAGGAACGGGTTCGAGGTGAGCAGGATGAAGAGATAGAAGGCGGTCGCCACCCACGACTGCACCGCCAGCACATGCGCCTTCAAAGTCGCCGGCAGATTGCGGCCGAACAACGCGACCAGCGCGCCGAACAGCGACAGGATAAACACCCACAAGAGCATGGAGCCCTCGTGGTTGCCCCACACGCTGGTGAATTTGTAGATCAGCGGCATGCGGGAATGGGAATTCTCGACCACGGTCGCCACCGTGAAGTCCGAGGTGACGTAGCAAATCACCAGCGCAGCGAACGACAGCGCGACGAACGCGAATTGCATCAACGCGGTGGAATCGGCGAGCCGCATCAGCGCGTCATCTTTTGCGCGCGCGCCGATCATCGGCGCTACCGACTGGATCAGGCCAAGTGCCAGTGCCAGCACCAGGGCATAATGACCGAGCTCAGGAATCATCGCGTCTTGCCTCCGGCGGCTTCCCCGCTAGTTTCTTCCCAGCGCCCGGTCTTCTTCAAGGCGTCGACCACCTCGCGCGGCATGTAGCGCTCATCATGCTTGGCCAGCACGGTATCCGCAACGAGTGTTCCGCCGGGTTCCAGCGTGCCTTCCGCGACCACGCCCTGCCCTTCGCGGAACAGGTCCGGCACGATGCCCTGGTAGCGCACCGCGACGTCGTTCTTGCCGTCGGTCACCTCGAAGCGGACGCGCAGATTGTCGCCGCGGTGCACGCTGCCATCCTTGACCAGCCCGCCGATGCGGATGCGGCTGCCCGCCGCCACATGCTTTTCGACCACATCGGTCGGCGAATTGAAGAACACGATGGAATCGTTCAACGCGTTAAGCACCAGCGCGGCGGCAATCGCCAGCACGCCGAGACTGCCGCCGATCAAAATCAGGCGTCGCTGTTTACGGGTCATTGCACCTTAAATCCTACTCAACCGCCGAGCCCTGGGTTCGATTGGCGAAGCGGCGGGATCGCCGGCGAGCGCCCGGCACCATATAGCCGTTGCCAGCGTTGCCATCCCTTGGCCACGCCGCGCTCACATACCTCACGCGCGATCGTGGCGGTATTGAGCAAGATCAAGGACGCGGCACAGGGGTGAAATGCGCGCGTTTAGACGAAATGCCGCTCAGCCGAGCGAGGTCCAGGTGCCGTCCGGGTTGTGGCAGGCGGTGCCGCGCGCGGTCTGCGGGCGGCCGTCGATATAGATGGTGTGGGTGAAGGAGCGGCAATTGCGGCCGGCCTGCTGGTAAGCGGGGCCCGGTACCACCGTGCCATAGCGGCCGGAATCCGGATTTTTCCACGACACCGGCGCGCCGGAGGAACCGCGCTCGAGCGCGTCCATCTGCGCGGCATAAGCGCGCTCCTTGTCCTCGTCGTCGAGGGCGGCGCCGATGCGGTTGCCGATCAGACCGCCGAGCAGGCCGCCGACCGCGGCGCCGGCCAGCCGGTTACCGGTGCCGCCGCCGGCCACCGCGGCGCCGAGCAACGCGCCGGTTCCGGCGCCGAGCAGCGTGCCGGTGCCCTCTTTCGGGCCGCGCCCGGATTCCGGGTCGCCGGCGCAGGCGGCGAGCGACAGACCGATGACGGCAATGGCGGTGAGCTTGAACGCGGACATAATCGACCCCCGGAAATCGATGCGATGGAAAACGAGCCTCGCCATGAGCGGCGCGGCATTCAAGCTAGCGAGACGGGACGATTAGGGCAAAAGTCCGGCGACCGGAGAAATCCTGGAAAATCCAGATCGGAATAGGCGGTTACGCCGCCGGCAGCACCAACTCGGCGCGCAGGCCGCCGAGCGGCGCGGTGCCGAGCTTGAGCTCGCCGCCATAGAGGCCGGCCAGTTCAACCACGATCGACAGCCCCAAGCCCGATCCCGGCTTGGTCTGATCCAGCCTTCGGCCGCGATGCGCGACCTGTTCGCGCTCGGACGGCGACAGGCCGCGGCCGTCGTCGTCGACCACGATGCGCAAGACTTCGCCCGAGCTCGACCGATCGGGTCGCTCGCGCACCACCTCGATCGTCACCCGCGAGGACGCCCACTTGCAGGCATTGTCCACCAGATTGCCGATCATCTCTTCCAGATCGGGCCGCTCGCCGCGGAATCGCGCCTGCTCGTCGGCATGCACCTCGATGGCGACGCCGCGATCGCGATGGATCTTCTCCATGGTGCGAGCCAGCGCGGTGACCACCGGCGCTACGTCGGTGATCGAGCCCACCACCGTCAGGCGCGCCGCCAGCCGCGCGCGCTCGAGATGGCGCGCCACCTGATCGCGCATAATGTCGGCCTGCTCCAGCACCTTGTTGGCGAACGGGTCGCGCGGGCGCGCGGCGGCCTCGTTCACCATCACCGACAGCGGCGTTTTCAGCGCATGGGCGAGATTGCCGACATGGGTGCGCGCGCGCTCGACAATTTCCTTGTTGGCGTCGATCAGTGCGTTGGTCTCGCGCGCGAGCGGCGCGATCTCTTCGGGGAATTGTCCGGCCAGCCGCTCGGCGGTGCCGGAACGGATGGCGGCGAGGCTGTCAGTGATGCGCTTGAGCGGGGCGAGACCAAACCGCACCTGGAACATGGTGGTGAGCAGCAGCACCACTGCGAGGATCGAAAACGTGATGATCAGCGCCTGATCGAACGAGCGTGTTTCCTCGGTGATCTCGGCGGCGTCGCCCGCCACGGCCACGAGATAATGCCCCTCGTCGCCGAGATCGATGTTGCGCTCGACCAGCCGCAGCCGCTGGTCCTCGGGCCCCGGCATATAGCCCTGGCGCGAGCCGTCGGGTCCGGCGGCGATGCCGCGGTCTTGCAGATGCGGCAGCCCGCCGTCCCACAGCGAGCGCGACGAGCGCACGTCGTGCTTGTCGGGATCGAGCCGCGTCACCTGCCAGTACCAGCCCGACAGCGGCAGCTCGAACAGAGGCTCGCCGAGCGACTGCGGGAATTTGTCGGTGGCCTCGTCTGGCGATGCGACGTCGGCGACCAGGGTGCGCAGATAGACGCCGAGCCGACGGTCGAAGGCGCGCTCCACCGCCTGGCGATAGAGCGAGGACAGCACGATGCCGGTGATGACTAGGATGACCACCGCCCAGGCGGTGGCCGAGACGAACAGGCGCAGCGCGAGGGAGTTGACGCGCATTAAGTCAATGCGCATTAGGCGGGTTAAGGAGATAACCGAGGCCGCGCACGGTCTGGATGATCTCGACGCCGAGTTTCTTGCGGATGCGGCCGACGAACACTTCGATGGTGTTGCTATCGCGGTCGAAGTCCTGGTCGTAGAGATGCTGGACCAGCTCGGTGCGCGAGACCACGCGCCCGCTGTGATGCATCAGGTAAGCGAGCAGCCGGTATTCGTGGCTGGTGAGTTTGATCGGATTGCCATCGACGGCGACGCGTCCGGTGCGCGAATCAAGCCGCACCGGCCCGCACACGAACTCGCTCTTGGCGTGGCCGACCGAGCGGCGCAGCAGCGCGCGCACGCGGGCGAGCACTTCCTCCAAATGGAACGGCTTGGCGACATAATCGTCGGCGCCGGCGTCGAAACCCTGCACCTTGTCGCTCCAGCGGTCGCGCGCGGTGAGCATCAGCACCGGCATGACGTGCCCGGCGCGCCGCCAGGATTCCAGCACCGAGATGCCGTCCATTTTGGGCAGGCCGATGTCGAGGATGACGGCGTCGTAGGGCTCGGTCTCGCCGAGATAGTGGCCCTCCTCGCCGTCGAACGCGCGATCGACGACGTAGCCGGCGTCGGTCAGCGCGGTGGCGAGTTGGCGATTAAGGTCGGGGTCGTCCTCGACGACGAGCAGGCGCAAGGCTTAGTTCTCCGCTAGCGCCCGTTGATAAACTCGCCGTTCGCGGCGTCAACGGTCGCGCTGGTTACTTTGCCACTGTGCGCCAGCAGAGTCAGCACATAGACGAGGCCGTTGCCATGACGGCAGAGCCGGGCACGCACCAACTCGGCCCGGCGGCCGTGCGCATGCAGGGATTTAACGGCCTGGGCGAGCGGGATAGCCCGGTGGTCGGCGACCGCCGCGCGCTGATCGGCCTTATTCAGGCAGGCGTTATCCGGCGGATCGGCGGCCAAAGCCGGCGCCGCTAGCAGGCCGGTAAGCAGGATAACAAAGACAAGTCGGAAGACCGGCATGGGAGGGGTCTTAAGCGCGCGCCGGTGAACGCGGGCTGAACGCCAATATTAAGAGCGCGTAACCGCTAGCTTTGGAACCCTGCAAACGACGCATAGGCGTCGAGCGGCTCGCGCGGGGCGCGCCATTTGTTGATCGGCGCATCCGGGTCGGCAAAGCCGAGCGCCAGGCCGCAGAACAGAATGTATTCGGAGGGAATATCGAGGAAGGAATAAACGGTCTTGTGCCAGTGGGTCCAGGCTTCCTGCCCGCATGTGTGCAGCCCGTACTCGCGCGCCAGCAACATCACCGTCTGGATGTAGCCGCCGAGGTCCGACCATTGCGGCGGACCCATGCTGCGGTCGATCGACAGCAACAGCCCGACTGGCGCGCCGAAGAATTCGAAATTGCGCGCGTATTGGCGATAGCGGCCGGCACGGTCCGCGCGCGTCACGCCGATCGACTGATAGAGCGCGGCGCCGACCTGGCGGCGGCGCGTTTCATAGGGCTCTTTCAGATCGCGCGGGTAGATGTCGTATTCGGCTCCCTCGCCGCACGGCAGCAATTCGGGCCGCGCGCGCACCAGCGCTTTGAACCGTTCGAGTTTGTCGCCGGCCAGCGCATCGACGCGCCACGGCTGCACGTTGCCGCCGGAGGGCGCGCGCGCTGCGCGCGCGAGAATATCGCGCACGGTGGCTTCTGGGATCGGCGTCGGCAAAAACGCCCGGCACGAGAAACGGGAGGCAACGGCTTCGAATACGTCCATGGGGTGGGCTCCGCGAATTGCGCGGAGAGTGTGACCGGACGCGAGCGGAGAGGAAAGAGCCCAAAATCACCGGCGCGACGGATGCCGCGTGTGGCGCCGCGGAGCCATGATATTATGTGCGAGGACTGCTGGATTGCCGGCGGCATGAAGGGCGAGCCATGCGAACTGCACGAGCGCTTTTGGCAATGGTATGGATGGCCGCCGTAGTTGCTCCGGCAACCGCATTGGGATTGTGGATGACATCAGAGGGAACCGCAAGGAAGAATCCAGTTGCCGATCAAGCTGCATTTCGACGAACTGCGCAGGCTACGGGCGGGAGTCGTGCAGACTTCATCGCAATTACCGGCATAGCCTGAACTTCGTGGCTTGGCAGGACCGCCAGCCCTGGTCCTTCACAACCCCGTTGAACGCAGAGACCGCCTCAGATTGGCCGGCCGCTCTCAGTTCGTCGCCAGTGAGGCAAAAATTCTCGTGTCACGCCTGGCCGGCGGCGCGCCTGGAACGAGGTCATTCCCTTCTTCGCCTATCGCCCGGAAGTCCGCAGAATGATCTATACCACCAATGCCATCGAGAGCTTGCATCGGGGCCTGCGCAAGATCATCAAGACCAGGGAGCATTCCCGTCAGAAGGGACCGATGAAATTGCTCTACCTTGCGCAAGAAGATTTCGAGATGATCGGCTAGGTCCTGATCGCTGACCAACGACAATGCAGCCGGAAAAGTCAGGGTCACTCCGTCCCTCTTCAAGCGTGAAAATAGGCACTGGCCCCTTTCGATACCCCCACTGAGATCAGTGGTCCTTTTTGCATTTAAGAGTGGCCCCTTTTGATTTGGATCATATTCGCGGCGGGAAATCCGAACGTTTATCGCGGGCATGGCACTAAAGTCTAAGACCGCTATGCCTCCTAAACCGTGCCCGATCTGCTCGGTGGCAATGCAAGCGACGGAAACCAACGAGCGCATCGTTCATCGCTGCAACAACTGCGGCATGACCATCATCGTCGTGCTGCCGGTCGCAAAGAACAAATAGGCCCTAACGTGGAGAGCGCCCAATGCAATATTTCGACGAGTTTGACGACACTTACGAGCGGATCGGCAAGGTCATCGGGGACGCCATCACGGCGTGCATTGTGCTGACCTTGCTCACGGTCTTTGCTCTTAGTTTACTCGGTCGCTGAAATGGCGTGAGCCGGCGTCGGAAAAGGGAACCGGCAACCGACAGACACGCAAAAAACGGAAAACCTGGCTAAGAAGAAAGCCGACGAGAAGGCCTATAAAGACGCGCTCGAAAAAATTCCGGAATCCAAGGAAAAGCCCGATCCCTGGAAGACCATGCGCTAGCGCGATCGGCCCAATTTAACTCTACCGATTTACCCGTTCGCAAGCCGCGATAACCGGCACATTTCCCCGCAATTGGTCTGCGCCGCGACAACCGGCGGCCGCTGGCCAAGCAAACCGACGAAACCCGCCGGCAAGTTCTCATTCGCCTGCTGGCCGAGGAAGAGGCCAAGCTCGCCGGCAATGCACCGAAGGAACCTAAGCGAAAGGAGGGGCACTAACGGCCCGACTCGCATTCCCGCCGTTCCTGCCATTCGCGCCAGTGCGTCGGGCGCACGTCCAGCCGTTCTTTGGTTTCCACTTTCATCCATCCGTTGAGGATGCGCCGACACGGGAACACAAGCGTATGCGGGCCGTCGCCATCGATAACAGCCAGCTCAAGGTCGCGGTCGAACGGGGCGGTGGATGCGTGCTGCCACATTATGTAACTTTGTGCCGACAACCATGCGCTGCATTGACCTAGATCATTTTGCGCGCGGCCTCCGGTGTCGGCCGGCGCAGCCGTTCGCCGCAGCGGCAGGCGCCCCGCATTGATCTGGATCAATTCCAGCGCGGTGGTATTCGGTTATGTATTTCAATCGTTTTTGTCGTTCCCGGATCGGAAATTGTCCTCACGGCCACGTCCCAACATCCGCCACTGCCCGGTTTGCGGCATCGCCATGCAGGCGAGCAAATCGCGCGAAGATCTGGCGCACTTCGACGTGTTCGAATGCCTGAGCTGCCAGACGCAGATCCGCGAAACGAAGCCGCGGCCGGCTCCGGGCGACACGAACGTCCCCTAGGCGCAAAGCGGGCGCGGCAGCGGCGATCAGAACGCCGGCTCAGCTCGTAAAATACCCATCAAAAACAAACGCTAACGGCGCCATAGCGGCGCGCCGCAGGGTAATCCTCCGTTCATGGTGCTCCGCGGGAACTCCTTGTGGCGCATGTGGTTTTGATCTTGGTCAAAGCCGGCGCGCCGGAACTTGCCCATGGTCTATCGCCAATAAGGATTGGAGAGACAGAGGCCATGAATCCCGTCAACACCAAACGCTCAATCGTCCGCAACGGACTGAAGACCAGCGTGTCGCTTGAAAAGGAATTTTGGGAAGCTTTGCGCGAGATCGCCAGCTTACAAAAGACAAAGCTGACGAAGCTGGTGCAGCAAATCGATCAAGGGCGGGACGGCGGCAATTTGTCCTCGGCCATCCGCGTGTTCGTGTTCAATCACCTGCGTGCGCAAGTCGCCGGCACGCAAATCGGCGCCACGCTCGATCGCCGCGCCGCGGCGCAACAGGCTACGGAATCCGCTTTCAACTGCTGAACGGCGTGGCCGAGGCCGCGGAACGCGGGTCTTGGCAGCGTGGCCGGCCGCCGCTAGCGTCGCATCCGTTCGACAACGGGAGCGCCGAGTGGCCGACACCATTGTGAGCGGGGCGCCGATGCGCGTCGCCGCGCCGCTGCGCCCCTGGTACATCGCCGCGGCGGCGGCGGCCTTGGCGGCGATGATCGCGGCGATACTGGGCGAGAGCCTCTGGTTCCTCGATTTCGTCCACGTCATGACCGGCGCGCTGTGGACCGGCATCGACCTGTTCATGGGCTTCGTAATCGGCCCGGTGCTGCGCCGCGTTTCGTTCGACACCCGCCGCGCCATGATCGCCGGCATCATTCCGCGCACGCTCATCCTGATGCCGACACTGTCGGCCATCACCTCCACCGCCGGCTGGTTCCTGGCGGTGCGCATGGGCTACCTCGATCTCAGTTATCCGCAGTTCTGGTGGGTGATCGCGGCGCTCGCCATCGTCACCGTGCTCACGGTGCAGGGGCTTGGCATTCTCCTGCCGATGAATCTGAAGCTCTATTTTGAAATCATGAAGCCCGCGCCCGACCACGACAAGCTCAAGCGCTGGATGCGCATTTACGTGCGCATAGTGGCGATGCAGGGCACCATGCAGGTCGCCATCATCGTGGTGATGGCCCGCTTCGCCACCGGGTTCTGATCCGGCGCATGATCCCGAAAAGCTTGTCCTCGACTTGATCGGGATGGGAACCGGTTTTCGGACAAGATCATGCGCACGTAACATGGCTTGACCATCGGCGCGGGTGCCCGGCACAGTGCCACGGGAGCGACGCGAACCACGGCCTGGGTCGAAGATGTGGCGTCAGCCCAACGCGGTCGATTTCTGGCGCGGTTTCGCGCTGATCACGATCTTCGTCGATCACATCCCCGGCCTGTTCTACGCCAAATACACCCTGATCAATTATTCGCTCTCGGACGCCGCCGACCTGTTCGTGTTCCTGGCCGGCTGGTCGCTACGGCTGATGGCGGACGGCGGCGGCCGCCACATGCCGACGCGCAACGTGGTGCTGCGCCTGTTCGGCCGCGCGCTCGAGATCTACGCCGCGCAGGTGCTGATCACCATGCTGGCCATCGCCATGCTGGCGATCGCCGCGACCGGGCTGCAAAATCCGCTGCTGCTGCAATGGCACAATGCCGCCGCCGTGTTCGACGATCCGGTGCCGACCCATATCGGGCTCGCGATACTCACGCATCAGCTCGGCTATTTCGACATCCTGCCGCTCTATGTGGTGCTGATGCTGATGGCGCCGTTTTTCGCACTGATCGACCGGCTGAAGCCCAATCTGGTGCTGCCGGCCTCGGCCGCGCTCTACCTTGCCGCGCTCATCTTCCAGTTGACGTTGCCGACCTGGCCGGTGTCGGGCACCTGGTTTTTCAATCCGCTGACCTGGCAATTCGTGTTCGTGCTCGGCTTCGTGCTTGCGCGCGAGGACGCCGGCCTCGGCGCCCTGGTGCGGCGCCATATCGGCTGGCTGCGCGTCCTGGCGTTGCCGATCCTGATCTACGCCACCCTGGGCATGCTGTTCGACTGGCTGTGGGACCCGACCGAGGTGCCGGTACCGCAGCTATTCTTCCTGCTCGACAAAACCTACGCGACGCCGCCGCGGCTGATCCAGTTTCTGTCGCTGGTTGCGGTGTTCTCGCTCGCTTTCGGCTATACGCGCCGGTTCGGCAGACTGCCCTATATGCGCTATTTGGTTGACCCGCTGATCGGCATGTTCGCCATGCTCGGCCGCAACTCGCTTTACGTGTTCTGCGTCGGCTCGCTGTTCAGCCTTTCCGGACAAATGGTCCGTTTCGCCTATAGCGGCACTGTCGGCATCGACACTGCCGTGGTAATTTCCGGCATCATCATCATGGCGTTCACCGCATGGCTTGCCGAATTGCGACAAAGCACCGGACCCGCCTCGCCGGCACCCTAAGCGTAGCGCTGGTAGCCGCGCTGATCGGTTTCGCGCCGGCACGCGCGCAAAGCGCGCCGCCACCGCCGGCGGCGGCGCCGTTGTCGAAGGACTGCCAGGCCGGCGCCACGCGTCACCACCGACGAATCGCCGCTGCCCATCGTGGCGGCGACGCTAGCGCAGCGCCCGACTTTGCGCATCCTCGCCATGGGCGCGGCGCCGGGACACGTGAGCGCGCGCTATGGCGGCTATACCGAACAGATCGAGGCGATGCTGGAACGCACGCTCAAGGGCATCGACGTAGTGATGATCAATCGCGGGGTATCGGGCGAACTCGCCGCCAACGCCGCCGCCCGCATGAAGAACGAGGTGGCGCTCGACAAGCCCGATCTGGTGCTGTGGCAGGTCGGCACCAATGACGCGCTCGCCTATGTGCCGTCCGCCGAATTCGCCGCGACCATCAAGGACCAGATTCATTGGCTGAAGGCGCACAAGGTCGACGTCGTGCTGGTCGGCCTGCAATTCGCCAAGGGCATGGTGCGCGACGAGCACTACAAGAAAATCCGCAACACCTTGCGCGTCGTGGCGGCGGAGGAGAACGTGATCGTGGTGCGCTTCTACGAGGCGATGCAGATCATCGACCAGGCTTCCACCGCTGGCGCGGAGCCGGTCAGCGAGGCATTCGAGCGCAACGAGGCCGGCTACAATTGCCTGGCGCAATATGTGGCGCGCGCGATCACCCTCGGCGCGTTCGCCAAGAACATGCCGAAGCGGCCGTAGCCTTAGATTGGCCTCCTCGCCGCTCGCCTATTTCACTGTTCAGCAACGAGAATTCGGCATTTTAGCCGGCGGCAGGCGGCTGCGTCCGGCGGCCCAATTTGCAATTTTGCGGCGCGATAAGTTATTGTTGCAATGCAATAATGATTGGCCATGGCGCGATCCGGCCGGGCGCGGCGGAGATGGAGTGCCATGCTGAAGAAATTGAACGAGAAACCGGTCCTCAAATATTCGTTGATCGCCCGCGCCGCCCTGCTCTGGCTGTTCGGGCTGTCCGATCAACTGCCCGACCTGGTGCAGACCGCGAAATATGTCGGCATCTCGTTGCTGTTGGTGGCGGTGGCGGTGATCTGATTTTCGCCTCTCCCCGCTTGCGGATAGCGTGCGCTCACGCCGCCTTGGTGATGGCGCCGCCGGCGAGATTGTCGACGATCACCGGTGTATCGAAATAGACCACCTGCGGCGCATTGCCATAGAGCTTGCCACCCGCTCGCGCCACTCGGCGCTGTAGACTTTTTCCGCCGCCGCCCGCTACTCCCACAGGTAAACACCGCCGGCCGTACGCCCGTCCTCCGAGCGCAGATAGTATTTGCGGATCAGCCCCAGCAAATTCTGATATTTCGGCGCGGTCGACTCAAACATGCGCGTGGCTTCCTGCAGCGAGACCGGCGCCGGCAAGGCAAATTGCACGATCGCGGTGATCATGGGTGACCTCCCTGGGTTCGATCGAATGCTAGCGCACATTTCCCGTTCGTCCCCGCGAAAGCGGGGACCCAGGGCTAAGCGATAATAAAGAACTGGATTCCCGCTTACGCGGGAATGACCGGGGGAGATGCCTCGCCGCCTAACCGAGGTTTAATTCCTTGAAGAAATCATTGCCCTTGTCGTCGATCACGATGAAGGCGGGGAAGTCCTCGACCTCGATGCGCCAGATCGCTTCCATGCCGAGCTCGGGATATTCCTGGCATTCGACCTTCTTGATGCAGTGCTCGGCCAGATTAGCCGCGCTGCCGCCGATCGAGGCCAGATAAAAGCCGCCATGTTTCTTACAGGCGTCGCGCACCTGCGCCGAGCGGTTGCCCTTGGCGAGTGAAATCATCGAGCCGCCGGCGGCCTGGAATTGATCTATGTAGCTGTCCATTCTTCCCGCAGTAGTCGGGCCGAAGGCGCCGGAGGCATAGCCGGCGGGCGTTTTCGCCGGACCTGCGTAGTAAACGGGATGGTTCTTGAAGTAGTCTGGCATGCCCTGCCCTTGTTCGAGACGTTCGCGCAATTTCGCGTGCGCCAGATCGCGCGCGACGATCAGGGTGCCGGTCAGAGAAAGCCGTGTTTTCACCGGATACTGGGAGAGCTGGGCCAGAATTTCCTTCATCGGCTTGCGTAAATCGACCTTGACCACCGCGCCGCCGAGCTTGTTCTGGTCGACGTCAGGCAAGTACTGCGCCGGATGATGCTCGAGTTCTTCCAGAAATACGCCTTCTCGCGTTATTTTTCCCAATGCTTGCCGGTCGGCCGCGCAGGACACGCCGAGCCCGATCGGCAGCGACGCGCCATGCCGCGGCAGCCGGATCACGCGCACATCGTGGCAGAAATATTTGCCGCCGAACTGCGCGCCGACGCCGGTCGACTGCGTCATCTTCAGCACTTCCTGCTCCATCGCGAGATCGCGAAACGCATGCCCGGCCTCGCTGCCCTTGGTCGGCAGCTCATCGAGATAATGCGTGGAGGCGAGCTTGACCGTCTTCATGGTCAGCTCAGCCGAGGTGCCGCCGATCACGATCGCCAGGTGATAGGGCGGACAGGCGGCGGTGCCGAGCGTCAGCACCTTCTCCTTCAGGAACGCGATCATGCGGTCGTGCGTGAGGATCGAGGGCGTGGCCTGGAACAGGAACGACTTGTTGGCCGAGCCGCCGCCCTTGGCGATGAACAGCAGCTTGTAGGCGGCTTCGTTTTCCTGGCCCTCGGCATAGATCTCGACCTGCGCCGGCATGTTCGACTTGGTGTTCTTCTCCTCGAACATGGAGAGCGGCGCAAGCTGCGAATAGCGCAGATTGCGTTTGAGATACGCGTCGCGCGCGCCCTCGGAGAGCGCGCCCTCGTCGGAGCCGTCGGTGAACACCAGGCGGCCCTTCTTGCCCATGACGATGGCGGTGCCGGTGTCCTGGCACATCGGCAGCACGCCGCCGGCCGAGATGTTGGCGTTCTTGAGGAAGTCATAGGCGACGAATTTGTCGTTCGCGCTCGCCTCCGGATCGTCGAGAATGGCGCGCAGCTGCTTCAAATGCGCCGGGCGTAGCAGATGATTGATGTCGGTGAAGGCGGCCTCGGCCAGCGCGCGCAGCGCCTCGGGCGCGACCACCAGCATGTCCCTGCCCATCACCTTCTCGACCGTGACGCCGCCGACCTCGAGCTTGCGATAGGGCGTCTTGTCGGGGCCGAGCGGAAACAGCGGCGTGTGGTGGTAGGGCGGGATGGCGGGGGGTGTGGTGATGGGGGCGTTCATGGGCTCGACCTATTTCGCTCGATCTTTGAGTGGGTTACGAAGAATTGTGGAAAAGTCGTCCGATCAGCAAGAAAACTTCGGCGTGTACACTTGTCGCACCACCCCATTTAGAACCGGCGCCCTCCCTATTTGGAGGACGTTATCTGATTACATGACCTTTTTTGGTCTGGGGAGTCAGAGTGACAGTTGAAATTGTCAAGGCCGAAGTTGGCATCGATGTGGATGAGGTCCATTGTGATCTCCATCTGGTCGCGGTCGGCTAACGCCGCCCAGCCGCATCGCGCTTGGACCACAGTATACGCTGATTTGTCGAATGTTCTGCGGATGTAGAGCTAGGCTCAGGACTTATTGATTATAGCCAGAAGATGACGACTGCGGCGATACAGATTGCTGACATGAACGTATGGGCGCATCGATCGTAGCGGGTATGAACACGTCGCAATCTCAATCCATTTAACGAGATGCCCATACAACTTTGCACGGGTAAGGAGGTTTTTATTTTCGCTATTCCGACGACATTTTGATTATCGTTCCAGGAGGCGCAGCAGAGGGACTAGAAATTACGAATTGCGTTCGCAATGCGATTGGCGAATTTGGGTCTAAGCTCGTAATTAAAGAAGAAAAGTCTTCAGTCTTTGCCTTCAAGAAGCAAGACGGGACACAAAATTTTGAATTGGTCCACGGAACGCAAGGTCAGAACGGCCTCGAATATCTAGGGTATCGATTTGACGGACGGCGTGTTTATGTGCGCGACAGCACTCTTTCAAATCTCTATCGAAAAATCACGCAGGCTGTCAGATACTCAGCTAATTCTTTAGCGCGAAGGTATCGCAACAAAGATGCCAACCAACTGCGACTGTGTTTCGCCTATGAAAGACTGATTGAGCGGTTTGGCAGAGTGAAGGATTTTGGCGAGCAGCAGGCAGAATACAGAAACTGGACGTTCTGGACTTACGCCAGGCGGTCGGGAAATGTATTTGGGCCTCTTGGGGTACCGATTTTTCATCATCTAAAGAAGCATCGATCAATTATTCGCCACCGGGCAGATCTGGAAATTGAACGAGCAGTGAAGCTTCGCGACAGACCCAAGGCTGCGTCGCCCCTCACCCTACCACCACTTCCATCTCCCCCTGCGCCTTGCGCGTCGGCTTCACCGTGATCTTCACGTCCTGCCCGAGCGCGGTCAGGAACTCGAACAGCCGCCCGACCGAGAAATTGCCGGCGCGGTTGCGCATCAGCGCGGAGACGTGCGGCTGCTTGATGCCGAGCACCTCGCCGGCCTGCGCCTGTGTCAGCCCGCGCGCCTTGACGATTTTGTAGATTTGCAGCGTCAGTTGCGCCTTCAGCAGTTCCTGCTCGGGATTGGGCAGCCCGAGATCGGCGAACACATTGCCGCTGCCGCGTTTGGCGATTGCTTTCCTGGCCATCTCAAATCTGCCTTTCCTTGGTGTCGCGCTCCGCCTCGGCGAGCCGCCTGCGGATCAAATCGATGTCCTGTTTCGGCGTGGCGATGCCGCGCTTCGATTTCTTCTGGAACACGTGCAGCACATAGACCGCCTCGGCAAACTGCGCGGTATAGACCGCGCGATAGCTGCCAATGGGGCCGCGCTCGACGATTTCCATCACCCGCGCGCCGCCGAAGCCTTTCAGCGGCTTCGCCGCCGGATCGGTCTCGCCCTGCTGCGCGGTATAGAGCGCCTGGCCGATGTCGCGCCGCACCTCCTGCGGCAGCCCGCGCAGGTCCCGCAAGCTCGAACCGATCCAGATGACGGGTTTGACCGCTTTAGTCATATCAATATACCAATAGACGTATAATCGTCAAGGGACGGAAATTACAGCTTTCGCGTGCAGTGTTCGGAAGTTGGATTGCCGGGTCAAGTGGCGAAAAGACGTCGCTTCGCGCCTTTTGCCCGGCAATGACGGCGGAGAGGCCTTACACTACCCTCACCTTCCCCGCTTCGCCCAGCCCGCACTCCAGCGCCGCGCGGTCCCACTTCGCCAAATCCGCCGCCGCCGCGTAGGTGCTCTGCAGGAATTCCATCAGCGCGGCGTCCGGGTCGCCCGCCGTGCGCACCGCGTCGTAGGGCAGAATGAATTCGCCCAGCTCCTTGCTAAAAAACGCCGCGCCGGGCTTCACGTGCGCCGCCGCAAAACCCTCCGGCGCCGGATAGGCGTAGGAATAAAACGCCGCGTCGTCGATCGGGCCGCCGCCGCCCGGCCAGAAGCCGGCGCTCGACACCTCGTGCGAATAGGCTTCGCGCGCGACCACATCGGGCAGGTGCGGCACGCCGCCGGGGTGGCTTGGCGCGCTTCGCCCGGAGAACCGCGTCACCGCCAGATCGAAGCTGCCCCAGAAGAAATGCACCGGGCTTACTTTACCGAGGAATCCAGTGCGGAAATGCGCCAGCACTTGGCTGGCGCTGAGCAGCACGCGCCAGAACCGGTTGGCGGCGCCGGCGTCGTAAGACGCGTGCACGCTGTCCTGCTCGAACGGGATGGCGTTCGGGATTTCGCACGGCATGGTGCGGATCGCGACGCCGAGCCGCAACTCTTTGAGCGCGCTCATCAGCTCGGCGTAGAATTCGGCGACCGCCCTCGGCTTGAGCGCAAGCAGGCGGGCATGGCCGTCGCTGCTGCGCACCCACAGCACATGGTCGACGAAATCGAAATCGATCTGGAAGCTGCGCGCAACATCGGCAATCGGCCCCGTGGTCAGCCCGCGCGCGGTGACATAGAGCGCGACGTGCCAGGAATGGTTCTGCCACGGCGTCAGCGCGAGGCGGACCTTGCCGACGATCTGCGTCCACAGCTGCAGCGTGGCTGCCGTGTCCTTCCAGGCGGCATAGGGAAGCGCGGGCCAGCGCTCGGTCGGCGATGTCATCGCGTCATCATGGAGCGCGCGGCCGAACCCCGCAATCGTCCGTCCTGCCCGCGCGCCGTTAAAAAATCGGCCGGCCTAAATTGCCAGCTTTATTGGAACCCGGCGCAAAGTTCCATCAATCAGCAACTTATGGTGCGACAAAATGTGATTATGCTCTTTCTGTAATGCCAAGTGCGTGCGCGCTTGATTGTAATACGCCATATACGAAGCAAGAACTCGCCGCAGTTGCGACTCGCCAAAGATCAGCATTCGGTCCAGGCACTCCCGGCGCAAGGTGCCGATCAGACGTTCCGCATAGCCATTTTGCCAAGGCGATCCTGGTGAGATCGGCCGGTCGCGGATACCCATCGCCCTCACCTGGGATGTGAAGACATGTCCATAGGTACGGTCATTGTCGAGCACCAGGTAGGCTGGCGCTGATCCCCAGGGGAAGGCCTCGGTGATCTGCCGGGCCAGCCACGCGGCGGTCGGATGCCGTGTCACTTCGAACCATAGCAGTTGCCGCCGGCCGTGGCCCAGAACCAGGAATGCAAACAAGCGATCAAAGGTCAGCGTCGGCACAACACACATATCAATGGCGGCAATCGCCCCAGCGTGATTTCGGAGAAACGTCATCCAGGATTGCGGCGGCGGGCTCTGACCACGCACCATGTATTTCGAGACCGTCGACTGGGCCACCTCGAACCCGAACATCAGGAGCTCGCCATGGATTCGGGATCCGCCCCACAGTGGGTTTTTCCCGCTCATCCGCTGGGTCAGTTCGCGCAGGTCGCGATCAATCTTCGGCCGCCCTGCCCTTTTTCGAGATTTCCAATGCCAGAAGGCTTTGAAGCCAGCGCGATGCCACCGCAGGATAGTTCTCCGGCTGAACCACCTGGGCCATGCCGAGCAAGCTCGGCCAGAGCCGGGTCATCCATACTAGCAGTGTCCGATCAACCCCGCACAGTCGAAGACGAGGCGGCGCACGCCGCAAGGCGATGCAGAGTTGATGACGAAGGAAAAAATTCTCGGCTTCAAGCCGCCATCGCGACTTTAACATGTCTGCGACGAACATTCCGAGTGCATGCAGGATCGCAAGCATCAATTCAAATGATACGATGATTCTGCCTTACCAAGCGAATCCAGGCTGGATGATATTTTCGGAAAGGACACGGCGTCCGCCGCGCGCGGGCGCCGACCAACGACGCATTGACGCGCGCGCGTTCATCTGTCATTCGCAACGCCCGTATTCGTTTTGGAACCCCGGCTTCGCAATGCCCAAGAGATCGTTCCGCGTCGGCCGCTCGAACACCGGCCTCGGCCTGTTCGCCACCCAGCCGATCCGCAAGCGCGCAAGAATCGCCGAATACAAAGGCCGGCTGCTCACCACCAAGCAAGCCGAAATTTTCGAGCACAACGGCAACCGCTACCTGTACGAGATCAACAGCCGCTGGACGATCGACGGCTCGCCGCGCAGCAATATTGCGCGCTACGCCAACCACTCCTGCAACCCGAACGCGGAAACCTACGACGTCGCCCACCGGGTGTTCATCCGCGCCCTGCGCAACATCAAG
Organism: uncultured Alphaproteobacteria bacterium; assembly: GCA_963817045.1. Classification (GTDB taxonomy): domain Bacteria; phylum Pseudomonadota; class Alphaproteobacteria; order Rhizobiales; family Xanthobacteraceae; genus Pseudolabrys. Next base: position 35,231 of record CAWFMZ010000013.1, read on the forward strand.
CCGGGCGAGGAAATCACCTACGACTACGGCATCGATTATCTCAAGAACGTCATCGGGCGTTCGAATTGCAAATGCGGCCGCTGCCGCCGGCGGCGCGCGCGGCGGGCGCGCGAATTACGCGCGCGGCGCAAGCGGCGGGAGGCGCGCCTGGCCCGCAAGCGCCGCAGCTAGGGCGCCGGCGCAAAGCTGTGGTAATGCAAATTGCCGGCCCGCCATGCGCAATTACACCTGCCGGCTTTTCCCCCACCCGTGCTAGTCAGTCTGGCCCGTTCCGCCAGAGGCCTAGCCGCCGGTGACATCCGACAGCCTCGATCCAGCGCCTGCCCGCCGCGCGCGCCGACCGCGTCCCGCGCGGCATCCTTTACATGATCGCCGCGACCGTGATGTTCGCGGTCTCCAGCGCGCTGGCGAAATGGCAGGTGGTCAGCTATTCGTTCGCCGAGGTGCTGTTCTTCCGCGCCCTCGTCTCGCTGGTGGCCTGCGCCGTGCTGATCCTGCCGCGCACCGGCCTGCATCGTGTTCCGCACCGCGCGCCTGCGCGATCACATCGGCCGCAGCGGAACGCAGGCGGTGGCGCAGAGCCTGATCATCATCGCCTTCTCGCTGATGCCGCTCGGCGGCGCCATCGCCATCAATTTCGCCTCGCCGCTGTTCGCCACGCTGTTTGCCGCGGTCTGGCTCAAGGAAAAAGTCGGCCTCGCGCGCGCTTGCGCGCTCATCGCCGGCTTCCTCGGCGTGCTGCTGGTGGCGGCGCCCGGCGCCGACAGCTTCCGCATCGGCGCATTGTTCGCGCTCGGCAATGCCGTGCTGTTCGGCAGCGTCACCGCCGCGGTGCGCGGCATGACCACGACCGAGTCGGCGGAAACCCTGACCATGTACCAGATGGTCATTCTCACCGTGTTGTTCGCGCTGGCGCTGCCGATCTTCGGCTTCACCTGGCCGACCGGCCTCGATCTGACCGCCATGCTGATCAACGGACTGTTCAATGCGCTGGGGCAGTACTGGTGGACGCGCTCCCTGTCGCTCGCGCCGCCCGCGGCGGTCGGGCCGTTCTATTATTTCTCGCTGGTGTGGGCGATCGGGCTCGGCTTCCTGTTCTGGGGCGACATCCCGACGCTTGCCTTGCTCGCCGGCTCTGCCGTGGTGGTCGGCTCCGGGCTGTTCCTGCTCTGGCACGAAACCGGCAAGAAGCCGCTGCCGGTCGACTAAGGACGCATGATCCCGAAAAGTGGAACCGGTTTTCGGATAAGATCATGCGCAAGGAATTGCATTCGATCCGGCGTTGCGTTCATGATCGCCGCAACAAAATTCATGAGGGAGGATGAAACCGATGAGCCTGAAAATCCGCCGCGTCGTCACCGGCCATGACAATCAGGGCCGCGCCAAGGTGCTGATCGACGAGCAGGTCAGCAACGTGATCTCGAGCCGGCCGGGCGCCCATTCATCGGTGATCTGGTCGAGCATCGGCTTCCCGGTGAGCAACGACGGCGACAACGATCCCTCGCACAAGGAAATCGCACACCACCATCGACAACGGCACGGTGTTCCGCATCGTCAGCTTCGGGCCGGGCGTCGCGCCCGCGCAATCACCGCACCGACTCGATCGACTACGCGGTGGTGATCTCCGGCGAGATCGACATGGAGCTCGATATCGGCAGCGTGCACCTGAAGGCAGGCGACGTGCTGGTGCAGCGCGGCACCATCCACAACTGGGTGAACAAGGGCACAGCGCCTTGCGTGATCGCATTCACGCTGATCGCCGCCAAGCCGGCGACGGCCGGCGGCAAGGCCCTGCCCGCGCACGGGTAAAATTTGAGGCTGTCATCATCCGCGAAAGCGGATGATCCAGTAATCACGACACTTTCGGTGGATACTGGATCGCCCGCTTTCGCGGGCGATGACAACTAACTATCCAATTCCGGATAGTGCCGGAAAATTCCCCACTCGTTGAACGCCAGCCGGCGCGGTGACTTCAGATACGCCTTGATGCGCGGGCGCGCCGCGACGCGGTCGTGCACGGCAACGACGTCGGGTAGCTTTGCGCTCGATGCGCGCCGTCGCCTTCGGGAAGGCGTAGCGCAGACCTTCGACCAGCTGGAACAGCGACAGGTCGATGGTAGCTGAACTTGCGCCCGAGTACGTAGGGGCCGCCGCTCTTCTTCAGCACGCTCTCGAAATAGCCGAGATATTTCGGCACACGATCTTTCAGAAAATAATGCGTGAACTTTTTGGCCTCCGCCTTCTGGTCCTCGTAATAGAGGCTGCCGGCAATCGGATGATGGGTGTCGTGAATCTCCTTCACGAAGTCGGTCACCGTGAGCTGCAATTGATGCAGCCAGAGCCGGCCGGCCTCGTCGCGCGGCGCGAGTTTCAGGCGCGGCCCGAGATAGAACAGGATATTGGCGGTCTGCGCGATCACGAGCCTGCCGGCCTGCAGGAATGGCGGCGCGAACGGCGGGTGCTTGTCGCGGCCGCCGCCCATCATCGCCAGCATGCGGTCCATGCCGGCTTTGCTGCGCGCGACGTCGTCGTAAGCGGCGCCGGCATCCTCCAGCGCCAGCCGCACGAATTCGCCGCGGCCCTGGATTTCCGGCCAATAGAACAGTTGATAGCGCATAGGACACCTTTGCGGTCGTTTGCCGCCGCGCGCTAGTCAAACAAAATAGCGGTGGCCGGCACAAGGCCGGCCATCGCAAAAAGCTTCACGCCAAATTTAGTTGGTAGCGAAGCAGTACATCAGCCCGTCGCCGCCGGTGCTGCGAAGGTCCGCCTGCGAGCAGCCGCCCTCGGGTCCGCGCGAGGGATGCGACGAGTTCCACGACTTGGAGGCATCGTCGTCGCGCAAGCCTTGCCGGTCGTTGTGACCAAGCATCACGGCACCTTGCGTGCTGCTTGTGTAGTTCTTGCAGGTGCGGTCTTCGCCGTCCGGAAAGGCTTTGCCGTCCGCCGTCGAGCCGGTGACGATGTCATGCCGGTTCGGCGTGTCGCCGCGGCCGTTGATCACTTCGCCTTTCTCCGAAAGATTGTTTTGCTTGCTGAGCTTGTTGCTGGCGCTGTGCAGATCGTCAACGCTGGTAGCAACCACGAGCGCCCTTGGCGTTCATCCATGGACCCTTGCCGATGCGGTCGCGCGCGTTCACCGCGCCGGCGCCTTGGGTTGAGAGATAGGCGTGCCAGGTCTTGGCCCCCGCCCCGGCCGATTGCGCGAGCTGCTGGCAATGCTTGTCGGCACCGGCAAGCCCGCCGAGGTCGGCGCCCTTGCCCGGCCCGACGCTGGTCACGAAGAACGTCATATTCGCCTGTTGCGCTGCAACCGGCGCCGCACAAAACAGCGCAAGGCATGCCGCCAACGGCACGCCAATTCGAACAGCAGTCATGAGAACACCTCCCGACATTGGCGCGGCCCGTCGCCCCGCCACGGCAGTCAAAGAACACCGGCAATGTGTCGCTATTCCGGCGTTCACGGGCCTTTGATCCGGCCGATGTGCGGAACCGCCGGGTCAGCTCGCGGGCTTGGCCTTGTATTGTTCGTCGGTCACCGGTTCCAGCCACGTCACATGCTCGCCGCCCTTATGCTCCTGCATGGCGATGTGCTCCATGCCGTGCTCGGGCGTGGCGCCGTGCCAGTGCTTCTCGCCCGGCGGAATCCAGACCGTGTCGCCGGCGCGGACTTGCCGGATCGGACCGCCCCAGGTCTGCACATGGCCGATGCCGGACGTGATGTGCAAAGTCTGCCCGAGCGGATGGGTGTGCCAGGCGGTGCGCGCACCCGGCTCGAAGCGCACCCAGGCCGAACGCAGCAGCGCGGGATCGGGCGCCTGGATGATCGGATCCTGCCACACCGTTCCGGTGAAGCTCGGCGCGCCCATCTTGCGCGACGGCCGCGATCCGCATGCGATAATGTCCATAATTATTTCCTCCGCGTATTGCTTTCGTTTCCGATCGCCATTCTCTCTACACGACAAGCGCGCATGCAAAAAGCCCGGCGTCGCCGCCGGGCTTTCAATTCAGCGAAGTCCTTGAGCGGGACGTCAGGCCGACTGCAGATTGCCAGCCGCCTGCTTGCCGCGCTCGGTGACGATCTCGTAGCTGACCTTCTGGCCCTCGGCCAGCGAACGCATGCCAGCCTTCTCCACCGCGGAGATGTGCACGAACACATCTTTAGAGCCGTCATCCGGCTGAATGAAGCCGAAGCCTTTTTGGGTATTGAAGAACTTCACAGTTCCGACTGGCATCAGAGTTCCTTTCACGCTTCTCGTTGGACGCCCGCGCGCTCATCGCGTTGGCGGCAACACTCCGAGTTTTGGGAGTTCACTTGAGGCGCAGCCCAAACTGGCAGCGTGTCAGCAAGATGAGGCCGAAAACCAGGTTGCGGGCGGCGGCATAGACGGAATCCGATGCAAGGTCAACGGCCAGGCGGCATTTTGCGCAGCAATTACCGGCCCAAATATTACTTTATCAATTGGTAATGGCCGGCCGCTAATAGTCGGCCGATGCTTTGGAGCGAACGTTAATGGATAATGAAAGCCGGACTGCGTCTGCCCAATCCGGTGGCAGCGAGGCGACATGATCAAGGAAAAACGTAGAGCCAAACGACAGCCCCTGCGTTACACGGCTTGGGTGGCGCTGACCGCCGAGCAACGGCACGGTTGCGTGGTATCCGACGTATCCGATACCGGCACGCGCATCGACGTGCAAGATTCCAAGATCCTTCCCGACAATTTTGTCCTGATGCTGACGAGCAACGGCGCCGCCCGGCGCTACTGCCGCGTGGTGTGGCGCAAGCCCACTCAGGTCGGCGTGAAGTTCGAACGCAGCCTGGCCGAGGCCGCGCAAGCCACGCTTGCCCCGAAATCGGACGCCGGCGCGAAAGATGCGCCCGCGCAAAACGCTGCCAAACCGGCCACCGCCGAGCCAGCCAAGACCGCTTGATCGGCTAGCGCGCGGCCTTTCGCGCCGCGCGCACACGATTTTCCACCATCAGGTCTGCTGGATCGCCGAGAGCAGCCAGTTGCCGCCGCGCGCGCGCCTGAAGGTCCACAATTCGGTGACCTCGCTCGGGCTGCCGCCCTCGACGGTGCGGCCGCTCGCGCGCTCCACCATGCTGTCGTTCAGCGTGAAGCGCATGGCGACGGTGGCATAATCGGCGTCGCCTTCGCGCCAGCCCTCCGCCAGGTCGCCCTGCAGCAACTTTACGCCGGTGACGCGATTGATGAGACTGAGGCTCGCATTCTCCGTCAGTTGCTCGGAGAAATAGGACAGCATCTCCGGCGTCACCTTGGCGCGCAAAGCGGTCAAGTCCTCGGCCGAAAAAGCCGCCTGCACGTCAGCGAGCAAATTCTCGTAGGCATCGTAGTCCGCCGCGGCAATGGTGAGCGGCTCGCCCGCCGGCGCGCTGGAGCCCAGCATGCCGCCGAGGCCGCCGAAAGCGTGGCCGGTCGCCGGATGCGCCGCCGCATAAGCTGGCGCCGGCGAATTGCGCCGCTGCCACCAGGCAAACAGAAGCCTGGCTACGATCACGACCAGCGCGACTTGCAACAGCAGGCCGATGATCGAAGCAAAGCCGCCCATGCCGCCGAACAATCCGTGGCCGAATAGCATCCCGAACAGACCGGCACCGATAAAGCCGGCGGCGAGACCACCCAGCATTCCACCGCCGAACAGACCAGGCCGGCTCGCGGCCTGGCCGACCGCGCTGGCGCCACCCGGCTGCGTCATGCTGCGTTCGATCGGCGCGGCGGCCTTCGGCGCGGTGGTCGTGGCGGGCGGCGCCGAGAACGTGCGCATGCCGCGGCTACCGCCTGAGAAGCCGCCGCCGGCGCGGGCATGCGCATCGGCGGCAACCAGCACAAGCGCGGTCGTGATCGCGGCGAGCGCGATCAGAAAACGATGACGAATCATGGCGTGTATCTCCCGGCCCAATCGGCGGCCCTGACAATAGGGGCGCCTGCAACACATTGTAAGGGCAGTAATGACCTGCGCCGAGATGTCACGGGAATGTCATGACGCGCCCGGAACCTATTGCCTTCTCGGAAATTGCCCATCCGAGATCAAATTTCTCATCTGAGAGACGACCGAGATGAACCGATGAAAAACTTCATCGCACTAGCGCTGCTTTTAGCGCTGAGCGCGACCGCGCAGGCCAAGGTCGCGCCGTTTGAACCGCTGCGGGCTACGATCGCGCCCGACGATTTGATGATCTCTACCGGACCGGCCGCCGCCGCGCTCGAGCAGGATTATTTCCGCCCGCCGCAACCGGCCGACGCGGCGGGAGGCGTTTTTCTTTGCCGCCCGCAGCTCGCACATTTTCGATAAGGCGCGCCTTGCGCAATCGTGCCACTGATACGGCGCAATTAGCCCGCGCTCAGCCCGCCATGGTCTCTTTGACTTTCGAGACCAGTTGCTTGAGCGTGAACGGCTTGGCGAGGAATTCGTACTGCTCCTGCTCCGGCAGGTTTTTCTGGAATGCTTCCTCGGCATAGCCCGACACGAAAATGACCTTCACGTTCGGATCACGCCGGCGCAACTCCTTGAGCAGCGTCGGGCCGTCCATTTCCGGCATCACCACGTCCGACACCACCAGATCGACATGGCCCTGCTTTTCCAGCACCTCGATCGCCTCGACGCCGTTACTGGCCTCGAGCACGGTATAGCCGCGCGAGGTGAGCCCGCGCGCATTGAGCGCGCGCAGACCTTCCTCGTCCTCGACCAGCAGGATGGTGCCCTGGCCGGTGAGATCGGCGCTGGCCGCGCGCGCCATGCTATCGGCAGCTGACATGGCGCCGGCGATCGCCGGGGCCTCAGCATCGGGAATTTGCGGCAGCGCCTCCTCCGCGCCCGCGACGTAGCGCGGCAGGAAAATGCGGAACGCGGTGTTGCCCGGACCTGAGTCCACATAGATGAAGCCGCCGGTTTGCTTGACGATGCCGTAGACCGTGGAAAGCCCCAGGCCGGTGCCCTTGCCGACCTCCTTGGTCGAGAAGAACGGCTCGAAGATCTTGTCGACAATGTCGGGCGGAATGCCGGTGCCGGTGTCGCTCACCTCCACCAGCACGTAGTCGGCGCTCGGCATGCCTTTATATGAATCGGTGCCGCTTTCACCGGCCGGCACATTGGCAGTGCGCACCGTGAGCTTGCCGCCGTCCGGCATGGCGTCGCGGGCGTTGACCGCCAGATTGACGATCACCTGCTCGAACTGCGACAGGTCGACCTTCACTGGCCACAGATCGCGGCCGTGCACTACCTCCAGCCTCACCTTCTCGCCGATCAGGCGCTTGAGCAGCATACCGAGGTCGCTGAGCGTCTCGCCGAGATCGAGCACCTGCGGGCGCAGCGTCTGCTTGCGCGAGAATGCCAGCAATTGCCGCACCAGCGCGGCGGCGCGGTTGGCGTTCTGCTTTATTTGGATGATGTCCTTGAACAAGGGGTCGGTCGGCTTGTGGGCGTTGAGCAGGAAATCGGTCGCCATCATGATGGCGGAGAGCACGTTATTGAAGTCGTGCGCGATGCCTCCGGCAAGCTGGCCGACCGATTCCATCTTCTGCTGCTGATAGACCCGATTCTCCAGCGTGCGCTGCGCAGTGGTCTCCAGCGCATAGACGATGGCCGCCTCGCCGTCGCGATCCTCCTCCTCGACGGCGGAGACGAAAAAGTTCGCCCAGCGCTCATGGCTGCCGGCGAGCGCGGCTTCCACCGGTGCGATGTCGCCCTGGCGCTCGCCCGCCTTGCGGATCGCGGCCTCCACCGCCGGGCGGTCGCGCTCGGCCACCACCGAAAGGATCGAGCGCTCATCCCCCTTAAGCATGTCCTCGAAGGCGGACGCGAAGCGCGCGTTGCTGCGCGCGATGCGGCCGGTCTTGTCGACTGTGGCGATCGCCATCGGGGTGTTCTGGAAGAAACGCATAAAGCGCACTTCCGCCGCGCGTTGCGGATCGCTGCCGTCGTCCTTGGCGCGGTTGAGCACCAGCGTGCGCGAAGCGCCGGCGGTGCCGTCGGCGCCGAACGCCACTTTATGGAACAGACGCACCGGCACCGACTTGCCGCCACGCGTCTTGAGGTCGAGGTCGAGCACCTCGGTCTTCACTTCGCCGGGCGCGGCATTGAGCGTGGTGAGCAGTACAGCGCCCTCGCCGGCGACGATATCGATAAGCTTGAGCGAGCCGGCGCCAACCTGGGCGAGATCGTGATCGAGCCAGTTCGCCAGCGTGGCATTGAGGTAGACGATGTCGCCCGCAGCATCGACTGAGAAGAAGCCGGCCGGCGCGTGATCGAGATAGTCGATGGCGTGCTGGAGTTCCTGGAACACGTTTTCCTGGCGCTCGCGCTCGCGCGTGACGTCGGCAATCGACCACACCGTCATGCGCTCGTCGTGCTTGGCGGTGCCGAGCGGGCGCACGCGCAGGCGGAGCCAGCGCGCGGCCTCTGCAGTAGCGCCGGGAATGCGCACCTCCTCCTGCAAGCGGCGGCCCTCGCGCGCGGCCTTAAGCAGGCGGTAGATCGATTCCGAAACGTCGGGATCGCCGACGAACACCCGCTCGACCGGCCGCACGTCGTTGTTGTCGGTCGCCCCGATCAGGTCGAGATAGGTCGCGTTGGCGTAGAAAACGCGGCCGTACTGGTCGGTGACCACAATACCGTCGAAGGCGTTGTCGACCACCGCCTTGAGCAGCGGATGGCCCTGGCTCCGGCTAGAAAGCTGTATGATGCCGGAGGCCATGGCGAACAGCGTAAACAGGCCGATGGTGCCGAACAGCGCCAGCAGCGACAATATGTAGATTCCGGCATAGGGGCGATCGATATAGATCAGGCCGGCGGCAGCGACGACCAGCGCCAGGGCGACCAGCAGCACCAGGCCAACCGAGCCGCTGCGCGGGGCGCTCTGGCTCTTGTCGAATGCCTGCCGTCCCTGCCCGTCGCTGCGGTCCGGTGCCGGTGTCTGCGCTGCGGGTTCCTGGCCTGCCATGACTCCTGAGTGCCTTAGCGCACGATTCCGAAAAGTGGGAATCGGTTTTCGGATAAGATCATGCGCAAACAAATTGTTAGGGACGGCATCAATTCAACCAGACGGATCAAACGCTAAGCCGCCCTATCGGCGCAAGAGCCAGGCGGCGGCAATCCCGCGCTTTAGATAATTGCCCCTTTTTGGCGGCTACCGGCGAACCGCCCGGCGCAGCCGCATGACATAGCCGATCACTTCGGCCACTGCCTTGTAGTGCTCGATCGCAGAATCGACCTCGACGCTTGCATGCAGCGCGCGAGCGAGCGGGTTTTCGACGGTGGTAATCGAATGCTCGCCGGCGACCTCCAGCGCGTCGACGCCCTTGGCGACGCACACCGGGGCCTCCATGCCTCGCGCATGTCGATCATTTCAGAGAGCGGATTGACCTTGGGATATTTGACGTTGCCGTTTTTGTCGGCGGCGGGATGGCCCGGCTCGTATTTCAACCGGAAATCGGAGCTGTCGGTACGCGTCTTGCGGAGCTCGACCAACTGCACATTGAGCGCACGATTGACCCCGGTGCGGAAGCTCGGCACTTTGCGCCCGTACGGGTCGGAACACGGCCCGGTCGGCGGCGAATCCGCATTTACGATATTCTCGGAAATGATGCGCATGCGGCCGGCCTGACCGAGCAGCCCGGAGGCGACGACGGCCATAGTCTTGGGGAAATCCACGTAGGCCTCCTTCGATTAGGCGCGAGCGCCGTCGCGCGGCGGAACTTCAGCTCTTGCCGAGCGCGGTTTTGATGAGGCTGAGGCTGCGGGTGTAGGGCGCGGTCACGGGCTTGGTAGTCCATCTGGTTCGCCGCCACTTTCATCATCTCTTGCTCGAGGTTCACGGCGGCCGGTGGGCCGCACCTCGTAGCCGCCCTTGCTTTCGGTGTGCGGAATATCGGTGATCGCTGCCGGCTAAACCTTAAAAGTCCCCGTTCGCGGCGGTGCAGCGCCAGGCGGACTTTGCCAGGCGTATGGTTAACGACGGGTATACCATCCGCAAGCTCATGGAACCCGCGGTGGGATGCCAAAAGGCGATTTATCTGTTAAGGGTCGTGTTAGGATTCTGGGCGGCAAATTGCACCTGGGTAATTGACCATTTTGGCGATTCCCGCGCGATGATCCGCCGCAGCAAGTACGGAGCGCATTGATGTTTGACTTGTTCGGCCCGGAGATGCCGCTGGCTGCGAAATTCTTCATCGCATTCGCGGTGGTGCTCGCGCTTATCGGCCTGACCGCCTGGCTGGTGCGCCGATTCGGTTCCAACCGGCTCGGCGGCGCCGCGCGCGGACGCCAGCCGCGGCTGGCAGTGATCGATGCCGCCGCCGTCGACGGCCGTCGCCGCCTGGTGCTGATCCGCCGCGACAATATCGAGCATCTTTTGATGATCGGCGGCCCGACCGATGTCGTGGTCGAGCCCAATATCGTGCGCGCGGTCGGCGCCCGCGAAGTGACGCGCGAGCCGGCGCGAGCCGCAGCCGAGCACCGCCGCCCGGCAGGCCCCGGCGGTCGAAAGCCCCTGGCCGCTGCAGCCACTGAATGAGCCGACCCCGATCCCGGCGCCGCGCCCCTACCGTACCTCCGCCACCGAGGAACCGTGGCTGGCGCCCGAGCCGGCCGCACGCCCGCGCCCGACCGATAGCCTCACGAGTTTCGCCGCCGAATTGTCGGCGCGCCTCACACCGCCCGAGGTCGCCGCACCCGTCGTGCGCAGCGAATCGGCGCCGCGTCCGAGCGTCGCGCCGGTAGTGCCACCGCCGCCCCCGGAGCCCGCTGCCCCGCCGCAGACGGATCACAACCTTGCGGAGATGGCGCAGCAGCTCGAAGCCGCTCTGCGCCGCGCGCCCATGCCGCAAAGCCGCCCGCCGGTGACCGACCCGCTGGCCGCGCCAGTAGCCAAGCTGGCGCCGGTACGCGATTTCGAGCCGCGCATGGAGCCCAAATTCGAACCCGAGCGCAAATCCAAGATCGAGCCCAAGGTCGAGCCCGCGGTCGAGCCAAAACCCGAGCCCAAGCTCGAGCCGGCGGCAACGCCGGCCAAGAACGCGTTCGACAATCTCGAAGAGGAGATGGCCAACTTGCTCGGCCGTCCGCCAGGAAAGACGTTGACCTGACGGATTTTTTGTACCAGCGGGATAGAGATTACTGCATCGGCATGATTTCAATCTAGATGTTGAGCCAAGGGCGCGAGTGTCTGCGGCGCCGGTGGCCTATAGTTGTTTGCTGAGTGCGTTCTGATCTTGTTTTAGTGTTTTCGCCATTGCTCGAAGACAATCTGTGCTTCTTTTAGGCTGTAGAAGAATTCTCCATTCAGCAGTTCATCGCGTAATTCTGGTGCGATATCCCCGCATCCCGGCAGGCCTCCGACGCAGATTTGCCTTGCGTTATTAATACTTCAATCTGACGGAACAGCGTCACGATTTGCTACGCGCTGAACCTCTTCTTCGGCATGACCCAAGCTCCTTTCCAAGCTCATCTTCTCACAACGCTTGGTCCAAAAAAGCCAGGTCAGAGAAGTGCCTGAAACGCTAATGCCCGGCACTGGCCGGGCATCGCAACCGCGCATTGGAAAATCTGAGCCGACGGGCGCGCGTCAATCGTCGCGATACACTCTTTCGCGGCGCTCGTGCCGCTCCTGCGCCTCCACCGACAGCGTCGCGATCGGGCGCGCTTCCAGGCGACGCAGTGAGATCGGCTCGCCTGTCTCCTCGCAATAGCCGTAGGTGCCGTCCTCGATGCGGGCGAGCGCCTCGTCGATCTTGGCGATCAGCTTGCGCTGGCGGTCGCGTGCGCGCAGCTCGATGGCGCGGTCGGTTTCCGATGAAGCCCGATCGGCGAGATCGGGGTGATTTTGATTTTCCGTCTGCAGATGCTGCAGGGTCTCCTTGGCCTCCTTCAGAATGTCTTCCCGCCAGGCGAGCAGCTTCAAGCGGAAATAGTCCCGCTGGCGCTCATTCATGAACGGCTCTTTGTCGGACGGCCGATAAGTCTTGGTCTTGGCCAACATCCCACTGAACTCCCTGTCTTTTTATGTTCTTGGGCGCGAAGTCCACCCTCCCGCGCGGCAGGCTTATATACGGACGCTGGCCGGCGGACAATATCCGAATAGGGCCCGGACGACTGCCACGAATATTATGCCATTTCAGTGACTTGGTCTGGCAACCCGGCGATCGGCCTTCGGTCCTAACGAATGCCGGCCTTGGCCAGCTCTACCGCCACGCGCAGGTTGATCTCGCTTAACACCGTGTCGAGACCGGGATCGCCGGTCTCCTCGGTCAGTCCCTCGTCCGCCACTTGCAGGCGCGCGAGGGTGGAGCGGTCCCCACTGCCGTCGAGCAAGCCGAGCTTGAGCGCATCGAGCACGTCGAGCGCATTGCGGCCCTTGGCGACCGCACACTTTTTGCGCTCGGTCGGATCTTCCAAGCCTTGCAGAGCGATCAGCACATCGACGGTCGAGCGAGGTGAGCGTGGCGCCCCGGTTAATTAATATGCACCTCAGCATATTTTGATTTCAGCCGGATCGCCTGGACGAAACTCTCGATTGCCTCTGGATAGCGCTTGAATGCTTCGAGGATCCGACCGTGGTTGACCAGGATATGCGGCGACGGCTTGCGCACGCCCATGGCCGCCGACACCAGGCGCAAGGCCTCAGCGGGCTGGCCGGCCCGCCAGCTCGACCAGCCTCATCATCTGCAAGGCGTCGACATAATACGGCCTAACCGCGAGAATGGCGGCGTAAAGCTCCCCGGCCTCCGCTAGACGCCCCTGATGATGCAGCTGGAGCGCCGGCGCGAGCGCCTGCGGCACGTTTAGCTATCCGGTATTTGGCAGCGGTCGCGGCATGCCCGCACGATCCCCCTGCCGAGGGGTAAAAAAGCCGCGCTGAGTCGTCTAGGGGCCTTACGATTGACCGGCTGCTTGCGGTACGAACTTAAGCGCCACGCCGTTCATGCAATAGCGTAGGCCAGTTGGTTTCGGGCCGTCGTCGAACACATGGCCGAGATGGCCGAGGCAGCGGCTGCAATGCACCTCGGTGACGCTCATGAAGAAGCTACGGCCGGTCGTGGTGCCGATCGCGCCCGGCAGCGGCTGGTAGAAGCTCGGCCAGCCGGTACCGCTCTCGAACTTGGTGTCGGACGAAAACAGCGGCAGGTCGCAGCCGGCGCATTCGAAGGTACCCTTGCGCTTCTCGTTATTGAGCGGGCTGGTGCCGGCGCGCTCGGTGTCGTGCTTGCGCAACACGTTGTATTGCTGCCGGGTGAGGCGCTTGCGCCATTCGGCATCGCTGAGCTTGCTATAGTCGATATCCTGATCCTGCGATGTTGTGGTCATGGTTTCTGCCTTGCCAAATTTGCTCGCGGCCATGAGCGCGCCCAGCGCCACACCGGCCGTCAACAGGGCCCGTCGGTCGATCATGTCAGCTGGCTCCCTTGTGCGTGCCCCAGATCTGCTCCAGCCGCTGATCGCGGCCGCAATTCCACCGGTAGAATTTATATTTCGTCGGGTTCTTCAGATAGAAATCCTGGTGATAGTCCTCGGCCTTGTAGAACGGGCCGGCGGCAGCGATCTGCGTATAGATCGGCTGCTTGAGCTCGGCCTCGACCTGTTTCTTGGAGCCTTCCGCCAGTTTGCGCTCCTCGTCATTGCGCACGAAAATCGCGGTGCGGTACTGCTCGCCGTGGTCGCAGAATTGGGCGTTCTGCACGGTCGGATCGACGGAGTGCCAGTAATAGGTGAGCAATTGCTGGTAGGAGACCTTGCTCGGGTCATAGACCACTTCTACCGCTTCGGCGTGGCCGGTGCCGCCGGCTGAGACCTGCTCGTAACTTGGATTGACGACCTTGCCGCCGGTGTAGCCTGACGTGGTCGAGATCACCCCCGGCAGGTGGTCGAAATCGGATTCCGTGCACCAGAAGCAGCCGCCGGCGAAGGTCGCCACCGCCTGCCCGGGTTGCGGCGCGCCTTTGCGCGCCGGCCAAGCCGGCGGCGGCAAGCATCAGGATCAAACCGAGCAGCAGGCGGGGCATCCGATCCTCCCGAATTCGATTGTCTCGAGCCAAGACATATAACGTTCGCGCATAATAGCCATTCAACTTGCCATCACTCCACCATCACGGTTGTGCGAGGCTTGCCCGGGGCCTGCGCCGTGCCTAGTGTCCCCTCGATACATGAGGATTTGCATGCGGTTTGAAGGCACCAAGGCCTATGTGGCCACCGACGATCTGAAAATCGCGGTCAACGCGGCGATCACGCTCGAGCGGCCCTTGCTGGTCAAGGGCGAGCCCGGCACCGGCAAGACCGTGCTGGCGCTGGAGATCGCCAAGGCGATCGGCGCGCCGCTGATCGAGTGGCACATCAAGTCCACCACCAAGGCGCTGCAGGGCCTGTACGAATACGACGCGGTGTCGCGCCTGCGCGACAGCCAGCTCGGTGACGCCCGCGTGCAGGACATCCGTAACTACATCAAGCGCGGCAAATTGTGGGACGCCTTCGTCGCCGACGAGCGTCCGGTGCTGCTGATCGACGAGATCGACAAGGCCGACATCGAGTTTCCCAACGACTTGTTGCAGGAGCTCGATCGCATGGAGTTCTTCGTCTACGAGACCGGCGAGACCGTGAAGGCGCGCCGCCGGCCGGTCGTGGTCATCACCTCCAACAACGAAAAGGAATTGCCCGACGCCTTCCTGCGGCGCTGCTTCTTCCACTACATCCGTTTCCCCGATCCCGACACCATGACCGCGATCATCGAAGTGCATTTTCCCGGCATCAAGCAGCGGCTGGTGAGTGAGGCACTCAAACTGTTCTACGAGATCCGCGACGTGCCGGGCATGAAGAAGAAGCCTTCGACCTCGGAACTGTTGGACTGGCTGAAATTGCTGATGGTCGAGGACATCGGCCCGGAGATTTTGCGCGAGCGCGATCCCAAGAAGCTGATCCCGCCGTTGCACGGCGCGCTGCTCAAGAACGAGCAGGACGTGCATTTGTTCGAACGGCTGGCGTTTATGGCAAGGCGCGAGGGACGCTGACGCCGTTCAGTCTGGTGGCTTTTCCGACGCATCAGGCTGGGCCGGTTTGGCCGGCTTCTTCTTCGGCTTTGACGTGGGTCTCGGTTCCGGCAATTTCACCCACTGCTCCGGCTGCCCCTCGGCGGCGGCCGCGTTCTCCAGCCAACCCTGCTCCTTGGCATAGGCGACGATGCGGTCGCCGGCGGCGCGCCCAATTCGGCGCGCTTGCGTCTCCACTTCGGGCGAAAGCTTCTCCGAAGCGCCCTTTTCAGCCGTCAGAACCGCGGCGATCGCCGCGTTGCGGGCCACCGCCTGCTTTCCGGTCGCGGGCTTGCCGGCGGCCTTGGCATCCGCGCTGAAGCTGAGCAGCGGCTGCTTTCCACGGCTCGAGAAATACGACACCGTCATGTCGGCGACCACGCCGTCGTGGCCGACGCCGAAGCCGATCTGTTTGTTCTTGCCGGCGCTGCCCGGCTCGCCCGGGCGCAGCCGCCCGCCGACCACCAGCGCCTCGTCATTGAACGTGAGCGCATCCTCGCTGCCGGGCTGCGCCTCGAGACCGCCCTCGCGCACGGTGGCGACGATGCTGGCGACGATCTCGTCGTTTACGCGTTCGGCGGTGCGCGGCTTACGGTCATAGGTCGCCAACCCACCGCTCTTGCGCTCCAGCCGCGCCGTATAGCCGCGGTCGAGCACCACCACCTCGGACGCCAGCACAAAATCCGTCACCACACGGTCTCGGCCGCGGCGGCGCGCCGCCGAAGCCGCCGCCCATGCTGGCGCAACCGGCGAGCACCAGCGCGGCAAGACCAACGGCAATGACGATGAAACGCTGAGTCGGGAGGGCCATGCGCGGAACACTACCACAACCCCCGCGTGGCGAAAGCATGGGCTGATTTCTCAGGACTTAACGCCAGACCCAATGTTTATTCCGGCGCGGCCGGCGGCGCTTGCGCAGCGGCGGCCGCGGGTGCGGACGGGTCTCCGCGTCCATTGCGGGCGGCGAGCCGCACCTGCTTGCGCGTGCGCGCCCACTCGCGATAGCGCGCCAGCCCCTGCTCGATCCGCTCGATCGGCCGCGTTCCCCAATAGATGCCTTGCGCGAACACCCGGCCGAGCACGCCGCCGGCCCAGACCAGCTCGTAGGGCGCGAACATCCGCCAGGTCTGGTCGCCCTCGACGATGCCGCGCGCGACCAGCTCGCCGCCCATCGCCGTGGTGTTGAGCCCGTGCCCGCCAAAGCCGCTCGTCACCCACAGGCCGCGTTCGATCTCGCCGATCTGCGGCATGCGGTGGATCGCGCGGCCGAGCGTGCCGCGCCACAGATGCGCGACTTCGACTTTCCCGAGATCGGGAAAATTGCGCCGGATGTCGGCGATCAGCCCGCGGCGGACCGAGCGCGGATCGGCCTCCCACGCCCGCATGCGGCCCGACCATTGCAGCCTGTCGCCGCCGACGATGCGGTAGTGATTGTCGGCGCGGTTGGTGTCGCTGACCGCGCCGCGATAACGCACCACCTCGTGCAACAGCGGCCCGATCGGCTCGGTCACCAGCACGTAAGTGGTGATCGGCAACAGCGTCGCGCTCAGCCGCGGCATCAGGTCGCCGAGCTGCACATTGCAGGCGAGCACCACATGGGCCGCGCGCACGCGCGCGCTTGGCGTATCGATGCGCTTGCGCACGCCGGCCGGATCGATCGCGACCACCGGCGTTTCCTCGAAGATGCGCGCGCCGAATTTTTCCGCGTCGGCGGCCAGACCGAGCGCGTAATTGAGCGGATGAATGTGGATGGCGCCCGGAAAATGCAGCGCGTCGAAATAGCGCGGGTTCGGCAGCACCTCGCGCACGCGCGCCGCCGGCCAGGCCTCGACATTGGCGCCGATCCAGCGCAGCCGCTCGACCTCACGTGCGGATTGCATCGCCGTTGTCGATCTTCGAGACATGCAGCCAGCCGGGAACCGGATCGACCCCAGGCATGCCGGTTTCCGCGATCGTGCGCCGTACATAGTCGAGGCCTTGTTCCGACAGCGCCCACAGCTGCTTGGTGTCGTCGAGCCCGATGCGCTCGACCATGTTGTCGATCGTTTCGTGAAAACCCGGCAGCACGAACCCGGTATTGCGCCCGGACGCCGCCCAGGCCACCCGGTTGGCCTCCAGCACCGCCACCGACCAGCCGCGCCGCACCACCTCGCGCGCCACGGTGAGCCCCGCCAGCCCGCCGCCGATCACGCAGACATCGACGTCGAGATCGGAATTCAGGCGCGGGCGCTCCGGACTTGCAACCCGGGTCGTCTCGTACCAGCTCGCTGCCGTGTTCTCGTCTTCGCTCATCGTCCCAATCGTTGCATTGATGCGGCGCTGCGGCGGCCGCGGTACGCATGCTAGACTGCCGCAGATTCGAAATCGATGCCTTCACGTCCACCGCCCCGCCCCACCATCCGATACATCATGCGCCGCCTTTTGCTGCTCCGCCACGCCAAGGCCGAACGGTTCGAACCCGGGACGCAAGACCAGTCCCGCGTTCTGATCGATCGCGGGCGCAAGGATGCGGCCAAGATCGGTGCCTATATGGCGGGCCATGCGCTGGTTCCGGATCGGGTGGTGCTCTCGCCCGCCGCGCGCACCCAGGAGACCTGGAAATACGCCGCCACCGCCTTCCATCCCGCGCCGGCGGCGATGTCGGCGGAACGGATCTACGACGCCACGCCGCATGGCATCCTGGCGGTCATCAAGGACACCCCGGCGTCCGCCCATACGCTGTTGGTCATCGGCCACAATCCCGGCCTGCACGAGCTCGCGCTGATGCTGATCGCCGCCGGCGACGTCGATACGCGCGAGCGGCTGCGCGAGAAGCTGCCGACCTCGGGGCTGGTCATCATCGATTTCGTCTTCGACAACTGGAGCAAACTGCATCCGCAGTCCGGCCGGCTGGAGCGCTTCGTGAGCCCGAAGTCGCTGGAAGCAGCGGCGAATTAGCGCATGATCCGCAAAGGCGATATAGTCTCCTACAACTCGCGCAGCGAAAACATGCCATGATCGCACCCCTGCAGCGAAAAAGAGGGGCGCTGTCATGTACAAGCAGATCCTGGTCCCGATCGACCTTGCCGATACCGATTTGGCGAAGCCCGCCATCGAAACCGCGGTGGCGATGGCGCGCACGTCCGGCGGATCGGTGCGCCTGGTCAATGTCCTGCCGATGACGCCGGTGATGCTGGCGGAATATGTGCCGCCGGATTTCGACGTGCAGCAGCGCAAGTCGGCGGAAGAAGCCATGAGCATCATCGCCCGCGAAAGCGGGCTCGACCCCGCGCATATCTCGGGCACGGTGCGGCAAGGCGGCATCTATCACGAGGTGCTGGAAGAGGCGAAGGCGATCAACGCCGACCTGATCGTGATGAGCTCGCACCGGCCCGCCATGCGCACTTATTTCCTCGGCTCCAATGCCGGCCATGTGGTGCGCTACGCCAAGTGCTCGGTGCTGGTGGTGCGCAACACGAAAGGCTAAAGACCGCGGCGCGCGCCGCCGCGTCAGCCTTTCGGCATCAGCTCGGCCGGCAGCGCCTCGGGGCGATAAACACCCGGCCGATTGCGACGAAAGTAATTGCCGGTCTGCCAGAGAAACAGCACCAGGAAGGCGCCGATTAAGGCCGCACCGCCTATGGCATCGGCCTTCAGCGCGCGCACGATCATGGCGGCAGCCGCAAGCGCTACCCCGGCGAATATGATCAGGCCGGCAAGCCGGCAGCGTTCGGCGTAGGCTTCCGCGAGCTGGCCTCGACCTTGCCGAGCTGCCTCGCTCTCGGTGAGCCGGCGGGGAGGCGGCGGGCGAGTCGACGCCAAGCCCAGTCGCGCGCCGCCACGGCCGAACGCTTGCCGAGCGCGGCAGAACCTGATCGCGCGCACCGAGGATACGCGCTTTCGACCGCAAGTCGGTGGAAGCGACCATCGCCCGCAACAACGCCGAGAAGCGGCTCACCCAGATCGAGGTGATGCACGAAGCGCGCGAGCGCCAGGTCAGGGATCTCGAGCAGGCGCGCGCGGCGCTCTCCGAACGCAACAACGCCGTGACCAAGACGCTGAAGGCGCGCGAGGCCGCGCTGGCGCGCCGACGAGAAGATCGCGGCGCTCACCGAGCGCAACGGCCACCTGGAAGCCGACGTCCAGGTCAGCCGCACCAATATCGAAAAGCGGGTCGAGGAACTCAACTCGGCGCTGCAACGCGAGCGCATGGAGCGCGCGGTGGTCGAAGGCGCGCTGGAAGCCGCGCGCAAGGACAATTCGCGGCTGCAAAGCGAGGTGGCGGCGCTGCGCTCGACGCTGCGGCGCGGACTGTCGCTCGATGACGCGCCAATGGCGCCGAGCGAGCCCGCCAACGGCGAGGCTCCGGCCAAGGGCAAGAAGGGCAAGAGCACGGAAGCCGCGCAAGCCGGTGGCAAGGAATAGCGGCGCTGCGCCGCATCGAGATATTTCTCCATGTGCGCAACGCGGGGCCACGGTCCCGCGTCTTCTTTTGCGGTGACGTGCAAAGCCGGCGCGCCGCTCCCGTTGTGTTGCAGCCAACCGCCGTGACAACGGCACCGGTGCACCCTATATCGAACCGATGCGTGCGCTGATCGTCGTCGCCCTGTTCGCCCTGCTGGCGGGATCAATCTGGTTCGCCGGCGCCGCCTGGGTGCGGCTCGGCGGCGATGAAATCCCGTTCTATGGCTATGTCGCCATCGCCGGCGGCGCGCTGTTCTCGCTGCTGGTCGGCGGCGGGTTGATGGCGCTGGTGTTTTACAGCAGCCGCCACGGCTACGACGACCTCAGCGGGGGCGACGGCGAGCCGCGCTGAATCGCTCTAATATTTATCCTGCGGTTATACGGTCGCGCGGCAACCCGCATTATCCTTAATGCCAGCGACCAATCGCGTGTTTATTGCGGTGCGAAATTTTTATATCTCGGTTGGGTTTTGAATTTACGCCGCTATACTCCAACGGGGCGATATTCGGCTGAGGAATTCAAAATCCGCACAAGTCGGATCAACACGGGGACGGAACGATGTGGAATCAAATCTACAATCCATTCAACAATGCGACGTTGTCGACCGTGGCCGCGGCCTTGCCGGTGGTCACGCTGCTTGTACTGATCGCGTCGGGCAAGGTGAAGGCCCATATCGCCGCCATCGTCGCGTTGATCGTGGCCAATCTCATCGCGATTTACATCTTCACCATGCCCGCGAACATGTCGCTGCGCGCGACCGTGCTCGGCGCGGTCACCGGCTTCTTCCCGATCGGCTGGATCGTCTTGAACGTCATCTTTCTCTACCAATTGACGGTGGAGAAGGGCGCGTTCGAGACGCTGCAAAATACGATCGGTAGCGTCACCAATGACCGCCGGCTGCAGCTTCTGCTCATCGCCTTTTCCTTCGGCGCGTTCTTCGAGGGCGCGTCCGGCTTCGGTACCCCGGTGGCGGTCACCGGCGCTATCCTGATCGGGCTCGGCTTCTCGCCGCTCGCGGCTTCCGGCCTGTCCCTCATCGCCAATACCGCGCCGGTCGCCTATGGCGCACTCGGCACGCCGATCGCCGGTCTTGCCAGCGTCACAGGCATCGACCCCTACATCCTCGGTGCGATGGTCGGACGGCAATTGCCGTTCTTCTCGCTGATCGTGCCGTTCTGGCTGATCTGGGCGTTCGCCGGATTCCGCGGCATGAAAGAGATCTGGCCTGCGATCCTGGTCACCGGTGTCTCCTTCGCGATCCCGCAATTCCTGGTGTCGAACTATGTCAATCCGTGGTTCGTCGATATCGTTGCCTCGCTGGTGTCGATGGCATGCCTCGTCGGTTTCCTGCAGGTCTGGCAGCCAAAGAAGATCTGGACGTCGCCGGCTTTGCGCAGTCATGACGATTCCGCCGCGACGATGGCTCGACCGCGGCCGGCCGGACCGAAGCCGAGCACCGCGCAGGTCTGGGCCTCGCTCATGCCGTGGATCGTCGTTTGTGCCGTTCTACTGGTTTGGGGCACCGGCTGGTTCAAGGCGTTCGTCAATCCATACGCCACCTGGAACTATCCGGTTCCCGAGCTGCACAACATGATCAACAAGGTGCCGCCGGTGGTCGCCACGCCGACCAAGGAAGGCGCGGTGTTCGCTTTCACCTGGCTGTCCTACACCGGCTCGGGGATGTTGATCGCCGCAATCATCGCCGGCTTCTTCATGGGCTTCTCGCCGGTGCGGCTCGTTACCGTCTATGCCCGGACGATCAAGATCTGCGCCTACTCGCTCGTCACCATCTCGGCGATGCTGGCGATCGGCACGCTCACGCGTCTGTCCGGCATCGACGCAACGCTGGGCTTAGCCTTCGCCGGCGCCGGCGTGCTCTATCCGTTCTTCGGCACCCTGCTCGGCTGGCTCGGCGTCGCGCTCACTGGCTCCGACACGGCATCGAACATTCTGTTCGGCAACCTGCAGAAGATCACGTCGGAGCAATTGGGCCTCAATCCGATCCTGATGGCTGCGGCCAACTCGTCCGGCGGCGTCATGGGCAAGATGATCGACGCGCAGTCGATCGTCGTCGCCTCCACCGCCACCAACTGGTTCGGCCACGAAGGCTCGATCCTGCGCTTCGTGTTCTGGCACTCGATTGCGCTCGCCTGCCTGGTCGGCGTCCTGGTGATGCTGCAGGCCTACGTGTCGCCATTCACCCAAATGGTGTACTAGACACCCTCCATTGCGAGTTGGGTGCAACACAGCCCTGCATCGAAAGATGCAGGGCTTTTTCTTATGCCTTGCGCTATATAGTCCGGACGCAAAAACCACCCGGAAAGCCCTATGAACAAGACCCTGGTCCAGGAACAATTCGGCAAGACCGCCGCCAGCTATCTCACCAGCACGCCGCACGCGCTCGGCAAGAGCCTGGAGCGGCTAGTGGCGCTGACCTCCCCGCAGAAGACCTGGCGCGCGCTCGACGTCGCCACCGGCGGCGGCCACGTCGCCTACGCCTTCGCGCCGCATGTCGAGCGCATGTGGGCGACCGACATCACCCAGGAAATGCTCGACATGGTGAAAGGTGAGGCCCAAAAGCGCGGCCTCGCCAATATCCGCACCGCCTATGCCAAGGCCGAGGCACTGCCGTTCGAGGACGCAAGTTTCGACCTGGTCACCTGCCGCATCGCGCCGCATCACTTCGATTCGATCGCGGATTTCCTCGACGATGTGCATCGCGTGCTCAAGCCGAGCGGACTATTCGCGGTGGTGGACAATGTGGTGCCGGCCGGCAGCGTCGGCGACTATGTAAACGCCTTCGAGCGGTTCCGCGATCCCAGCCACCTGCGCGCCTGGACCGTGGAGGAGTGGAGCGCGGCGTTGAAAGCGCACGGCTTTGCCGTCGCGCATGAAGAGCAGCTCTACAAGCAGATGGGATTCAAAAGCTGGGCCGCCCGCCACGATGCGAACATGCAGGCGTTCCTGCGCGCGATGTTGGCGCAGCTCACGCCCGAGGTGAAAGCAGTGCTGGAGCCGAAGGGTGCCGGGCCCGATCTCACCTTCCGCCTGTGTGAAGGCCTGTTCATCGCCAAACGGGCGCCGCGCGTCAGCGGCTGCTGATCGCCGATGATGAAAAACGCGCGCAGGTAATCCTGCTCGAAAAAGCGAGCGTGGAAGCCGCGCGCGTGTCACGCAAGCTTACCAAAACCGAAGCGAGCTTCAACGCGGTGCAGGGCTGGCTGCGTCACGCGGAAGCGAGTATGAACGAAGCAAGCATCGAGCGCGCCCGGCTCGTCACCACCCTCGGCGAGGTCAACGAGCGTCACGAGCGCGAGCTCACCGGCCAGAGCATGCGGTTCGACTCGCTGAAGGCGCGCGCGGCGACGCTCGAAAAGGTGGTGGCCGACACGCGCGAGCTGCTGCTCGCGCGCGCCGAACAGATCCGCGAATACGAACGGCGAAATCGCGACCGAGCGCAATGCCCTGCATGAGCGGGTATCCAATCTGCAAGCCGCGCTCATCGAGTACGAATCCAAATTCAACGCACCCTTACCGCCCACGAAGCCACGCTCGCGCAAGCCGCGGATGCAAACGCTACGCTCGCCGACCGCGTCGGCGCGCTGGAGGCAGCGCGGCCCCCGAGAAGCAGGCCACCGACCAGAAGATCGAGGAACTCGCCGCGACGCTGCGCCGCGAGAAACTGGGGCGCGCGGTGGCGGAAGGCGCGCTGGACACCGCCCGCAAGGACTTCTCACGGCTGATACGCGAAGTGAAGGCCATGCGGCAAACCCGCCGGCGCCGGGCGAACCGACACCGCCGCGCGCCGCCAACGCCGCATAATCGTCCCCTAAGGAACTTGTCGCATCGCCAGCCATGAGCCCGGCGATGTCGTTTTGGGCGCCATCCGTGGCCGAACCCAGGCCGGCGGCCAATTGATCTACTGCAAGGCAAGCCGGCGCCCGCTTGGGCTAGCTTTCCCCTGCTGCATCCCGGCGGGGGCCGAGACCTTTTCGACATTCCATACGACGTCAATGCCGAGCTGCCCGTTTCGGTGCGCCATCATCTGCCCGAGCACGCGCAAGATATCTACCGCCAGGCCTTCAATCATGCCATCGCCGCCCATGCCGGCGAATGGGATCGCGAACAGCGCGCGCACATGATCGCCTGGGCGGCGGTCAAGCGCAGCTACGTCAAGGCCGGCGACAATTGGGTATCGCGCGAGGCCGCTACGTCGTGAGATAATCGCCGCGCGTGAGCCAATCCATGCCCACTTGACCGGGTTCGCAGCGCTGGCAGGCGTCAACGGCCTGCGCCAATTGCGATACCCCGGTCGGCCAGGCCGCCGGAACGGTCGCCAGCGCGAGCCGTTCGGCCATCGCCGCCATGGCGCCGGCGGTATCGGGACGCTGCCTGGGCCCCGCCTGGGGTTTGAAAAATCGCTCCATGATTGCTGTGTGCACCGATTCCGCGGCGCCGGCCTTGATCCAGCGCAACGGGCAAGGTCCGGAATGGTACGCAAAAATACGTAAGGCACTCACTAGCTCTCGCATGGTTCGATCCCGGCGGTCCAAAGCGACGCAATTTGTGCTTACGACCGCTGAGAAGGACCGCCAGCAAGCCACGCGGCAATGACAATCGCGCAGGCGGGATGCTCATAGAGGCAGTGCAAAAGCCAGTACCGCTGCACCGCCGGCCCCGGCAATGTGATGACACTCACGTTGTTGGCAGCGTCGGGAACCGAATTGACTGAAATGGCCGACGGCACCGAGCCGACTAGAAATTCGCGGCCGAAAAAGGCTTTGCAAAGGATAGCGGCCGACAACAACAACGATATTGCGAGCGGCGTCCAGCCAAAGGCCAAAATCAATATCCAAAGATACGCTATGCTAAACCAAATGAAGCTTCGTCATCGACTCCCCTGGGCACGAGGATAGGAACGTGTCTGCCGCTTTTGACTCTGGTGGTGAAATCATCGTCATGCCGCAGCTGCTCAGCCTCACTAAGCTCCGCCAGACCTAGATTGTGAAAAAGCTGCTTCGTCAGCGCAAAGAGAAAATTCAGCGCGCCCAGTACCAAGCCGACAACAAAAAGATTTTGCAATCCAGCTAAAGGAAATATTTCTAATGCCATATTCACCGATCGGAACGCCGATGTTTGGGCGGCCGCAATAAGTGCGAGCACCGTCAAGCTCATCATAAAATAAACTCAATGACACCGACGACCCTTTTGCTTGCGACCAGCGCGGGCGGGAGAAATCCAGAAATGGCGTGGCGAGCGTCACAAGCCGCACGTTCGCCGTTTCGAGCTTTAGCGTATCGAGCGCCCGCAGCGCTGCGTTGCCGCCATGGCTGTGCGCGATGATGACGTGCGTGCTGTCCGGATCGGTTTGGATTTGCCCCGCTAGCTGGCGCGCCAACACCGCCGCCGCCGCGTCTCGTTCATGAATTGAGTTGGCGCCTGACCAAAGGAATGCGCTGATCTTGTGCGTGATGGTATGGGCATCAAGTTGTGCGCACAGTTGCCGGCGAAAATCTTCCTCAAACCAGCGCGGCGGCATCCCAGGGGGGCGGGCGGCGTTAAGGCGAAAAAGCCGCGTCCCCACGTGCCGTGCACGAGCGTTGTATAACTCGAAGTATGATCAGACACCTACAAGTGCCTCTCCAAGTCTTGCTTGAGGCCAAGCTCAACATTTACCGCACCAACTCCCGCATCGCCCGATCGAGCCCCTCCAGCGTCAGCGGATACATCCTGCCGCCCATCAACTGCCGCACCATCTGGATCGAATAGGTGAAATCCCATTCCTTCTCGGGCACCGGGTTGAGCCAGACGCAGGCCGGATACGTGCGCGTCACGCGCTCGAGCCATAGCGCGCCCGGCTCGTCGTTGTAATGCTCGACCGAGCCGCCCTGCGCCGTGATCTCGTACGGCGACATCGAGGCGTCGCCGACGAAGATCACCTTGTAGTCGTGCGGGTAGGTGTGCAGCACGTCCCAGGTCGCGGTGTGCGCCTGGAAGCGGCGGCGGTTCTCCTTCCACACTTTCTCGTACAGACAATTGTGGAAGTAGAGATGCTCCATGTGCTTGAACTCGGAACGCGCCGCAGAAAACAGCTCCTCGGTCGCCTTGATGTGCCAATCCATCGAGCCGCCGATGTCGAAGAACAGCAGCACCTTCACGGCATTGTGCCGCTCGGGGCGCATCAATATGTCGAGATAGCCCTTGTGCGCGGTGCCCTTGATGGTGCCGTCGAGATCGAGTTCCTCGGGCGCGCCGGTACGGGCGAATTTGCGCAACCGGCGCAACGCGATCTTGATGTTGCGGGTGCCGAGTTCGACCGCGTCGTCGAGATCCTTGAACTCGCGTCTGTCCCACACTTTGACCGCGCGGAAGTTGCGGTTGCCGTCCTGGCCGATGCGCACGCCTTCCGGATTGTAGCCGTAGGCCCCGAAGGGAGACGTGCCGGCGGTGCCGATCCATTTCGAGCCGCCCTGGTGGCGGCCCTTCTGCTCGGCCAGCCGCTGGCGCAACGTCTCCAGCAGCTTGTCGAGGCCGCCCATGGCCTCGATCTGCTTCTTCTCTTCCTCGGTGAGATATTTCTCGGCCAGCTTCTTCAGCCACTCGGCCGGAATGTTCGTCTCCGTCGCGTCGCCTAAGCTTTCCAGCCCCTTGAACACGTGGCCGAACACGCGGTCGAACTTGTCGAGATTGCGCTCGTCTTTCACCAGCGTGGCGCGCGACAGGTAATAGAAATCCTCTACCCGGCGCGAGGCGAGATCGGCCTGCATCGCCTGCATCAGCGTCAAATACTCGCGCAGCGTCACCGGCACGCCGGCGGATTTGAGTTCCTGGAAGAAGGTGACGAACATCTATTTCCTTGTCATGGCCGGGCTTGTCCCGGCCATCTCGCCTATAAAGGCACTGCGCTCCGGATCGGGATCGCCGGGCTAAACCCGGCAATGACACCGTTTATGCCGTAAGAATTCGCCCCTAGCTGCGGGGTCGTCAAGCGCCCTCCCCCGTTATGCCCGGGCTTGACCCGAGCATCCACGTCTTGGATGACTTGCGCAATAACTGAAGACGTGGATGGCCGGGATAACCCGGCCATGACGTGGGGCGGCCGGGGGATTCACTAATGCGAGCGCGCGACCGCGCCTTGTGGGCGCCTGCCGTCCTATTGTCGATCGCGCTGCTCATCGCCCCGGCACTGTGGAACGGCTTTGCGCTGCTGCATGCAATACGACACCGGCGGCTATCTGGCGCGCTTGTTCGAGGGCACGCTGGTGCCGAGCCGCGCCGTGGTTCTACGGCCTCATCCTCGCGTCGGGCGTGCCGCTGGCCTTCTGGCCGGTGCTGCTGCTGCAAGCCACCGCCACGATCTTGATCGTCGCGCTGATGCTGCGCGCGCACGGGTTTGGACGAAGGCCGCAGTTCGTGCTTGGCGTCATCGCCGCGCTCTCGCTGCTCTCCACCCTGCCCTGGCTGACGGCGATCCTGCTCACCGACATTTTCTGCGGCCTGGGCGTGCTGGCGATCTATCTCCTGCTGCTGCGCAGCGATGCGCTCAGCCGGGCCGAGCGCGGCGGCCTGATTGTGTTGATCGCCGTATCCGCCGCCACCCATAGCGCCACGCTCGCCGTGCTGCTAGTGCTCGTCGCTGGCGCCACGTGCGTGTTCCTGATCGACCGCCGGCGCATGCCGCTCGCCCGTCTTGGGTGCAGCCTCGCGGCGCTCGCGCTCGGCGCAGCGCTGGTGCTCGCCGCCGACTTTATCGTGGCCAAGCGGCTGGCCTGGACGCCAGGCGGCTTCGCGCTCTCGTTCGGCCGCATGCTGCAGGACGGCATCGTCAAGAAATATCTCGACGAGCACTGCCCCGATCCGGCGCTGCAACTATGCGCCTACAAGGATCAACTCCCCGACGATGCCGACGTGTGGTTCTGGGGCAGCGATCTGTTCGACCGGCTCGGCCGCTTCGCCGGTCTCGGCCGGGAGATGGAAAAGATCGCGGTCGAAAGCGTGATCGATTATCCCAACTTGCAAGCCAAGACCGCGATCGTCGCCACCGCCAAGCAGCTGATCGCGGTGCACACCGGCGAAGGCGTGCTCAACGTCATCTGGCACAGCTACCGCATCATCGAGCGCTACACGCCGCAGCTGGTGCCGGCCTTGCGCGCGGCGCGCCAGCAGAACGGCGAAATCTCGTTCACCGCCGTCAATGCGCTGCAATATCCGCTCGCGCTGCTCGCGATGGCGCTGCAGCCGGTCATCGTGTGGCTGGCCTGGCGCAAGACCCTTCCGGCGACGATTGGCGAACTCGCCGCCGGCGTCGCGCTCGCGCTGCTCGCCAACGCCTTCGATTGCGGCGCGCTGTCCAATCCGCACGACCGCTACGGCGCGCGCATGGTCTGGCTTGCCGTCTTCGTGGTATCGTGCTGGCGGCGCTGGCCTGGCGGCGAGCGGACCGTCTTGGGCGGCCGTCGGATTTAGCCTAGACTTCACTGTTAGGAACGCTGCAGGGAGACAATATAAAAATGACGATGTCCATCATGCAAACGGCCTTGCTTGCTGCCGCCCTGGCCGGCGGAATTTCCGCAACCGCCATGGCGGATGCGCTGGCCGACCTCGCGCCCACCGGCAAGCTGCGCGCGGCCATCAACCTCGGCAATTCGGTGCTGGCGCAGAAGGACGAAGCCACCGGCCAGCCCAAGGGCATCACGCCCGATCTCGCGCGCGAGCTC
This sequence comes from uncultured Alphaproteobacteria bacterium, assembly GCA_963817045.1. Lineage (GTDB taxonomy): Bacteria > Pseudomonadota > Alphaproteobacteria > Rhizobiales > Xanthobacteraceae > Pseudolabrys. The sequence continues at coordinate 63,426 of CAWFMZ010000013.1, forward strand.
GGGCGGCGGCTCGGCGTTCCGGTCGACCTCGTCACCTTCGACGCCGCCGGCAAGGTGTTCGACGCGGCCAAGACCGGGGCGTGGGATATTGCCTTCATCGCGATCGAACCGGTGCGCGCCGCCGAGATCGAGTTCAGCGCGGCCTACGTCATCATCGAGGGCACCTACATGGTGCCGAAGGATTCTCCGTTGAAGGTGATCGCCGACGTCGATCGTCCGGGCGTGCGCATCGCCGTCGGTCTCAAGTCGGCCTACGATCTCTATCTGACGCGCACGATCAAGAATGCCACCGTCGTCCGCGCGCCGGCCGGCGGCGGCCGCGCGATGATCGATATGTTCGTCAACGACAAGCTTGAGGTTGCGGCCGGGGTGAAGCAGCCGCTGGTGGCCTATGCCAAGGACCATCCGGATGTCCGGGTGATGGACGGCCACTTCATGGAAATCCAGCAGGCGATGGGCACGCCCAAGGGCCGCACGGCCGGCGCGGAGTATCTGCGCGCCTTCGTCGAGGACGTGAAAGCCTCGGGCTTTGTCGCCGAGGCGCTCAAGCGCAGCAACCAGTCGGCGACAGTGGCGCCGCCGGCTGCAAAGTGAGCGCGGGGCGTAATGCCTAGGTCGCGCAGGCCGGGATGAAACCGTAGCGCCGGCATGCTATCCGAGAACGGGCGGCGGCATTCGCCGCCCTTTGTCATGCCCTGGAGTCAGTGCCGATGCCCAATCCCGCCGTTCAACTCGCTCCCACCGGCAAACTGCGCGTTGCCATCGCCATTGCACCGTCGCCGTCGGCGCAATTCGCCATCAAGGACGAGGCCACCGGCGCCTATCGCGGCGTCGCGGTGATATTGGGCACGGTTCTGGCCAAGAAGCTCGGCGTTCCGGTCGAATTGATCGCCCACAACGGCTCCGGCGAAATCCAGAATTCGGCCGCCGACAACAAATGGGACGTCGCCTTCCTGCCGGTCGACGAGGAGCGCAAGAAATTCGTCGACTTCGGCAACGCCTATCACCTGCTGCAGAGCACCTATCTGGTCGGGCCTTCGGTCAAGATCGCGTCGGTCGCGGCCGCCAACACGGCCGGCGTGCGCATCGGCGTCGCCAACACCGCGACCTTCCGCACCTCCAACAAGACCGCGCCCAACGCTACCCATGTCAGTTTCGACAAGACCGACGCCGCGGTGGCGGCGCTGCGCGATGGCCGAACTCGACGCGCTGGCGTTCTCGCGCGAGTCGCTGACCGGCCTCGCACCAAAAGTTCCCGGCTCGCGCATTCTCGACGGCGGCTTTTTGAATTCGACCACGTCGGTGGCGGTGCCGAAGGGCAAGCCGGAAGCGCTCGCCTACGTCACCGAATTCATCGAGGAGGTGAAAGCCTCCGGCCTGGTGCGCCAGGCGTTCGACGAGATGGGGTTGAAGAGCTCGCAGGTCGCGCAGGCGGGGATGAAGGCGTAAACGAAACTCGTCATGGCCGGGTTTATCCCGGCCATCCGCGTCTCACTTCGCGTTGAAGAAAAAAGACGTGGAGCCCGGCACAAGGCCGGCATGCCTGTGAAAGCCGCATCGCGGGAATTAATGTTGGTCGAATCCAAAAGACGCTTTACGCCTGCTTCTCCGGCGTGGTCACCACCAGCCCGTCGAGCTCGTCGCTGACCTTGATCTGGCACGACAGCCGCGAATTCGCCCGCACGTCGTAACCGAAATCGAGCATGTCCTCCTCCATCGGCGACGGCTCGCCGACCTTGGCGCGCCAGGCCTCGTCGATATAGACATGGCAGGTGGCGCAGGCGCAGGCGCCGCCGCATTCCGCCTCGATGCCGGGAATATTGTTGCGGATCGCCGTCTCCATCACGGTGGCGCCGACCTCGGCCGCGACCGTGCGGGAGGTGCCGCTGGAATCGATATAGGTGATCTTCGGCATGGCGGACGGGTGCGGGAAGTTGCGCCGGACCTGGCGCGGGCGGCCCCGTATATAATCATTCCGCCGAGCGCGCTATCCCTTCAATGGGCGCCCAGCAGCTCGGCGATCGCCGCGCGCGTCTCGTCGATGGCAGTGGCGAGCCGGCCGATGGCGAGATCGCGTTCGGCCGCGCTGGCAGCCTGCTCGACCGCCTCGGCGGCGCACCTGACGCCGATCGCGCCGATGCTGGAGGCCGAGCCTTTCAGCGTATGCGCGAGCGTCGCCACCGCCGCCGGTTCGCCGGTATGCATGCGCGCCAGCAGCAAATCGGCCTGGCGGTCGAACAATTGCAGCACCTCGCGCTCCAGGCTGAGGTCGCCGAAGGTCATGCGCGCGAGATGGCCGCGGTCGATAACGGCCGCCGACGGCGCGGCCGGCGCCTGGTCGACGATCTTGGTCGCGAGTTGCACCATACGGACCTCCCGGCGCTCTACGGTCCCTTGATGTTGCCGGCGAGTTTGACCTGCGCGGGACCAAAACTCGGTAAATGCGGGGCCGATCGAGGCTGCATTTCGGCCGCGTCCGTGTGGCGTAGTTAATGGGCGCTGTAATCGCCCGTGCGGGGAGCGAAAATGCCATGGTTAATAGGAAGTTAACGATGATGAAAAAGTCCTTCCCGGCGCGGTTTCTTTCGCAATGCCAAGCCGATAGGATGGCCGGCCGGCGGTATAAAGCATGATGGGGGCAGCCGCGGCTTCGAAGGTTCCCGCGCTCGTGGCGCGGCCCGCCCATTGCGATGGTTGGGGCCGCACTAGTCCGGCGTAATAACGAGGCGACGACCGAAATGGCGAATATCCCGCAGAAATCCTCGGATCCGACCGAAGAGGCGCTGTCCGCCATCCGGGAAGCGCTGAGTACCGGCCAACCCGAGCGGGTGGCCACGGCGCCGGCCGCGCCGGCCGCCGCTAGCGAACCCGCGCAAGGCCAGCCGCCGGTTTCCGCCGAACTGTTCAACGAGGAACCGCAGCCGGGCGGCTGGGATTCCGACGAGGCGCCGCTGCGCCGCGCCGCCAATGACGACCGCGCCAGCGTCGGCCAGATGCTGCAGGCCATGCGCGGCCGCCCGGCACGCCTGCCCTATAACATCGCCAGCGTCGCCGCTTTCATCTGGACCGCCGGTGGCCTCGCCACCGCCTATCTCTACGGCGGCGAATTGCAGGCCGCGTTCGCGAATCCGCGCGTCGGCATTTGCTGCCGTGATCGGCTTCGTCAGCGCCATCGTCGTGCCAGTGATCTACTTCTACGTGCTCGCCCACCTGTTCCGCCGCTCGCAGGACCTACGCCTGGTCGCTGAAACCGTGGCCGAGGTGGCGATGCGGCTGGCGGCGCCGGAGACCGCCGCGCGCGAGCAGATCGTGACGGTCGGCCAGGCCATCCGCCGCGAGGTCGCCGCCATGGGCGACGGCGTCGAGCGCGCGCTGGCGCGCGCCGCCGAGCTGGAAGCGCTGGTGCACAACGAGGTCTCCGCGCTCGAGCGCGCCTATAACGACAACGAAGTGCGCATCCGCGACCTGCTCAACGAGCTCACCAACCAGCGCGACACCCTGGTCAACCAGGCCGAGCACGTGCGCAACGCCATCGCCAGCGTCCACCTCGATCTGTCCCACGACATCACCTCGGTCGGCGATCTGGTCGCCGACAAGGTCAGCGAAGTGGCGCAGCGCGTCACCCGCTCGCTCACCGAGAAGGGCGAGCACATCACGCTGGCGCTCGGCCACGTCGGCGATTCCATGTTCGATGCGCTGACCGAGCGCGGCTCAACCCTGCTCGACCGGCTGGAGACCACCAGCGACCGCGCCACCACCGCCATCGCGTCCGCCAGCGACCGGCTGTCCGCCAGTCTCAGTTTCAAGACCGAGCACGTGCACGATGAGTTCGCCGAGCTCGCCGCCCGCCTGCAGCAGATGATGGGCACGCGGCTCGACCTGGTCGCGCAGGGTTTCGCGCAGAAAGCTTCCGCCACCATCGAGACCATGGCGAGCCGCTCGCAGCAGTTCAACGACACCCTCACCGCAACCGGCGGCCATATGGCCGAAACCATCGCCGCCCGCGCCGATGAAGTGAACTCGACGCTACGCTCGACCGGCGACTCGCTGGTGCTCGACTTGAGCCTGCGCGGCGGCGACGTGGTCTCCAAGCTGGAGCAGACCGGCGCGCGCGTCACCGACACCCTGATCAGCCGCAGCAACGCGGTGGCCGACAACTTCCGCGAAAACGCGGAAGCGCTGGCTCAGGTACTCAAGAACCGCAGCGAAGCGGTCAAGGACATGCTGGCCGCGCGCCTGCAGGCCTTCGACGACATGTTCAACCACGGTGGCACCGCGCTCAGCGAGAAGGTCTCGCGCGACGCCTCAACGCTCGGCAGCCTGATCACCCAGCACATCGCCGAGTTCGACCGCACCGTGAAAACCTATGGCGGCGAACTGGTGGAACGGCTGGGCCAGCGCACGCAGGATGTGTCCGAGGCGATGCGCGGTTACATCGATACGTTCGATCAGCGCGTCAGCAGCCGCGCCAATGAGCTCACCGGCACGCTCGACGCGCGGCTCTCGGAGTTCGAGCAGCATCTCGGCTCGCGCGTGGCCGACCTCACCACCGGCCTGACCAGCGGCGGCAAGGAGGTCGTCGACGCGCTCGATGCCCGCATCAACGCGGTGACCGCCACCATCAATACGCGTGGCGCCGAGGTCGCGGATGCCATCAGCGCCAAGATCGGCGAGATCGACAAGACCCTGGGCGCGCGCGCGCTCGAAGTCGCCAATACGCTCGACAGCCGCGTCGGCCGCTTCGAGGAACTTTTGGTCGGCCGCGCCGAGACCGTCACCAATCAGCTCGAGGCCCGCACCAAGGCCGCCGCCGACACGCTGCATGCCCGCCTGGAGGAACTCGGCCAGTCGATCAAGACCAATTCGGCGGAAGCCGAGCGCTCGCTCGGCCAGCTCGCGCTTTCCACCACCGAGACGATGCGTACCAGCGCCAGCGAAGTCGAGCGCACGCTGCTGGGCGTGAGCGCCGAAGTCGCCCGCAGCTTCGTCGGCAAGGCCGACGAGATCGCCATCGTCGGTCAGCCAGCGCACCAACGAGATGGCAACGCTCTTGTCCGACAAGAGCGGCAGCGTGCTGGCCGCGATCGCCGTGACGGGCCAGCAATTCGCCACCGACGTCACCAAGGCCACCGATGAGGCGATGACGTCGATCGAGGACAAGGGCTTCAGCCTTCACGCGCGCGATGCTGGACAACAGCACCGAAATCACGCGCATGATCAACAGCGCGGGCGAAGCCGCTTCCAATGCGGTCAGCCGCAAGCTCAACGATCTGCAGGACACCGCGCAGAAGGCGATCGAACAGTCGAAGGCGACTGCGACCACCACCGTCAGCGAGATGCTGGAAACGCACAACATGCTGCGCGCCGACACCACCTCCCTGTTCGAGCGGCTGCGCGAAGCCAACATCATGCTGCAGGAGGTGCTCTCCGGTTCGCACGCCAACATAAGCGCGCTCGAGAACACGCTGGTGCTGCGCGTTTCGGAATTCGTCACCGCCATGAACGAGGTCACCGGCTCGACCGGCGACCTAACCGCCCGGGTCGAATCCAACATCGCCGACTTCCGCGAAGTCACCGCGCGGGCCATCACCGATCTCGGCCAGCTCGCCAATCAATTCGATGCCCATGGCCGCGACCTCGCCGGCGTCGCCGAGCAGATCAACCTCAGCAACCAGCGCACCGAGGACAGCATCAGCGAGCGCCGGGTTACGCTCGATTCGCTGGTCGCCACGCTCGACATCCGCACCGAGGATCTCGACCAGCGGCTCAAGCGCTTCTCCGGCCTGCTCGACGAGTCGCTCGATGCGGCCTCCGCCCGCGCGCGCGAAATCGCCCGCGTGGTGTCGGAATCGAGCGCCGAGGGCAATCGCGCGCTCAGCGAGCAATACGATCGCGTGCGCGAGAATGCCGAGGACATCGTCCGCATCGTGTCGGAGAGCAGTGCCGAAGGTGCGCGCGCAATCAGCGAGCAGTACGAGCGCGTACGCGAAAATGCCGAGAACGAGCGCCGCCGTACCGCCGAATCAATGCGGGCGATCTACGACCAGACCACCGGCGATACTCATACGCTGTTCCGCGACGCCAACGAGCGCTTCGCCGAAGTGGTGCAGGGCATGAAGCAGATGGCGGCCGAAATGCAGCGCGAGCTGGAAGCCACCCGCGCCGAGCTGCACCGCGGCATCTTGGACTTGCCGAAGGAAACCGCCGAAAGCGCCGCCCAAATGCGCCGCGTCATCGTCGACCAGATCGAGGCGCTGGCCGAGCTTAACCGCATCGTCGCCCGTCACGGCCGTAGTCTCGACGCGGCCGAACCGCGGCGTCCGCCGCGCGAGGAGTCCTCGCTCACCGCGATGGTCGGCAGCCGCAGCGAGCTTCCGCCGCGCCCGGCCCCGCGCACCGACGTCGGCAGCTTCGCGCCGGCCGCCCGCCGCGCCGAAACGCCCGCGCCCAGCCCGGCCCAGAGCAGCGTTGCCCGCACCGGCTGGCTCACCGATCTGCTCAGCCGCGCCTCGCGCGAGGAAGACGAGCCGGAGCGCGACCTGCCGCGCGAGACCGCGCGCGGCAGCGAGGAGCGCACGCCCCGGCACAGCATCGAATCGCTCGATTCACTCTCGGTCGACATCGCGCGCATGATCGATCACGACGCGGTGGCCGATCTGTGGGACCGATACAAGCGCGGCGAACGCAACGTCTTCACCCGCCGGCTGTACACCTTGCAGGGCCAGCAGGCGTTCGACGAGATCCGCAAGAAGTACCGCGCCGACCGCGAGTTCAAGCTGACGGTCGACCGCTATATCGGCGAGTTCGAACACCTGCTCGACGAGGTCGCGCGCGACGACCGCGGCCAGATGGTGGCGCGCACCTACCTCACCTCGGAGACCGGCAAGGTCTACACCATGCTGGCGCACGCGGCCGGGCGTTTCGACTAAAGTCCATCGCCGTGCGACTTTGCTTCGGCGGTTTGGCCGGCGCGCGACCGCTTGCCGTGGAAATAGGCTTTCAGCCAGGGATGCGGGGACGCGAGCATGGTGTCCATGGTCCCGGCGGCGATCACCTTGCCGTCGGCCAAAACCGCGATGCGGTCGCAGACCGTGTGCAGGCTGTCGAGGTCGTGCGTAACCATGAATACGGTCAGCCCCAAAGTGCGCTGCAAGGTCGCGATCAGCGTGTCGAAATCGCCCGCTCCGATCGGATCGAGACCGGAGGTCGGCTCGTCGAGAAAGACGATCGCCGGATCGAGCGCGAGCGCGCGCGCCAGCGCCACGCGCTTGGTCATGCCGCCGGAAAGCTCGGCGGGAAATTTCTCGGCGGCGCTGGCGTCCAGCCCCACCATTTCGAGCTTGGCGACGACCAACTCGTCGAGCAGCCGCTGCGACAGCTGAAGATTTTCACGGATTGGGAATTGCAGGTTTTCCCGCACCGTGAGCGAGGAAAACAACGCGCCCTGCTGGAACAGCACGCCCCAGCGCCGCTCGACCGTTTGCCGCTCGGCGTCGGAGGCGGCGCCGAGTTCGATGCCAAACACCTTGATGACGCCCGAGCGCTTCGGCAGCAGGCCGATGATAGTGCGCATGAGCACCGATTTGCCGGCGCCGGAACCGCCGACGAAGCCGAGGATTTCGCCGCGGTAGACGTCGAGATCGACGTGATCGAGTACGATGTGGTTGCCGAAGCCGACCACCACGTCGCGCACCTCGATAACCACGTCTCGGCTGCCGTTGCTCTTCGCCATCGCTCATATTCCGATCGAGGCGAAAAAGATTGCAAACAACCCGTCGAGCACGATCACCACGAAGATCGATTCCACCACCGACGCGGTGGTCTGCAAGCCGAGCGATTCCGCACTGCCCTTAACGTTTAACCCTTCCACGCAGGCCACCACGCCGACCACCATGGCCATGAACGGCGCCTTGATCAAGCCGACCTTGAAGTGGTCGAGCGTGATCGCCTCCTTCAGCCGCGACAGGAAGATGTCGGGGTCGATGCCGCCATAGAGCCAGCACACCAGGCCGCCGCCATAGAGCGCCGCCATCGAGCCGAGGAAGGTGAGGATCGGCACCCCGATCAGCAGCGCCACGATGCGCGGCAGGATCAAGACCTCGGTCGGGTCGAAGCCCATGGTGCGCAGCGCGTCGATCTCCTCGCGCATCTTCATGGAGCCGAGTTCGGCGGTGTAGGCGCTGCCGGAGCGGCCGGCCACCATGATGGCGACGATCAACACGCCGATCTCGCGCAGCACCAGGATGCCGACCATGTCGACCACGTAGATGTCGGCGCCGAACTTGCGGAAATGGAAGATGCCCTGTTGCGCGATAATGCAGCCGATCAGAAAGGTAATGAGCAGGATGATCGGCACCGCGCGCCAGCCGACATTGTCGAGCTGGTGCACCATCGAAGTGAGGCGGAACGTGCGCGGGTGCGCCAGTACGCGCTGCAGCGCGATCGCGAGCGCACCCAGCATGTTGACGATCGCGACAAGTGTGCCGCCAACCAAGACGATGTTCTCGCCGATCGAGGCGACCGCTTCGGCCAGATTATTGCCCCGGCGCGCCGGCGCCTGCGCCGGTTTGATGCCGTGCACCTCGTCCATCAGCGCGCGACAATCGTCCTTGAGGCCGGTCACCGTGGTGTCGCAGCCGCGCGCGGAAAAACTGCGCGTCAGCCGCTCCAGCAGCCAGGCGCCGAAGGTATCGAGCCGATCGACCCGGCCCATGTCGATATCGACGCGCTTGATGGTGCCGAGCCGCTTGGTCTCGGCGTCGATCCGCGCCTCCAGGCTGCGCGCGTTCTCGGCAATCCAGGCGCCGGCGCCGGCGAGCGTGAGCCGCTCGCCTTGGGCCGTGGCTTCGAGCAAGGTATCGATCATGCGAGCAAGCCTCTGATTTTGTTGCCCTCCCCCGCGGCTGGCAGGGTAAAACGAGCAGGCCATACTTGACCCAAGGCTATGAACCTGTCGAGGGTTTGGCGGCAGCCGCCAGCGATGGATATCCCCAGTTCCTTGAACGTGCCCTTGACCCTCGCCCTCGCCGTCGAACGCTGGCCGATCGCCGGCTCCTTCGCCATCAGCCGCGGCGCCAAGACCGAAGCCGTCGTGGTGGTCGCCGAATTGGGCGACGGCAAGGCGCGCGGGCGCGGCGAATGCGTGCCTTATGCGCGCTACGGCGAAAGCGTCGAGAGTGTCACCGCCGCAATCGAAGCCATGCGGGCGCCACTCGCCGCCGGTCTCGACCGTGCCGGCCTGCAACAGGCGATGCCGCCCGGGGCCGCCCGCAATGCGCTCGACTGCGCGTTCTGGGATCTCGAAGCCAAGCGCAGCGGGCGCCCGGTTCATGAGCTCGCCGGGCTGCCCGCCCCAAGCGCGCTCACCACCGCCTATACGATTTCGCTGGCCGCCCCCGCCGCGATGGCCGAGGCCGCTGGCAAGGCCGCCGGCCGCGCGCTGCTCAAGGTCAAGCTCGGCGGCAATAACGATCATGGGGGCGATCCTGTACGCATCGCCGCGGTGCGCGCCGCCGCCCCTTATGCAACGCTCATTGTCGACGCCAATGAAGGCTGGGACCAGCGCAGTCTTAGCCGCAATTTCGCCGCCTGCGCGCAAGCGGGCGTCGTGCTGGTGGAACAGCCGCTGCCGGACGGCGGCGACCAGGCACTCGCAGCGCTTAAGCGGCCGATCCCGGTCTGCGCCGATGAAAGCGCGCATGACCGTGCCTCGTTGCCGGCGCTGGCCGGCAAATACGACGCGGTCAACATCAAACTCGACAAGGCCGGCGGGCTGACCGAGGCGCTGGCCATGCTCGAGCAGGCGCAGCGGCTCGGCTTCGCCATCATGGCCGGCTGCATGGTGGCGACCTCGCTGGCAATGGCCCCGGCCATGCTGCTGGCGCAGAAGGCCCGCTTTGTCGATCTCGACGGTCCGCTGTTGCTGGCCAGGGACCGCCCTGACGGGCTCAGCTACCGCGACAGCCTGGTTTTCCCGCCCGCGCCGGCACTGTGGGGCTGAGCGCGCCCGTCTGTGCCGGGAGATCGCCCGCGCGTCCTGGAATGAGGAGACCGCCCAAACGCTTGAGCAGCTGTCCGCGGACTGCATCCGTGCCGCCGGCGACGCGCCGAGCCGCGCCGCACCCGCTACGCGGATCCGATCCGGCCGCTGCTCCGACAACTACCTGATTTTGTTCGCTAATTGTAAAAAATTTCTTGGTTAACAAAGTCTTTCCAACAGCCGTCGCTGTCGCCTACACTCATGGTTAAATCGGGTTAATCGCAACCCGCCGGGACAGGCGGGGTAACGATAACGGGGACGGTAATGCATATTCGGGGCCTGTTGCTCTGCGCCGCCTTGTTGGCGTCCGGTGTCACCTCGGCGTCGGCTACCGTGCGCATCGCCGAGGACCGCGGCGGTCAGATCGGTCATTACCTGCAAGCCTTCGCCGTGGTGCGCTCGACCGGCGAGCGCGTGGTCGTCGACGGCAATTGCCTGTCGGCCTGCACGCTGGTGCTCGGCTTGATCGCGCGCGACCACATCTGCGCGACGCCGCGCGCCCGCTTCGGCTTCCACGCCGCCTGGATGCCGGATGTCGACGGACGCCCGGTCACCAGCGCGATGGGGACGCAGGCGCTGTGGAACATCTATCCGGTTTCGGTGCGGCGCTGGATCAACCGGCACGGTGGGCTGTCGCGCAGGATGATCTACCTGGAAGACCCGGCGCTCAGTGGCATCGTGGCGAGCTGCGACCGCCCGACGCGGCGCGTGGAGCTGCGCTCAGAGCGCCGCTATTCGGCGCGCTCGGTACGCTACATACCCGCAAACGCCGCCAGCGACCGACGCGAGCGCCATCGCCGCATAAGCGTGGCTGCCGAAGGCGCCGTAAAGCCAGCCCGATAGTCCCATCGCACCCGCCATCACCACGCCGAGCGCGATCGCGAGATAACCTTGCGCGGTGGCGCCCTGCCCGACCGGTGCATGGCGCGCGACAAAGCTGAGCGCGCCGAGATGGGTGGCGCCGAACGACAGCGCGTGCAGCAGCTGCAGCCAAGGCAGCGCTAAGACCGGCGGATCGAGCGCCATGGCCGCCCAACGCAGCGCACCGCCGGCTGCGCCGAGCAGCAGCAGCGTGAGCGGCTGAAAGAACGGCGGCAGCCGTCCCGAGACTGCGAACAGCACGATCTCCGCGATTACGCCGAGCGCCCACAACGCCGCGATCGCGGTGCCGTCGAGTCCGGCGCCGTGCCATTCCAGCGCCGAGAAGCCGTAATAGACCGCGTGGCTGGCCTGGATCAGGCTCGCCGCTGCCGACACGGCGACGAAGGCGGGATCGCGCAGCAGGTGCTGGCGTGGGCTCTGCGGCTCAACGAGCGGCGGCCTGCCGGTCGATAGCGGCGCCAGCGCGATAGCCGCCAGCGCACTGAGCAGGCTCGCCGCGACGATCAACCAGATCAGCTGGCGCGCCGGGATCGTATCGGTGGCAAAGCCAGCCAAAAAAGTGCCAAGGATGAAGGCCGCCGAGCCCCACAGGCGCACTGGCCCATAGGCGCGTCCGCGCGCGCTCAGGCCTTTGAGCGCATAGGTCTCGGTCAGCGGCATCACAGGCGCGAGCGCCAGCGAGGCCAACGCGTAAGTAACTAGAATTGCCGTCGCGCCCTCGGCCAGGCCTACCAGCGCGTGGCCGGCGACGGTCAACCAGCTCGCCACGATGATGATCGCGCGCACGGCATCGCGCCGGTCGGCCGCGCGCGCCGCCAACGGGATAGCGAACACGCGCACGATCATCGGCAGTGCCAGCACCACGCCGATCATTTGGGGGTCGAGCCCCTTGGCCTTCAGCCAGAGCGGAAAGAACGGCAATTGGACGCCGCCCATGACGCAAAAACCGGCATAGAGCGCCCCCAGGCGCGGCGCGAAACCGACTTGCATCTGGGATAAAGGCCGCATACCGCCGTCATTACTCGCGAATCATGCAGACTGATTGTTAAACTGCGCCGCCCAGGATTGCACATGCCGAACGAGCCATTAGCGCTGGCGATACAGCCGCCGCCAGAGGCGCCAAGCGAGGGCGGCTATCAGGCGTTCTGTGCGGCGCTCTCGGAAAGCGGGCGCGGCCGCGCGTTCCTGGCCGAATATGCCGCGCGCAACCGCAATGCCGACACCGCGGCGCTGCTGGCGGCGATCGAACGCCTGGCGCTGTTTACGTGATCAGCCGCACAAACAACTCCGCATCCACATTGCCGCCGGAGAGAATGCCGACCACCACCTTGCCCTTGACGTCGAGCCTGGCCGCAAGCAGCGCGGCGAGCCCGATCGCCCCGCCCGGCTCCACCACCAGCTTCAATTCGTGAAACGCATAGCCCACCGCGGCGGCCACTTCCGCATCGCTCGCGGTCATGCCGGCGCCGATCAGTTCGTGGTTGATCGGAAAGGTCAGCTCGCCCGGCGTGTTGCTCATCAGCGCGTCGCAGATGGTGCCGCTCATGCGCGCATTGGCCTCGCGCCGCCCGCTCTTAAACGAGCGCAGCGTGTCGTCGAAGCCCTCCGGCTCGACGGTGTAGAACTTGGCCGCCGGCACGCGCGCCTTGACGCCGAGCGAAATGCCGGCCGCCAACCCGCCGCCGGAGGCGCCCACCACCACGATGTCGGGCTCGAGCAAAAGCTGTCCCAGATCCTCGACGATCTCGCGCCCGATGGTGCCCTGTCCGGCGATGATCAGCGGATCATCATAGGGCGGCACCAGCGTGGCGCCGCGCTCGGCCACAATTCTTTTGGCGATGGCGGCGCGGTCCTCCGTGTCGCGGTCGTAAGGGATAATCTCAGCGCCGAGCGCCGCAGTGCGCTCGCGTTTGAGCCGCGGCGCGTCGCTCGGCATCACGATGCAGGCGCGCATGCCGAGTAGCCTAGCTGCCGCCGCCACGCCCTGCGCGTGATTGCCAGACGAATACGCCACCACGCCTGCAGCGCGCCGCTCCAAGGGAATCGAGGAGATCTTGTTATAGGCGCCGCGAAACTTGAACGAGCCAGTGCGCTGCAACGTCTCGGCTTTCAGGAACACGCGCGCGCCGAGCAGTTCGTCGAGCACTGGCGCATTGATCAACGGCGTGCGCACCGCCACGCCGGCAAGGCGCTTGGCCGCGGCCTCGATATCGGCGGCGGTCGGCAGCATCGCGGTGTCGAGGGCGCCCATTGCGCGAGAGTAGCGCGAATGGCGAATGGGGAGTAGCGAGTAGCGAAGATTTGAGGCTTTCTATTCGCTATTCGGCATTCACAATTCGCCCGTTCTCATGCCGCCTGGGCCTGGGCGCCCTTCGCAACTTCCGCGACATAGGTGAGGAACATGCGCGCGCTCGCGGCCCACGTCATGCGCAGCGCGAAAACGCGGCGGTCCTCGCGCGAACATTCCAGCGCCTTCAGGCAGGCGCGCCGTAAAGCCTCGTCCAGCACGACCGGCGCCTCGCCGAACACGTCGCTCGGCGCGGCGGCCGGGAAGGCGCCACCGGCACCCGCTCGCCAGCGCCTCCAGCAGTACCAGGCCGAAGGTGTCGGTGCGGCTGGAAACACGAACACATCGGCGGCGGCGTAAATCTCGGCCAGCGCCTCGCCATGCCGGGCGCCGAGAAACACCGCGTCGGGAAACGCTCAGCCGATGGTGGCGCGCCGGCCGTCGCCGACCACCAGCTTGCTGCCGGGCAAATCGAGCTTGAGAAAGGCCTCGAGATTCTTCTCCACTGCCAGCCGCCCGACGGTCAAGAAAATCGGCCGCGGCAGGTTCAGCGGCGCACCACTGCGCGGCCGGAACAGGTTGGCATCGACGCCGCGCGGCCACAGCTTCACGTTCTTGAAACCGCGGCTGGCAAGCTCGGCACCCAGCGTCGGCGTCGCCGCCAGCACCGCCGCGCCGGCGCTGTGAAAGCGCCGCAGCCAGCCCCACGTCACGTCGCAGGTCCAGCGCTCCGGCACCGGCAGCCGCTCCGCAGATAATCGGGAAAGCGGGTGTGCAAGCTGGTGGTGAACGGCAAGCCGCGCCGCATGCAGACGCGGCGCACGGCATGGCCGAGCGGACCTTCCGTCGCAATGTGAATGGCGTCCGGCCGCGTGCGATCGAGCCGCCGTTCGACCTCGCCGCGGCCCCGGCAGCGCCAGCCTGATCGCCGGATAGCTCGGCAGCGGCAACGTCCAGAATTCGCCCGGCGTCAGGAATTCCAGTTCCGCGCCGAGCGCGCGCGCCTCGCGCGCCACATGACCATCGTTCGCATCAAGGTACCTCGGGTGCGACCGGGAGGCGACAGGCTTTTCATTCCGGGGCGTCTGCCGACGGCGGCACCGCCTCGACATCTTCGCCCGCTGTGAGTCAGGTGATGATCTCGAAACGGCGTCGTGGCGCTCGGCCACCGCCGTGCAGCTTTCCACCCAGTCGCCGCAATTGATGTAACGCAGGCCGAAGTCGTCGTGCATGGCGGCGGTGTGGATGTGGCCGCAGATCACGCCGTCGACGCGATGATGCTTGGCCTCGGTGGCGAGCGCCTTCTCGAACGCGCCGATGAAATTGACCGCGTTCTTCACCTTCAGCTTCGCCCATTTCGAGAGCGACCAATAGGGCACGCCCAGCACGCGGCGCATGGCGTTGAACACGCGGTTGGCGGTAAGCGCGAACTCGTAGGCCTTGTCGCCGAGCAGCGCCAGCCAGCGCGCCTGCGTCACCACCAGATCGAAGATGTCGCCGTGCACGACCAGGAAGCGGCGGCCGTCGGCGGCCTCGTGGATGGCGTTCTCCACCACCTCGATGCCGCCGAAATGGGTGCCGTAATAGCCGCGCAGAAATTCGTCGTGATTGCCCGGAATGTAGACGACGCGCGAGCCCTTGCGGCCCTTGCGCAACAGTTTCTGTACCACGTCGTTATGCGCCTGCGGCCAGTACCACGACGAGCGCAGCGCCCAGCCGTCGACGATGTCGCCGACCAGATAGATAGTGTCGGCTTCGTGGTGGCGGAGGAAATGGAGCAGTTTGTCGGCCTGGCAGCCGCGCGTGCCGAGATGACGTCGGAAAGGAAAAGCGCGCGAAACCGTCGCGTGGCGTCCGGCGTCACGATGCGGCGATTTCCAATTCAAAGATCATATGGCAGAACCCTAGCAGGGATTCATATCGGTTTTATGACAGCCCTTGACGCATGTCGCGCCGCCCCTAACACTCCCGTCGAAACACTTTTTCAAAGAGGACCCCCATGGATCTCGGAATTGCCGGCCGCAAGGCCATCGTTTGCGCGTCGAGCCGTGGGCTCGGCAAAGCCTGCGCGCGCGCGCTGGCCGAAGCCGGCTGCGAGGTGGTGATCAACGGCCGCGACGGTAAAAAACTGGAAGCCGCCGCCGCCGAGCTCGCGAGCTTAACCGGCGCCAAGATCACCGCGGTGGCGGCCGACGTCGCCACACCCGATGGTCAGAAGGCGCTGCTCGCCGCCTGCCCCGCCCCCGATATCCTGGTCAACAACAATGCTGGGCCGCCGTCGCGCGACTTCCGCGAGCTGACGCGCACGCAGATGATCGACGGCGTGATCGCCAACATGATCGTGGCGGTCGAGCTGATCCAGAAAGTGATCGAGCCGATGAGCCAGCGCAAGTTCGGCCGCATCGTCAACATCACCTCCGGCTCGGTGAAGATGCCGCTCGCCGGCCTCGATCTGTCATCGGGGGCGCGCGCGGGATTGACCGCCTTCCTCGCCGGCGTGGCGCGCACGGTCGCCGACAAGAACGTCACCATCAACAACGTGCTGCCCGGCGCCTTCGACACCGACCGGCTGCGCGGCATGCTGAGCAAGACCGCCGAGCAGAAGGGCGTGAGCGTCGAGGAAGCCGCCAAGGCGCGCAAGGCCACCATTCCGGCGCGGCGCTTTGGCGAGCCGGCCGAATTCGGCGCGGCCTGCGCGTTCCTGTGCTCGGCGCAGGCCGGCTATATCACCGGGCAGAACCTGCTGATCGACGGCGGCACCTTCAACGGGGCTTTCTGAGCGCGGGCGCACAACGAAAAAGGCCGGCGTCGCCGCCGGCCTTTTCGCTAACCGGATACCGCGCGCGGTTATTTGGTAATCAGCTTGCTCGTGACCGGCGCCGTCGGCTCGTCCCAACGAAATTTCAGGCCGATCGACAGGATGTCGACGTGCGCTTGCACGTCGCCAACATAGGTGATCCCGTTGAACCAAGGATTGCCTGAGGCTGCCGAAATGTTGATCGGGGTGCTACGGACGAATAGATGCGAATAGCCAAGTTGGCGGTAAAGCCGCGCCAGATCTGGTAACTCGCTCCCACCGATGCCCAGAATCGGTCATTGTCCGGAATGACAGGCGTGCGCACCGATCGGAGATCGGCGAAATTTCATAGCCAAAGCCGGTACGCAACGTCAGCCGATCGGATGCCTGATATTCCGCGCCGACCGAGAACAGCCAGCCGTCCTTGTATTGGAACGGCAAGGTCTGCGTGGGAATACCTGGCGGCAGAGACGCTGAAATAACGGAGGTCCCGATACGGCTCCAGTTGGTCCACTCGACGGTGCCGAGCAAAGTCCATTGTGGATCGATGCGCTGCCGGATGCCAACTGAAACCATCGCGGGCAGGTTGAGCGTCGTACTTGCCGCGAAGCTGCCCCCCAATAGCGGCGCAGGCAGCGGAGGCAATGCTAACGTCCCTGAAATCTTTTGGTTGATGGCGGAACGATAACCGAGACCGACGGTCGTGGTCGGCGTCGGCGTCAAGGTGACACCCGCGGTAAATCCATAACCCCAACCGTTGGCTCCCAGATTTCCGTCACCAAACGCTACGATCGGCGGGAAGGGTGGGAAGTGGTAAGGTCACGTTATGATTGAGCTGGGCTTTAGCGTACTCGATCTGCACCCCCGCTCCGACGCTGATCCAGTCATTGATCCGGTACGCGACGCTCGGTGTCGCATTAAAGGTGGTCAGGCTGGTATCATTCGTCGCGATAATCGCGACCGGCCCACACTTGAGGGAAGGCGACCGATAGCCCGAACGGTGAATTGATCGATAGCCCTAGCCAAAGACTCGGATTGACCTGATAGGAGAAAGTGCTGCCAGGAACCAGCGCCATTGTGCCGCTATTCGGCGCGCCACCAAGGCCGCCAAGAAGCGGGTTCGCCCACGTGCTCGTCGCCGCAGCCGTATGGTTTGCGTAAGGAAATATCCCCGAGTAGCTCGACGAACTTTGGATGCCGGCAAATTGCGTCATGACCGCCGGATTCCAGAACATCCCCGTCAGGTCTCCGCCCGCCGCGATGCCGGCGAACGACGCGCCTTGCCCGTAGGGGCTCTGCTCGCGAACTGCGAATCCGCCGGCATTTGCAGCGGCGGTCGCTGCAAGCAAGGCGCCAACGCCACTGC
This sequence comes from uncultured Alphaproteobacteria bacterium, assembly GCA_963817045.1. Lineage (GTDB taxonomy): Bacteria > Pseudomonadota > Alphaproteobacteria > Rhizobiales > Xanthobacteraceae > Pseudolabrys. The sequence continues at coordinate 80,797 of CAWFMZ010000013.1, forward strand.
ACGCCAACAAAAGCGCCTTCACGCCACGATACGACATCCCCCAGCCCCCCCATAGATGTTGCGCCGGTGGGGACATGGTGCAGCCGGAGTCGGCTGCCGACAATGGCTCGCGCTCAAATACCCGCCGACAATCGGCCATTTGCACAAAAATTAGCTGGCTGTGGCCGCCGAGCCACATAGCGGCCCACTCCCGCGCCGGTGGCCGACCCGGCTCAAAACAAACGCGAATTCAAATGCTTGGCCGTGCGGGCGGCGCCTGCAATGGCATCCGGCCGGCAGGGGCGCGCCCTGCCGCGGCCAGCGCCACATTTTGCGGCTTTGGCGCCGTCTTATTCCTGTTCATGCAACCGCCTGGCGTCCGCGCGCCTCAACCGTTGAATTCCACGCCCAAGCGTGTCGGTGCGCCAGATCACGTGGCACGGCGCTTTCACGTGATCGATCTCGACCACCAGCACGAATTCGTCCGGAATACCGATCTGGCTCGCCACTTCCAGGCAGGCGCCGGCGGGCGACAGATTGCGCACCCGGCAGTCGACGCCGCCGTCGACGTTAAACGTGATGCTGCCGGCTTTCAGCGTGCGGTGGCGCTGGACCTTGCGTCTCTCGTCCATGACATCCTCCGTCGAAATCGGCATTCGCGTGCTCCAGCACAACCGTGCCGATGTGAGGTCAGACGGTTTGACCAATGCGCGCATCCTAGCCGCGCCAGTTTAGCCGACGGTGAAACTGATCCTCTAAATACGAAGGTTTGCATTGGGATTTGCTAACCATGGCACCCGCGCAAACTCGGTTTTTTCCGCCCAAAGCTACGTATTTTATTTCCAATTTACGGAATGTAACTCGCACAGGGCCTACAATGCAGCCCGTTCGCTCCACGAGGACACCATCGGCGCCGTGTTGGATTGGCTCATTAGTGACTGCCGCCTGTTCGGCTTGACCGCACAGAATTGGATGTGGGTCTTCCCTAGCGCCCTCTTGCTCTATATGGCCGTGCTGATCCTGGTCCGGCGCCGGCACGCGGGCACGCGGTAGCGCCGTTTCCCGTCACAGAATGGCATTCGGCAACAGCGCGCGCACCGACAGCGCCAGTTTGAAGCTTTCCATCGCCTCCCCGGACAGCACCGCGCTATTGGCCCGTTCCAGCTGGCGCAGCAGCAGCTTCAAAGTTGGATCCTTGTCGCGGATCACCCAGCGGCGCGTGAAAATCTGCGCATCGTAGATCGACGTGATGCGCACCGGCGCGGCAACGGCCGGCAGCCAGGCGTCGAAGTGCTGGCTGAACGGAATGGTCATTTCAGAAATTGGACGGATGCAGATCGTAGGAGCCGCCTTTACGTCCGCTGCCGTAGAGTCGCGCGGCGGCCGCGCGGATGCGCGCGAGGTTGCGGTCGAAAACCTCCAACAACGCAATTTCGTTGAAGGCGGCTTCCGGCATCAATTGCTGCAAGGCTTCGGCGCTGATGAAGAACGACGTCTCCATCGACTGGTCATGGCCCCAAAAATGCACCGCGTGGCGGGTAGTGTCGTAGTAGCGGCTGGCGTTGGGAAATCCGATTGTCATGGGTGTTGCGCTCACCACACCATGACAGCGAGGGCAATGCCGAGCATGCTGATCGAGAGCAGCCCCCAGAGTGCGTAGCCATAGACGGTGTCCATGGCTCACCATGGGCGCTTCTGAGCCGCGGCGATATGGCCATGGCGGGTTTATTTTCGGGCGCGAAATGCCGCCGCCGGTATGCCGGTGCGCGCCTTGTGGCGATGCCCCACACGGCCTATCTATCTCACAAGGATACCGGCGAGAAATCCGTGACATGCGGCCTTCGTTCGCCGGTCGGTAGTTGTTAACGTTCCTGCAAAAAGCAGCATGTTTGAGCGGACCGGCGTCCGCGGAAAGACGATCCATGCAACTCTATATTTTCAAGTCCGAGGCCAGCCGCGACTTGCGCGCGTTTTGCGACGACCGCGGCGGCCAGAAATTGCCGGCGCAATTCCGCCCGTGGCACGCGGTCGGCGTCGTGCGTGAGGATGCGAGCCCGCCGAACAACCTCAGCCGCGACGTGATCGAGAAATCGATTGCCGACGCGGGCTATCAGCTCTGGAAGTTGAAGAGCGAAAAGAAGCAGTAATCGCTAGCGCGGGCGGCGCGTTTCATCGCGCGCCTGAATTGAATTCGCAGTCGCGTGGCGCCAAATCTCTGGCGCGGCGCGGAGGTTTTGTCCATATTCGTCAGATGATCGACCGCCCCTGCCGCGCCAACGCCGATTTGAAACGGATCTGGCAGCTGCTGCTGCCCGATACGCCGTTCCCGGCCTGCGGGACGCAGGAGAATGCCGACACGGATGTGGGCGTAAACTCAGCAACGCAGACGCGCGACGACGCCGATACGCGGCAAGATTTTCCGCGCGCGCGTCGCGACTAACCGGTTTTCAAACGAAATCGAGAACCACGCGCACGCGATGGCCGCCGGCGCGACCGATAAGTCTTGGCACGTGGGCGGCGGTATTACCGTTCTGGAAAAATGGCAGGCCGCCAATTGAGGCGGCCGCTTAACGCCTAAATTGGCATGGGTATTTCTCAGCCATAAAGTTGGCGACGACCATGGCGGCAGGCTGTTCCCGTTGTTCGGGATGATTGCGGGCGTGATCCAGAAACATCCCAATCATCTTGGTGAAATTGAGTTGTTCGCTAGCAGGAGGGCACGCCCCCAGGGGATGGATTATGTGCGTATAATTTGGGTCATGCACTTCGATGGTTGCGAGATCGAGATAGGCCTCCAAGTGTCCAAAGCATTTTCCGGCGTCGAGTACGTCGCCAGTGGCCCCCGATCGCAATAGGACCTGATTATCCTTTGACACATCGAGCTGCGCGCAGCGCACCATCAGTTGACCCATGGTCAGTGGCGCCGCTTGGGCCTGGGTACCCACTGCCATGAACGCCGCCAATACCGCGACACGCATTCTCATTTTGCCACCTCCATGACACCAATGACGCCACGACCAAACATTTCTTCGCCGGCGGATAAGAGGGCGATGCGCCGCATTCGCCGGCTTATGGCAGCCTGAAGACCTACGACCACATATTTCGGCAAGTCCGTTGGGAATCCCAGTTTGGATTTAAATGTCATATTTGATCGCACCTAGCAGCGTTGCCCGATCGGCTGCATATTGGCTGAATGAACAGCCCCCTGACCATGCTGATCGGTTCCGTACTGATCGGTTCCCTTCTGATTGCAATTTCCATAATGCTGGCTTTCCACTGGGAATTCTCGGTGGCGGCTAACCCGGAGCATATTGTCGTGTTCCGAGCAAATCGTTGGACGGGTGCCGTGAACTTATGTGCGCCAGTCACTCCGCTATGATGGGAATGCGAAGGAAATGAGCCGCCGAAAACGTCCCCGTGATGCACTGTGGAAACTCGTCCTCGTGGTGGCGATAGGCACCCTATCAACGGGCACCGCTGCCGCTCAGATGCCGATGCCGGGCATTAAGTTGAACCCCGGTTCGGACACGAACAGCCGTCCCTTAACAAAGGAAGAGGCGGAAAAGAAAAAAGCCCGTGAAGATGCGTACAAATCGGCGCTGGAGAAAATTCCCGATAAGAAAAATACCAAGCCGGTCGATCCGTGGGGAAACATGCGTTGAGCGGCACCGGACTCATCGAAGTCGAAGCAGGGGCAGCAATAAAAACGCCCCCGCGATGGCGGCCGGCGTAACTGATAGACTTTGGTAGATTACCGAAGTTGTACTGAGCCGCCGCATTGATGAGACAATTCGGGCATCGCTCGGCACGGACGAAGAGCAGCGAAAGCTGCCCGGATCAGGGCGGGCAAAAGCCCCGCGTCCGCGCCCGGAAGTACGGCCCCGGGGATAGAAATCGCCGCCAATGGAGCGCCGAGAGGCGCGCCTCCGCCGCACCAGCGGAGGCGGCACGCTGCGCCAAGCGTGTCGGGCGGCTTCGCCAGCCGCCCAGGCGCGCGATCGCAAGCGCCCCGCGTTTCCCGGCGCTCCGCTTCCCTCGTCGGGAGCGAAGAAGAGGACGACGGCGCACCCGGCGCCGCAAAGAATACGGGCGACCACGCGCGCCCGGACACCCTTGCCCCCTCCCCTCCGCCATCGCATGATCAGCGCCGACCCGCCCTTCACTCCATCAGCGAAAAAACACACGCTCAAAGGAGAAATCCCCGTGAAACTCGTCCGCTATGGCGCGCCCGGCCGCGAGAAGCCCGGCATCATCGACGCCGACGGCAAAATCAGAGACCTGTCGCGCATCGTGCCGGATATCGACGGCGCCATGCTGGCTTCCGGCGGCCTCGCCAAGATCAGGAAAGCCAATCTCAAGCGGCTCAAAACCGTCGGCGGCAAGCCGCGGCTCGGCGCTTGCGTCGGACATGTGCGCAATTACCTCGCCATCGGCCTCAATTATTCCGATCACGCCGCCGAGGGCGGCAACCCGATTCCGCAGGAGCCGGTCGTCTTCAACAAGGCGCCGAGCTGCATTTGTGGGCCGAACGACAACACCATGATCCCGAAGGAATTCCACCAAGCTCGATTACGAGTGCGAGCTCGTCATCGTGATCGGCAAGCGCGCGCGTTATCTCGCCAAGGACAAGGCGATGGACGTCGTCGCCGGCTATTGCCTGGGCAACGACGTGTCGGAGCGCGCGTTCCAGCTGGAACATGGGCAAACCTTCGCCAAGGGCAAGGGCGCCGAGACCTTCGGCCCGCTCGGTCCCTGGTTGGTCAGCAAGGACGAAATCAAGGACCCGCAGAACCTCGCGATATGGTCGAACGTCAACGGCGAGAAACGCCAGAATGGCAACACCCGCAACATGATCTTCGATTGCCAGCATATCGTTTGGTATTGCTCGCAATTCTTCGTGCTGGAGCCGGGCGATGTGATCGCCACCGGCACGCCCGCGGGCGTCGGTATCGGCCGCAAGGTGGAGCCGAAATATTTACGGGCCGGCGACGTGGTCGAGCTCGGCATCGACGGCCTCGGCACGCAGCGCCAGAAGGTGGTGCCGTTCAAAGCGTAAGGGCGCGAGGAACCGGAACCGATGTCCCAGCGCAAGCCGTTAGCGGCCGTTCCCCGCGGAATCATCCATGTTCCGGTCACGCCCTTCACGTCGGACAACAAAGTCGATCTCGATACGTTCGGTCGCGTTATTGAATTCCTGCTTCGTCACAACGCGTCGTCGCTCTGCATCAATCTGCATCTCGCCGAGTCTTTGAATCTGACACACGACGAGCGCAAGCTGCTGGCCAAAGCCGCGGTCGAGGTGACCGCCGGCCGCGTGCCGGTCATTATCCATGTCAGCACGCCGGGGACCGACCAGGCGGTCGATCTTGCCCGCCATGCCGAACAAGTCGGCGCCGACTGCGTGATCGCCATTGCGCCTTACTATTGGAAGCCGTCGCAGGAAGGTCTTTACGAGCATTTTTCCGCGATCATGTCGGCGACCGGCCTGCCCTTCATCGCCTACAGCTCGCCCACCATCATGGACGGCATCGGGATCGCACCCGCGACGCTGATCAAATTGATGCAGCGCTTTCCCAAATTCATCGGCTTGAAAGAGGCCAGCCACAATTGGGAAAAATATCTTGAACTCGGCAAAGCCGCCAAAACGGTTCGTCCGGATTTCGGCCTGTTCGTCGGCACCGAATGGATGATTCCATGCCTGACCCTCGGCGGCACCGCCTGCATGTCGATCTTCGGCGGCATCGCGCCGCGCTTTGTGCAGGCCCTTTATGACGCAACGACGAGCGGCCACTTGGCCGACGCGCTCGCGTTGCAATACAAGTTTTCCGACCTCTATCAGATCGCCAAGGTCGAATACCCCGCGCCGACCAAGGCCATGTGGGAGATCATGGGGCGGCCGGTGGGTTCGCCCCGGCTGCCGAACCGTCCGCTATCGGCCGACCGAAAAAAAGAGATAAGGTCGGCGCTCGAAACGCTCGGGCTCTTCGACAGCGAACCGCATGGATGGTAGCGACCGCGTGGCCTAAGTCGGATGCGAACGGATACATCGGCAATAAAGGAAAAGCACCGAACAAGAATTTCGAACGGCTTGAAAACTAGGGAGAGGACAATGAAAAAATTACTGACGGCACTCGCGATCGCGGCCGGGCTGTCGAGCGTCACGGCGGCGGCGTCGATCGCCCAAGAATGGCCGCAGCGCGGAACGATCAGGATGATCGTTCCATACCCGGCCGGCGGCGGCACCGACGTGGTCGCGCGCATCGTCGCAAAATATCTACAGGAGCGCTTGCAGCAGACGATCATCGTCGAGAACCGCGGCGGCGCCAACGGCCAGGTCGGACTGCAGGCGTTGAAGCAATCCGCTCCGGACGGCTACACGATGGCGATGACCTCCGACAGTCCGATGACGGTCAATCCGTGGGTCTATAAAAATCTCCCCTATGACCCGATGAAGGATTTCATCCACGTGACATCGGTCATCCGGCTGCCGTCGCTGTTGGCGGTGCACCCCTCGCTTCCCGTGCACAACGTTGCCGAGCTGATCGCGCTCGCCAAGCAGAAGCCCGGCAGTCTCAGTTATGCTTCAGCCGGCGTCGGCAATTTCAGTCATCTGGAGGCCGAGCTGTTCGCACTGGCGACCGGTGTGAAGCTCTTGCACGTTCCCTACAAGGGCACCGGCCCCTCCTCCCTGGGGCTGATCGCCGGCGAGGTGCAGCTTTCATTCAACAACGTTTCGACCTTGTGGCCCTACGTGCAGGCCGGCAAGCTGGTCGCGCTCGCGGTCTGCGAGCCCAAGCGCATGGCGGATCTGCCGAATGTTCCGGCAATTGCCGAGACCATTCCCGGCTTCGAAATGGCGCCGTGGGTCGGCATCATCCTCCCGGCCGGCGTGCCTAAACCGATCGTGGACCACCTGACCAAGGAAATCCTCGCGGTCATGGTTGATCCCGCAGCGGTCAAGCAGTTCATCGATCAGCAATTGGCGGTGATGACGCTGCCGGGCGAGCAGTTTACCGCCCTGATCAAAAAAGATTCCGATAAGTGGGAAAAGGTGGTGAAGACCGCCAATATCAAGATGGACTGACCGGCGATCGCTACGGTTTTACGATCAAGCGCGCCAGAAAAAAGCCCCGGGGTTTTGCCCCGGGGCTTCGTCGTTAGCCGTTAGCGCAGAAAGCCTACTCCGCCGCCTCTTGCTGCGACCGGCCGAGCGTGGCCCGGGCCACATCGCGGAATTCGGCGTGGCTCAGCATCTTCTTGTTGTTGAGCGAATGCAGCTTGACCGCCTGCAAGACCTTCATGGCGTCCGCTTCCGACACCTGCATGCCGACGTCCTGCAGCCACATGTTGACCGAGTCGATGCCGGAGCCCTTGCCCATCACCACTTCCGCCGGCGGCTGGCCGACCGCGCTCCAGCGGATCGGGAACAGCTCGGTGGCGTTCTTCTCGCCGCAGTTCTTGAACCACGACGCGATGATGCCGGATTCGATCTGGTAGAGGCCGGAGCCGACGATCGCCTTGTTGGTCGGCACCACCACGCCGGTGAGCCGCTGCACCAAATTGGCGAGCGGGGTGAGCTTGGTGCAGTCGATGCCGACGTCGACGCCGTACATGGTCTTGAGCGCCATGACGATCTCTTCCATCGGCGCGTTGCCGGAGCGTTCGCCGATGCCGAGCACGGTGGTGTGCATCACCTCGACGCCGAGCGACAGCGCCATGATGGTGTTGGCCACGCCCATGCCAAAGTCCTGGTGGAAGTGCGCCTCCAGGCGCTTCTTGATGCGGCTCTGCACCTGGGTCACGAAATACTTCATCGCGTGCGGCGACAGCACGCCGAAGGTATCGACCAGCGCCAGCGCATCCATGTGGCCTTCCTTGCCGACCTTCTCGATCAGGTCGATGGCCCACTTCAGCTCGGCGCGCGAGAAGTCGATCGGGAAGAACACCACCTCGAGGCCGTTCTTGTGCGCGAAGGCGGTCGCTTCGATCGAGGTCTCGATCGCCTTTTCCATCGGCCAGCGGTAGGCGAGATCGACCATGTGCTTGCTGGACGGGATTTCCATGACGACGCCGTTGACGCCGGTGTCGATGGCGCGTTGCACGTCTTCCTTCATGCAGCGGCAGAAGGAGAAGATCTGCGGCCCGAGGTTGCGCTTGACGATCTCCTTGATCGCCGCGTTATCGGAGGGCGACACGATCGGCATGCCGGCTTCGATACGGTGCACGCCGGCTTCCGCCAGCGCCTCGGCGATGCGGATTTTCTCGTCCTTGGAGAGAATGACGCCAGTCTGCTGCTCGCCATCGCGCAGGGTGACGTCGTGAATCTTGATGTTCTTGGCGAACTTGAAGTCCTTGGTGACTTCAGGTGCGTAATTCCATTCGCTGACGAACCAGTCGTTCGTTTTCCAGGGTGTATTTGCCATCCGTTACTCCTCTCGCAGTGCCATCGTTAAGGTGAATTCGGGTCGTTTTTTCCGGGGGCCGGGCGGGCCGAACGATCGGGCTGAGAAGACCGTTTTTGCTGCCGATAACATTGATATTTCGCAACACCCGGCCAAAAATCCTCATTTGCCAGCGCCTTTATAGTGGGTGCCGGGGCTTCAGACTACCGGGTTAGTGAGCTCGCCGATGCCCGAAATTGCGACGCGAACCACGTCTCCGGGCTGCAGATAGCGGGGCGGATCAAAGCCGATGCCGACGCCGGCCGGCGTGCCGGTGGCAAGCAGGTCGCCCGGCTCCAGCGTGACATAGGCGGTGACCGTTTCGATGAAGGTCGGCACATCGAAAATCATGTCGCGCAGCTTGGCGAACTGCCGGCGCTCGTCGTTTACATAGGTGGCGAGTTCCTGTTCGGCCGGCACGCCGAACTCGTCGCGCGTCACCAGCCAGGGTCCGACCGGGCAGAAACTGTCCAGACTCTTGCCGAGAAACCATTGCTTGTGGCGCTGCTGCACGGCGCGGGCGGTGAGGTCATTGACGATTGTGTAGCCGAAAACGACGTCGAGCGCGTCGGCGCGCTTAATATTCTTGCAGCGCTTGCCGATGACGACGCCGAACTCGCCTTCGTAGTCCACCGTGTGGGTCGGGTCCGAAGACGCAGAGATTTTCTGGAACGGATCCGCGAGTGAGGAGGTGGACTTGGTGAAGATGACCGGATCGGCCGGCGCCTCCTGCTTGTCGCCGGACTGATCGACGCCGCTGCGGGCGAATTCCTGGGCGTGGTCGTGATAATTCTTGCCGACGCAGATCACGTTCTTAGTCAGCGGGCCGACCGGCGCGGCTAGCTTAGCGCGGGCGAGCGCGACCGGCGTCCCGTATTCCGGCGGTGTCCCCTCGCTCACCAGCCTGATGACATGGCGCAAGTCGCGCAGCGACGCGCCGCCGACCGAAAACGGACGAAAGCTGTCGCCCTCGACGGCGCCAAAAATCTTGCCCTGCGGGCTATGCACGGCTGCGATACGCATGATGCTGCGATACCCTCTCGATAGTGGCCGATGAAATTCGCGCTGGCAGACAAGGCGCTAGCAAAGACGGCGGCACTCTTCAACGGGGTCCGGGCGGATAGTCCGGATCGGGCGCGGAGCAAAGAAAAACCCCGGGCGGCGAGTCCGGGGCTTCCTCGTTCGGCCGCCAGGACGCGGCGATCAGAAGCTGTAGTTCACGCCAAGCCGGGCGATGTGACTATGGAGCTTTATGTCGTAAGCCTGTGAATCGTTAATGGCCGGTTAACCATTAAAGCTCGCAAATTGCGGGCCTTGTGGGAGTATTTAGGCCCCCCGCGCGCGCAACACCGCCTCGATCGAGATGCGCGACCACGGCGCGCTGCGCTCGCGGAACGCCGTGTAGGAGGCGTGCACCTTGCCGGAGATCTCGCTGCGGGCGGCGAGTTCGCCGAGCACGTCGGCGGCCTGCTTGCGCGCGGCGGCGACCAGATCGTCGGGGAACGCGGCGAGCTTCACGCCGTGCTCGTTGATGAGCGCGACGAGCGCCTGCGCATTGAGCCGCTCCATCTCGGCCAGCGCGAAATTCGCTTCGGTGGCGCAGGCATGCGCGACGATGGCTTGCAGCTCGGCGGAGAGCGCGTTCCAGGCTTTCAGCGCGACGATGCATTCGCCGGTGCCGTTCGGCTTGTTGAAGCCGGGATAGTAGTAGAACGGCGCCACGCGATAGAGCCCGAGCGCGATGTCGGTGCCGGGCCCGACGAATTCCGCGCCGTCGATCACGCCCGATTGCAGGCTGGTGAGGATTTCCGCCGGCGGCGTGGTCTGCGGCGTGGCGCCGAGCCGGCGATAGACTTCGCCGCCGAGCCCGAGCGAGCGCAGCTTGAGGCCGCGCAGAGTCGGCGAGGCTCTTGAGCTCGCGGCGGAACCAGCCGCCCATGCAGACGCCGGTATTGCCGCCCATGAACGGCTTCACGCCGAACGGCGCGTAAAGCTCGTCCCACAGCGCCTGCCCGCCGCCGGCGTCGATCCAGGCGACGTGCTCGGACGGCGTCAGCCCGAACGGCACCGTGGTGAAGAACGCCGCCGCCGGCATCTTGCCCTGCCAGTAGAACGACGCGGTGTGGCCGATGTCGGCGACGCCGTTGCCGACCGCGTCCAGCACCTCGAAGGCCGGCACCACTTCGCCGGCCGCATAGCACCGGAGATGTCGATCCGCCCGCCCGACAGCGCGCGGATGCGCTCGGCGACGCGCTCGGCCGACATGCCCGGCCCCGGCAGCCGCTTCGGCCACGACGTCACCATGCGCCATTTCAGCGTTTGCGCCGCGGCGATCGCCGGCGCCGCGAGCGATGCCGGCGGCGGCCGCTCCGGCCGCGAGTGAAATTGCGTCGCGTGTGTCATGTGCTGATCGTCTCCAATTGCGCTCACACCACTGATGAAAATGATGCAGCGGGCCATGACCGTGGCCGATCTTGAGCTGATCGGCGGCGGCGATGGCCGCGGTGACATAGGCCTTGGCGTCTTGCGACGGCGTCGATGAGATCGCGGCCCTTGGCGAGCGCCGGCGGCAATCGCCGACGACAGCGTGCAGCCGGTGCCGTGCGTGTTCTTGGTGGCGATGCGCTTGGCCGACAAGCCGAACGACCTCGCCCTCGCCCGATCAGCAGATCGACGCTTTCGGCGCCGCTGCCGTGGCCGCCTTTGATCAGCACGTTGCGCGCGCCGAGCGCCAGGATCTCGCGCGCCTGCGTTTCCATTTCCGCTTCGTTGCGCGCGATCGACGCGCCGGTGAGCGCCGCGGCCTCCGGCAGATTGGGCGTCACCACCAGCGCGCGCGGAATGAGCAGCGTGCGCAGCGCCTCGACCGCGTCCGGCGCCAGCAGCCGGTCGCCGGAGGTCGCGACCATCACCGGATCGAGCACGATGTTCTTGCGCGCGGTGGCGGTCGAGCCCGCTTCGCCACCGCTTCGATCGCCGCCGCCTGCGACAGCATGCCGATCTTCACCGCGCCGACATCGAGATCGGAGAACACCGCGTCGATCTGCGCGGCGATGAAATCGGCCGGCACGTCGTGGATGGCGGTGACGCCTTGCGTGTTCTGCGCGGTCAGCGCCGTGATCACCGAGGCGCCATAGACGCCGAGCGCGGCAAAGGTCTTGAGATCCGCCTGGATGCCGGCGCCGCCGCTCGAATCCGAGCCGGCGATGGTGACGGCAATCGCCGTCATGCGCGCCCTCGCCGCGCCAGCGCGTCGTCGACGACCGCGCGCAGGTCTTGCGCCGCCTGCGCCGGATCGGGCGCCAGCGACAGCGCCGAGATCACCGCCACGCCGTCGGCGCCGGCCGCGATCACCTCGGCGGCGTTGCTCTGCGTTGATGCCGGCGATGGCGCAGATCGGAAATTTCGCGATTGCGCGCGCGGATCGCCTGCACGACCGCGCGCAGGCCGTCGAGCCCGATCGGCGCCGCGGTATTGTCCTTCGAGGTCGTGCCGTAAACGCCGCCGATCGCCACATAGTCGAGCAGCTCGAGCGGCGCGGCCTCGGCCTGCTGCCACGGTCTTGATGCTGAGCCCGATGATCGCGGTGCGGCCGAGCAGCAGCCGCGCATCGGCCGGCGACATGTCGTCCTGGCCGATATGCACGCCGTCGGCTTCGGCGGCGAGCGCGACATCGACGCGGTCGTTGATCAGCAGCGGAATATCGAGCGGCGCCAGCACGCCGGGCAGCGCGCGCGCCTCCTCCACCATGGCGCGGGTCGAGCCGTGCTTGTCGCGCAATTGCACCAGCGTCGCGCTGCCGGCGATGCGCGCCGCCAGATCGGCGAGCGTGCGGCCGCCGGCGACGGCGGGATCGATGAGGGCATAGAGGCGAAGATCGACGTCCATCAGTTGACCTTTGCGCGTGCGCGATGAGCATGGTCGGCCCATCGAGATTGTAGAGCGCATCGACGATCGCGACCGCGAAGCTGCCGGGCCCGCGCGCCTGTGCGGCCGCCAGTTCGCCGGCAACGCCGATGATCACCAGCGCCGCGGCGGTGGCGCGCCAGGCATCCGGCTCGACGGCGAGACAGGCCGCGATCAGCGCCGAGGCGGCGCAGCCCATGGCGGTCACCTTGGCCATCAGCGGATGACCGTTGGCGATGGTCGCGAGCCGCTCGCCGTCGGCGACCAGATCGGTCTCGCCCGACAGCCCGACGCACGGTTTCGTGCTCGCGCGCATAGGCCGCCAGCGCATCGCGCGTCGGCTCGCCGCCGGCCAGCGCGGAAAATTCGGCGCGATTGAGCCGCACCACCTTGGGCCCGCGTCGCGACCAGTTCGCGCGCAAAAGCCGCGCGCGGGGCGCTGCGGTCGACGAACACCGGATCGAGCACCCAGGGCACGTTGCCCCGCGCGCGGTTTCGACCGCGATCTCGGTGGCCTCGCGGCGCTCGCGGTCGAAGGTGCCGAGATTGACCAGCAGCGCATGCGCGCGGGCGACGAAGGCGCCGATCTCCTCGGCGCGACAACGTCATCGACGGCACGCAGCCGGCCGCGAGCAGCACATTGGCGGTGAAATTCTGCGCCACCGCATTGGTGATGCAATGGACGCGCGGGCGCGCGCGCGCAGGCGCGTCGAGCAACGCGGCCGCGATTTGCGGCACGTCGTCGCGCGCTGGCTGCGTCGCGGACTGTGCATCTCTTCTCCCTCCGCCGGCATGACCCGGATCAGGTTCGTTGGGTTGGCCCGGATGGCCTCTCAGCCCGGCAACAGCCGGACACCCCACGAGATTGCTGCTGCCATACCTAGTCCGCGCAGGCATGCGCGCAAGCGCAAGGCGCCTTGCCAGCGAGCCGCGTTTTTGCTGGATTGCGTGAGCAATCCAGTGGCCGGAGGCGCGCGATGACCCCCTTTTTCGTCCAGATCAAATGCGAGCTCGGCAAGTCCTATCAGGTGGCCAACGAGCTGGCCGAAGCCGAGATCGCCTCCGAAATCTATTCGACCGCCGGCGACTTCGACCTGCTGGTGAAATTCTACGTCGATGCCGGCACCGACATCGGCCATTTCGTCAACGAGAAGGTGCAGTGCATTCCCGGCATCAAGGACACCCACACCATCATCACCTTCAAGGCGTTTCAGACTTGAAATTCACGCCGCCGGCGGCGGCCCTTCCGCCTCGCGCGCGCGCTGAACGCCGAGCTGCGCGTTCGCGCCAGATCACGAACAGGCCGGCGCCGGCGACGATGGCCGCGCCGACATAGACCAGCGCGCTCGGCAATTCGCCGAACAGCCAGTAGCCGAGCAGCAGCGCCCACAGCATCGAGGTGTAGTCGAACGGCGCCACCACCGAGGCGGCGGCGTGGCGATAGCTTTCGGTCAGAAAAATATGCGCGATGCCGCCGAGCATGCCGAGCGCGATCAGCGTGGCCAGCTCGGAGCCGGTCGGCGTGTGCCAGGCGAACGGCAGCGTCAGCGCGCCGGCGAGCGCGCAGACCAGCGAGAAATAGAACACGATCGACGACGTGGTCTCGCTTTGCGTCAGCCGCCGGGTCTGGATCACCGTGCCGGCGTTGCAGAAGGCGGACATCAGCGCCAACATCGAGCCGACCGTCGCCGCGCGTCGCGGCGCCGGCCGCCGCGTAGTGGCCGACGTCGAAATGCGGGATCAGCATCACGATCACGCCGGCAAAGCCGACCAGCACCGCCGACCAGCGATAGATGCGCACGCGCTCCTTCAGGATGATCGCCGCCAGCGCCACCGTGATCAGCGGCGAGGCAAAGGAGATCGCGGTGGCGTCGGCCAGCGGCAGCCGCGTCAGCGCGGAGAAATTGGTGAACATGCCGCCGACGCTGAGCAGCGCCGCGGCCGAGCTGGCCGAACGGCCGGCCGGTGCGCACCGCGCTCGCCAAGTTCGCCGCGCAACGCATAGATCACCACCACCGGCAGGATCGCGAAGGCGCTGCGGAAGAACACCATCTGGCCGACCGGCGCGACGTCGCCGAGCTGGCGCACCAGCGCCGACATCGCGGCAAACAGCAGCGCCGAGATCAGCTTGAAGCCGATGGCCTTGAACAGATTCATCGCAGGATCAGCTCATCGAGCCCGCGCATGGCCGGGCTTGTCATCGCAACTCGCCGCATGACACGTATGCGCGTTCTGCCGACTATTTCTTCGGCGGCGCCGGCCTTCGACCGCCGGCAGCGACTTGATGTAGGTCGCCATCGCCGCGCGGTCGGCGGCGGTCAGCTGCGAGGTGTTGCGCACCACCTCGACCATGGCGCCGCCGACCCGGTCGGCATCCGGCGTCATGCCGGTTCGCGAGCAGTGTCGGCGATATCGGCCGCCGACCAGTCGCTTGAGCTTGAACTGGGTGATGTTGGGAACCCCGCCCTGGCCGTCCGGGCTCGGCCCGCCGGCGAAGCGCTGGCTCGCGATGACGCCGCCGAGAATATTGCGCGGCGAATGACATTCGGCGCAGTGGCCGGGCCGTTGACCAGATAGGCGCCGCGATTCCACTGCGCCGATTTGCGACGGATCGGGCTGGAACGGCTCGCCGTCGAGGAACAGCAGCTTCCAGCAGGCCGAGCGCGCGCCGGATGTTGAACGGGAACGGCAGATCGTGATCGCGCACGCGGCCCGGCACCGCCGGCAGCGTCTTCAGATAGGCGAACAGGTCGCGCAGGTCGTCGAAGCGCATGCGCTGATAGGACGTGTAGGGAAACGCCGGATAGTAATGCTCGCCCGTCGGGCGACGTGCCCTTGCATCAGCGCGGTGACGAATTGCGCTTCGCTCCAGGCGCCGATGCCGTCCTTCGGATCGGGCGAAATATTGGGCGACGTAGAAGGTGCCGAACGGCGAATTCAGCGCCAGCCCGCCGCCGAGCCTGGTCTTGTCGTCCTGGCTCGGCACCGCGTGGCAGGACGCGCAGCCGCCGGCGTAGAACATCGTCTTGCCGTTGGCGAGATCGGGCGTGTGCGGCGGCAGCGCGCTCGCCGGCACGGTCTGCGGAATGGTCAGCGAACCAGAACACCGCGAGCGCCGATCACGGCAGCGACGGCAGCACAGAGCAACGAGCTTGCGCAGCATGCAATCGTCGCTCCGGCCGGCGCGACCTAGGCCGCTGTGCTCTGCCAACAAAGCGCAAGGGCGGCGCGTCGCGCGGCACGGCCGCCGGCGTTCGCCAATGCCGGCGAAGATCAGCTCTTGCTTGACGCGATAGTTCTCGTGGCAGTCGTCGCAGTTCTTGCCGACCACCGGAATCGCCGCCTTGAGGCCGTCGAGGTCGATGACCTTGGCCTGTCGCGGCCTTCGCCACGGCCTTGCCGAACTTCGCGGCTTGCGCGTCGAAGTCGTTCTTGTTCTCCCAGATCTTCGGCGAGGCCGCGGTGTCGCCGCCGGTCTTGGAATTGTCCGGGAACAGGCCCGGCAATTTCTGCGCGGTGTCGGCCCATTGCGCGAAGGCGGCATCGACCGCGGCGGCGTCGAACGGCTCCTGCCCGCGCATCATCTGCGACCATCGTGCCGCGGCATGCTGCGCCGTTGTCCTTCATCAGCGCCTTGCGCGCGGCGATCGGATCCTGCTGGGCGACGACGGCCGTCACGCCGAGCGCAACGACGGCAACTGTCGCGCAGCGCCGTAGCGAATTCTCATGAGTTTCTCCCGATGGCTCAGATCGATCTTGTCTCACGGCAAACACCATGCGCGACTGGCTTATTCCGCTATTCGGCAGGACGCGCGTGACGCCGCATCGGATCACGAGTTCGTGATCGCCGGCAAGCCTCAGGATGCGCGTCGGCGTTTCGGGCCTTCTCGATCGCCGCCCAGACCCGCTGCGGGGTCGCCGGCATGTCGATGTGGCGGATGCGGTGGCGCGCCACAGCGCGTCGACGATCGCGTTCATGACCGCCGGACATGAGCCGATGGCGCCGGCCTCGCCCGCGCCCTTGACGCCGAGCGGATTGGTCTTGCACGGCACGTTGCGGGTCTCGAACACGAAGTCCGGCGCATCGGCCGCGCGCGGCAGCGCGTAGTCCATGAGGCTGGCGCTGAGCAATTGCCCGGAGCCGGCGTCGTAGACGGTGTCCTCCATCAGCGCCTGGCCGATGCCCTGCACGGCGCCGCCATGCACCTGGCCGGCGAGCAGCAGCGGATTGAGCGTCGCGCCGAAATCGTCGACGATGACATAGTTGAGGATCGCGGTCGCGCCGGTGTCGGGATCGATCTCGACTTCGGCGATGTGCGTGCCGTTCGGAAAGGTCGGCTGCGTCGGTGGCGAATTCGCTCGCGGCGCGCAGCTTCTCGGGCGTGGCCTCGGGACGCGCGGCGAGATCGGCGAACGAAATCGACGCGGTCGGTGCCGGCGACGCGCACCGTGCCGTCGGCGATTTCCAGATCGCCGGCGCGCGGCCTCGAGCGCGTCGGCGGCCAGCTCCTTGAGCTGCTCGGCCAGCGTCTTGCTGGCGCGGTCGACCGACACGCCGCCGACCGGAATCGAACTCGATCCGCCGGTGCCGGCGCCGGTCGCGATCAGGTCGGTGTCGCCCTGCACGACGCGCACGCGCTCCGGCGGCAGATCGAGCCGCTCGGCGACCAGCTGCGCATAGGAGGTGGCGTGGCCCTGCCCGGTCGACTGCGAGCCGATCAGCACGGTGACGCCGCCGTCGCGCTCGAGCCGCACGATGCGCGGTTTCCGGCCCGTTGCCGCCGCAGGCCTCGATATAGGTGGCCATGCCGATGCCGCGCAGCCGGCCGGCGCGCTTCGACTGCGGCGGCGCGCTTGTTGAAGCCGTCCCAGTCGGCGAGCTCCTGCGCGCGCGCCAGGTGCCGGCGAAATCGCCGGAGTCGTAGACTTTGCCGGTCGGCGTCGTGTAGGGCATCGCCTTCGGCTTGATCAAATTCTTGCGGCGCAGCGCGTCCGGCGCGATGCCGAGTTCGCGCGCCGCCGCATCGACCAGCCGCTCGATCAGATAGGACGCTTCCGGCCGCCCGGCGCCGCGATAGGCATCGACCGGCACGGTGTTGGTGAAGGCGCGCGCGCAGCCGCACATGCGCGGCCGGAATATCGTAGACGCCGGTCGCCATGCCGACGCCGAGCCAGGGAATGTAGGGCGCGTAGCAGGACAGATAGGCGCCCATGTCGGCGACGATGTCGAGCTCGAGCGCGAGGAAGCGGCCCTTGTCGTCGAGCGCCAGCCGCGCGGTCGAGATGTTGTCGCGGCCGTGGCTGTCGCCGAGGAAATGTTCGCTGCGCTCGCAGACCCATTTCACCGGCTGGCGCAGCGCTCGGCCGCGACCGCGGCCAGCGCATATTCGCGATAGGGAAACAGCTTGGTGCCGAAGCCGCCGCCGACATCGGGCGTGATCACGCGCATCTTCTCGGGCGGGAGCTTGAGCACGTCGCCGCAGATGATGTCGCGGATGATGTGGCTGCCCTGGCTGCCGAGCGTCAGCGTGTAGCGGTCCGTGCCGTCGTATTCGGCGATCACGCCGCGGGTATCGATGATAATTGGTGACCAGCCGCTGGTTGACGATCGTCAGCTCGACGGTCTTGGCGGCTTGCGCGAAGGCCTGCTTGGTCGCCCGCGCGTCGCCGAGCCTCGGTCTCGAAGGCGAGATTGTCCGGCCGGTCCGGCCACACCTGCGGCGCGCCCGGCGCCAGCGCGGCCATGCGCGCCGATCACATGCGGCAGCGGCTGCCAGTCGACCGCGATCGCCTCGGCGGCGTCCTTGGCCGCGTCGAGCGTGTCGGCCACCACGAAGGCGATGGCGTCGCCGACATGGCGCACCACGTCGCGCGCCAGGATCGGATAGGGCGGCACTTGAAGGTCGGCACGTCGGGCAGCACGCCCGGCGTCGGCAGCGGGCCGAGCTCGGCCACATCGGCGCCGGTCAGCACCAGCCGCACGCCCGGCATCGCGCGCACGCGCTCGAGATCGTCGATGCTGAAAGCGGGCATGCGCATGCGGCGAGCGCAGCACCACCGCGTGCAGCGTGCGTCCGGCGCGACGTCGGCGACGTAACGGCCGGCGCCGCGCAGCAGCGCGTCGTCTTCCTTGCGCGTGAGCGCCTGACCGAAGCCGAATTTCATGGCTGTCACTTCTTGGCGCTTTCGCCGGCTGCGGCGATCTGCTGCCGGCGCGCGCGCCAGGCGCAGCGCGATCCAGCGCGACACCACGTAGAACACCGGCGTGAAGATCAGGCCGAACGCGGTGACGCCGATCATGCCGGAGAACACCGCGGTGCCGAGCGTCTGGCGCAGTTCGGCGCCGGCGCCGACCGCCCAGACCAGCGGCGCGACGCCGAAGATGAAGGCGAGCGAGGTCATCAGGATCGGCCGCAGCCGCAGCCGCGCCGCCTCGACCGCGGCCGCGAAGCGGTCGCGGCCCTGGTCCTCGAGCTGCTTGGCGAATTCGACGATCAGGATGGCGTTCTTGGCGGCGAGGCCGATCAGCACGACGAAGCCGACCTGCGTCAGGATGTTGTTGTCCTGCCCGCGCAGCACCACGCCGACGATCGAGGCGACCAGGCACATCGGCACGATCAGGATGACGGCGAGCGGCAGCGTCAGGCTTTCGAACTGCGCCGCCAGCACCAGGAACACGAACACCACCGCCAGCACGAAGGCGAACATCGCGGTGTTGCCGGCGCGCAATTGCTGGAAGGCGAGCGTCGTCCATTCGTAGGAGAAGCCCTCCGGCAGCGTCTCGCGCGGCGAGCTTCTCCATGATCTCGATCGCCTGGCCCTGGCGAATAGCCGGGCGCCGCGCGCCGTCGAGTTCGGCCGCCGGATAGAGATTGTAGCGCGGCACGCGATAGGGCCCGGAAATGTCGCGCACCGTGGTGAAGGCGCCGAGCGGCACGGTGTCGCCGCTGGAATTGCGCACGCGGATCTTGAGCACGTCGCGCGTGATCGATGCGGTAATCGCTGTCGGCCTGCGCCGTCACCCGGAAGGTGCGGCCGAACAGGTTGAAGTCGTTGACATAGGCCGAGCCGAGATAGATCTGCAGCGCGGCGAACACGTCCGGCACGTTGATGCCGAGCAGCTGCGCCTTGGTGCGGTCGATGTCGAGATAGAGCTGCGGCGTCGAGGTCTCGAACAGCGAGAACACCTGGGCGAGGCCCGGCGTCTGCGCGGCGCGCCCCATCATGGCGAAGGCCGCGCCCTGCAGCGCCTGCGGGCCGCGCCCGGCGCGATCCTCGATCATCATGCGGAAGCCGCCGGCATTGCCGATGCCGCGCACCGGCGGCGGCGCCACGACCACGACCAGCGCCTCCTGGATCGCGGCATGACTTGCCTGAACAGCGCGCGCTGGATCGCCGCCGCCGACTGGTTCGGGTCCTTGGCGCGCTCGCTCGAACGGCGTCGAGCACCAGGAAGATCGCGCCCGAGTTCGGCGCATTGGTGAAGGTCGCGCCGGAGAAGCCGACGATGTTGACCGCGCCGACGACGCCCGGCGTCTGCGAGCGCGATGTCGACCGCGCGGCGGTTGACCTCGTCGGTGCGCGCCAGCGAGGCGCCCGGCGGCAGTTGCACGACGACGATGAGATAGCCGCGATCGACCTGCGGGATGAAGCCGATCGGCGTCTTGCGGAATTCGTTGAGGCCGAACGCGAGCACGCCGGCATAGACCACCAGCATGAGCACGGCGATGCGCACCACCCGCGCCGGCCAGCCAGCCATAGCCGTGCGCAAGCCGCTCGAAGCCGCGGTTGAACAGCCGGAAGAAGCCGTGGATCGGCCGCTCCCACCAGCGGTCCTCGTGGCGCTCGTCGATGCGGCTTGAGCAGCAGCGCGCACAGCGCCGGCGACAGCGTCAGCGAGACGATCAGCGAGATGACGGTCGCGCCGGCGATGGTGAGCGCGAACTGCCGGTAGAACTGCCCGGAAATGCCGGTGATGAAGGCCGACGGCACGAACACCGCGGACAGCACCAGCGCGATCGCGATCAGCGCGGCGCCGACCTCGTCCATGCTCTTGATCGCGGCGTCGCGCGGGTTCGAGCCCGGCCGCGATGTTGCGCTCGACATTCTCGACCACGACGATGGCGTCGTCGACCACGATGCCGATCGCCAGCACCAGGCCGAACAGCGACAGATTGTTGAGCGTGAAGCCGAACATCGCCATGAAGAAGAAGGTGCCGATCAGCGAGACCGGAATGGCGACGAGCGGAATGATCGCCGCGCGCCAGGTCTGCAGGAACAGGATGACCACCAGCACGACCAGGACGATGGCTTCGAAGATGGTCTCCTGCACCGCGTCGACCGACTGCTGGATGAACTGGGTCGGATCGTAGACGATGTCGTATTTGACGCCCGGCGGAAACCGCTTGGAGAGCTCCGCCATGGTCGCGCGGATCGCCTGCGCGGTCGCCAGCGCGTTCGAGCCCGGCCGCTGGAACATCGCGAGCGCCACCGCCGGATCGCGATTGAGATAGGAATTCGAGCGAATAGTCCTGCGCCGCCAGCTCGACGCGCGCGACGTCCTTGACGCGCACCACCGCGTCGGCGCGTCTGCTTGACGACGATGTTGCCGAACTCGTCCGGATCGGCCAGCCGGCCGAGCGTCTGCACCGCGATCTGGAAGGCGCCCGGGTTCGTCGACCGGCGGCTGATTGAGCACGCCGGAGGCGACCTGCACGTTCTGGCCCTGCAGCGCGGTCACCACGTCGTTCGCGGTCAGGCCGAGCGACTGCAGCCGGTCGGGATCGAGCCAGATCCGCATCGAATAGTCGCGGCTGCCGAACACGGTGATCGAGCCGACGCCGTCGACGCGCGTCAGCGCGTCCTTGATCTCGAGCGTGGCGTAGTTGGAGATGAACAGCGGGTCGCGCGACTTGTCGGGCGAATAGAGATGCACGACCATCATCAGGTCGGGCGAGCTCTTGGTCACCGTGACGCCGATGTTGCGCACGTCGGCCGGCAGGCGCGGCTGCGCGATGGCGACGCGGTTCTGCACCTGCACCTGCGCGATATCGAGATTGGTGCCGATGTCGAAGGTGACCGCGATCGAGAAGCGGCCGTCGGCGGTCGAGTTCGACGACACGTAGAGCATGTTCTCGACGCCGTTGATCTGCTCCTCGATCGGCGCGACCACGGTCGAGGCCACGACGTCGGCGCTGGCGCCGGGATATTGGCCGGCTCACGTTGATGATCGGCGGCGCGATCTCCGGATATTGCGCGATCGGCAGCCGCGCGAAGGCGACGCCGCCGAGGATCACGAACACGATCGAGACCACGGAGGCGAAGATCGGCCGGTCGATGAAGAAATGCGAAATGCGCATGGGCTGCCGCCAGCTGCTATTTCGACGGCTGCGGCGGCTCGCGCCTGCGCCGGCGCAGCGGCGCGGCGCCCTGCTCCTGCGGCGTGCACCTTCTGGCCCGGCCGCGCGCGCATCAGCCCGTTGACGATCACGCGGTCGTCGGCGACCGAGCCCATCCTTGATGACGCGCAAGCCGTCGGCGTGAGCTGGCCGAGCGTGACGTATTTCTGCCGCGACCGTATTGTCGGCGTCGACCACCAGCACGAATTTGCGCACCTGCTCGGTGCCGATCGCGGCGTCCGGCACCAGCAGCGCCTCGTAGGGCGGCGAGCCGGGCACCCGCACGCGCGCGAACATGCCGGGCGTGAACAGGCCGTTCGGATTGGCGAACACCGCGCGGCCGCGAATGGTGCCGGTCGAGCGGTCGATCACGTTGTCGACGAAATCCATGCGTGCCCTGGTGATCGAAATCGTGCTCGTCGATCAGCTTGAGCGCCACCGGCACGCCGGCGCCGCGGCTGGCGACGTCGTTGCCGGTCTTCGACAGCGCTCGTAGCGCAGAAACGACGCCTCGTCGAAGGTGAACTCGAAACGGATCGGATCGATCGACACGATGGTGGCGAGCAGCGTGGTGTTGCCGGCGGTGCCGCCGGTGACCAGATTGCCCGGCGACACGCGGCGGTCGCCGATGCGGCCGGCGACCGGCGCGCGCAGTTCGGTGAATTCGAGATCGAGCTCGGCCTGCCGCACCGCGGCCTCGTTGTGCTGACCGAGGCCTGCGCATTGCGCTAGGCCTGCGAGCGCTGCTCGAAGGTCTGCTCGGTGATGGTCTTGTCGCGCACCAGTTGCTGGCCGCGCGCGAGATCGGCTTCGGTAAAGGCGAGATTGGCTTTGGCCTGCGCCAGATTGGCGCGCGCCTGATCGAGCGCGTTCTGGAACGGCCGCTTGTCGATGGTGAACAGCAGGTCGCCCTGCTTGACGATCTGCCCGTCCGTGAAATGCACGCCGTCGAGATAGCCGGAGACGCGCGCGCGCACCTCGACCGAATTGACCGCGACGAAGCGGCCGACATATTCGTCCAAATCGATGACCGTGCGCTTGACCGGCTTGGCGACCGTGACCGCCGGCGGCGGCGGCGCCGCCACCTTGCTGCTGCTGTCGCCGCAGCTTGCGACCAAAGTCGCAAGCGCGCACAACAAAGCGACGTCGCGCGCGCCACGCATCAATGAAAATGATGAAACCGCCCGTGTGGTGTTCATGAATACCTGCCGCAGCGGCCACCCGCCTATGATTCGGCCCGTCCCCCATAGCGTCGGCAGGGAGCTATGTCCACCGGACCCGATCGGCAATAGGACCGCAAAAAGGCGATGAAACTTTGGCTTAGCCGCGCCGCCGGGCACGAAATGCCGTCAGCCAGCCCGGGCCGAACAGCATAAGCACGATGCCACCATAAACGCGCGCCGCCGATCGCGGCCAGCAGCGCCAGCGTCGCCACGTCGCGCAGCCGATGCCAGCCCTCGAACAAACGGGCGACGGGCGCGTCGCACAGCCACAACGCAGCAGCCAGCGCGAGGCCGGCGGCCGCCAGCTTGACCGTCGATTGCCGCAGGCGCTCGTCGATGTGGAGATGACCGGCGCGCATCGCAAACCAGACCACCAGGCCGAGATTGATCCAGGCGCCGATCGAGGTCGCCAGCGCGAGGCCCACCTGCGCCAGCGGGCCCATCAGCAGGAACTTGAAGGCGATATTGACGGCAGCGGCGATGAGCGCGGCCTTCACCGGCGTCGCGGTGTCGCCGCGCGCAAAAAATGTCGCGACCGTGCTGCGGATCAGCACGAACGGCAGCAGTCCGAACGCGTAGGCCGCGAGCGTGCGGCCGGCGGCGACGGCATCGGCCGCGGTGAAGGCGCCGCGCATGAACAGCGCGCGCATGATGAGTTCGGGGATGACGAAGAAGGCCACCAGACAGGGAATCGACAGCAGCAGCGTGAATTCGATCGCGCGGTTCTGCGCATTGGCGGCGCCCGCTTCATCGCCGGCAGCAAGCCGTCGCGCCATTTCCGGCAAGCACGACGGTGCCGGCGGCGATGCCGATGACGCCGATCGGCAGCTGATTGATGCGGTCGGCGTAATAAAGCGCGGACAGCGCGCCGGCGGCAAGGAAGCTCGCGATGATGGTGTCGGCGAACAGCGCGAGCTGCACGCCGGCGGAGCCGAGCGTCGCCGGGCCGAGCGCGCGGAAGAATTGCCGGACGTCGGCGTCGAGCTGCGGCCAGCGCAGCGCCGCCAAGGCGCCGGCGCGGGCGGCGTCGCCGGCAACCAGCAGGAATTCGAGGATACCGGCGACCAGCACGCCCCAGGCCGCGGCGTGGCCGGCGGTCGGAAAGAATGCCGCGAGCGCGAGCGCAACCACGAGCGAGAGATTGAGCAAGATCGGCGCGGCGGCGGCGGCGGCAAAACGCTGCAGCGCATTGAGGATGCCGCCGTATAAGCGTGACCAGCGTGACCAGCAGCAAATAGGGAAAGGTGATGCGGGTGAGATCGACCGCGAGCGCATAGCGCTCCGGATCGTGGGCGAAGCCCGGCGCCAGCACATCGATCACGATCGGCGTGAAAGCCAGCGCCACCGCCAGCAGCACGATCTGGCTTGCCAGCAGCAGCGTGAAAATGCGGTCGGCGAACAGCCCGGCGCGCACCGGCCCGCCTTGCTCGCGAATGCGGGCATAGGCCGGAACGAACGCGGCATTGAAGGCGCCCTCGGCGAAGATGGCGCGGAAATGATTGGGCAGGCGCAGCGCGACAAAGAAGGCGTCGGCCACCGGCCCGGCACCGAGGATGGCGGCCAGGACGATGTCGCGGACAAAGCCGGTCACCCGCGACAGCAGCGTCAGCCCGCCGACCGTGAGCATGCGGTCAATCATCGGTGAACTCGCCTAGGGCCGGGGCAAAGATGCCGCTGCCGCAGTTGAAAGGACTCGGACGGTGCGCGACGATAACGATGGTCAGAGACGCCGAACTGCCTTAAGACGATTCCCGCTCCGAACATAGAGCCCGGACGAGCTAAGCCAAGCCCATGCCCTCGCCGATCATCCCCATTCTCCTTGCCGGCGGCGCCGGGACGCGGCTTTGGCCGGTTTCGCGCGACGCCCTGCCCAAGCAGTTCCTGCCCCTGGTCGGCGACCGCTCGACCTATCAGGAAACCCTGCTGCGCGTGCAGGACCCGATGTTCGCCCCGCCCATCGTGATCACCGGACCGAATTTCCATTTCTTCGCCCGCCGGCAGGCCGAGGAGGTCGGCGTCGAGGCGACGGTGGTGATCGAGCCGTTGCGGCGGGATTCCGGGCCCGCCATCGCGGCCGCCACCGCGGTGGCGCTCAAACGCGACCCGCAGGCGGTGGTGCTGGCGCTCGCCGCCGACCACATCATTCTGGACGTGCCGCAGTTCCGCACCACCTGCCTCGCCGGCCGCGAGGCCGCCGAGGCTGGATCCATCGTCACCTTCGGCATCAAGCCGACGGAGCCGAAGACCAGCTACGGCTACATCCTGCCGGGCGAAGCCATCGGCAAGAGCGGCGTGCACGCGGTCAAGAGCTTCGTCGAGAAGCCGGACGCCGCCACCGCCGCCCGCTATGTCCGCGACGGCTATCTGTGGAACTCCGGCAATTTCCTGTTCCGCGCCGACGTGCTGCTGTCCGAGCTGGCGCGGCTCGAGCCGGCAATGGCCGAGGCGATCGAAGCGGCGGTCGCCAAGGCCTCCACCGACCTCGGCTTCCTGCGCCTGCAGCCGGAGGCTTTCGCGCGCGCGCCGCAAAAGTCGATCGACTACGCGGTGATGGAAAAGACCGACCGCGCCGCGGTCGTGGCCGGCAATTTCCGCTGGTCGGATATCGGCAGTTGGGACGCGCTATTCGACATCACGCCACGCGATGCGGCCGGCAATGTCGTGCAAGGTCCGGTGGTGACCATGGATGCTACCGGTTGCGTGGTGCATTCCGATGGCCGCCTCACCGCCGTGGTCGGCGTCAAGGATCTGGTGGTGGTGAGCACGTCCGATGCGGTGATGGTGATCCCGCGGGCGCGCTCGCAAGAAGTGCGCGAGCTGGTGGCCAAGCTGAAGGCCAATAAACGCCCCGAGGCGACCGATCACAAGCGCGTGCACCGGCCCTGGGGCTATTACGAGTCGATCGACATGGGCGAGCGCTTCCAGGTCAAGCGCATCGTCGTGATCCCCGGCGGCGTGCTGTCGCTGCAAAAGCACCGCCACCGCTCCGAGCACTGGGTGGTCGTGCGCGGCACTGCCGAGGTCACCATCGGCGACACGATTCAGGCCGTGCACGAAAACGAGTCGGTCTATATCCCGATCGGCAGCGTGCACCGCATGGCCAACAAGGGAAAAATCCCGCTCGAATTGATCGAGGTGCAGACCGGCAGCTATCTCGGCGAGGACGACATCGAGCGCATCGAGGACATTTATAGGCGAAGCTAGGGCGTGCGTTTATAAAACGTGTCGTCGAAACGTCCGCTCAATGTCCGCAGTGGCTTGACCAAGAAGCTTGGACTGGACAGAATTGAGTTGTGGCGCTGTAGGGATGTGATCGGGGCTCGCAATTCAATGTGAGTTCCTCGTCCAAGATGTCCAAGTTCCCGATGTCGCCATTCGCTCTGCGCGTTCTGGTCCCGGCTCTCAGAGCCATAGGGGCCGGCGCCTGGTGCATTGGATTGGGTTGGGCCACTACGGAGTAGACGCTTTGCTCAAACCGGAACGATTCCCAATCGACAAGATTTACGTTCCTGTGAAGAGAAGGAAAACTCTCAAATCTGAGGTGGTTCAAGAAATCGCGGAGAGCATTCTGGAAATCGGACAACAAGCTCCCATTCTCGTTCGACCCGACGAAGACCGCTTCGTTCTGGTCGAGGGGCTGCATCGGTTGGAAGCGTGCAAGGCTCTTGGCGAAACGACAATCATCGGACTCCTGGTCTCGGCTCAGGTTGCACGTCAAAAGTCGCATTTGCCTCACAACGCTCAAGCGGAAGCGGAACGCCAGAAGATGGAGCGGTTAAGAAAACTCCGTCTTGAAAAGGAGGCTGCGGAGAAACTAGCCGTTGCTTCAAGGGCAGCCCTGGAGACGGAATCGGCGGCGCTTCTGCGAGAACGCCCGGAGAAGCAATTCCGGAACAATCTCAAAGCAACGCCGGGCCGACGAGGTCGCGGAACTTCAGGATCAACACCAACGACCTTATCGGAATGGTTCGCGAGACAAGAGCGCGATGGAAATCGTTATTGATTGTGGACTGAGCCAGGGCCGCTACCTTCCGAAGAACGTCGAGTTAAAGCGGGACCCAGTGCAGCAATTGCCTGGCCGAAACGGTGACTGGATTCCCGCTGGAGCCTGCCCCCGCGCAAGCGGGGGCGGGAATGAGCGGACCGGACGGCGAAGCGGCTCTATAAAATCTTACGCTGCAGCAGTGCCTCGATCACTTCGTTCGCGAGCCGATCGGGTTCCTTGCCCCCGGCCAAAAGGTGAAGCTCGGGATTTTCCGGCACTTCATAGGGCTGGTCGACGCCGGTGAAATTCTTGATCTCGCCGGCCAGCGCGCGCCGATACAATCCCTTGGGATCGCGCGCGATGCATTCTTCGAGCGGCGTATCGACGAAGACTTCGATGAATTCATTGCTGTCGAGCAGTTCCCGCACCATGCGGCGCTCGGCCTGGAACGGCGAGATGAACGAGCAAAGCACGATCAGGCCGGCGTCGGTCATCAGCCTGGCCACCTCGCCGATGCGCCGGATGTTCTCCACCCGGTCGGACTCGGTGAAGCCAAGGTCCCTGTTCAATCCGTGCCGCACATTGTCGCCGTCCAACATGATGGTGTGAACGCCGCGCGCGTGCAGCGCGGATTCCACCAGGTTGGCGATGGTCGATTTTCCGGCGCCCGGGAGGCCGGTAAACCACAGCACCGCCGGGCGGTGATGCATGAGGTTCGACCGTTCGGTCTTGCTCACGGTTTGCTTCTGGTGGTGGATATTGGTGGCGCGGCGCAGCGCGAAATCGATCATTCCGGCGGCGACCGTTTCGTTGGAATAGCGGTCGATCAGGATGAAGGCGCCGGTGTCGCGGTTGTCGGCGTAAGCATCGAACGCGACCGGGCGGGCAACCGACAGATTGCATACGCCCACTTCGTTCAAGCCAAGCGTCTTGGCGGCAAGCTTCGACAGCGTATTGACGTCGAGCTGGTGCTTGAGCTCGGTCACGGTCGCCGCGATGTTGCAACTGTTGATTTTCATGAAGTAGGAGCGCCCGGGGAACAGTTGCTCGTTCGACATCCAGACCAGATGGGCCACGAACTGGTCGGCGATCTGCGGGCGGTCGCGCAGCGCGGCCAGCATGTCTCCGCGCGCAATGTCGATTTCGTCGGTGAGCGTGACGGTGACCGAATCGCGCGCCTGCGCGGCATCGAGATCGCCGCCGGCGCCGACAATCCTCTTGATCTTGGTGGTCTGCCCGGATGGAAGAACCGCGATGTCGTCGCCCGCTTTGGCGCTGCCGCTCACGATCGTGCCGGCAAAGCCGCGGAAATCGGAATTGGGACGATTGACCCATTGCACCGGCATCCGGAACGGCTTGCCGGCGCGGTCGTCCTCGACGTCGACCGTTTCCAGATATTCGAGCAGATGCGGCCCCGAATACCAGGGCGTGCGCTTGCTGTGCGACGAAACATTGTCGCCGTAGCGCGCCGAAATCGGAATGGCCGTGATGGCCTTGAAGCCGAGCCCGCCGGCAAAGCCGCTGAAGCTCGAGGAAATCTGGTCGAAGACGGCGCGATCGAACTCGACGAGATCGATCTTGTTCACCGCGAGAACGACGTAGCGGATGCCCAGCAGGCTCGCGATGATCGCGTGGCGGCGGGTCTGGCTCAACAAGCCCTTGCGCGCATCCACCAGCAGCACGGCGAGTTCGGCATTGGACGCGCCGGTCGCCATGTTGCGGGTATATTGCTCGTGGCCCGGCGTGTCGGCGACCACGAAGGCGCGCCGCTTCGAGGCGAAATACCGATAGGCCACGTCGATGGTGATGCCCTGCTCGCGCTCGGCTTCCAGGCCGTCGAGCAGCAAAGCATAGTCGATGTCGGTTCCGGTGGTGCCGTGCTTCTTCGAATCGCGCTCGAGCGCGGCCAGATGGTCTTCGAAGATGAGGTTCTGCTCGTACAGCAGGCGGCCGATCAAGGTGGACTTGCCGTCGTCGACCGAACCGCAGGTGAGGAAGCGCAAGGCCGGACGCGCATCGGCGCTATCCCGGCGCTTGGCTACTGCGGCGGCGACTGGCGCGGGCGCGCTCATCAGAAATATCCCTCGCGCTTTTTCTTTTCCATCGATCCGGCCTCGTCGTGATCGATGACGCGACCCTGCCGTTCCGAACTGGTCGAACCGCGCATTTCGGCGATGATCGCGTCGAGCGTGTCGGCGCTCGATGGAATCGCGCCCGTCAACGGGTAGCAACCGAGGGTGCGAAAGCGAACGCGCATCATCCGCGGTTTCTCGCCGGCCGATAGCGGCAGCCGCTCGTCGTCGACCATGATCAGCGTGCCGTCGCGTTCCACGACCGGGCGCTGTTTGGCGAAATACAGAGGCACGACCGGAATATTCTCGGCCCTGATGTATTCCCACACGTCGAGCTCGGTCCAATTGGACAACGGAAACACGCGCATGGATTCGCCGGTCTTGATGCGGGTATTGAACAGCCGCCATAGCTCGGGCCGCTGATTGCGCGGGTCCCAGCCATGGCTGGCGGAGCGGTGCGAGAATATGCGCTCCTTGGCGCGGCTCTTTTCCTCGTCGCGCCGCGCCCCGCCGAATGCGGCATCGAAGTGCCACTTGTCCAACGCCTGGCGCAGGCCTTCCGTCTTCATGACCTGGGTGTGGATCGCCGAACCGGAGGCCACCGGCGAAACGCCGCGCGCAAGCCCCTCCTGGTTGACGTGAACGAGCAAATCCATGCCGAGGCGCGCCGCCGTTTCGTCGCGGAACGCGATCATCTCGCGGAATTTCCAGGTCGTATCGACGTGCAGCAGCGGGAATGGCGGTTTGGCCGGATGGAAGGCTTTTTGCGCGATATGCACAAGCGCGCTCGAATCCTTGCCCATCGAGTAGAGCATCACGGGATTGCGAAACTCGCTGACGACCTCGCGCATAATAAAGATCGCCTCGGCCTCAAGCCGACGCAGGCGAATGTGCTTATGACGCCAATCCATCCGATAAATCCAAACCCTTTGCCCGGTAGTGCTACTTCATTTCGATCGTTTTCGGGAGAAACTGATATTTCTATTTCGCATGCCGCACGGAAAAATCAGCCTCCAAATCATCATGCCGCTAGTGCGCGACGTGTGGCATCGATGATGCGGTCCTGCGTCGGCGCGTCGAGATAGGCATGCATGGGCAGACTGATGACCTCCGCGGCGAGTTGATCGCTGACCGCCACTCCGCCCTCGCCCACCGGGTAATGCTTGTAGGCCTGCTGCCGATGCAGCGGGATCGGGTAATAGATCGCCGTGGGAATATCCTCGGCCTTGAGCGCGGCCGCCAACTTGTCACGCCGGCCGGCGGCAACCCGGATGGTGTATTGCGCCCACACCGAGGTTGAACCCGCCGGCAGCTTAGGCGTAATCGCAATGCCGGCAAGCCCCTCGCTGTAGCGGCGGGCAATGCGGTCACGGGCCTCGATCTCGTCGGGAAATATTTTCAGCTTTTCGATCAGAATCGCGGCCTGCATCGTGTCTAGCCGCGAGGCAAGGCCAATACGGACATTGTCGTATTTGTCGCTGCCGTGGCCATGCATGCGCAGGCTGCGCAAGACGTCGGCCATCGCATCGTCGTCGGTCATCACCGCGCCGCCGTCGCCGTAGCAGCCGAGCGGCTTGGCCGGAAAGAAACTGGTCGCCGTCGCATGGCCGAAGGTGCCAAGCCTGCGGTTATTGAATGTTGCACCGAACGCCTGCGCCGCATCGTCCAGGATAAACAGGTTCGCCTTTGCGGCGGCGGCTGCCACCGCAGCATGGTCGGCCGCCAATCCGAACAGATCGACCGGAATTACCGCCTTCGGCGTGAGCCCAGCGCACTTGGCCGTCGCAACAGCGCCCGCGATTCCAGTCGCGTCGATATTGAACGTGGCGGCGTCGACATCGACGAAAATCGGCGTCGCGCCCACCAAGGCCGCAACTTCCGCGGTCGCGCAAAACGTAAAAGACGGACAGATCACCGCGTCGCCGGGGCCGATGCCCCTCGCCCGCAGCGCCAGCACCAACGCGTCGGTGCCGCTGGCGCAGGTAACCACATGTTTGGCGCCGCAGAATTTCGCGAGCTCGGCCTCGAACGCTCGCACTTCCGGACCGAGGATGAACTGACAGTGACCGAGCACGCGCGCAACCGCGGCATCGATGGCGCCGCCGAGCCGGCGGCGCTGCGCGGCCACGTCGATGAACGGAATCATTGGCGGATTGGGTCGCTGATTCATACTAAGTCCAGGCAATGGCGCCGGTCAGCCGGCGACCACGCGCGGCGCTTGCCGCTGTGCCGGCGTCGCGGCCGCCGGGCGCGCGGCAAGACAGCGGATGGCGATTTCAAGGCTGGCCACGGCTTCCTCTCCGGTCACCGCCGCCACTCCCCCGGATCGCACGGCGCGCAGAAACGCCAGTAGCTCGGAGCGCAGCGGCTCGGCGTGCCCGACCGAGAGATGGCGCATGGAATAGCTGCCATCCGGCTGGAAGCCGAAGCACTCGGTCACCTGGCGCGTGAGCAGATCGGCCATGATGTACTTGCCGCGCGTGGCGACGATGACGGTGCGCGCCTTGAACGGCGTGAGCCAATTGGTGTTGATGTGCGCGAGCACGCCCGAAGCGGTGCGGAACTGCAGCAGCGCGATGTCCTCGCGCTCGGCGACCGCGCTGGACAGTTGCGGCTGCACTTCGACGATCTCGGAATCGGTGAACCAGCGGATCAGGTCGATATCGTGCACGGCCAGATCGATGACCACGCCGACATTCGACATGCGCGGCGGAAACGGCCCGACCCGGGTGATTGCGATCGAGAGAATATCCTCGTTGCGGAGCGCGTCCTTGATCGCTTCGACCGCCGGATTGAAGCGCTCGACGTGACCGACCATCAAGGTGACGCCGGCGCGGCGCGCCGCGGCGATGATGTCGCGCCCCTCCTCGACCGAGGACGCGATCGGCTTTTCCACCATGACGTGGACACCGCGCGCGATGCAGGTCAGCGCGATGTCGTGATGCAGATGGGTCGGCGCCGCAATGGTGACGGCATCGACTTTGAGATCGAGCAGTTGCTCGACGTCGGCGACGGCGGTGCAGCCGAGCGTGCGCGCGACGAAATCGGCTTGCTTGAGGTCGGGATCGGCGACGCCGACGAGTTCAACCCCCGGCAGTCCGGTGAGCACCCGGGCATGATTGCTGCCCATGACGCCGACGCCGATCACGCCGATACGCAACGAAGGTTCCGCATCCGGTTTTACCGCTTGCATCATGTTCTGACGGATTTCCCCTGGCCGTGACCCTCAGCCAAGCCTTCCCCTAGCACGCTCAGCGCCGGCTGGCGACCACCCCGGAAAAACACAGTGAACACGTTTTGATTCATAGTGTAACACCGAGTCCCAACAGTTAGTTAGCTGGTGGGGCTCATGTCTAAGTAGCACAACCATAGTTCAAAACGGCCCCCGCTCGCGTGGCGGCTGGCTTATTATTCCGCACCTCAGAAACCGCTTATCGGACCACCTTCACTGGTTCGAAGTCTCCATCGATCCACGTACGAACGGAGGAATATTCATAATCATTCCCATTTAAGCTGACGAGGTTTTGTGTAGTTCTCGACGTGAGATAATGACGTTTTTATATTTGTCGAATTCCTCTTCGAGAAATGCGAGCTCTTCTTCCTCCGAAAAAAACCATATCCAGCGTTTCCACGGCAGCGTCTGCCGCCCGAAACCACGTTTGAAGTCACAGATGGTCTTTTCCTTATCCGTGCGAATATTAAAAAGCGTATCACGATAGGAGGTTTCTCCTACATCGTAATATTTGACACCTCGTCTCTGACACTCCTTGAAAATAAAGTAGTTCATTGAATGCATCATAGGTATTTCCCATTTGAAATCGGGATCGTCAGCGGCGCTTGCGCCACAAGCCGTATGTTTGCCAACTGCAACAAAAACCATCTGAACTGTTTCGCCATTATGAAGCTGCTCAAACATTAATCCGCAATCTTCCTGTATCCAGGAATACATTTTATGAAACGTCGGAATAGGACGTGTGATGCGGCCTGAGCATTTATGATGTAACAAACAGTGTTTCTCGCCAATTTCGAATGTGAAATTTGTCTTATCGTAGACCTTAAACTCGTAGACCTTTAAGCCCCTAATGATATTGCGTTTTATGCTGTGCCTGATTTGCTGCCACAGGTTTCCATCTGACGCTGTGAGGTCCATAACATGATGCTGAATTGAAACATCTAGCCCCCCGAAACGAGCCAGCATTTGGTCTTCAAGTGCATCCGTTCCCGACTGAAAAATATCCGCTTCAGCATACCAACGCACCACCTCAAAAGTTTTTAGTTGTTTGACGACGACTTCGAAGCAATAATTCTCTAATGCACGTAGCTGCTTTGTACCGAGATGCGGGTGAAATATCGGATGAGGTAGAAAACTGCCGCGTTGGGAGGCCTGCATCCGTCCGTCAACCCGCTCTACCAGCAAGGGGATGAGCGCAACCGGAATGCCGTCATCGTTCCGTATTAAAAATGTCAGATTTAGAGCATCCGGTGCAGATAGCATTTGATAATATTCGAAAACAGCCGGATGTTGGTGAAATCCCAACATCGACGGCAGTCTTAAAAATTCTAACCAACAAGATCGAAAATTAGGGTCCTTCGCTGCAACAAAATGAAGATGCTCTTGAGCTGTTGCGATTGGGACGACGGTTTCTTCGAATGAAATTTGAATGCGCATATTTAAAGTTAAGACACCATGAGGGGCCAAACAACAATAATCTGACCTACCCGATGAACCACGGGCAAATATTCTCGCAGTACTTCCGCCAAATATCCTTTTGAACCGAGTTGGCGCTAGCTCAGTGTACCGCACCGTGTGCTGGTGTCCGCTTTTGATGGCACAAAGCGGAGGTAGCAACCGTTCTCGCGAATGTCTGCTTTCGGGGGTAAAGCCGACATTGGCTATTTGGCCCAATGCCGAAAAGTGAGGTCCACGTGCTCAACCGAACGGCGAGTGAACGGTATATGGCGGGCGGTATCGTTACACCAAAATTTCCCGTAGCTAAGTAATTGAAATCGCTCACAAGCCTGTTCTTATTGAAAGCGTTACAGCAAATCCGGGGGTTCAAATCCGGCCGTGGCGAAGGCGAGTGCGGCTCGCCTATTCGGCCGCGCGCGAGGCGGGAACTGAAAGCCGCAAGCCAGCGGCCAGCGCGTCCTCGCGGAACGACTTTCACCGCTCCGAGCGAGAGCTCGGCGGCCGTCTTGGTGCCGAGCGCCGGCAGCTTCTTCAGTACATCGGCCGGCGCGGTGATGATGTGGCAGCCCATGGCGTCGGCTTCCACGACGTTGAACACCTCGCGCGTCGAGGCCCAGATGATCTCGATATTCGGTGTCTTGCGGGCGCGCGCAATCGCGTCCTGCATGATCGGCCGATAGTCGATGCCTAGATCGGCCAGGCGGCCCGCAAACACCGACACGCAGGCCGGCGCGCCGCCATCGAGCGCTTCGACCGCGCGCGCCACCTGCTCGCCGGCGAAGATCGCCGTCATGTTGACCTTGACGCCGTCGCGCGACAACGAGCGCACCACGTCGAACAGCGGCTCGCCGCGCGTGGTGGTCACCGGCAGTTTGACGTAGACATTATTGCCCCAGGCGGCGATGACGCGGGCCTGCGCGACCATTTCGGGAATGTCGTCGGAGAACACCTCGAACGAGATGTGGCGGTCCGGGCACGGCGGCGACCAGATCGCGCGCATAGTGTTCGTAGTCGCTCACCCCCGCTTTCTTGAGCAGCGAGGGATTGGTGGTGAATCCGGCAATCCAGGACTGCTTGGCCATCTCGACGATCTGCGCCTTGTCGGCGCCGTCGGTGAACAGTTTGACTTTGAGATCGGACAGTTTCGGCATGCCAGTCACCTCTCCGGGCCTTCGCCCGCGCTCGTATTTATCCCATTCTCATCGCAGCACAATCAAGCTATGAGCATCGCAAACCAGCGGATTGTCCACTTCTCCGTCGTGCCGGCACTCTCCATACGCCTGCAAGACGAACGCCACAAACGCCCGTTTGCTTCTGCAGGGTTCCCGATCGATGCGAAACGTGTTTACTTTCGCTCTGAAAGCGCTCGTCTCGGGCGTTCTGCTGTATTTTGCCTTCGCGCATGTGAAATTTGACGTTATCGGCCGGCGGCTCGATCGCATTGACTATCTCTGGCTGGCGGGGGCGGTGTTGATTTTTATCGCACAGACAACGTTGGGCGCGCTGCGCTGGCGGAGAATTGTCCAACAATTAAACGCTCCGGATGGCCCGCCCTTCGCGCTATCCAACGCGCTCCGCTTCACGTTTGTCGCGGCCTTTTTCAATCAAACGCTGCCGTCGACCGTCGGTGGCGACGCGGTTCGCATATGGCTGCTGGCGCGCGACCAAGGCGGCTGGCGGACCGCAACTTACTCGGTACTCATCGATCGCCTGGCCGGGGTGCTGGTCTTAGCGCTCCTGGTGATCCTGTGCCTGCCGTGGTCATTCGCGCTCATCGGTAATGTCAGCGGCCGCATCGCCTTGCTGATCGTCGGCTTCGGCAGCATCGGCGCCTGCCTCGCGTTCTTGGCGCTGGGATTTGTACGCTGGCGATGGCTCGACCGCTGGTGGCTGACGCGCCAGCTCGTAGCAGCCGGCGCGACGGCACGCGGCGTGTTCGGCGCGGCATCAAGCGGCGCGCCGATCATTGCCTATTCGCTGCTTATCCATGGCCTGTCGGCTACCGCGGCCTGGTGCGTCGCCAGATCGGTGGCGGCTCCGCTGGAATGGACCCAGGCCCTGCTGCTCGTTCTTCCGGTCTTGCTAATCGCGACCATCCCGTTGTCGATCGCCGGCTGGGGTACGCGCGAGACCGCGATGGTTCTGGCCTTCGGCTATGCCGGATTGCCCGAGAACGACGGCCTCATTGTGTCGGTGCTGCTCGGCATCACGATGTTCGCGGCCGGCCTCGTCGGTGGTGCTATCTGGATCTTGGATCGCGGCAAACGACTTCGCGACGCCCATCAACCGGCGCGGTGATACTCTTTATACCAGGCGATGAAGCGCGCAACGCCCTCCGCAATCGGCGTCGACGGCTTGAAACCGACATCACACATGAGGTCGTCGACGTCGGCAAAAGTGGCCGGAACGTCGCCGGGCTGCATCGGCGTAAGCTCGCGGATGGCCTTCTTGCCGAACGCGTGCTCCAGTAGGCTCACAACATCGAGCAACTCGACCGGATTGTTGTTGCCGATATTGTAAACACGCCACGGCGCCGAACTGCGCGCCGGATCGGGGTTGTCGCCCGACCATTTGGGATCGCCTTGCGCGGGCTGATCGATCAGCCGC
Organism: uncultured Alphaproteobacteria bacterium; assembly: GCA_963817045.1. GTDB lineage: Bacteria > Pseudomonadota > Alphaproteobacteria > Rhizobiales > Xanthobacteraceae > Pseudolabrys. The sequence goes on from CAWFMZ010000013.1 coordinate 117,098, forward strand.
ACCACCGCCTGCACGACGTCGTCAATATAGGTGAAATCGCGCCGCATTTTTCCGTGATTGAACAGCTTGATCGGCTTCCCAGCGCTGATCGCGGCAGCGAATATCCACATTGCCATATCCGGACGGCCCCACGGGCCGTAGACGGTGAAAAAGCGCAGGCCCGTCGTCGGCAGATTGAACAAGTGGGAATAGGAATGCGCCATCAGCTCGTTCGCCTTCTTCGAGGCGCCGTATAGGCTGACCGGATGATCGACGTTATCGGAGGTGCGGAACGGCATCCGGGTGTTGGAGCCATAGACCGATGACGACGACGCATAGACGAGATGGCGGCAGCCGGTTTGGCGGCAGCCTTCCAGGATGTTGAGGAAGCTGGTGAGATTGGCGTCCGCATAAGCATGCGGGTCGACCAGTGAATGCCTGACCCCGGCCTGCGCGGCGAGATGGATCACGAATGGAAACCGATGCTTCGCGAACAACGCCGCGGTGGCGGCGCGATCCGCCAAATCCAGCCGCACGAATTGGAAATTCTTGGCGCCGGCGAACTGCCGCAGCCGTGCCTCCTTCAGCGCCGGATCGTAGTAAGGCGAAAGATTATCGACGCCGATCACGTCGCGGCCGGATTCCACCAGCCGGCGCGCGGCATGAAATCCGATGAAGCCAGCGGCGCCGGTGACCAGAACGGGATTCACAGACGCCACAGGTCGATACCTTCGGGTTTTTGCCCGCGATCGAGCTTGGATTTCACGTCGATCACCGTTCCCTTGCCACCCTTGAGCAGCCGCGCGATCCGTGGCCAGCCTTCCGACACATAATCATCGTGTGCGACAGCGAGGATGACGGCATCCGCTGGCTTGAGCGCATAAATCGGTGTAAGCGTCACTCCATATTCTGCTTTCGTCTCATCCGCCTGCGCCAGCGGATCATGGAGCTGGGTCTGCACGCCGGCGCGATTGAGCTCCCGCACGACATCGATGACCTTGGAATTGCGGATGTCCGGCACATTCTCCTTGAAGGTCATGCCGAGGACGGTCACCAGCGGGTTGACGCAATTGCGGGCGCCGAGACCGCGCAGGCATTCGCGCGCGACCCGTTGCCCCATGTCATCATTGATGCGCCGCCCGGCCAGAATGATTTCCGGATGATAGCCGGCCTTCTGCGCGCGATAGGTGAGGTAATACGGATCGACGCCGATGCAGTGGCCGCCGACCAAACCCGGCTGGAAATTCATGAAATTCCATTTAGTCGCCGCCGCAGCCAGCACGTCGCCGGTATCGATGCCGAGCTTGTGGAAGATGGCGGATAGCTCGTTCATGAAAGCGATGTTGAGGTCGCGTTGCGTATTCTCGATCACCTTGGCGGCCTCGGCGACCTTGATCGAGGGCGCGCGATGGATGCCGGCTTTCACCACAGAACCATAGACGGCGGCCACGATGTCAAGCGTGCGTGAATCCTGCGCCGAAACCACCTTGGTGATCGTCTCAAAACGGTGTTGCTTGTCGCCGGGATTAATGCGTTCGGGCGAATAGCCGACGGTGAAATCGCTGCCGCCTTTGAGCCCCGCGGCTTTCTCCAGAACCGGCACGCAATCCTCCTCGACCGCGCCCGGATAAACCGTCAACTCGTAGACGACAATATCGCCGTGTTTTAGCACGCCGCCGACGATCTCTGATGCACTGAGGAGGGCGCCGAGATCGGGCATTCTGGCATTGTCGATCGGGGTCGGCACCGTCACGATGTAGAAGTCGGCTGCCGCAAGCGCGGCTGGATTGCTCTCATAATCCAGCGTGGCTTGTGCGAGTTCCGCCGGTTCGACTTCCCGGGTTATATCAATGCCAGCACGAAGGTCGCTGATCCGATTGCGATTGATATCGAATCCAACTACCGGCACGCCGGAGCGCGCAAAGGCAACGGCGACCGGCAGACCGACATAGCCAAGGCCAATCACCGCGATTTTTCGATTATGCGGCACGACGTCTTCCTCTCCAAACCGGTCAGAGCGTGGATTCGCGCATCTGTTTAGCCGGCCCCTGATGAGGCCGGCAATGGGCCCCCTGTACGGCCAAGAAGTTGATCGTAGAGAGCGACGGTTTCGCGACCGATGCGCGCACTGGAAAACCGATCCGCAACCAGAGCTCGGCTAGCCGCTGCAAAACGCAGGCGCAACGCTCGATCTTGCGCCAACCGGCCGAGGGCCTTGGCGAGCGCAACGGGATCGTCCGGCGGCAACAGCAACGCGTTGAAATCTTGCCGCGCGATCTCGCGGCAGCCAGGCACATTCGTGGCGATGATTGGGCGTCCGCACGCGGCTGCTTCCAGCAGGCTTTTGGGCAATCCTTCCCGCCGCGATGGCAGCACGGCAATGTGAGCTGCCTTCCACACGTCGCGGATGTCCGACACATGTCCAAGCAGTTCCAGTCCGGGACGATCTCGCCAGGCTGCAATCTCGTCCGGCGGGATGGAGACTGGATTGGCGGGATCGGGCTCGCCCGCGATCAGCAGCCGAACGGGCTGACCGCGCTCCGCCAGAATTTCATGTGCGCTCACCAACGTGCGTATACCTTTGTCGTCGAGCAGACGCCTAACAAATGCCGCTGTGACCGGACCGGTCAACTCCGGTAGCGGCACGAGCTTGTCGGTTTCAACGCCGGAACCAGCAATAACGAAACTCTTTTCGTCGGCAACGTCAAGATTATGGACCGCTGCGCGGTCGTCGGGGTTTTGCACCAGCACCGCCGCGCGCGGGTTGCTGAGCACATACCGCAGCAACGCGCGCAGGATCGGCCGCACTAACCGTGCCTTCGGCATGGCTGAAGTGAACGCGAAGCCGAGACGAGCCAATGCATTAAGCCACATGCACGCAAGTCCGGCTGCCGCCAGCGAGCCGACGATGGTGGGCTGCAGCGCCACGTGATGCACGAGATCGGGATCAATGCTTCGATAAAGCCGGCGTACCGAACGAATATTAGAAACAAAGACGAATGGGTTGATGCGCCCTCGCCGCCACACCATGGGATGCGGGCGAAAGCCAAGCGCTTCGATGGCCGCGGCGTCCTTGTTGACGCGCGTGATGACATGCACCTCAAAACCCGCGCGTTGCGCTTCGCGCGCCATCGGCAGCCGATGCGATAGGAAGTACCAGTCCTCAGTGGCCAGATAGACCAGCACCGGCTTAGTTCGTTGCCGCTTAGTATCCGAGGCCATTGTTTTTCCCGCGGGAAACTGTCGTATGCCGGCTGGAACCCGCACGCGCTGCAATTACAAACTGCTTTGCTTTTCGCATGAGTTCGCGATCGTTTTATTGTGGTATTCTGTATCTCACATCGCTTCTAGCATGCGCGATCATCAATCCGATCCATTTCCTGCCCACGCCGATTTTCTGACGAACAACGATTTCTCGCATCCACCATTCGGCGTTCCCATTGTATCGCTGCGCTATCAGCCGTCGCTCGAACCGCGGCTTACCATTCTTGCGGCCGAGCTACTCGCGGAAGCCACTGCGAGCCCTCCCAGCGCAACGCGCGACGCTTTACATTTTTGAAATTCGTCGTTGTTAATCTTTGCGCCCAGGTTAATCAGTAGTCGGTGGTGCGCAGTTTTTCGGACGCTGGAAATAAGCGATGTGCGGCATTGCAGGCGTTTTGACTTCGGCGGCCGCTTCGCGCGAGCAGATCGGGCGCGACGCGATCGCGATGGCCAATAGCCTCGCCCATCGGGGCCCGGACGATCACGGAATTTGGAGCGATCCCGACGCCGGAATTGCACTCACCCACCGACGCCTCTCCATAGTCGACCTCTCGCCCGCTGGCCATCAACCGATGGTCTCCGCCAATGGCCGCCTCATCATTGCGTTCAACGGCGAGATCTACAATTTCCAAGAACTGCGCCCCGAGCTCGAAGCGCGCGGCGTCCGCTTTCGTGGGCATTCCGACACCGAAGTGATGCTTGAGACCTTCGCAGCCTATGGCATCGCAGCCACCGTGATACGGCTGATCGGCATGTTCACCATCGGCTTGTGGGATCGCCGCGAACGCACGCTGACTCTCGTGCGCGACCGCCTCGGTATCAAGCCGCTATATTGGACGAAGTTCGGCGACCTTTTCCTGTTCGGCTCCGAGCTCAAGGCGCTGCGTGCCTATCCGGGCTGGACACCGCGCGTCGACCGCTCGTCTGTCGCCAGCTATATGCGGCACAATTACATTCCTGCCCCACACACAATTTACGAAGGTGTGCACA
>CAWFMZ010000014.1:0-106052 GCA_963817045.1 uncultured Alphaproteobacteria bacterium
GACCGACCGGCATTGCCGGTTCTTCCATCGCCTGCTCACGCGCCGGGCGCTTATCTATACCGAAATGCTCACCACCGGCGCGGTGCTGCGGGGGAATCGCGCGCAACTGCTCGGGTTCGATCCATTCGAGCATCCGGTCGCGCTCCAACTCGGCGGCAGCGATCCGGCCGCGCTCGCGCAATCGGCGCGCATCGCCGAGAACTTCCGCTACGACGAGATCAATCTCAATGTCGGGTGCCCGTCCGACCGGGTGCAAGAAGGCCGCTTCGGCGCCTGTTTGATGCTCGAGCCGGCGCTGGTCGCCGAATGCGTCGCCGCTATGAAGATCTCGGTCAAAATTCCGGTGACGGTGAAGTGCCGCATCGGCATCGACGAGCAGGATCCCGATCAGGCTTTGTTTTCATTCGCCGAGGCGGTCAAGGCGGCGGGCGCGGACGCGCTGATCGTGCACGCGCGCAAAGCCTGGCTGCAAGGATTGTCGCCGCGCGAAAATCGCGAGGTGCCGCCGCTCGACTACGCTTGCGTGCACCGGCTCAAGGCGGCGCACCCAGATCTCGAGATCGTGCTCAATGGCGGCATCGCCAGCCTCGAGCAGGCGCAAGCGCAGCTTGCACAGGTCGACGGCGTGATGATGGGACGGGCCGCCTATCAGGAGCCGTGGCACCTGCTGGATGTCGATCCGTTGCTTTATGGCGAGGCCGCGCCGTTTGCGTCGCCGAAAGCGGCGGCGCTCGCGTTGACGCCCTATATCGAGCGTGAACTCGCCAAGGGCGTGCGGTTGCATGCCATCACCCGCCATGTGCTCGGCCTATTCCGCGCGGTGCCGGGCGCGCGCGCCTTCCGCCGGCATCTGGCGACCGAGGCGGTCAAGCCTGGGGCTGGCACTTCCGTCATGGCTGATGCGCTGGCGCTGGTGGTGGACACGGCTAAGGATTTGTCGAACATCGCCGCCTAGCCCACGCATGATCCCGAAAAGTGGGAACCGGTTTTCGGATAAGATCATGCGCAAATGAGTAAGTCTCGCCTGCCGCACCATCCGGGGAATCATGCTGCTGGGATATCCGATCGGCGAGATCGTTCTGCTCGCGCTCTGGATCGCGGGCGCCGGCATTCTGGTCGGCGTACTCGCCGGCCTGTTCGGTATCGGCGGCGGCGCCATTATCGTGCCGGTACTGTACGAAGTGTTCCGCGTGCTCCAAGTACCGGAGGACGTGCGCATGCAGATGTGCATCGGCACCTCGCTCGCCATCATTATTCCGACCACAGTGCGCTCCTATATCGCGCACAAGAAGAAGGGCGCGGTGATCCCACATGTGGTGCGCCTGTGGGCGCTGCCGGCGGTGACCGGGGTGGCGATCGGCTCGGTGGCGGCGTTCTATGCGCCGGCGCCGGTGTTCAAGATCACCTTCGTCATCTTTGCCAGTTTCATCAGCGTCAAAATGCTGTTCGGCAGCGATCGCTGGAATCTCGGCAGCGAACTGCCGGGCCGCGTGTTGCTAGCGTTCTACGGCTTCATCACCGGGCTGATTTCCTCGCTGGTAGGCGTGAGCGGCGGCTCGGTGTCGAACGCGGTGCTCACGCTTTACGGCCAGCCGATGCAGCGCGCGGTGGCGACCTCGGCCGGCATCGGCGTGCCGATTACCATTGCCGGCTCCATCGGCTACATGCTGGCCGGCTGGCCGCACATGGCGAAACTGCCGCCGCTATCCATCGGCTTCGTGTCGGTGATCGGCTTTGTGCTGATGGCGCCGGTGTCGAGCTTTACGGCGAGCTATGGCGTGCGGCTGGCGCATTGGCTACCGCGGCGCAAGCTGGAAATCGCCTTCGGCTGTTTCCTGATCCTGGTGGTGCTGCGGTTTATTTTTAGCCTGATCTAGGACACCGCCCGCACCCCTGACAAAAAGGTCTCGACGTCGCGCCGCAGGTCGGAGGAAGTGCGGGCAACCTCGCTTGCCGAGGCAAGCAGTTGATTTGCCGCCTGGCCGGTGTGCATCGCCGCGTGCTGCACCTGCGCAATGTGCTGCGTGACGTCCTCGGTGCCCGATGCGGTCTCGCCGACATTACGCGCGATGTCTTGCGTCGCCGCCTGCTGCTGCTCGACGGCCTCCGCGACCGCCACCGCGATGTTATTCACGTCCTGGATCGTCGTATCTAAATTGCAGATTACCGTCACGGCTTCGCGCGTGGCGCTTTGAATTTGCAAGATTTGGAACTTCACGCTGGGCTGTTCGAGCAATAGAAAATAGATACCGTTCACGAAGCGATTGGCCGCGGTATCGGCGGTGCGCAACTCTTGCGCATATCGGAATTTTTGCCACGACTCGAAGCCGTCAAGCGTGAGGTCGACAATTAGGACGGATGCGATGCACCCGGTGGCGAACAACAGCGCAAACTTGAGTGACAGAACACGGTTGGTAATTTGTTAAAATAGAATTTTTGCGAAAGGACGCGAGCATTCAGAATACCCCGACTTGGCTCCTTAGCCTTACGGCGACGTTCTGCGCTAACGATTAAGGAAGTTAAGAAACCGGAATGCAAAGCGCTTTGTTAATCTAGCTTACTAATCGGGATCGCACCGCGCGCGCGCATGTCTGAGTCGAAATCGCCATATAATTCGGCGGTAGCGTCGCGTTACGGATTGCCACGCATGCGCAGCCGGTCGCCGCGCACCTCCCAGCTTTCCAGCCGGTTGAGGAAGGTCATGCCAAGCAGGTTGTTTTTAAGTTGGCCCGGCTGCGCCACCAGCGCCGGCACCGAGCGCTCGATCAGCCCGCCGACGGCGAGGCGGTCGAGCGTCACCGGCGCGGCGCGGGTGCGGCCGTTGGCGGTGTCCACGTTGATCGGAATAGTCGAGCACTTCGAGCGGCAGGCCGGCGGCCTTGGCCGCTTGCTGCGTGAGCACCACCGAGCTGGCGCCGGTGTCGAGCACCATGGGCACGCGCGCGCCGTTGATGTGCGCGCCGACCGCGAAGTCGCCGCCGCTGCCCCGCACGACCTGCACATCGCGGCCGCGGCCGGCCACGTGGCCCGGCATCAATTCCGCGATTACGCGGTCGGCGACTTCGCGCAACTCGAAACGGTAGCTGTAGCCGACCACCAGCAACAGGCCGAGCACGGCCCAGAACAGCATGATCTCGAGCGCCTGCGACAGCCGCTCGCGGTACAGGGTCAGCACCAGCCCGCCGGCAAAAATCACTAGCGCGAGCTTGAGCGCAAGCGATCCCATGTCGTGGCTCAGCAGATTGGCGATGGCGTCCTGGTCGTTGCTGGCGATCAGCGCTGCCAGCGACAGCGCTACGCCAAACACGAACGACCAGGTCAGGCGGCGGCTCACGGCATTATCCTGTCGCGCTGGCGGTTTCGGCGCGGCCGGCGGCGAGCCGGCCCGAAAGCTTGCCCATCACGCGGGCGCGCTCGGCGGCGCCCATGGCAGTCCAGCGCGCGATCTCCTCGATCGTGCGGCCGCAACCGAGGCACAGCCCGGAACGGGCGTCGAGCGTGCAGATCTTGACGCAGGGGCTTTCGATCATCGTCGGTCTCGGGGCCAAATCGGATGCGAACATAAGCAAGGCAAGCGGGAAGGCAATCGTCGCGATTGTCGCAAGGGGTTTAAATCAAGTCCCGGCCCGGAACAGCGGCCGCCTGGTGAGTCGGTGCTTTTCCTCCGGGCTGAGGATCGGCTCGCCCGGTGCCGGCGCGAGTGATGGCGCGTGCTCGGTCATCGGCGCCATCGCCGCGACCACCCGTTCGGGCGGGAAGGTGACCACCACCTCGGTACCGATCCGCAGCTTGGATTTGAGCACGAACGAGCCGCCGTGCAGATCGACCAGGCTCTTGGCAATCGGCAGGCCGAGGCCGGCACCCTGTTCGGCAGATTTGATCGAATTGGAGCCCTGGCCGAAGGAGGCCAGCACGATTGGAATCTCCTCCTCGGGGATGCCCGGCCCGGTGTCCATGACGCTCATGTATTGGCCGCCCGAAGCGGTCCAGCCGACTTTTAGCCAGACTTCGCCGCCCTGCGGCGTGAACTTGATCGCATTGGACAGCAGGTTGAGACAGATCTGACGCACTGCGCGCTCATCCGCCCACAGCCGTGGCAGGTCGCTTTCGAACATCTCGTGAATGATGATGCCGCGGTTGGTCGCACGCAGCTTCAGCAGGTGATGACAATCCTCGACGATGCCGGCCAGCGAAATGGATTCCTCGTTGAGCTCGTAGCGGCCGGCCTTGATGCGCGACAGGTCGAGAATCTCGTTGATCAGCCCGAGCAGATGCACGCCGGAATTATGGATATCGGCGGAATATTCCTTGTAGGCCGGCACTGTGTGCTCGCCGAACACTTCGGCCTTCATCACTTCCGAGAAGCCAAGGATGGCGTTGAGCGGCGTGCGCAATTCGTGGCTCATCTGCGCGAGGAAACGTGACTTGGAGATATTGGCGGCTTCCGCGCGCCGCCGCGCCTCGTCGGACACCGATTTCGCCTGCTCCAGCTCGCCGATCAGCAAATCTTTTTCCGCGCGCGCTTCCAGCGTCGCCAGCGTGGTCGAATAGAGCCGATAGGCGAGCACGGCGAAGTAGCCTTGCGCGGTTATGGCCATGACCGCGAGGATGTAGTCGCGCAGCGTGCCCCGCACCACGAAGTCGAGCGCGATTGCGGCGGTAACCGGAAACGTGGCGGCAAACACCGCCATCGGCAGGCTCGAGGCCAGCATGCTGGAGATCGCCACCACCAGAAGCATCACGAACAGCATGAAGGTGCCCGAGCTTTCGTCGACGCCGACCGGATGGACCAGGATGAACATCCAGGCTAGCCCGTAAAACAGGTCGAGCATGATGAAGCGCAGCCGCCAAGCGCGCGCCGATATCTCGACCATCGGCAGTTCGAGGAATTGCCGGCAATTGGTGATCATGACGGCGTGAATAACGAGAACCGATGCGGTCCAGGCGCCGGCGGTAACCGCGCCGACCCACAGGCTCGACAGGAAGCCGATGGTGGCCACCAGCAACAGGATCACCAGCGATGCGGAGAGCCGGTTTTGCGCGTATTGCCGCAGCAACTCGTAATCGAAGGCGGGGCGGGTGCCGCTCGACGACGTCAGCCGGTCGCGCGCCTCGCGCACATATTGTGCGGCAAGGCGGCGCTTCGCCGGCGAGGTTTCCGGTGGCAGCGCGGATAGATCGGGCTGTTCGCTTGGAATCGGCATGAATTGACGCTTAAACGCACAAGACCTGACGCCAACCTCGCCCAAATTCCTTAAGACCAAGCTTAAGAGTGATCTAAAGACACTGGTTAACGTTTGTTACCGGCCGGTTTGACAGGGCTTTTTCCCCATGATCGGCTGCCGCCGAGGGGAAAGACGGACCGGGAGTTAAGGAAATGAAGCTCTATGACAGCAGGCAGGCGCCGAACCCCCGGCGCGCGCGTATTTTCCTCGCCGAGAAGGGCATCACGGTGCCGACCGAGCAGGTCGACATCATGGCCATGCAGCACAAGACGCCGGAATACACGGCGATCAACCCCTTGCAGCGCATGCCGGCGCTGGTGCTCGACGACGGCACCGTGATCACCGAGTCGATCGCCATCTGCCGCTATTTCGAGGCGCTGCAGCCGGAGCCGCCGTTGTTCGGGGTCGGGCCTAAGGAGATCGCGCTGGTGGAAATGTGGAACCGGCGCTGCGAGATCAATTTCTTCGCCAACGTGGCGGCGGTGTTTCGCCATCTGCATCCGGCGATGAAGGAGTTGGAAGTGCCGCAGGTGCCGGCTTGGGCCGAGGCCAACAAGCCGCGGGTGCCCTGGTTCCTCGAACTGCTCGACCGTGAATTGGGCACCCGCGAATTTATCGCCGGCGACCGTTACTCGGTTGCCGACATCACCGCGCTGGTCGCCGTCGATTTCATGAAGCCGGCGCGGCTCACCATGCCCGAGGGGGCCAGCAACGTGAAACGCTGGCACGCCGCGGTGTCGGCGCGGCCGAGCGCCCGCGCATAGTGTCGACGTTGTTGTGACCGGGGACGTCCTGGCCACAACCAACCAGGTTCACCGGTCGAGCAGGGCGATCAGGCTGGACGTGTCCCAGCGCTTGCCGCCCATGGTCTGGATTTCGGAATAGAATTGATCGATCAGCGCGGTGACCGGCAAATGCGCGCCGTTCTTGCGCGCCTCGCCCATGCAAATCCCCAAATCCTTGCGCATCCAGTCGACCGCGAAGCCAAAATCGAATTTGCCAGCCGCCATGGTCTTGTAGCGGTTCTCCATTTGCCAGGACTGCGCGGCACCCTTGGAGATGGTGGCGATCAGTTTCTCGACGTCGAGGCCGGATTTTTTCGCAAAATGGATGCCTTCGGCCAGGCCCTGCACCAGACCGGCGATGCAGATTTGGTTGACCATCTTGGACAGCTGACCGGAGCCGGACGAGCCCAGTAGATTGCAGGCGCGGGCGTAAGCCGCGATCACCTTTTCGGCGCGGGCGAACGGCTCGGCATCGCCGCCGCACATCACCGTGAGCACGCCGTTTTCGGCGCCGGCCTGACCGCCCGATACCGGCGCGTCGATGCAATCGAAGCCGCTCTTTTTTCCCGCGGCGTAAAGTTCGCGCGCGATCTCGGCCGACGCCGTGGTGTGGTCGACGAACACCTTGCCCTTGCCCATGCCGGCAAAGGCGCCGTTGGTCCCAAGCGTGACCTCGCGCAGGTCATTGTCATTGCCCACGCAAGCCATCACAAAATTCTGACCCTCGGCGGCGGCCTTCGGGGTTGGGGCGGACTTGCCGCCATATTGCGCCACCCATTTCGCGGCCTTTGCGGCGGTGCGGTTGTAGACCGTCACCTCGTGCCCGCCTTTGTTCTTGAGATGCCCGGCCATGGGGTAGCCCATGACGCCCAAGCCCAGAAACGCCACCTTCGCCATCGTCGTTCTCCCTGCGAAACTCAACGAATATTGGCTGGCCTTCGCCGATGCCTATCTCTCAATAGGTCATTTCAGGGGCAGGCGCGTCAACCTTTCTTGAGCAAGCCACGCATTGACCGCCCGACCCTTGAGATTATGGTGGCGACGCGAGCGGGCGGCCAAGTCAAAGGGAATTGTGATTATGGCGGTGACCAAGGAGCAGGTTTTTAGCGCGCTGGCGAAGGTACCATCGCCCGGCGGCGCGGCGCTCACCGACGCGCGCGTGCTGTCCGACATTGTCGTCACCGACGGCAAGGTGTTCTTCTCCATCAGCGTCGATGCCGCGGCGGTGAAGGCCTGGGAGCCGGTGCGCGCGGCGGCCGAAGCGGCCGTGCGCGCCATTCCCGGCGTGCAATCCGCGCTGGTGGCCTTGACCGCCGAGCGCGCCGCTGGCGCCGCGACGCGCGGGCCGCAGCCGGCCCACGTCGCCACCCAACCGCAGCGTGCGGCCCATCCCGCCGACAAGGTGCAGCCCGGCATCCCCGGCGTCGATGCGGTGATCGCGGTCGCCTCCGGCAAGGGCGGCGTCGGCAAATCCACCACCGCGGTCAATCTCGCGCTCGGCCTGCGCGATCTCGGTTTGAAAGTCGGCATGCTCGATGCGGATATTTACGGGCCCTCGCTGCCCAAGCTGCTCGCCATCAAGGAGAAGCCGCAGACCATCGGCGGCACCAGGCTCAAGCCGATCGAGCGTTACGGACTCTCGGTGATGTCGATCGGATTTCTGATCGACGAAGAGACGCCGATGATCTGGCGCGGGCCGATGGTGATGTCGGCGATCACGCAGATGCTGCGCGAAGTGGAGTGGGGCCAGCTCGACGTCATGGTGGTCGACATGCCGCCCGGCACCGGCGACGCACAGCTCACCATGGCGCAGCAGGTGCCGCTGAAAGGCGCGGTCATCGTCTCGACGCCGCAGGATCTCGCGCTGATCGACGCGCGGCGCGGCGTTGCCATGTTCAAGCGCGTCAACGTGCCGGTGCTCGGCATCGTCGAGAACATGAGCTATTTCCTGTGCCCGAGCTGCGGCACGCGCTCGGATATTTTCGGCTATGGCGGCGCGCGCAAGGAAGCCGAGCGCCAGGGCGTGCCGTTCCTCGGCGAGGTGCCGCTGCACATGACCATCCGCGAGAAATCGGATTCCGGTATGCCGGTGGTCGCCACCGAGCCGGACGGCCCGCACGCCAAAATCTATCGCGAGATCGCCGCCAAGGTGCTCGATCAGATCAAGGGCGGCGTTGCCGCCGGGCGCACGGCGCCGAAGATCGTGATCGAAGCGTAGTTTGCGGCGCCATGCCCGCTGGCTGGAGTGAGCGATGATGCTGCGAACCGCGACCTGGCTCGGCCTTGCCGCGCTCGCTGTTGCCGTCGGCGGGCTGATGACGTTCGGTTCGGATCCGCCCAGGCGCAAGCGGCTGTGCAAGCACCGGCGAAACCCGAAGGGGAGGCCGCTCCCAAAATTTCCGCTGCCTTGCCGCCGGATGTCGCATTCGGCCGTTTCATCACCCTCATTCGCGGCCACTTGCTGACCGGCGAGGAATTGGTCAAGCAACGCGATTGGAACGACGCGCATCCGCATTTCATGTTTCCGCTCAAGGAAATCTACGGCGTCATTCGCGAAGACTTGCGCGGCTACAAGACCCCGCCGTTTGACGAAGCGCTCAAGGCGCTGGCGCGCACGGTCGAGGCGCGCAACCCCAAGCAATATCCGAAGGCCCGCGAAAAAGTGGAGAACGCACTCGCCGCCGCCGATGCCGGCCTCAAAGCTCGGCAGCCGGACTGGCCGCGCTTCGTGGTGGAGGTGGCGATCGCGACGCTAAAGACCGCGCCGGAGGAATACGAAGATGCCTACGCCATGGACCGCCTCGCGCACCCGGTCGGCTACCAGACTGCGCGCGGCTTCATCTTGCAGGCGGACCGCATGATCGAAAGCGTGGCGGGCGATCTTGAAGCGAAAAACCCGGGGGCATTGCGCGACATGCGCCAGGGATTTGCCCAGCTCAAGCAGGCCTTCGCGGCCGAGGATGCGCCCAAACGACCGCCCCTCGACGCCGCCGCCCTGCTCGGGGTGGTGTCGCGGATCGAACTGGCGGCCGGCAAGCTAATATGAGCTGGCTGCCCCCGATAGTGTGCAGTCGTCCGGTATGCTACCAATTGTTGGTCTTGGCGGCTTGCGCTAATGGGGCCGGGGCCGCAATCTGTAGCGATGTGGAGGCGGCCGTTTTCGCTAGTCCCCATAAACCGTTAACGGGAGAGTTCAATGAAACGCCGCAAATTTCTTACCGCGCTTGGCGCGGGTGCAGCGACCGCGGTCATCGCCAAGCCGGCGATCGCGCAATCGATGCCGGAGCTCAAGTGGCGGCTAACGTCGAGCTTCCCGAAATCGCTCGACACCGCCTATGGCGCGGCCGAGACGCTGGCGAAATATGTCGGCGAAGCAACCGATAACAAATTCCAGATTCAATGCTTCGCCGGTGGCGAGATCGTGCCGCCGTTCCAGGCCGTCGATGCGGTCGGCAACCAGACCGTCGAGATGTGCCACACCGCGGCCTATTATTTTATCGGCAAGGATCCGACCTTTGCGCTGTGCAATTCGCTTCCGTTCGGGCTGAATTCGCGCCAGCAAAACGCCTGGTTCCAGGATCACGGCGGCCAGGACATGCTCAATGAGTTTACCAAGAAGTTCAAACTCTACGGCATTTCCGGCGGCAACACCGGCACCCAGATGGGCGGCTGGTTCCGCAAGGAGATCAAGGCCGTCGACGATCTCAAGGGTCTCAAGATGCGTATCGGCGGCTGGGCCGGTAAGACCTTGCAGAAGCTCGGCGCCATTCCCCAGCAGATTGCCGGCGGCGACATCTATCCGGCGCTCGAGAAGGGCACCATTGACGCTGCCGAGTGGGTCGGGCCGTACGACGACGAAAAGCTCGGCTTCTACAAGGTCGCGAAATACTATTACTATCCGGGCTGGTGGGAAGGCGGCACTGCGCTGCACTTCTACATCAATACCGACAAGTGGGCCGCACTGCCGAAGGCGTATCAGTCACTGCTCACGGCGGCGGCCGGCTACACCAATATGGATGTTCAGGCCAAATACGATGCGCGCAATCCGCAGGCGTTGAAACGTCTGGTGGCGGCCGGCACGCAACTTCGGCCGTTTAGCCAGGAGATCATGGAAGCCTGTCTCAAAGCGTCGAACGAGGTCAACGCCGAGACGTCCGCCGTCAATGCCGACTTTAAAAAAATCTACAAATCGCAGATGGCCTTCCGCGAAGACGAGAACCTGTGGTGGCAGGTGGCGGAATACACCTACGAAGTCCTTCATGATCCGCCATCGCGGCAAGAGCTGATCGGCGCAAGAATCGATCGACTATTAGATAAATCGGATCGGGGCCGGCCCACAAAGCCGGCCCCGATGCTTTTTGGGCGCCTTTCCGGGCGCCGCCCCCACTTACAACTTTGGTCGAACCGGTGCAGACTGGATTTAGCGAATCGGGCTCCGTCATGGTTCCAGCCATGCCCCGGAGGGTCAAATAACGGGTGCACGCGGTAGCGGGGAGCTCCCGCTATCAAAAACAACAGGGAGGGTAACAGGATGAAGCGTCGTCAATTCTTGAAAACTGCGGGCGTTGGCGTTGCCGCGGGCGCGGTTGCCGTCGCCGGCGATCGCGCAGTCGATGCCGGAACTCAAATGGCGCATGACCACAAGCTGGCCGAAGTCGCTCGACACGCTCTTCGGCGGTGCGGAAATGATGGCCAAGGCGGTCGCCGAGGCGACCGACGGCAAATTCCAGATTCAGGTATTCGCCGGCGGCGAAATCGTGCCCGGCCTGCAGGTCGTCGATGCGGTGCAGAACGGTACCGTCGAGTGCGGCCACTCCGCCTCTTACTACTATTTCGGCAAGGACCCGACCTTCGCCTTCGGCACCTCGGTCGCGTTCGGGCCCAACCAGCGGCTGAACCAGGGCTGGTGGACGCTCGGCGGCGGCAAGGAAGTGCTCAACGAGTTCTACAAGAAGTACAATTGCACGGCGCTGCTTGCGGGCAATACCGGTTGCCAGATGGGCGGCTGGTTCCGCAAGGAGATCAATAACGTCGACGATCTCAAGGGCCTTAAGATGCGCATCGGCGGATTCCCCGGGCGCGTGCTGCAGAAACTCGGCTCGGTCCCGCAGCAGATCGCGGCCGGCGACATCTACCCGGCGCTGGAGAAGGGCACCATCGACGCTGCCGAATGGGTCGGCCCGTACGACGACGAGAAGCTTGGCTTCTACAAGGTCGCGCCGCACTACTACTATCCCGGCTGGTGGGAAGGCGGCTCGATGCTGTTCACCTTCGTCAATCTCGACAAGTGGAACGCGCTGCCGAAAAACTACCAGGCGATTCTCGAACAGGCCGGCCATTTCGCCAACACCTGGATGATCGCGAAGTACGACGAGGTCAATCCGGCGGCGCTCCGGCGGTTGCTCGCCAACGGCGTGAAGCTGCACGGCTTCTCGCCCGCGATCATGGAAGCCTGCTTCAAGGCAGCCAAGGAACTGCACAGCGAAATCTCGGCAACCAACGAAAACTTCAAGAAGGTCTATGAATCAATGACGACCTTTACGAACAACGGCTACCAATGGTTCCAGGTCGCCGAACTGGGCTACGACTCCTTCATGATCCGCCACTCGCGCAGCTGATCGTAGGATTAAATAAAAGCGGCCCCGGAGCTGAGAATCCGGGGCCGTTTTCTGTCGACTGAGCCGTTATTTGAATTTCGGTGGCTCGTTCATGTCGAGCGGCGGCAAATCGATCTGCGGAATTTCAATCCTTACCTTGTTCGGATCGATGGTCGAGGCGGCGCCCTTGTAGTGCATGACCATGGCCGGGAACAAGATCACCAGCAGCACCATGATCACCTGGATCACCACGAACGGCACCGCGCCCCAATAAATCTGCCCGGTGGTGATCCCATCCGTGCGTTTGCCGGTGACCCGGTCGTTATAAGGTTCGCGCGGCGCGACCGAGCGCAGATAGAACAAGGCAAACCCGAACGGCGGGTGCATGAAAGAGGTTTGCATATTGACGCCGAGAATGACGCCGAACCAGATCAGGTCGATGCCGAGATGCTCGGCAGCGGGGCCAAGCAAGGGAATGACGATGAAGGCAAGCTCGAAGAAGTCCAGGAAGAAGGCGAGCACGAACACGAAGGCATTGACGAAGATCAGGAAGCCGAATTGCCCGCCAGGCAACGAGGTCAGCAGGCTTTCAACCCAGATATGACCGCTGACGCCGTAGAATGTGAGCGAGAACACGCGCGCGCCGATCAGGATGAAAAGCACGAAGGCCGACAATTTGGCGGTGGATTCGACCGCTTGGCGCACCAGGTCCCAGGTCAGCCGCCGCTTGAGCGCGCCGAGGATCAGCGCGCCGCTCGCCCCCATGGCGCCGCCCTCGGTTGGGGTGGCAACGCCGATGAAGATGGTGCCGAGCACCAGGAAGATCAGGAACAGCGGCGGCACCATCACGAAGGTGGTCTGCTGCGCCATGTGCGACAGGAAGCGGAAGCCGGTAAAGCGGGCGACGATCCAGTTCAGGATGGCGACGGCGAAAGCGAACATGATCGCAAAAAACATGGTGAGCACGACAAAATCGGCGCCGTGCGTCTCGGAATGCCGCATCATCAGCCAGCCGAACACGCCGCTGACTACACGTCAGTATGCCGAGCGATATCAGGCCGCGGCTGCCATCGGCTTCGCGGAATCCGACCGCTTCCTGCGGAAGACCCGGAGTCGCCTTCGGGAACATCATCGTCACGAGGAAAATGTAGATGGCGTAGAGTCCGGCGAGAGTGATGCCGGGAATGAAGGCGCCCTCATACATGTCGCCGACCGACTTGCCGAGTTGGTCGGCCATCACGATGAGCACCAGCGAGGGCGGAATGATCTGCGCCAGTGTGCCGGACGCCGCAATGACACCGGAGGCCACGCGCCGGTCATAGCCGTAGCGCATCATGATCGGCAGCGAGATCAGCCCCATGGAAATCACCGACGCGGCGACCACGCCGGTGGTGGCGGCGAGCAGCGCGCCGACGAAAATGACCGCGTAAGCGAGGCCGCCGCGCACGGTGCCGAACAATTGCCCGATGGTGTCGAGCAGGTCCTCCGCCATGCCGGAACGTTCGAGCACCAATCCCATGAAGGTGAAGAATGGGATCGCCAGCAGCGTGTCGTTGCCCATCACTCCGTAGATGCGCTCCGGCAGGGCTTGTAGAAAGTTCGGTACGAACAGACCCAACTCGATTCCGACCAGGCCGAAGATCAAGCCGACCGCGCCAAGCGAGAAGGCCGCCGGATAACCGAGCAGCAGGAAGACCACCAGGGCGCCGAACATGATCGGCGCCATGTTGTGGATGAGAAAGGCTTCCATTATATGACTCCGGGGACCGCTACTGGCGCTCAGCGTTTTTCGATCGCTTCGACAATGTGCTCGACCTCGGCTTCGAGGGCGTGCACTTGCGTTGCGTGCGGATCCGGAATGAGGTCGCGCATGACCGCGATGCGCTTGATCAACTCGGAAACGCCTTGGACGAACAGCATCGCGAATCCGATCATGATCAGTGCCTTGGCTCGGCCATTGCGGCAGGCCGCCGGCATTCCCCGACTGCTCGTTGATCTCGATGGAGCGATAGAAGAAGGGAATGCCGGTGATGATCAAGATGATGGTCAGCGGCAACAGGAAGAATGCATGCCCAACCACGTCGATGCTGTCGCGCAAGCGCTTCGGCAGCATGTTGTTCACGATGTCGATGCGGATGTGCTCGTTGGAGAGCAGGGTCCACGGCGAGCACAGCAGGAACACGATGCTGAACAGCACCCATTGCAGCTCGAGCCAGGAATTCGACGAGGTATCGAAAATCTTGCGCACGCTGGCATTAGCCGCCGACACCACCACGGCGGCAAGGATCAGCCACGACACGCGCCTGCCGATCCAGGTGTTGACGGCGTCGACCACGCGCGTCGCCGGCAGCAACGTCTTGAGCATTGCGTCGAGGCCGCTCACTTGTATTTCCCCCTCTGCCCGGCCGTTGCGGTAGCGCCGGCCGGTATTTTATTTTTGCTTTATTTCCCCATGGCTTGGCCGAGAGACCAAGCCCGCCACCTTAATCCGATGCCGCCATGAGGCGTCAATGGAGAAATTGGTAGCAGACCGCGGGGCGCTGAAGGGTGGCCATAGAGCCCTTGCCGGGTACGGTGGAGCGGGCCCCCTGACCCCGCGTAGCAGGCCGAAACGCATGGTTAACGAACTCTAAACCCTCGGTTAACCAGCTTGCCGCTAAATAAGCCGCTGGCCTGCCCTTCGGGGGGCGGCGGCGCCTATGCCGATCGTCGGTCGGCTGCGGTGCGTGGGGAACGGGCATGCGGCAGTTCACCATCGCCGAGCAGCTTACTGCGGCCGTCCTGCTGCCGCTGGCCGCCATGCTGTCGGTCCCATTGTTGACCGCGGCGCTGATGCCATTTCTCAACGAGACCAATGCTGCCTATGCCGAGATTTTTATTGGGCTCGTCACCGCCAGCGTGGTGGGGGCGGTGGTCCTGGTGATCGCGCGCGGAATCGTGCGCCCGGTGGCCCAGGCGGCCGATACCATCGACGCCATCGCCTATGCGGAGCTTGAATCCGCGGCGCCCTTGCGGCCGACCCGCGGCGAAATCGCGCGTCTCTTGGCCGCCACCGATAGGCTTGCAGAGGTCATTGGCGAGCGCCAGCGCCGCGAACTGGTGCATAACGACCTCGACCGCACATGGCAGGCCTCGCGTCGCGTCAACTTGTCCAACCTGGCACGACAGGTTGAGTCTGCGACCGAGGTCGGCATCCAGCCGATCGTGGACGGCACCGCGACCCTACAGTCAAAGGCCGGAGACATGCTGGCGGCGCTGGAGACCGTGGGGGCGGCGTTCGACGAGACCGTGCGCGCCGCCGAGGGCTCGCGCGCCATGAATCAGGCCGCGGGCCATTTGTCCGACCAGGTGATCCGGGCGATCGGCGAGATATCCGAGCAGGTGCGGCGCGGCAGCGGCTTCGGCCGCGAAACTGTCGCGCGCGCCAATGCCTCGCGTGCGACCATCGACGCGCTGGCTAAGGCGGCCAACCAGATCGGTGACATCGTCACAGTGATCAACGATATCGCAGCGCAGACCAATTTGCTCGCGCTCAACGCCACCATCGAGGCGGCGCGCGCCGGCGAAGCCGGGCGCGGCTTTTCCGTGGTCGCCTCCGAGGTCAAGTCGTTGGCGACGCAGACCGGCAAATCGACCGAACAGATCGGCGCCAAGGTTGCCGAGATTCAATCCACCACGCACGAAGTCGTGGCCGCGCTGTCGAGCGTCGCCGAGGCCATCGATCAGCTCTCCGACGTCACGGTCTCGGTATCCGCGGCGGTCGAACAGCAGCGCGACGCCACTGAAAATTTCGCCGCCAGCGCGCGCGAAACCAGCGCCGCGGTATCCGATGTTGCCGGGCGCATGGCCGGCATCGCCGACATGGTGCAGCGCTCGCGCGCAACCGCGCAGGACGTGTCGGCGGTGGCCGAGACGATGCAATCGACGTCGCAAATTCTATGTCGCGAGATTCCCGATATCGTGCGCAAGGCGGTCAATGCCGATTTGCGCGAATTCCCGCGCTACGAAGTGAAGTTGACCGCGCGCCTGGAACGCGATGGTTAGGCCGTCGAGGTGGCGGTCCATGACATCAGCGAGGGCGGCGCGCGTATAGAAGCTGCGGAAAATCTCGCGGTCGGCAACCATGTCGCCTTGAAGTTCCCCGGCATGAAAGCGATTACCGCCGAAATTGTGCGCAACGCCGGCGACAGTTTTGGACTATGTTTTCGGCCGGCCCGGCTGCGCCTGGAGGAATTGCGAGATCTGGTGACCGCGCAGGAACGCGCAGCCTAGCCGCCGGTCACGCTCATGTGACGCGCCAGCGCCGGACGTTGGTGACGACGATCGATCACGAAATCATGCCCCTTGGGCTTGCGGGTAATCGCCTCGTCGATCGCGGCATGGACGAGATCGTCGCTTTCGGAAGCGCGCAGGGGGCTGCGCAGATCGGCGGCATCGTCCTGGCCAAGGCACATATAGAGCGTGCCGGTGCAGGTGATGCGCACCCGGTTGCATGACTCGCAGAAATTATGCGTCATCGGCGTGATGAAGCCGAGCCGCCCGCCGGTTTCCTTGACGCGCACATAGCGGGCCGGTCCGCCGGTGCGATAATCGATGTCTTCAAGTGTATAGCGCTCGGCCAGACGCGCCCGCACCATCGACAAGGGCAGATACTGTTCGAGCCGGTCTTCTCCGATTTCGCCCAGCGGCATCACCTCGATCACCGTGAGATCCATGCCGCGCCCGTGCGCCCAAGCGAGCAGGCTGCCGATCTCATCCTCGTTGACGCCCTTGAGCGCCACGGCGTTGATCTTCACCTGTAGACCGGCGGCTTGCGCGGCATCGATGCCGGCCAGCACCTTATAGAGATCGCCCCAGCGCGTGATGGCGCGGAACTTGTCGGCATCCAGGGTGTCGAGCGAAACATTGATGCGCTTGACGCCGTGCGCCTTGAGCTCGGGGGCGTATTTTTCCAATTGCGAGGCATTGGTGGTGAGCGTGAGCTCCTTGAGTGCCCCGCTGGCGAGATGACGCGACAGCGAAGAAACCAGCGTCATGATGCCGCGCCGCACCAGCGGCTCGCCGCCGGTCAGGCGCAGCTTGCTCACGCCTTTGGCGATGAACGCACTGCACAGCCGGTCGAGTTCCTCCAGGCTGAGCAGATCGGCCTTCGGCAGGAACGTCATGTGCTCCGACATGCAATAGACGCAGCGGAAATCGCAGCGGTCGGTCACCGAGACCCGCAAATAGGTTATGGCGCGATGAAATGGGTCGATCAGCGCGCGCGGGCGGATGCCGGCGCGATCGCGATCAAGTGTGGAGGTGCCGTTGGTTGCTGCCATAATCCATCCCCGCACGGCGGTCGGCGGGCTTCCGATATAGGAAGTGTGGCCGATAATGGCCATAGCGTCCAGCCGACGATAGGCGCGCGCTCAAGCGACGCCAAAGGCACTCAAATGAGCTCTGACGGGGTTTTGCTAGCGCGTTGGCTGCGGCGCGGACGGCCAGGGGGCTTGCTGCTGCGCCGGCGCCGCCGTCATCGGGGGAGGGGCGGACGAGCTTGTGGCGGCCGGCTTTGCGGCCGGCTTGGCGGTTGGCTTCTTCGCGACCGGTTTCTTGACCGGCTTACGGCTTGACCGCCGGCGGAGCGCCGCCGCGGGCGTGAGCTCGACCAGCACCGGATTCGGCCGCAATTCCGGCAAGCCGGTGCCAACCGAAACTGGCTCGACATTTTCCGTAGCCGGTTGATAGCCATTCAGTGTGAAAGTAACCGCCACCCCCGCATTGACCGGCAGTGCGAGCGCGCAGGGCGTGCGGCAGGTTTGCCCGCTGGAGGTCTTGGCTTCCGCGCCCGGCGGCTCGGACTCGAAACGCACCGTGTCCATTGCCGGCGCCGGCTTCAGCGCGTCGAGACTCATCCAGTCGGGTGTCGATGAACACGCCGCAAGAGCGAGCCCCCCGCTCACGATCGCGATTACTCGATACATAATGTTTAAACCCGTCCACTCGAGCGATAGAACCCGCCCCTATTCAACAGGATACGGTCGCGGTCATGGAGGCGCAACCGGTAGTACTGCATTAACCTTACCGCATTAACCATATCGGCCGCTACCAGCATCAATTCGTGGGCGAAATCGCAGCGATGGCCGCCGGCAATTGCGCAAAGTGGCTGATAATCCTGTCCGGCCCAAATTCGGACACCGGCCGCTCGCTATAGCCGAAGTCGACGGCAATGACCGGAATTCCGGCTGCGCGCGCGGCCCGGATATCGGTGGCGGAGTCCCCGATCATAATCGAATGCGGCAGGCTTCCGCCGGCTGCCGCGACCGTGCGGCGCAGCACTTCCGGATCGGGCTTTTGTATGCCGAACGTATCCTGCCCGCAGATCGCCGCGAACCGGTCGGCGAGCTTGAGTTCTTTGAGCAGCAGAACCGACAATCGTTCGAGCTTGTTGGTGCAGACGGCAAACCGGGAGCCGCCGGCTGCGAGCGCATCGAGCGCATCGGTCAGTCCCGGAAATGGCCGCGAACGGTCGGCGACGTGCTCGGTATAGTGCGCGATGAAATCGGCGAACAATTGCTCGAGCTTTGCCGGCGCGATGGCGATACCTTCCGCCGCGATTCCGCGCGCGATCATCATCCGCGCGCCGCCACCGATCAGGTTGCGCGCGGTCTCATAGGGCACCGGCGGCAATCCTTCCCGCGCGAACACCACGTTGAGGGTGTCAACGAGATCGGGCGCGGTATCGATCAGGGTGCCGTCGAGGTCGAAAACGATGGTTGGGGCGGCCATGGGCGGATCGCTAGCGCAGGATACCGCAAAGTGAAAGGCCTTCCGGGGGAGGGCTACCCAGGCGGGGCGATCGGGGCTAGATAGGCGTGGCAAAAAGTCCCTAATCCACGCTTGAATCCTCAACCGGTCGCGATGAACGCCGATGCCCAAAAACGCGCAGCTGCTGCTCGCGCCGTCGAATTCGTGCGTCCCGGCATGCGGCTCGGGCTCGGCACCGGCTCAACCGCGAAGCATTTCGTGGAGCTGATCGGCGAACGCGTGCGGGCCGGGCTGGACATCATTGCGGTGCCGACGTCGCAAGCTACGCGCGCCGATGCCGAGCGCTGTGGCATTGCGCTGACCACGCTCGATGAAACGCCGGAGCTCGACCTGACCGTGGACGGTGCCGACGAAATCGCGCCCGATCTCAGCCTGATCAAGGGCGGCGGCGGCGCGCTGCTGAGGGAAAAGATCGTTGCCGCAGCCTCCGCGCGCATGATCGTGATCGCCGATCAGAGCAAATGGGTTGCCGCGCTCGGGCGCTTTCCGCTGCCGATCGAGGTGGCGCCGTTCGGCGTGGGCTGCCACGCGGCGGGCCATCGAGAAGGCCATCGCGGCGATCCAGCGGCCCGGACCGCTGGCGATACGGCAGGGCAAGGACGGCCATGCTTTCGTCACGGATGGCGGCCACTGGATTATCGACGCCGCGCTGGGCCGGATTGACGATCCGAAAGCGCTGGCGCATGCGCTTTCGGGCATTCCCGGAGTCATGGAGCATGGTCTGTTTATCGGCCTCGCGCAGACCGCCATACTGGCCGGACCGGACGGCGTGACGGTCGTCGAGCGGCCGTGATTTCTCGAGCCAAATGGAGTTAGCAAGATGAGCGTCATTCAGGCCACTAAACGCGCCACCCGGCTGGCCGCGGTCGCTGCCGCGCTGGTCGCGTTCGGTCCGGCCGCTCACAGCCAGCAGCCATCCGCGGCGGCGATGGCAACCGCCAAGGAAATCGTGGCCGTCACGGGCGCCACCACCTTGTTCAACCCGTTGATTGCCGGTGTCGTCGAACAGGCGAAGCTTCTGTTCCTCCAGCAGAACCCGGGCTTGAGCAAGGATCTCAACGAGGTCGCCACCAAATTGCGCAACGATCTAGCGCCACGCTTCGACGAGTTGGTCAATGACGTGGCCCGGAATTATGCGACCTATTTCAGCGAGCAGGAACTCAAGGACGTGCTCGCGTTCTATAAGACACCGGCCGGCAATAAGCTGATCTCGGAGCAGCCAAAGGTCTTCGATGCGAGCATGAAATTCGCGCAGGAATGGTCCAATCAAGTTGTCGGATGAAGTGATCGCGAAAATGCGCGACGAATTGAAGAAGCGAGGGGCCCTTTAACGAACGATGGCCGGATCGCGTTCCGGCGCGCTTGGCCAACAGGACGATAGCGGCTGATGTCGGACCACGACGTCGATCTTTTTGTTATCGGGGCGGGCTCCGGCGGCGTGCGCGCGGCGCGCGTGGCGTCGAGCTATGGCGCGCGCGTGATGATCGCGGAGGAATATCGCGTCGGCGGCACCTGCGTGATCCGCGGCTGCGTGCCGAAGAAGCTGCTGGTCTATGCCTCGCGATTTTCCGAGGAATTCGAGGATGCCGCCGGCTATGGCTGGACCGTGCCGAAACCGACATTCCACTGGCCGACGCTGATCGCCAACGTGAATGGCGAAGTGGCGCGGCTGGAAGCCGCCTATACCGACACGCTCGAACGCTTCAACGTTGAGCTTGTGAAGAGCCGCGCCGTGCTGGAAGACGCCCACACCGTGCGGCTGGCGAGCGGCGCCCGCGTGCGCGCCGAGACCATCTTGATCGCGACTGGCGCAGCGCCCTATCACGGCGCGCAGATTGCCGGCCTTGAGCATGTCATATCATCGAACGAAGCTTTTCATCTCCCGCAATTGCCCAAGCGCATTCTGATCCAGGGCGGCGGTTATATCGCGGTCGAGTTTGCCGGCATTTTCGCCGGGCTCGGCTCGCAGGTGACGCTGATCTATCGCGGCGAAAATATTCTGCGCGGGTTCGACGACGACGTGCGCGAGCATTTGCGCCGCGAAATGGAATGCCGGGGCATCAAGATCATCACCCGGCAGACGGTGGCTGCGGTCGAAAAAGTGGAACACGGCTACGACGTCGAATTGTCCGACAACGAACAGATAATGACGGACCTGGTGATGTTCGCGACCGGCCGTAAGCCGAATGTGAAGGGAATTGGCCTGGAAGCGGTGGGTATCAATCTTGCCGAGAATGGCGGCATCGCAGTCGACGCCTATTCGAAGACGACCGTTCCGAATATCTACGCGGTCGGCGATGTTACCAACCGGATCAATCTGACGCCGGTCGCGATCCGCGAAGGCCACGCTTTCGCCGACACTGTCTATGGCAGCAAGCCGACGCCGGTCGACCATTCCAATGTGCCGACCGCGGTGTTCTCCGAGCCCGAGCTCGGCGTGGTCGGATTGACCGAAAGCCAGGCGCGCGAGCGGCTCAACAAGGTCGATATTTACAAGACCAGCTTCCGGCCGATGAAGGCGACGCTGCCCGGGCGCGACACCCGCATGTTCATGAAGCTGGTGGTGGACGGCATCACCGACCAGGTGGTCGGTTGCCATATCGCCGGACCTTACGCCGCCGAGCTGATCCAGGTGATCGGCATTGCGGTGAAGATGGGCGCCACCAAGGCCGATTTCGACGCCACCATGGCGGTGCACCCGACCGCGGCCGAGGAACTGGTCACCATGCGCGAGAAGGCCGTCAGCTACGGCCGCGCGGCGGCGGAATAGCCTTAAACTAACCGACTTTCGTGAATATCTGGCCTCCGCGGGGCGGCCTCGTGTATAACCCCCGCAATCGTGTTGGAGTTATCTGTGATGCCCGAGCGTTGGACGCCCGATAGCTGGCGCAAGAAGCCGATCCAGCAGGTCCCGGATTATCCGGACCGGCAGGCGCTGGCCGATGTCGAAAAGCAGCTTGCGACCTTTCCGCCGCTGGTGTTCGCGGGCGAGGCGCGCAGCCTGAAGAAGGCGCTCGCCAAGGTCGCCAACGGCCAGGCTTTCCTGCTGCAAGGCGGCGACTGCGCGGAAAGCTTCGCCGAGCACGGCGCCAACAACATCCGCGATTTCTTCCGCATGTTCCTGCAGATGGCGGTGGTGCTCACTTATGCCGCCGCCTCGCCGGTGGTGAAGGTCGGCCGCATCGCCGGCCAGTTCGCCAAGCCGCGCTCCTCGCCGACCGAGAAGCGCGACGGCAAGGAACTGCCGAGCTATCGCGGCGACATCATCAACGACATCGCCTTCACCGAGGAGGCGCGCCGTCCCGATCCGCGCCGGCAGATCGAGGCCTATCGCCAGTCGGCGGCGACGCTCAACCTGCTGCGCGCCTTCGCGCAAGGCGGCTACGCCAATCTCGCCAGCGTGCGGCAGTGGATGCTCGGCTTCGTCAAGGACTCACCGCAGTCGCGGCGCTACGTCGAATTGTCGGATCGCATCTCCGAGGCGCTCGGCTTCATGCAGGCCTGCGGCCTCGATCTCGAAAGCCATCCCGAATTGCGCACGACCGATTTCTACACCAGCCACGAGGCGCTGCTGCTCGGCTTCGAGGAGGCGCTCACCCGCATCGATTCCACGACCGGCGACTGGTACGCCACCTCCGGCCACATGTTGTGGATCGGCGACCGCACCCGCCAGTACGATCACGCGCATATCGAATATGCCCGCGGCATCAAAAATCCGCTCGGCCTCAAATGCGGACCCTCGCTCAAGGCCGACGATCTGCTGCGGCTGATCGACATTCTCAATCCCGACAACGAGGCGGGACGCCTGACGCTGATCGGCCGCTTCGGCGCCGAGAAGGTCGGCGAGCATCTGCCGGCGCTGGTGCGCGCGGTCAAGCGCGAGGGCCGGGTGGTGCTCTGGTCGTGCGATCCGATGCACGGCAACACCATCACCTCGGCGAGCGGCTACAAGACCCGGCCGTTCGACCTGATCCTGAAGGAAGTGCGCGGCTTCTTCGAGGTGCATCAGGCGGAAGGCAGCTATGCCGGCGGCGTGCATCTGGAGATGACCGGGCAGAACGTCACCGAATGCACCGGCGGCGCCCGCGCCATTTCCGATGCCGATCTCAACGACCGCTACCACACGGCCTGCGATCCGCGGCTCAACGCCGAGCAGGCGATCGATCTCGCCTTCCTGCTGGCCGAATTGCTCAAAAAAGAGCGCATTGCCCACGCCAAGCCGATGCCGGCGGTGGCGGGGCTGTGAGCGGGAAGCTTTCCCCCAGGTTCGGTGTTAATCTCGGCGATGGCGCTGGACGCGTGCTCGGCGCGGATTGCCGCCTCTTACAACGATATCCGAGCCGGGGAGATATCATGAAACGCCATCTTTGCTGGCCGGCGAAGCTTGCCTGTGCGCTGCTCGCCTTGCCGCTGCTTAACGTCGCTGTTTCCGCGCAGATCGCCGTATCCGCAAACGACAACAAGGCCGTTCTGGTTAACGGCGCCAATGTGGTGCCGGACAATCCGGCCGCCGACACCGTGACGATCATCGACATGAACGCCAAACCGCCGAAGGTGATCGGCGAAGTCAAGGCGCCGACGAGCGTCGTCGGCCCGCCGCAAAGTGTGGCGATTTCCCGCGACGAAAGTTTCGCGCTAGTCACTGGCGCCATCAAGGTAGATCCGGCCGATCCGAAAAAGACCACAGCCGACAATCGGGTTTCGGTCATCGACTTGAAAGCGAAGCCGCCTGCGGTGATCGCGACGATCGAAGCCGGCGCTGCGCCGTCAGGCCTCTCGATCAATCCGGCGGGTACCTTGGCGCTGGTTGCCAATCGCAACGACGGTACCGTGTCGATCTTCACCATTGCCAACAAGACGCTGACGGCGGCCGGCAAGGTCGATTTCGGAAATCCGAAGTCCGGCCCGAGCCATGTCGCCTTCACTCCCGACGGCAAGATGGCGCTGGTGACACGCGACGGCGATCATCGGATTTCGGTGCTCAGCGTCGATGGCAGCAAGGTCGAGGACACCAAGAAGTTCATGGTTGCCGGCTTTCGGCCCTACAGCATCTCCATCAGCCCGAAGGGCACTGTCGCGGTGCTGAGCAACCAAGGCGGCGGGCAGGGCGACACTGATCTGCTTTCAGTAATCGACCTCAAGGTGAACCCGCCGCGTATCGTCGACACGATCGCTGTCGAGCAAATCCCGGAGGGCGTGACCATGTCGCCCGATGGAAACTACGTCGCGGCAATAATGCAGAACGGCTCGAACAAGCCGTCGTCGCATCCGAACTATCACAAAGGCAGCGTGCTCTCGGTCTTCCGGATCAACGGAACCAAGCTGACGCTGGCGGCGACGGCGGAATGCGGCGCCTGGGGTCAAGGCGTGGTGTGGAGCAAGGACGGCAAGACGCTGCTGGCCCAGTCGATGGCGGACAAGTCGATTGACGTGTTCTCGTTCGACGGCAAGGCGCTCAAAAAGACCGGCAACATCAAGGTCAATGGCGGCGCGGCGGGCATTCGGACCGCGCTGGACTGATCTGCGAGGGCCGGCGCCACGATTGCCGACCAGGAGGGCAGGCGCTAGATCATCCCCATGAACGCCCGCCCTTCCGATAAGCTCGCGATCGCGGTCGCGCAGCTCAATTCGACCGTCGGCGACATCTCCGGCAATGCCGAGAAGGTGCGCCGCGCGCGCGCGGCTGCCGCCGCCCAGGGCGCCGATCTGGTCGTTTTCCCCGAACTGTTCATTGCCGGCTATCCGCCCGAGGACCTGGTGCTCAAGCCGGCGTTCCAGGCCGCCTGCCGCGCCACGGTCGAGGCGCTGGCGCGGGAAACCGCATCGGCCGGTCCGGCGCTGCTGGTCGGCACGCCCTGGCTCGATGACGGCAAGCTCTACAACGCGGTGGCGCTGCTCGACGGCGGTGCGATCGCGGCGCTGCGCTTCAAGGTCGATCTGCCGAACTACGGCGTGTTCGACGAGAAGCGCGTGTTCGCGCCGGGGCCGATGCCGGGGCCGGTGAATTTCCGCGGCGTGCGCCTGGGCCTGCCGATCTGCGAAGACATCTGGGGCGCGGAAATCGTCGAGTGCCTGGCCGAGACCGGCGCCGAATTGCTGGTGGTGCCGAATGGCTCGCCCTATTGGCGGCAGAAGGGCGACGTGCGGCTCAACATCGCGGTGGCGCGCGTCACCGAGCAGGGGCTGCCGACCGTTTACGTCAATCAGGTCGGCGCGCAGGACGAGCTGGTGTTCGACGGCGTTTCTTTCGGTCTGCACGCCGATTGTTCGCTGGCGTTTCAGCTTGCGGCATTTCAGGAGGCCGTTGTCACCACGCACTGGCAGCGGCGCGGCACGACCTGGCGCTGCGAGGACGGGCCGATGGTCGCCGCCGTCGAAGCGGATCACGCCGACTATGCGGCTTGCGTGCTCGGCTTGCGCGACTACGTCAACAAGAACGGCTTTCCCGGCGTGGTGATCGGGCTTTCTGGCGGGATCGACTCCGCGCTGTGCGCTGCGATGGCGGTCGACGCGCTCGGACCCGATCGCGTGCGCTGCATCATGATGCCCTACAAGTTCACCGCGCAGGAATCGCTCGACGATGCGGCCGCCTGCGCCAAGGCGCTCGGCGTGCACTACCAGATCCTGCCGATCGCGCCGGCGGTCGAAGGTCTCGAAGCCGCGCTCGCGCCGGCGTTCAGCGGATTGCCGCGCGACGTCACCGAGGAAAATCTGCAGGCGCGTGCGCGCGGCACGATCTTGATGGCGATTTCCAACAAGTTCAACGTCATGGTGGTGACCACCGGCAACAAGTCGGAAATGTCGGTCGGCTATGCCACGCTCTATGGCGACATGAATGGCGGCTTCAATCCGATCAAGGACCTCTACAAGATGGAAGTGTTCCGCCTGTCGCGGCTGCGCAACGGCTGGAAGCCGGAGGGCGCCATGGGTCCCGACGGTCCGGTGATCCCGGAAAACATCATCACGCGGCCGCCGACTGCGGAATTGCGCGAGAATCAGAAGGACGAGGATTCGCTGCCGCCCTATGCGGTGCTCGATCCGATCCTGGAGCGGCTGGTGGAGCGCGAGGAGCCGATCTCGGCCATCGTCGCCGCCGGCTTCGACCGCGACACCGTGATGCGGGTCGAGCGCATGCTCAACATCGCCGAATACAAGCGCCGGCAGGCGGCGCCAGGCGTGAAGGTGACGTTGAAGAATTTCGGCCGCGACCGCCGCTATCCGATCACCAACCGCTTCCGCGATCCCGGCACGCCGCTGCCGGCGCCGGACGCATCGCTGGTCACCGGCAAGCCGGCAAAGACCGAAGCTTTTGATTTTTAGAGCGTAAGCTACCGCACCGGCAGGAACGTCGGTCCGACCGTGCGCACGGTCCGTTTGGCCGGATCGGTCTCGGCCGGCGCTTCCGCGATTGGCGCCGGTTCCGGCGCCGCCGTTGCCTTCGCGCGCGGATCGGGGCGGATCGGCTTGCCGTCGGCGCCGATGCGCGGAAGCGACAGCCGCTTGGCGTTCTGCTCGGTGACGATCACGTCGCCCGGCACCACCGTGTCATCGGATCCATTGACCTTGAGCGCCTCGGCCCAGCTTTCGCCCGGCCGGCGGCAACCGCACGCCGGATTAAGCGTCTTGCGATAGTTGAACGCGGTCGGCAGTTCGGTATAGAGCCGACCGTTGAGCGAAACCGCCTGCGCCACTTCCTCGCCGGGATTGTGATAGGTGTAGAGCGAAACTTCCGCCGCCGGGCACATGCGCTGGCAGGTTAGCTCGTCGTCGCGGAAGCGTTCTGACGAGGTCGCAAACGAAATCGGGAAATAGTAGCCGTCACAGGTGCGCACGCAGATGGTGCGGAAGGTGCCGCCCATCTGCCCGGATGGCGCCGAGAACAGGCCGCCATTGCCGCTGAACAGGCGATCGAAGAAGCCGCCCTGCTGGCCGGCGAGCGCGGCCGAACGGTATTGCGCGCCGCAGCCATTGTCAGCGAGCGCGATCAGCAGCGATTGCCGCTGCGCGGCGCGTTGGGTGGTGCCACCGTTGAGCTGTTCGAGTTGATTTTGCAGACGCTCGAGCGCATAGCGCTGCTGGTCGATCTGGCGGGTGAGCCCGCCGCATTGCGCCGGCGGATTGTTGAAGATCGAAAAGAACCCGGAGCTTTCGCAGCCCATGCGGCGCGACTGCGCGACCAGCCGGTCGACCTCGAATTGCTGGCGATTGACCGCATCCTCGGCGCCGCGGATTTGCTGCGCGCGCACCGGATCGCTGTTGCCGCGATCGAGCGAAGCGAGCTGGGTTTCCAGCCGCTGACAGGCCGGATTTGGTGATTGTGCGAGCGCGCCGATGCACGACGCCAACGTCGTCACCGCCACCGCTGCAAGTTTGAACGCGCATCCCCTCATGACCGGCACTCTACTGCTAAAATCATGGCGGTGCGAGCCTCGTGCTCAATGCGGCCGTGCGGCCTCTGCGCGCAGATTCCACAACACGCCGGCAACGATGATGAGGGCGCCGAGCAGCACAAAAAGGTCGAGCCGCTCGCCGTAAAACGCCCAACCGACGACCGCGATCAGCGGAATGCGCATGAAATCCAGCGGAACGACCAGCGTGGCGTCGCCGGCGCGGAACGCGTTGCTCAGGCAATAGTGCGACGTCAAGCCGGCAATGCCGATCCCAATTGCGGGCAAAATGTGGCGCGTTCCGAGATGAAAAAATACCGTCGGGTCGCTGCCGAGCAGAGAGAGCGGAAGCTGGATCACCGCCATCCAAAACACGATTCCGAGCGTGGTTTCGGTCGCGGTCAACTGTTTGGTGGTGATCATGGTGATGGCGTAGCCGAATGCCGCTGCCAGCACGATAAGCGCCGCCGGATTGAAGCTGGCGATGCCGGGACGCAGGATCACCAGCACGCCGATCAGGCCGAACACGATGACGCCGGCTCGGCTCGGCGTCATCTTCTCATGCAGCAGCCAGACCGCGAGCAGCGCGGTCCAGCCCGGCATGGTGAATTCGAGCGCGAACACCGTGGCGAGCGGCAGCATGGTGATGCTCAGTGCCCAGGCATATTGCGCGGCGTAGTGCACCGTGTTGCGCAGAAGATTCAGTGGCATGCGGCGCGGCAGCGCGTGCACGCGCAAATCCGGGCGCACCGCCAAGAGGACTAACAGCACCAGTAGGGCAACGCCGCTGCGGATGGCGAGGATTTCGAAAATGCTCAAGCCCGCCTTGGCCAGTGCGCGGATCGACACCGCCATGACCGAGAACGAGAGCAATGCGCCGACCATCCAGACGACGACGCGGGCGAGCTTGCTGGAGATCACGGGCTGGTTAGGCGGCTGGTGAGGGGTGAGCGGAGCGCGGGCCGTGGTCTAGCAGGCCGGTGGCTTGCCGTCACTCCGCATCCGGCTGGTTCTCGGGCCGGGCCTTGTCGAAGGCCGGCAGCTTCAGGCAGGCGGCGTCGACCGCGACGATTTTCGGAAAACGATCGAGCGGCACCTTCAAGCGCCGCGCGTTGAACACCTGCGGCACCAGGCAAATGTCGGCGAGCGTCACATGGGCGCCGCAGGCATAGGGAGCGGGCGCGATCATCGCCTCGATCGCGGTGAAGCCCTCGATCACCCAATGGTGGTACCAGGCGTCGATTTCCGGCTGCTCGTGCTTGAGTTGGCGCTTGATGTATTGCAGCGCGACGAGATTGTTGAGCGGATGAATGTCGCAAGCGACCATTTGCGCAATGGCTCGCACCTTGGCGCGTTCGAGCGCATCGGGCGGCAATAGCGGCGGCTCGGGATGGATGTCGTCGAGATATTCGATGATCGCCAGCGATTGGGTGAGAATCTCGCCGCTGGAAAGTTCGAGCGCCGGCACCCGCATCTGCGGGTTGATCGCGCGAAATTCCGGCTTGCGTTGCTGGCCGCCATCCTTGGTCAAATGGACAGACACAATCTCATAGGGCAGGCCCTTGAGATTGAGCGCGATGCGCACGCGGTAGGCGGCGGACGAGCGGAAATAGGAATAGAGTTTCACGGACGTTCCCCGGCGTTGACGGCAATAGCGGCAATCTAGCCGCGGCTAGGTGCGTTGGCGAGTTCGGCCGTCAGCTGCGCCGAACGCTCGGTGAGCTTTTTCAGCGCGCGATCGAGCGCAGCGCGATCGACGGCATCGACCGTCTGCAGCAACTGGCGGGCGAAATTGAGCGCAATCGGGGTGAGTTCGTCATAGATCTCGCGGCCGGCGGCTGTGAGCGACAGGAAAGCCTCGCGCAAATCGGCGCGATTGGCACGGCGGGCCACCAGCTTGCGGCGCTCGAGCAGGGCAACCGCGCGTGACACCTTGGTCTTGTGCATGTGGCTATGGATGCCGATCGCCTTGGCGGTCATTGCGCCGAATTGGCCGAGCGTCACCAGCACGCGCCATTCCGGCACGCCGATCTTGTAGCGCTCGGCATAGATGCGCGAGAGCGCCTGCGAGACCAGGTTCGCGCAGACGTTGAGGCGATAGGGCAGGAACTCTTCCAGTTTGAGCGCAGCCTGATCGGAATTGCCCGGATGGCGAGGCGCCCTTTGAGCAGTCTCGTCGGTCATTGCTGCGCTGCCGCGTTCCCGCGCGCGAAGCGGCCCTTTACGGCCCAACAGCCTTCAAGCGCGTGACGGCAACTTTGGCCGAAGTTGCGACCGGGCGCAACCAATTTGGAAATATTCTATGCTTGGTCCGCGGGGACGCGGCTGGACGTCAGCAATCGCCGCATCCGTATCGCTTTCAGCAGGCGAAGAGGTGCGGGACCGTCGAAATGAGCCATGAGCAGGATGATCCCGAATAACGTGGCGAGAAGCAGGATTTTCATAGGCGCGGCGTCCTTGGCACGGGCGCAAGATCGTCCCTCAACGCGCTACCCGGCACTGGGTTTGCGTTGGTTACACCAGCAACTAATTCTTAATGCGCGCGTTATGTCGGTTATGGGAGTGGTACGCTATGCGCGGATCGGAGTGAGAGCCGCCATGCAACAGCCGCCGCGTCTCGTATTTCCGGCGCTGGGTGCCCTATACCGTGCGTTTGCGCCGATCACCGAGCCGTTGATCCGCGTCGTGGCGGGCGGTTCGCTCGCCATCCACGGCTATCCGATCCTGTTCGGCGATATCGGTGCCGCGGCCAAATTCCTTGAGAGCACCGGTTTCCAACACGGCTTGTTCTGGGCCTATGTGGTCGGCGCCGTCGAGTTTTTCTGCGGCCTGTTCCTCGCGCTCGGTTTGCTCACCCGCGTGGTCGCCGCGCCGATCATCGGATTCCTCGTCATCGCCATCGTCACTTATCATTGGCAGTTCGGCTTTGCCTGGGAAAACCGCGGCATCGAATATCCGCTGTTTTGGTCGATCGTGGTATTGCATTTTCTCGTGCGCGGCGGCGGCGCCTGGTCGCTCGACGCGCTGATCGGCCGGGGGCTGTGATGCCATGACCGCCAAAGGTTTTGCATCCACCGACGATACGGCCGAGAAAAAGGTCTCGTTCGACCAGATCGGCTCCGGACTTTACGCCTACACCGCCGAGGGCGATCCCAATTCCGGCATCATCGTCGGCGACGACGGCGTGATGGTCATCGATGCGCAGGCGACCCCGGTGATGGCCAATGAGGTGATCGCGCGCGTCGCCAAGGTCACCGACAAGCCGATCAAATATGTGCTGCTCACGCACTATCACGCGGTGCGCGTGCTCGGCGCCTCGGCCTACAAGGGCGCCGAAATTCTGGCCTCCGACACCACGCACGGACTGCTCGTCGAGCGCGGCAAGCAGGACATGGATTCCGAAATCGGCCGCTTCCCGCGCCTGTTCCGCGCCGTGGAATCGATTCCCGGCCTCACTTGGCCCACCATCACGTTCCCCGATCAGATTTCGGTCTGGCTCGGCCGGCGCGAGGTGCGCATCATGCATATCGGCCGCGGCCACACCGCCGGCGACGTGATCGCGGTGGTGCCCGACGCCGGCGTCGTGTTCTGCGGCGATCTGGTCGAATACCAATCGGCCTGTTATTGCGGCGACGCGCATTTCACTGATTGGCCGGCAACCCTCGATAATCTCGCCGAGATGCAGGCCAATGCGCTGGTGCCCGGGCGCGGCGCCGCGCTCGCCACGCCGGAGATGGTGGCAGAAGGCATTGCACTTACCAGCGATTTCATCTCGACGCTGTATGGATCGGTGAGCGAGAGCGTCGCCAAGGGGCGGTCGCTCAAGGATGCTTTCGATTTCGCGCGGCTGGCCATGGACCCGAAGTTCAAGACCTTAGCGTTTTACGAGCATCGTCTCCCGTTCAATGTGGCGCGCGCCTATGACGAGGCGCGCGGCATCGAATGGCCGGTGATCTGGACCGCCGAGCGCGACCGCGAGATGTGGGCAGCACTGCAAGGCTGAGCGGGTTTGGGCATGCGGTTTTTGTCGGGACGACTGGTGCTGGGCCTGCTTGCCGTCAGCGTCGCGCTGTGGGCGGCGATGGTGTTCGGCACGCTGGCGCATCTCTCGGCGGCGGCGGAGGGGGCGCAGCCATTCGACCTGCGCCCAAGCGGCTACAGCATCGGCGAGGCGCGCGCGCTGCTGACGATGCTCGGCGAAGCCGGCCGCGCCTATTACGCCGACGTCCAGCTCGCTCTCGATACGATCTATCCGGCGACCTATGCGCTCTCGCGCGCGCTGGCGATCTGGTGGCTTACCGTGCCCGGGCGGGCGCTTGCCACGCCGATCGCGCCCGTAATTCGGTCGGTATTGCTGGTGGCGCCGGTCGCCGCCGCGGCGTTTGACTATTGGGAAAATTCGCTGATCAGGAAAATGCTGGCCGCCGGGCCGGCAGTGTCGGACGATCTGGTGCACGTGGCGTCAACGGCGACGCAACTGAAATCGGTCGCCGGGGCGCTGAGCGAATTGACGATGCTCGCTTTCGCGGCGGTGGTCTTTGTGCGCTGGTGGCGGCGGCGCGCTTAGCGCGTGCAGACGATTGCGACGACGTCGCAGGTATTGCCGCGGCAGCCGCCGGTGCCGCCGGTCGGGATGGCGCCGGTGATGTCGTCGCGGTCAACCTTGCGGTAGGACGCGGCAGAGGCGAACTGGTGCGACTTGCAATAGGCGTTGGCCGCCGCCGCGCCACACTTGTCGCCCGAGGCCAGGCAGCGGTCGATGCCGTAGCCGTCGCCGTCATTGGCGATGATGAACATGCGCCGCTCCGCCTGCGCGGAGCCGACGAAACAGATGCACAGAATGGCGGCGAGTCCGACCAGGAGTGTCCGCATGACAAAGCCCGCTTGCTTGGAGGCGCCTGTCCAGCACCGACAACTAGAATGCGAGCAAAATCGTTAAGGGCCGCTTAACCGTATCGGCGCCGGCCGGGCGGGCCTTGACGGTATCCGCGCGACCCATCATTGTGCGCCCGTGATGAACGGCCTTAACCATATCTGTGGCATTTGCCGCGAGATTATTAGCTAGCGCACCACGCTGGCTGCGGCCGTCTTTTCTCCATCGAGATAAAGCAACGCCCGAGGCCAGCAGGCGCCGAGGAACGCTGCGTCATGGAGCTCAGGCTCTACGATACGCTGACGCGCGAGAAGCGGGTGTTTCGCCCGCTCGATCCCGCGCGCGTGCGCATGTATGTGTGCGGGCCGACGGTCTACGACTTCGCCCATATCGGCAATGCGCGCCCGGTCATCGTGTTCGACGTGCTGTTCCGGCTGCTTGCGGCATATCTACGGGCGCCGAGCACGTCACTTACGTGCGCAACGTCACCGACGTGGACGACAAGATCAACGCGCGCGCGGCCGAGCGCGGCGTTCCGATCCGCGAGCTGACCGACGAGACGTACAAGATTTTCAAACAGGACGTGGACGCGCTCGGTTGCCTGCCGCCGACCATCGAGCCGCGCGCGACCGAGCACATCGAGCAGATGAAGGTGCTGGTCGAAAAGTTGATCGCCTCTAAGCATGCTTATGTCGCCGAAGACAACGTG
Source organism: uncultured Alphaproteobacteria bacterium (assembly GCA_963817045.1). GTDB lineage: Bacteria > Pseudomonadota > Alphaproteobacteria > Rhizobiales > Xanthobacteraceae > Pseudolabrys. The sequence goes on from CAWFMZ010000014.1 coordinate 32,387, forward strand.
CTGTTCCACGTGCCGTCGATGCCGGACTACGGCAAGCTATCCAAGCGGCCGCTCGACGAGATGATCGCCGGCGCCCGCGTCGAGGTCGCGCCCTACAAGAAAGACCCGACCGATTTCGTGCTGTGGAAACCGTCGAAGCCGGGTGAGCCGGCTTGGGCCTCGCCGGCCGGCATCAAGACGCCGGGCCGGCCGGGCTGGCACATCGAATGCTCGGCCATGGCCTGGAAGCATCTCGGCGAGACTTTCGACATCCACGGCGGCGGCATCGATCTGGTGTTTCCGCATCATGAGAACGAGATCGCGCAGTCGCGCTGCGCCTTCCATACGTCGGTGATGGCGAATTACTGGATGCATAACGGATTCCTGCAGGTGGAAGGCGAAAAGATGTCGAAGAGCCTCGGCAACTTCGTGACCATCCATGAGTTGCTGAAGGACTGGCCGGGCGAGATGGTGCGGTTCACCATGCTGCAAACGCATTACCGGCAACCGATTAATTGGACGATTGCAGGTCTGCGTGAAGCGCAAAAGAACCTTGATCATTGGTATGCGCTGACCGCCGATGTGCAACCGGGTTATCTGTGCGCCGACGCGCTCGATGCGTTGCTCGACGATCTCAATACGCCGAAGGCCTTTGGTGCTCTGCACGAGTTGCGCAGCGAAGCGGCCAAGGGCACCAAGCCCGCGGCCGCATGCCTGAAGGCGAGCGCGCAAATGATCGGCCTTCTGCATATGTCGGCCGCTGCCTGGAGCTCGTTCCGGCCGGCCTCGTTGGCGATCGACGAAGCAAAGGTCGGGAACCTGATCGATGCGCGCAACGCCGCGCGCAAGGCAAAAAACTTCAAAGAATCCGACCGCATCCGCGACGAACTCGCCGCCATGGGCATCGTGCTGAAGGATTCCAAGGACGGCACCACCTGGGAGATCGCGCGATGATGGCGCAGGCGCATCCCAAGCTCGCATTGCGGCCTTATCTGGCCGAAGACACAGCCCTGCTGCGCGAAATCTTCCGCGACAGCATCGAGGCTTTGACTGAAGAGGACTACACCCCGGCACAGCAGGAAGCCTGGGCCTCCGCCGCCGATGACGAGGCTGCTTTCGGCAAGAAGCTCGGCGGCCAGTTGACTCTGGTCGCCACGCTGGCCGGCTCGCCGGTCGGCTTTGCCTCGCTCGAAGGCAAGGGCAAAATTGGCATGCTCTACGTGCATCCGGCGGCCGCCGGGCAGGGCGTTGCCGCCATGCTGGTCGACGCGCTGGAGAAGCTCGCCGGCTCGCGCGGCGCGGCCCTGCTCACGGTCGATGCCAGCGACAGCGCGCGCGGCTTCTTTGAGAAGCGCGGCTACATCGCGCAGCAGCGCAACACCGTTTTGGTTGGCGGCGAATGGCTCGCCAATACCACGATGCATAAACAACTTGCCGCCAAGCGGGAGGCCTCATGAAAAAGCCCGACACGCCGTTCCCACGCCACTGGCTCTATTACGTCGTGCTCAAATACGCGGTGCTCGCCGCCGCGGTGCTGCTCGCCTTCTATGTCGTGTACCGGTTGACATGAGTTCCGCCATGGCCCGCGAACGCCTCTATTTGTTCGACACTACGTTGCGCGACGGCGCGCAGACCAATGGCGTCGATTTCACGCTTGCCGACAAGCTGGCGATCGCCGGCATGCTCGACGGGCTCGGCATCGACTATGTCGAAGGCGGCTATCCGGGCGCCAATCAGACCGACACCGAACTGTTCGCCAAGGAGCGCAAATTCGACACTACCTTCACCGCCTTCGGCATGACGCGGCGGCCGGGCCGCTCCGCCTCCAACGATCCCGGTCTCGCCGCGCTGCTCGATGCCAAAGCAGACGCGATCTGCTTTGTCGCCAAGGCCTGGGATTATCACGTGCGAGTCGCGCTTGGGACCACGGACGAGGAGAACCTCGCCTCGATCCGTGACAGCGTGCGCGCCGCCAAGGCCAAAGGCCGGGAAGTGCTGCTCGACTGCGAGCATTTCTTCGACGGCTACAAGGCTAATCCGAAATACGCGCTGGCCTGCGCCAAGGCCGCCTATGACGAAGGCGCGCGCTGGGTGGTGTTGTGCGACACCAATGGCGGCACACTGCCGCACGAGGTCGAAAAGATCGTCGGCGCGGTGGTGAAAACGATCCCAGGCGATCATGTCGGCATCCATGCCCACAACGACACCGAGCAGGCGGTCGCCAATTCATTCGCCGCCGTGCGCGCTGGCGCCCGGCAGATCCAGGGCACGCTCAATGGGCTGGGCGAGCGTTGCGGCAATGCCAATCTGGTGTCGATCATCCCCACGCTCAAGCTCAAGCCGGAATTTGCGCAAAGCTTCGATATCGGCGTCTCCGACGCGGCGCTCAAGAAGCTGGCGCAGGTCTCGCACGCGCTCGACGAACGGCTCAACCGCGGCTCCAACCGGCATGCGCCCTATGTGGGCGAGAGCGCCTTTGCCACCAAGGCCGGCATCCATGCCTCCGCGATTGCAAAAGAACCGGCGACCTATGAGCACGTGGTGCCGGACAGCGTCGGCAATAAGCGCAAGGTGCTGGTGTCGGAGCAGGCCGGCAAATCCAACATTTTGGCCGAGCTCGAACGCATCGGCATCAAGGCCGACAAGGACGATCCGCGCATTGGCCGCCTGTTGGAGATCGTCAAGGAGCGCGAGGCCATCGGCTATGCTTACGAGGCGGCCGACGCGTCTTTCGAAATGCTGGCGCGCCGCACGCTCGGCACGGTGCCGAATTATTTCGACGTCACCCAGTTCGACATCAATGTCGAGCAGCGCATCAACGCCAAAGGCGAGCGTGTCACCGTGACTATGGCGGTGGTGAAAGTGAAGGTCGGCAAGGACAACATGATTTCGGCGGCGGAAGGCAACGGCCCGGTCAATGCGCTCGATCTTGCGTTGCGCAAAGACCTCGGCAAGTACCAGAAATATATCGACGGGCTAAAACTGATTGACTATCGCGTGCGCATCCTCGACGGCGGCACCGAGGCGGTCACCCGCGTGCTGATCGAGAGCGAAGACAAGAGCGGCGACCGCTGGACTACCATCGGCGTGTCGCCCAATATCATCGATGCCTCGTTCCAGGCGCTGATGGATTCCATCATCTATAAGCTGGTGAAATCCGGCGCCCCGGCCTAACGGCCGTCGTCCCGGCCAAGCGCCCGAAGGGAGGCGCGAGCCGGGACCCATAACCCCTGTGTTCGTGATACGGAAAAACAGGGGTTATGGGTCCCCGCTTTCGCGGGGACGACCGGAGGATTTATGATCGACCACGTCTCCATCGCGGTGCGCGATCTTAAAGTGGGTGCGCACTTCTACGAGCCGCTGCTCGCCACGCTCGGCATGACCAAACTGCGCGAGTGGCCGGACGCCGCGATCGGCTTCGGCAAGAAGCATCCGGAGTTCTGGATCAATCGGCGCGCCGCCATGGTGCCGGTGCCGCCCGACAGCGGCGTGCATATCTGCCTGCGCGCACCGTCAACCGCAGCGGTCGACGCCTTCCACGCTGCCGCGCTCGCCGCCGGTGGCAGCTCCGACGGCGCGCCGGGCTTCCGCGCGCAATATCACGAGAGTTACTACGCCGCCTTCATCCGCGATCCCGACGGCAACCGCATCGAGGCGGTGACATTCGTCGCCACGACGTAATCGCTATAATTTGTCAGCGGCTTCTGCGGCCATTGTCCTGGCGGCTTCCGGCACCGCTTCCGCCGCTTGGCGCAGCATTGGCAGGATGTCATCGACTTTGTCGGCCACCAGCAAATCGAAATCCAGATCGCCGCGGATGAATTCGAGCGTCTTCATGTGATCGAGCAGCGCGCAGAGCGGATCCCAAAATCCCCTGATGTTGGCCAACAGGATCGGTTTTTTATGACGGCCGAGCTGAACCCAGGTGATCTGTTCGACCAGTTCCTCCAGCGTGCCGACGCCGCCTGGCAACGCCACAAAAGCGTCCGCCATTTCGAACATCTTCTGCTTGCGCTCATGCATGTCTCGCGTGATGATCAGCTCCTGCGCGTCGCGCAGAGCGTGCTCGCGCCTCGTCAGAAACTCAGGGATGACGCCGGTTACAGTGCCGCCGTGGTCGAGGGTGGCATGCGCCAGCGCCCCCATCATGCCGTCGCCGCCGCCGCCATAGACCAAGTCAATTCCGGTCTTGGCTAAGATCGCGCCGAAGGCGCGGGCGGCTTCCACATAGGCTGGGTCGGTGCCCGGCCCGGAGCCGCAATAGACGCAGATTTTTCGGATTTTGCTGGGGTTTTCTATTCTGTTCATGCCCATGCATGTGCAATGCGTCTGCGGCAGCGTCAAGGCGGCAACCGGAAATCCTTTATCGGCGGCGATATCGGCGGGCAGGGTGATTGTCGGCGAGAATCCGCCTATATGGAGCCCTGAATGAGCGACCACCACCATCACCGCCGATCCTCCGAGCAGCCTGCCGTCTCCGCCAACCGCGGCGCGCTGCTCGCCACCGTGATCCACCTGTGGCCCTATATCTGGCCGTCCGATCGCCGCGACCTGAAGCTGCGGGTGATCGGCGCTATGGTGCTGCTGCTCGCCGCCAAGCTTGCAACCGTGGCGGTGCCTTTCACCTTCAAATGGGCGACCGATGCGCTCGCCGGCCATGGCAGTGCCCCGGCCGCCGCCTTCGATTGGCTGGTCTGGGCGCTCGCCGTCCCCGTCGCCATGACAATTGCGTACGGGGGCATGCGCATCCTGATGGCGGCGTTGACGCAGCTGCGCGACGGGCTGTTCGCAAAGGTGGCGATGCACGCGGTGCGCCGGCTTGCCTACCGCACCTTCGTGCATATGCACGAACTCTCGCTGCGCTTTCATCTCGAGCGCAAAACCGGCGGGCTCACCCGCGTGCTGGAGCGCGGGCGCAACGGCATCGAGACCATCGTGCGGATGGTGATCCTGCAACTCTCGCCCACCATCATCGAGCTGGCGCTGATCATCGGCGTGCTGATGTGGCAATTCGACTGGCGCTACGTCGCGGCGATCATGGTCACCGTTGCGGTCTATATGACTTACACCTATCACGCCACCGAATGGCGCATCGGCATCCGCCGCCGAATGAACGACAGCGATACCGACGCCAACGTCAAGGCGATCGATTCGCTGCTCAATTACGAGACGGTGAAATATTTCAGCGCCGAGCAGCGTGAAGCCGAGCGCTATGACAAATCGATGGCGCGTTACGAGGAAGCTAGCGTCAGGGCCTATACCTCGCTCGCCGTGCTCAATGCCGGGCAGGCGGTAATTTTCACCTGCGGGCTCGCCGCCGCCATGGTCATGTGCGCCTACGAAATCCAGGCCGGCAGCAAGACGGTCGGCGATTTCGTGCTGATCAACGCCATGATGATCCAGCTTTACCAGCCGCTCAATTTCATGGGCATGGTCTATCGCGAGATCAAGCAGGCGGTGACCGACATCGAGCTCATGTTTTCGATTTTGGCGCGCGAGCCGGAAATCAAGGACGCGCCGGACGCTAGCCCGCTGACGGTAACAAGCGGCACCATCCGCTTCGAGAATGTGCGTTTCGCCTACGAGCCGGAGCGCGGCATTCTGAAAGGCGTCAGCTTCGACGTGCCGGCCGGCAAGACGGTGGCGGTGGTCGGCCCGTCCGGCGCCGGCAAGTCGACGATCTCGCGGCTGCTGTTCCGCTTCTACGATCTGGCCGGCGGCCGCATCCTGATCGACGGCCAGGACATCGCCAAGGTCACGCAAGGCTCGCTGCGCCGGGCGATCGGCATGGTGCCGCAGGACACCGTGCTGTTCAACGACACCATCCGCTACAACATTCGCTACGGCCGCTGGGAAGCGAGCAATGCCGAGGTGGAAGAGGCGGCGCGGCTCGCGCAGATCGACCGTCTCATTCAACTCGCGCCGAAAGGCTACGAGACCGAGGTCGGCGAGCGCGGACTGAAGCTGTCCGGCGGCGAGAAGCAGCGCGTCGCCATCGCGCGCACCATCCTGAAGGCGCCGCCTATCCTGGTGCTCGACGAGGCGACCTCTGCACTCGACAGCCACACCGAAAAGGAAATCCAGGATGCGCTGGAGCGCGTCTCGCGTAACCGCACCACGCTGGTGATCGCGCACCGGCTCTCCACCATCGTCGGCGCCGACGAAATCATCGTGCTCGACCAGGGCGAGATCGTCGAACGCGGCACCCATTTTGCGCTACTCGCCGCGAATGGGCTCTATGCCAGCATGTGGAACCGCCAGCGCGAGGCCGAGGAAGCACGCGAGAAGCTCGCCCGGGTGGCCGAAGACGAGGTCGCGCCCAACCGCAATCCGCCGCCGGTCGAGGATGTCATTTCGGCCGCTGTCGCGACGCCGATCGAAGCGCCCGCCGACGCGGCGGAGTAGGATAGCGCATGTCGATCTACGATTCGATTCGTTCGCAATTCGTGCCGATCACGCCGGAAGGCTATCCGTTCATCGGCGCCTTCGCGCTGACAAGTCTCGTCCTGTTCTGGTTGTGGAGCCCGCTCGGCTGGTTCGGTACCGTGGCGACGATCTGGTGCGCCTATTTCTTCCGCGATCCGCCGCGGGTGACCCCGGTGCGTGAGGGGCTGGTGGTGGCGCCTGCCGACGGCCGCGTCAGCCAGGTCACCACGGCGCCGCCGCCGCACGAGCTCGGCCTCGGCGACAAGCCGTTGCCGCGCATCTCGATCTTCATGAGCGTGTTCGACTGCCATGTGAACCGCAGCCCGGCGGCCGGCCGCGTCGAGAAGATTGTCTATCAGCCGGGCAAGTTCTTCAATGCCGACCTCGACAAGGCGAGCGCCGACAACGAGCGCAATTCGCTGGTGATCGCGACCGCCGGCGCGCGCGTGGCGGTGGTGCAGATCGCGGGGCTGGTGGCGCGCCGCATCGTCTGCTTCGTGCGCGAGGGCCAGCCGGTCGGCGCCGGCGAGCGCTTCGGTATGATCCGTTTCGGTTCGCGCCTCGACGTTTATTTGCCCGACGGCACGCCACCGATGGTCGCGGTCGGGCAGATTTCGATCGCCGGCGAAACCCTGCTTGCCGACCTGCGCGTTCCGGACGCCGGCCGCGCATTTCGAAGCGGTTAAATCGTTAACGAGAACGCAAAACCGTATTGGCGCGCCATGGCGCGCGCGGCATGAAACGCCTATATTGGCGCCATGGTCTTTCCGCCGTTCGATCCCGCTCCGCCGCCCCGCCGACGCCGCTTCAAGGCGATCCCGGTGCGCACGTTGCTGCCCAATCTCATCACGCTCTTGGCTTTGTGCGCGGGCTTGACCTCGATCCGCCTGGCGGTCGAGAACAAACTCGATTTTGCGCTGGCCGCGATTGTGTTCGCCGCGCTGCTCGACGGTGTCGATGGCCGCATCGCGCGCATGCTCAAGGGCACCTCGCGCTTCGGCGCTGAACTCGACAGCCTCGCCGATTTCGTGAATTTTGGCGTGGCGCCGGCACTGATCTTGTATTTCTGGGGATTGCACGAGCTCAAATCGGCGGGCTGGATCGTGGCGTTGGTGTTCGCCATCTGCGCGGGCTTAAGGCTTGCGCGCTTCAATGTGATGATCGACGACCCCAACAAGCCGGCCTGGGCGGGCAATTTCTTCACCGGCATTCCGGCGCCGGCCGGCGCCATCACCGTGCTGCTGCCGATCTATCTCAACTTCCTTGGCGTCTCCAACGGGCTCGTCATGGTGTGGCTCACATTCTTCTACACGTTGGCGACTGCGCTGTTGATGGTCTCGCGGCTGCCGGTGTTCTCCGGTAAGCGCGTGGGCAAGCGCGTGCCGCCGGAGATGGTGCTGCCGGTGTTCGTGGTGGTGGTGTTGTTCTTTGCGCTGCTGATCAGCTATCCGTGGGAAGTGCTCACGCTTGGCTCGCTCGCCTATCTCGCGTGTCTGCCGCTCGGCTGGCTGTCCTACCGCGAATATCAGCGCAAGGATGTGGCCGCTACCGAAGCCGAGACCGCTGCGGTGCCCGCCAGCGAAGCGCCAGTTGTGCCAGGCCATGCCGTACCGGGATCCGATACCGACCACGATCGCCCGACGCGACTGAATTAAGCGCCGTAAGTCCGGAAACCGTCATGCCGCGCGCAACCCGCGTTCTTGCCGCTGCCGACCGGCAAGATCGGCCGGTCATCGATACCGTGATCATCGATTATGTCCAGCGCAGCGCGCAGAAAACGACAGTCAAAGGTGTCAAAGGCGGCAGCTTCGAGATCGATTTGCACCAGCCTATGCGGCTGCGCACCGACGATCTTCTGGTCCTCGACGACGGCTCCCTGGTGGAAGTCGTGGCCGCGCCCGAGCCGCTGATCGAGGCGCGCGTGCCCGACGTGGCCGGTCTGGCGCGGCTGGCCTGGCATCTCGGCGACCGCCATGTGCCGGTGCAGGTGCTGCCCAACCGCATCCGTGCGCGGCGCGATGCGGCGATCGAGGCCTTGCTCAAGTCGCTCGGCGCGAAAGTGACGATGATCGAAGCACCATTCGAGCCGGAAGGCGGCGCTTATGAGTCATCGCAAGCCCATGGTCATGTCCATGACCATGAACACCATCATGGCCATTCCCACGGCCATGGGCACAGCCACGATCACTGATTTCGATATCCGCGCGTGCCGAACGGGTAGCCGGGCATCAAGTCGTAAGGGTGTTTCCAGCCGGGCAGCGCCTTCATGCGCTCGAGCCAGGCTCCGATCGCCGGATGATCCTTGGCGATATCGAAGCCGAATTCCTCAGCTGGATAATACAAATAACCGGTCATCGAAATGTCGGCGATGGTCGGCCGATCGCCCAGCAAGAAATCATGCGAAGCAAGGCGCTTGTTGACGATGGCCAGATTGCCGTCGATGCGCGCCTTCAGGAACGCCAACACTGCCGGATCGCCCGCGGGCTTCGCGAAATTCTTCAGAAAGCGGAACGGTCCGAGGAAGCCGTTGACCTTCTGATTGTCGAAGATGATCCAGCGTAGCGCCTCCAGCCGCTCGTCCTCGCCCTGCGGTTTGAACTTGCCGGTCAGGTCGGAGAGATAAGTGAGGATCACGGCGGACTGGGTGAGCTTCTTGTCGCCGTGCACCAGCACCGGCACTTCGCCCATCTCGTTGACGCCCTCGCGATAATCGGGCGTGCGCTGGACACTGGCGCCGAAGAAATCGATCCAGACCGGCTCCCATTTGGCGCCGATCAGATTGAGCATCAGCGCGGCGCGGTAGGCATTGCCGGATTGGGCGAAGCAATAGAGCTGAAATTCGGCCATGGGGTTCCTGTTTGACGAGAGAAGCTAGCGCGACAGCGTCACCGCCATGCCGGCGGTGGCCTGGCCTTCGAAATGGCCGTTGGCGAATGTAAGACGCGCCAGAGGCTGGTTGTCGTCGTCATTGATCACCAGCGCGCCCTGCTCAAGCGCCCAGTGCCGGCTGGTGAAGAATTTGCCCGGGCAGCCGCCATCCGGTGTGACGATGCCCTGTTGCGCGCCCGGTGCGCCGCCGAATTTCATGCCGCAGGGCGGTCCGTTCGGCGCGGCCAAAAACCAGCGGCCGGGCATGTCGTCGCCGGTCAGCGTCGGCGCCGCCGGTGTGGAGGCGCCGAATGGGTCGCCGGCGCAGCCCGCCAGCATCGATGCGATCAGAACGCCCCCAGCGACCCTGATCATTCTTCGCCGCATCCTCACTTCATGGTCGGAATCACGAATTCGGCGCCTTCCTTGGTGCCGGTCGGCCAGCGCGAGGTCACCGTCTTGGTCTTGGTGTAGAAGCGGACCGAATCTGGCCCGTGCTGGTTGAGATCGCCGAAGCCCGAGCGCTTCCAGCCGCCGAAGGTGTGATAGGCGAGCGGCACCGGAATGGCGAAGTTCACGCCCACCATGCCAACCTGCACGCGGTTGACGAAATCGCGCGCGGTGTCGCCGTCGCGGGTAAAGATCGCGACGCCGTTGCCGTAGTCGTGGTCGGAGGGCAGCCGCACCGCTTCCTCGTAGTCCTTAGCGCGCACCACCGAGAGCACGGGTCCGAAGATTTCCTCCTTGTAGATGCGCATCGACGACTTCACTTCGTCGAACAGGCAGCCGCCCATGAAGTTGCCGTTCTCATAACCCTGCAGCTTGAAGCCGCGACCATCGACCACGAGCTTGGCGCCTTCCTTGATGCCGAGATCGACGTAGTCCTTCACCTTGTTGAGATGCGCCTTGGTCACCAGCGGGCCGTAGTCGGCCTGCGGATCGCTGGAGGGACCGATCTTCAAGTTCTCCACGCGCGGGATCAGCTTCCCGACCAGGATATCGGCGGTCTTCTTGCCGACCGGCACAGCTACCGAAATCGCCATGCAACGCTCGCCGGCCGAGCCATAGCCGGCGCCGATCAGCGCATCGACCGCCTGATCCATGTCGGCGTCGGGCATGACGATCATGTGGTTCTTGGCGCCGCCGAAGCACTGCACGCGTTTTCCGTTGGCGCAGCCGGTTGAATAAATATATTCGGCGATCGCCGACGAGCCGACGAAGCCGATCGCCTTCACGCGGTCGTCGTTGAGCAGCGTATCGACCGCTTCCTTGTCGCCATTGATCACGTTGAGCACGCCTTCCGGCAGTCCGGCCTCGATGAACAGTTCGGCAATTCGCATCGGCACCGATGGATCGCGCTCCGACGGCTTGAGGATGAAGGCATTGCCGCAGGCAATCGCGGGCGCGGCCTTCCAAAGCGGAATCATCGCCGGGAAATTAAACGGCGTGATCCCCGAGACCACGCCGAGCGCCTGACGCGTGGAATAGATGTCGATACTGGGGCCGGCGCCCTCGGAGTAATCGCCCTTCAGCAAATGCGGAATGCCGCAGGCGAACTCCACTACCTCGAGCCCGCGCTGGATGTCGCCACGAGCATCGGGAACGGTCTTGCCGTGCTCGGAGGAGAGCAGCTTGGCGAGGCTGTCGTATTCCTTCTGCACCAGCTCGAGAAACTTGAACATCACGCGGGCGCGGCGTTGCGGATTGGTTGCCGCCCAGGCCGGCTGCGCGGCTTGCGCATTAGCGATGGCGTGCTCGACTTCGGAATGCTTGGCGAGTGCGACCTTGGCCTGCACTTCGCCGGTGTTGGGGTCGAAAACGTCGCCAAACCGCCCGGAGGTCCCTTTGACGGCTTTGCCGCCAATGAAATGGCCGATCTCACGCATGGCTCGCACTCCTCCGGTTTTTAAGGGGTCCTCGACGGGACCTTAGGGCTTCGGCGCCCATTTGCGGCGATTTTTGCAGCATTTTGCCGGCCGGTCACGGGTAAACCCAGCGAAGACGGGCGGTTTTCTTTCACGAACGGTTAGCCTTTACCGCCTCCTAACAGCGCCAGTCTAGGGTCGTTTGCAGCGGCCATCATACCGGTTTTTGCTGCAATTCGTGCGCGTTGGGTGGGGTAGTCATGGATATCGCAACTAGTTTAGGCCTGCTGTGCGGGGTCGCCGTTGTGACCGGGGTGATCCTGATGGGCGGCGACTTGCACATGTTCGTCAACGAGCATGCGTTTATTGTTATTTTCGGTGGGTCCTTTGCCGCCACCCTGATCCGGTTTCCATTCTCGTCAATCATGCATGGTCTGCCACTTGGCGCTAAATTTGCGTTTTCGATGCGCCGTATGACCCAGCGCGAACTGGTCGATGAACTAGCGAGGCTCGCCGAAGTCGCCCGCAAGTCCGGACCGGTCGGGCTCGAAAAAGTCGAGATCGAAGACCCGTTCCTCGCCAAAGGCATCCGATTCGTCGCCGACGGCTACGACACCAACTTCATCCGCGACAATCTCGAACGCGACCGCGACAACTTCCTCACCCATCTCGACGAAGGCCAGAAGATTTACCGTGCGGTCGGCGACTGTGCGCCGGCTTTCGGCATGATCGGCACTCTGATCGGCATGGTGCAGATGTTCGCCAACATGACGGATCCGTCCAAGCTCGGCCCGTTCATGGCGGGCGCGTTGCTGGCGACCTTTTACGGCGCCGCCCTCGCCAATCTGTTCTGTCTGCCGATCGCCGACAAATTGCATCTCAAGCTGGTGGACGAAGAAATCAATCGCACCTTGATGATCGACGGCATCCTGATGATCCGCGAAGCCAAGAGCCCCACTCTGGTGCGCGAGATGTTGCTCGCCTACCTGCCCGAGAAGCATCGCCACAGCGACGCCGAGGAAGACAAAGCGGCAGAGGCGGTCGCCGCTTAGAGCGGCGTATCCGAACGGCAACAACAATGGCGCGACGCAAGGAAGCGGCTCACGGCGGTCACGGCTGGTTCGTGACCTTCGCCGACCTGATGGGGCTACTGGTCAGCTTCTTCGTAATGCTGGTCGCATTCTCCACTCAAGATCAGCAGAAGCTGAAAATCGTCGCCGGTTCGATGCGCGACGCTTTCGGCGTGCAGGACAACGTGCGCTATTCCGGCGTGATCGAAGTGCTGGGCTTGCCGACGCGGCCGAAGTTCAAGAACGCCGCCCAAATCGATCCGTCCGAGGCGTCCGCAACGCCGACGCCCGACGATAACGATAAGGAGCGCAACTACGGCGCGCGCCTCAAGAAGGATCAGAAATTCGCGCTCGCTTCCGCCTCGCTGCGCCAGGCTTTGCAGGAAATGCCGGAGATCACCGAGGCCTCCAAGCACATTATAGTCGAGGAAACCAAGCAGGGCCTCAACATCGAGATCGTCGACCAGGATGGCCGCTCGATGTTCCCGGATGGCGCCACGGAGCCCTATGAGCGTACGCGCAAGCTGATCCAGAAGATCGCACCGGCGCTCAAGGCGATGCCGTTCCGCGTCACCATCACCGGCCATACCGCCTCGAGCAAGGTGCCGGATAAGCCGGGTTACGGGCCTTGGGAACTTTCCGCCGACCGCGCAAATGCGGTGCGCGAAATTCTCGGCGGCGAAGGACTGGCGACCGCACACATCTGCATGGTGGCCGGCAAGGCCGACACCGATCCGCTGTTCCCGGACAACCCGTATATGTCGCCGAACCGCCGCGTCACCATTACCCTGATGCGGGAAGAGCCACCAATTCCAGCCCGATTTGACCCCGTAAAGGCTCCGAAATCCGCCTCCGCCCCATGGCGGAAGGCCCTGCGAACGCCGCATGGCTGGCTTCCCCGGCGTTGCGTAAACGACTATGCAGACCCGGGGCTGCGGCGTTATAAGCCGCGTCCCACAGTTTTTGCATTGCAATAATCGATCCAGGCCAACATCGCATGTCACCCAGTAAGGCCGCCCACGGCGGCTCGGTTGCGGCCAATGGCGGCAGCGACGTGCCGGTGAAGGCCGGCTTCTGGGCGCTCACGCTCGGCTGCATCGGGGTTGTCTACGGCGACATCGGCACCAGCCCGCTCTACGCGATGCGCGAGTCTGTGCTGGCGGCGGCCGGGCCCGGCAAAGCGGTGAGCGAACCGGTGGTGCTCGGCATCCTGTCGCTGATCATCTGGGCGCTGCTGTTGGTGGTGACCGCCAAATACGTGCTCATTTTGCTGCGCGCCGACAACAACGGCGAGGGTGGCACGCTGGCGCTGATGGCGCTCGCCTCGCGCGCGCTCGGCGGCAGCCGCGGCGGCGTGATCGTGATCCTGCTCGGCATTATCAGCGGCGCACTATTCTATGGCGACGCCATCATCACGCCGGCGCTTTCGGTGTTATCGGCGATCGAAGGCTTGAAAGTCGCGACGCCGGCGTTCGATGAATTTGTGGTGCCGATCACGGTGGTGATTCTGGTTGCACTGTTCACGGCGCAGTCGCGCGGCACGGCAAAGGTCGCCGCCTTGTTCGGTCCGATCACTTTGGTTTGGTTCGCCGCCATAACCGTCGCTGGTCTTTGGCATATTGGGCAAAATCTCAACGTGCTGCTGGCGTTCAATCCGTATTACGGTGTGTATTTCCTGCTCCATCACGGCATCGTCGCGTTCTATACACTTGGCGCCGTGTTCCTGGTGGTGACCGGCTCAGAAGCGCTCTATGCAGACTTGGGCCATTTCGGCCGCGGTCCGATCCGCTTTGCCTGGCTGGTGGTGGTACTGCCCGCGCTGACGATCAATTATCTCGGGCAAGGCGCGCTGGTGCTCGCCGATCCGAAGGCAATTGAAAACCCGTTCTTCCTGCTTTATCCGCAATGGGCGCTGCTGCCGATGGTGGCGCTGGCGACCGCCGCCACCGTGATCGCGAGCCAGGCGGTGATCACCGGGGCCTATTCGCTAACGCAACAGGCGATCCAGCTTGGCCTGCTGCCGCGCCTGGAGATCCGCCACACCTCGGAATCGCTGTTCGGGCAGATCTACATGCCGCGGGTGAACACGCTGCTGCTGGTCGGCGTCTTGCTGCTGGTGGGGCTGTTTCGCTCGTCGAGCGCGCTGGCGTCGGCCTACGGCATCGCGGTCACCGGCACCATGGTCGTGACCGCCATGATGGCGATCGTGGTGATCTGGCGGGTTTGGCAATGGCGGTTGATTTGGGCGTTGGCGTTGATGCTGCCGTTCCTGTTCATTGATTTTACGTTCCTCGCCGCCAACCTGCTCAAGATCGTGGAGGGCGGCTGGATGCCGCTCGCGCTCGGCGCCGTGGTGATGACGTTGATGTACACGTGGCGGCGCGGCAGCCGGCTGCTGTTCGAGAAGACGCGGCGCCAGGAAATCCCGCTCGAGTCGCTGGTCGCCAACCTGGAAAAGAAGCCGCCGGCCCGCGTGCCCGGCACCGCCGTGTTCTTCACCAGCGACCCTCTGAGCGCGCCGACCGCGCTCTTGCATAGCCTGAAGCACTACAAAGTGCTGCACGAAAAGAACGTCATCCTCACCATCGAGACGGCGGATACACCGCGCGTCAATGCCGCCGAGCGGGTGCGCATCGATCCGGTGGGGCAAACTTTTTCACGGGTTGTGCTCCGCTTCGGCTTCATGGAGACGCCGAACGTGCCGAAGGCGCTGGCGGTCGCGCGCAAGCTCGGCTGGCAGTTCGACATCATGTCGACATCGTTCTTCCTGTCGCGGCGTACGCTCAAGCCGGCGCCCCATTCCGGCATGCCGCGCTGGCAGGACCGGCTGTTCATCGCGCTTACCCGCGTCGCCAACGACGCCACCGACTATTTCCAGATCCCGACCGGGCGAGTGGTGGAGGTGGGAACCCAGGTCACCGTGTAAAAGACTGGTGCGGGGCGCATCGATTCCGGCTAAAAACACGGGCATTGGGGAACGGAGTTGCGACATGGCGGAGGAAATGCCGCGCGCCGACGAGGTGCAGAATCTGACACCGGAGGAGGTGGCGCGCGGACTTACCGAAGGGCGCATGCTGTTGGTCGATGTGCGCGAGCCGAACGAGACGTCGGTGGAGAGTTATCCCGACGCGGTGATCGTGCCGCTCTCCGCATTCGATCCAGCCGCCATCCCCGATCCGCAGGACAAGCAAGTGGTGTTCGCCTGCCGCTCCGGCCGCCGCTCGATTACCGCTTCGGTGGCTGCACAGGATGCGGGCTATCCCTACCGCGCCCATCTGGCTGGCGGCATCATCGCCTGGAAGGCGGCCGGCCTTCCGACCAAAACCTGAAATTCCGCCGGTCGCCTAGGATCGTTTCTCGTCTTCCGGGCGCCAGCGGCGGTGCAGCCAAAGCCATTGCTCGGGGTGCTCGCGCACCCAGCCTTCGATCACGCTCATGATGATCTGCATGGTGCCGGCGATATCGACTTTGCCGTCGGCGTCGCGCGCCGGCGCGATCTCCTCGGTAATCTCGCCGCGGAAGCGATGGCCGGGCAGGCGGATGATCCGCACGCCATGGATCGGACAATCAAAATGCTGGGCGAGCCGCGCCAGCAGCGGATTGGCCCGGGTGCGCCGGCCGAAGAATGTGACTTCCACGCCGCGCAGGTAATACTGATCGACTAGCATACCAACATGGGCGCCGCGCCGGAGCGCGTCGGCGATCTTGACTGGCGCCTCGAGCCCGGAGGCGATCAGTTCGCCCATGCTGGCGGCGCGGGTCTCGCGCACCCAGCGGTCGATGGCGGTGATGTTCGGCCGCCGATACAGCACCGCGCTGTCGAGGTGATAGGCCGGCGCGCAGATCGCCGGCAGCTCCCAATTGGCGAGATGGCTGGCAAAGATCAGCGCCGGCTTGCCATCGTGGTGTAGCTGTTCGAAGCGGGATATGGTCGTGCGCGAGATTTCGAAGCGGCCGGGCTTGTCCGGATGTTCCGGATCGAAGTCCCACAATCGGTCGAGATCGGCGAACTCCACGCCAACGCGGCCGAGATTGTCCCACACGCCGCGCAAGATGGCTTCGATCTCGGCCGGCGACTTTTCCGGGAAGGCGGCGGCGAGCTGTTCGCGGGCGAGACGGTGCTCGCGGAACAGCGGTCCGAGCGTGCGTGTCACGAAGGCGGCGCAGTCGGCCATGGTGTCGGGCGGAACGAGACGCATCGCCCGGATCACGCCGATGGCGAGCACGCCGATCGCGGCGTCGCCGGCGCGCTTTGCGCCGCGCCGCAGACGCCAGATCGTCCGCTTGATCGCGGTGGGCATTAGAAGTTCACGATCACCTTGCCGAACACCTGCCGGCTTTCCAGCCGCGCCAGGCCGCGTTCGAAATCGGCCAGTGCCACTTCGGTATCGATGATCGGCGTCATGCCGGCGGCGATCTTGGACAGGCTGTCGCGGATATTACGCATCGAGGCGCCGAACGAGCCGAGAATCTTGTACTGCTGCTGGAACAGCTGCATCAGATTGATGGTGACGGTCGGCCCCGCGGTCGAACCGCAGGTCACCAGCCGGCCGCCGCGCTTGAGGCAGAGCAGGGAGGCGTTGAAGCCTTCGCCGCCGACATGCTCGAACACCACATCGACGCCTTTCTTGGCGGTAAGCTTGCGAGTAACGCCCTCGAAGCGCTCGGTCTTGTAATTGATGACGTGGTCGGCGCCGAGTGCCTTGGCCTTCTCCGCCTTGGCGTCATCACCAACCGTGGTGATGACGGTGCAGCCGAGCGCTTTCGCCATCTTGATGGCGACCGAGCCGATGCCGGAGCCGCCGGCATGGACGAGAATTGTCTCGCCCGGCCTGAGCTTGGCATTGTCGAACAGCATGTGCTCGACGGTGCCGAAAGCAATCGGCGCGCAGGCGGCATCGCGCAGCGATACGCTGGCCGGCACCGGGATCACCAGCCGCGCCGGCAGATTGATCAGATCGCGCGCGAAGCCGTCGATATGGAAGCCCATGATGCCGCCGACGTTCTCGCACAGATTGTCGCGGCCCTCGCGGCAGGCGGCGCAGTGCCCGCAGGTCATGGCGCCGTACATCACCACCTTGTCGCCGGGCTTGAAGCCGGCGACGCCGGCGCCCGCTGCTGCGATCTCGCCGGAGGCCTCGGCGCCCACCACCAGCGGCAGCTTGCGCTTGGCGAAGGCCATGCCGCGAAAGCCCCATAGGTCGAGGTGGTTGATCGCGACCGCCTTGATGCGGATTTGCACTTCGCCGTCGGCGGGCGGCGGCGGGACCGGGACGTCGGCAAGTTCGAGCTTGCGATCGGCGATAAGTCGTAAGGAGCGCATGGCGGGTTGGGCGGGCGCGGCGGTCAGGCCGGCTCGAGGCCCATCACCAGCGAGACGTTCTGCCCGCCGAAGCCAAACGAGTTTGAGATCGCATGGGTTACGCGTGCATCGCGCGCCTTGTTCGGCACCACATCGAGCGGGATCGCCGGGTCCGGCACCTCATAATTGATGGTAGGTGGAATCCGCTGGTGTTGCAGCGTGAGGATCGAAAATACCGCCTCGACGGCGCCGGCTGCCGACAGCGTATGGCCGATCATGGATTTGTTGGAGGAGATTGGAATGCTCATCATGCGCTCGCCGAATACCGTGGAGCAGCCGAGGTATTCCATCTTGTCGTTTTCCGGCGTGCTGGTGCCGTGGGCGTTGACGTAGTCGATGTCGTCGGGCAGGAGCCCGGCATCCTTGATCGCATTGGCGATGCAGCCGATGATCGGCTTGCCATCAGGGCTGGAGCGGGTGCGGTGGAAGGCGTCCGTCATCTCGCCGCAACCTTCGAGCACGCCGAGAATCTTGGCGCCGCGCGCTTTGGCGGACTCGTAGCGCTCCAGCACCAGCGCGCCGGCGCCTTCCGCCATGACGAAACCGTCGCGATTCTTGGCGAACGGTCTGGCCGCGCCTTGCGGGTTGTCGTTGCTGGTGGACAGCGCCGACAGCAGCGAAAAGCGGATAACCGCTTCCGGATTGATCGAGCCATCGGTGCCGATGCAGAGCGCCGCGTCAGTTTCGCCACGCCGGATCGCCTCGACGCCGAGTTGAATGGCGGTTGCGCCCGAGGCGCAGGCGGTCGACAGCGAGATCGGCGAGCCCTTGGTGCCGAATTTGTCGGCCAGGTGGTCGGCCGCCGAGCCGAGCAGGAAGCGGCGATGAAAGGCGGGAAACTGCGCGCTCACCCGCAGCATGTCGGCATAGGTCACCTTGTCATTGGCACCCGACCTGGCGCTGACCTCGATCCGCTGCGGCCATTCCATTTCGATCGGCGGCACCGCCAGGAACAACGGGCCGGGAAATTCGCCAAGCGCGCCGATGCCGGATTCCGCGATCGCCTCTTCGGCGGCGAGATCGGCGAAGTTTTCCGACAGCTGTGCCGAGCATGGCTGCGTGCCGAGGAAATCGATGGTACCGGCGATGCGGGTCTTGAGGCCGTCGGTGGGAAAGCGGGTGATGGTGCGAATGCCGGACTCGCCGGCCGTGAGCTTGGCCCAGTTGTCGGTCTTGCCGGCGCCGAGCGAGGTGATCACGCCGAGGCCGGTCACTGCCACGATCGGCCGGCCCATTTTATCTTTGGTCGACGACATTTTGTGCTCTCCCTCAGCCGACCCGTTCGACCAGCGCAAGGGCTTCGCCCCGCCAATGTCCAACACCGGTCACCACGACTTGGCTCAAGTCCCCGCTCATCGATCGTTCCAGGCCGGTCGAGTCGCAGGGTGGAAACAGATTACCATGGCCGACCGCGATCGCCGCCAGTGCCACATTCATGGGGAATTGCGGTTCCATCCCATGACCGAGATAGGAGCCGGTGGCGCGAACGGCAAGGTCATCGTGGGCGGCGAGAAACGCCCGTTCCTCGGCGGTCGCCGGCGCCGCCCCGGTGGTGCCGGAGAGAACGGCGACGTGGCCGGGCCGTAGCTGCTGCTTGATCTTGTCCCACAGCCTTCCGAGTGCGGCGGTAACGCTGCCCGGCGTGCGTTTGGAGCGGTCGGAGAGGACCGCCGTGAGCCGCGCAAGCGGCTTGGCGCCGCGCTTCTCGGCGTGCTCGCGCGCCTCGATCACCAGGAAGGCGCCGAGCGAGCCGAGCGCGAAGCCGCCCTTGTCGCCGCGCTCCCAGATCGGCGCATGGCGGTCTTTCAAGGCGAGACCGGCGAATTCATACAGCAGTAAAACGTCCGGCCGCTCGCCGTTCAACGAGCCGCCGACCAGCGCGATGTCGCTCTGTCCGGACACGATGCGCGACAGCGCGATGCGCACCGCATCCACACCCGCGGATTCCTCGCCCATGAAAGTGCGCGAAGAGCCGGTCACGCCATGCACGATGGAAATATTGCCGGCGAGCAGGTTGGAAAGCTGCGCCAGGAACAGCGTCGGCCGCAGGTCGCTCATCAGCCGCTCGTTGAGGAAGGCGCCTGGATTTTTCGCGTGCTGGATACCGGAGAGGATGGTGCTGTCGACGGCAAGATCGCGCTCACCGCCGCCGGCGGCGACGATCATGTCCATGCGCGAGAGAATGTCGGTCTTGCCCTTGACGCCGGCGGAGTCGAGCGCAAGACCGGCAGCATAGGTGCCGATGCGCTGCCAATTCTCCATCTGGCGCTGATCGCCCTTCTTCGGAATCTGGGCGTCGAAATTCACTGGCGCCAACGGATGCACGACGTAAGGCGCGAAGGTCGTTGTGTTGGCGCTGGGATGCGCTTCCATCAATTTCTGCCAATGCGCTTCCGGGCCTTCGCCGAGGCAGGAGACAATGCCGACGCCGGTGATCCAGGCTTCGCGCTCAGCCTCAGCCATCGACGGGCGCCTCGGCCTTCAGTCCGATGCGGCCTGCAAGTTCCCGCATCTGCTGTTCCATTTCGGCATTGGGGAAATCGAGCACGCGCAGCGTCAGCGTGGCGTCGCAAATCAAATTGCGCTCGGCCCTGATTTTCGCCTCGATGATCGCGTAGCCGGACCCGTCATGCTCTAGATGGGCGTCGATCGACAGCAGCTCGCCGGGCTTGACGAAGGTGCGCAGCTTCGCCTCTTTGACCGCGGCGA
This sequence comes from uncultured Alphaproteobacteria bacterium, assembly GCA_963817045.1. GTDB lineage: Bacteria > Pseudomonadota > Alphaproteobacteria > Rhizobiales > Xanthobacteraceae > Pseudolabrys. Next base: position 52,666 of record CAWFMZ010000014.1, read on the forward strand.
GGAACGGCATGCGCTGAAAGCGGTTCAGCGCTACGACCAGCCAGCCCGAAGTCTGCGCCATCGCCTCGATCAGCAGAACGCCAGGCATCAGCGGATAGCCGGGAAAATGGCCTTCGAATATCGTGCTTGCCGTCGGAACCGTCGCCTCGCTGCGAATCTTGCGGTCGGCGAGATTGAGGTCGACAATCCGGTCGATCAGCTGAAAATACTCGATACGCATGTGGCTATAGCGGGCTTTAGGCCCCCTTGGCAGCGACGAGCTCGTCGATGCGGGCGCTCAGGTTTTTGAGCACGAAATACTGGTCCGTGGTGGCCTTGCCGTCGTTGACTTCCTGCGTCCACTGCTCGAGCGGCAGCTTGATCCCGAACGCCTTGTCGATGGCAAACGCGATGTCGAGGAAATCTAGGCTGTCGATGCCAAGATCGTTGATGGCGTGGCTATCCGGCGTGATGGAGTCGCGCGGAATATCGCAAGTCTCGGCGATAATATTGGCGATGGTTTCAAATGTCGAAGACATCGGTGACTCTCTGATTGATTTGGAGTTCTTGCGATCGGACGGCCTAGGTGCCCGGTCCCGCGCGACAGCCCCCTGGCACGGCCATTCACCGGCTTGCGGTTGGCTGCCCGTATAGCGAAGCGCAGGGTTAAGTTCAATGGCGGCGGGCATTTACTGGAAAATGCGGCCAAACGGGCCGAAACCCGCGCCGGCGCGCTGCTTGGCCCCGCGCGTGGGCCTCACCAGCGGTCCTTGGTCACCTCAACCGGCGTGCAGCCGCGCCGCCCCGACAAGACACAATCCTGGTTCTTGCGCATCTGCGCCATGGTGTCGGCCAGCCAAAGGCCGGCACCGATCAGTGCGATCACAAAAACGAAGGCCACGATGTTGACCGTCATTCGGTGGCGGTAGTCGTCGGCGCCTTCGCCACGCTCGAATTTGGCAAGATCATCCACCGGCGGTGGAGCAGTCGCCGGCGTCGGCGCGCCGGCGCGGCCGCGGCGGAAACTCACCACCCGCGGCTCATTGTCGGACGAAGGCGATCCATCGCTGGTCATGACGGATAAGTCTAACACGGCGGTCACGCCGGTTCGACCGGGCAGGGGCGCGGAGGCAACGTTGCTCAAGTAGACGCTCATACGCCATCCGCCTAGACTGGCGCCGATGAGCGAATTCTTCCAATCCCGCCGACTTGTCGTGCTGGCCGCGGCCTATGTGGTCGCTTTGCAGGCCTTGCTGTTGCCGCTGTCGGTCGCGGCCGGCGGCGCGTTCGACTCAAGTCTCTGCACTGCGGCAATATCGGTCGATGGCTCGCCGTCGCCGGTCAGTCACGATATCGGCTGTCCCTGCGCCGCCGGCTGCGGTACGCAATGCTGCTTCCAAACCCTGGCCGGCCCGCCGGCGGTCACGGTCGCGTTCAGCCTAACGCGCGCCATCGCGATGCCGCCGGCGCCGGCCATCGTGCCCGTCACCCGATTGGCCGATCGAAGCCCGCAGGTCCCGCGCGCGCCACCCGCCGCCTGATATTTCTGCTCTCTCTATTCCCATCACAATGTCCATCTGCATGCCGCGTTTCATAGAAGCGCGCGCTGCATCGTCAGGAGATCAAAGCATGACCCGCACTGCTTTTATTGTCGCCGCCGTTCTCGCCGCTTGGGCGGCGGCGCCGGCGCAGGCCGAAGACGTCACCGTTGGCAGCTTGAAAATCTCCGCGCCCTGGGCGCGCGCGACGCCGAAAGGCGCCAGCGTCGGCGGCGGCTATATGAAAATCACCAATACCGGCGCGACGCCCGACCAGCTGGTCGGCGGCTCTACGGACATCTCCCGCGGCTTCGAGGTGCATGAGATGAAGATGGAAGGCGGTGTGATGAAGATGCGGCCGCTGCCCAATGGCATGGAGATCAAACCGGGCCAAACGATCGAGCTCAATCCCGGCGGTTACCACGTGATGTTCGTCGGATTGAAACGACAGCTTATGCAAGGCGATCACTTCACGGCCACGCTGGAGTTCGCCAAGGCCGGCAAGGTCGATGTCGACTTTTCGGTCGCCGGCATCGGCGCGCAAAGCGCCGACCACGAGCATGCCATGCCGGGCATGGGCGGCATGCAGATGAAGTGACGATCGTTACTTCGGTTCGGCGAACGCCAATTCGGCGTCCGCCGGCGGCAGCATCCGGAACACGTTGAGCGTCATCGAGATCAGCGCGTAATAGCCGAGGATGCCGACCAACTCGACCATGGCCGCATCGCCGAGGAAAACGTGCGCGCGCTTGTAGGTGCGCTCGCTCACGCGGTTGGTCTTGTAGAGCTCGTGAATGAACGTATGGATCGCGCGCTCGTCCTTGGGCGCGGATTTAGGCACCCGGCCGGCGCGCAAATCCTGGATCGTCTTCGGCTTCACGCCGGCTTTCTCGGCCATCGGCGCGTGCGCGAACCACTCGTATTGCGCGCGCCACAGCCGTGCCGTGCATAAAATCGCGAATTCGGAGAGGCGCGGCGACAGCGCGGTCTTGTAGCGGCAATGGCCGCCCAGCGCCTGCGCCAGGTGGCCGAACTCCGGCGCATGCAGCCAGACCGCGAACGGCCCCCGCGGAGTGATCGATTTTCCGCGCGGACCGGAGCGGATCGCCTCCAGGAGTGCGCGCTGGGCGTCGTTCATCTGCGCTTCGTCGATCAGGGCAAGGCGTGGCGCCGGGCGCTTGGCGGGCATGGGACAAAATCCTTGTGTGGCAGGGCAGAGGGGAGGGCTATGACGCGGAACATGAAACGCGATTATTATAGCCCAAATTCTCCGGGGAGGACCGGCATGGACGACGTCACCAAATTCACGCCCAATCTCGCGCGCTACGAGGCGTTGATGGACGTGGTGCGCAATCGGCTGACTACCCGCGCTTTCCGTCCGGATATCGCGGTGCCGCGCGAACATATGGAGATGGTGCTGGAGGCCGCGCGCCATGCACCGTCCGGCGCCAATGCGCAGCCCTGGCATTACATCGTGGTGACTGACCCAGTGGTGAAAAAGCAGATCGCCGACTATTTCGTCGCCGAGGCTACAAAGCGCGCCAAGATGAAGATGAAATTCCCCACGCCGAATTATCGAGGTCTGGAAACGGCACCGGGCTTCGTGGTGGTGGCGGCCGATTTTCGTTTCGTGCGAGCCTTCCCGGTGCTGCTCGATGGTTCCGATCTCGACAAGCTCTACCAGGCGAATGCGGAAAGAATTCTGCTGCAAAGCGTCGCCGCCTCCACCATGTCGGCGCATCTCGCCGCCGCCGCGCTCGGCTATCAGGTCTGGTGGGTGACCGCGATCGGTCAGGACGACGCGCAGAAGGCGCTGCGTCCGCTGCTCGGCGTGCCGGAGGATCTTGCCATCATCGACATCATGGCGTTCGGCGTGCCGGCGAAACCGCCGTACAAGCGCTGGAAGAAGACGCTGCTGCAGATCATGAACTGGGACCGCTTCGACATGAAGAACCACATGACCATCGATGACATTGACGCCTGGGTACGCGAGACGCGCCACAAGGTCATGTATCGCGACGAAGCGAAAGTGGATTGAACGCGGTCGCTACACGCAGAGGACACACATCATGTTCGGCAATCAGCCCAAAATTTTGATCGCGGCGCTCGGTCTGGCGATATTCGCCAGCCCGGCCCTCGCCGATGCGATCGACGGCAACTGGTGCCACACCGACGGCCGCCGCTTCACCATCCATGGACCGGAAATCGTCACGCCTGGCGGCAAGAGCATGGAAGGCAATTACAGCCGCCACTGGTTCTCCTACGTGGCGCCAGCACTGGAGCCGAGCGCCGGGCAAACGATTTTCATGACGCTGGCCGACGAGAACACCGTGCATTTGCGGGTGGGTGAGGCAGCGTCGGCGCAGGAAGTCTGGGTACGCTGTTCGCCGTCGGTCAGTTCGCTGGTGCTGTTGCCGCCGTCGTAATGCCGAGGTCTACTGGACCGCCGCGGTCACCTTCATGAGGCCGCGGTCGGTCATGCGCAGCGCTTTGGCGGCGGCAAGCGATAGATCAATCATGCGGCCTTCGGTGAACGGTCCGCGGTCGTTGACGGTGACCTCGACGCTGAGACGAGTTATTGGGTCGGTGATGAGCAACCGCGTGCCGAACGGCAGCGTGCGGTGCGCGGCGGTGAATTTTTTCGCGTCGTAATGATCGCCTGACGCCATGGCATCCTCGCAATCCTCGGTGTAGTAGGACGCGACGCCGGAGAATTGTTGCGAGTTCTGCGCAGATGCTTCCCCGTATACCAAACCGCAAGCGAGTACCAATCCTGCCGCCAACAACATTCCCGAACGCACGAACCAGTCCCTTCGTGTTTGACCGTCGCTACTAAGCCTGCGTGAAGCGAACGTGGACCCATCCGTGCTGATAACGGCGGCGCTGGAACATGGTTCCCAAATTCGGGCGTTTAGATTTTGCGGCGATCGTGAACGAGGTCGGCTACTGCACCGCTGCCGTCACCTTCATCAGGCCGCGGCCGGTCATGCGCAGCGCTTTGGCGGCGGCAAGCGACAAATCGATTATGCGGCCTTTGTTGAACGGTCCGCGGTCGTTGACGACGACCACGCACGCTGCGATGAGATTTCGGGTCAGTAACCCGCAGGCGCGTGCCAAACGGCAGGGTGCGGTGCGCGCAGGTGAATTTATTCGGATCGTAAAGCTCGCCGGACGCGGTCGGCCCTCGATAATCCTTGCTGTAATAGGCGGCGACGCCCGAAACTTGCTTTGCGCCTTGCGCGCAAGTCTGTTCGCTCGCGATGCCGCACACGAACGCCAAGCCGGCCGCCACCCACATTCCTCGCGCCATCGCAGTTCCCGCCTTGTGCGCACAGTCCGGAGCTTCTTCTGGTTACCGGCGTCAGAAGCAGCGAACCCAACCACAGCCTGGAACAAAAGTTACAAACGGGGCAGTTTTAGGACGCTACTGTGGGGCTGCCTTGACGCAGCGCAATCGCCTGGTCGGCGGCCGCTACGCCGGTGATCCAGGCGCCCTGCGCGGTCGAGAAGTCGCCGCGCGAGCAGGCCTCGCCGGCGAAGAACAGGCGGCCGTCCACCGCGGCAGCAAGCCTTGCCCGGCAATCCGCCATGCCCGGCTGCGCATACGAATAAGAGCCGCGCGCAAACGGATCGACGCCCCAGCGATGCATATGCGTGGGCTTCACCCGGCGCGCGAACGCGCTGCCGAGCAGGGCGGTCAGTTCGGATACCGCGAAATCGAAGAATGCGCGCTCGCCCTCGGCTTCAAGCGCCTCGGCATGGCTGCCGCCAAAATAGACCTCGATCTGCGGCCGGCCGAACGGTCGCAGGTGATAAGCGGCCACCGCGGTGCGATCGGTGGCGCCGAACAGGCGGGTGTCCTTGTCGAATTCCTCCGCACGCTCGAGCGACATGAACAGCTTGTCGGCCAGACCGAGTGGTAGACCGCGCGCGGCCTGCGTTTTCTCCGGCAGCGCCGGCGCGAACAGGCGCTCGCTGTCGGCGAGAACCGCGCTCGGCAACGTCACGATCGTCTGATCGGCCGTAATCGCGCCCTTCGCCGTTTCGATCTTCAATCGCCGTCCGCTGTGGTCGATGCGGCGCACGGGACAGTCGAGCGCGACGGCCAATTCCTCGCCGCTTGCGGCAATCGTTGCGCCATAGCCTTCGACCACGCGCCAGTTCACGCCGTTGTCGTCGTAATTGGCGAAATCGCGGATGGAAAGGCGGGTCAGCTCGGCGCCGCTGATATAGGTGCCGACCGCGATGATCAGGTTGTTCCAGCGGCCGTCCGGCTCGAGCACGCTCGGCGGCCGTAGCGTCGGGCTCCTTGGTGGCGGCCACCTCGACACGCTCGTAAAATCTCTTCATGGCGTTGCCGAAGTCGCGCTGCTCGGCCAGCGAAAAGCCGATCGGCAGCGAAGGCCGCATCCAAGGCGGCGGCGTCTTGTCGATGGTGCGGCCTTGCGCTTCGGCAATCGCCACCCACGGATTGCGGTCGGCCGAATGCAGCCACCCACAACCGAGGTCGAGCTGGAAACCCGATGCATCGCTGACGGTCCAGGCCCGCCCGCCCAGCCGCGGCCGTGCCTCGATCACCAGGCAGTCGACACCGGCCTGGCGCAGCCACCGGCCGGCGGCGATGCCGGCCGCGCCGCCGCCGATGATTGCGACCTCGGTCTCGCTATTCGTCATTGCGGAATTCTAACCTGTCGCAGGCCGTTGCGGATAATTAAGCTTTTTGCTGCGATATATATGTCGCCAAGGCGCTCTGCGGCCCTGGGTTTATCGTAATTCGTCCCCATATAAAGGCATTGTTTGAATGATAAACATTCAGATGATGTTTAATCGACAGCTTATTCTGCCTCGTTTAGATCCGATGACCACACGAACAAGCCGCAAAACTGTAACATTCCGCAAACCTTTCGCGGTCGATGGCGTCGGCCGGACTTTGCCTGCCGGCGATTACGAAATCGTCACGGATGAAGAGCTGATCGAGGGGTTGTCGTTCCCCGTCTATCGCCGCTTTGCGACGATGATGCTCGTGCCCACGCAGTCCTACTCAGCCTCGATTGAGATGTTGAACGTCGATCCGCTCAGCCTCGCGGTGGCAATGGAACGCGACACATCGGCGGTCAAAGCCGGCGCAGCTTCGGCAAAGGTGCAATAATGTGGTTTTCATCGCTATTACGCGAACCAAAGGCCGCCAACCTGGCCATTAATTTCCCCAACCAAAGCCGCAGCTACGATGCGACGCGGCGCGCCATCCACTTTTGGGGACACGATCGTTCCATGGAGAGTTCGTTCTTTCTGATGGAAGATGCGCTCAAGCAGATTCAGCCAAATCTGCAATCGAATGTGGCCGATCTGCTGCGTGCCTTCGATATCAACCGCGAGCGAATCTACGCGATTGCGGCGAAGGTTTATGCCCGCGGCCGACGAGGTTCCTATAACCTCAACGTCGCCGACGTTTGATAATGCAATGAAAAAGGAAAGTCAGATGACCAAGGCCGCGACGAAACCTGCAAATCTGCGCGCCAATGCGATGCCGACCGATGGCTATGTATTGGTGGTCGATGGCAAGCTGAAAACCCGCTTCGACAGCTCGGAAGAAGCCATGACGGCGGGCACAAAACTCAAGCAAAGTTTCCCGGTGATTCAGGTCGCGGTGCTGGATGCGGCAGGCCGGATATCCACGCCGGTGGAGTTGCAAAAAGAGTAAATGCACAGCGCGTTGCCGGCATGGTCTTGCAGGGCTGGGAGGGCAGCCAGCTCTTTTTGCGCGAGCAGCACGCTCGCTTCTTCGCGAATAAAGGCGTATCATTTTTAAATTAGACGCTCATTCAAAAGCGTCTCGGCATATTAAGCCAACTTAGCGAAAATCCGTGCTGTCTTGCCCCCGTTCGAAAACGGGGCGAAAGGATTACATGTTCAGCTTTGGCACTGTCGAAGGACGCGTTACTCACCGACATTCCGGTCGGAATCGCGCTCGCGCTCTCCCGCGCCATCATCGATACCGTTCGCGACCCGCTCCTGGTGCTCGACCAGAACCAGCGCATCATCGCCGCCAGCCGTTCCTTCTACCAAACTTTTAAGCTCGCCGATCGCGACGTTTGCGGCAGGCTGTATTTTCGATATTGACGGCGGTCAATGGAATATCCCTGAGCTTCGCGAGCTGCTGGAGACGATCGCAAAGGATCGGGAGACGATCGAGGGCTATGAAGTCGACCGCGAGTTTCCCGTCATCGGCCGGCGCATCATGCTGCTGAACGTCCGCAAGGTGTTTTATGAAAAAGGTGCCGACAGCACCGTATTGCTGGCATTCGAGGATGTGACCAACCGGCGTGCCGTAGAGCAGCAGGTGCAGGACCTGCTGCGGGAAAAGGACATGCTGTTGGAAGAAATGCAGCACCGCGTCGCCAACAGTCTGCAAATCATCGCCAGCATTCTCCTCATCAAGGCGCGCACCGTGCAGTCGGAGGAGACGCGATTGCAATTGGAGGACGCGCATCAGCGCGTCTTATCGGTCGCCGCCGTGCAAAGACACCTGAATGACACCGGTGGCGGCAAGCAAATCGAGATCGGCAATTACCTTTCCAAGCTATGCGAAACACTGGCGCAATCGATGATCGGCGATAGCCGGCCGATCACGCTTAAAGTCGTCGCCGATGCCGGCACGGTCGCATCCCATCAGGCGGTGAGCATTGGGCTGATCGTTACCGAATTGGTGATGAACGCGTTGAAACATGCCTTCCCCGGCGAAAAGCCGGACGCGGCAGTCGTCGTTTCGTACAAGATCGCAGACGCCGATTGGAAGCTGACGATTTCAGATAATGGGATCGGTAAATCGAAGGCGCCAAGCACCGTTCAGAGCAAGGGCGGGCTGGGCACCAGTCTTATCCAAGCGCTTTCGAAGCAACTCGATGCCCGTGTGGATATCGAAAGCGATTCCCGCGGCACGGTGGTGTCCATCACGCACGCGACGTTCAAGGCCAAACCGGCCAAGGCTGAAGAATTGCTCGCGACCTGATCTAGCGAAGGGCGATGACCCGAACGGTCTGCGCTTCGTTGGCAGCCCTTCTGAGATCGAATTGACATTTCCGCTCGAAATCCGGCCAGCCGTGTAGCGAGCATGCCGCTCCCTTCACGTGGAGCGGGAGGCGATCGCCCTTCGCGGCCGCTTGCGGCAGCGGAGGCGTGTTGTCGGGGGCGTTCGCCTTCGGGGCAGCGGCGGTGGCGAAAACGAAAAGCCCTGCAATTGCGGCGGCGATGGTCATCTTGATGATCGGTTTGAACATTCTGTTCACCTGGACATCTAAACGTGCATGGCCAGGTAACGCTCGATAAGGCAGAACGTTCCGCTTTAGCAAAGTAAACAATAATAATTGCCTGGACAATGGCATTGGCCTCATCAGTATTATTTCGATAAATATTTGCTAACTTCATGGAACAATAACTTCATCTCCGGCGTTGACTGTATAGATTGAGGTAAACCCGTCATGAAAACCCTTTATTCTTGACAAAGCCCACGGTTTTTCTGGTTGCCGCCGGAGCGGCCCTTGCGCACTTCGCTGCGCCCCAGATTTACGATCCGCGCTTGTCCAACATTTACTGAGGCCGACTCGGTTCGATTTCTTCAAGGGGGCGCGGCAGTCGGTTTGCTCTGACCCGGCAGATTCTCACCTCAATAAGTTTAACCAAGGAGATTGCTATGCGCTCAATGATCAAGACTGGAGTGTTCGCGTTGATGTTGGCGGCCATGCCGCTTGCGGCTCAGGCCGGAACGCTGGAAGGCGTCGCCATCGGTGCTGGCACCGGCGCCGTCATTGCCGGACCTCCCGGCGCGGTCGTCGGCGGCGTGATTGGCGGAGTGGTTGGCGGTCCGAATCTCGTCGGGCACCGCCATCGCCATTGCTGGATCAACGAGGCAGGATATCGCCACTGCGCATGGCGCTAAGCGCTCAATAAGCGCGCCATGCTGAGACCCCCGGGGCGGCCGTTCGCCGCTCCGGGCTTTGCTTTTCCCGAAGGGTAAACCGAGGACAGCTGCGAATTAATGTGGCAGAATGTCCAGACGGAAGAGGGCGACGTCATCGAGCAATGCGGGGCCTATTGCCCGTGGCAGCAAGTCCGTTTGCGGGAGCGTTGATCTGTCCGGTGGCAATCCTCAGCGTTGCGACACGGCGTCGGAGGAATTCGTAAAGCAGTTGAGTTATCGAGGCGCAAAGTTGATGGTTGGTCCTAAAGCCGTGAGTGTCGTAGGCGGGGCCTCATTACGGCCACAACAGAGAGAAATGCCATGCTCTCAATCTTAATCGGGGTTCTGATTATTTGCGTCGTTGGCGCAATTTGTTTTTGGGCCATCGATAAGTTCGTTAATGACAGTCGTTTGGCAAATCTTCTCAAATTGCTCGTGGTGCTAGTCTGCTTGGGGGCGATCCTTCAGCGGGTGCTGCCGCTGGCGGGAATTAATTGGTTTTAGCGACGGCTCAGATGCCCGCCGATGCTGTCGCTGCCATGGTTGCTTCGACTGGCTAGCTCATGTGGAGTGGCACGCGCCTGGAGTTGAGGGCAGCTTGATCTGAGGCGGCGTTTCCGGGACCTAAAGAGGGCACCAGACCATGAATCGTAACGTTCTCTACCTCGTCATCGGCGCGTTCGCCGTCGTCACCGTGGTGATTGGCTATCAACTCTACCAGGAGCGCCAGAAAACCACCGGCATCGAGATCAATGTCGGCAAGACCGGCATCTCCATCGAGAAGAAATAACTTTTATTGAGGCACTGCTCACGGAGGTAACACCATGTCGCTCGGGCTCATTCTTGTCATCCTTCTCATCATCTTCTTGCTGGGCGGTTTCAGTGGCCGCTTCGGCGGCTATGGCTACGGGTATGGTCACGGCGGCGTCGGTCTTATCGGCACCATCCTGATTATCATCGTAGTTCTGATGCTGCTCGGGCGGATCTGACCCGTAAGGCGGGATATCGGATGAGTCGTCTTCGGCTACATCCGGAGAGCCACCTTTTCACGCGCATCGGGTGGCTCCGCGCCGCGGTGCTCGGGGCCAACGACGGCATCGTCTCGACCGCAAGTTTGATCGTCGGCGTTGCCGCGGCGGCCGCGACCCAGAACGCTGTCTTGATTGCTGGTGTCGCTGGACTCGTCGCTGGCGCCATGTCGATGGCCGCCGGCGAATATGTGTCGGTCAGCTCGCAATCCGATACCGAACATGCGGATCTCGCGCGCGAGCGCAAGGAGCTGAGCGAAAATGCCGGGTTTGAGCTTGATGAGCTTACCGAGATTTACGTCAAGCGTGGTGTCGATCAGGCGCTCGCACGGCAGGTTGCCCAGCAACTGATGGCGAAAGATGCTCTCACCGCCCACGCACGCGACGAGCTTGGGATTTCGGAAATTACGACCGCGCGTCCCGTGCAGGCCGCATTGACCTCGGCCGCAACGTTTTCTGTAGGGGCAGCGATGCCCCTGCTCATGGTTGTCGTATCGCCCGCCGGTCAGCTTGTCCCGATTGTGTCCGCGGCATCTTTGGGCTTTCTCGCTCTGCTGGGTGCGATCGGAGCAAGAGCAGGCGGCGCGGGCGTTCTGCGCGCCACGGTCCGCGTGACATTCTGGGGCGCGTTGGCAATGGCTCTCACCGCCGGTATCGGGAAGATTTTCGGAACGGTTATCTGACGATTGGCCTTGTGGCCCTGCTAGCAGGGCGTGTCCGCACAATCATCTTCCTCCGGCTGAACCGCGTGGCGTCGAATGAGGCGGCAATTAAGTAGGGCGCCCAGCCCAGGCGTCGGAGCAGGTCCAGACATTTGCGAAGATGAAGATGAAGAAAAAAATTTTGGCCAAAATAGTGAACTAAAATTGCTTCGCTATATTTACTCCCCGCCGCCGGCCAGCACCGCGCGGGTCTGCTCGTCCGGCCCGAAATCGTCAACGCCGCCGATCGACAACAGTTCGGCCAGCCGCGTGCGCGCGCGATTGACGCGCGATTTGATGGTGCCGACCGCGCAACCGCAGATATGGGCGGCCTCCTCGTACGAAAATCCCGACGCGCCGACCAGGATGAGCGCTTCGCGCTGATCCGACGGCAATTGCGTCAGCGCCTCGCGGAATTCGCGGAACTCCACTTGGCCGTGCTGCTCGGGCTGCGTCTTCAGGCTCTCGGCATAGCGGCCGTCGCTGTCCTCGACCTCGCGCCGGCGCTTGCGATATTCGGAGCGGAAATGATTGCGCAGGATGGTGAACAGCCAGGCCGACATGTTGGTGCCGGGCTGGAACGAGTTGATATTGGCGAGCGCGCGCAGCATCGTCTCCTGCACCAGGTCGTCGGCGCGATCCACGTTCCCGCAGAGCGAGATCGCGAAGGCGCGCAGGCTGGGCACCGCGCCGAGAACGGCTTTGCGCACGGACTCGTCCATGGGCATCAGTGCTTGTCCTTATTCCCATCGGCGTTCCAGACGATTGAGCAGCTCGGCAAAACGATCCGGCACACCTTGGTTCACCACATCGTCGTACATGGCACGCAGTTGCTGGCCGAGACGGGCCTGTACCTCGCGGCCAAGCTTTGCCGGCTTGGCGTTGGTTTTCCCGTTGCGAGTGGCCACGGTTTCCATTGGTTTTTGTTGTCCCACGGGTTTGCGTTCGTTCATCGTTTCGACCCCAAATCCCTTGCCCTAACGCGGGCGCAGGTCCCCCTCTGGCGTTCAGTGCAAAACCCATGAAATGGCCGATGGTTCCCTAAGGTAGGGAACTTTTTTGCAATGACCACGTTAGCTGGGTTAGTAGGGTTGAGCGGATATTTGGGGGCGAACGCCCAGTCAGCCTAGGGCGCATTGGTTCGGGAGGGATTCTTGTCGACATCTCAAGCGGTTGCGCAACATCTGCCCTATCTTCGCCGGTACGCCCGGGCGCTTTCGGGCAGCCAGGCCTCGGGCGATGCCTATGTGGCGGCGACCCTGGAGGCCCTGATCCAGGACCCCAAGGTGCTGGATAGCACCGCATCGACCCGCATCGCGCTCTACCGGCTGTTCACGAAGATCTGGAATTCGATCGCCCTCAACGGCAAGTCCAGCCGCCGGCGAGGTCGAAGCAGCCGGTCGAACGGCATCTCGCCCAAATCGCACCGATGCCGCGCCAGGCCTTTTTGCTGGTCGCGCTGGAAGGGTTTTCGGAGGACGACGCCGCCAAGGTGCTGGATATCGACGTACCGAAGCTGCGCGAGTTGGTGGACGATTCCGGTCGCGAGCTCGCCGCCGAAATCGCCACCGACGTGCTGATCATCGAGGACGAGACCTTCATCGCGCTCGATCTCGAAGGCCTGGTGGAAGGCCTCGGCCATCGGGTGCTCGGCGTCGCGCGCACGCATAAAGAGGCGGTGGCGCTGGCCAAGGTCAAGCGGCCGGGGATCATTCTCGCCGACATCCAGCTGGCGGACGGCAGTTCGGGCCTCGATGCAGTCAACGAGATGCTGCAGCACCTTCGAGGTGCCGGTGATCTTCATCACGGCCTATCCGGAGCGCTTCCTCACCGGCGAGCGGCCGGAGCCGGCGTTTCTGATCGCCAAGCCGTTCCAGCCGGCGACGGTGTCGGCGGTGTTGAGCCAGGCGCTGTTCTTCGAGCGCAATGCCAAGCGGCGCGAGCGGCGGGCGAGCTGACGTGCTTGCGCGCAATTCGAGACCGCATTCGTTGACAGGTCGTGCGATGACCGTATTCATAAGAAAATCCGAATCAAAGAATACCGGACCCGATGCTCGCGCCGGATAAAAGCTGCGGGCGGCCGGGAGATGACGGAACGACCGCCATGGTGCACGACACGTCGGGGGCGGCGGATACGGAACTGACCAGGCTGCAACAGGAATGCCAGCGGCTTGCGGCGCAGGTTAGCGCGCAAGGTTGGGAACTCAGCCTGCTGCGTGCCCGATTTGCGCGTTATGAAACGGCGCTGCGCAGCTCCCAAGTCACCGTGTACACCCAGGATCGCGACCTGCGTTACACCTCGATTACCAATCCCATTCTGGGGCGCGCCATCGAGGACATTCTCGGCCGCACCGATGAGGAGATTTTGCCGCCGGACGGCGGCGTGACCATTATGGCCTTGAAACGCGAAGTGCTCGCGACTGGCCAGCCGAAACGCGCGGAAGTCGCGCTTAACGAGGCGTCTGGCCTACGCTGGCACGATCTCCATATCGAACCCCTGCACAATGAAGCGGGCAATATCGTCGGCTTGACCTGCGCGGCGATCGACGTCACCGAGCGCAAGGAATCCGAAGCGCATTTGCGGCTGCTGATGCGCGAGCTGACCCATCGTTCGAAAAACCTGCTGGCGGTGATCCAGGCGATGGCGCGGCAGACCGCCCGGCATGCCGGGTCGATCGACGGATTTCTCAACCAATTCTCCGCGCGCTTGCAGGCGCTGGCCGCCTCGCACGATCTGTTGGTGCGCGAGAGTTGGTACGGGGCATCCTTGCGTGAGCTCATCCAATCGCAATTGGCCGCCTATATCGGCAGCGGCGAAGCGCTGGTCGCCATCGACGGTCCGGCGGTCGCGCTCAAGCCGGAAGCGGCGCAAAATCTCGGGCTTGCGCTGCATGAGCTGGCAGTCAACGCCGCGAAATTCGGGGCCCTTTCGGTGCCGAGCGGGCGCGTGTCGATCACCTGGGCACTGCGCGACAATGCGCTCACGCTCGAATGGCGCGAGCAATTTGGTCCGAAGGTGAAAATCAGACGGAAGAAAGGATTCGGCAGCATGGTGATCGAGCGCAATCTGGCCCGCGCGCTCGATGCCGAGGTTGACCTGGACTTCAATCCCGACGGTTTGCGCTGCCACATCGTTATACCCGCGAGCCAGATCGTTGCCGCGCGCTGAGCGCGAACACGGCGTCTCCGGAACCTTTTGCTGAGGCGGACGTTGTTCGGCAATATCAATTAGAATGAGAGTTCGACATGCATAGGGCTCTGAGCGCTTTTTCTGCCCTGGCGATCGTCGCGGCGTTGGCAATGCCGGCGCCGAGCTTGGCTCAGGCCGAGCGGACGAAGGTCGGCACCGTGACCTGCGACATTTCCGGCGGCATCGGCCTCATCATCACGTCGAAAAAGGAAGTGACCTGCATGTTTACGCCGTCCCAGCCGGGACCGCGTGAGGTCTATACCGGATCGATCAGCAAGTTCGGCCTCGATCTCGGCGCCACTGCCGGCGGCGAGATGGTCTGGGCGGTTTATGCGCCGACCACGCGCCGCTTCGGCGCGCTGGCCGGCCACTATGGCGGTGCCAGTGCCGAGGCGACGGTCGGCGTTGGTGTCGGCGCCAACGTCCTGGTCGGCGGCTCGAACCGCACGGTCACGCTGCAGCCGGTATCGGTGCAGGGGCAGGCCGGTCTCAATCTGGCGGTCGGCGTCGCCGGTCTTGATTTGCGGCCGGCACGGTAATTTGTCGTAGCGTAACTGTTCGTAGCGTTGTGAATGCACGGCCGCCCTCAGAGCGAGGGCGGCCGTTGTTTTATTTGCGCCGAGTTTTCAGCCGAAGGTGAATGCGTCGTGATAGGCGCCCTGCACCTGGCCGCCCGGCACCGGTCCGCCGCCGGGCACGTGCACCATGTTGCCGATCACCGCGCAGGTCGCGCCATGCAAGCCGTGACGCGGGATCGCCATCGGCGCGAGCGCTTCCCAGCTGTCGGTCTTCGGATCGTAGGCCTCATTGGTGCCGAACACCTTGCCGGTCGCCTCGCCGCCGAACACCACGATCTTGCCGTTGATATAGACGCAGGACGGGCCGCTGCGTGGCGTCGGCAGTGGCGCGCGGAAGGACCAGCCGTCGGTCTTGGGATCGTAGACGGCGTTGAGCCCGGTGTTGAAGTCGTAGCTATCCATGCGGCCGGCGATGGCGTGGATTTTTCCATCGACCACGGCGACGCCCATGTGATCGCGCTGGCCGACGAAGGGCTGCGTGCCGGTCGAGCCGCGCATGCCGCCGAGGATGGTGTATTTGTCGGTCGCCGGATCGTAGATCTCGTGCCACTCGACCGAGCGCACGTCGCGTCCGCCGAGCAGATGGATCTTGCCGTCCAGCACGATGGCCGAGATCGCCCCGCGCGGCCGCGCCAGCCCTGCGATCGGCGCCCACTGGTCGGTGGCCGTGTCGTAGACGAAGCACTTGGAATGCGGGCAGCGGTTCTGCTCGATGAAGCCGCCGAAGGTGTAGATCTTCGAGCCGATCGAAACGCCTGCCACGTGATTGCACGGCAGCGGGAAGGGCGCCTTCAGCGACCAGGATTTGCTCGCCGGATCGTAGACCTGATGGAAATTCTGATCGACGCGATGCTTCGCATAGCCGGCGATCACGTGGATCTTGCCCTGGCATTCGATCACGGCGTGTTCGCCGGTCGGGATCGGCAGCCGCGGCTGCTCGACCCATTTGCCCGGATTGGCCGCCTTCGGCGCGACGCATGTCATGTAGCGCTGTTTCTCGACCGTCTTTGGGATGTCGGTGACGGTTTTGTCGTTCAGACCGAGAAAGAGCGGAAGTTCCTGTTCTGCTGCCATGATGATCCTCAATTTGGCTTGCGCATGATCTTGTCCGAAAACCGGTTTCCACTTTTCGGGATCATGCGCTGACATAACTCGGGACGGCGTCCCGCAGTAATTTGCGCGTGAGTTCGACGCCTTCGCGCGCGACGTCGTAGGGCGAGCGCGCCCATTGCTCGGGGTTGGGCGCCTCGTAGCTCAGATAGCCGGTGTAGCCCTTTTCCGCCAACAGGCCGAGCATCTCGCGCCATTTGACGATGCCCTTGCCGGGCGGCAGCCGGTCGGTCGGGCGGCGCACGCCGGTCACCGGATTGGGCGACAGATCGCTGTACTGGAAGCAGTAGATCTTGTCGGCCGGCACGCTCTCGAAGCCGCGGCCGCCGGCGCCGCTGCGCGTGAAGTGATAGGCGTCGATCAGGTAGCCGCAATTCGGCTTGTTGGCGCCTTCGATCAGTTCGGTCAGCACGCCCAGACTGTTGAGCACGTCGTGCTGCGAATTGAATTCGATCGCGAGCCGCAGCTTGTATTCGGCGGCGATATCGCCGGCCTCGCGCAGATATTTGATGGCGTCCTTGATCGGGCCCTGCACTTGGCCGGGCGCGCTCATCAGCATGGTGCAGCCGAGCGCGACCGCGTTCTCGCAGACTCTCGCGGAACACCTTGAACAGCCGCTTGCTCTCCTCGCCGGTGGCGAACAGCCAGCCATATTCGACGCCGAGCACGCCGCACCGGAATGCCGCTCTTGCGGATCAGGTCGAGCACCTGCGCGTTGCTCATGCCGGCATCGAAGCAGCGCTTGAAATCGGTGCGGCGCAGTTCGACCGCGTCGAAGCCGCCTTGTTTTGCCGCATCGAGCGCGGTGGCCAGCGGCGTGGTGTCGATGGTCCACATATGCAGGGCGAGGCGCCCGAACTTTTCCGTCATTCGTCGCGTGCTCCGTGTGCCTTGTTACTTGCCTTCATACTGCAGGATGTAAAGGCCCGCATTGGTATCGGTGAGATACATCAATCCTTCTTTATCGACAAAGACGTCGCAGGACTGGATCACCTTGGCGGGGTTGGGCCGCTGGTCGACGATTTTTTCCGGTGCCGGCGGCACGAAGTAGCCGATTTCCTTCGGCTGAAACGGCTCGCGCACATCATAAATCCGCAAGCCGGCATTGTGATAGGTGGCGAAGATCAGGTCTTCCGTTTGCAGCGCGCCCGGCCGGTTCTCATGCAGATTGTGCGGCCCGAATTTGGCACCCTTGGCGCAGAAATCCTCTTCCGCAGGCGTTGGCAGCGTCGCAATCGAAACCGGGTTCGCCGGCTCACGCACATCGATCAGCCATGTGTAGGCCAGCCCATTGGCGCAATTCGCCGAGGTCGCCTCGTCGGCGAGCACCAGCAGCTTGCGGTTCGGCAGCGGCAACGGCGTGTGCGCGCCGCCGCCGAATGGGGGAGCATAATTGCGGTGGCTGATCAGCTTCGGATTCGGCGGATCGCTTAGATCATGAATAGTGAAGCCGCCGTCGCGCCACGCGGCATAGCCTAGGTTTCCCGCACTAATGAGATGATGCAACGCCGTACGCTTGCCAAACGACGCTGGCGGCGTCTCGCCGCCGGCGCGGTTCATGCCGGGCAGCCACCAGCGCCCAGCCAGCGTCGGCTTTGTGGGGTCCGATACATCGATCACCGCCAAGACGTGATCGATGAACCCCTCGAAATGTACCGATACATAGGCGTAGCGGCCGCCGACCCACCAGATGCGATGCGCGCCGAAGCCGGGCATGTCGAGGAACGAAATTTCGCGTGGGCTTGCCGGCTTCGAAATGTCGAATATGCGCAGGCCCGCCGCGAACGGCTGTTCGGTCCTAACTGAATCGATCAGCGACTTGGCGTAGTAGTCTTGTTGGCTGGCATATTGCTGCATCGCCCAGATATTCGGGCCGTTGACCGCAAGCAGAACATCGCCGTGAATTTGCAAATGGTGCGACCGGGTGTTTTTCGGCGCCGCGACGAACGCGACCGTCTTGGGGTGGAGTGGATCGCGCACATCCACGACAGAATAGCCGTCGCTGAACATATGTCCGATAAAGGCGTGACCCTTATGCAGGATGACCTGCACGCCGTCCGGCCGTCCGCCCTGATCGCAGCGCGACACGAAACGGATATTTTTTGCGTTGGCGCCGGAAATGGGAGTGATCATGCGGGTCAGACTATCAAATTGCCGGTCTGAATTGGCGAGGCCCGGCCCGGCATCGCGCCGAACCGGGCCCCGCAGCTTTTCACCGAACGCGTATCAGCCCGTCGGCGGGGCGATTTCGTCGAGGCCTCTTTGTTTGGCCTCAGGACCCAACTGGGTCACGGCACCCGCGGCCACCATCAGCACGATGGCCAAGCACACGAACACCGTGGTGAGGCCATAACCGGTTTGAACCCACAATATGGTCGGGACGATGAAGGCGGTGGCGAGACGCCCGACGCCCGCCGACCAGCCAAATCCGGACGCCCGCGCATTGGTGGGGAAGACCTCCGACGCGAAGATCTGCATCGAATTGCCGGCGACTTGGATAAAGAAGATCATGATGAAGCCGGCCACCAGGAGCTGCATGTCGCTCGCAGCATTGGCGAACACGATGGCCATCAGGCCCGCGCATATGAATGCGCACACCGATGTGATCTTGCGGCCGAACTTGTCGAGGGCATACATCATGAACAAGCTCGCGCACGGCACCGCCAGCGTCATGCCGAAAGTGTAGGTGAGCGACTTGGTGATGGTGAAGCCCTTGGCGGTCATGATGTTGGGCAGCCAGGTGCCCAATCCGATCGCGACGCCGAAGAACGCCGAGAAGCAGATCATGCCGGCAATAACGCGGGTGGGGAACATGCTAAAGACGAGCGCGAACGGGTCGGTCTTGGTGTCGCTAGCTGCGCTGGTCGAGAGTTGCTCCTTCGGGCCGGCAATTCCCATGCGCCCGAGAACATCGAGCGCTTCCTTGCCTCTGCCGTGGGTTGCCAGATAACGCGGCGATTCCGGGAGCCAGAAGCGGAAAAGCCAGACGATGAGCGCGCCAACGCCGATGACGATCCATACGCCGCGCCAGCCGATCGAGTCCCGGAACGCGAGGGTGAACAGCGCAGCAATCGGCCACACGCAAGCGCCGCCGATGAAGTGCACGATCGCCAGGATGCGGCCGCGGATCGCCTTGGGCGAATATTCGCCGGCATAGGAGAAGGCGAGCGGCTGCTCGGCGCCGATGCCGATCCCCGCAATGAAGCGTGCCGCTACGAGCCAGGTGACGGTCGGGGCCAGCGCGCCCAGGATTGTGAACGTGCCGAACAGCAGCAGGTTGAACTGATAGATGGTCTTGCGGCCCCAGCGGTCGCTGAACTCGCCCTGACCGGCGGTGCCGATGAACATTCCAAAGACCGTCGCGCTGCCGATCGCGGCGGCCTCGGGTCCGGTCGCGAACTTCGATTGAATCATGTCAGGGATCAGCGAGCCGAACACGATCACATCGATGACGTCGAAGAAGTAACCGGCGGCGATCAGCGCGATCACCTTGACGTGCAGCGGCGTTATTTTCGCGTTGTCCAACGCGTTACCGACAAATCCCTCAATTGTTTGAGCCACGGCGTTGTCCCCCCTATCCCGTTTATAATTTGTGCTTATGAGGCACCCCGTGAGAATGATCCACAATCGGATCGTTGCCTAGCCCAATTTCGCCGGGTCGGGACACCCGCGATGTATCGGCGCTGGCAACTTTCGTTTCGTGAAAATCGGGAAGAACTGGCTGGGGGACCTGGATTCGAACCAAGATTCTCGGAGTCAGAGTCCGATGTTCTACCGTTGAACTATCCCCCAGCAGGGCCGGGCTCGATGGCGGTCGAAATGACCCGTCGTCGCTGTGCCGAAGGCCCCTGACATGGGGCAATTCGGCCGATTTGACAAGTCCGGCCGCCGCGAAGGCCGGCGCTCGACGTCAGTCCGCCCGCCGCGGCCGCGTCGCCACCGTCACGATGGCGATTAGGCTGAACGCTGCCACCAGCAGGAACACCAGGCGCGGGCTGCCGTGGTCCATGATGGCGCCAAAAATCAGCGGCGAAATAATGCCGCCGATATTGAAGCCGGTGGTGACGAAGCCGAACACCTTGCCGAACGATCCGGGCGGGGTGATCTCGCGCACAATCATGTCGCGGGATGGCATGATGACGCCGTAGAAGAAGCCGCACACGGTCATGATCAGGATCAGCAGCCAGGCGCCGAGGTCGCCATACGCGACCAATACGGTCAACAGCGCGATGGCGGCCAAGCCGACCGTCGCCACCAAGCCATGTCGCGTCGTGCGTCCAACCAGCAACCCGCCGATCAGAACGCCGCCCGCCGATAACAGCAGAAAGGTGGAGAGCGCGACATTGGCGGTGGTCACCGGAGTTGCGTTGAGCACGCCGAGCGCAACCACGGAATAATTGTACATGCCGCCGCTCATCATCGCGAGCAGCATGAAGAAGAACAGATTGAGCAGGATCGGCGGCGACAGCAGCAGCCGCCATCCGGCTGAATTGTCCGCACCGACTTTCGCAGAAGCCAAGTGGGCCGGCGGCGCGGGATTATCGCGGATCGCGATCAGCAGCGCCGCCGTTGCGAAGCCGAGGATACCGGCGCCGATGAAAGCGCCGCGCCAGCCCCATAGGCTTTGCATCATCAGCAGGCTGGCGGGCGCCACCGAAGAGCCGAGCATACCGGCGAAGGTGTGAATCGAAAATGCCTGGCCAATGCGGTCGGCCGCAACATGGTTGGACAGCAGGGCGTAGTCGGCCGGGTGATAGACCGTGTTGCCGACGCCGGCGAGCGCGAACATTGCCACCAACACCCAGTACGAATCGACCAGGCCCGCGATCACGAAGGCGCCGGCGCCGATCATAAGACCCAGGATCAGCAGCACTCGAGCGCCCAGCCAATCGACCAGGAATCCTACCGGTGTCTGCAGTGCGGTCGACACGACATTGAATGCGGCGAGTGCCAGACCGATTTCGGTATAGCTCACGCCATAGTCCGCGCGCACGAACGGCAGCAGCGGCGCCAACAGCAGGATGTAATAATGCGAGACGAAATGCGCCGCGCTCACCGCGGCAACGATGCGCACGTGCGGCGCGCGGCTCGCGCCCAGGAGTTCCGTCGCCTGACTCATGGTGTAAAGGTTCCTGGCAGGGGGCGGACTATGGCCCGGGTGGCACCGCCAATCCAGTGCATTTCCAGTGGGTTGGCCATGTGCGACGGGTAGGCGCTGCTGCTCCGCTCTGTCAGGCGGATTGCTGGCGTTGGGCCTCCTGGATCGCCTGCCAGATGCGCGACGGCGTCATCGGCATTTCCAGGTGCCTTATGCCGTATTCCGACAGCGCGTCGATCACTGCATTGGTCACCGCTGGGAGCCCGCCGGAGGTGCCAGCCTCGCCGCAGCCCTTGGCGCCGAGCGGATTGCTCTTGGTCGGCACCGGGTGGCTGGCCACCTCGATCATCGGTGCGTCGTGCGCGCGCGGCATGGCGTAGTCCATGAACGAGCCGGTCATTAGCTGGCCGTCGCCGTCATAGACCGCCTGCTCCAGCAGCGCCTGGCCGAGACCCTGCATCACGCCGCCTTGGATTTGGCCCGCCACCAGTAGCGGATTGATGACAGTGCCGAGATCATTGACCGCGGAATATTTCACCACCTGGGCGTGACCGGTCTGCGGATCGATTGCTACCTCGGCGATGTGACAACCGTTCGGGAACGCGAATGGCACCGGCTCGCTGCCCACATGGTCGTTGTCGAGCGAACTCGGTACGCCCTCCGGCAGCTTGAGCCCGCCGCGCAGCCGCGCGGCCAGCTCGAGCAGGCCGATCGAACGGTCGGTGCCGGCAATGACGAAGCGGCCAGCCTTGAACTCGATGTCGCTCACCGACGCTTCTAGTACGTGCGAGGCGATCTGCTTGCCGCGATCGATCACGAGCTTCGCGGACTCGACCAGTGCGGTGCCCGCGAACATGACCGACTTCGAGCCGCCGCTGCCGCCGCCAAAACTCATGCGGTCGCTGTCACCTTCCACGGTGCGGATACGCTCGAACGGAATACCGAGCTGGTCGCTCAAGATTTGCGCATAGGTGGTGGCGTGGCCTTGACCGAAATCGAGCGTACCGGTGACGATGGTCACGCTGCCGTCGGCCTCGAAGTGGATGGCGCCAAGTTCCTTGCCGTCGCCGGCGGTCACCTCCAAATAACAGCCGACACCGAAGCCACGCAGAAGCCCGCGCTTTTTGCTCTCGCGCTTGCGTTTCTTGAAGCCGGCGTAATCGGCCATCTCCAAAGCCTGCTTGAGCGCTGCGGGAAAATCACCGCAGTCATAGGTCATGCCGGAGGCGGCCTTGAATGGCAGATCGCTCTTGCGGATCATATTGCGTTTGCGCAACTCAATGCGGTTAATCCCGATTTCGGCCGCGGCGAAATCGAGCGCCCGCTCCATGTAGTAGTTGCCTTCCGGCCGCCCGGCGCCGCGATAGGCCGACACAAAATTGGTGTTGGTGAATACGCATTTGACCGCCACCTCGATCAGCGGCGTGCGGTAGACGCTGGCGATGTTCTTGACCTGGTTGCCGGTCGATAGCAGCGGCGCGAATTGGGCGAGATAGCCGCCCATGTTGCCATAGCCGCTCAAGCGCAGCGCCAGGATATGGGCGTTCTCGTCGAACGCGATTTCGACGGTCATGTCCTGGGCGCGGCCATGATGATCGGACATGAAGCTGCCGGAGCGCTCGTCGGTCCATTTCACCGGCCGCCCGAGCGCGCGCGCGCCGTGCAGGATACAGATGTATTCTGGATAGACGGCCGCCTTCATGCCGAACGAGCCGCCGACCTGGCCGGTGATCACACGCACCTTGTCGGCGGGAGCGCCGAGGATACCCATCAGCGAGCTCTTCATGCCGTGCACGCCCTGACTTGTGGAATAGAGCGTCCACTTAGCATGAGCGGCGTCGAATTCGGCGATCGCCGCGCGCGGCTCGATGGCGTTGACCACCATGCGCTGATTGGAGGTCTTAAGCCGCGTGACGCGTTTGGCCTTAGCGAAGGCTTCCGCGACCTTCGCTGCATCGCCGTAGTGATAATCGAGCGCAATATTGTTCGGCACCGCGTCGAACACCAGCGGTGCGCCGGGTTTCACCGCCTCGGCCGGCTTGAGAACCGGCTGCAGCGGTTCGATATTGAGCGCCACCGCTTCGGCCGCGTCCTTGGCCTGCGCGACCGTCGCCGCGATCACGCAAGCGACCGGATCGCCGACGAAGCGCACCTTGTCGCCCGAAAGCGCCGGCCGCGGCGTATAGCGGATCGGCGAGCCGTCTCGGTTCTTGAGCGGCAAGTTGCATTTGAGCGGGCCATAGGCGGTGAGATCGGCGGCGGTATAGACCGCGAGCACGCCCGGCATCGCCTTGGCGGTGGCGGTGTCGATGCCGCGGATGACACCGTGGGCGTCGCGGCTGCGCACCATCACCGCGTAAGCCTGGCCGGGCCGGCTGACGTCGTCGGTATAGCGGCCTTCGCCCCGCACCAGCGTCGGGTCTTCGCTGCGCGGTACCGGCTGGCCGACGCCGAACTTGGTCAGCGAAAGCGCGGCTTCGGTGGTTCTGTCATCCATGCCGGGGCTGGGGTGTTCTTGGTTGGAAAACACCAGATAAAGCAGGCTAGCCGTTTCTACAAGAATAGCTTTCGGGCAGGAGGGTTGCGCGTGCCACTGGCGCTGTTACACTTTTCGCGATCGAGGGAACAATTGTTGCACCCGTGGAGCGCAGGGAAGCGGCCGGGGCGCGGCAGGAAGGCTTAGACATATGAGCGGCGAGGCCAGGGACACCCCGGGCCTCGACCCTGCTATTGATCGGGCGCCGCCGAGGCGGTCCCGATGGGGTCGGCGGTCGCCTGGACGGCTCGACAGCGGCTTGGGCAGCGATCGTGGCGGCCCGAGCTACGCCGCGCTCGATCTCGGCACCAACAATTGCCGCCTGCTGGTGGCGCGTCCGACCGGCGACGGCTTCCGCGTGGTGGATGCCTTTTCCCGCATCATCCGGCTCGGCGAGGGCGTCTCCACCTCTCGACGCATAAGCGAGGCGGCGATCGAACGCGCCATCGCCGCGCTTACGATCTGCCGCAACAAGATGAAGAACAAGGGCGTCACCCGCGCCCGCCTGATCGCGACCGAGGCCTGCCGCTCGGCGGAGAACGGCGAGGAATTCCGTAGCCGCGTCGCGCAGGAGGTGGGCCTCGAGCTTGAGGTGATCGACCGCGAGACCGAGGCGAGGCTCGCCGCCACCGGCTGCACGACGCTGATCGATCCGCACGCCGACGGCGTGGTGCTGTTCGATATCGGCGGCGGCTCCTCGGAATTGGTGCGGCTCGACCGCTCGCAGAAATCTCGCGGCGGGCCGCCGCTGCCGCAGATCCGCGGCTGGATCTCGCTGCCGCACGGCGTGGTGACGCTGGCCGAGCGCCACGGCGGGCACGATGTCAGCCCGGAAACCTACGAGACCATGGTGGCCGAGGTGGCGGCGCTGATCGCGTCGTTCGCGCAGGAGCATGGCGGCGACGGCTTGCGCGGCATCCATATGCTCGGCACCTCCGGCACCGTGACGACGATTGCCGGAGTGCATCTCAATCTCAAGCGCTATGACCGCAACCGCGTGGACGGCTGCTGGATGAGCGCGCAGGAAATCAACGCCGTGCTCGAGAAACTGCTGGCCATGAGCTACCAGGAGCGCGTCGCGAACCCGTGCATTGGCGCCGAACGCGCCGACCTTGTGCTTGCCGGCTGCGCCATCCTGGAAGCGATCCGCCGCGCGTTCCCGTGTCCGCGCCTGCGCGTCGCCGACCGCGGGTTACGCGAAGGCATGCTGGTGCAGATGATGCGCGAAGACGGCGTGTGGGACGGCGGCAATCAGGTGGCGGCGTCGTGACGGCGGGCGGCAAGGGCAGCGGCTCGCGCGCGTTGAAGGTCCGGGTCAAGAGCGGCAGGGGCCGCAAGCTGTCCTCCAAGCTGTGGCTGGAGCGCCAACTCAACGATCCTTACGTCGCGCGCGCAAAGCGCGAAGGCTTTCGCTCGCGCGCCGCCTACAAGCTCATCGAGATCGACGACAAGGCGCGCTTCCTCAAGAAAGGCGCGCGCGTGATCGATCTCGGCGCCGCGCCCGGCGGCTGGAGCCAGGTGGCGGCCAAGCGCGTCGACTCTCCGCAGCAGGGCCGTGTCGTCGCCATCGATATCCTGCCGATGGAGCCGATCGCCGGCGTCGATTTCGCGCAGCTCGACTTTCTTGACCCGTCCGCGCCGGGGAAACTGAAAACCATGCTCGGCGGGCCGGCCGATGTGGTGCTGTCCGACATGGCGGCGAACGCCACCGGCCACCGTAAAACCGATCACATCAAGATCGTGGCGCTGGTGGAAGCGGCCAGCGAATTTGCGCGCGAGGTGCTGGCGCCGGACGGAGCGTTCCTCGCCAAGGTGCTGCAAGGCGGCACCGAAGCGGCGCTGCTCGCCGCCCTCAAGCGCAACTTTACAAGCGTGAAGCACGTGAAACCGGCGGCGAGCCGTTCGGATTCGGCGGAGCTCTATCTGCTGGCGACCGGATTTCGCGCAAAAACTTAGCGCCGGTCGATCCAGATTTCGGTGAAACGGGGGTCGCGCTGCCGTACTGACAGCGGTTGCGTGCGGCGCGGCTGTGCATCGACGCGAATTGCGATCGTGCACATTGGGCGCCGCATGTTCTTGCTGCTTGGCAGGACCCGTTGCCCTAGTGCTGGCGATATTCTTGACGCCGCCAATTTCGGCCTTGATGCCTTGTCGAATTCGGCGAGCGCATTGCCGTAGTCCTTCCTGCGGACATAAGCCGCGCCGCGCAACGCCATGGCCCAGGCGTTCTCGGCATCGAGCTTGAGCATAGCGTCGGCATCATGCAGCACGCCGTTGATGTTGCCGTCGTCGAGCCGCAGCTCGCCGCGCACTTTGAGGAATTTGGCGTCCCACGCGAATTTGAGGGCGCGGCTGATATCCGACATAGCGCGTTTGCGGTCGCCTTGGCGGCATAGACTTCGGAGCGCGGCTGTATGGCGTCGGCACGTTCTGGTCGCCGTCACCGCGTGGTCGAAGGCGGCGAGCGCCTTGTCGAGATTGCCCTTCTTGCGCCGATGCCGCCCTGCGCGGTGAAGGCGGCGACCTTTTTCGGATCGAGCCGCGCGGCTTCCTGATAGTCGCTCAGCGCGCGGTCGAGATCGCCCGTGCCTTCGCGCGCCTGCGCCCGCAGCATGTAGTTATCCGCGCTCGGCGCCAGCCGCAACGCATGGTCGAAATCGGCGATGGCGCGGGCATAGTCGCGCGGCGCAGATTTTTCGGCTCGAGCTTGAGCGTGGCGTCATAGTCGGTCGATTGCCGCGCGCCACCGGCGCGTAGCTTGCGCCTGCCGTAATCTGCGCGCGCGCCATGAGGCCGGCAATGTCTTTCTGGATTGCGTGTCAGGCCGCCGCTGCAGATCGGCCAGCGCCTGGGCGGTTTCGCGCCTTGCGCCTGGCGCGGCACACCGCGCCAGTCCCTATAGCGGGCGCGTGAGAATATGGTTAACGCGTGTAGTTTGTTGTCTTCTCAACCTATGCGTTGGTCGGAGGCCTCGGTCGGGCCAGGTAATCGATCCGCCATTTCCGCCCCGGCATCGGGCGAAAGTCGCGCAAAAATAAATACGGACAAGGCAGAAATCGCTGCCACTGCCAGAAAAGCCGGCGGAAAGTCACTGGCTTCCAAAGTTCCACCACCCTTGAACTGGACCGTGAGTTCCACCACCAGGGCGCCCAGCGCCACCCCGGTCGACACTGCCAATTGCTGGCCGACGCTGACCAACGCAGTCGCCCGGCTTACCCGGCTTGGGTCCACCTCGGCATAAGCGATGGTGTTGATGCTGGTGAATTGCAGCGAGCGGAAGAAGCCGCCGACCAGCAGCAGCGCCACCATTACCGCCACCGGCGTGGTCTGCGTGAAACCCGCGCAGACCGCGAGGAATGCCGAGCTGATGATCGCGTTGGTCACCAGGATGGTGCGGAAGCCGAACCGGCGCAGGATCGTCGCGGTCGCCCATTTCATACCCATGGCGCCGAGCGCGGTGGCGAAGGTGACCATGCCGGACTGGAACGGCGACATGCCGAAGCCGACCTGCAGCATGAGCGGCAGCAGGAACGGCAGCGCACCTAAGCCGAGCCGGAAGATGAAGCCGCCGGTCACGCTGGCGAAGAAGGTCGGCAGCCGGAACAGCGTGAGATCGAGCGCCGGATTGGCGGTGTGCCGGGCGTGCACCAGATAGGCAGCGATGAAGATGACGCCGCCCACGACCAGCGCTGCCACCACGGTCCAGGGTAAAAAGTTGAGCCCCAGGACCGATAGTCCGAAGGCAACGCCGGCAATGCCGAGACCGGCCAGCACCATGCCGACGATGTCGAAGCGTTCGTGCTGTTCGGCACGAAGGTCCTCGATGTAGCGGGTGGCGAGCAAAATGCCGAGCAAACCGATCGGCACGTTGATGATGAAGATCCAGTGCCAGGTCGCGTAGGTGGTAATGAACCCGCCGACCGGCGGCCCGAGCACCGGGCCGATCAGTGCCGGCGTCGTCACCCAGGCCATGGCACCCACCAGCTCGCGCTTGCCGACGGTGCGCACCAGTACCATGCGGCCAACCGGCGTCATCATCGCGCCGCCCATGCCCTGTACGATGCGGGCGATGACGAAATCGGTGAGCGAGCTCGATAGCGCGCAACCGATCGAGCCGATTACGAAAACCGCGATGGCCGCGCGGAACACCGTGCTGGCGCCGAAGCGGTCGGCGGTCCAGCCGCTGGCCGGGATGAAGATCGCCAGCGAGAGCAGGTAGGAGGTGATCGCGAGCTTGAGCGCCAGTGGATCGCTGCCGATATCGGCCGCGATCGCCGGCAGCGACGTGGCGATCACGGTCGAATCCATGTTTTCCATGAACAAGGCGACCGCGATGATCAGCGGAACGATGCGGTCACGGCGCATGGACATCCGGTGAGGCGGTTAAGGACTCGAAGCTGGGTCCTTCAATAGCAGAGCGGTGGCGGGAGGAGGGCGCTAGAGTTCATAATAGCCATCCGCGAATGCCCTAGGAATCGGCGCCTTCCCGTGCTAACGACCCACGCCAACCCAAAAGCGGGCCGTGACGTCGCGCGAGAATCCTCTCGCGACAGGCATCTTATAAGCCTTCGGCAGCCGGTCTTGTTCTCCTTTTCGGGTGAGACGGAGTTGGCGATGGCCGCAAAAAACAACGCAAGCCCCCGTGAAGGGCTCACTTTCGACGATGTGCTGATCAAGCCCGGCCTATCCGAGGTGCTGCCCGCCGACGTCGATATCCGCTCCCGCATCACCCGCTCGATTGCCGTCAATATCCCGATCATCGCCTCCGCCATGGACACGGTGACCGAGGTGCAAATGGCGATTGCCATGGCGCAGGCCGGCGGCATCGGCGTCATCCACCGCAATCTGGAGCCAGACGAGCAGGCCGCGCAGGTGCGGCAGGTGAAGAAATTCGAATCCGGCATGGTGGTAAACCCGCTCACCATCGAGCCCGGCGCGCCGCTGCAGCAGGCGCTCGACCTGATGAAGGAAAACCGCATTTCCGGCGTGCCGGTGGTCGAGGGCGGCGGCAATGGCAAAGCGGGCAAGCTGGTCGGCATCCTGACCAACCGCGACGTGCGCTTCGCCACCGATCCGCGCCAGCGCGTCGCCGAGTTGATGACCAAGGACAAGCTCATCACCGTGCGCGAGGGCGTGAGCCAGGATGAAGCCAAGCGCCTGCTGCACCAGCACCGCATCGAAAAGCTGCTGGTGGTGGACAGCCAATACCGCTGCGTCGGCCTGATCACCGTGAAGGACATGGAAAAGGCGGTGGCCAATCCGAATTCCTGCAAGGACGAGCAGGGCCGCTTGCGCGTCGCCGCCGCCACCACGGTCGGCGACAAGGGCTTCGCGCGCACCGAGGCGCTGATCGCCGCCGGCGTCGATCTGGTGGTGGTCGACACCGCGCACGGTCATTCGCGTTACGTGCTCGAAGCGGTCACCCGCATCAAACGCATGTCGAACGCGGTGCAGGTGGTGGCCGGCAACGTCGCCACCTCGGAAGGCGCCAAGGCGCTGATCGATTGCGGCGCCGACGCCATCAAGGTCGGCATCGGCCCCGGTTCGATCTGCACCACCCGCATCGTCGCCGGCGTTGGCGTGCCGCAACTCACCGCCATCATGGATAGCGTGGAGGCGGCGAAGAAATCCGGCATACCGGTGATCGCCGACGGCGGTATCAAATATTCCGGCGATCTCGCCAAGGCGCTGGCCGCCGGCGCCGATTGCGCCATGGTCGGTTCGCTGCTCGCCGGCACCGACGAGACGCCGGGCGAGGTGTTCCTCTATCAGGGCCGCTCCTACAAGAGCTATCGCGGCATGGGCTCGGTCGGCGCCATGGCGCGCGGCTCGGCCGACCGCTATTTCCAGCAGGACATCAAGGACGCGCTCAAGCTGGTGCCGGAAGGCGTCGAAGGCCAGGTCGGCTACAAGGGCCCGGTCGCCAATGTGCTGCACCAACTCGCCGGCGGCTTGCGCGCCGCCATGGGTTATGTGGGCGCCAAGGCGCTGGACGATTTTCACAGCAAGGCGGAATTCATGCGCATCTCGGGCGCGGGCTTACGCGAAAGCCACGTGCACGACGTGACCATCACGCGCGAAAGCCCGAACTACCCGAGCGGGGGGTGATGTACTGAGCCGGGCGGCGCCGGATCGCCCGAGGCCGTTACATATAGCTGCGCACGCGGTAGCGGATCTCGTAATCGCCCGGCGGCAGCGGCGGCATGTTGGGGCGCGGCGTCGGGATGAATTCAATGCGTTGCCACGGGCCGAAGCTCTTGTCTAAGGCCGCATCGGGCTTGATCGGCAGCCGCCAATAACTCTCCGTCTTGGTATTTAGCCTGAGCGAAACCGTCGGCGTCAGGTTGCTCGTCTGCAGCACGATGTCGCCAACGATCTCCGCCCGATCGCCGGCCATTCTCAGCTGCCGGATGTAGCAGCCCTGGCCGGATTTCTCCGACCAGACCGTAATGTCGACCTCGTTACGCTCGGGCAGGGGAGACGCCGGCGGCCGCGCACACGGGTGCGCCCAACACGATGAACCAGATCAGCACGTCCTTGAGTTCGGCAATGTCGCGGTCGACTAGCTCGGCGAGGGCATAGGCGAGCGCTTCGCCCAGATGCAGGCCGAGCCAGCCGCCAAGAAACGCGGCAATCGCCGCAAGCGCGGCGCAAGCCCAGCCGGGCAGGAGCGGTCGCGAGGACGAACCGATTTGTGCCATGCGATTGTTCGCAGACGGTCTTTCACCCACAATGCGGCAGGTATTCGGTCGGCCCGGCAAGCCGGCCAGTTCAAATCTTAAGCCAGCGCAGAGTATTCATGAGCAGAAAGGACGTCGACCCCTTCGCCCCGGTGCGCGAGACGACACTCGCGCATCGCGCTAGACACGGCTGCGGCGCCTATTCTTACGGCAATGGCGCGCTGCTCGGCGCGCTTGCCGCGGCCGTCAACGCGCGGCGCGTGCTCGAGCTCGGCACCGCGCTCGGCTACACCGCGCTTTGGCTCGCTGAGGGCGCGCCCAACGCGGTGATCGACACCATCGAACGCGACGGCGAGCACGTACGGCTGGCGCGTGAGCAGGTCGAGGCCCATGGCATGGCCGGCCACATCGTGGTGCATGAGGGCGAATTCTCGGAAGTGATGCGCCGGCTCGACCCCGGCTATGACGTGGCGTTTTTCGACGGGCTCACGCCGTCGCGGTCGCTGCTCAAAGAGTTGCGCCGGCTGTTGCGCGCGCGCGGGCTGCTGATCAGCGCCAATCTCACCCATGCCGGGGCCGAGCCCTATCTTGCCGCCTTGCAAGAGAAGAAGTCATGGCTTACCGCCTTCATCGACGAGGACCACGAAACCGCGCTCAGCATTAAACTTTGACATTTCGAGCGAACCCGGCAACGTCGAGACAAAGGAAACTCCCATGTCCATTCAAGCCGTCTTGCTGCCACTGTTTGTCGAGGTTGCGCTGACCTTGGCCCTGCTGTTGTGGATGGCCTATGCGCGACGCAAGGATATTCTGAGCGGCGCGGTCCACCCTTCGAAAATTGCCTTGCGCGAGCCGAACTGGACCAAGCGCACGCAACAGATCTCTTACAGCTTCGGCAATCAATTCGAACTGCCGATACTGTTTTACGTTCTGACCATTCTGGAAATCATCACCCGCCACGCTGATCTGGTGTTCGTGGTGCTGGCCTGGATTTTCGTGGTTATGCGCCTCGCGCAGGCTTACGTACATACCACCAGCAACCGCGTGATGTGGCGTGGTTCGATTTACGTCGTCGGCGCTTTGGTTCTGATAATTATGTGGATCATCTTCATGGTCCGTATCCTGCTCGGCCTGCCATGACGCCAGCTGCGCGGCTCGCCGCCGCCATCGAGGTCTTTGCCAATCTGGAAAGTGAACGACGGCCGGCTGCCGACGTGCTCAAGAGCTGGGGTCTGGCGCATCGCTTTGCCGGCTCCGGCGACCGCGCGGCCATCGCGGGGCTGGTCTACGACGCGCTGCGCCGGCGCGCGTCTAGCGCGTATCTGATGGGCGCCGACAGCCCACGCGCCATACTGCTCGGCATGCTCAAGCGCGAGCGCGCCTTCGACACCGACGCGATCGCCAAGCTCGCCGACGGCGCGCGCTACGCGCCTGAGGCGCTCAGCGATAACGAGCGCAAGCGCCTCGATGCCGTCGACATGGCCGGTGCGCCCGCGCACGTCGCCGGCGATTATCCGGAATGGCTCGATCCGCATTTCACGCGCGCCTTCGGCGATACGCGCGCCGAGGAGGGCGCCGCCCTGTCGTCGCGCGCGCCGCTCGACCTGCGGGTGAACACGCTGAAAGCCGAGCGCGCTACCGTGGCCGAGATGTTGTCGGACTTGAAGCCGGAGCCGGCGCGCTGGTCGCCCTGGGGCCTGCGCATCCGGCGTTCGGCCGACGCCAAGAGCCCGGCGATCCACGCCGAGCCGGCTTTTCTCAAAGGCATGGTCGAATTGCAGGACGAGGGCTCGCAATTGGCCGCGCTGTTCTCCGGTGCCACGCCCGGCGAGCAGGTGGTCGATTTGTGCGCAGGCGCCGGCGGCAAGACTCTCGCGCTCGCCGCCATGATGGAGAACAAGGGCCAGATCTTCGCCACCGACGACGACAAGCGGCGGCTGGCGCCGATCCACGAGCGGCTCAAGCGCTCGGGCGCGCGCAACGTGCAGGTGCGCACGCCGAAATCGGTCGGCGACACCATCGCCGATCTCGCCGCCCGCTGCGACCTGGTGCTGATCGACGCGCCCTGCACCGGCACCGGCGCCTGGCGCCGCAATCCGGACGCCAAGTGGCGCATGCGCCCCGGCGCGCTC
This sequence comes from uncultured Alphaproteobacteria bacterium, assembly GCA_963817045.1. Classification (GTDB taxonomy): domain Bacteria; phylum Pseudomonadota; class Alphaproteobacteria; order Rhizobiales; family Xanthobacteraceae; genus Pseudolabrys. The sequence continues at coordinate 85,193 of CAWFMZ010000014.1, forward strand.
GAACAGCGACAGAAGGAACAGGCGGAAATCCTCGATCGTGCCGTGCCGCTGCTCAAAGCGGGCGGCCGCATCGCCTATGTCACCTGTTCGATGCTGGACGAGGAAAACGGCGCGCAGGTGCGCAGTTTCCTCGCGCGCCATTCGGAGTTTTCAATAGTGCCGCCCGCCGACGTGGCAAATGCGCTCGGCGAACGCGCTTTCATGTTCACGAAGGCGGCGCGACTTTCGGCTGAGGGAATTCTGATGACGCCGCGCACGACCGAGACGGACGGCTTTTTCGTCTCACTGCTTCGGCGCGCGGTCTGAGCCTATTTTAACGAAATCTATACGCGGAATCTCGCGAATTCCCCGATTGCGCCGCAATCCCGGCCAAAATTCTCCGTGAAGATTTTGAAACTGGCGGGCACGAGTTCCCCGAGCAAGGTCTCCCAAAATGCTGGTGGCTAGGCGCGATCCCTTTCATGCTGGCGCGCGCGACGCCTCATTTTATGAACGCCCTGATTTCGCTGTGGGCAAGGTTCCCAGGTTCGCCCGGGCCGTAACCGTGCTGCAGGTCGTCGGCTCGCTGCTGGCAATCCCGGTCGGCTTTGCCAGTGCCTATTCAATGTACCGCGCCAATTTCTCTGTCGAGACGACGTGCGAGGGCCTGCGCAGCAACATTATTGCGATGATCGACAAGAGCGTCGATGCCGGTACCCGGCGCATACTGGTTCGCCGCGATGTCGAAAAGTTCGAGCAGACCTGCGGGGCGGTCGATCCGGACGCCAAGGTGGCGTTCAAGGCATTGCTGGCAGCCGACCGGCCGGCGGCGCCGGCGGTGGAGGCGGTCCACAAAACCGAGCCGCGCCCTGATGCGGCAACCAAGCAGCCGGCGGCGAAGGCGGATTTCGTCGTTGTGGCTGCGCCCGCGCGGGGTGACGCCGCCGTCCCCGATGGGCTTTGGCTCGACGCGGTCCGCCAAGCCCTGCAGACTCATCGCGCCGCGCCGCCGACGGCTGATGCCGCGAACGCACCCGTTGCGCCGCGGCGCGCCGGTTCCGCTATCTGCACAGCAAGAGGCTGCTTTGCCGGTGCCTGCGCCGGCAGTCGTCGCCCCGGAGCCATTAACGATTGCGCCGGCGTTACCGCCTGCGACCACGGTCGCAACGCCCGCCATGCCGCCAGCCGATGACGATCATCCGCTGCCGCCGGCATCGATCCCAGAATTCGTGCCGCCGCCCAACGCCGATGTGGCTAAGCCGGGCCAGCAGGGGCACTCGCGCATCGGCAAATGGTTCGCTCAGGTCCCGCTTTTGAGCACGGTGATTGGAATCGGTTGGCGCTGAATCGCCCGATTTATTCGAGCTACCAATGCGACACGGTTTCGATGTCCGTTTCCACTTGCCAGCGATCGCTCTTGCCTGATGTGCGCACCGCCTCGGATAGCAGCGCCAAAAATTCACGCCGCGGCACGTCGCGGAAACCCATGTTCTCCCACAGCGGCCCGATCAGCTTGCCGTCATTGAAGCGGTAGCCCCAATGGGCGAGGTGCCAGTTGAGCACGGTCATGCCGATGCGCGAGGCATTCGACTCGTAGGTGAACTGCGATTCGGCGGTGAAGCTCGTTCCGATCGCGATGCCGTAGCCGCCGGCGACCAATTCGCCCGCCTTGTTCCAAACCTCGAACGAATGCGCGTGACCGGAATCGAAGGCTTCCGCATAGACGCGCATCATGCGCGGGGTGATCCAGGTCAGGCGCCAGCGGCCTTGCCGGCGTCCGGCGCAGGCCGCGATCACGCCTTCGAAGTCGCGGTCGAAGGTCACGCTGTAGTGGCCCTGGCGCATCAGCCGCCGCAGATTGTTCGAGATGTGGGAATTCTTGAAGAACAGCAGCGAGCGCTGCGGCGGCGACCACCATTTCAGCGGCGCGATATGCGCGAGCGGGTAGAGCCCGCGCCGGTAGCCGGCGAGTAATGTCGGCAGCGTGAAGTCGTGCACGATGCCGGCCAGGCCCGGCGGGTTGGCGAGCGCGCGCTCGGGATCGGGCAGGGCATAGTCGGGCGCCAGAAGCTCTTCGAAGCAGAGCTTGGCCAGGCCCGGCAAGCCGGCGATGCGGTTTGGCATGAGCGCCCAGGCCAGCCCGAGCGTCCAGCGGGCGGCCTTTTCCGTGAGGTTCTCGCGGAACAGCGCGGCGCGGCGGTCCGCCCCGGCGGCGGCGGAAAGCGTCATATGATCGGCGTGGTAGGCCAAACCCGGTCCCCGAACGTGTGGAAACGGCAAAAATCTTGGCCTTTGTCTCTCACGCCGGGGCTAATGGAGGGTTATCTGAATGGGGCGAAATCTGGATTAGTTAACCGGAGCCTGACGCCGCCTTGACCGCAGCTAAGCTCAACCCCACAAAGCCGCTTCGAACGGGCCCGATTCCGGAACCGTTCGTGGCACGGGTGCCCATGTTGGATAAGAGCTTGCACGACAAGGTCCTGATCGTCGATTTCGGCTCGCAGGTCACCCAGTTGATCGCGCGGCGGGTGCGCGAGGAAAAGGTCTATTGCGAGATCGTGCCCTACCAGAAGGCCGAGGCCGCCTTCCGTGAAATGAAGCCGAAGGCGGTGATCCTGTCGGGCGGGCCGGCTTCGGTGCTCGACCGGGATGCCCCGCTGGCGCCCAAGGCGATCTACGAGGCCGGCGTGCCCGTGCTCGGCATCTGCTACGGCGAGCAGGCGATGGCGGCCCAGCTCGGAGGCCGAGTAGAGGGCGGACATCATCGCGAGTTCGGCCGCGCCGAGGTGGAAGTCGTATCCGACAGCCCGCTGTTCGAGGGGGTTTGGCGCCAGGGCGAAAAATACCCCGTTTGGATGAGCCACGGCGACCGCGTCACCGTCTTGCCGCCGGCCTTCCGCGTGCTCGGCACCTCGCCCAATGCGCCGATCGCTATCATCGGCGACGATGAGCGCAAGTTCTACGCAACCCAGTTCCATCTCGAGGTGATGCACACGCCGCATGGCGCGGCGCTGCTGCGCAATTTCGTGCGCAAAGTCGCCGGCTGTAACGGCGACTGGACCATGCGCGCCTTCAAGGACGAGGCGATCGAGAAAATCCGCAAACAGGTGGGCAAGGCCAAAGTGATCTGCGGCCTGTCCGGCGGCGTCGACAGCGCGGTGGCGGCCGCGCTCATTCACGAGGCGATCGGTGAGCAGCTCACTTGCGTGTTCGTCGATCATGGCTTGCTGCGGCTCGCCGAGGCGCAGAAGGTCGTCGCGTTGTTCCGCGACAGCTACAACATTCCGCTGGTGCATGTGAACGCCGAGAACACCTTCCTCAAAGCGCTCGCAGGCATCGAGGACCCCGAGCAGAAACGCAAGACCATCGGCAAACTATTCATCGACGTATTCGAGGCGGAAGCGAAGAAAATCGGCGGCGCCGAATTCCTCGCGCAAGGCACGCTCTATCCCGATGTGATCGAGAGCGTGTCGTTCACCGGCGGCCCCTCGGTGACCATCAAGTCGCACCACAACGTCGGCGGGCTGCCCGAGCGCATGAATATGAAATTGGTCGAGCCGTTGCGCGAACTGTTCAAGGACGAGGTGCGCGCGCTCGGCCGCGAGCTCGGCCTGCCGGACGCCTTCGTCGGCCGTCATCCGTTCCCGGGGCCGGGTTTAGCCATTCGTTGCCCGGGCGCGATCACGCGCGAGAAGCTCGACATCCTGCGGCTGGCCGACGAGATCTACATCGAGGAAATCCGCCGCAGCGGGCTCTATGACGACATCTGGCAGGCGTTTGCCGTTTTATTGCCGGTGAAGACAGTCGGCGTCATGGGCGACGGCCGCACCTATGACTACGTGGTGGGCCTGCGCGCGGTCACCTCGACCGACGGCATGACGGCCGACTTCTATCCCTTTGACATGAAATTCCTAGGCCACGTCGCCACCAGGATCATCAACGAGGTGAAGGGCGTCAATCGCGTGGTCTATGACGTGACCTCAAAGCCGCCGGGCACGATTGAGTGGGAGTGAACAGAGACACAAGCTTTGTTATTCAGGAATTGGTGCCCACCCGTAGCCCTTCTCACCAGAGCCGTCTCCCTTCCACTGAAGTGGTGTGTCCGAAGGCTCAAACAAAAAGTCGATTCCAGACTCTGTTTTAACTAGGTGATCTTCTGAATATTTAGATTCTCTAGGGCTTTTTCGCCAAGCTTTAGTAGTACCATGCAAATAGGACGGGTCGGCTTTTGAGGTATGCAAGGCGACAAGCGAGCCGTACTTTACAGCAGCCTCGGCATAAGTCTGAGCGATAACCCACGTGCCAGTCCAAATGGTTTTGTTTTGATTTCGAGTAACGCCAAGTTCATTTGGGCAAACCAAATGAAACTCAGAAACATATTGTCCGGACCGGTCTTCAGAGACCCCTATCGTTCGTGCAGGCCTGTCTTTAGGTGGCTTGCGGCGTACCAATTCAGCGGTACAACGGTCGACGATCTCCTGGTTTTTTCGATTGGCAGCATTGTCGCGAAGCGACTTCACTTTTTCATCGGATAATTGTGCAATTTCTTCAGCGGTCCACTTAATCATGCTGTCGCTCCAGACTCGATAATGCAATTATATACAATCCTCAAAGAATCGCCCTGGAATGGCTTGGCCACATCGGCAAAAAGGCTGCCATCTATGCCCATCACCATCTACGGCATCAAGAACTGCGACACCATAAAGAAGGCGCGCGCCTGGCTGGACAAGCGCGGCGTACATTATGCTTTCCACGACTACAAGAGCGCCGGCATCGAGCGCGCCAAGCTGGAAGGCTGGGCGAAAAAGGCCGGCTGGGAAACGTTGCTCAACCGCGCCGGTACGACATTCAAGAAATTGCCCGACAAGGACAAAGAAAGGGTCACCGAGAAGAAGGCCATCGCGCTGATGCTGGCGCAGCCTTCGATGATCAAGCGACCGGTGCTCGAGCTCGGTGGCGGCCAATTGCTGGTCGGTTTCAGGCCGGAGGAATACGGCGTGGCGATCCAGTAATCGTCATGGCCGGGCATAGGCGTCCGAAGGACGGCGTCGCTTCGCTCGCCTTTGTCCCGGCCATCCAAGTCTTTCTACTGCAAGGCCGCTAAGACGTGGATGCCGGCACAAGGCCGGGCATGACGGGGCTCGATCGCTGCGCCCCTTGATCCGGCTGGCTTTCCCTGCCACATGCGCCCCATGAACATCCCGCTGCGCCCCGACGATTCGATCCCGCTCACGCCACTGGCCGCGGAAGTCGAGCGCCGGCGCACCTTTGCCATCATTTCCCACCCGGACGCCGGCAAAACTACGCTGACCGAGAAGCTTCTGCTGTTCGGCGGCGCCATCAATCTCGCCGGCCAGGTCAAGGCCAAGCGCGACCGCCGCGCCACCCGTTCGGACTGGATGGCGATCGAGCGCGAGCGCGGCATTTCGGTGGTCACTTCGGTGATGACCTTCGATTACAACGGCCGCGTGTTCAACCTGCTCGACACGCCGGGCCACGAAGACTTCTCGGAAGACACCTACCGCACGCTCACCGCCGTTGACTCGGCGGTGATGGTGATCGACGCCGCCAAGGGCATTGAGGCGCGCACCCGCAAGCTGTTCGAGGTCTGCCGGCTGCGCGATATTCCTATTATTACCTTCATCAATAAGATGGACCGCGAGAGCCGCGATCCGTTCGAACTGCTTGACGAGATCGAAAAGACGCTGGCGCTCGACACCGCGCCGATGACCTGGCCGATCGGGCGCGGGCGCGATTTCGTCGGCACGCTCGACATCGCCACCGGCGAGGTGCGGCTGTTGACCGACGATGGCCGCACCGCCGCGCCACAGCCGCTCGATCTCGCGGCGCTGGCGGCGAAAAATCCGATGCTCGAGCGGCAAGGCGATCGGCGAGGAGCTGGCGCTGGTCAAAGACGCCTGCCGGCGTTTCGATTTCGAGTTGTTCCGCGAAGGACACCTGACGCCGGTGTTCTTCGGCTCGGCCTTGAAGAATTTCGGGGTCAAGGATCTGCTCGACGCCCTGGCCGCGTTTGCGCCGGCGCCGCGCGCGCAAGTGTCCAACAAGCGCACGATCGACGCGCATGAGGGCGCCATGACCGCCTTCGTGTTCAAGATCCAGGCCAACATGGATCCCAATCACCGCGACCGCATCGCCTTCGCGCGGCTGTGCTCGGGCAAGCTGCGCCGCGGCATGAAGGCAAAGCTGGTGCGCACGGAGAAGCCGATCACGTTGTCGGCGCCGCAATTCTTTTTCGCGCAGGATCGCGCGCTTGCCGACGAGGCCTATGCCGGCGACGTGGTCGGCATCCCGAACCACGGCACGCTGCGCATCGGGGATACGCTCACCGAAGGCGAGGATATAGCCTTTCTCGGCGTTCCGAACTTCGCGCCGGAAATTCTGCGGCGGGTAAAGTTAGGTGACCCGATGAAGGCCAAGAAGTTGAAAGAAGCGCTACAGCAAATGGCAGAAGAAGGCGTCGTGCAGGTGTTCCGGCCGCTCGACGGCGCCACGGCGCTGGTCGGCGTGGTCGGCCCGTTGCAACTCGACGTGCTCAAAGTCCGCTTAGCCGACGAATATGGCCTGGAAATCGGGTTCGAAACGCCGGAATACCAGCTCGCGCGCTGGATTTCATGCGCGGATGACAAAAAACTCGACGATTTCGTGCAGGCCAATTATTCCAGCGTCGCCGATGATTTGGATGGTGATTGCGTGTTCATGGCGCGCAATCAGTTCATCCTCGACTACACCCGCGAACGCGCGCCCGGCATCGTTTTCACTGATATCAAGGACGTGAAGAACAGGGATGTCGCTGCGGTATAGGGGCGCTCTTGCGCCACGCTTAGGCTTCGCCTCTACTGCGCCGGCGCATGATCCCGAAAAGTGGGAACCGGTTTTCGGATAAGATCATGCGCAATTAAATTGGTGCCGGGAGTTATGTATGGGTCTGCTTATCCTCATCCTCGGGCTGGTCGTCATGCTCGGCGCCCACGTCTTCGTGACCTTCCGCGGCACGCGCGCCGATGCGATCGCGCGGCTTGGACTCAATGGCTATCGCGCGCTGTTTGCGCTGATCTCGCTCGCAGGCCTCGCACTGATCGTCTGGGGCTACGGGCAATACCGCGCGCATGACCTAATCCAAATCTGGTCGCCGCCGGCTTTCATGCGGCACATCACCGTCGGCCTGATGCTGTTCGCGGTGATTTTCTTCACCGCCGCGTTCATTCCCAGCCACATCAAGGCTAAACTCAAGCATCCAATGCTGGCTGGCGTGAAGACCTGGGCGCTTGCGCATCTGCTCTCGAACGGCGACCTCGGCTCGATCCTGCTGTTCGGATCGTTCCTGGCCTGGGGCGTTTATGCCCGCATCGCTGCCAAGCGGCGCGGCGATCTCGGCACCGCCACCGCGCCGGCCGGCTGGACCAACGACATCATCGTGGTCGTGCTCGGCATCGTCATCTATCTCGCGCTCGGCTACGCCTTCCATCCGATGGTCCTTGGTGTGCCGGTATTCGGGAGATAAAACTTGTCGGTGCAGGACGAGATCAGGCGGCTCACCGCTCCGAATATTTTCGCGCGCAAGGGCGGCGAACCGATCGTGTGCCTGACGTCGTATCACGCCCATACCGCGCGTTTGGTCGACAAATATTGCGACGTGATCCTGGTCGGTGACTCTCTCGGCATGGTGATGCACGGGCTGGAAACCACCGTGCCGGTCACGCTCGAGATGATGATCCTGCAAGGCCACGCGGTGATGCGCGGCTCCAAGCGCGCACTGGTGATTGTTGACATGCCATTCGGGTCCTACGAGGCCTCCAAGGAGCAGGCCTTCATGAACGCCGCGCGCGTGCTGAAGGAGACCGGCTGCGGCGCCATCAAAGTCGAAGGCGGCACGCGCATGGCGGAAACCATCGCCTTCCTGGTCGAGCGCGGCGTGCCGGTGATGGGCCATGTCGGTCTCACCCCGCAGTCGATCAATACGATCGGCTCGTTCCGCGCGCAGGGGCGAGAGGAAAGCGACTGGGCGCGTATCGAGCAGGACGCCATTGCCGTGGCCGAGGCCGGCGCGTTCTCGGTGGTGATCGAGGCGGTGGCGGAACCGCTCGCGCGCAAGCTCACCATGGCGGTGAAAATTCCCACCATCGGCATCGGGGCGAGCGTCGCCTGCGATGGTCAGATCCTGGTGCTCGAGGATATGCTCGGCCTGTCGCCGCGGGTGCCGAAATTCGTCAAACGTTATGGCGAGCTTGGCCCCGGCATTGAAAAGGCGGTCGCCGACTACGCCGCCGACGTTCGCGCGCGCGCCTTCCCGGGCCCCGCGAATGTCTATCCGATGAAGGGCAAGAAGCCTTAATTTACGTGCCGCATGATCTATTCCGAAAACCGGTTCCCACTTTTCGGGATCATGCGGTAACCCCATGATTCTTAACGATTGTTGGCGCAAGCTTTGCCTTGGCATCGCCACATCGTTAGGTTACGCGGCAATTCGCCCCGGGGGCAGGCGTTAAGGGGGCATGGAGCAATTCGTGGCCGATATTTTTAATGAAGTTGACGAGGAAGTCCGGCGCGAACGGCTGCAGAAGCTGTGGGATCGCTACGGCATTTATGCCATCGCGCTGGCCATTCTGATCATCGCCGGTATCGGCGCCTGGCGCGGCTATCAATGGTTGCAGGCCAAGAAAGCCGCCGCCGCCGGCGCCGCATTCGAGTCCGCGCTGAGCTTAAGCGAGGCGGGCAAGCACGCCGAGGCGGAAGCAGCCTTCACCCAGGTCGCCGCCGAGGCGCCGGCCGGCTATCGCACACTGGCGCGCTTGCGTGCCGCCGCCGAGCTCGCACAAGTAAAGCCGACCGATGCCGTGAAGGCTTATGAGGAACTTGCCGCCGATAGTTCGCTCGGGGCGACGTTGCAGGATCTCGCCGCCGTGCGCGCCGGCATGTTGATGGTGGACAGCGCACCGTTTTCCGACATGCGGCAGCGTCTCGATCCGGTCAGCGAGCCTGGCCGCACCTTCCGCCACAGCGCGCGCGAGCTTTTGGCGCTGTCGGCCTGGCGCAATCACGACTTTACCGCCGCGCGCCGTTATATCGACATGATCGCGACCGATGCCGAGACGCCGGCGGGCACCCGCGCGCGCGCCGAGGTGCTCTCGGCGCTGATCGCCGCCGACGGCAAGAGTTGAGGACTAGCCCATGCGCCGCATGCATCGCATCGTGTTGCTGGTCGCCCTGGTCGTGCTCGCTCCGGTGCTCGTCGGTTGTGAAAGTTTCGACAATGAGAAATTCGACATTTTCGGCCTCAACGACAAGAAGAAACTGAAGGGCGAGCGCAAGGATGTATTTCCGCAAGGCGTGCCGGGAGTGACGCAAGGGCTTCCGCCCGAATATTTAGAGAAAAAACAGCCGCAGCCGGATACCGCGCAAACGCCGGTGGCGTTGCCCGCAACTACCGCCGCCGGCGCACCGGCCGACAAAGCCGCCGCGCCCGCGCAGCCGAGTAAGACGGCCGCGGTCGAGCCGGCGGCAGAGCCGAAGCCCAAGGCGAAACCGAAGCGCAAGCCGAAGCCAAGCACGGCGGCGCGTCCGGCGACGCAGGGCACCGCACAGCCCGCGGCCCAGGGACAAAATGGCGGCCAGCAACAGCCGGCGCCCTGGCCGGGTCAAAACCAGGCGCAGTCGCCACCGCCCGCGCAGGGGCAGAACATGAGCACGGCGCCCTGGCCGTCGGCGCCGCCGCCCGGCACCTTCTCGCGCTGATCCCTTCTTGACCCTCTCCCACAAGGGGAGAGAGGAAAGAAAAAGCCATGAGCTTCACCATCGCCATTGTCGGCCGGCCCAATGTCGGCAAGTCGACCTTGTTCAACCGGCTGGTCGGACGGCGTACCGCGCTGGTCGACGACCGGCCGGGCGTGACGCGCGACCGGCGCGAAGGCGAGGGCCGGCTCGGCGATCTCGAATTCATCGTGATCGATACCGCTGGATTGGAAGAGTCGGCGCCCGAGAGCCTCACCGGCCGCATGCGGGCGCAGACCGAAACTGCGATGGCGCAGGCGGATGCGATCTTCTTTATGATCGACGCGCGCGTCGGGCCGACGCCGGAGGACAGAGCTTTCGCCGAGCTCGCGCGCAAGTCCGGCAAGCCGACCGTGCTCATCGCCAACAAGATGGAGGGCACCGCCGGCGAAGCCGGACGGTTCGACGCCTATGCGCTCGGCCTTGGCGATCCGGTGGCTATTTCCGCCGAGCACAATGAAGGCCTGTCCGATCTTTACGACGCGCTGCGCGCTGCGCTGCCCAAGCAGACGGCGGCCGCGGCTGCTGAGGCCGCCGAGCCATCCGGACCGCACCCGATCCGCGTCGCCATTGTCGGGCGCCCGAATGCCGGCAAGTCCACGCTGGTCAACCGGCTGATCGGCGAGGAGCGCCTGCTTACCGCGCCGGAGGCCGGCACCACCCGCGACGCCATCGCGGTCGATCTCGATTGGCGCGGGCAGAAATTCCGTATCCACGACACCGCCGGCATTCGCCGCCGCGGGCGAGTCGACGAGAAGCTGGAAAAGCTGTCGGTCGCCGACGCGCTCAATGCGGTGCGCTTTGCCGAGGTCGTGGTGGTGCTGCTCGACGTCGAGAACGCATTCGAGGAGCAGGACCAGCGCATCGCCGATCTGGTCGAGCAGGAGGGCCGCGCCATCGTGATCGCGGTCAACAAATGGGATTTGAAGGAGAAGACGGCAGGCGCCATCGGCAAGCTGCGCGCGCAAGCCGACGAGAAGCTCATGCAGATGAAGGGCGTGCCGCTGGTGGCGGTGTCGGCCATCACCGGCGAAGGCCTCGACCGGCTGATGCAGGCGATCGTCGACGCCTACGTGGTGTGGAACAAGCGCGTTCCGACCAGCGCGCTCAATCGCTGGTTCGAACACGCGATCGACGCGCATCCGCCGCCGGCGGTGTCCGGCCGCAGGCTCCGTCTCAACTACATCACCCAAGCCAAGAGCCGGCCGCCGAGCTTCGTCCTGTTCTGCACCCGCGCCGACGCGCTGCCCGACGCCTACAAACGTTATCTGGTGAATTCCCTGCGCGAGAGCTTCGAGCTTCCGGGCACGCCGATCCGGCTGACGCTGCGGGAGAAGGACAACCCGTTCAAGGGGCGGGCAAAGCGCAAGCACTGAGACGCGGCAAATGTTATGCTGTCATCATCCGCGAAAGCGGATGATCCAGTAATCGCGATCGTTGCGAATTCAATCGAAAAGCCTGCAATTACTGGATGCCCCGCCTGCGCGGGGCATGACGGTCATGAGGGCGCCCTGAATTCTAAAAACTTCCCCACGCGGAAATCGTAAATCTTTCCGCTCTCCGCGCAATCGGGCAGGCAGAGCGGCATGATCGATTTCGCCACCTCTTCCGGCGTCGGCAGCGTCATCGGATCGATGCCGGGAAAGGCGCTCGTATACATGCGGGTGCGGGTCGGGCCCGGGGCGAACAGATTGGCGCGCACGTTCGTGGTCGCGCATTCCGCTGCGTAGGCGCGCACTAGCGCATCGAGCGCGGCCTTGCTGGCCGCATAGGGCCCCCAATAGGCGCGGCCCTTATAAGCGACAGCGGATGTGAGAAACACCGCGCGCCCCGCGCTCGCGTTCCTGAGCAGTGGGTCCATACAGCGGATGAGCTGCCAATTGGCGGTGACGTTGACGCTCAGCAGATTGTCCCAGTCCTTCGGCTCCACGTGGCCGAGCGGCGACAGCGGCCCGAGAATGCCGGCATTGCCGATCAGCACGTCGAGGCGGCCGTAGCGCTCGTTGAGCGCGAGCGCGAGCCGCGCGATGCCGTCGGAGTCCTTCACATCGAGCGGCACCAGCGTCGCCGAGCCGCCAGCCGCTTTGATCTTGTCGTCGAGTTCTTCCAGTCCGCCCACCGTGCGCGCCACCGCCACCACATGGCAGCCTGCTTGTGCAAGCTGCAACGCCAGCGCCGCGCCAATGCCGCGCGAGGCGCCGGTGACGAGCGCGATACGGTCGGAGAGGGGTTTCGACATGCGGTAACGCTAGCGCAAAAGCCTAGATCGCTTCCGCCAGCAGCGACAATTGCCGCGGGCTTGGCTTCCTGCGCGGCCTGGTCGGTGAGCGGGGTCGGGTAGTCGCCGGTGAAGCAGTGGTCGGTGAATTGCGGCCGCGCCGCATCGCGCTTGTCGAAGCCCATGGCGCGATAGATGCCGTCGACCGACAGAAACGCCAGCGAATCCGCGCCGATGAACTGCCGCATGCCTTCGAGATCGTGGGTGGCGGCGAGCAGCTTGTCGCGCTCGGGCGTGTCGATGCCGTAATAGTCGGGATGGGTGATCGGCGGCGAGGCGATGCGGAAATGCACCTCCTTGGCGCCGGCATCGCGCATCATCTGCACGATCTTGCGCGAGGTGGTGCCGCGCACGATGGAATCGTCCACCAGCACGATGCGCTTGCCCGCGACCACCGCGCGATTGGCGGAGTGCTTGAGCCGCACGCCCTGATCGCGGATCGACTGCGTCGGCTGGATGAAGGTGCGGCCGACATAGTGGTTGCGGATGATGCCGAGTTCATAAGGGATGCCGGACTCTGCGCGCAAAGCCGATCGCGGCCGGCACGCCGGAATCCGGCACCGGGACGACCACGTCGGCTTGCGTTGGCGCCTCGCGCGCCAGTTCCGCGCCCATGGTCTTGCGCACATTGTAGACGTGGCGGCCGCCGACGATGGAATCCGGCCGCGAAAAATAGATGTATTCGAAGATGCAGGGCCGCGCCGCCATCGGCGGGAACGGCTTGTGCGATTGCGCGCCGTCCTCGTCGAACACCACTACTTCGCCGTTTTCCACGTCGCGCACATATTGCGCGCCGATGATGTCGAGCGCGCAGGTCTCCGAGGCCAGGATCGGACAGCCGTCGAGCTTACCGAGCACCAGCGGGCGGATGCCGAGCGGATCGCGCGCACCGACCAGTTTTTTGTTGGTCAAGCCGACGAACGAATAGGCGCCTTCGAGCTGGCGCAAGCCTTCGATGAAACGGTCGACGAAGCGGTTGCGGCGCGCGCGCGCCACCAGATGCAGGATCACCTCGGTGTCGGTGGTCGACTGCATCATGGCGCCTTCGTGCACCAGGTTCTTGCGTAGCGCGATGCCGTTGGTCAGGTTGCCGTTGTGGCCGATGGCGAAGCCGCCGCCTTCCAGTTCCGCGAACAGCGGCTGCACGTTGCGCAGCACCGTTTCACCAGTCGTCGAATAGCGCACATGGCCGATGGCCGCGGTGCCGGGCAGCCGGTCGATCACTTCGCGGCGCGCGAAGGTGTCGCCGACCAGGCCGAGGCGGCGTTCGGAGTGGAAGCGCTTGCCGTCGAAGGAGACGATGCCGGCGGCTTCCTGGCCGCGATGCTGGAGCGCGTGCAGGCCGAGCGCGGTGATGGCGGCGGCGTCGGGATGGCCGAAAATGCCGAATACGCCGCATTCCTCGCGCAGCCGGTCGGCATCCGGATCGAATTCGGCGCCGAGGCTTAGCGGGTCGTCGTGTTGCGGATCCTGCATCGCTATAGCGTTCCGGTCCGTGGTCTTAGCTCCGACTTCCGGTCGGGGCTGCTATCGGGCGGCTCCTGGTCTTCCGGCTTCTGCCGCTTCAACCGCTTCAAGATGGTGCTTTCGGGGTCATCCGGCAACATGGACATCAGCCATTCTCCCGTACTTTGCAACACGACCTTCGATTTGGCGTCTGCGCACCCATTCCGGCTGGCTGCGGTCCGGCACCAGCCAGGCGAAAGAACAGGAAGGCGACCACCACGATGATCAGCCCGCGGCCGAGCCCGAACAGGAAGCCGAGGGTGCGGTCGAGCGCACCGACCCGGCTGTCGAGGATCATGTCGGAGATGCGCACGGTGATGATCGAGACCACCAGCAGCGTGAGCAGGAACACCGCGCCGATCGCTGGCGCCGGCCGCCACCATGTCGCTTGTGATGTATTGCTTCGCGATCGGCAGCACGCGCGAATAGGAATAGAGCGTGACCAGCGCGGCGACGCCCCAGGCGCCGATCGACAGGATCTCGCGCATGAAGCCGCGGATCATGGCGAGGAGCCCGGAGATCAACATGACCACCAGGAGGATGATGTCGAGCAGCGTGATCGGCATCGGGCTCATCGGCTCGTCGGCTGCGCGCGGCGGCCGCCGCGCTTGGGGCTAGGCCGGCGCGGCGAATCCGGGCCCGCCGCGGCGGCTCCCGAACAGGGCGACGGTGTGGGCCTTAAGTGCTTAATTTTACGCTCATTTCTGCTCGCGTCCCCGCCTGCTGGATGAGGCCGCGCGCGGCGGTTTCGAGGCCCCGTGTATAGCGGGGCGTCACGGTGCCGTCACCCGTCTTGTCCACGGGTTTTACCACCCGTGCCCTTGGTGCCGCGGGCGGCAATGTCGGCGACCAGATTGGCGAGGCTTGCCACATCGGTGACCTTGAGGCCGGGCTCGGACGTTTCCGCGCGTGCGGCTTCCGGAACGATGGCGCGGGTAAAGCCGAGCTTTGCGGCTTCTTTGAGCCGGGCGGCGGCTTGCGCCACCGGCCGGATCGCGCCCGACAGCGAGACTTCCCCGAAATAGACCGCATCGGCCGGCAGCGGCGCATGGACAAGCGAGGACACCAGCGCGGCGGCGGCGGCGAGATCGGCCGCCGGCTCCTGGATGCGCAGTCCCCCGGCGACGTTAAGGTAAACGTCGTGGCCGCCAAGCCGCACGCCGCAATGGGCTTCCAGCACCGCCAGCACCATCGACAGCCGGCTCGGGTCCCAGCCGACGACGGCGCGGCGCGGCGTGCCGAGCGAGGTCGGCGCCACCAGCGCCTGGATTTCCACCAGCAGCGGCCGGGTGCCCTCGATGCCGGCGAACACCGCGGTGCCGGGCGAGCCCAGATCGCGCTCGGACAGGAACAGTTCGGACGGGTTGGCGACCTCGCGCAGGCCGGCGCCGGTCATCTCGAACACGCCGATCTCGTCGGTCGGGCCGAAACGGTTCTTCACCGCGCGCAGGATTCGGAACTGGTGCGAGCCTTCGCCCTCGAACGACAGCACGGCGTCGACCATGTGCTCGACCACGCGCGGGCCGGCGATCTGGCCGTCCTTGGTGACATGGCCGACCAGGATGATGGCGGCGCCCGAGCGCTTGGCGTAGCGGATCAGCGCCTGCGCCGAGCCGCGCACCTGCGTCACCGTGCCGGGCGCGGATTCCACCAGGTCGGTCCACATGGTCTGGATCGAATCGATGACGATCAGGCGCGGCGTCTGGCCTTCCGACATGGTGGCGATGATGTCCTCGACCGAGGTTTCCGCCGCCAGTTCGACCGCGGCTTTGCCAAGGCCGAGCCGTTCGGCACGCAAGCGCACCTGCGCGACCGCTTCCTCACCGGAGATATAGACCGCGCGGTGGCCGGCACGCGCCATCGCCGCGGCGGCCTGGATCAGCAGCGTCGATTTGCCGATGCCGGGATCGCCGGCCATCAGCAGGACCGAGCCGCGCACGAAGCCGCCGCCGGTGACGCGGTCGAATTCGGCGATGCCGGAGGGCAGGCGCGGCGCCTCATGCGCTTCGCCGGTGAGCGGCTCGAGCGCGAACAGGCGGCCCTTGCCGGGTTTGCGCCCCGGGCCGGCCGGGCGCTCGGCGCCTTCCTGAACCAGCGTATTCCACTCGCCGCAGGCCTCGCATTTGCCCTGCCAGCGGCTCGCCGCCGCGCCGCAGTTCTGGCAGATGAAGCTGAGATTGCGCCGGGACATGGGGGAATCGCTGCCAAATCAATGATCTGGACGCTAAACGGTCGGTGAGAACATTACAAGAACATTCGTTACGAAATTCCTTATTATTGGGGGTTCTAACGTCACTCCATCACCGCTCGTCCCCGCGAAAGCGGGAACCCAGAGCAGCAATTGCGGCCTTGAGACGGAGTCTGGATTCCCGCTTGCGCGGGAATGAGCGGATTGTGGGTCGACCCCTGCGAGCGCTTTCAGGCGGCCCGGTAGACCCGGTGGTAGCGGCGGCCGAGGCTGGTGAGCACCTCGTAGCCGATGGTGCCGGCGGCGCTGGCGAGCGCATCGACGGTCATCTCGTCGCCGATCAGGGTGGCGAGATCGCCGCGCCGGGCGGCGCCGTCGGGCAGGTCGGTGATGTCGATCGCCAGCAGGTCCATGGACACGCGGCCCGCCAGCGGACAGCGCTGGCCGGCCACGATGGCGTCGGCGCCCGGCGCCTCGTCGGAAGCGCTTGCCGCGCGCAGGTAGCCGTCGGCATAGCCGACCGCGACCACCGCGATGCGGGTCGCGCGCTTGGCGGTCCAGGCGGCGTCATAGCCAACAGTCTCGCCGCGCGGCACGTTGCGCAGCTGCACGATGCGCGCCTGCAATTCGATCACCGGGCGCATCGGATTGCTCTGACCCGGGATCGGATTGACGCCATAGAGCGCGACGCCCGGGCGCACCATGTCGCAATGAGCGGCTGGCCGAGGAAGATGCCGGACGAATTGGCGAGCGAGGAGGGGATGCCGCGATAGAGGATGCGCACCTCGCGGAATACGCTGATCTGGCGGGCGTTGAGCGGATGCTCCGTCTGCTCGGCGCAGGCGAGGTGGCTCATCAGCAAAGTGATGCCGTGGTTTTCGGCGCGGATGCGCGGCGCCAGCGCCGCCGCTTCGTTGACCGAGATGCCGAGCCGGTTCATGCCGGTGTCGACATGCAGCGCGGCGCCGCCATGCCACTGGTGGGCGGACGTAAAGGCGTCCCATTCCGCCAGTTCGACCATGCTGCCGATCACCGGCCGGGCGCGGATATCGGCGTAAGATCGCGGCGGTCCCCGGCAGCAGCCCATTGAGCACATAGATCGTCGGCTCGGACGCAACGCTGCGCACCCGCCGCGCCTCGGCGAGATCGGCGACGAAAAACGTCTTGCAGCCGGCCTTGGCCAGCGCGGCCGCGACCTGTTCGATGCCGCAGCCATAGCCGTCGGCCTTGATCACGGCCGCGCATTCCGCCGGCGTGGCGCGGTGGCGAAAGCACGCGCCAATTGGCTTCGATCGCGGCGAGATCGATGGTGAGAATGCCGCCCGCCTCCGCCGCCGGCGGGCCGGTGGTGACGATCTGGTCCGCCGGGCATCGTCCGGCGGGCTCAAGTCCTGGGGAGAGGCGGGTTCAGCTTCGGCCATGGGCCTGGGTTTAGCTGCCCCGAGCGGGGGCGTCCATGCGGCGAGCGGCGCTAGCCGATCCGCTCCGGCAGGTGGTCGAGCTTCGCCAAGGTCGAGAACTTCGTGATGGCGCCTTCGAATTGCAGTTCGACCGTGCCGGTCGGCCCGTGGCGCTGCTTGCCGATGATGACTTCGGCCCGGCCGTGTACTTTTTCGCCCTCCGCCAGCCATTCCGCGAATTTCTCGCGGTTGGTCTCCAGCGGCTTGCGCATCTGGTGATAGTACTCCTCGCGGAAGACGAACAGCACCACGTCGGCGTCCTGCTCGATCGAGCCGGATTCGCGCAAGTCCGACAGCTGCGGGCGCTTGTCGTCGCGGCTTTCGACCTGGCGCGAGAGCTGCGACAGCGCCAGGATCGGCACGTTGAGTTCCTTCGCCAGCGCCTTGAGCTTGGTGGTGATCTCGGTGATTTCCTGCACGCGGTTTTCCGCCGAGCGGCGGGTCGAGCCCTGCAGCAGTTGCAGATAGTCGACGATCAGCAGGTCGAGGCCGCGCTGGCGCTTGAGCCGGCGCGCGCGCGCGGCGAGCTGGGCCACCGACAGGCCGCCGGTTTCGTCGACGAAGAATGGCAGGTTCTGCAATTCGATCGAGTGGTCCTTGATGCGCTCGAATTCGGCCTCGCTGATGCCGCCGCGCCGGATCTGGTTCGACGGAATGCCGGTCTGCTCGGCGATGATGCGGGTGGCGAGCTGTTCGGCCGACATTTCGAGCGAGAAGAAGCCGACGATGCCGCCATTGGCGGTCACCGTGTGCCCGTCGGCGCGCACTTCGCCGCGCCAGGCGCGCGCGACGTTGTAGCCGATATTGGTGGCGAGCGCGGTCTTGCCCATGCCGGGACGGCCGGCGAGGATGATCAAGTCGGACGGCTGCAGGCCGCCCATCATGCGGTCGAGATCGTCGAGCCCGGTGGCGACGCCGGACAGTTTGCCGTCGCGCTGAAAGGCGTGCGCGGCCATGTCGATCGCGGTGGTGAGCGCCTGCGCGAAGCGCTGGAAGCCGCCGTCGTAGCGGCCGGTCTCGGCCAGCTCGTACAGCCGGCGCTCGGCGTCCTCGATCTGGTTGCGCGGCGAGAAGTCGACCGGCGCGTCGAAGGCGACGTTGACCATGTCCTCGCCGACGATGATCAGCGCGCGGCGGATCGACAGGTCGTAGATGGTGTGGCCGTAATCCTCGGCATTGATGATGGTGGTCGCTTCGGCGGCGAGCCGCGCCAGGTACTGGCTCACCGTCAGGCCGCCGATATCGGTGTCGGCGCCGAGGAAGGTCTTCAGCGTGACCGGCGTTGCGATCTTGCCGGCGCGGATCAGATCGCGCGCAAGCTGATAGATCTTCTGGTGGATCGGCTCGTAGAAATGCTCCGGATTGAGGAAATCGGAGACCCGGTAGAAGGCCTCGTTGTTGACCAGGATCGCGCCCAGCAGCGCCTGCTCCGCCTCGATATTGTGCGGGGCGGAACGAAAGGTCAGGGCAGGTTCTTCGACCTGCTTGCGGAGAGCCGAATCGACGAGGGCCATGGATGTCTGTGCTTACCCGGGAATTGTGGCATAGCACGAGCAATTGCGCGGCACGAGAAGCGTGTGCTTGCCCGCAATTCACAAGGGCAAATCAACGGTGGGAAAGAATTATTTCCTTGACCCGGCGGCCCGTCACGCGAAGCGCGGGGCGGCACTACTCGCCGGCCAGTCGCAGCGGCGGGTGGCGCTCGCCTTCGGCGCCGCGCAGGCGGCGCTCCTCACGCGCGATATAGTCGCGCGTCATCGGCACCACGTCCTGCCGCTTGGTGAGCTGGATCTGGAACACCATCAAGTTCTGCTCGCGGAACGACATTTCCGACGCCGCCAGATAGAATTCCCACATGCGCACGAAGCGCTGGTCGTAGATGCGCTCGACCTCCTCGCGGTGCGCGAGGAATCGCTCGCGCCAGGCCTTCAGCGTCTCGGCGTAATGCAGGCGCAGGATCTCGATATCGGTGACCAGCAGGCCGGCGTTCTCGATGTGCGGCAGCACCTCCGACAGCGACGGGATGTAGCCGCCGGGGAAAATATATTTCGAGATCCACGGATTGGTGACGCTCGGGCCTTCCGAGCGGCCGATCGAGTGCAGCAGCATCACGCCGTCTCGGCAAGCAGCTGCGCGCTCTTGCGGAAGAAGGTGTCGTAGTGATTGACGCCGACATGCTCGAACATGCCGACCGAGACGATGCGGTCGAACGGTCCGTCGACGTCGCGATAGTCCTGCAGGTTGAAGCGGGCGCGCTCGGCGAGACCCTTTTCGGCCGCGCGTTCGTTGGCGACAGCGTGCTGCTCCTGCGAGAGCGTGACGCCGGTGACGTCGGCGCCGCCGACCTCGGCGAGATAAAGACCGAGCCCGCCCCAGCCGCAGCCGATGTCGAGCACGCGCATCTGATCGCGGTCGCGCGAGCCACAGCTTGGCGGCGAGATGCCGCTTCTTGGCGAGCTGGGCGTCGTCGAGCGACTGCTCGGGGCTCTCGAAATAGGCGCAGCTGTATTGCCGGTCGGCGTCGAGGAACAGCGAATAGAGCCGGCCGTCGAGATCGTAGTGATGCGCCACATTGCGGCGCGCGCGCCGGCGCGGATTGAACTGCTTCAAACGGCGGTGCAGGAAGCGCAGCAGCCCTTGCGGCCGCGCCCAGTGCGGTACGTCGGACTTCTGGCCGAGGCAGATGGCCAGCACGTCGGCGATCGAGCCTTGCTCGACCACGAAAGTGCCGTTCATGTAGGATTCGCCGAACTTGAGTTCGGGATCGAGGAGAATTCCCCATTCGGCGGCGCGGGTGGCAAAACGGACCGAAACCGGCTGGCCGGTCCCATCGCCGAAGGTCAAGACCGTTCCGCGCGAGGTGGTAACCCGAAATGTCCCCCGCCGGATAAAGGTCTTCAGCAGAAAGTGAAGCAACCGGTCCATCGGCCGCCTCCGTCACTCCAACATTCGCGGGCTTTGTGCTTTCCCACAAACGCGCGTCGGACGAACAAGTGTTCAACGTAGGTATTTAATCAAAGTTCGGCCGCCCGGCAATGCCACAAATCACAGCCATACCGGCAATTCTGGCGGTGGTCACAATCCCGCGATAATGGGCTATCAACACTGCGTCTGGCGGTGGGCACTCGGTGGGCGGCGCAAAGCAAGCTATATTGAGAGGTCGAGGGCAATGATGGGCTTCAATCGCGGCATCGGGTTGGCGATAGCAGTTTGGGCGCTTTGGCTGGCGGGGCCGGCTGGAGCGGTGGAAAACCTGGATTCGGGCAAAACCGGAGCTCAGCTGTTCGCCTCGGATTGCGCCACCTGTCACAAGAGCGCCGCGAGCCTGGGCAAGGCCGGCGGCCTATTCGGCCTGTCCAACTTCCTGCGCCAGCACTACACGACCAGCAATCAATCGGCTGCCGTCATCGCCGCCTATCTGGAATCGGTCGGCAAGCGCAGGCGCCGGGCCGGCGTTCGGCCGCGACCAAGCGTACGGCCAAGGGCGACGAAAAGGCCAAGGCGGGCGATAAAAAGTCGGGCACGGCTAAATCCGGCGAGGCCAAAACGTCCGAGCCTAAGACTTCCGAGCCTAGGCCGCCCGAGGCGATACCGAGCCAGCCGAAACCGGACGCCGCGCCGGCCGCCAAACCGAATAAGCCGGAGAAGTCCGATCTAGGC
>CAWFMZ010000015.1:0-37711 GCA_963817045.1 uncultured Alphaproteobacteria bacterium
GGCTGCTGCGAGCAGTGATTTACGCATGATGTTCTCCCTTGGCCGGCGCGCTGACGGCGCGCTCTTTGGCTGTGATGTGATGAGCTTAAGTTCTTACGCGGATCGTTTCAACCGGCCCGCGTGTCTGTTGACGTAGGTTCCATGCGGGAACCGCGCGCCCTAGCCGATCCGCTCCGGCAGATGGTCGGACTTCGCCAAGGTCGAGAATTTCGTGATAGCGCCTTCGAATTGCAGTTCGACCGAGCCGGTGGGGCCATGGCGCTGCTTGCCGATGATGATTTCAGCCTTACCGTCGACTTTTTCGCCATCCGCCATCCATTGCGCGAATTTCTCACGATCGGATTCCAGCGGTTTGCGCATCTTGTGGTAATATTCTTCCCGGAAGACAAACAACACCACGTCGGCGTCCTGCTCGATCGAACCGGATTCGCGCAAGTCCGAAAGCTGCGGGCGCTTGTCGTCGCGGCTTTCCACTTGGCGCGAGAGCTGCGACAGCGCCAAGACCGGCACGTTGAGTTCTTTGGCCAAAGCTTTCAGCTTGGTCGTGATCTCGGTGATTTCCTGCACGCGGTTTTCCGCCGAGCGGCGGGTCGAGCCCTGCAGCAGTTGCAGATAATCGATGATCAGCAGGTCGAGGCCGCGCTGGCGTTTGAGCCGCCGCGCGCGGGCGGCGAGCTGCGCCACCGACAGGCCGCCGGTTTCGTCCACGAAGAATTGCAAATTCTGCAGTTCGATCGAGTGGTCCTTGATCCGCTCGAACTCGGCCTCGCTGATGCCGCCGCGCCTGATCTGGTTCGACGGAATGCCGGTCTGCTCGGCGATGATGCGGGTGGCGAGCTGCTCGGCCGACATTTCCAGCGAGAAGAAGCCGACGATCCCGCCATTGGCGGTCACCGTGTGCCCGTCGGCGCGCACTTCGCCGCGCCAGGCGCGCGCGACGTTGTAGCCGATATTGGTGGCGAGCGCGCTTTTGCCCATGCCGGGACGGCCGGCCAGGATGATCAGGTCGGACGGCTGCAGGCCGCCCATCATGCGATCGAGATCGTCGAGCCCGGTCGCGATGCCGGAAAGTTTTCCGTCGCGCTGAAAGGCGTGCGCCGCCATGTCGATCGCGGTGGTGAGCGACTGCGCGAAACGCTGGAAGCCGCCGTCGTAGCGGCCGGTCTCGGCCAACTCGTATAGCCGGCGCTCGGCGTCCTCGATCTGGTTGCGCGGCGAGAAGTCGACCGGCGCGTCGAAAGCGACGTTGACCATGTCCTCGCCGACGATAATTAGCGCGCGGCGGATCGACAGGTCGTAGATGGTATGGCCGTAATCCTCGGCATTGATGATGGTGGTCGCCTCGGCGGCCAGCCGCGCCAGGTACTGGCTCACCGTCATGCCGCCGATATCGGTGTCGGCGCCGATGAAGGTCTTCAGCGTGACCGGCGTCGCCACCTTGCCGGCGCGGATCAGATCGCGCGCAAGCTGATAGATCTTCTGGTAAATCGGCTCGAAGAAATGCTCCGGATTGAGGAAATCGGAGACCCGGTAAAAGGCCTCGTTATTGACCAGGACCGCGCCCAATAGTGCCTGCTCCGCCTCGATATTGTGCGGAGCGGAACGAAAGTTCTGGGCAGGTCCTTCGACCTGCTTGCGGAGAGCCGAATCGAGGGGGGCCATGGATGTCTGTGCTTACCCGGAAATTGTGGCATAGCACGAGCATTTGTGGCGGCACTGTGAAGCGTGTGCTTGCGCACGCAATTCACAAGGGCCAATCAACGGTGGGAAATAATTATTTGGCCTTGACCCGGCGGCCCGTCACGCGAAGCGAACGGGGCGGCCCTACTCGCCGGCGAGCCGCAACGGCGGGTGGCGCTCGCCTTCGGCGCCGCGCAGCCGGCGCTCCTCGTGGGCGACATAGTCCCGCATCATCGGCACCACGCCCTGCCGTCTGGTGAGCTGGATCTGGAACACCATCAAGTTCTGCTCGCGGAACGACATTTCGGACGCGGCCAGATAGAATTCCCACATTCTGACGAAACGCTGGTCGTAGATGCGCTCGACCTCTTCGCGGTGGGCGAGGAATCGTTCGCGCCATGCCTTCAGCGTCTCGGCGTAATGCAGGCGCAGGATCTCGACATCGGTGACGAGCAGCCCGGCTTTCTCGATGTGCGGCAGCACCTCCGACAGCGCCGGGATGTAGCCGCCGGGGAAAATATATTTCGAGATCCACGGACTGGTTACGTTCGGCCCTTCCGAGCGGCCGATCGAGTGCAGCACCATCACGCCGTCGGGGCTCAGCAGTTGCGCGCTCTTGCGGAAGAAGGTGTCGTAATGGTTGACGCCGACATGTTCGAACATGCCGACCGACACGATGCGGTCGAACGGCCCGTCGATGTCGCGATAATCCTGCAGTTTGAATCTGGCCCGCTCGGCGAGCCCCTTTTCCACGGCGCGTTCGTTGGCGACAGCGTGCTGCTCCTGCGAGAGCGTGACGCCAGTTACGTCGGCGCCGGCGACCTCGGCGAGATAAAGCCCGAGCCCGCCCCAGCCGCAGCCGATGTCGAGCACGCGCAAATCTCGATCGAACCGGTCGCGCCGGAGCAACAGCTTGGCGGCGAGATGCCGCTTCTTGGCGATCTGGGCGTCGTCGAGCGACTGCTCGAGGCTCTCGAAATAGCCGCAGCTGTATTGCCGGTCGGCATCGAGGAACAGCGAATAGAGTCGGCCATCGAGATCGTAATGATGCGCCACATTGCGGCGCGCACGCGGGCGCGGATTGAACTGGATAAAACGACGGCGCAGGTAGCGAAGCCACCCTTGCGGCCGCGCCCAGTGCGGTACCTCGGACTTCTGCCCGAGGCAAATAGCCAACACATCGGCGATCGAGCCTTGCTCGACCACGAACGTGCCGTTCATGTAGGATTCGCCGAACTTGAGTTCGGGATCGAGGAGAATTCCCCATTCGGCGGCGCGGGTCGTAAAACGCACAGAAACCGGCTGGCCGGTCCCATCGCCGAAGGTCAAGACCGTGCCGCGCGAGGTGGTAACCCGGAAGGTCCCGCGCCGGATAAAGGTCTTGAGCAGAAATCGAAGCAACCGGTCCATCGGCCGCCCCCGTCACTTAATCATTCGCGCGCTGCGAGGCTTTGCTTTCCCCGTCAAACAAACGCGCCGGACGAACACGCGTTCGACCTAGGTATTTAATCAAAGTTCCAGCGGCCCGGCAATGCCACAAATAATAGATAAGCATGCAATTCTGGCGAAGGTCACAATCCCGCGCTAATAAGCTATCAACACTGAGCCTGGCGGTGGGCGCTCAGTGGGTGGCGCAAAGCAAGCTATTGAGAGATCGAGGGCAATGATGGGCTTCAATCGCGGCATCGGGTTGGCGATAGCAGTTTCCGCGCTTTGGCTGGCGGGGCCGGCCGGAGCGGTGGAAAACCTGGATTCGGGCAAAACCGGAGCTCAGCTCTTCGCCTCGGATTGCGCCACCTGTCACAAGAACGCCGCCAGCCTGGGCAAGGCCGGCGGCCTATTCGGCCTGTCCAACTTTCTGCGCCAGCACTACACGACCAGCAATCAATCGGCTGCCATCATTGCCGCCTATCTGGAATCGGTCGGCAAAGCGCAGGCGCCGGGCAGGCGTCCGGGCGCGACCAAGCGTACGGCCAAGGGCGACGAAAAGGCCAAGGCGGGCGATAAGAAGCCGGACACGGCTAAGTCCGGTGAGGCCAAAACGTCCGAGCCCAAGACTTCCGAGCCTAGGCCGCCCGAGGCGATACCGAGCCAGCCGAAACCGGACGCCGTGCCGGCCGCCAAACCGGATTAGCCGGAGAAGTCCGACTAGGCCTCTGCTTAATTCGGTACTAGTATCTGAATAATAATGATAATAATTCAAGACAAGTTCTCTACCCACAAATCCGTCCGCCTCATGTCCGGCGCCGGCTGGCGCGCCCTAAGCCGTGGCCGCCTATGCGTTCGCTGCGCGGCATGGCAGAGGCCGGGACGGTGCGGCCTTTGGGTCAATGCACCCACGTACAATGGGAATCAATGAGATTACGGGCCAATTGAAGGGTTGCGGTCGGTCTCTCAACAGTGCCCGCTGCAAGAGAGATGGCCACGCAGCGGTCTCGGCTCCCATGTTGCCGGGGCCGTTTGCGTTTCAGATGCGGGCGACCGCTTGCGCCTGCGCTTCTCGCCACAACGGCGCGGCCTGATCTGGCGGTAGTGCTTCCACACACGCAACAAAACGACGCCATGCGGCGGCGACCTTCTCGACATCACCAGTGCGCTTGACCTTGTTTTGCGCGGTTCATTCCAATTCTCCCTCGCGTCTGCTCCGACATCGCCGCACCGCTCGCATCGCAAGCGTGGCCGTGTCGGTGGGGACACGCGGAACGTCGTTATTGGACAAGAGCGGACATTGACCAACTGCCGAGCCTGTCCTTGCCGCCGGTCGTATGCTGCTTAGGCACCAACCCAATCCAGGCGGCAAGGTTGCGTCCCGATGAAAACGCCTTCCAGTCGCCGATCTCGGCAACGAGCGCGGTAGCGACGATCGGGCCGATACCTGGTATCTCCGCCAGCCGCCGGCTCGCCTCGCACGATCGATGCAAGGCCAGGATGTTCTTGTCGATGGACAAGATCTCGGTTCCTATGGTGCTATATTGCCGTGCCAGCACATCGAGAATGCCGCGGACGGCGGGGGGAACCCGATTATCCGCACCATCCGCAATGATCCCGAGCAACTCCCCCGTCCCATTGCGACCCTTGGCTGACACAATGCCGAGTTCGGCCAGGTGCCCGCGTAGCGCGTTGCTCAACATCGTGCGCTGACGCACTAGCAACTGCCGGGTCCGGTGCAGCATCAAGGCGGTCTGCTGCTGTTTCGTCTTGATCGGAACAAACCGCATCGACGGTCGCGTCACCGCCTCACAGATTGCTGCCGCATCGTTCGCATCATTCTTGCCGCGCTTGAGATACGCCTTCACGTAGCTTGGCGGCATCAGCTTCACAGCATGGCCGAGCTCTTTCAGCTCGCGGCCCCAGTAATGCGCGGACGGACAAGCTTCGATCCCGACCAGACACGGCGAAAGATCGGCGAAGAACTCCAGCAACTTCGAGCGGCTGACACGCTTGCGGATCGTCACCGAACCGGCGTCATCGACGCCGTGCACTTGAAATACCGACTTCGCAATATCCAAACCAATCGTGCTAACCTCGCCCATGGACGGCTCCCCTCAATGTGGTTTGCTTCAGCGCAACCACCCTTTGGCACTCTGATGCCGCAGAGCGGGCGCCGTCCACAGCATCAATCGCTGCGGAGGCAGGGAAGGCTAGCTGACCTTGTTTGTCCGCTATGCCCCCAATAGCGACCAGTCGACGGCTGAGTTCGTTGGCGGCACATTTCCGGTGATTTGACCTGGAACAAAGCGTGGCCCGGCAGATGGCATCAATCTTTCAATGAATGGCAACGGGGAGAAAGCAGATGTACAAGCACATTCTAATAGCGATCGACGGGTCGGAGCTTGCGGGTCGGGCGCTAGCTCATGGGCTTGCGCTAGCGAAGGATTTAAAAGCGTCGGTGACGGTGGTGACCGTAACACCGCTATGGTCAGCGTTTGAAATGGCGCACGAGGCCGGCAGAGTAAACCCCGATCCGATGCATCGATTCGAAGACAGGGCGGCCGCTTCGGCCAAGGTGATTCTCGACGACGCCGCGCAGAAAGCTACGGTTGCTGGCGTCACCTGCGAACTCGTCCATGTTCCGGACCAGCATCCCGCTGATGGCATCATCGCAATTGCCGAGAAGAAAAGCTGCGACCTGATTGTGATGGGGTCACACGGCCGTCGCACGGTCGGACGCCTGCTGCTCGGAAGCCAGGCAAACGAAGTGCTTGCGCTCAGTAAGGTGCCGGCGTTGATCGTGCGGTGATGCACCGGTGTGACCAGGCAGTTGGCTGCCTGTTACAGTGAGCCGGAGGACACCGATAGCGATCAAGGTTTCTTTTCGACGACTAGCGCATCAATGGTCTGCTCGTTCGGACAATATTTAGGCCAACTCGTCTCCTTCGTCAGGCCATCCGCCGGGCCGAACGCGCGAACTTGGTAGATCGTTGGCACCGCGTGGCGGATCGCCAGAGCGGCGAGCTGTTCGCTGCGGGTACTGAAAAATGGATCGGTACCGATCACCAGCGCGCCGGCGTTCAGTTTGAGTAAGGTCGCGAACACCATATCGAAGTCGCGTTCGGTGCTTGCATGAAGGAGATGGAGCTGCAGCCCGAGCGTGGCGGCCGGCGTGCTGGGCTTGAGCGGGGGGCTCTGATCGAGCACCTGCGGCAATAACGACGCTTCCTGTTCGACCGAAATATGTGCTATTGGATCAATCGTTTAATATAGAAGACTAATACGAAAGTATTTGCGGAGGGGGCGATGTCCGATGAGGCCCCGGTCTCCCCAAACAGGGGCGGTTTTCGGTTCAAGATACGCGGTCCACGAGATTTCTATGGCGGCTTGGTGCTGATCGCCATCGCGCTCATCGCCTTGTGGGCGACCGGCAACCTCCAGGGGTCGACGGGCATTTCGTTCGGGCCTGGCACCGCGCCGCGCATGTTCGCCGTTTTGCTGGCGATTGTCGGCGCCGTCATCGCCGTGGCCGGGCTGTTAGCCGATGGACCGCCGATCGAGCCCTACGCCTTCCGCGGGCCGGCCTACGTGATCGTTGGCATCGTCGTCTTCGCCGGCACGATCCGTGGCAGTAGCCTGGAAACCATCGGCATTCCACTAACGATACCGCAACTCGGCCTAGTCCCGTCCACTTTCCTCGCCTTCATGATTTCGATCATGGGATCGAGCGAGATGCGCTGGGTGGAAAGCCTGCTCGCTGCCGTGTCGATGACCGCGTTCTGCGTCGCGCTGTTCGTCTATCTACTGCAGCTGCCGTTCCAGCTGTGGCCTTAGTCCTGAACCGGGGCGGGCGATGAGCGAACTCTTCAGCAATCTCGCGCTCGGCTTCTCGGTCGCCGCTACTCCGTACAATTTGGGGTTCTGCCTGCTCGGCGCGCTGGTCGGCACGCTGGTCGGCGTTCTGCCCGGCATCGGCACAGTGGCGACGGTGGCCATGCTGCTACCGATCACCTTCGGGCTTCCGCCGGTGGGCGCGCTGATCATGCTCGCTGGCATCTATTACGGCGCCCAATATGGCGGCTCGACCACCTCGATCTTGGTCAATATTCCGGGCGAGGCCACCTCGGTGGTGACCTGTCTCGACGGCCATCAGATGGCGCGGCAGGGCCGCGCCGGCGCTGCGCTCTCGATCGCCGCTATCGGCTCATTCTTCGCCGGCTGCGTCTCCACCGTGCTGGTGGCCGCCCTTGGAGCGCCGCTGACCGGTCTCGCGCTGATGTTCGGTCCGGCGGAATATTTCTCGCTGATGTTGCTCGGCCTGATCTTCGCGGTGGTGCTGGCGAAAGGCTCAGTCCTTAAGTCGATCGCCATGGTTCTGCTGGGTTTGTTGCTGTCGATGGTCGGCTCCGACCTGGAGACCGGCGCAGGGCGCTTGACCTTCGACTTCGCCGAGCTCTTCGACGGCATTGGCTTCGCCAACGTCGCCATGGGCTTGTTCGGCTTCGCCGAGATCATCCGCAACCTGGAAATGTCGCAGGAGAGCCGCGACATCGTGAAAGGCAAGATTTCCGGACTGATGCCGACGCTCAAGGATCTGAAGGATTCCGCCGGCGCCATACTTCGCGGCACTGCCCTCGGCTCGATCTTGGGGATTCTGCCCGGCGGCGGCGCGGTGGTGGCCTCGTTCGCGGCCTACACGTTCGAGAAGCGCATCGCCAAGGATCCTTCACGGTTTGGTCGCGGTGCCATCGAGGGCGTGGCAGCGCCGGAAAGCGCCAACAATGCCGCGGCGCAGACCTCATTTATTCCGTTACTCACGCTCGGCATTCCGCCTAACGCGGTGATGGCGTTGATGGTAGGCGCCATGACCATTCACGGCATCGTGCCGGGCCCGCAGGTGATGACCAAGCAACCGGAACTATTCTGGGGAATGATCGCATCGATGTGGATCGGTAACTTGATGCTGATCATCATCAACCTGCCGCTGATCGGCCTGTGGGTGAGCTTGCTGCGGGTGCCGTATCGGCTGCTCTATCCCTCGATCATCGTGTTCTGCTGCATCGGCATCTACTCGATCAACAATTCGTCAACCGACGTGGTGATCGCGGCCTTGTTCGGAATCTTCGGCTATTGGCTGGTCAAGCACGACTTCGAGCCGGCGCCGCTGGTGCTGGCTTTCGTGCTCGGGCCGCTGATGGAGGAGAACCTGCGCCGCGCCATGCTGATCGCACGCGGCGACCCGACCGTGTTCCTCACCCGGCCGATCTCGGCCGGGCTGATAATCGTCTCGGCATTTCTGCTGTTGCTCGCATTACTGCCGATGATCCGCAAGCGGCGCGACGAGGTGTTCGTCGAATAACGTCCGGCGCCCAAGAAGCCGATGCTCGCGGATTTTTGCTGCGCCCGCGCCGCAAGCGGCCAAGCCGCCGCCGCGCCGCCGAGAAGCGTGAAGAATTCGCGTCGCCTCATGTCTGCCCCCCGAAGCAAAGCCGACGGCATCTTATCGGCTCAAACGAGGACACCCAAACACCGCCGCGCAGCAATTCGGCGTAAGGGAGCGCCGCGTGGTGTTCGATTTTGGCAACCTTCGAGCGTGCCGGCAGCAGCTTGTCGAGGTGGCCGCGCCAGCGCGCCGGGTTGTCGCCGGAGCGATAGCCGCGCACCTTTGCCCAATCCAACACGTTCTCAATCCGCCCGCGCAACCGGGTCGCCGTTTCGGGTTTCTGGTTCCACAAGGGCTCCAGCACATTCATGACCAGCCCGGTGTCGATCGCCTGCACCGGCAAGGTGCCGATGATCGGCTCAGCGTAAGTCTTGAGCGTCACCTCCCAATCGCTCGCATATTTGGCGCTTTTCCAACCGGAGCGGTGGGCCTTGATGTAATTCTCGGCGCATTTCGCGAAGGGAATCGATTTGGCGGCGGTTAGCGCGGCTTGCGTTTTTGCCGTGCGGCGCGCCTCGATCGGATCGATGCCTTGGCGGCGTAATTTGCGGTATTCGCCGGCAAGTTCGCGGGCTTGCTCTAGGCTGGTAACAAGGAATGAGCCCAGGCCCATCTCACGCGATCGGCCGCGCACCTTACCCGTCTCATCGCGGACAGGCTCCCCGGTGGCTGGATCGCGTTGCTCGACCCCAGTAGCGAAAAATCCAAGACCGGGCGCTCGAGTTCGTGACCTGCAAATACAAGCCGCCGCCGTCGCCATACATACCGGGTCGCTTCACACGCGCGACCGTCAGTGCTCGAAGGCTTCCCATCGGTCTGCCTTCCTCCTACCCACAAAAAACCCGCAAATCGATCGCCGATTTTGATCGACGACAGCCGACGAGTAAAGTGGGCAGTGTGGAAAAACATGTTGATTCTTCAGAGATTTTCGACGGTGGCCGACGACGGCCGATAGCGCCTCGCTTCCTAGGCCTCAGCCTTCTCGCCGTCGTTCTTCTTTTTCTTCGCGGCTTTGGCGGGCTTTTTCTCTTCGCCCGCTGGCGCAGCCTCGGCTTCGCCTTCCGGCTCGTCCGACTTGCGCAAGGCCTTGGCCGCTTCCGGCTCGAAGAAGGCTTCGGCGGTTTCCAAGGCGGCTGCCGCATCTTCCTCGGCTTGCTCGCGTCGGACCGTGACGTCCTCGCCACGCGCGACTCGCTCGGCTTCGCCGGCGCTGCGCGCGACGATGACGGTGATGTTGGTCTCGACTTCGGGATGCAGCGCCAGCGGCACCTTGTACAGGCCGATCGTCTTGATCGGCGCGTTGAGCACGACCTGCGACCGATTCACTTCGGCGCCGTCGTCCTTGAGCATGCCGGCAATGTCGCGGGTCGAGACCGAGCCGAACAGTTGGCCGGATTCGCTCGCCTGCCGCAGCACAATGATGGTCTTGCCGTCGAGCTTGGCGGCCACCGTGTCGGCTTGGCCTTTAAGTTCGAGATTGCGCGTCTGCAGCTCGCCCTTCATGGATTCGAACCGCGACCTGTTCTCGGCCGTCGCGCGCAACGCCTTGCCTCGCGGCAGTAGGAAATTGCGGGCAAAGCCGTCCTTCACGCGCACGACGTCGCCCATTTGGCCGAGCTTGCCGACGCGCTCGAGCAGGATCACTTCCATTGTCGTTACTCCTCGATTTGATGGTGTTGATCTGAATTCGGGTGGTTGGTCTCTTCGTCAGGTGTGGGCAGGGGGCCCGCGCTTGCGGGCGATGCGCGCGCGCAAATCGATGGCCGCCTCGATCAGGCCGAGCACGCAGAGCGCGAGCACCGGCCAGCCGAATACGAGCACCGCCGCGTAAACGCCGCCGAGCAGGAAAATTCGGGCGTCCATGCCTTGCGAAATGGCATGCAGCACCGCCAAGCCGAGCACGCCATAGGCCATCAGCAGGCTCGCCGACAGCACGCCGGCGACGATGCCGACGAGGCCGCCGACGAAACTCAGGACGACGGCAATCGCCAGCGCTGCCGCGAGCGCGCGCGGAAATGTCATCGCCGCGAGCGGCGGCCACGGCCGCTTCAGCAGGCCGGAGAATTTCACGATTGTGCCGGCGAGCCACAAATTGAGCACGTTGGTGATGGTGGCGAGCACCGCCGCCGCCGGCGGAATGGCGGCCACCAGGAAGTCGATCAGCCGGCTGGTATTGGACACGCCGGGAACGCTGCGCGGGGCATCTGCCGGCGCCTCCGTTTCCACGCGCAGGATATGCATCAGCGCGTTGCGCAAGCCGGTGCGGAAGCTGTCGGCATCGGTGCCGAAATTGGGAATCGCAACCACCACGACCAGCCCGGCGAGGATCGCCGCCCACGCCACCAGCCGGCCCGGCGGGTACCATTCCATCGTTGCCGCGCCGTTGCCGACGGGACGCGCCAGCATCGCGAGATAGGTCAGCCACCAGGCCGGAAGGCCGGCGCCGGCCAGGAACGTGAGAATGAACACGGGGCC
Organism: uncultured Alphaproteobacteria bacterium; assembly: GCA_963817045.1. Lineage (GTDB taxonomy): Bacteria > Pseudomonadota > Alphaproteobacteria > Rhizobiales > Xanthobacteraceae > Pseudolabrys. The sequence continues at coordinate 11,030 of CAWFMZ010000015.1, forward strand.
AAACGCGATCCCGAGCGCGAGCGCGCCGACCAGCGCGGCGGTCAGCGCCGTCCAATGGCTCCAGCCGAGCCCGGCGATCATGATCGGAAGCGGCGCGAGATAGAACAGCGGGATCGACAGCCACGCGCCGGAGGTCACCGAGGCGAACAGCAAAGCCGCCGCGGCGCCGGCACCAATACCGATCAATCCGTATTGCATCATCACGAGCTGTCCCGCCCCTCATCGAGCGGTTAGAGACGGATATCCGCCCCAACCATTGGCTCCCGGGTGTCCCCGCAAGCCTCGTTTATTTTCGCGTTGTTATCGTATCACGTAAGGCAGCAGGCCGAGGAAGCGCGAGCGTTTGATCGCCTGCGCCAGTTCGCGCTGCTTCTTGGCCGACACCGCGGTGATGCGGCTCGGCACGATCTTGCCGCGCTCCGACACGTAGCGCTGCAACAGCTTGACGTCCTTGTAGTCGATCTTCGGCGCATTGGCGCCGGAAAACGGACAGGTTTTACGCCGGCGGAAGAACGGACGGCGGGCGCCGCCACCTTGGGATGATCCAAATGCCATGGTCTAGTCCTCCACCGCCGCGATCACCGCGGGTTCGACGTCATCTTCGGCGTCGTCGCGCCGCGGGCGGCGTTCGCCGCGTCCGCGATCGCCGCGGTCGCCACGATCACCACGCTCGTCGCGATCGCGGTCGGACTTGCGCATCATCGCGGAGGGGCCTTCCTCGTGCGCCTCGACGCGGATGGTGAGGTAGCGCAGGACGTCTTCGTTGAGCCGCTCCTGGCGCTCGATCTCGTTGAGGGCTGCCGGGGCTGCGTCGACATTGAGCAGCGTCATATGCGCCTTGCGGTTCTTGCGGATGCGGTAGTTGAGGGACTTCATTCCCCAATATTCGGTCTTGGTGATCTTGCCGCCCGCTTCGCCGATGACGGCGGAAAGCTTCGCGGTCAATTCCTCGACCTGCTGCGTGCTCAGGTCTTGGCGCGCGAGATAGACGTGTTCGTATAGCGGCATGAAATGCCTTTCCCTTGAATTACCCAATGTCCTCGATCCCGGCGCCTAGCCCCTCGAGCCCTTCGGGAAAGGCTCGAATGCTCTGAAGGCGGGAACACGGGACGCCGGGCCCACTGGCCCTGCCGCTTTTCCTGAAAAACGGCCGTCCGTTCAGCTCCCAACCAGGATCGATGGAGCGCGCGGGTTATAGGCGGATTGGGCCGAAAAAGGCAAGCATAAGCCGCCATTGCCGACGCCAGGGGTCAGGCCGCCTGCGGGTCCTGACTCTGGGCGGTTTGCTGCAGCCGGTCGGCCAGCTTGACCGCGAGATTGACGCCTTCGCGGATCTGGCGGAGCAATTCCGGGCTGGTGTCGTTGGTCTTGCGCATCTGTTTGAGCGCTTCCAATAGCCGCTCGAGATTGTCCGCCAGCAATTGCTGACGGAAGGCCGCATCGCCGCGGGCGCGCGTAAGGTCCTCTGCGGTGACCAATTCGCTCATGGTGCGGCCATATCGATGATACGCCTCCACATTAGCCGAATGAGTCTTGTCGCTTGGTTACCGGCGCCGGCCTCACTTGACAGGACCCGTCTTGCGGTGTCTTTCGGCCCGATTCCGGCAAAAAGACGAGGTTGCGAGGGGATATGGCGGTCGTTTTCGTGTTTCCGGGCCAGGGCAGCCAAACGGTCGGCATGGGCAAGGCGCTGGCCGCGAACTTCGCGTCGGCCCGGCAGGTCTTTGACGAGGTAGACGAGGCGCTTGGCGCCAAACTGAGCGCTATCGTCTTCGAGGGCCCGGCCGAGATGCTCACGCTCACCGAGAACGCGCAGCCGGCGCTGATGGCGGTCTCGCTCGCCACCATGCGCGTGCTGGAGCAGGAGGTCGGTCTCGATCTCGCGCGCGACGCGCAATTCGTCGCCGGCCATTCGCTCGGCGAATATTCGGCGCTCGCCGCCGCCGGCGCGTTCACCGTCGCCGATACCGCACGGCTGTTGCGCACGCGCGGGCAGGCGATGCAGAAGGCGGTGCCGGTCGGCGTCGGCGCCATGGCGGCGCTGATCGGGCTCGAATTCGATGCCGCGGCCGCGGTCGCGGCAGAGGCCGCGCAAGGGCAGGTCTGCCAGGCCGCCAACGACAATGGCGCCGGCCAGGTGGTGGTGTCGGGCGACAAGGCGGCGGTCGAACGCGCTGTGGAAATCGCCAAGACCAAGGGCGCCAAGCGTGCCATGCTGCTGCCGGTGTCCGCGCCCTTCCATTGCGCATTGATGCAGCCTGCCGCCGATGCGATGGCGCAGGCGCTGGCGAAAGTGAGCGTGAAGGCGCCGGTGGTGCCGGTGGTGGCGAACGTGCTGGCCAAGCCGATCAGCGAGCCCGCCGAAATCGTGCGCGCGCTGGTTGCCCAGGTTACCGGCACTGTGCGCTGGCGCGAGTCGGTCGCTTTCATGGCGGCTGCCGGCGTCAAGACGTTCTACGAAGTGGGAGCCGGCAAGGTGCTGAGCGGTCTGATCAAGCGCATCGCCGACGGCGCGAGCGCGAGTGCGATCGGTAGCCCTGAGGACGTCACCGCCTTCAAGGCGGCCCGCGCGTGATCCCGAAAAGTGGGAACCGATTTTCGGACAAGATCATGCGCAAACGAATTTGGAGCTGAACGATGTTCGATCTTACCGCCAAGACCGCGCTGGTGACCGGCGCCACCGGCGCCATCGGCGGAGCGATCGCCCGCGCGCTGCATGGCCAGGGCGCCACCGTCGCGATCTCCGGCACGCGCCGCGACGTGCTCGACGCACTTGCCGGCGAACTCAAGGATCGCGTGCACGTGCTGCCCTGCGATCTCGCCGACAAGGACGCGGTCGAGGCCTTGGTGCCGAGCGCGGAAGAAAAAATGGGCAAGCTCGACATTCTGGTCGCCAATGCCGGCGTCAACCGCGACAACCTGTTCGTGCAATTGCGCGACGAGGATTGGGACAAGGTGATCGCGGTCAATCTGACCGCTACCTTCCGGCTCACCCGCGCGGCGGTGATGCGCATGATGCGCCGCCGCTGGGGCCGCGTGATCGGCATTTCGTCGATCGTCGGCTACACCGGCAATCCGGGGCAGGGCAATTACACCGCGTCGAAGGCGGGCATGGTGGGCATGATGAAGTCGGTGGCGGCGGAATATGCCAAGCGCAACGTCACCGCCAACTGCATCGCCCCCGGCATCATCGCCAGCGCCATGATCGATAAACTCAACGACAAACAGCGCGAAACGATTCTCGCCCGCGTTCCTGCTGGCCGGCTCGGAACGCCGGCCGACGTGGCGGCGGCAGCGGTTTACCTGGCCTCGGACGAGGCCGCCTATGTCACCGGGCAGACCATTCACGTCAATGGCGGGATGGCCATGATTTGACGGCAAATGCTTGGCTTTTCGGGGCTGGTCCGGCTACGCTGCCCCGCGCTAGTCAACGCATTTGAAGTATGGTAACCGAAATTCGGCCCGGCTGGGGCGGCCGATGGCGGACCTCGCAACCGATCTCCGCGATCGAAGCTCGTCTCACCACCGTCAACCACGACGAGGCCATATCGCGATGGTTGCGATCTGATCCCGGTCACAGCCCAATCTAAAAAGCACGAGGATGGAACGATGAGTGACATTGGCGAGCGGGTGAAAAAGATCGTCGTGGAGCACCTGGGCGTAGAGCCCGACAAGGTGACCGAACAAGCGAGCTTCATCGACGATCTTGGCGCCGACAGTCTCGACACCGTCGAGCTCGTGATGGCTTTCGAGGAAGAATTCGGCTGCGAGATTCCGGACGATGCCGCCGAGACCATTCTTACCGTCGGCGATGCGGTCAAGTTCCTCGAAAAGAACGCTAAAAGCTGAGCAAAAGCCGACGCGGCTGCGCGAACGCTTCATTAGCCGCTGAATTGTGGGCTATGCCCCGGTGGAGCGTAGGAGCGTGTAGTTTGGCTCGGAGCCGGCCATGAGACGTGTCGTCGTCACCGGAATGGGGATGCTCACGCCGCTCGGATGCGGCGTGGAGACGACATGGCAGCGCTTGCTCAAGGGCGAGAGCGGCGCCAAGCGGATCGACCGTTTCGACGTTTCCGATTACTCCTGCCAGATCGCCTGCAGCATTCCGCGCGGCGACGGCTCGGACGGCACCTACAATCCCGATCAATGGATGGAGCCGAAGGAGCAGCGCAAGGTCGACGAGTTCATCGTTTTCGCCATGTGCGCGGCAAAGCAGGCGCTCGACGATGCCGGCTGGCGGCCGCAAAGCCATGAGGACCAGATCAGCACCGGGGTGCTGATCGGCTCCGGCATCGGCGGTATCGAAGGCATCGCCGACACCGCCATCATCCTGCATGAGCGGGGACCGCGCCGGGTGTCGCCGTTCTTCATCCCCGGCCGCATCATCAATCTCGCATCCGGCTTCGTCTCCATCGAATTCGGCCTGAAAGGCCCCAACCACGCGGTGGTCACCGCCTGCTCGACCGGCGCCCATGCCATTGGCGACGCAGCGCGCATGGTCGCGCTCGGCGATGCCGACGTGATGGTGGCGGGCGGCGCCAAATCGCCGGTCAATCGCATGGCGCTGGCCGGCTTCGCGGCGCTGCGCGCGCTGTCGACCAATTTCAACAACGAGCCCAAGCGCGCCTCGCGCCCTTATGACAAAGCGCGCGACGGCTTTGTGATGGGCGAGGGCGCCGGCGCGGTGGTGCTGGAAGCGCTCGACCATGCCAAGGCGCGCGGCGCCAAAATTTATGCCGAGCTGACCGGCTACGGGCTATCGGGCGACGCCTATCATATCACCGCTCCATCGCCGGACGGCGACGGCGCGTTCCGCTGCATGTCGATGGCGATCAAGCGCGCCGGAATTTCCGCGGGCGCCATCGACTACATCAACGCGCATGGCACCTCGACGCCACTCGGCGATGAGATCGAGCTTGGCGCGGTGCAGCGGCTGGTCGGCAATGCCGCCGGCCGCATCTCGATGTCCTCGACCAAATCCTGCATTGGCCATCTGCTTGGCGCCGCCGGCGCGGTGGAGTCGATCTTCTCGATTCTGGCGATCCGCGACCAGGTCGCCCCGCCCACCATTAATCTCGACAATCCGTCGGTCGAAACGCCGATCGATCTGGTGCCGCATGTGGCGCGCAAGCGCGACATCGACACCGCCCTGTCGAACTCGTTCGGCTTCGGCGGAACGAATGCCTCGCTGATCTTCAGCCGTTATTCCGACTAGCAATCCGTGGCGCCTCCCAAGCTTTAGCCATAATTCTTCCTATCGTGCGAAGGCTGCTAGTATTTTTCGCTTGCGTCGCGCTGGAACGTCCGACGCGTCCCGCTCTGCGGGATCGACGCGCAACCGATGGCCGAACAGGAGTGTGTTGAAGGTGAGCTTGCGGGTAGCGATAGCGGGAGGGGGCGCGTGAATTCCAAGCCACCGCATGGCGGCGAGGGGCGCGGTCCGCATCAGCCCGATGCGGCTAAGCCGGCGACCCATCACGCACCGACACACCGGCCGGCTGCGGGCAAACCCGGCCTCGCGCCGGTCCCGCCGCCAAGCGGCAAACCGCCGCGCAGCCCGCGCGCCGCGCTCGAGCCGGAACGCGTGCCGGCCCCCAAGCGCCGCTCCAAGCGGGTGCGGCATCCGCTGGTGATGGTCGGCAATGCTATCTTCACCGTGCTGATCGTGCTCGCGCTCGCCGTTGGCGGCGGACTTTACGTCGGCAAGCAGCGCTTTGAAGCGCCCGGACCGCTTAGCGACGACAAGGTGGTCAATATTCCGCGCGGGCTCGGCATCCGCGATATTTCCGATCTGCTGGTGCGCGAGGGGGTGATCGATCAGCCCTGGGTATTCATCGGCGGGGTGCTGGCGCTCAAGGCGCGCGGCGAACTCAAACACGGCGAATACCAGTTCACCAAAAACGCCAGCCTCGCCGACGTGGTCAATACCATCGTCGAAAACAAGGTGGTGCAGCATGCCGTGACCATCCCGGAAGGTCTGACCTCCGAGCAGATCGTCGCCCGCCTGTTGGAGAACGACGCGCTCGCCGGCCAGATAAAGGAAATTCCGCGCGAGGGCACGTTGCTGCCGGAGACCTACAAATTCACCCGCGGCATGTCGCGCGAGCAGATTATCCAGCGCATGAGCCAAGCGCACCGCAATTTGTTGCAGGAGGTCTGGGAGCACCGCATGGCGGATCTTCCGGTCAAGACGCCGGAGCAATTGGTCACGCTTGCCTCGATCGTGGAGAAGGAAACCGGCCAGCCGGAGGAGCGCTCGCGCGTCGCCTCCGTGTTCGTCAACCGCCTGAAGAACAAGATGCGGCTGCAGTCCGATCCGACCATCATTTACGGGCTGACCGGCGGCAAGGGCTCGCTCGGCCGCCCGATCCTGAAAAGCGAGATCGATCTGCACACACCCTACAACACCTACGTGATCGACGGATTGCCGCCGGGCCCGATCGCCAATCCGGGCCGCGCCTCGCTCGAGGCCGCGGCCAATCCGGCGCGCACCAAGGACCTCTATTTCGTCGCCGACGGCAACGGCGGCCACGTGTTCTCGGAAAACTACGAGCAGCACCAGAAGAACGTGGCGCGCCTGCGCGTGATCGAGAAAAACGGCACGGCCGACCAGCCGGCGCCGATCAAGCGGTAATTCAGGCTGGCCTTGTGAGGCAGAGGACGCGCGGCTAAGTTCGCCGGCGCTTCCGCAGTTCAAACAACACGAGATTGACCCCCGATGGCCTTGTCGAGCATGACCGGCTTCGCTCGCGGCCACGGTGTCGCCGGCTCCTATGCCTGGAGCTGGGAGCTCAAATCGGTCAATGCCAAGGGCCTCGATCTGCGGCTACGCCTGCCGCCGGGCTGGGATGCGATCGAGGTGCCGGCGCGCGCGCGGGCAGCCGAGAAGCTTTCCCGCGGCACCGCTTACGCCAATCTCACCGTCGAACGAAAGGGCGTGGCGCCCGCCGTCAAGGTGAACGAGCCCGTGCTCAACGCCGTGCTGGCGACGCTCAAGGGCTTGCGCGGAAAAGTCGAAGCCGCGCCGCCTACGCTCGATGGCATTCTCGCTCTCAAGGGCGTGATTGAGGTCACCGAGGAGGACGAGCGTGAGGAGGATCGCCGCGCCGCCGAGGCCGCCATCCTTGCCGGTTTCGACAAGGCGCTCGCCGATCTCGTCGCCATGCGCCGCGAGGAAGGCGCCACGCTCGGCCGCCTGCTGTCGGCGCGCCTGACCGAAATCGCCGCCCTCGCCGCGCGTGCGGAAGCCGCACCCGGTCGCAAGCCGGAAGCGATCAAGGCGCGGCTGGCCGAGCAGGTGGCGACGCTGCTGTCGGCCTCCGCGCGGTTCGATTCCGACCGCCTGCACCAGGAAGCGATCATGCTCGCTGCCAAGGCCGATATCCGCGAGGAACTCGACCGTCTTGCCTCCCATGTCGAGCAGGCCGAGAGGCTGATCGTCGGCGGCGGGGCGGTCGGTCGCCGGCTCGATTTTCTGGCGCAGGAGCTCAACCGCGAATCGAATACGCTCACCGCCAAGGCCAACGACGCCGACCTCACCAATATCGGCCTGGAATTGAAAAGCGTGGTCGAGCAGTTCCGCGAACAGGTGCAGAACCTGGAGTGACGATGGCGAAGAAGCTACCGGAGACTGCGGTGATCGCCCGGCGCGGGCTGATGCTGGTGCTGTCGTCGCCCTCGGGCGCCGGCAAGACCACGCTGTCGCGGCGCCTGCTGGAGCAGGACCAGGGCGTGACGCTGTCGGTGTCGGTGACCACGCGCAAAATGCGGCCGGGCGAGGTGGACGGCCGCGACTACCAGTTCATCGACCGCCGGCGTTTCGACGCGTTCATCGATAAGAACGAACTGCTGGAATGGGCCGAGGTATTCGACAATTATTACGGCACGCCGGCCAAGCCGGTGATGGATGCGCTCGCCGCCGGCCACGATGTGCTGTTCGACATCGACTGGCAGGGCACCCAGCAATTGCGCGAGAAGGCGCGCAACGATTTGGTCAGCGTGTTCGTGCTGCCGCCCTCGATCCGGGAGCTGGAGCGGCGGCTGCATAAGCGCGCGCAGGACGACTACGAGACCATCCATCGCCGCATGGCGAAAGCCGCCGACGAGATGAGCCACTGGGCCGAGTACGACTACGTCGTGATCAACCGCGATCTCGATCGGGCCTTCGCCGACGTGCAGGCGATCCTTGCCGCCGAGCGGCTCAAGCGCGAGCGCCAGCCCGGCCTGTCCGACTTCGTGCGCGGGCTGCAGGCGAAACTGTAAATCGCTAGCAGATCGCAACTAGCGTCTGCCTTATCGGACGGTGGGAAAACGCGATTATTGTGGCCAGCTCTGGAGCCGTCCGGAGAATCTCGGGTCACTGGAGTGCGTTAATGAATTGGGACAAGACCGACGTCATTAAATATTTGTCGAAACTTCGAGACTATCGGACTTATCTGGAAATTTGTACGCCAACGACCGGCAATAAATTCGTTAAAATCGATCAGTCCCGTTTCGATGTCTGCCATCGTCTCATGTATCGATGTGCGGAGGATTTTACGGACGGACTGGATATTAAATTCAGAGCCCCCGACCTCGACATCAGTCAATGTATTGCGGACATTCATCGCGGTGGCTGAGTCATCGCTTCGCGATATGCAGGTCGCACTCAGTCTTTTGACTGACACGGGATCGATCGTGATCCACGATTGCTATCCGCAGACCGCCGACATCATCAGCCCAAAGTTCATGCCTGGTTCGTGGTGTGTGCTAATCTTCATCGCCTATGTCGATTTCGTGGCGCAAAACAACGGGCTCGAATATCGCACCATAGACACAGACTTTGGATGCGGTGTCATTAGAAAGAGCCGCAAACTCTCAGATACGAACTGCCCCTTTCTGTTTCGCGACCAATGGAATTCAGTCAGGAACGATCCGAACGCAGCATTTCAGTTCATGCAAAAGTATAGACATAGCCTGCTTATACTAAGTCTCATTGATCAAAACCCGTGCGCCCATTGGCGCAGTCCGATGGACATGATGCGCCAAGGCTGGTCGACGAGCTTGTTCCATGCCACGCAGCAGTGATCGACGAGATCGTCGTAGGATTTGAAGATACGGTTGGAGAGCCAGTTGTCGCGCATGAACTGCCAGACGTTCTCGACCGGGTTGAGCTCGGGGCATTTCGGCGGCAGGGCGATAATGGTGATGTTGGGCGGCACGACGAGGCGCGTCGATAGGTGCCAGCCAGCCTGATCGACCAAGAGGACGGCGTGGGCACCAGGCGCGATGATTCCGGCGATCTCTGCAAGGTGCAGGTTCATCGCCTCAGTATTGCAGGCCGGCAGGATCAGGGCCGCACCCTTGCCATCCTTTGGGCAGACGGCGCCAAAGATGTAGGTTGAGGCAGTGCGCTGATCACGGGGAGCGCTGGGACGGGAGCCGCGTTTTGCCCACCGGCGGGTGATTTTGTTCTTCTGGCCGATACGAGCCTCATCTGCGAACCAGACTTCTATCTTGTCACTGTCGAGCGCCTTTTCGCGGGCGATTGCGTCCAGACGCGTGGGGAAGTTTTTTTTAAAATCCTCGATCGCGCCTTCGGCTTGGGCATGGTGGCGTGGCCGGGCCAAGAGTTTGCGGTAGCCCATGGCGCGCAGCTCCCGGCTGAGTGTCTGCTTGGCGACGGTGACGCGGAACTCCTCAAAGATCCATTGCGCCAGATCGATCAACCGCCAGCGCACCACGTCGTGAACCGCCGGGATCGGGCCACTCTCGATCATTCGGGCGATCGCCTGGCGCTGGCCATCATTGAGCTTGGAGGGCTGCCCAGGCGATTTGCCGTTCAGAAGACCATCAGCGCCATGCTCATTGAACCGCAGCACCCAATCCCGGACGATCTGAAGCCCAACGCCGCCGATCTTCGCGGCCTCGATGCGGGTCGCACCGTCGTAGATCGCCGCAAGCGTCAGTAGCCGACGAGCTTGCGGACCATCCTTGGACTTCTTTGCCAAGCCTCGCAGCCGAGCCGCATTAAAATCCCGCCGCAACAGTATCGGAACCGACATGGCGAACCCCTTCGTCGCCACCTTGAATCAGACCGCCGCCGATTTGGGAATCCACCAACGAGTCATGCCCTCAGGGACCTGGTATTCGGCTGGATTCAGTGGACCGGTTCGTTCGCGCCGAAGCGGAGGGCGTGTTGATGAGCTAGCCTTACCGCGCGCGGTGCCGCTTCATTTGGCTGACGGTTTATGAGTCCACGCCCTCGGGGCGGCAAATTACGCCGTCAGCACCACCCGCCCGACAATCTTCCCCCCGCGCAAATCGTCGAGCGTCGCCTGCGCCTGCGCCAAGGGCCGCTCGGCGATCGGCGGCGGGACAATGTTTTTCGCGCGCACCAGATCGATCAGCTCGCGCGCCTCGACAAGCGTGCCGGTGGTGGTGCCCTCGATCGTCATGGCCTTGAGCGGGAACATGGCGACCGCTGTCGAATAGGCGCCGCCGAGCAGGCCAGTCACCACCACCTTGCCGCCCTTGGCCAGCACGCCAGTGGCGAAATTGAGCGACTTGTCGGAGCCGACGAAATCGCAAGCCGCGTAGATGCCGCCGCTCGCTTTCAGCAGCGCCTTGCGCGCGCCCGCATCGGCCGGATCGAAAGCTTGCGCGGCGCCGGACGCGAGCGCGGCTTCGCGTTTGCGCGGGTCGATATCGGCGACATACGGCGCCATGCCATACATGGCGCGCGCCAGCGCCAGGCCCATCAAGCCGACGCCGCCTAAGCCCACCAGCAGCAGCGGCGCGCGCGGCGCGCGTGTCCGCAAGCGCTTGAGCGCGGCGTAAGCGGTCAGCCCCGAGCACATCAGCGCGCCCGCATAGGACGGCGACAGCGGCGCGTAGTCGATCAAATAGCGCGGATGCGGGATCAGCACATAAGTGGCAAAACCGCCGTCCACTGTGATGCCGAGGTGGCGAGGCGCCGCGCAGATGTTTTCATCGCCCACTTTGCAAGCCGCGCACTCACCGCATCCGATCCAGGGATAGATCGCGACCGCGCGCCCCGGCGTTGCGTCGCGCGCCTCCGGCCCGGCGCTTTCGATGACGCCGGCGATCTCGTGGCCGAGGGTGAACGGTAGCGTGCGGCCGACGCGCACGTCGAGTTGCTTGCCGTCGCCGAGCAGGAAATAGCCGTCCTGCATGTGCAGGTCGGAATGGCAGACGCCGCAGCGCGCAATGCGCACCAGCACCTCGCTGCCTTGCGGGCGCGGGGCCTCCACCACTGTTTCACACAGTGGCGCGCCATAGGCGGTCAGGGATTGGCGGTGCATTTGCATGGGCATTCTCGGCTACCATCATCCGCGAAAGCGGATGATCCAGTAATCACTGTCGTTACGATTATCTCAGGCGCAGGGAGTACTGGATACCCCGCTTTCGCGGGGTATGACAGCTCACATTGTGGCGAACACCCGTGCCAGCTTGACGAAGCCTTCGACCGAAATTTCCTCCGCCCGCGCGGTCGGCTCGATGCCGGCCGCCGCGAGCAGCGCGAGCGCGTCCACGCCCAGCGACTTGAGGCTCTGGCGCAGCATCTTGCGGCGTTGCCCGAACGCCGCTTCGGTCAAGCGTTGCAGCGCCTGCGCGTCGCAGGGAAGCGGTAGCGCGCGCGGGATCAGGCGCACCAGCGAGGAAGTCACCAAGGGCTGCGGCACGAAGGCGGTCGGCGCCACGTCGAACAGGATCTTGGTCTCGCAGCGCCAGTTCGCCAGCACCGACAGCCGGCCATAGGTCTTGCTGCCCGGCGCGGCGACAATGCGCTCGGCCACCTCGCGCTGGAACATCAGCACCAGCGCGTCGTACCAGGGCGGCCACGGCTCGGCGGTCAGCCAGCCGATCAGCAGCGCGGTGGCGATGTTGTAGGGCAGGTTGGCGACCACGCGCGCGCGATCGTGGCCCAGATGCACGCGCGGGTCGAATTCCAGCGCATCGCCGGGCACGATATCGAGCTGGCCCGGATAGCGTGCCGCGATCTCCTCCAGTGCGGCGATCGCGCGGTCGTCGCGCTCGATGGCGATCACGCGCCGGGCGCCCTCCGCCAGCAGCGCGCGCGTCAGCCCGCCCGGCCCGGGGCCGACCTCGACCACGGTCGTGCCCGCCAGCGGGCCGCCCGCGCGCGCGATGCGCGCCGTCAGATTGAGGTCGAGCAGAAAATTCTGGCCGAGGGATTTTTTGGCGGACAAGCCATGCCGGCGGATGACGTCGCGCAGCGGCGGCAGGTCGTCGATTTGCGCCATTACTTGGCGGGAACGAGGGCGGGCTGGGCGGCCGCCAGCCGCGCGGCCAGCGCGAGCGCGGCCACCAGGCTGGACGGATCGGCGCGGCCGCTGCCGGCGATGTCGAAAGCGGTGCCGTGATCGGGCGAGGTGCGTACGAAGGGCAGGCCGAGCGTCACGTTCACCGCGCGATCGAAGGCCAGCGTCTTGATCGGGATCAGCGCCTGGTCGTGATACATGCACATGGCCACATCGTAGGTCGCGCGCGCCCGCTCATGGAACAGGGTGTCGGCCGGCAGCGGCCCAATGGCGTCGATGCCTTCCGCCTGCAGCTGCTTGACCGCCGGGGCCACGATGGCGCGATCTTCGTCGCCGAGCGCGCCGTCCTCGCCGGCATGCGGATTGAGCCCGGCAACCGCGATACGGGGGCGGGCGATGCCGAAACGCGCCGCCAGGTCGCGCGCGACGATGCGCCCGGTCTCCAGCACGAGTTCGGTAGTCAGGTGCGACACCACGTCGCGCAGCGGCAGATGGATGGTCACCGGGATCACCGCCAGTTCGGCCGACCACAGCATCATCACCGGCCGCACCGGCTTTCCCGTCGTCTCAGCGGCGAGCTTGGCCAGGAATTCGGTATGGCCGGGCTCGGCAAAGCCGGAACGATAGAGCACGTTCTTGGCGACCGGATTGGTGACTATGGCGGCGGCACGGCCGGACAGCACGTCGTCGACGGCACGCCGGATCGACGCGATCGCCGCCGGCGCGCTGCTGGCGTCGGGTTTGCCGGGCGCGGCGGTGACGGACAAGCCGAGCGGCACGACCGGCAAGGCGCGTTCGAAGGCGGCGTTGGCCTGCTCGGGCGTCACCACCGCCAGCGGCAGATCGAGGCCGAGAACGCGCGCGCGGCTGCGGAGAAAAACCTCATCGCCAATGAGATAGAAGGCTGGCACATCGAGCTCGACCCGGCGCCGCCAAACGGCGAGCGTCAAGTCGGGGCCAATGCCCGCCGGCTCGCCAAGCGTCAACGCCAGAGGAAGGCGTCCGCGCGCGCTCATTTGTACTCGATCATCGCCTGTTTGCGGATTTCGTCGAGGAACTTCTTGGCCTCGGACTCAAACCTTTCGGCGAACAGCTTCTGGCGCACCTCGCGCTTGATCGGAGAATCGGTTTTGCTTTCCTTCTTGTCGCACAACGCGAACATCTGCAGACCCTGCGCCGTCACGTCCGGCGTGGTCAGGCGGCCGACCTGCATGTTGCCGAGCAGCTCGCGCAGTTGCGGCGCAAGTTCGGCCGAGCTTCGGGAGATCGGCTCGCGCACCGCGACGTCGCGCAGCGCGCGTGAAAAAGCCAGGCCTTCGTTGCACGAGATGAAGCGGCTGCGCAGGTTTTCCGCTTCGCGGCGCTTGGCCTCAATGATGGCCGCGTCGGTCCCTTGCGGGATCAGGAATATGACCGGATAGAGCGTGTAGATGTAGCCCACCGCATCGGCTTGATATTCGGCGCGGGAGCGCAACGCTTTGGAGATGTCGGATTCGCCTATTTCCAAAGAGTTGGCTGAATTTGCCGCGGACCAATGTGCTCCAGGTCAGCTCGGCGCGAATGCGCGCTTTGACTGTGCTCGGCGAAATGCCGGCGTGCTCGAGGAACTGGGCGAACTGTTGCGGCGAGATGCGCTGGTTCTTGGCAATATTGTTGAACCCGTCGTCGATCTCCGCCTCGCTCACCTCGAAGCCATAGCTTTTGGCCTTCGTGATCTTGATGCGGTCGTCGATCAGTTCGCTGATGACCTCCTCGCGCGTGGGAGTCTTATGGGTCGATGTCACGATCAGCTTGGTGCGCTGATCGATGTCGTAGACCGTGATCGGCGAGCCATTGGCGATGACCACCACCTGCGCGAAGGCTGCGGCCGGCATGGCAATGGCCGCGGCGAACGCGGCGCCTGCTACCCATCGGCGGAATGAACGAAGTCTCAAGCTAATCCTCGGCATCGCGATATCCATTGCATCGGGCGTGCCGGCGGCCGGCCGCGTCGTCCCTGGCACGCATCAAAGCCCACCAATCCCGCTGACCCCTTGGCTCACCGCGGCGCCGCCGAGCGTACGCAGATTCAGCTGCAGCATGATCGAGTGGTTGAGGGTCGGGGTTCCGTTTCCATAGGTGTAATTTGTAATGTAATTCAGGCCTAAGATGAGGCAATCGTCGACATAGCCGAGGCCGAGGCGGGTCTGGTCGAAACCGCCTGAGTTAATGTCGTAGCGGGCGCCCCCCAGCAGTACCCAATTGGCATCGAGCTTGACCGATGCGGTACCGAGCACGCCCTGGCGGCGGTCTAGGAAGCCGATGTCGGGCTGGGCGGCATAGTCGCCATAGAGCAGGCTTAGGTTCCAGCGATCGAAGCTGGCGCGGGCCTCAAGCTCGACCCGCTGTGGGGTGAATGTATCGTTTTGGAACCGGAACCGCGAGGTGAACGTGTAAGTGCTGTTCGGCTGATAAGAGAAGCGCGCAACATAGTCGGAGCGGGTGGTGTCGAGGCCGCTGTCGGCTCCGGTATTGGCAATGTCGTTTTGCGCGAAGGAATTCTGTCCAAAAAGGCTGTAAGATTGGCCAAACAGCGCGTTGACGAAGCCGCCCTGGTTGAACTGCGCGGTGTACTGTACGCCGTAATTGGCGCGTCCGCCGCCCTCGACGCGGTCCCAGGCCCGAGAACTTGTCGACGCGGAACAAGTTGCCGTCGTCGAAGATCAGGCTTTGCGCGCTCTCGTTCGGCCATTTGCCAATCTGCGGTTCATTCGGCCGCGCAATTACCTGCGCAATCGGCTCAACGGTTTGCGTCCCCCAGGACTGCAGGCTGATGAATGGATAGCGGTACTCGATTCCGACGGTCGGCATAGCGCGCACCAGGTTGGTGTCGCCTGTGTTGATAAAGTTGGAAACGCCCGGTTGCGAATTAATTTGCATAGAGCCGGCGTCGACGCGCAACGACGCGAAGGGTGTGAAGACCTGGCCGAGCGAGTCGGTGAAGCTGCGCCGCCAGTGGGTCACCGCCGAAAAACGGCTGTATGTGCCGGGAATACCACGCAACACGCAGTTCGTCATCGTCTTGATCGCAGGATCCGCGGTCTGCGTGCAGGTGCCGTTGTTGAGGGCGGTCTGGGTGATGGCATCAAATTCGGCCTGGTTACGCGTAAGGCTGGTGAAGTTGAAATTGTACCCAAGCTCGCCACCGAGCACCGGATGGTCGAAGGTGTAAGTGTAATCGAGCACTGGATGGATGACAGGAATCTGGCTCTGCGCGTCGGCGGTCGAGAAGCCCATGTAGTAGATCGAACGGATATCGAAATAGCTGCGGTTGCCCTTGCCGGTGAGATAAATTTGCGAGACGCCTTGGCTCGAAGTGTCCTTTAACGGATCGGTGACCCGATAGCGCGACAGTTGCGGATTGTAGTCCTGCAAGAACGTCTTGTCCGACATCAGCAGTCCGTCCCACCCCCACACCCATTTGTCGGTAAGTGCGAACTGGCCGGAGCTTTCAACGCTGCCGCGCCAATCGCGATAGCCTGGCGCATCGACGCCCCCGGCCGGCGCAAATTGGTTTTTGTCGAGCTGATAGATCCCGGCAGCCCGGATCGAGTAGGCGCCCGTGAGCAGGCGTTGGCGGAATTCGCCCTCCATCAGCACGCCCTGCTTGGAAGTGACCATCGGTGCCACGGTCAGGTCGTAATCTGGCGCCAGTGCCCAGTAGTAGGGCACTTCGAGCGCGATGCCGTAATTCGAATTCGAATTGATCGACGGGATCAACATTCCGGTCTTGCGCTTGACGGTCGGATCGGGCGCCGAGAAATAGGGCAGCCAGGCGAGCGGCTGGCCGAAAAATTCGAGGTGGGCATCCTCGAAGTAGATCATCTTCTCGCCCTGATCGTGAATGATGCGCGCGGCTTTGACCTGCCACAGCGGCGGCTTCTTCGGATCGTCCTTGCATGGCGCGCAGGCTGTGTAGACGCCGTTATGCAGGACGGTGAAGTTGCCGCTCGTGCGCTCCGCGCGGGCGGCCGCCATGCGCGTCTGATCGGGGGTATCCAGACGCAGCGAGTCGACGAACCCGTCGCGATAATCGTCCGACAGGTCCATGATGTTGCCATAGGTGATGTTGCGGCCCTCTTCGGTCAGCCGGACATTGCCTTCGGCGTGCAGGCGCTTGGTGGTCTGGTCGTAGATCACCCGGTCGGCTTCGAGCGTGGAACCGCCATAGTAGATCTGCACGTTGCCGACGGCGGCGACCCGATGGTTGACATAGTCGTAGTTGATCTCGCGCGCCTGCACGAGCATCTGCTTCTGCCCGGACTTTTCGCGCTCGATGGCGATCTTGGATTTTGGCGGCGGCGCCGGGCGCTTCGGAAATTCGAGTTGTTGCGCCTGAACCGGCACAGGCGCGAGCAAGCCGCCGCAAGCCAGAAGGCTGAGGACGGCAACAAAGGCTGCGACGCCGCGGCGATGGGGCCGGGGCGCTGGTGGACGAGCGCTAGCCAGCCCCGCCATCACCCGTCCTCCTGGTACAACAACGCAATAAACCCCGTCAGACCCCCGGCGAGCACAGGCAGCCACGCTGCTGCCACAGGGTGCATCAGGTCGGCCTTGCTTAAATCCTCAGTCACTTTCGACAAAACGTAAAGCAGAAAGCCCGCTGCCACGCCACTTAAAACCATCTTTTGCACCCCGCCGAAGCGGAAGAACCGTAAACTGACGGCAGCGGCAAGGAAAACCATGGCGACCATCAAAAATGGCCGCGCCAGAAGCTTTTGGAACTGCAGTCTATAGCCTGCGGCAATAAGCCCGGCATGTTCTGCGATCTGGATATACAGTGGCAGGTCCCAAAACGGCACAGTCTCGGGCGTGGCAAAGCTTTCGCGAACCTGTTCCGGCGTCAGGTTAGTCTTGAGCTGAAACACCGGATAATCGGCCGGCAAGACCCCCAATTCGTTGACGCGGGCATCCTGGAGCTCCCACACCCCGGGTTCCAGCACCGCCGCGCGCGCCTCGATGCGCTGCTTGAAATGACCGGCGCCGTCGAAAGTGAAGATCGTCACGCCGTTGAGGTTGACGCCCTGGTCGCGGCTGGTCTTGGCGTTGATGATCGCCATGCCTTCGCTGCTGCGCTGGCTGGTCCAGTAGTTGCTGCCGCTCAGCGCGCCCGAATTTTGACCGAACAGTTCGGCTTCGTATCGCTTCGAGCGCTCCTGCAGGACGGCGGAGAACGGATTGTAGACGGTCGTGGCGAAGATGCCGATCACGAAGGCCACGATCAGCGCCGGCGCAATGAATTGCCAGGCCGATACGCCGGCCGAACGCGCAACCACCAGTTCCAGCCGTCGCGACAAATTGAGATAGCAGGACATGGCGGCGATCAGCACGCAGAACGGCATGATCCGCTCGGTCAATTGCGGCACCCGATAGAATGACGCCTTCGCCACCAGCAGCGCCGAGACGTGCGGAATGTCGCCGGCGCGGCGCATCATCTCGATATAGTCGATCAGTGCGATCAGCGTGAAAATGCCGGCGAACACCAGCAGCACCGCGCTCAGGAAACGCAGACCGAAATATCGCGCAAGTGTTCCTGCAACCATCCGCATGATCAGCTCATGGTGTGGCGAAGCGCCGGGTGATGCGCTCGGTGAACGCGGCGAGCCAATTGGTTATGAAGGCGGGCGGCTCCAGGATTATGCCGCGGCGGATCACGAACAGTCCGCTGCCGCAGAACGCGACAATCGCCACGTATTGCAGCGACAGTAGCCACGGCGTATTGGCGCCAAACACGGTGGAGACGAATCCGATCAGGCGCAGCAGTGCCACGCTGCCAATGGCGCCCAGCATCGACACGGTGCGGCTTTGCCGGTTGGTGCGCGGCGCGCCGAGATAGGCGAAGGCGATGATCACGAAAGCGATCGGATAAAGCGGCGCGATCAGCCGGTCGTGCAGCTCGGCGCGGAATTGGCCCGGCTGCTCGATGTAGAACTGGTCGGCCGCATCGGGCGCGATCAGCTGCCACAAATAGCGTTCGCGGATCGAATATTTCACCGCCTGCGCGCCGGCGGCAAACTGCGAGAGATCGAAGGCGTAGCGGTCGAACACCACCATGGCCGGATCGCGCTCCTTGACCTCGCGGCGCTGCACGACGCCTTTTTGCAGGATCAGAAACGTGCCGTTGTCGTTGTCGATGAGCTCGCCGATCTCCGACATCACCGTGATGCGCTCGGCCGGATTGCGGCGGTCGTCGAGGAAGATGCCGAGCAATTGGCCGCTGTTGTTGCGTTCGCGGATATGGATGGTGACGCCGCTTTCGATCGAGGTGAAACGGCCCGGCTGCACGATGGTGCTCACCACATTAGCGCGCACTTCGGTGAGCCAGTCGCGCAGCATGCGCAGTCCCTTGGGCGCGAAATACGCGCTGATCGCCATCACGAACAACGACACCACGATCGCCACCGCCATGAAGGCGCGGAACAGGAACCACGGCGACATGCCGGAGGCGTTCATCACGATGATTTCGGAATCGGTCGACAGTTTGTTGAGCACGTGCGCGACCGCGATCAGCAGCGCGATCGGCGCGATCACCAGGACGAGCAGCGGAATGATCAGGCCGGTAATGCCGACGAAGACCAAGATGGTCTGGCCCTGGCTGGTCATCAGATCGATGTCGCGCAGCGCCTGCGTGACCCAGATCACCGCGGTCAGGCTGACCAACACGACCATGAAGGCACTAAACGTCGTGCGGAATATGTATCGGCTGATGGACCCCATCCGACGCGTCGTCCCCCAGTTCCGGCATACACCGCCCCCGCTCGGCACCCGCACCGGACGCAAAGCGCAATCAGCCTAATCCCACCCCCGTCAGGTTTACCTTGATCCCCCGACAAAGTGGCCGCCCAAAGGCAAAGCCGTTGAACATGCACAACAAAAAGTAAAAAGCGCCAGCCCGATCTAGGGCCGTATATGCTGGCTTTCTACCCGGCGGGCGGCCGGCTTCGGTGAAAAGCCTGGAAATCGAGCGATTTGGGGCTTTGCAGAGGGGGTGGCGGCAGGCCATATGGCAGCGCAAAGACCCAGCCCGCCGATGACCCCAAGATTAAGGATTTAGCCGATGTCCGATGCCCTGAAGCTCGGGTTTGGACCCTTCGCCGTTCCAGCCAAGGGCGTCCTCATCGTGTTCTGCAACGACGGGCTTAAATTCGGGCCTGCCACCGCCAAGGCGCTGGGGTCCGCCACAGCCGGCCTGGTGGCGCGCGCGGCCAAGGCCGAGCGCTTCACCGGCAAGAGCGGCTCCGCGCTCGAACTGATCATGCCGGAAGGGCTCAATGTCGTGCGCCTGGTGGTGATCGGCGCTGGCAAGTCCGCCGGCCTCGAACAGAAGGACATGCTCAAACTCGGCGGGGCCGCCATGGGCAAGCTGCCGCTCGCCGCCAGCGCGGCCACCGTGTTCGCGGAATTGCCGGGTGGTGCGCTGAAGCCGGAACAGGCCACCGACCTCGCGCAAGGCGTTGTGCTGCGCGCTTATGCCTTCGACCGCTACAAGACCAAGCGCAAGGAGGACGAGACGCCGCCCGCCAAGCGCAGCGTAATCGTCGCGGTCGGCGACGCCGCCGGTGCACGCAACGCCTATGCCAGGCAGGAAGCGATCAGCGACGGCGTGCTGATGGCGCGCGACCTCGTCAACGAGCCGGCTAACGTGCTCTATCCGGAAGAATTCGCCCGGCGCGCCGGCGCGCTGAAAAAACTCGGCGTCGTGGTCGAGGTGCTCGACTTCAAGGCGATGAAAAAGCTCGGCATGAATGCGCTGCTCGGCGTCGGGCAAGGCTCGGCGCGCGAGAGCCGCGTGGTGGTGATGCGCTGGAACGGCAGCAAAAAGGACGACGCGCCGGTCGCCTTCATCGGCAAGGGCGTGTGCTTCGACACCGGCGGCATCTCGATCAAACCGGCCGCCAGCATGGAGGACATGAAGGGCGACATGGCGGGCGCGGCTTGCGTCACCGGCCTCATGCGTGCGCTGGCGGCGCGTAAAGCGCGGGTGAACGCGGTCGGCGTTATCGGACTGGTCGAGAACATGCCGGATGGCAATGCGCAGCGCCCGGGCGACATCGTGACCTCGATGTCAGGTCAGACCATCGAGATCATCAACACCGACGCTGAAGGCCGGCTCGTGCTGGCCGACGTGGTATGGTACGCGGCCAAGCGATTCAAGCCGAAATTCATGGTGGATCTGGCGACGCTGACCGGCGCCATCGTCGTTGCCTTGGGGCAGGAATATGCCGGCATGTTCACAAACGACGACAAGCTGGCCGAGCGGCTCACCAAGGCCGGGCTGGCCACCGGCGAACGGGTCTGGCGTATGCCGCTGGCGCCCGAATACGACAAGATGATCGATTCCAAATTCGCCGACATGAAAAACACCGGCGGCAGCCGCTGGGGCGGCGCCATCACCGCGGCGCAATTCATCCAGCGCTTCGTCGTCGACAAGACGCCGTGGGCGCATCTCGACATCGCCGGCACCGGCTTCGATTCACGCCAGAACGACATCAACAAAAGCTGGGGCTCCGGCTGGGGCGTGCGGTTGCTCGATCGCCTGGTGGCGGATTATTACGAACGCTGACACCGGTTCTGCTTGGCCGCGATACCATGACCGAAATGCTGTTCTACCACCTGCAAGGCCAGAAGCTGGAAGGCGTGCTGCCATCGCTGCTGGAGAAATCGCTCGAGCGCGGCTGGAAGGTGATCGTGCAGGGCGCTTCCGAGGAGCGTATCGAGGCGCTCGACGCCCATTTGTGGACCTATCGTGACGATGCCTTCCTGCCGCACGGCACCTGGCGCGAGGCGGACGCCGCCGCGCAGCCGGTGCTGCTCACGGTCAATGACGGCAATCCGAACGCGGCGAGCGTGCGCTTTCTGATCGACGGCGCGCCGGTGCCCTCCGATGCCGACGCCTACCAGCGCATTGTGCTGCTGTTTAACGGCGAGGACGAGGACGCGGTCGCCGCCGCGCGCGCGCGCTGGAGCGAGGCCAAGGCGAAGGGGTATGACGCGACCTATTGGCAGCCGGACGAGCAGGGGCGCTGGGCGAAGAAGGCGTGAACCGGTGCTCTAGGATTTAAATCACATCTTCGTAAGAACTTATCCCCGCGCGCCGGGGCGGATTTATTATGGCCCCATTCGATCCACCGAGGGCGCTTCATGAGGCGTCATGCAAGTGGGATCGGATGCGGCGCCCGCGGGCGGGGGATGAACGCACCCCCCAAGCTCCCGGGCGGCGCCAGGGCTCCGCCCGGGGCCACTAAAATCCCCCTGCCAGGAACTGGCTGGCGGCGGGCCGTTAGGCTTGCCCGAGGCTCGAAAAGCGAAGGCCACCCAAAAGGGGCAACAGCTTGAGAGCCGGAGCAAGGCGAAGCGGAACGTCAGAAAGCGCGGCCCGGCGCCGTATAGACGTCGCGATGGCGCGCCGAGAGGCGCCGCACCTCCGCAAGGAGGTGTGACCAAGACCAAATGACGCGCCCATCGGCGCGCCATCCCCCTCACTTTTCGAGGGGGAGAGAGAGAGGACTACTCGTACCCGGCGCCGCCTAGAATACGGGTGATGATGCGTGCGCGCTTTCTTTACCTCTCCCCGCATTGCGCGGAGAGGTAAAGTAAGGAAACTAAGCCAATGGCCCATCGGCCATTGCCCTATCGGCCAATGGCCAGGTTAACCCCTTGGCCACCCTCAGCTTGTCGCCGCCATCGTGATGACGCAAAATACGTATTAAGGGACAAGCGGATAGACCGCTTAAGGGACAAGCGGATAAGCCGCCCGGGGAAATCGTTTTGCGCCGTCGCTCTGTTTCCAAAATCGCGCTTGTCTTGTGTGCCGCCGTGCTGGCCGCGGCCGTCGCCGGCTGCAAGAACTCGATGCAGTTATTTCAGGACAGCAACGAAGGCGGCTGGTTCTCCAAACCCATGGACATTTTCGGCAAGCCCGACTGGGCGATCGCCAGCAGCGGCGACAGGAGCGCCCCGCTCAGTCCCACCAGGCCGGTCGCTCCCGAGGACCTGGTCAGCGCCGACGGCCGCTGCAGCGCGCCCGCCGCACCACCGCCGCAGCCGGCACCCGCCGCCGCGCCGACCCCGCCACCCGACCGGCCGGTCGGCTCGATCGCCGGCGATCTCGCCCGCGCGCCGATGCCCGCGGCCACGCCCGCCTCTATCGATCAGCAGCCCGGCGCTCCCCCCGTCCTGGGCGGCGTCGCGCTCGGCATGAGCGAATGCGAAGTGGTGCGGCGCGCCGGGTTGCCCGGCAACGTCAACATCGGCGCAGGAGACAGAGGCGATCGCAAGGTCGTGCTCACCTACCTGACCGGATCCTGGCCCGGCATTTACACTTTCGATTCTGGCCGGCTGAAGGAAGTCGACCGCGCCCCCGGGCAGGCGGCTCCGGTGCTGGAGCCGCCGAAAACCAAAAAAGCCAAAAAGCCGGTGAAGCCGAAAACCGCCGCCACCCCCGCCGCGCGCCAGTTCAACTAACCGCAGCGCGGCCGCTTCATGCGGTTTCTAGCGCGGCGCTGGCGGCGAGCCATTCCTCTTCCGCCTTCGCAAAAGCGGCGACGACTTGCGCGCGGGTCTTTGAAAGCTCGGCGGCGCGCGCTGGATCGCGCGCGAACAGGGCGCCGTCGGCGAGCGTTACGTCGAGCTTGCTAAGCTGGCGTGTCAATTGCGCGATCGCGAGTTCGGCTTGCGAAACCCGCTTGCGCAGTGGCGCCGTCTCCGCGCGTTTGTCGGCCGCCGCGCGGCGGGCTTGCGCCGGATCGACGCGCGCCGATGATTTTGCCCCGACCGTAATCCCTTGGCCCTCTCCGGCAAGCACCGTGCGCCGGTAGTCGTCGAGATCGCCGTCGAACGGGGCGACCCTGCCGCCCTGCACTAGCCAGAGCCGGTCGGCGCAGGCCTCCAGCAGATAGCGGTCATGCGAAACCAAAATCACGGCGCCGGGATAGTCGTTGATCGCCTCGATCAGCGCGGCGCGGCTGTCGATGTCGAGATGGTTGGTCGGCTCATCGAGGATAACCAGATGCGGCGCGGCGAATGTCGCCAGACCCATTAGCAGCCGTGCCTTTTCGCCGCCGGAGAGCGTCTTCACCGCATTGTTGGCGGCAAGCCCTGAAAATCCAATCGCGCCGACTTTGCCGCGCACTTTGGACTCAGGTTGATCCGGCATCAGATCGCGGACGTGATCATAGGGGCTTCGATCCTCGTCCAGTTCGTCGAGTTGGTGCTGGGCGAAATAGCCGACCCTGAGCGTCGCCGCGCGCGTGACCGATCCGTGCTCGAGCGCGAGCCGGCCGGCCAGCAGCTTCACAAGCGTGGATTTGCCATTGCCGTTGGAGCCGAGCAAAGCGATGCGGTCGTCATTGTCGATGCGCAGCGTCAGGCCGGACAGGATCGGATGGCCAGGCTCATAGCCGACCGCAACATCGTCGGTTGCGATGATCGGCGGCGACAGCAGCTTGTCGGGCGCCGGAAAGTGAATCGGCCGCACTTCTTCGGTGACCAGCGAAACAATCGGTTCCATCTTGGCCAGCATCTTCAGGCGGGATTGTGCCTGCCGCGCCTTGGTCGCTTTGGCGCGGAAGCGGTCGACGAAAGCCTGCATATGCTTGCGTTGCGCGTCCTGCTTCTTGATCATCTTCTGGTCGAGCACCAAACGCTCGCTGCGCAAGCGTTCGAAGTCGGAATAGCCGCCGCGATAGAGCGTGAGCTTCTTGGCTTCCAACGACAGGATTTGGTCGACGGCGTTGTCCAGCAGGTCGCGGTCATGGCTGATGATCATCATGGTGTGCGGATAGCGCGCCAGATGATCCTGCAGCCACAGCGTGCCTTCCAAATCGAGATAATTGGTCGGCTCGTCCAACATCAGCAGGTCGGGCTCGGCGAACAAAGTGGCGGCGAGCGCGACGCGCATGCGCCAGCCACCCGAGAATTCCAAACATGCGCGCGCCTGGTCGGCGTTGGAAAAGCCTAAGCCCGACAGGATTGATGCGGCACGTGCAGGCGCGGCATGCGCGCCCATATCGGCGAGCCTGGTCTGGATCTCGGCGATGCGATGGGGATCGTGCGCCGTCTCCGCCTCGGTCAGCAGCGCACTGCGCTCGCTATCGGCCTCGAGCACGACGTCGAGCAGGTTCCCCGGCCCATTCGGCGCTTCCTGCGCCAGCCGCCCGATGCGCCAGCGCGGCGGCAGTTCGATGGAGCCGTGCTCGGGCGACATATCGCCTGCGATCACGTTGAATAAAGTGGTCTTGCCGGACCCGTTGCGGCCGACCAAGCCAACCCGGGCTCCGGGATGATTCGGGCGGAGGCGCTTTCAAGCAGTGCGCGGCCGCCTATGCGTACGGTGAGGTCGTCGATGACAAGCATGCGCGCCTTTTGGCCGAGCGCACGCTGTGACGCAACCCCTCAGCTCAATTTGCGCAAGCCGCCTTGCCCGGTCTCGCGCTGGTAAATGATCAGGTCGAAGCTCGGCGTCGCGTCGTTGCCGATGATGGGCGAGAGCAGGGCATGCGCCTGGCCGCGGTGGTGGGTCTGATGATTGAAGAAATGGTCGAGCGCCGGCGCCAGCACCTGCTCGATATCGGCCGGATTGCTGAAGGTGCGGTAGCGGATCATGCGGCCGAGATCGTCGTCGCTCAAGGATTCGATATAGCGGCTGATGCTCGCATCCTCGGCGCGGCGCGCCGCGCGCAAATCGGCGAAATTTTCGAACAAAATGGCATCGAGGCTCTTCGGCAACTCGCCCTTGCCGCTAAATCGCTGCATCCAGATGCGGTCGCCGACCAGCAAATGATTGAGCGTGCCGTGCAGCGACTTGAAAAAAGCGCCGCGGTCGGCGCGGTAGTCGGTATCGGTCAGCTTGGCGGCAGCGGCATAAAGTCGCTCGTTGCACCAGGCGTTATAGCCGGCGAACATCCGGTAACGGGATTTCATGGATCGCTCCTGTGACGCGCCAAATCATAGCAAATCCGCAATGCGAACGCGGCCGATCTTGCCGCGCCAAACGCCCCCCGGTATAAGCCGCGCAACTCAGTTACTCCAATCAATGCCGGTAAACTCTCCGATCAATCTCAGTGAAGGATGACCCGATGGCGCTCGAGCGCACCTTTTCGATCCTGAAACCCGATGCAACCGCGCGCAACCTGACCGGCGCCATCAACGCCATGATCGAGCAGGCCGGGCTGCGCATCGTCGCGCAGAAGCGCGTGCGTATCTCACTGCCGCAAGCGCGGAAATTCTATGCCGTCCATCGCGAGCGGCCGTTCTTCGGCGAGTTGGTGGATTTCATGGTGTCGGGGCCGGTGGTGGTGCAGGTGATCGAGGGCGACAACGCCATCGCGAAGTACCGCGAACTCATGGGCGCCACCGACCCGGCCAAGGCCGCGCCCGGCACGATCCGCAAGGTGCACGCCCAGTCGATCGAGAAAAATTCCGTGCACGGCTCCGACGCCCCCGACACCGCGGTACGCGAAATCGCGCAATTCTTCTCGGAGAACGAGATCATCGGCTGACCTGGCGCATGGAGTGTAGGTGCGTCGCGATTTCGCTGCTGGTCACCCTGCCTGGCGGCCTAGTAGACTGCTTGGTGGTTGAAGAACACGCGGTCGGCCCGGCAAATCTTGGGGGATGACCTGTGAATATGATCCTGTCCGAAATGGCGCGGCCGACATTCTGGCTGGCCGCGCTGCAGATCATGGGGATCAATATTCTGTTGTCGGGCGACAACGCGGTCGTCATTGCGCTCGCGGTCCGCGGGCTCCCGCCTAAGGAGCGGTTCTGGGGCATGGTGCTGGGCGCCGGCGCCGCGGCCGTTTTGCTGATCCTGTTCACCGGCATCGTCGCAACGTTGATGCAGTTGCCCTACCTTAAACTCGCGGGCGGGCTTGCATTGTTCTGGGTTGCCGTAAAGTTGGTGATACCGCAGCCGCACGATAAGGAGGATACCACCGAAGCCGTTGAAGATTTGTGGCGTGCGGTGCGCGTCGTCGTTGTCGCCAATATCGTAATGAGTCTCGACAACGTGATCGCGGTCGCCGCGGCGGCGAAAGGAAACTATTTGCTGCTCGGCCTTGGGTTGGCGGTCAGCATCCCGGTGGTCATTGCCGGCAGCGCCTTGTTCCTCGCCATTATCGAGCGCTTCCCGATCGTCATTTGGGGCGGCGGGGCGCTGCTCGGTTGGATCGCGGGCGGCTTGTTGCCGGATGACTCCATGGTCGCACAATATTTTTCGGCAGCGACGTTGGAGACCTTGGACGTCGTATGCGGGGTGGTGGGCGCCATCTTCGTCGTCGTGACGGGCTTGTATTTGGTAAGATTGCGGGGCCCGGCGGAGTCGGAAATTTAGCCCACCCTGAAACCTGGGAAGGCGATC
>CAWFMZ010000016.1:0-14563 GCA_963817045.1 uncultured Alphaproteobacteria bacterium
CAATGCGCTGATCGACGATTTCATGAGCGCGCGCACCGGCGCGCCTTACGGCAATTTCGGCGACGTGGCGGCGACGGGAAATCCAGACCAGGCGTTTATCGATCGCGTATTGGCTAACGGCTTTTTCGGACTCAAGCCGCCGAAGTCGCTGGACCGCAACAGTTTCGCCTTCGCCAATATCGGCCTACCGAATTATGCGGTGCCGGATGGTGCGGCGACGCTGTCGGCACTCACCGTCCAGGCCGTCGGCCTGATCGTTGCGAAATTGCCGGCGGTGCCGAAGGCCTGGATCGTCGCTGGCGGCGGCCCGCGCAACCGCACTTTGGTGACAATCCTGAAGCAGCTGCCTGCGCCGGCGACGGTGGAGGCCGCAGACGAGGTGGGCTGGTCGGCAGATGCCCTCGAAGCGCAGCCGTTCGCCTATCTGGCGGTGCGTACCCTCCACGGCTTGCCTCTCACATTTCCGACCACGACCGGCGGGGATGCGGGGTGGGATTATCGCGAAGCCGTGACGATCAGGCCGCGCTCGGCTTGCGGTCGGTCTTGAGTCGCTTATCGAGATAGGCGCAGATATTGGTGAGCAGCGGCTCGATCTTGCCGTCGAAGAAATGGTTGGCGCCCGGGATCACCTTCTGCTCGATCACGATTCCCTTTTGCGTTTTGAGCTTGTCGACCAGTGTGGTGACGTCCTTGGGCGGCACCACTGCGTCTTTGTCGCCATGGATGATCAGGCCGGAGGACGGGCAGGGCGCCAGGAACGAGAAGTCGTAAAGATTGGCGGGCGGCACGATGGAAATGAAACCTTCGATCTCCGGCCGGCGCATCAGCAATTGCATGCCGATCCAGGCGCCGAACGAAAAGCCGGCGATCCAGCAGCTCTTCGCTTCGGGGTTGATGGTCTGCGCCCAGTCGAGCGCGGCGGCGGCATCGGACAATTCGCCGGTGCCGTGATCGAACGCGCCCTGACTGCGGCCGACGCCGCGGAAATTGAAGCGCAGCGCCGAGAAGCCGCGGTGCACGAAGGCGTAGTAGAGCTGGTAGATGATCGGATGGTTCATCGTCCCGCCGAATTGCGGGTGCGGATGCAGGACGATCGCGATCGGCGCGTTCTTCTGCCGCGCCGGGTGGTAGCGGCCCTCGATTCGTCCGGCTGGACCGGTAAAGATGACCTCAGGCATTGCTATCGACCTCTGATCAAGCTTGCGGTGACCGATCGCGGCACTGGATTTTGTGCGCGGCGCCTAGCGGAAATAGCGAACTAAGCACTAGTTTAGAATCATTCTAAAAATATGAATTCCGCTGTTCACGACCGCAACACAGGCTATAAGTTGCCGCGTGAAGGCGGCTTCTAACATGATCCCCAGGGCAAAAAGCAAGCTTTTTGCGGGTCTAGAGCCATAACGGTAATTGGACACTGACGACTTTCATGAGTGAGCGGACCTATTTTGACTGGAATGCCACGGCACCCCTGCGCGAGCAGGCGCGCGCCGCAATGGCCGCCGCGCTCGGGCTGACCGGCAATGCCTCCTCGGTGCATGCGGAAGGGCGCGCCGCCCGCCGTTTGGTCGAGCAGGCGCGCGAGGAGGTCGCCGGGCTCATCGGCGCCGAAGCCAAGAACGTCACCTTCACCAGCGGCGCCACCGAAGCCAACATGCTGGCGCTGACGCCGGCGATCGAGATCGGCGGGCGCAAGTCGTTGCGCGACCGCTTGTTCGTCTCAGCGATCGAGCATCCTTCGGTGCGCAGCGGCGGGCGTTTTCCGGCCGATGCGATCGAGGAATTGCCGGTGACTCGCGAGGGCGTGGTCGATCTTCATGCTCTTAGAAGTGCCATTGCTCGGGCCGAGTGTCCGCTGATCTCGGTGATGCTCGCTAACAACGAAACCGGCGTGATCCAACCGATCGCGGACATCGCGGCGATTGTGCATGCGGGGAACGGCGTGTTGCACGTGGACGCGGTGCAGGGCCCCGGCCGCATCGATTGTCGGATCGGTGAGCTCGGCGCCGATCTCATGAGCCTTTCCGCCCACAAGCTCGGCGGGCCACAAGGCGCCGGCGCGCTGATTCGCCGTGGCGATATCCATATCGGCGAGCCGCTGATCAAGGGCGGCGGCCAGGAGCGCTCGCAGCGTGCGGGAACCGAAAACGTCGCGGCCATCGCCGGCTTTGGCGCGGCCTCCGCGGCAGCTGCAAATCAGGCAGATGCCGCCCGCATGACAGCGCTGCGCGACCGCCTGGAAGCCGGCATCAAGGCGGCAACGCCGCAAGCGGTGATTTTCGGGGAAAGCGCGCCGCGGCTGCCCAATACCACGCTATTTACGGTCCCCGGCATGAAGGCGGAGACGGCGATAATCGCCTTTGATCTCAATGGGATAGCTGTGTCATCCGGCTCCGCCTGCTCGTCCGGCAAGGTGCAGGCCTCAGACGTGCTGGCGGCCATGGGGGTGGAACCTGCGCTGGCGCAGGGCGCGGTGCGTATCAGCCTGGGCTGGTCCACGACCGAGCGCAATATCAACAATCTGCTCAATGCTTTGACTAAAGTAAGTTCGTCATTACTTAAGAAGCATGAGAATTCGTCCCTGAAATCGGGCTTAGCCGCCTGAGGGAACCACCACAAGGAATGATCGCAACGCGATACGCGAACCGACCATAACCGACAAATCCAACCCGCGGTCCTTGAAACCGTGAGCGGAGGGAAGAATGCCGGCCGTACAAGAGACCGTCGAGCAAGTCCGACGCATCGACGTTGATCAATACAAATACGGGTTCGTCACCGATATCGAATCCGAGAAGGCCCCCAAGGGTCTTTCGGAAGATACCGTTCGTTTCATCTCGGCCAAGAAGAACGAGCCGGAATGGATGCTGGCCTGGCGGCTGGAGGCCTTTAAGCGCTGGCTGACCATGCGCGAGCCGACCTGGGCGCGCGTCGACTATCCGAAGATCGACTATCAGAACGCCTATTATTATTCGGCGCCGAAGAAGAACGCGCTGGCCTCGCTCGACGAGGTCGATCCGGAAATTCTCAAGACCTACGCGAAGCTCGGCATTCCGCTGCGCGAGCAGGAAATCCTCGCCGGCGTGGTGCGCCCGGAAGGCGAGCGGCGCGTGGCGGTGGACGCGGTGTTCGATTCGGTGTCAGTCGCCACCACCTTCAAGGAAGAGCTGAAAAAGGCCGGCGTGATCTTCATGCCGATGTCGGAAGCGATCCGCGAACATCCGGATCTGGTGAAGAAGTATCTGGGTTCGGTCGTTCCGGTCACCGACAACTTTTTCGCCACGCTCAATTCCGCGGTGTTCTCCGACGGCTCGTTTGTCTACGTGCCGGCCGGCGTGCGCTGCCCGATGGAATTGTCGACCTATTTCCGCATCAACGAGGCCAACACCGGCCAGTTCGAGCGCACGCTGATCATCGCCGACAAAGGCGCCTATGTGAGCTACCTGGAAGGTTGTACGGCACCCATGCGCGACGAGAACCAGTTGCACGCCGCAGTGGTCGAGTTGGTCGCGCTCGACGACGCCGAGATCAAATATTCGACCGTGCAGAACTGGTATCCGGGCGACGCCGACGGCAAGGGCGGCATCTTCAACTTCGTCACCAAGCGCGGCGACTGCCGCGGCGCGCGCTCGAAGATTTCCTGGACCCAGGTCGAGACCGGCTCGGCCATCACCTGGAAATACCCGAGCTGCATCCTGCGCGGCGACAATTCGCGCGGCGAGTTCTATTCGATCGCCATCTCCAACGGCCGCCAGCAGGTCGACAGCGGCACCAAGATGCTGCATCTCGGCAAGAACACCACCAGCCGCATCATCTCCAAGGGCATCGCGGCCGGCAAATCCAACAACACCTATCGCGGGCTGGTCTCCGCGCACCGCAAGGCGACGGGCGCGCGCAATTTCACCAACTGCGACTCGCTGCTGATCGGGGACCAGTGCGGCGCCCATACCGTGCCCTATATCGAGGCGAAGAATTCCTCCGCCGTTTTCGAGCATGAGGCCACCACCTCGAAAATCTCCGAGGACATGCTGTTCTACTGCCGCCAACGCGGCATGTCGGCGGAGGAGGCGACCGCGCTCGTCGTCAACGGCTTCGTCAAGGACGTGCTGCAGCAGTTGCCGATGGAATTCGCGGTCGAGGCGCAGAAGCTGATTTCGATTTCTCTGGAAGGAAGCGTGGGTTAATTCAATGTCGTTACTTGAAGTCAAAAATCTGCATGTCGAGGTCGAGGGCAAGAAAATCCTCAACGGCCTGACGCTGACCATCGAGAAGGGCCAGGTCGCGGCCATCATGGGCCCGAACGGCTCGGGTAAGTCCACGCTCGCCTATGTGCTGGCCGGCAAGGACAACTACCACGTCACCGAGGGCGATGTGCTGCTCGACGGCGAGAGCATCCTTGGGATGGCGCCGGACGAACGCGCGGCCAAGGGCGTGTTCCTGGCGTTCCAATATCCGGTGGAAGTGCCGGGCGTCGCCACCATGACGTTCCTGCGCACCGCGCTCAACGCGCAGCGCAAACATCGCGGCGAGAAGGAATTCTCCACCCCGGACTTCATGAAGCGGGTGCGTGAGACCTCCAAGCAACTTGGCATCGGTCAGGAGATGCTGCGCCGGGCGGTCAATGTCGGCTTCTCCGGCGGCGAGAAGAAGCGCAACGAGATCCTGCAGATGGCGGTGCTGGTGCCGCGGCTGGCGGTGCTCGATGAAACAGATTCCGGCCTCGACATCGACGCGCTCAAGATCGTCGCCGACGGCGTCAATCGGCTGCGCTCGCCCGAGCGCTCGATGGTCGTCATCACGCATTACCAGCGGCTGCTCAATTACATCGTGCCCGACGTGGTGCACGTGCTGGCCAAGGGCCGGGTGGTGAAGTCGGGCGGCAAGGAACTGGCGCTCGAGCTTGAAGCCACCGGCTATGCGCAATTTGCGGACGAGGCGGCCTGATGAACGTGGAAGTGCGCAATACGAAGACCACGGCCGAGCAGGCGCTGAGCGCAGCCTTTACCGCTGCGCGCGCCACGCTGCCCGGCAAGGGCGCGATCGCCGCGTTGCGCGAGGACGCGTTCAAGCGTTTCGACGCGAAAGGTCTGCCGCACCGGCGGGTCGAGGAATGGAAATACACCGACCTGCGCGCGCTGATGCGCGAGGCGAAGCCTTTGGCAGGCCCGGCCGGCGCGAAGCCGAAAGGCGGCATCGCGGCGATCCTGACCGGCGTAGACGCCGATTGCATCGCCATCGTCAACGGCCGCTATGAACCGGCCTGGAGCGAACTCAAAAATAGCGATCCGGGCATCGCGATCGCCGAATTGTTCAAGTTTCTTGCCGACGAGCCGAACTACCGGCTCGGACAAGTGCCCGGCAGCGACGACCCCGCCTACTGGCTCAACACTGCCTTCATGAGCGGCGGGGTGGCGATGCGCGTCAAGCGCGGCGCGGCTCCGGCCAAGCCGATCCATATCGCGCATGTGTTTTCCGGCGCTGCCGCCGCCGCGATGTACCCGCGCTCGCTGGTGATCGTCGAGCCGGGCGCGCAGGTGACGCTGATTGAGAGCTTCTCTGGGCCGGAGGGTATCGACTATCAGGTCAATTCGGCGCTCGAACTGGTGATCGGCGATAATGCGTGGGTCGATCACATCAAGATCGGATGCGACGGCGGCGCGGCTTTGCGGGTCTCGACGCTCGGCGTCACGGTCGGGGCCAAGGCCAACTACAAGGATTTCGCTTTCACCATCGGCGGCGCCGTGGTGCGCAATCAGACCTTCGTGCGCTTCGGCGGCGAGGGCAGCGAAGGCGCAATCGACGGCGCCAGCCTACTCAAGGGCCGCCAGCACGTGGACAACACGCTGGTCATCAACCACGCCGCCGGCGGCTGTGTGAGCCGCGAGCAATTCAAATCGGTGCTTGACGGCGAAAGCCACGGCATCTTTCAGGGCAAGATCATCGTCGAGCCGCACGCGCAGAAGACCGACGGCAAGATGATGACGCGCGCGTTGCTGCTCTCCGACGATGCGGAAGCCGACAACAAGCCTGAACTGGAAATCTTCGCCGACGATGTGGTCTGCGGCCACGGCGCCACCGCCGGCGCGCTCGATCCTGGCTTGAAGTTCTATCTGATGTCGCGCGGCATACCGGCCGCGGAAGCCGAGGCACTGCTGATCCAGGCCTTCATCGACGAGGCGATCGAAGAGATCGCGCACGAGGGCATCCGCCACGCGCTGATGTTCGCCGCGCTCAAGTGGCTGGGGAGCCGGTCATGACCCTGCATCCGGCGGTCAGCAACGGTTCCTACGACGTTGCCAAAATCCGCGGGGATTTTCCCGCGCTGGCGCTGCAGGTCTATGGCAAGCCGCTGGTTTATCTCGATAACGCCGCGTCGGCGCAGAAACCGAAAGCGGTGCTCGACCGCATGTACAAGGCCGCTACTGAGCAATACGCCAACGTGCATCGCGGGCTGCATTATCTGGCGAACGAGGCGACGGAAGCCTACGAGGGCGCGCGCGAGACCGTGCGCTCCTTCCTCAACGCCGGGCGTGCGGAAGAGATCATCTTCACCCGCAACGCCACCGAAGCGATCAATCTGGTGGCCTACACGTTCGGGCGCGAACGCATCAAAGCGGGCGACGAGATCGTGCTCTCGATCATGGAGCACCATTCCAACATCGTGCCGTGGCATTTCCTGCGCGAGCGCCAAGGCGCCGTGATCAAGTGGGCGCCGATCGACGACGAAGGCAACTTCCTGATCGACGAATTCGAAAAGCTGCTCTCACCCCGCACCAAGCTGGTCGCCATCACCCAGATGTCGAACGCGCTCGGCACCGTGGTGCCGGTGAAAGAGGTGGTCAAGCTCGCCCATGCGCGCGGCATTCCGGTGCTGATCGACGGCGCGCAAGGCGCCGTGCATTTGGACGTGGACGTGCGCGATATCGATTGCGACTTCTACGTCATGACCGGCCACAAGCTCTATGGCCCGACCGGGATCGGCGTGCTGTACGGCAAATACGATCTGCTTGCGGCCATGCCGCCGTTCAACGGCGGCGGCGAGATGATCCATGAGGTGTTCCAGGACCGCGTCACCTATGGCGCGCCGCCGCACCGCTTCGAGGCCGGCACGCCGGCGATCGTGCAGGCGATCGGGCTCGCCGCCGCGATCGACTACGTCAATTCCATCGGCAAGCCGCGCATCCGCGGCCACGAGGGCGCGCTGGTCAAATACGCGCAGGAGCGGCTCGGCGCGATCAATTCACTGCGCATCATCGGCAAGGCGCCCGACAAGGGGCCGATCGTCTCCTTCGAGATCAAGGGCGCGCATCCGCACGATGTCGCCACCATCATCGACCGCGCCGGCGTGGCGGTACGCGCCGGCACCCATTGCGTGATGCCGTTGCTGGCGCGTTTCGGGCTCACCGCCACGTGCCGCGCTTCGTTTGCGATGTACAACACCAAGGACGAGGTGGACGTGCTGGCCGCCTCCCTGGTCAAGGCGCAGGAATTTTTCGCATGACCGACGAAACCCCCAAGACCGACAGTATGACCGATACTGCTTCCGCGGCGGAAAGACCGCCGGAGAACGCCGCCGTGACCGGCTCGTCCGCGCTGCCGCAGGACGAACTCAATAAGCTCACCGACGACATCATCGCGGGGCTCAAAACCGTCTATGACCCGGAAATTCCGGCCGATATCTACGAGATTGGGTTAATCTACAAGATCGATATCAGCGACGACCGTTCGGTCAAGATCAACATGTCGCTGACCTCGCCCAATTGCCCGTCGGCGCAGGAACTGCCGGTCATGGCGGAAAATGCGGTCGCCAGCGTGCCAGGCGTGCGCGACGTCAAGGTTGAGATTGTGTGGGATCCGCCCTGGGATCCGAGCCGGATGTCGGACGAGGCCCGACTCGTCTTAAACATGTGGTGAGACTGAAGATAGAGATCGACGAGGACTGGACATGGCCACTGCACGACCCCGACCCCAGGTGATGCGGCTTACCGACGCCGCCGCGCTGCGCATCAAGGACGTGATGGCGCGGGCCGACCGGCCGGTCGCCGGCGTGCGCGTCGGCGTCAAGAACGGCGGCTGCGCCGGCATGGAATACACCATGGAATATGCCGATGCGGTCAAGCCGACCGACGAGGTGGTGGAGGACAAGGGCGTCAAGATCATGGTCGATCCGAAGGCGGTGCTGTTCCTGCTCGGCACCGAGATGGACTACAAGACCGACAAGCTGTCCGCCCAGTTCATCTTCAACAATCCGAACCAGACCGGCGCCTGCGGCTGCGGCGAATCCGTGCAGCTCATGCCATCCAAGGGCGCGGCGAAGTAACGTTCCGCGGTCATGCCCGGGACGAGCCCGGCCATGACGAAAGAATAATTCACGGAAAAATGTAAATTACGCCTAAGCGACCTGCATCGCGGTGCCGCTGGCGGTGACTTCTGGGTCGGTCTCGCACATCACGCGGTTGCGGCCGTGGCGCTTGGCGGCGTACAGGCAGCCGTCGGTGCGCTCGATCAGCGACTGCGCGGTGTCGGTCTTGTGCAGGGTGGCAACGCCGATCGAAATCGTCACGCGGCCGAGATGCTCGCCGGTCGAGCGCTTCATCAGTTCCTTGGTCATCACCGCGCGGCGGATGTGATCGGCCACCGTGATCGCCGAACGCAGCACCGTGTTCGGGAGAATGACGGCGAATTCCTCGCCGCCGTAGCGCGCCGCGGTGTCCTGGCCCTTGACATTCTGCTTCACCGACATCGCCACCAGGCGGAGCACGTGGTCGCCGGTGAGGTGGCCAAAGCTGTCGTTGAAATTCTAGAAATGATCGATATCGGTCAGCAGCAGCGACACCGCCTCGTTATTGGCGCGCGCGTCGGCGATGGCCTTTTCCAGCGTGGCGAAAATTTGCGGTTGGAGAGCTGGGTAAGCGGGTCGGTCAGGCTTTCGCTGCGCACCGCCTCGAGGTTGGCATGCAGGTCGAGGATTTCCCGCTTGGATGCGTTAAGGCGCTCTTCCAGTTTTATGTTGGAAAGTTCCATGTCCTTGGCGGTGTGCACCAGGCTTTCGACGATGGTGCGCAGGCCCTCGCGGTCTTTCGACTGGCCGATCTTTTCGGACATGCCGGCCAGGCTCTCGGTGTAGCTGTTGGCGGAACCGGCGGCGGTGTCGATCATCGACATCACCTGCTCGATCTCGCCCTTGACCTGGCTGCCGACCTCGTCGATCCGCTCGGTCAGCCGCGTCGGCGACAGATAGGTCGCGTAGATGTTCTCCAGATTGGTTTCGGCGAGAACGCCGCTACTCTTGAGCGTCTCGTTGATTTTCTGGTTGAGCGAGGGGTGATAGCCGGTGGCGTAGGCGTACCAGATTTCGTAATTGCGCGGCGTGGCCGCCTGGCGCAGCGCCTTGATCTGGCCGAGCGCGATTTCCGCGAACGCCATGGTGCGTTCGTGTTCGTCAGCGGCCTCGGCCATTGCAAACCCCCATTTGCAAGCGTTCTGCCCGCAAGTCTGCAGGCGCGCATGACCGGATGGCCGCGGCGCATCCCTGCGGGGACGTTAGGCGAGGGAGGTGAATCGGGGGTAAATTTGGAACCGGTTGCGCCGCAATATTTCGTTGCGCGGAACCGCCATCCGGCTCGAAAACTGGGCCGTTATCAGGCCTTCAGCGACACCGGGCGCAGCAGAAAAGCGGGCAGGTGGCTGCCGTCGGTATCGTCGGCGGGCTCGCGCGGCGGCTGCGGTCGCGGCTGGGCGGCGCGCGGCGGTTCTTTGTCCTGACGCGGTTGCAGCTGGGTGGCGCGCGCCGGCTCCTTGTCCTGTCGGGGGTGCGACTGGCGGTCACGGCTGTGGCCGCGGTTGCGCCCGCCGCGATGGCTGCGTTCGCCGCCCTCGTGCGGTCGGCTCTCGCGGGTCTCGGCCGGCACCGGCTCGCCCATCCAGGGGATGGTCTGGCCGATCAGCCGCTCTATTGCCGTTACAGCCTTGTTGTCGATCGGCGCCACGATCGTGATGGCGGTGCCGCTCAAGCCGGCGCGGCCGGTGCGGCCGATGCGGTGGACGTAATCGTCGGGGTGATGCGGCACGTCGAAATTGAAGATGTGGCTGACCGCCGGGATATCGAGACCGCGCGCGGCGACGTCGGAGGCGACCAGCAGCGTGACTTCGCCGTTGCGGAAGGACTCCAGCGCGGCGGTACGCGCCGACTGGTCGAGGTCGCCGTGCAGCGCCGCGGCGTTGAACTTGTGCTGCAGCAGCGAGCGGTGCAGTTGCGCGACCTCGCGCTTGCGGTTGCAGAACACGATGGCGTTCTTGAAGCCGTCGGCGGAGCGGATCAGCCGGCGCAGCGTCTCGCGCTTGTCGGCCGGATCGCGGCCGGTGGCGACCAGCAACTGGTTGATGGTGGTGGCAGCGGTGGCCGGCTTGGAAACTTCCACGCGCACCGGATTGTGCAGGAAATTGTCGGCGATGCGCTGGATTTCCGGCGGCATGGTCGCGGTGAAAAACAAGGTCTGGCGCGTGAACGGCACCAGCTTGCCGATGCGCTCGATGTCCGGGATGAATTCCATGTCGAGCATGCGGTCGGCTTCGTCGATGACCAAGAGTTCGACGCCGGAGAGCAACAGGCGGCCGCGCTCGGAATGATCGAGCAGGCGTCCGGGCGTCGCGATCAGCACGTCGACGCCGCGGGTGAGCTTGGCGTCCTGATCGCCGAACGACACGCCGCCGATGATCAGCGCGACGTTGAGCTTGTGGTTCTTGCCGTACTTCTCGAAATGCTCGACGACCTGCGCGGCCAATTCGCGCGTCGGCTCGAGAATGAGCGTGCGCGGCATGCGGGCACGTGCGCGGCCTTGCTCAAGCATGGTGAGCATCGGCCAAACGAAAGCGGCGGTCTTGCCGGTGCCGGTCTGGGCGATGCCGAGCACGTCGCGGCGGGCGAGGACGTGGCCGATGGCTTGCTCTTGGATGGGGGTGGGGGTCTTGTAGCCGGCCGATTTAATGGCGGCGAGAACTTTGGCGGATAAGCCAAGATGAGAAAAAGACATATAACCTCTAATAACCTCTAGTTAGGACCGCCCGGCGCCCGCGCCGGAATTGAAAAACGGGTTTCGATGCGCGGGAATGGACGGTCGAATCTTTGTGTCGAACCGTTTGCCGGGAACATAGGCGCGCAGGGCCGAAAGTCAATGCTACGGCAGTGCAATAAGTCGCGTTAAGGCTTAATCTTTTCGCCTATTGGAGTGTCACAATGGCGCAATCTTTACCGCTCGTTCTGGTGCCCGGACTGACCTGCACGGCGCGTCTTTATGGATCGCAAATCGCCGCGCTTTGGCCGTTCGGGCAGGTGGCGGTCGTCGATCACCGGCGCGATGCCGATATGGCGGCGATCGCCGCGCGCATTCTCAAGGATGCGCCACCGCGCTTCGCGCTCGCCGGGTTGTCGATGGGCGGCTACATCGCCTTCGCCATGCTGCGGCTGGCGCCCGAGCGCATCGCCAAGCTGGCGCTGCTCGACACTTCGGCGCGCCCCGATACGCCGGAGCAAACCGCAGGGCGCCATACGCAAATCGCCATGGCGCAGTCCGGCCGCTATGGAGAGATTCCGGATTTGTCGATCCCGCGTTATTTAAATGCCAAGCACCAGCGCGACGAGCGCCTCACGACGATCATACGTCAGATGATAACGGAAACCGGGCCGGAGGCCTTCGTGCGCCAGCTCATGGCGATCATGTCGCGGCCGGATTCGCGGCCCATGCTGGCGTCAATCCGTTGCCCGACTTTCGTGCTGGTCGGCGACGCCGACATAGCGACGCCGCCGGAAATCAACAAGGAAATCGCCGCCGGCATCCAGGGCGCGAAGCTGACGATCGTCCCCGATAGCGGCCATCTGTCCACCCTCGAGCAACCCGAGGCGGTGAACGCGGCGCTGGCCGAATGGCTGGGCGCTTGAGCGACCTTGAACCTGCAGGCCATTCGCGCGTTATAACGAGGCTATAACCATGACCGAAGCCCGTGACAATGCCGGAGTCATCGCGCCGCCGCCGCTCATTGCGCTGGCGGCGGTCGTGCTTGGCCTGGCACTCGATTGGCTGCTGCCGGCCTATCTGCTGAGCGTGCTGCTGACGCTGTCCGAGCGCACCGCCCTCGCTGTCGTCCTCATCGCCGCAGGGGCGGGGCTCGCCGTTCCCGCCATGCGCGGCTTCCGTTCGGCCGGCACCCATGTGGAGCCGTGGAAGCCATCCACCGCGCTGGTGACCGACGGTATCTTCGGCTGGCTGCGCAATCCGATGTATGTCGGCGTGACTTTGCTTCTCGTCGGACTTGCGATCTTGCTGGCGTCCGACTGGATGCTGGTGATGACGACTATCTTCGTGCCGGTGATTTATTTCGGCGTGGTCAAGCGCGAGGAGCGCTATCTTGAGGCGAAATTCGGCGACGCCTACCGCCAATACATGGCGCGCGTGCCGCGCTACGGCTTGCCGTTCTGATCGGCGGCGCTGGCGTTTGTGCCAGCCTTTCCGGACTTCATCCCTTTGCCACCAAGAAAGCGAGCGCTTATAGGGAACGTGAGTCTCGATCGCCGGGAGAAAATCACATGCGCACGCAGGTCGGCATCATCGGAGCAGGGCCGGCTGGGCTGATGCTGGCGCGTCTGCTGCACCTCGCCGGCATCGAGTTCATCATCATCGAGAACCGCAGCCGCGATTACATCGAGAACCGCATTCGCGCCGGACTGATCGAGCAATGGGCGACCGATTTGCTCAGCGATGTCGGCGTCGGCGAGCGGATGAAGCGCGAAGGCATCCAGCACTGGGGCATCAATATTGGTATCAATGGCGAGCTGCACCGCATCGACTTCAAGGCGCTGGTGAATAGGCAAGTCACCATCTACGGCCAGCAGGAGGTGGTGAAGGATCTGGTGGAGCGTAGGCTTACCGACGGCGGGCCTTTGCTGTTCGAGGTCGATGGCGTCAGCGTGCATGACCTGACCGCGAAGCGGCCGAAGATTCGCTTCACGCAACGTGGCCGCGCGCAGGAAATCGAGTGCGATTTCATCGCCGGCTGCGACGGCTTTCACGGCATTTGCCGGCCGAGCTTTCCCGACGGCGTGCTCAACGTGTTCGAGCGCGACTATCCGTTCGGCTGGCTCGGCATCTTGTCGGAGTTGGCCCCGCCCGATCACGAATTGATCTACTCCTACTCCGACCGCGGTTTCGCGCTCTACACCATGCGCTCGATGTCGCTGGCGCGGCTCTATCTGCAATGTGACCACGACGAGGAGATCGAGCGCTGGCCGGATGCGCGCATCTGGGACGAGATGCACAAGCGACTGGGCGGCGCGCGCAAGCTCAGCGAAGGCAAGATGGTGCAAAAGGGCATCACGCCGATGCGCAGCTTCGTGGTTGAGCCGATGCAGCACGGGCGTTTGTTCCTCGCCGGCGACAGCGCGCATATCGTGCCGCCGACCGGCGCCAAGGGCATGAATTTCGCGTTTGCCGACGTGGTGTTTCTGTCGCGCGCGCTCGATGCGTTCTACAAGAGCACGCGTGACGATCTGTTGAAGAATTATTCGGCGACCTGCCTGCGGCGGATTTGGAAGGCGCAGCGCTTCTCCTGGTGGATGACGCAGATCTTGCACCGCTTCCCGCACGAGACCGCGTTCGACCGCCGGCGGCAATTGGCGGAACTGGACTACATCGTAGGATCGGAGCCTGCGTCCAAATCGCTGGCCGAGCAATATGTCGGACTGCCGCTGGACTAACATTCTCCGTCATGCCCGGCCTTTTGCCGGGCATCCACGTCTTTCTTTCAGCGTTCAGAAAAGCAAGGCGTGGATGGCCGGGACGAGCCCGGCCATGACGAAAATAGTTTGCTCGCCTAGTCTCGCAATATCGTCCGTAGCGGGCGATTGAGCAGCGCGATCATGACACCGGCGGCTGCGGATATGACCGCCAGCGTCAGGAAAAAATCGGTTTTCGCCAGGCTCGACCAGAAGGTGCCGAGATAGCCGGCGGAAGCCGCCGATGAAGCTGGTCGACAGCCACACCCCCATCATCATCGACAGCAGGTGCAGGGGCGCCACCTTGGTCACGAAGGAGAGTCCGACCGGCGACAGATAAAGCTCGGCGACCGTGATGACGACGAAATAGCCGAACAGCCAGAGCCAGCTCGCAGGCGCGCTGCCGGCCTGCGCGGCGGCGGCGACCATGACCAGATAGGCAGCCGCGTTTAGGAAACAGCCGATCACCATCTTGGCGACCGTGGACGGCTCGCGCGCGCCCTGCCGGCGCCACAACGCGACGATGAAGGGCGTGAAGGCGAAGATCATGAATGGATTGAACGCCTGGAACCAGGTGACGGGGATTTCCACGCCGAACAGGTGGCGATCGGTGTGCTGGTCGGCCCAGAGCGCGATGGTGTTGCCCTGCTGCTCGTAGGTGGCCCAGAACAGGCTGACTGGCAACATCAGCGCCATGATGGCGCCGATCGAATGCCAGGCCTCGCGGCCCATCGGCGCGTGCGCGGTCTCGCGTTTGGCAAAGCTGTCCTTCGGCAGCGTCGGCGTGGCGAGCAGATAAAT
>CAWFMZ010000017.1:0-140076 GCA_963817045.1 uncultured Alphaproteobacteria bacterium
GTAGACGCCGTTATGCAGGACGGTGAAGTTGCCGCTCGTGCGCTCCGCGCGGGCGGCCGCCATGCGCGTCTGATCGGGGGTATCCAGACGTAGCGAGTCGACGAACCCGTCGCGATAATCGTCCGACAGGTCCATGATGTTGCCATAGGTGATGTTGCGGCCCTCTTCGGTCAGTCGGACATTGCCTTCGGCGTGCAGGCGCTTGGTGGTCTGGTCGTAGATCACCCGGTCGGCTTCGAGCGTGGAACCGCCATAGTAGATCTGCACGTTGCCGACGGCGGCGACCCGATGGTTGACGTAATCGTAGTTGATCTCGCGCGCCTGCACGAGCATCTGCTTCTGCCCGGACTTTTCGCGCTCGATGGCGATCTTGGATTTTGGCGGCGGCGCCGGGCGCTTCGGAAATTCGAGTTGTTGCGCCTGAACCGGCACAGGCGCGAGCAAGCCGCCGCAAGCCAGAAGG
Organism: uncultured Alphaproteobacteria bacterium; assembly: GCA_963817045.1. Lineage (GTDB taxonomy): Bacteria > Pseudomonadota > Alphaproteobacteria > Rhizobiales > Xanthobacteraceae > Pseudolabrys. The sequence continues at coordinate 464 of CAWFMZ010000017.1, forward strand.
CTGAGGACGGCAACGAAGGCTGCGACGCCGCGGCGATGGGGCCGGGGCGCTGGTGGACGAGCGCTAGCCAGCCCCGCCATCACCCGTCCTCCTGGTACAACAACGCAATAAACCCCGTCAGACCCCCGGCGAGCACAGGCAGCCACGCTGCTGCCACAGGGTGCTCAGGTCGGGCTTGCTAAATCCTCAGTCACTTTCGACAAAACGTAAAGCAGAAAGCCCGCTGCCACGCCACTTAAAACCATCTTTTGCACCCCGCCGAAGCGGAAGAACCGTAAACTGACGGCGGCGGCAAGGAAAACCATGGCGACCATCAAAAATGGCCGCGCCAGAAGCTTTTGGAACTGCAGTCTGATAGCCTGCGGCAATAAGCCCGGCATGTTCTGCGATCTGGATATACAGTGGCAGGTCCCAAAACGGCACAGTCTCGGGGGTGGCAGCTTCGCGAACCTGTTCCGGCGTCAGGTTAGTCTTGAGCTGAAACACCGGATAGTCGATCGGCAAGATCCCCAATTCGTTGACGCGGGCATCCTGGAGCTGCCAGGCCCCGGGTTCCAGCACCGCCGCGCGCGCTTCGATGCGCTGCTTGAAATGACCGGCATCGTCGAAGGTGAAGATCGTCACGCCGTTGAGGTTGACGCCCTGGTTGCGGCTGGTCTTGGCGTTGATGATCGCCAGGCCTTCGCTGCTGCGCTGGCTGGTCCAGTAGTTGCTGCCGCTCAGCGCGCCCGAATTTTGTCCGAACAGTTCGGCTTCGTATCGCTTCGAGCGCTCCTGCAGGATGGCGGAGAACGGATTGTAGACGGTCGTGGCAAAGATGCCGATCACGAAGGCCACGATCAGCGCCGGCGCAATGAATTGCCAGGCCGATACGCCGGCGGATCGGGCGACCACCAGTTCCAGCCGGCGCGACAAGTTGAGATAGCAGGACATGGCGGCGATCAGCACGCAGAACGGCATGATCCGCTCGGTCAATTGCGGCACCCGGTAGAATGACGTCTTCGCCACCAGCAGCGCCGAGACGTGCGGAATGTCGCTCGCTCGGCGCATCAGTTCGATGTAGTCGATCAGTGCGACCAGCATGAAAATGCCGACGAACATCAGCAGCACCGCGCTCAGGAAACGCAGACCGAAGTATCGCGCGAGTGTTCCTGCGAACATCCGCATGATTAGCTCATGATGTGGCGAAGCGCTGGGTGATGCGCTCGGTGAGCGCGGCGAGCCAGTTGGTGACAAAGGCGGGCGGCTCCAGGATCAGGCCGCGCCGGATGACGTAGAGTCCGCCGCCGCAGGCCACGATCATCGCCACGTATTGCAGCGACAGCAGCCACGGCATATTGGCGCCGAACACGGTGGAAACGAATCCGGTCAGGCGCAGCAGCGCCACGCCGCTAATGGCGCCCAGCATCGACACGGTGCGGCTTTGCCGGTTGGTGCGCGGCGCGCCGAGATAGGCGAAGGCGATGATCACGAAAGCGATCGGATAAAGTGGCGCGATCAGCCGGTCGTGCAGCTCGGCGCGGAACTGCCCCGGCTGCTCGACGTAGAACTGGTCGCTCGCATCGGGCGCGATCAGTTGCCAAAGATAGCGCTCGCGGATCGAATATTTCACCGCCTGCGCGCCGCCGGCAAACTGCGAGAGATCGAAGGCGTAGCGATCGAACACCACCATGGCCGGATCGCGCTCCTTGACCTCGCGGCGCTGCACGACGCCCTTCTGCAGGATCAGAAACGTGCCGTTGTCATTGTCGATGAGCTCGCCGATCTCCGACATCACGGTGATGCGCTCGGCCGGATTGCGGCGGTCGTCGAGGAAGATGCCGAGCAATTGGCCGCTCGCGGTTGCGTTCGCGGATATGGATGGTGACGCCGTTTTCGATCGAGGTGAAACGGCCCGGCTGCACGATGGTGCTCACCACATTGGCGCGCACTTCGGTGAGCCAGTCGCGCAGCATGCGCAGGCCCTTGGGCGCGAAATAGGCGCTGATCGCCATCACGAGCAGCGACACCACGATCGCCACCGCCATGAAGGCGCGGAACAGGAACCACGGCGACATGCCGGCCGCGTTCATCACGATGATTTCGGAATCGGTCGACAGCTTGTTGAGCACGTGCGCGACCGCGATCAGCAGCGCGATCGGCGCGATCACCAGGACGAGCAGCGGAATGATCAGGCCGGTGATGCCGACGAAGACCAGAATGGTTTGGCCCTGGCTGGTCATCAGGTCGATGTCGCGCAGCGCCTGCGTGACCCAGATCACGGCGGTCAGGCTGACCAACACGACCATGAAGGCACTGAATGTCGTGCGGAAGATATATCGGCTGATCGACCCCATCCGACGCGTCGTCCCCCAGTTCCGGCATACGCCACCTCCGCCCGGCACCCCGCACCGGACGCAAAGCGCAATCAGCCTAGTCCCACCCCCGTCAGGTTTACCTTGATCCTCCGACAAAGTGGCCGCCCAAAGGCAAAGCCGTTGAACATGCACAACAAAAAGTAAAAGCCGCCGGCCCGATCCGTGCGCCGGAGGCCCGATTCTGGCAAGCAAATCGGGCCGTAAATGCTGGCTTGCCGCCGGCGGGCGGCCGGCTTCGGTGAAAAGCCTGGAAATCGAGCGATTTGGGGCTTTGCAGAGGGGGTAGCGGCAGGCCATATGGCAGCGCAAACGACCCCAGCCCGCCGATGACCCCAAGATTAAGGATTTAGCCGATGTCCGATCCCCTGAAGCTCGGGTTTGGACCCTTCGCCGTTCCGGCCAAGGGCGTTCTCATCGTGTTCTGCGACGACGGGCTCAAATTCGGGCCGGCCACCGCCAAGGCGCTGGGATCGGCCGCCGGCCTGGTGGCGCGCGCGGCCAAGGCCGAGCGCTTCACCGGCAAGAGCGGCTCGGCGCTCGAACTGATCATGCCGGAGGGGCTCGAGGTCGCGCGCCTGGTGGTGATCGGCGCCGGCAAGACCGCCGGCCTCGAGCAGAAGGACATGCTCAAGCTCGGCGGGGCCGCCATGGGCAAGCTGCCGGTCGCGCGCCAGCGAGGCGACCGTGTTCGCGGAATTGCCGGGCGGCGCGCTGAAGCCGAGCAGGCCGCCGATCTGGCGCAAGGCGTGGCGCTGCGCGCTTATGCCTTCGACCGCTACAAGACCAAGCGCAAGGACGACGAGACGCCGCCGGCCAAGCGCAGCGTGACCGTCGCGGTCGGCGACGCCGCCGGCGCGCGCAACGCCTATGCCAGCGCGCGAGGCGGTCGGCGACGGCGTGCTGATGGCGCGCGACCTCGTCAACGAGCCGCCCAACGTGCTCTATCCGGAGGAGTTCGCCCGCCGCGCCGGCGCAGCTGAACAAGCTCGGCGTCGACGGTCGAGGTGCTCGACGTCAAGGCGATGAAGAAGCTCGGCATGAACGCGCTGCTCGGCGTCGGCCAGGGCTCGCGCGCGCGAGAGCCGCTCGTGGTCATGCACTGGAACGGCGGCAAGAAGGCCGACGCGCCGGTCGCCTTCGTCGGCAAGGGCGTGTGCTTCGACACCGGCGGCATCTCGATCAAGCCGGCCGCCGGCATGGAGGACATGAAGGGCGACATGGCGGGCGCGGCCTGCGTCACCGGCCTGATGCAGGCGCTGGCCGCGCGCAAGGCGCAAGGTCAACGCGGTCGGCGTCATCGGCCTGGTCGAGAACATGCCGGACGGCAACGCGCAGCGTCCCGGCGACATCGTCGACCTCGATGTCGGGCCAGACCATCGAGATCATCAACACCGACGCCGAAGGCCGCCTCGTGCTGGCCGACGTGCTCTGGTACACGCCAGCAGCGCTTCAAGCCGAAATTCATGGTCGATCTCGCGACGCTGACCGGCGCCATCGTCGTCGCGCTCGGCCAGGAATATGCCGGCATGTTCTCCAACGACGACGAGCTCGCCGAGCGGCTGACCAAGGCCGGGCCGGCACACCGGCGAACGGGTCTGGCGCATGCCGCTGGCGCCCGACTACGACAAGATGATCAATTCCAAGATTCGCCGACATGAAGAACATCGGCGGCGCCGCTGCGGCGGCGCGATCACCGCGGCGCAGTTCATCCAGCGCTTCGTCGACGACAAGACGCCGTGGGCGCATCTCGACATCGCCGGCACCGGCTTCGACTCGCCGCCAGACCGACATCAACAAGAGCTGGGGCTCGGGCTGGGGCGTGCGGCTGCTCGATCGGCTGGTGGCGGATTATTACGAACGGTGACACCGGTTCTGCTTGGCCGCGACACCATGACCGAAATGCTGTTCTACCACCTGCAAGGCCAGAAGCTGGAAGGCGTGCTGCCGGCGCTGCTGGAGAAATCGCTCGAGCGCGGCTGGAAGGTGATCGTGCAGGGCGCGTCCGAGGAGCGCATCGAGGCGCTCGACGCGCATCTGTGGACCTATCGCGACGACGGCTTCCTGCCGCACGGCACCTGGCGCGAAGCCGGATGCCGCCGCGCAGCCGGTGCTGCTCACGGTCACCGACGGCAATCCGAACGCGCGCCAGCGTGCGCTTCCTGATCGACGGCGCGCCGGTGCCGGCCGACGCCGAGGCCTACCAGCGCATCGTGCTGCTGTTCGACGGCGAGGACGAGGACGCGGTCGCCGCCGCGCGCGCGCGCTGGAGCGAGGCCAAGGCGAAGGGCTTCGAGGCGACCTATTGGCAGCCGGACGAGCAGGGGCGCTGGGCGAAGAAGGCGTGAGCCGGTGCTCTAGGATTTAAATCACATCTTCGTGAGAGCTTATCCCGCGCGCGTCGGGCGGATTTATTATGGCCGCCATTCGATCCACGGAGGGCGCTTCATGAGGCGTCATGCAAGTGGGATCGGATGCGGCGCCCGCGGGCGGGGGATGAACGCAACCCCCCAGCTCCCGGGCGGCGCCGGGCTCCGCCCGGGGCACTAGGATCCCCTGCGAGGAGCTGGCTGACGGCGGGCCGTTAGGCTTGCCCGAGGCTCGAAAAGCGAAGGCCGCCCAAAAGGGGCAAGAGCTTGAGAGCTGGAGGCAAGGCGAAGCGGAACGTCAGAAAGCGCGGCCCGGCGCCGTAAGGACGCCGCGATGGCGCGCCGAGAGGCGCCGCACCTCCGCAAGGAGGTGTGACAAGACCAAATGACGCGCCCATCGGCGCGCCATCCCCTCACTTTTCGAGGGGAGAGAGGAGGACCTACGGCGTACCCGGCGCCGCCAAGAATACGGGCGGCGGCAGCATTGGGCTGAACTAGGCCAATGGCCCATCGGCCATTGCCCTATCGGCCAATGGCCGGGTTAACCCCTTGGCCACCCTCAGCTTGTCGCCGCCATCGTGATGACGCAAAATACATATTAAGGGACAAGCGGATAGACCGCTTAAGGGACAAGCGGATAAACCGCCCGGGGAAATCGTTTTGCGCCGTCGCTCCGTTTCCAGAATCGCGCTTGTCTTGTGTGCCGCCGTGCTGGCCGCGGCCGTCGCCGGCTGCAAGAACTCGATGCAGATATTTCAGGACAACAACGAAGGCGGCTGGTTCTCCAAACCCATGGATATTTTCGGCAAGCCCGACTGGGCGATCGCCAGCAGCGGCGACAGGAGCGCCCCGCTCAGTCCCACCAGGCCGGTCGCTCCCGAGGACCTGGTCAGCGCCGACGGCCGCTGCAGCGCGCCCGCCGCACCACCGCCGCAGCCGGCGCACCGGCGCCCGCCGCCGCGCCGACCGCCGCCACCCGACCGGCCGGTCGGCTCGATCGCCGGCGATCTCGCCCGCGCGCCGATGCCCGCGGCCACGCCCGCCTCCATCGATCAGCAGCCCGGCGCCTCCCCCGGTCCTGGGCGGCGTCGCGCTCGGCATGAGCGAATGCGAAGTGGTGCGGCGCGCCGGGTTGCCCGGCAACGTCAACATCGGCGCCGGAGACAGAGGCGATCGCAAGGTCGTGCTCACCTACCTGACCGGATCCTGGCCCGGCATCTACACTTTCGATTCCGGCCGGCTGAAGGAAGTCGACCGCGCCCCCGGGCAGCCGGCTCCGGTGCTGGAGCCGCCGAAAAGCAAAAAAGCCAAAAAGCCGGTGAAGCCGAAAACCGCCGCCACCCCGGCCGCGCGCCAGCTCAACTAACCGCAGCGCGGCCGTCTCAAGCGGTTTCGAGCGCCGTGCTGGCGGCGAGCCATTCCTCTTCCGCCTTCGCAATCGCGGCGACGACTTGCGCGCGGGTCTTCGAAAGCTCGGCGGCGCGCGCCGGATCGCGCGCGAACAGGGCGCCGTCGGCGAGCGTTACGTCGAGCTTGCCAAGCTGGCGCGTCAGTTGCGCGATCGCGAGTTCGGCTTGCGAAACCCGCTTGCGCAGCGGCGCCGTCTCCGCGCGTTTGTCGGCCGCCGCGCGGCGGGCCTGCGCCGGATCGACGCGCGCCGATGATTTTGCCCCGACCGTAATCCCCTGGCCCTCGCCGGCCAGCACCGTGCGCCGGTAGTCGTCGAGATCGCCATCGAACGGGGCGACCCTGCCGCCTTGCACCAGCCAGAGCCGGTCGGCGCAGGCCTCCAGCAGATAGCGGTCATGCGAAACCAAAATCACCGCGCCGGGATAGTCGTTGATCGCCTCGATCAGCGCGGCGCGGCTGTCGATGTCGAGATGGTTGGTCGGCTCATCGAGGATGACCAGATGCGGCGCGGCGAAGGTCGCCAGGCCCATCAGCAGCCGCGCCTTTTCGCCGCCGGAGAGCGTCTTCACCGCATTGTTGGCGGCAAGCCCTGAAAATCCAATCGCGCCGACTTTGCCGCGCACTTTGGACTTCAGGTTGATCCGGCATCAGCTCGCGGACGTGATCATAGGGGCTTCGATCCTCGTCCAGTTCGTCGAGTTGGTGCTGGGCGAAATAGCCGACCCTGAGCGTCGCCGCGCGCGTGACCGATCCGTGCTCGGGCGCGAGCCGGCCGGCCAGCAGCTTCACAAGCGTGGATTTGCCATTGCCGTTGGAGCCGAGCAAAGCGATGCGGTCGTCATTGTCGATGCGCAGCGTCAGGCCGGACAGGATCGGATGGCCGGGCTCATAGCCGACCGCGACATCGTCGGTCGCGATGATCGGCGGCGACAGCAGCTTGTCGGGCGCCGGAAAGTGAATCGGCCGCACTTCTTCGGTGACCAGCGAAACAATCGGTTCCATCTTGGCCAGCATCTTCAGGCGGGATTGCGCCTGCCGCGCCTTGGTCGCCTTGGCGCGGAAGCGGTCGACGAAAGCCTGCATATGCTTGCGTTGCGCGTCCTGCTTCTTGATCATCTTCTGGTCGAGCACCAAACGCTCGCTGCGCAGGCGTTCGAAGTCGGAATAGCCGCCGCGATAGAGCGTGAGCTTCTTGGCTTCCAACGACAGGATTTGGTCGACGGCGTTGTCCAGCAGGTCGCGGTCATGGCTGATGATCATCATGGTGTGCGGATAGCGCGCCAGATGATCCTGCAGCCACAGCGTGCCTTCCAAATCGAGATAATTGGTCGGCTCGTCGAACATCAGCAGGTCGGGCTCGGCGAACAAAGTGGCGGCGAGCGCCACGCGCATGCGCCAGCCACCCGAGAATTCCGAACAGGCGCGCGCCTGGTCGGCGTTGGAAAAGCCTAAGCCCGACAGGATTGATGCGGCACGCGCAGGTGCGGCATGCGCGCCCATATCGGCGAGCCTGGTCTGGATCTCGGCGATGCGATGGGGGTCGTGCGCGGTCTCCGCCTCGGTTAGCAGCGCACTGCGCTCGCTATCGGCCTTCAGCACAACCTCGAGCAGGCTCTCCGGGCCATTCGGTGCTTCCTGCGCCAGCCGCCCGATGCGCCAGCGCGGCGGCAGTTCGATGGAGCCGTGCTCGGGCGACATATCGCCCGCGATCACGTTGAATAAAGTGGTCTTGCCGGACCCGTTGCGGCCGACAAAACCAACCCGGGCTCCGACGACGATGCGGGCGGAGGCGCTTTCAAGCAGTGCGCGCCCGGCGATGCGTACGGTGAGATCGTCGATGACAAGCATTCAGCGCCTTTTGGCCGAGCGCGCGCTGTGACGCAACCCCTCAGCTCAATTTGCGCAAGCCGCCTTGCCCGGTCTCGCGTTGGTAGATGATCAGGTCGAAGCTCGGCGTCGCGTCGTTGCCGATGATGGGCGAGAGCAGGGCGTGTGCCTGGCCGCGGTGGTGGGTCTGGTGGTTGAAGAAATGGTCGAGCGCGGGGGCCAGCACCTGCTCGATATCGGCCGGGTTGCTGAAGGTGCGGTAGCGGATCTTGCGGCCGAGATCGTCGTCGCTCAAGGATTCGACATAGCGGCTGATGCTCGCATCCTCGGCGCGGCGCGCCGCGCGCAAATCGGCGAAATTTTCGAACAAAATGGCATCGAGGCTCTTCGGCAACTCGCCCTTGCCGGTGAAGCGCTGCATCCAAATGCGGTCGCCGACCAGCAAGTGATTGAGCGTGCCGTGCAGCGACTTGAAGAAGGCGCCGCGGTCGGCGCGGTAGTCGGTATCGGTTAGCTTGGCGGCAGCGGCATAAAGTCGCTCGTTGCACCAGGCGTTATAGCCGGCGAACATCCGGTAACGGGATTTCATGGATCGCTCCTGTGACGCGCCAAATCATAGCAAATCCGCAATGCGAACGCGGCCGATCTTGCCGCGCGAAACGCCCCTCGGTATAAGCCGCGCAACTCAGTTACTCCAATCAATGCCGGTAAACTCTCCGATCAATCTCAGTGAAGGATGACCCGATGGCGCTCGAGCGCACTTTTTCGATCCTGAAACCCGATGCAACCGCGCGCAACCTGACCGGCGCCATCAACGCCATGATCGAGCAGGCCGGCCTGCGCATCGTCGCGCAGAAGCGCGTGCGTATCTCACTACCGCAAGCGCGAAAATTCTATGCGGTCCATCGCGAGCGGCCGTTCTTCGGCGAGTTGGTGGATTTCATGGTTTCGGGACCGGTGGTGGTGCAGGTGCTCGAGGGCGACAACGCCATCGGGAGTACCGCGAACATGGGCGCCACCCGGCCGGGCGCCGGCCGTCCGCAAGGTGCACGCCAAGTCGATCGGCGAGAATTCCGTGCACGGCCTGCGCCCGACACCGCGGGGCGGAGATCGCGCTCTCGGAGAACGAAATCAGCGCGCTCGCGCGCCGGGGGAACAGGTGCATTCACTCGCGCAGATGCTGGATCCGGCCGCATGGTTCGCCAGGTGAGCAGCGGCTGGAGCGATGGGCCCACCGAGTTCTGGGTCGCGCTCGTCAAGATCATGTGGATCAACGTCTTGCTGTCCGGCGACAACGCGCTGGTCATCCGCCAGGGCCTGCCGCCCGGAGCGGTTGTGGGGCATGATCCTGGGCGCCGGTGTCGCGGTGTTGCTGCGCATTATTTTTACGGCGTGGTCGCTCTATGTTGCGTACCTTAGATTGTCGGGGGCGGAGTGTTCTACATCGCCGCCAAGCTCTGTCGCGCGAGAATGAGGCCGAGCGGGACGTCGCAAAGCGGTTCGCATCGGGGCGTCGGCCTGTCCGCACGATTGCCCGTCGACCTGCGCGCTCGAGGTCGAGCTGATCGACGAGCGCACCATCGGCCGCGTGCACGGCTCGAAAGACAACGATTACACCGCCGGCGTGATCTGCGCCAAGGTCGCGCGCTATGCCGAGCGCGAGCATCACGCCCAGCGGCTCATGCATCCGCTGCGGCGGACCGGCGCCAAGGGCGCGGGCGAGTTTGCAGCCGTATCGTGGGACGATGCGCTCGATCTGGTCGCCGAAAAATTTCTGCAGGCCGAGCAGCGCCACGGGCCTGAATCCGTGTGGCCTTACTACTATGCCGGCACCATGGGCCTGGTGATGCGCGACGGCATCAACCGCCTGCGTCACGTCAAGAAATATTCCGGCTTCCACTCCTCGATCTGCGTCAACCCGGCCTATGCCGGCTTTGCCGCCGGCATCGGCACGGTCGCCGGGGTCGATCCGCGCGAAATGGCGAAATCCGACCTGGTCGTTATCTGGGGCACCAACGCGGTCAACACCCAGGTCAATGTGATGACCCACGCGGTCCGCGCGCGGAAAGAACGCGGCGCCAAGATCGCGGCGGTAGACATTTACATGAACGGCACCATGGAGCAGGCCGATCTGCCGGTGCTGGTGAAGCCCGGCACCGACGGCGCGCTCGCCTGCGCGGTGATGCATTGCCTGTTCCGTGATCGCCATGCCGACTGGGATTATCTCGACAAGTACACCGACGCGCCGCGCGAGCTGGAAGCGCATTTGCGCACCCGCGATCCGGTCTGGGCTTCAGCGATCACCGGCACGCCGGTGGAAACGATCGAGGAATTCGCCAAGTTGATCGGCGAGCGCAAGCGTGCCTTTTTCCGGCTCGGCTACGGCTTCTCGCGCTCGCGCAACGGCGCCGCCAACATGCACGCGGCCAGCTGCATCGCGGCGGTGACCGGCGCCTGGCAGCTGGAGGGCGGCGGCGCCTTCCACATCAACGCCGATATCTACAAGCTCGACAAGACGCTGATCGAAGGGCTCGACGTCTGGGACCGTTCGGTGCGCATGCTCGACCAGTCGCGCATCGGCGCGATCCTGACCGGCGAGCGCGACGCGCTGCACGGCGGGCCGCCGGTCAACGCGCTCATCATCCAGAACACCAATCCGCTCTCGGTCTGCCCCGACCAGAGCAAGGTCAAGCGCGGCTTTACGCGCGAGGACCTTTTCGTCTGCGTGCACGAGCAGTTCATGACCGAAACCGCTCAGATGGCCGACGTGGTGCTACCGGCGACGACGTTCCTGGAGCATGACGACGTCTATCGCGGCGGCGGCCACCAATACATCATCCTTGGCCCCAAGCTGGTCGAGCCGCCGGGCGAATGCCGCAACAATCACGAGGTGATCTCAGGCCTGGCCAAGCGCCTCGGCGCCGAGCACCGCGGCTTTACGATGAGCCCGCGCGAATTGATCGATCAGATGCTGCAAGTGTCAAAGCGCGGCACGCTTGCGGAGCTTGAGGCCAACCGCTGGCTCGACTGTCAGCCGCCGTTCCGCAAAGCGCATTTTCTCGACGGCTTCTCTTGGCCGGACGGCAAGTTCCGCTTCAAGCCCGATTGGAACAATGTGCCGTTCCGCAGCCCCTACAAGAGCGGGCCGGTCGCCGACATGCCGCCGCTGCCGGATCACTGGACGTCGATCGAGGCGGCGGACGACGCGCATCCGTTCCGCCTTGCCACCTCGCCCGCGCGCGGTTTTCTGAACTCGACCTTCAACGAGACGCCGACCTCGCTGGCGCAGGAGAAGCGGCCGACGGTGATGATCCATCCCGATGACGCCAAGGCGCAGGGGATCGGCGAGGGCGACTATGTCGTGCTCGGCAACACGCGCGGCCAGGTGCGCCTGCACGCGAAGATTTTCGACGGCGTGTGGCGCGGCGTGCTGATCGCCGAATTGATCTGGCCAAATTCGGCCTACGCCGACGGCTGCGGCATCAACACGCTCACTGGCGCGGATTCAATCGCGCCCTACGGAGGCGCCGCCGTCCACGACAACAAGGTGTGGGTGCGCAAGGCGCCCGCGGGTTAACGTGCGCGCCTTGCGTCGAAACAATCAACCCGAGCTTCGTCCGTCACTTTCTCGCGAAGCGGTGCTCCAGTGAGCAACTCCCCGGGCCGTGAATGATGAGCAAAAGAAGCGCGCCGATGATGACGAGGTTCTTGTAGAAGTTCACCTGATTGCCGATGCGTGCCGGGCCTTCCATGGTCCAGAAATTGTGCACGAATATGAGCGTGAGCACGACAAAGGCGATCAGTACGATCGACGTCCAGCGCGTCTGGTAGCCGACCAGGATCAAGACTCCGCCGACCAGATTTATTGCCATAACTAGATAGGCGAGGATCGTCGGGGAGAGAAAGCCGCTCATGGCGGCGACTTTCACGACCGCAGGATTGGCAATGTAATTACCGATATGCGTGAGCTGGATATATCCGAAGACGATGAAAACGGCCGATATCAGTACGCGACTGATCGCTTGCATATATTCCGGCATGATTAGACCTCCCCTGAGTGCCCCGGAAGGAGTTGTTCTCCCCCATGGTGCAATAATGATCCCCCGCGCGGCAGGCCGCAATTGCCTGTCGCCGGTTCATCCCCAGTGGGCGAGCGGTCGCGGTGGGCGGCCTCGATCGATGGTGGGCTAGAGTTCCTTACCGATCTTGCGGTCGAGCGAGTAGGGGCCACCGCCGCGCAGTGGCGATGGCGAAGCATCACGACGCCGATCAGCAGGACGTATTCGTAGCCGTCGGCTCCGGCCGCGTAGCCTTGCGGCATCGATCGTAATGACAGTGCGATACAGCCATTTCGATCGCGAGCGCCGCGGCGAAGAAGCGGGTGAATAGGCCGAGGATGATGCAAGTCGCGCCGACCGTCTCAAGGAATATAGCGGAATAGGCGAAACAGGCTGCCGGGAACGAAGCCCGTTCTTGGCCAGGAATGCGGCAGCTGACTGCAGCGACCATCGTTGAACTTTGGCCAGCACGTGCGCGTAAAGGCACGCGCCGACGATAATTCGGATCATCGTGATACGCAGAGATCGGAGACCGCCGCGTAAAACCCAGCTAAGTCCCGGAAAAATCAGTTTTGGTTCGCTGTTCCTGCCCGTCCAACCATGGCGTCACTCCCTTGTTGGGTTCGGCCGCTCTGACCGGCGGCGTCCGCACGACTATAACACCGCGGGAGCGGCCGGCATTCACATTCGCTTGTTGCAGTGCGACAAAATTCTCAGGCCTAGGTCGCCGGGAACAAGTGATAGCGCTGTCGGGCACCGGCACGCCGTCGATCAGGCAATGACCGTCGACGACCGTCACGCGCCCTTCCGCCACCAGTTTGAGCGCCAGCGGGTAGATGAGGTGTTCCACCGCCAGCACACGCGCTGCGAGCGTTACCTCGCTGTCGTCGCCGCGCACCGCCACCGCGCGTTGCGCGATAATCGGACCGGAATCGATTTCCGCCACCACGAAATGCACCGTGGCGCCGTGCAGCTTGGCGCCGGCTTCGATGGCCCGCTTATGCGTGTCGAGGCCCTTGAAGGCCGGCAGCAAAGCGGGGTGGATATTGATCATGCGGCCCTGCCATTGGTTGACGAAGCCGTCGGTGAGCAGCCGCATGAAGCCGGCAAGGCAGACCAGATCGATACGGTGATTTTCCAGCACCGTCTGCAGCGCGCGGTCGAACGCGGCACGGTCCTTGCCGAACGTGGCATGATCGATCACCTCGGTGGTGATGCCGGCGGCGCGCGCCTGGCCAAGCCCGGCGGCGTCAAGCCGGTTCGACAGCACCAGCGCGATCTCGGCCGGATAATTCTGATCCTTCGCCGCCTCGATCAGCGCCGCCATGTTGGAGCCGCGCCCGGAGATGAGAACGGCGACGCGCTTGCGGCTCATGGGCGCCCCTTGCGTCACCAGACCAGGTCGAGTTTGCCGTCGTAGACGACGCGCGGCTCACCCGATGCGCGCACAACCTCGCCGATGCTGACCGCTTTCTCGCAGGCAGCGGTGAAGGCCTGCGCCACCGCGGCGGCGTCCTTGGGCGAAGCAATGACGATCATGCCGATGCCGCAATTGAAGGTGCGCAGCATTTCATTTTGCGCGATCTCGCCTTCGCTCGCCAGCCACTTGAACACCGGCAGCACCGGCACGCGCGCCAGATCGATGCGCGCGCCCAAGCCGTCCGGCAGCACGCGCGGGATGTTGTCGGGAAATCCGCCGCCGGTGATGTGCGCGAGACCCTTCACCGCTTTGGTAGCTCGGATCGCGGCGAGGCATGATTTCACATAGATGCGGGTTGGCATCAGGATGGCTTCGCCCAGCGACTGCGCGGGCGTGAATGGCGCCGGTGTCGACCAGACCAGCCCGGACTTGCCGACGACCTTGCGCACCAGCGAATAGCCGTTGGAATGCACGCCGGAGGAGGCGAGCCCGAGGATGACGTCGCCTGCCGCGATATCGGGCCGCGGCAGCAGCGCGCCGCGCTCGGCGGCGCCGACCGCGAAGCCGGCGAGATCGTAATCGTCGCCCTGATAGAGGCCGGGCATTTCCGCGGTCTCGCCGCCGATCAGCGCGCAGCCGGCTTCCCGGCAGCCGATGCTGATGCCGGCGACCACGGCGGCGCCGATTTCCGGCTCGAGCTTGCCGCAGGCATAGTAATCGAGGAAGAACAGCGGCTCGGCGCCTTGCACCACCAGGTCGTTCACCGACATGGCGACCAGATCGATGCCGATGGTGTCGTGGCGGCCGGTCTCGATGGCGATCTTGACCTTGGTGCCGACGCCGTCGGTGGTCGCCACCAGGACCGGATCGCTGAATCCCGCCCGCTTGAGGTCGAACAGGCCACCGAAGCCGCCGATTTCCGCATCGGCCCCTGGGCGCGCAGTGGCGCGCACCAGCGGCTTGATCAGCTCCACCATCCGGTTGCCGGCGTCGACATCAACGCCGGCCTGCGCGTAAGTGAGGCCGCGCCGCTTTTCTGCCATGATGGTCCTCGAGCGCGCATGATCCCGAAAAGTGGGGACCGGTTTTCGGAAAAGATCATGCGCAAGCAAAATGTTACGCCGGGGTCCTACGTGGAAATCGCAAGGCGTGCAATGGTCTGAGCGCCGTTATACTCTGCCGAGATTGGCGCGTTTCCGGGGGAACAGGCCGGGGCTGCGTCCGTGAGCCGGGATTGCCTTGAATATTCCAAACCTCATTACGCTGGGGCGCATTCTGCTGGTGCCGGTCGTGGTCTGGGCGATCGCGTCCGGCGCGATGTGGATCGCCTTCGTGCTGTTTCTGGCCGCTGGCGTGAGCGACGCCGTCGACGGCTATCTCGCCAAGCGCTTCCACATGACCACCGAGCTCGGCGCCTATCTCGATCCGCTCGCCGACAAGGCGCTTATCGTCTCGATCTATCTCAGCCTCGGCATCAATGGATTGATCCCGGGCTGGCTGGTGATCCTGGTGGTGTCGCGCGACATCTTGATTGTCGGCGGGATCATGCTGTCCTGGCTGGTCGGCAATCCGCTCAAGATCAAGCCGCTGCTGGTGTCCAAGCTCAATACGGTGGCGCAGATCGTGTTTGCCTGCGTGGTGCTCGGCTCGCTCGGCTTCGCCATCGAGGCGCAGACCCTCACGCTTGTCCTCATGGGCCTGGTCGCAGTCTTGACCTTGTTGTCGGTGGCCGCCTATGTCGCCGAATGGGTACGTCACATGAACACGACGGCGACCGGACCGTGAGCCCGCGCGCACGAACCCGTTCGCTTCGCGATTTGCCCGAAGGCGATGGCATGACGTTCGAGCGGCAGATCGTGTTCTGGCTGGCAGCGCTCGCCGTGATCGTGTTGCTGTTTTGGCTGCTGAGCCAGATCCTGCTGCCGTTCGTCGCCGGCGCGGCCATCGCCTATCTGCTCACGCCGGTCACCGACCGGCTCGAACGCCTCGGCGTCAACCGGCTGGCCGCCGCGCTATCGATCATCACCTTGGTGGTGATGGCGATCGTCGTTTTGATCCTGCTGGTGGCGCCGATCCTAGGCAGCCAACTCACGTCCTTCATCGACAATATTGGTGCTCGGCATCTTCCTGGTCGGACAATTCCTCGAAGGCAATCTGCTGGCGCCCAAGCTGGTCGGCGAGAGCGTCGGCCTGCATCCGGTCTGGGTGATCTTCGCGCTGCTCGCTTTCGGCTATCTGTTCGGCTTCGTCGGCCTGCTGGTGGCGGTGCCGCTGGCCGCCACTATCGGCGTGCTGGTGCGCTTTGTCGCTGCAGCGCTATCGCCAAAGCTCGCTCTATACCGGCGAGAAATCGGGTTGAGCGCATGATCCCGAAAAGTGGGAACCGGTTTTCGGAAAAGATCATGCGCAAGCAAATTGCAAGGGAAGCATAGTGATTCAATCTAAGCGGATCACGCTCTAAATCGGATGGAAAGTTCCGCCAGTCCGCGTCAGTTGGTGCTCGCGCTCGATCATGCCGAAAGCTTCGCGCGCGAGGATTTTCTGCCCGGCCCGTCAAACGCCGCCGCGCTGTCGCTGATCGATCGCTGGCCGGATTGGCCGGATCGTATCGTGGCGCTGATCGGGCCGGAGGGCTCGGGCAAGAGCCATCTCGCCGCGATTTGGGCGGAAGCGGCGGGCGCCCGCGTGCTGGCGGCGAAATTGCTCGAGCATGGCGATCTGCCGGCGGCCTTGGCGACCGGCGCGCTGGTGGTTGAAGACCTGGAGTTCGCCGGGCTCGACGAGCGCGCGCTCTTTCATCTGATCAATCTCGCGCGCGAGGAGGGCGCTTTTGTCCTCATCACTTCGCGCTCGCCGCTTGCGACCTTTCCGGTGGCCATCCGCGATCTCGCCTCGCGCATGCGGGCGCTGCCGAGCGTCGCGTTGGCCGCCCCCGATGACGCGCTGCTGCGCTCGCTGATCGTCAAGCTCGCCGCCGACCGCCAGCTCGCCGTCGACGACGCGCTGGTGAACTATCTCGTCAACCGCATCGAGCGATCCTTCGCGGGCGCCCGCGCCGCGGTCGCGCGGCTCGACGAGGAGGCGATGCGCCAGCACCGCCCGGTGACGCGGGCGCTGGCGGCGGAGCTGTTCCGCGGGCCTTAAGCGCGTTCATGCGTCAGACTTGACGCGGTAGGCCTTCCGGGCGCGAACTGTCATCCAGCCGCCATTCTTGTCGGCTTGAGATTCGACGTTTCAGGCTTCCTTTCAGATGGCAGATCGCGCACAAGCTATTGTACCGGTTGAGGAAATCGCTCCGGTGGCCGACCGCGACGAACGCCCATCGGCCCCCGCTTCCGCGTCCGGCCCCAGCTTGAAGGCGCAGCCGCAGCGCTTTATCAACCGGGAATTGTCCTGGCTGCACTTCAATCGCCGGGTGTTGGATGAGGCCGCCAACGAGAGCCATCCGCTGCTCGAACGGGTGCGTTTCCTCTCCATCTCGGCCAACAACCTCGACGAGTTATTCATGGTGCGGGTGGCCGGCCTGAAAGGCCAGGTGCGCCAGGGCATCACGACCAGGAGTCCGGACGGGCTCACCCCGAGCGAGCAGCTCACCCGCATCCGCGAGGCGGTCTCGCAGCTCGCCAGCGATCAGCAGAAGCGCTGGCTGGAATTGCGGCCGGCGCTGGCGGCCGTCGACATGACGCTGATCGAAGGCGCAGATCTCAAGAAAGCCGAACGCGCCTGGCTGGAGGAACGCTTCCTCACTCACGTGTTCCCGCTGCTGACGCCGCTCGCGATCGATCCGGCGCATCCGTTCCCGTTCATTCCCAATCTCGCCTTCTCGATCGCGCTGCAGCTTGCGCGCGTGCGCGATGGCAAGGCGATGAACGCGCTGATCCGCATGCCGCAGAAGATCGAGCGCTTCATCAAGCTGCCGAGCGGCAGCGACCACGGCATTCGGCTGATCGCGCTCGAAGAGGCTACCGCGCTGTTCATCGGCCGGCTGTTTCCCGGCTATACGGTCAAAGGGCACGGTGCCTTCCGCGCCATCCGCGATTCGGAAGTTGAAATCGAAGAAGAGGCCGAAGACCTCGTGCGGCTATACGAAACCGCGCTCAAGCAGCGGCGGCGCGGCTCGGTGATCCGGCTCGAGCTCAACGTCTCGATGCCGGCGGAATTGCGCAGCTTCGTGCAGCACGCGCTGGCGGTGGCCGACGACGAGGTGTTCCTGGTCGACGGCGTGCTCGCCCTCAACGACCTCGTCCAGCTCACCAAATTTGACCGCCCCGACCTCGAATTCGTGCCGTACAATCCGCGCTATCCGGAGCGCATCCGCGATCACGGCGGCGATTGCTTCGCCGCCATCCGGCAGAAGGATCTGATCGTCCACCATCCGTACGAATCCTTCGACGTGGTGGTGCAGTTCCTGCAGCAGGCGGCGCGCGATCCCAACGTGGTCGCGATCAAGCAGACGCTCTACCGCACCTCGGCGGAATCCCCGATCGTGAAGACGCTGGTCGAAGCGGCGGAAGCCGGCAAGTCGGTGACCGCGCTGGTCGAGCTCAAGGCGCGCTTCGACGAGGAAGCCAATATCCGCTGGGCGCGCGATCTCGAGCGCGCCGGCGTCCAGGTGGTGTACGGCTTCATCGAATTGAAGACGCACGCCAAGCTGTCATTGGTGGTGCGGCGCGAGGGCAGCGCGCTCGCCACTTACGTCCATGTCGGCACCGGCAATTATCATCCGGTCACGGCGCGCATTTATACCGACCTGTCGTTCTTCACCGCCGACGCGGTGATCGGCCGCGACGTTGCGCGCATCTTCAATTACATCACCGGTTATGCCGAGCCGGCCGAGCTCGAAAAAATGGCGATCTCGCCGATCAATCTGCGAAAGCGCATTCTCGACCACATCGCGCAGGAGATCGCCCATGCCAAGGCCGGCAAGCCGGCGGCGATCTGGATGAAAATGAACTCGCTGGTCGATCCGGAAATCATCGACGCGCTTTACGAGGCATCGAGTGCCGGCGTCGCGGTCGATCTGGTGGTGCGCGGCATCTGCTGCCTGCGGCCGGGCGTGCCGGGGCTCTCCGACAATATCCGGGTTAAATCCATCGTCGGCCGGTTCCTGGAACACGGCCGCATCTATTGCTTCGGCAACGGCTACGCGCTGCCGCATCCGAAAGCGGCGCTGTACATTTCCTCCGCCGACATGATGCCGCGCAATCTCGACCGCCGGGTCGAGGTGCTGTGCCCGATTCTCAATCCGACCGTGCACGAGCAGGTTCTCGGCCAGATCATGGTCGCAAACTTCAAGGATAACGAGCAAAGTTGGAAACTCTTGCCGGACGGCAGTTCCACGCGCATAAAGGCCGCGCCGGGCGAGGAACCGTTCAACGCCCACAAGTATTTCATGACAAATCCGAGCCTGTCCGGTCGTGGCAAATCGCTCAAGGAATCGTCACCGCGCAGCCTTATACGCCGCCTCGCCGAAGGCGCGTAAGCGTTCCCGCGCCATCAAGCATCCCCACGCGATCAGTAATTCGGCTAAGGGCCGGCTCGACCACGGGCCGCCGATCGCCGTCATCGATATCGGCTCGAACTCGGTCCGCCTCGTCATCTACGAGGGGCTGACGCGGGCGCCGACGCCGATCTTCAACGAAAAGGTGCTGGCGGGCCTCGGCCGCCAGGTGCAGTCGACCGGCCTGCTGGCGCCGGACGCCATCGACATCGCGCTGGACGCGCTCAAGCGCTTTCGCGCGCTGTGCGACACCTTGCAGGTGCGGCGGATCTGGGCGATCGCCACCGCCGCCTGCCGCGACGCGCGCAACGGCCGCGCCTTCATCGACGAAGCCGACGCGCATCTGCCGCACCTCGATCACGATCCTGTCGGGCAAACGCGAAGCCCATCTCACCGGCGCTCGGCATCGTTTCCGGCATCCATAAGCCGGACGGCATCGTCGGCGATCTGGGCGGCGGCTCGCTCGAGCTGATCGACGTGCACGGCTCGCGCGTGCGTGGCGGCGTGACGCTGCCGCTCGGCGGCCTGGCGCTGCAGGACATCGCCGGCAAATCGCTCAAGAAGGCGGAAAAATTCGTCGAGGATGCGTTCGAAGACCTCGACATGCTGCACGAGGGCGAGGGCCGCACCCTCTACGCGGTCGGCGGCACCTGGCGCGCGCTGGCGCGGCTGCACATGTGGCAGACCGGCTATCCGTTCCACGTCATGCACAATTATCGCATCTCCGCGCGCGAGGCGCTGGAGTTCTCGCGCCTGGTGCACCGCGTCGATACCGAGACGCTGTCGAAGATCGAAGTCGTCAACGCCGCCCGCCGGCCGCTGCTCGCCTATGCCGCGCTGGTGATGGAAAACCTGGTGCGCACGATCAAGCCCAAGCAGGTCATCATCTCGGTGCTCGGCGTGCGCGAGGGGCTGCTCTATTCGCTGCTCAAGCCGAACGAACGGGCGCGCGATCCGCTGATGTCGGCGGCCGCCGATCTCAACGTGCTGCGCTCGCGCTCGCCGCGCCACGGCGAGGAGCTGATCGCGTGGACCGACCGCTTCATGGCGTCCTCGGGGTTGGAGGAAACCGCCGACGAGCGCCGGCTGCGCCATGCCGCCTGCCTGCTGGGCGATATCGGCTGGCGCGCGCATCCGGATTATCGCGGCGAGCAGTCGATGAACATCATCGCGCATGGCGCCTTCGTCGCCATCGACCATCCCGGCCGCGCCTATCTCGCGCTGTCGGTCTATTTCCGCCACGCCGGCCTGAGCGAGGAGGACTTGTCGCCGCGCTTGCGCGAACTCGCCACCACCCGCATGCTCGATCGCGCACGCGTGCTCGGCGCCGCCATGCGGGTCGCCTACATCCTCACCGCCGGGCAGAGCGGCGTGCTGCCGAAGACGCCGATGCAGGTCAGACGCGGCCGGCTGGTGCTGCGGCTGCCCGGCCGCTACGGCCGGCTGGGAAGCGAGCGGGTGTTCAACCGGCTGCGCCAGCTCGCGCGCCTGGTCGGCAGAGAGCCGGCGATCGAGACTTAATTCTTTTCCACCGTCACCACGCGGCCCTTTTCGACCGCCAGCGCCAGCTGCCCGTGCTTGAGCGCGAGCGCCTTCTCGCCGAACAATTCGCGCCGCCAGCCTTTCAGCGCCGGCACATCGGCCTCGTCGTCGGCGGCGATGCGGTCGAGCTCGTCGACGGTGGCGATCACCTTGGCGGCGACGCCGTGGCTCTCGGCGGTCATGCGCAGCAGCACCTTGAGCAGTTCGACGGTGGCGGCGCCGTTCGGCGCCGGGCGGAAGCGCTCGAGCCGCGGCAGCGTCTTGGGATCGCGCTCGAGGCCGCGCTTGACCGCCTCGACGATCGCCTCGCCCCAGCGCGAGCGCTCGAAGCCCTTCGGCAACGAGCGCAAAGAGCCGAGCCGCTCGATCGTGGTCGGCGCCTGCACCGCGATGTCGCCGACCACGTCGTCCTTGAGCACGCGCGAGCGCGGCACGTCGCGGGTCTGCGCCTCGCGCTCGCGCCAGGCGGCGACCTCGATCAGCACGGCAAGCTCCTTCGGCTTGCGCACGCGGCTCTTGAGCCGTTCCCAGGCCCGCTCCGGCTCCATGCGATAGGTCTCGGGCGAGGTGAGCACGCCCATCTCCGCCTCGACCCAGTTCGCGCGTTCGCGCTTGTCGAGATCGGCGGCGAGCTTGAGGTAGACGTCGCGCAAATGCGTGACGTCGGAGAGCGCATAGGTCATCTGCGCGTCGCTGAGCGGGCGGCGCGTCCAGTCGGTGAAGCGGTGCGACTTGTCGAGCATGTCGCCGGTGATGCGCTGCACCAGCTGGTCGTAGGAGATCGAGTCGCCGTAGCCGAGCACCATGGCGGCGACCTGGCTGTCGAAGATCGGATGCGGGATCTTCTTGGCCATGTTCCAGACGATTTCGATGTCCTGGCGCGCGGCGTGGAACACCTTGACCACCTTCTCGTCGGTCATCAGGTCGAAGAAGGGCGCAAGATCGATGCCGGGCGCCAGCGCATCGACCACGACGGCCTCGTCGGGCGAGGCCATCTGCGCCACGCAGAGCAGCGGGTAATAGGTGGTCTCGCGCAGGAACTCGGTATCGACGGTGACGAAGGGATGCCGCGCCATGCGCGCGCAGACCTCGGCCAGTTCCTCGGTGGTGGTGATCAGGTCCATGGTCGCGGGCAACCTAACCCGATCCGGGTCGGTCATGGCAACCCGTCTCACTTTCCGCGCACGCGCGGCATGTGGATGAATTCCCAGGGGGAGGGCATCGGCCCAACCGGCACCTCGATCAGCGTCGGCTCGCGGGCTGCGATCGCGGCCTTGAGCGCGACGCCCAATTCGGCCGGGCTGCGCGCGCGCCGGCCCGCGGCGCCGAAGCTTTCGGCGTATTTGACGAAATCGGGATTGGCGAGGTCGCAGGCGATCAGCCGGTTGCCGAACTGCTCCTCCTGGATGCGGCGCACATTGCCGAAGGCGCCGTCCGCGAACACCACCGCCACCAGCGGAATGCGGTGGCGCATGGCGGTGGCGAGCTCGTTGCCGGTGTAGAGGAAGCCGCCGTCGCCGTTGATCGAGAGCACCGGCACATCGCGCCGCGCATGCTGCGCGCCGAGCGCGGTGGCGTAGCCCCAGCCGAGATTGTCCTGGTAGCCGGGCGAGAGAAACGTGCGCGGCTTGTAGACCGGAAAGGCGAGGCGGGCGGCAAAGCCGATCTGCGTGACCTCGTCGACATAGATGCCGTCCTCCGGCAGCTCGGCGCGGATCACGTCGAGGAAGGCGAGTTGCGGCGCGAGCTTGCCGAGGCGCTCGCGCAATTTGGCCTGGCGCTCCTGCATCTCGTCGCGGCGCGACGCGCGGCGCGAGTTATGTTCGCGAGCGCGTCGATCAGTTGCCGCAGGATCGGCGCGGCATCGCCGATCAGCGCCACCTTCGGCTTGCGATAGCGCGCCGGCTCCTCCGGATCGGCATCGACGCGCACGATCTGCGAGATCGTTGTCGATGCCCCATCGGGTGAGCGGCTCGAGCAGCCGGGTGCCGACGGCGAGCACCGCGTCGGCCTCGCCCCACAGCTCGTGCCCGAGCGGCAGCGTGACGCTGAACGGATCGCGGCCGTCGAGCACGCCGCGGCCGCGCCGATAGGCCAGCACGGGCGCCTGCAGCATGTTCGAGAGCAGCGTCACTTCGGGCGAAGCATCCTGCGCGCCGCCGCCGGCGACGATCAGCACGCGCTTGGCTTTTCCCAAGAGCTTCGCGGCCGCGCGCACTGCGTCCGTCGTCGATGCGTCGGCGGCCGCGCCGGCGTTGGCGGCGCGATGGCTGCAACCGGTCCGCGCTTGCCCCACACGTCGATGGCGCATTCGAGCGCGGCCGGGCCGGGCCGGCCTTGCCGCATGGCGGCGATCGCCTTGGCGACTTTCGCGGACGCTTCCGCCGGTCCGTCGATGCGGGCGGAGTGATCGACCAGCCGGGCGATGATGCCGGCCTGATCGCGGATCTCGTGCAGATGGCCGAGGCCGCGGCCGATCGCGGCCTGCCGGGATCTGCCCGATCAGCGCCAGCACCGGCGCATTCATGCCATAGGCGGTGAGCAGCGCGGCGCCGGAATTGAGCAGGCCGGGGCCGGGCACCACCGCATAGGCCTGCGGCTTGCCGGTCGCCAGCGCGGCGCCCAGCGCCATATAGGCCGCGCCCTGCTCGTGGCGGGTGTGGATGACGCGCAAGCTATCGCCGGCGCGCTGGAAGGCGTCGAACAGGTGATCGTTGTGCACGCCCGGCAGCGCGTAGACGGTATCGAGCCCATGCGCGATCAGCGTGGCGACCGTGGCTTCGCCGGTGGACATCTCGGCGATGGCCGGCTTGGCCTTTTTTGGGCGTTTGGATTTGGGCATGGCGCGGTCCGATTATTCGCGGGCCAGGATGTGCAGATCGCTCCTACGCCTGTCGAGCCGGTTGCCTTGACAAAGCCGACCCCCCATGCGCTTTTCGCGCGCCTCACACGCAACCCTGAATCGCCCCTCGGAACCGCTCATGCATCGCTATCGCTCACACACCTGCGGCGCGCTGCGCGAGGGCGACATCGGCAAGACCGTGCGGCTGTCCGGCTGGTGCCACCGCATCCGCGACCATGGCGGGGTGCTGTTCATCGACCTGCGCGACCATTATGGGCTCACCCAGGTGGTGGCCGATCCCGACAGCCCGGCCTTCAAGCTGGCCGAGACGCTGCGCTCGGAATGGGTGGTGCGCATCGACGGCAAGGTGCGCCAGCCGCCCCGCCGGCACCGACAACCCCGAACTGCCGACCGGCCAGGTCGAGGTCTATATCGACGAGATCGAGGTGCTGGGGCCGGCCGCCGAATTGCCGATGCCGGTGTTCGGCGAGCAGGATTATCCGGAGGAGATCCGGCTCAAATACCGCTTCCTCGATCTGCGCCGCGAGCATCTGCACAACAACATCATGCTGCGCGGCGCGGTGATCGACTTCGATCCGCGCCCGCATGAAGGCCGGCGGCTTCTTCGAATTCCAGACGCCGATCCTGACCGCGTCCTCGCCGGAAGGCGCGCGCGACTATCTGGTGCCCTCGCGCATCCATCCGGGAAAATTCTACGCGCTGCCGCAGGCGCCGCAGCAGTTCAAGCAGCTCATCATGGTGGCGGGCTTCGACCGCTATTTCCAGATCGCGCCCTGCTTCCGCGACGAGGACGCGCGCGCCGACCGCTCGCCCGGCGAGTTCTATCAGCTCGATCTCGAGATGAGCTTCGTCACCCAGCAGGACGTGTTCGACGCGGTCGAGCCGGTGATCCGCGGCGTGTTCGAGGAATTCGCCAAGGGCAAGGCGGTGACGCCGAAGTTTCCGCTCATTCCTTACGCCGAGGCATTGCGCAAGTACGGCACCGACAAGCCCGACCTGCGCAATCCGATCGTCATGCAGGACGTGAGCGAAGCATTCCGCGGCTCCGGCTTCAAGATTTTCGCCAACATTCTCGCCAACGATCCCAAGGGCGCGGTGTGGGCAATCCCGCGCCGAAAGGCGGCAACCGCGCCTTCTGCGACCGCATGAATTCCTGGGCGCAGGGCGAAGGCCAGCCCGGCCTCGGCTACATTTTCTGGCGCGAAGGCGAGGAGGGCGGCGCCGGTCCGCTTGGCAAAGAACATCGGGCCGGAGCGCACCAAGCAGATCGCCGATCAACTCGGCCTAGGCGTCGGCGATGCCTGCTTCTTCGTCGCCGGCAAGCCGAAGGATTTCGTCAAATTCGCCGGCCCCGCGCGCACCAAAATCGGCGAAGAGCTTGGCCTGATCGCCAAGG
Organism: uncultured Alphaproteobacteria bacterium; assembly: GCA_963817045.1. GTDB lineage: Bacteria > Pseudomonadota > Alphaproteobacteria > Rhizobiales > Xanthobacteraceae > Pseudolabrys. The sequence continues at coordinate 25,203 of CAWFMZ010000017.1, forward strand.
ACCGTTTCGATTTCTGCTGGATCGTCGATTTCCCGATGTACGAATGGAACGAGGAGGAGAAGAAGATCGACTTCTCGCACAACCCGTTCTCGATGCCGAACATGGCCGTCGAGGAATTCCTCACGCTCGACGCGACCGACAGCGAGAAAATCCTTAGCCTCAAGGCGATCCAGTACGACATCGTCTGCAACGGCGTCGAATTGTCGTCCGGCGCCATCCGCAATCATCGTCCCGAGGTGATGAAGAAGGCCTTCGCCATCGCCGGCTATCCCGAGGACGTGCTGGAGAAGAAGTTCGGCGGCATGCTGCATGCGCTCTCGCTCGGCGCGCCGCCGCACGGCGGCATCGCGCCCGGCATCGACCGCATCGTCATGCTGCTGGCCGGCGAGGAAAATCTGCGCGAGGTCGTGCTGTTCCCGATGAACCAGCGCGCCGAGGATTTGATGATGGGCGCGCCGTCGGAAGCGACGCCCAAGCAGCTGCGCGAGCTGCATATCCGGCTGGATCTGCCGAAGAAATAACATCGCCGATTTGAGTAATTGTTGCACCGCCCTCGTAGCGGGCGGGGCCGCTTGATTCAAGGTCCGAATTAAGCTTGGATTTAGCTTCGTTCCAGAGACGGCGACGCGCGCACGCAAAGCCGCAAGAACGACAACTCATAAAGCTGCACGGCATTCCGGGAGGAATTGATGTCCGAGATCGAGCGGCGCGCCCTCATGAAGGGCGCGGCATTGAGCGCACTCGCCTTCACGGCGGGCGGCGTCGAAGTTCTGCTCTCGCCGCGGCAAGCCCGCGCGCAGAATATTGCGTTCAAGACGCTGAACGCGGACCAGGTCGCAACGCTGGAGGCGCTGGGCGACACGCTGGTGCCCGGCGCCAAGCAAGCCGGCATTTCTCATTTCGTCGATCAGCAATTGTCGATCCCGCCGGAACAGGCGCTGCTGGAAGCGCGCATTCTCAACATCCGCCCGCCTTATGCGAATTTCTATCGCGCCGCGCTCGGCGCGGTCGACAAGGCCAGCAAGGCGCAAAACGCCGACCGCGGCTTTGCCCAGCTCAACGACAGCGAGCGGCACGCCTTCGTCGACCTGATGCGTCAGAACAAAGTCGATGGCTGGCAGGGCCCGCCCGGCCCGTTCGTCTACCTCGTCCTGCGCAGCGACGCCGTCGACGTGGTCTATGGAACCATGGAGGGCTATGCCGGCCTCGGCATTCCTTACATGCCCCACATCGCGCCAACGAAGAGGTGGTGACATGGCCAACGCAAAAATCGATGCCGTCATCGTCGGCGCCGGTGCATCGGGCACGCTCTACGCCTCGGTGCTGGCGAAGGCCGGCAAAAAGGTGGTGCTGCTGGAGGCAGGCCCCGACTGGCAGCTTTCCGATCTGATCAGTTCGGATTTCTGGGGCCGGCGCGTCAAACCGGCCGGCGTTCCATTTTTATTCGAAGGCAAGAACCCGTATGGCTATGCCTATCAGGCGGGCTGGGGCGTCGGCGGCGCGGCGCTGCATTACTTCGCCAACTTCCCGCGCCTGATGCCGAATGATTTCAAGGTGAAGAGCGAGCACGGTCGCGGGCTCGACTGGCCAATCGCCTATGCGGACATTGCACCTTATTTCGACAAGGTGGCGGCCGAGATCGGGGTCTCAGGCGACGCCAAGGCAGAAGAGATATGGCGGCCGAAGGGTGCGCCCTATCCGATGCCGCCGATGAAGACCTTTCGCCATGGCGACGTCTGGCTGAAAGCTTTGCAAGCGAATGGCATCCGCATGGTGCCGGCGGCGGTCGGCATGAACTCGGTCGACTTCAAGGGCCGCCCGGCCTGCATCTATGACGGCTGGTGTCATGTCGGCTGTCCGATCGGCGCGCTGGCCAATCCGCAAGTGACCTATCTCGCCGATGCCAAGAAGGCCGGCGCCGAAGTGCGCGCGCTCTCCACCGTCACGCGCGTGCTGACGAATCCGGCGGGCAGCAAGGTCACTGGCGTCGAATATTACGACGCCAAGAAAGAAAAGCAGGTGCAGGAGGCAAGCGTCGTCATCCTTGCCGCCTGGGCCGCGCAGAATCCGCGTCTGATGTTGAATTCGGCGACCGACAAGCACCCGAAGGGCCTCGCCAATTCAAGCGGCCTGCTCGGAAAATACCTGATGGCGCATTATGCCTCGGGCACCTGGGCGCTGTTCGACGAGGACATCGAAAATCACATGGGCACCGTCGGCGCGCAGTACATGTCCTACGACCGCTACGACAAGACCAGCAAGAAGGGCGGCTTCGGCAGCACCTATATCGTCGCCGGCACCGCCCTTAAGACCAGCGACCTCGGCGGCTTCGCCAATGCCCGCCTCGATTTGTTCGGGCCCCAGCTCGCCGACTTCATGAAGCGCGCCAAGCGCGGGATCACGCGGCTCACGGCGTTCGGCGAGGAAATGCCGAACATCGAAAACCGCATCGAACTCGCTGACGGTAAGGACGAGTTCGGCATGCCGATGGCCAAGATCGTGCACAGCTTCGATCAGGACGCGGTCGCGCTGTGGAACGCCAATTTCGATGAGGGGCTCACGATCGCCAAGGCGACCGGCGCCAAGGAGTTCTGGTCGGCGCGCGGCAACCAGCCGACCATTCACCTGTTCGGCGGCACCATCATGGGGGCTGGCGCAGGCGACTCGGTTTGCGACAGCTACGGGCAGACCCACGAGATCGGCAATCTATGGGTTGCCGGCCCCGGCCTGTTCCCGACCGAGGGCGCGTCGAACCCGACCTACACGATCTTTGCGGTGTCGCAGCGCGGCGCCGAGCAGTTGGTGTCGAAGTGGGGCAGCGTCGCGGGCTGATCGCGCGAGCGAGCGAGGTTATTTCTCCGGCAGCGGGATGAACTCGATCTCGTCGCCGGGCACCTTGCCGAAACGGCCGGCCGCCCATTCCGCCTTGGCTTGCTCGATGCGCTCCTTGCGCGAGGAGACGAAATTCCACCAGATGTGGCGCGGGCCGTCCATGACCGCGCCGCCGAGGATGACGAAGTGCGCGTCGGTGGTGGCGGTGACCATGACTTTATCGCCCGGCTTGAACACCAGCAGCCGCCCGGGCTCGAATTTGTCGCCCGAAATGTCGATACTGCCGTCAATCACGTAGAGCGCGCGCTCCTCGTGATCGGCGTCAACCGGCAGCGCCGCGCCGGCGCGCAGCGCGATGTTCGCGAACATCGTCTCGTGCACCGTCGCCACTGGCGAGCGTTCGCCGTAAAGCGAGCCGATAACCACGCGTACGACTTTTCCGTCATCCATGATCAGTGGAAACTCGCCGACCTCGTGATGTGCGAAACCGGGCGCCATTTCCTCCTTCGGCTCCGGCAACGCCACCCACATCTGCAAACCGTGGATCGGGCTGCCGGCGGCGCGCAATTCCGCGCCGGTACGTTCGGAATGTACAATGCCGCGTCCCGCCGTCATCAGGTTTATCTCGCCCGGCTTGATCGGCGCCGTCGTGCCGAGACTGTCGCGGTGCATGATCTCGCCGTCGAACAGATAGGTGACGGTGGCGAGCCCGATATGCGGATGCGGACGCACGTCGAGCCCGTTGCCGGCGCGGAATTCCGCCGGCCCGAAATGGTCGAAAAAGATGAACGGCCCGACCATGCGCGCGCGCGCCGACGGCAGCGCGCGGCGCACCGAGAAGTCGTCGCCGAGATCGACCGTGCGCGGCACCACCACGTGGGCGATAGCCTCGCAAGCATAGACATCGCCGGCCTGCGGGTCCTTGCCGGGGAAGAAACTCATGCTTGGCTCCTTTTCGTGGCGCGCGTCATGCCAGGGTGACGAACTTCTGCCCCTTCACCGCTTCGCGCAGGCCGTCGAAGGCTTCGTTGATTTTGTTCCAGTTCGGCAGCTTCTTCATGGCGGCGAGCCAGCGCGTGACGTTCGGATAGGGCGTGAAATCGACGCCGATGATCTCGCCCAGCGTCACGATGCCGGCGCCGAAGTAGTCGGCGATGGTGATCGTGTTGCCGACGAGATAGGTCTTGTTTGGCCCGATCCAATAATCGTTGAACAGCGTGAGCCAGCGCTTGGCGTTCTGCTTGCCGAATTCGAGCGTGGCCGCCTGCGCCTCGTCGCTGCGCCGCTTGAGATGCGGGAACAGCTGCGGGTAGCAGAGATTGTAGCCCCACTCGCGGTAGAAATTGGTGTTAATCCAATCCATCACCTCGTTGATCTTGGCGCGCTGCTTCAAATCCTTCGGATAGGCCGGCGAGCCGATCTTGTCGGCGAGATATTTCAGGATCGCCGAGCTCTCGGTGAGCTTGAGATCGCCGTCCTCGAGCAGTGGCACCAGACAATTCGGGTTGATAGTGGAATAGGGCGGCTGCATATGCGCGCCGGTCATCAGGTCGACGAATTCCTCGTCCATGGCGATGTTGTTATCGGCGGCGAACAGCCGCACCGGGCGGCAGGTCATGGAAACCGGATGCATGTAGAGTTTCATCGGCGTTTCTCCCTATGGATGTTCGTGTCGGCGGCTCAGGTCTTGAGCTGCGGCAACAGTTTGAGCGCGCCGCCGCACTCGATCGTTTCGATGTCGGCGGCGCTGAAGCCGTAGGCGGCAATGCCGGCATTGACCTCGGCGCCGGGACGAAACGGAAAATCGGTACCGTAGAGGACTTGTGCAAGCGGAACCATTTTCAGCAACGCGGCGATCTGGCCCGGCGTGTTGCCCTGCGCCAGTTCGTAATGGAATTTGCGGAATTCCGGTAGCGGCCCGTTTGGCAAAAACGCCGGCTTGCGCTCCTCGGCGAGCCGGATGAAGCGCCCGGTCAGGAACGGCAACGTGCCTCCGCTATGGCAGAAGATCCAGCGGATGTCGGGGAAGCGGGTCGTCGTGCCGCTGAACACCAGATGCGCGATGGTGCGCGTGCTGTCAGTGGCGTATTCGATCGAGCCCACCGGAATGCCGGGGACCAGGCTCTTGCAGCAATTCGGCGCGGTCGGATGGACAAAAACCACGGCCTTGCGCCGGTTGAGTTCGGCATAGACCGGGGCGAAGGACGGGTCGCCGAGATAGGTCTCCCCGTAACTGGTGAGCAGGGCGATGCCGTCGGCATGAAGCGTATCGAGGGCGTATTCGATCTCCTTCAGGCTGCCTTCGACATCCGGTGGCGCGATGCAGGCGAATATGCCGTAGCGGCCCGGGTGATCGCGCACCATGGTGGCGCCATAGTCATTGAGCCTGCGCGTCAGGGTCCGCGTTTCCTCGACATTGCCGAACCAGGTGCCGGGCTGCACCACCGACAGCATGGCGGTGGCGATGCCGTTCTGGTCCATGTCGGCGAGCGACATCTGCGGCGACCAGGTCGGCCAGGTGCCGCCGCGCCGCGCGCCGAGGGTGTCGCGATGGAACGTCGGCGCGAAATGATGGTGGACGTCGATGCCGCCGGGCTTGGGCTGGGCCGCCGCCCGTTGCGGCAGGAGGCCCGCCGCCGCGACGGTGCCGGCGGAAACCGCCTGGGCGAGAAACCCGCGCCGGCTCAAGCCCGCAGGCTCGCCGCAGCAGGTACAGGATCGCAGAAAACGCCGGGCGGCGTCGGCCATGTTCAAGTCCTCCCATCTGGCGCCGATCTAGTTGCGGCGGCTCGCCGGCCAGTCTAGCGGTTCACGCGGACGTCCCCAATGACCGTCCGGCGCCGCACTATTATTTACCGCGGGTAAGCAAAAATCACCTTTCGAGATTATTCGAGACCATTAAAAACAGTAATGAATACAACGCGTTACTTTACTTTCCGTAACGCAGCGTCATAAGAATTAGGCACGAAAATCGTGGCTGGTTTTTAGTTCGGCAATAGTTCGCGTGGCCCGGCGCGATCGCCGGCGGTATCATCGGCGCGGCGGCCGGAGCGGCGCTCGGTTCGCAGCTCGAGCCGCGCCAAGACGGCTACTACTGGTATAACGGTCGCTGCTGGGAGCAGTACGACGACGGCAGCTATCATCGCGTACCGAGCCGCTACTGCGATTGAATGAAATGAAAAGGGGCGGCCTTGCGGCCGCCCAGTCTGAACGCCACGCGGGAGGAACCTCTTGACGGGTCGGCCCTAGGGCCGGCCCGGGTGACCATATTTCAGTCAACAATCCGTCATGGGCGCGCTGATTCGTCAATCTGAAATTATCGGATTTATGACGGTGGCGCCGGCGCGTGACTGGCCTGCAACAACGACGAAACGCCGCTAGTCCCCGGCCAATTCCTGCTCGATCGCCGCGATCAGGCGCGGATCGTTGGGTTCCATGGCGGAGGTGAAGGCTGCCTTCAGGTGGCCGTCGCGGCCGATCAGGTATTTGTGGAAGTTCCAGCGCGGGGCCTCGAGCGGGCGCTCCTGCGCCGCCCATCGATAGAACGGGTGGGCGTCTTTGCCCTTGACCGCGACCTTTTCGGTGAGCGGGAAGGTGACATGGTAGTCGTCGTGGGCGGTCTTCTCAATGTCGCTGACGCCGCCCGGTTCCTGGCCGCCGAAGTCGTTGGACGGTACCCCGAGCACGATCAGGCCCTTGTCGCGGTAGCGCGCCCACAGCGCCTGCAGGCCAGTGTATTGCGGCGTGTAGCCGCACAGCGAGGCGGTGTTGACCACCAGGATCGGATGGCCGGCGTAGGACGAGAGCAGGATCTCAGGCCCGTCCAAGGCCTTGAAGGTGAAGGCATAGGCGGTGACGCGGCTCATGGCGGTGGCCCGCGCGCGGCGAGGGGCCAGCACACCCAGTGCGGCCCCCAGCAGTAGATGTCGGCGGTCGATCATGACGCGCAGTATAGCCGCCGCGCCCGCCCGCGTGCGCGCAAAATTACGTGAACGCGCTAGGCCACTTCGGCGAAGCGGATGGTGGTCTCGAAGGCGTAGCCGCAAGCGTCGCATTGCCACAGATGGCGGACGCGGCGGTCGTCGACCAATTCCGACCATTCCGGCATGAACAGGCTATTGCCGCATTGCGCGCATTCGATCTGCGCGCGCGAGCGCGGGGACCTCGCGGTGCCGTGGGTGTGTAGATCCATGGGGGCATCCTCCGATTTTTTTGTCGCGCCTGCCCCCAACCCCTTATTTTTAATTTGTGCAACGTAAACCGATACGCGCGGGAGTAAAGCAGCAAGGCTGACGTAACAGACACGAGTCTGATGAAGTTTTTGCGACGGAACCGGACAGATTAAGTCAAGTTTGCGGCGATTGTTCCCGCGTTGATCATCGCCACCCGACGCGTCCGCGCCGGCGCGGGACGACTGCCGCGTGTGCAAAGTGTGCGACCATTGAGCGCAGTTATTTCTCGTTTATGCGGCGTTTGGCTGCGAATCCCGTTGGTATTATGCCGCGAGGCGGCGGACGCATAGCTGGGTCGCGCCATAGGATGAGCGAAGGCCGGCACTTTTGCCTAGATAGCACCAGAGTCTTAACCAACGAGAATGGCCTTGCTGCACGTCGAACGTTCCAGCGCGCCGCCAACTGCCGTGCGCTACATTTCGGACAACAGCGCGCGCTACGCGCCGTATGTCCTGTCCATCGTCCGCATTGTCGTGGCACTGTTGTTCTTCGAACACGGCACCTCGCGGATGTTCGGATTTCCTGCCTCGGTGCCGACGGAGTTCCTGAGCCTGCACTGGTTTGCCGGCGCCATCGAACTCGCCGGCGGCGCACTGCTGGCGCTCGGGCTGTTTTCGCGCACGACCGCCTTCATCATGTCGGGCGAGATGGCCTTCGCTTACTTTCTCAGCCACGCGCCGGCGGGCTTCTTCCCGATCCTCAACCGCGGCGACGGTTCGATCCTGTATTGCTTTGTGTTTTTCTACCTTGCCTTCGCAGGCCCTGGGCCGTGGAGCCTGGACGCGCTGTGGAGCCGCAAACGCTAAGCGACCCGCTTGCCTGAACGCATGATGCGTTGAATCATAGTCGTTCTTGTGCCCTCTGCTGGGCGCTAGGATGGCTGCGATGAGCCCGACCGTCGTCAAACCGCGCACCAAGGTGAAAGCGCAGACCGAGCGGCCGCCGCTGTGGAAGGTCATCCTGCTCAACGACGACTACACGCCGCGCGAATTCGTCGTGGCTGTGCTCAAAGCCGTGTTCCGCATGAACGAGTTCACAGGCCTACCGCGTGATGATGACGGCGCACCAGAAGGGCGCCTGCGTGATCGCGGTCTATACCAAGGACGTGGCGGACACCAAGGCCAAGGAAGCGACCGAGATGGGCAAGAGCAAAGGCTATCCGTTGTATTTCACGACCGAGAAGGAGGAGTAGCCAGTCGGCTCGTGACCCGGTTTGCAATAGGACCAAAATCAAATCCTGTGCGGCGCGGCGGCGGAGCGTCATGTGTGTGAAGGGCGCCAGCGCTGACGTTGACGCGCGTGCCGCTTTGAGGGAGCGTAACGTGAATTAGTCGCGACTCATCGCGAACAACGGATGACCATCATGGCCGGTCTGCTCTGGATCTTGCTCATCGGATTTGTCGCCGGCACCATCTCGCGCTTGCTGATGCCCGGCCCGAACACGCCCAAGGGTTTTATCCTCACCACCGTGCTCGGCGTCGCCGGGGCAGTGCTCGCAACTTTTGTCGGCACCTACGCCGGCTGGTATACACCCCATCAAATCGCCGGATTTATTGGCGCCGCCGTCGGCGCGGTGGTTATTCTGATCGTCTGGCACCGGCTGGTGGCCTGGGGCACCATCCCGGATCACGGCGTCTGACCGCGACGCGATCCATTCATGGCGACCGGCGTTTCCGACGGCCGGTTATTTCGCGTAGCCCTGCGATCGCAACCACCTGATCTTGCCGTCGCCGGCCAGCCACTCGTCGATCTCGGCTTTGCTTTTGAAGCCGGCAATGGTGCGAATTTCGGCGCCCGGATAGTGCGCCTCGATTTGCCAGTCACCGTCCGCGATGCGCTGATGTTTGAAGACGACGCGTGGAGATTTGCCCATGCGGCCAATATGCAGGTGTTTGCGCGGGGCCGCCAGCCACGCTGGAACTTATTTGCGGCGGGGCGCTTACTGCCTGGGGGGTCCGGAGGTGCCAAAATGCCTCTCACCGGAACGATCACGGAAGGCCGCAGCTTCTTTTGTCCCCATTGCGGGGCGCTTTATGCGGTGACGCATTCGCAGTTGCTCAAGAGCGAAAGCAATTCCGCCAAATGCACGGTCTGCCTGCAGGTCATGGACCGCTGGGATTCGGCCAACGTCCCGACCTACAAGCTGGTGCAGCGGCCGGAAGACGCCTGACCGTAGGCGCCGCCCGCGACCGACGACGCTACGTCCCTAGGGGAAGCGCGCGTCCGAGAATTGCCGCGGCCTAGGCCGCCTAATTTGCCGTGCCTCATGGGCACTAATCGAAAAGCACTCTGGCTAGGCGCCCCTCGGCGAGAATACGCCGGGGGCCGATGTCCTAAGCCGCAGGCCAACTGGGCCCAAACTCACGTTGCCGACAAACTATGTTCGGCGTAACAACTAGCGGGCCAACTATGCCCAGTTTAGCGGACCAACTCGTAGCGGGCTAACTATGCCCGGCGCCACATTGCGGTTGAGCTGCACTAGCTACACCCCGTCGTTGACCCACACGTATCGCACTTCATGCAGGTGCCGTTGCGCACCAAAGTGAAGTTGCCGCATTCGCCGCAGGCCTCGCCTTCGTAGCCCTTGGCGCGCGCCTCGGCGCGCTTCTCGGAAGCCGCGACCTTGGCGTGCAGCCGCGCGTCGTTGACGCTGAGCGCTTCCAGCTTCTCGGCCGGCGACAGCTTGGCTTCCGGCTCGGCTTTGAGCGCGGTGGCGGCGCCGGCAAACGACGTGACGTTGGAGCCGCCGGGGGAGGCCACCGGCGCCGCCGTGCCGCCGCTCACCACCGACAGCCGATCGGTGCGCGAGCGCGTCAGGCCGCGCGAGACGTAGTTGGTCGCGGGCGCCGGCTTGCCTTCCTCCACGCCCTTGCCGAGCGCGTCGAAGCCGCCGGCCTCGCTCGGGTCGACATGGGCGAGATCGAAGCGCTCGAGGTATGACACCGCCAGCTCGCGGAACACGTAGTCGAGGATCGAGGTGGCGTATTTGATCGAGTCGTTGCCCTGCACCGGCCCCTGCGGCTCGAAACGGGTGAAGGTGAAGGCGTCGACATATTCCTCCAGCGGCACGCCGTATTGCAGGCCGAGCGAGATCGCGATGGCGAAATTGTTGAGCAGACTGCGCAGCGCCGCGCCTTCCTTGTGCATGTCGACGAAGATCTCGCCCAGGCGCCCGTCGTCGTATTCGCCGGTGCGCAAGTAGACCTTGTGGCCGCCGACCACAGCTTTTTGAGTATAACCCTTGCGCCGCGTCGGCAGCCGCTCGCGCTCGCGCAGCACCGTGATGCGCTCGACGATCTTCTCCACCACCTTTTCGGCGAGCCCCGCAGCGCGCGCGGCGGCGGGACGCTCGAGGAAGGCCTCGACGGTGTCTTCCTCGTCCCCCTCGTCGGCAATCAGCTGCGAGGACAGAGGCTGGCTAAGCTTGCTGCCGTCACGGTAGAGCGCGTTGGCTTTCAGCGCCAGCCGCCAGGACAGGATATAGGCCGCCTTGCAGTCGTCGACGGTGGCGTCGTTCGGCATGTTGATGGTCTTGGAGATGGCGCCGGAAATGAACGGCTGCGCCACCGCCATCATGCGGATGTGGCTTTCCACCGACAGATAGCGTTTGCCGGTGCGACCGCACGGATTGGCGCAGTCGAACACCGGATAGTGCGCGACCTTCAGGTGCGGCGCGCCTTCCACCGTCATGGCGCCGCAGACATGGATATTGGCGGCGTCGATCTCGCGCTTGCTGAAGCCGAGCGTGGCCAGCAGGTCAAACGTGGGGAGCGCCAGATCGTCGGCGGAGATGCCGAGCTTGTCGCGGCAGAACTCTTCTCCCAGCGTCCACTTGTTGAAGGCGAATTTGATGTCGAAGGCAGTCGGCAGCGCCTTCTCGACTTTGGCGATCGCTTCGTCGGTGAAGCCTTTGGCCTTGAGAGTTGTGTGGTTGATGGCCGGCGCCTGCGCCAAGCTGCCGTGGCCGACCGCATAGACCTCGATCTCGGCAATGTCGGCTTCGCTATAGCCGAGCGCGCGCAAGGCTTCCGGCACCGCGCGGTTGATGATCTTCCAGTAGCCGCCGCCGGCCAGCTTCTTGAACTTCACCAGCGCGAAGTCGGGCTCGATGCCGGTGGTGTCGCAATCCATCACCAGGCCGATGGTGCCGGTGGGCGCGATCACGGTGGCCTGCGCATTCCGGAAGCCGTGCTGCTCGCCGAGCTTGAGCGCCTTGTCCCAGGCCGCCTTGGCATGCGCGACCAGATTCTTGTCGGGGCAGGCGGCGTGGTCGAGCGGCACCGGCGGCGTCGCCACCTTCTCGTAGCCGGTGCGCTCGTTGTAGGCGGCGCGGCGGTGATTGCGGATCACCCGCAGCATGTGCTCGCGGTTTTTCTTGTAGCCGGGGAAGGCGCCCGAGCTTTTCCGCCATTTCGGCCGACGTCGCGTAGCCGACGCCGGTCATGATGGCGGTGAGCGCGCCGCCGATGGCGCGGCCTTCGTCCGAAGTCATAGGGAATGCCGGACGACATCAGCAAGCCGCCGATATTGGCGTAGCCGAGGCCGAGCGTGCGGTACTGGTAGGACAGCTCCGCGATCTGCTTACTCGGGAACTGCGCCATCAGCACCGAGATTTCCAGCACCACGGTCCACAGCCGCACCGCGTGCTCGTAAGAATCCACGTTGAACTGCTTGGTCTTGTCGTCGCGGAAGGTGAGCAGATTGAGCGAGGCCAGATTGCAGGCGGTGTCGTCCAGGAACATGTATTCCGAGCACGGATTGGACGCGCGGATCGGGCCCGAAGCCGGGCAGGTGTGCCAGTCGTTCACCGTGGTGTGGAATTGCAGGCCGGGATCGGCGCAGGCCCAGGCGGCGTAGCCTATTTTTTCCCACAGTTCCTGCGCCTTCACGGTCTTGGCGATCTTGCCGCCGCGGGTGCGCCAGAACAGGTCCCAGTTGGCGTCGGCATGGACCGCTTTCATGAACTCGTCGGTGACGCGCACCGAATTGTTCGAGTTCTGCCCGGAGACGGTGAGATAGGCCTCCGAATCCCAATCGGTGTCGTAGATCGGGAAATCGATGTCGGTGTAGCCCTGCTTGGCGAACTGGATCACGCGCTTGATGAAATTGTCCGGCACGTAGGCTTTGCGCGCGAGCTTGATCTCGCGTTTTAAGGCGGGATTCTTCTCCGGCGAGAAGCAATCGTCGCCCGAACCCTCGCAGTTCACGCAGGCCTTGAGCACGGCCTTGAGGTGCTTCTGGTTGATCCTGGAGCCGGTGACCAGCGCCGCCACCTTCTGCTCTTCCTTCACCTTCCAGTCGATATATTGCTCGATGTCGGGGTGATCGACGTCGACCACCACCATCTTGGCGGCGCGCCGCGTGGTGCCGCCCGATTTGATGGCGCCGGCCGCGCGGTCGCCGATCTTGAGGAAGGACATCAGGCCGGACGACTTGCCGCCGCCCGACAGTTTCTCGCCTTCGCCGCGTAGCAGTGAGAAGTTCGAGCCGGTGCCGGAACCGTATTTGAACAGGCGCGCCTCGCGCACCCACAGGTCCATGATGCCGCCTTCGTTGACCAGGTCGTCGCTGATGCCCTGGATGAAGCAGGCGTGCGGCTGCGGATGCTCGTAGGAGGATTTCGATTTGGTCAGCTTGCCGGTTTCGAAATCGACGTAGTAGTGGCCCTGGCTCGGCCCGTCGATGCCATAGGCCCAGTGCAGGCCGGTGTTGAACCATTGCGGCGAATTGGGCGCGCACATCTGCGTCGCCAGCATGTAGCGCAGCTCGTCGAAGAAGGCCTGCGCGTCGCTCTCGCCGTCGAAATAGCCGCCCTTCCAGCCCCAATAAGTCCAGGTGCCAGCAAGCCGGTCGAACACTTGTTTGGACGATTGTTCGCCGATCATCCGCTCTTTCTCGGGCAGCACGTCTAGCTGTTCTTGGTCGGCGACCGAGCGCCACAGGAAGGAGGGGACCGAATTCTCTTCGATCTTCTTCAGGCGTGCCGGCACGCCGGCCTTGCGGAAATACTTCTGCGCCAGCACGTCGGAGGCGACCTGCGACCAGAATTCAGGGACTTCGACATTGTCGAGCTTGAACACCACCGAGCCGTCCGGGTTGCGGATCTCGCTGGTGGTGAGCCGGAACTCGATGTCCGCGTAGGCCGACTGTCCGTCCTTGGTGTAGCGCCGTTCGATCCGCATTGTGTCTCTAGCCCCTAAAATGCCGGGCGGCTGGCGACCGCCCCATTATCCCTGACAGACCCGTCCTTGTCCGTCTGTTTTGCTCGGCACGCTGTTTGACGACCCGTTACTCACCCTGAGGTAGGCCCGGACCTTGGTTCCGGCACCGGTTGATCCCGGCTTTTTGACCCTTGGCGCGCAGAAATCCCCGGTCCCGGAACACCATTTCTGGCGCGGGCTGCTGGCGCTGGGCATCGTTTTGGAAGCTCGGCGGGAACCGAAAACGCCACTCACGCAACTCACCAAAGCTAGGTGGACTCGTCGCACGCGTCAACAATAGATAGACATCAAATCTGAATCAAATACTAAATCTTGTGGTAAACCGGTGAACTTCGGGGATAACGGCCTACCGAACGCCAGCCAGTATTGAGCGATCCGCGGACCTCGCAAAGACTTTTTATCGGCTGGGCGGGGTAGGTTTTTATGCCTCCCCGCGTGACAGAAAAATGACGGAAAAACGCGGGCTAGCGATTATCCGCCGCGAAAACCGCCCACCGGCGCGGCCGGGGATAAAGCCGGGAAAAGCCGCCGGATCGGCCCCCGAGAGTTGGTGATTCTCAAAACGGTCTCAGTGCCTTAGCTCGCACGCGCGGGCGCTGGCGGAGGGTGGCGGCGAAACCCACGCCTGTGAATTCGTGGTTCGGGCGGGCAAAATCGGAATTCCGCAGCCGGACGATTGTCCTTTTCCAGCGAAAAAGGCGGACCTCGGAGGGGCCCGCCTTTTGCACCGGCACTGTCATCGCGAATTTCAGCGCTGCTGAGGCGGAATTGCCCGACTCGGCATCGACGCTGATGAATTCCTAGGCAGCATAACCGCAGCGCGCGGGCAAACGCAACATCGCTACGCGGCAGCATAGTTATTGGCCGGTTCGCTGACACGGCCGCGCCTCCGGATATTTCTGGTGCAGGACATCGACTGGCTGCTCACGCACGCAGCAGTCGGGCCGTGCTGGACATCAGCGCGGCGAGGTGGCAGAACGCCCGCGCATTCAAAGTCTTTTAACGCGTGGCGGCGATGAAAATTTTCCTGCTCAAGCTGTTCACCTGGTGGAATTCGCAGACCTTCGGCACCCAGTTCTGGACCTGGATGTACGGCGAAGCGGTCGGCGAGGACGAATTCGGCAACCGCTACTACCGCACCAAGGGCGGCAAAATCGATCCGACGCTGGGCTTCGAGCGGCGCTGGGTGGTCTATAACGGCTATGCCGAGGCCTCGACCATACCGCCGTCCTGGCACGGCTGGATGCACCACACCGTCGATACCCCGCCCACGCAAGAGACCTACAGGCCGCATCCCTGGCAAAAGCCGCACCGGCCCAACATGACCGGCACGGCGGGCGCCTTGCGGCCGTCCGGCTCGACGCTGGCCGCAGGGCGGCGTCCGAAGGCGACCGGCGACTACAAGGCCTGGACGCCAGAGCGGTAATGGCACCGGCCGCGCCGGCTCGGTCGTCTCTGCAACAGCTTCCACGCGGCGTTTGGGTTCTCGGCCTCGTCAGCCTGTTCATGGATCTCTCCTCCGAGATGATCCATGCGCTGTTGCCGCTCTATCTGGTCACCGTGCTCGGCGCCTCGATGGTCGAGGTCGGCGTCATCGAAGGCATTGCCGAAGCCACGGCGATGATCGTGAAGATTTTCTCCGGCGTGCTCAGTGATTGGCTCGGCCGGCGCAAGCTGGTGGCGGCCGTGGGCTACGGGCTCGCGGCCTTCACCAAGCCGGTGTTTCCGCTGGCGGCGAGCCTGCTGTGGATCGTCGCGGCACGCTTCGTCGACCGCATCGGCAAGGGCATCCGCGGCGCGCCGCGCGACGCGCTGATCGCCGATATCACCCCGGCCGCGTTGCGCGGCGCCGCCTTCGGCCTGCGCCAGGCGCTCGATACGGTCGGCGCCTTTCTCGGTCCGCTGGCTGCGATCGCGCTGATGTGGCTGAGCGCGGACCGCTTCAAGATCGTGTTCTGGATCGCGGTCATTCCGGCCATGGTGTCGTTTGTGTTGATCGTGTTCATGGTCGAGGAACCGGCGCGCCCGTCGACGCCCGGCAAACCGGCTGCGAAGTTGCGAATGGCGGATTGCCGGCGCCTGCCGGCGGTGTTCTGGATGGTGGTGGCGATCGCCAGCGTGCTCACTTTGGCGCGCTTCAGCGAGGCCTTCCTCGTGCTCAAGGCGCAAAATATCGGAATTCCGATCGCGTTCGTTCCGGCGGTCATGGTGGTGATGAGCGCGGTCTATGCGCTCACCGCCTATCCGGCCGGCGCCATTTCCGACCGCATCGGCCGGCGCGGCGTGCTGATTGCCGGCACCGCGACCCTGATCGTCGCCGACCTCGTGCTGGCGTTCGCCGGCAGCATTGTTGTTACGCTGGTGGGCGTCGCGCTCTGGGGCCTGCATATGGGGCTGACGCAGGGCTTGCTGTCGGCGATGGTGGCCGACACCGCGCCGGCGAACTTGCGCGGCACCGCCTTCGGCCTGTTCAATCTTGCCGGCGGCATGGCCGTGCTGTTGGCGAGCATTGGCGCCGGCGCGCTGTGGGACGGCTATGGCCCGGCCGCGACCTTCACGGCCGGTGCGGTCGTCACGGCGGTTGGGCTTGCCGGCCTTCTGGCAGTCGCGCCACCGACCGGCGCAAGGCCGGCCTGACCGCCCTTTCGCCGCCGTATTCACCGTGTTAACCGGGCGCGGCCCTGGGCAGGCGGCGAATCTGCGCCGTTGCCCGGCGCATGATCCCGAAAAGTGGATACCGGTTTTCGGATAAGATCATGCGCAAACAAATAAGCGGAAACATCCGGCTTTATGGCGCGACCCGGTCTCTCGATCTGCCTGCTTGCGATTGTCCCGCTGCTGCTGGCGGCGCCCCCCGCGCTCGCGCAATTCGGCTCGATCTTCGGCGATTCCCCGCCGCGGCCGCCGGGCAATATACCGGGCGCGCTACCGCCACCGCCGCCCGCGAATTTTCCCAGCCAGCCGCCGGGCAATTTCCCCAGAGGCGATGCACCACGCCCGCCGGGCACCATCCGCTCCGATCAGCCGCCGGAACAGCCGCTGCCGGCGCCGATGAGCCTGCCGCCGTCGAGCCGCCCCGGTGGCGGCACCATCCAATCGCAGCCGCTGCCGCCGCCGCCCGGCGTTCCGGTGGCGCCGTTGCCGCCACCGCAAGAGCAGCCCCAGCAAGGTGCGCGCACCGGCCCGGGGCAGACTTTGCCTGGACCGCCGGGCATGCGGCAGCCGCGCGGGACGCTGGCGCCGGGCGATGCCGCGCCGCAGCCCGGCGACGAGATCGTGGTCGAGCCGCCGCCGCAGCGCATCACTAATCCGACCGCGGTGTTTTCCGGCCTCGACAAGATCACCGGCCGCATCATCTCGTTCGACGTCGCCATCAACGAGACAGTGCAGTTCGGCGCGCTGCAGGTGACGCCGCGGGTGTGCTATTCGCGCCCGCCGACCGAGACGCCGAACACCGACTCATTCGTCGAAGTCGACGAGGTGACGCTGCAAGGCGAGATCAAGCGCGTCTTCACCGGCTGGATGTTCGCGGCCAGCCCCGGCCTGCACGCGGTCGAGCATCCGATCTACGACGTGTGGATCACCGACTGCAAAGGCGGGCAGAATCCGAACGTGGCGGAAGCCCCGGCCGCGCCGACGCCCAATCAACCGGCGCGCAATAACCCGCAGCGGCAGCCGCCGCAACAGCGCCCGCAAGCGCCGCGCGCGCAGCAGCCTGGCCTCCTGCCGGCGCTGCGCTAGCGTAGACGCGCGAGCGCTTCCTCGCCGCTGAGCGGGCGGTCGAGCGCGAGCGCGCCGAAATCGGCTTGGCCTTCGAGCGCGTCCTCCAGCAGCCGGTGATAGCGCCGCTTTTGCACCTCGACGGCGCCGAAGCTTTTGAGGTGCTCGGTGACATATTGGGTGTCGAGCAGCCGGTAGCCGCCGGCGCGCAGGCGCGCCACCAGATGCACCAGCGCGATCTTGGAGGCGTCGTGCGCGCGGTGGAACATGCTTTCGCCGAAAAAGGCGCGGCCGAGCGAGACGCCATAGAGGCCGCCCACCAACTCGCCGCCGTCATAGACCTCGACGGTGTGGCAATGGCCACGCTCGAACAGGCTGCGATAGATTTTGCGGATGCGGCAATTGATCCAGGTGCGGGAACGGTCGGGCTTGGCCTCGGCGCAGCCGTCGATCACCGCGTCGAAATCGCGATCCACCCAGACCGTCAGCGGTGTCGTGCGCACGGTGCGCTTGAGCCGCGCCGGCAGGTGAAAACCTTCGAGCGGAATGATGCCGCGCATGTCCGGCTCGATCCAATAGAGCGCCGGATCGTCCGCGCTTTCCGCCATCGGGAAGATGCCGCAGGCATAGGCCTTGAGCAGCACTTCCGGCGTGATCTCGATCGTTGAGTTTTCGCGATTGGCCATGCGGACCGGTATTCGGTGGTGGAACTCTTATTCTAGGCGCCGGCGGGCCGGTCGGGGAGCACAGATTTTAACCGGCCGCTGACTATGACCTGCCTAAATTGGCGAAAGATTGAACACAACTCGCCGTCGTGTGTTGAGGAACTGGAATACCCAGGCCGAGTGCGGCGGAACCGGAACTTGAAGGGATGTGTCGATATGCTGGCGCGGCGTACCAGCGTTCTTGTGGTCGAAGACGAGATTCTGATCAGCAGTCTCATCGCCGAGGTCTTGTGTGAGAGCGGCTTTGCCGTGCACGCGGTGGCGGAGGGCGAGGAGGCCTTGCGCTACATCGAGTCCGGAGCCGATGTGGACGTGCTGTTCACCGACATCAATCTGCTCGGGCGCATGGATGGCGCGACGCTGGCGAGGGAGGTGCGCGCGCAGCGCCCCGAATTGCCGATCGTCTATTGTTCCGGGCGCTATTCACCTTCCGCGCTGGGTCCGCCGGTGCCGCGCTCGATCTTCATGAAGAAGCCCTATGATCCGGCCGACCTGTGCACGCTGCTGGAGCGGTTGACGGCGCACTGAGTGCCTCAGCCCTCCATCCCGCCGCGGGCGAGGAACTGCTCGAGCCAGTGGATGTGGTAGTTGCCGTCGATGATGTCGGTCTCGCGCACCAGCGCGCGGAACAAGGGCAGCGTGGTCTCGATACCGTCCACCACCACCTCGTCGAGCGCGCGTTTGAGCCGCATCAGCGCCTCGGTGCGTGTCTTGCCGTGCACGATCAGCTTGCCGACCAGTGAATTGTAATAGGGCGGAATAGAATAGCCCTGGTACACCGCGGAATCGATGCGTACGCCAAGCCCGCCGGGCGGATGGTAGTGCAGAATCATTCCGGGCGAGGGGCGGAACGACACCGGATTCTCGGCATTGATGCGGCATTCGATGGCGTGGCCGTGGAATTTGATGTCGCTTTGCTTGAGCGTGAAGTCGTTGCCGGCGGCGGCGCGGATTTGCTCGAAGATCAGGTCGATGTCGGTGATCATTTCGGTCACCGGATGCTCGACCTGGATGCGGGTATTCATCTCGATGAAGTAGAACTTGCCGTCCTCGTATAGGAATTCGACGGTGCCAACGCCGAGATAGCCGATCTCGCGCATCGCCTTCGCCACCGTCTCGCCGATGACGTCGCGTGCCTGCGTATTGAGCGCGGGCGAGGGGCCTTCCTCCCACACTTTCTGATGCCGGCGTTGCAGCGAACAGTCGCGCTCGCCGAGATGGATGGCGCGGCCATTGCCGTCGCCGAGCACCTGGATTTCGATGTGGCGGGGACGCTCGAGATATTTTTCCAGGTAGACAGTGTCGTCGCCGAAGGCGGCCTTGGCTTCCGCGCGTGCGCCCGCCAGTGCGCCGGCCAGCTCGGGCGCGCCGCGCACCACCTTCATGCCGCGCCCGCCGCCGCCGGCCGCCGCCTTGATCAACACCGGATAGCCGATCTCGCCGGCGATCTTGGTGGCTTCCGCGTCGGAGCCGACGCCGCCTTCCGAGCCCGGCACCACCGGAATGCCGAGCTTTCTGGCGGTGCGCTTGGCCTCGATCTTGTCGCCCATCAGGCGGATATGCGCAGGCTTAGGGCCGATGAAATGCACGCCATGCTCGGCCAGAATTTCGGCAAAGCGCGCGTTCTCCGACAGGAAGCCGTAGCCGGGATGCACGGCGTCGGCGCCGGTGATCTCGCAAGCCGACAGAATGGCGGGAATGTTGAGATAGCTGTCCTTGGCGGCCGGCGGGCCGATGCACACGCTCTCGTCGGCGAAGCGCACATGCATGGCGTCGGCGTCGGCGGTGGAATGAACCGCCACGGTCGGAATGCCGAGCTCCTTGCAGGCGCGCAGCACCCGCAGAGCGATCTCGCCGCGATTGGCGATCAGGATCTTATCGAACATTCACTCTCCTTCACCTCTCCCCGCTGTTGCGGGGAGAGGGAAGTAAACTCACTCAATAATGGCCAGCGGCTCGCCGAATTCCACCGGCTGGCCGTCCTCGAACAGAATCTGAATCACAGTGCCGGCGCGCGGGGCCGGAATCTGGTTCATGGTCTTCATCGCTTCCACGACCAGCAGCGTGTCGCCGGCTTTGACCTTGCTGCCGATCTCGATGAACGGCTTGGCGCCGGGCTCGGGTGCCGCATAGGCGGTGCCGACCATGGGCGAGATCACTACGCCCGGATGCTTGGCGAGATCGAGCGGCGTCGCGGCCATGTCGCCGATCGGCTGCGGCATCGGCGTCGCCCCAACGCGGGGTGCGGCGGGAGCCGGGGCTGCGCTGCGCGCGACGCGCACGCACTGGCCGTCCTGCTCGATCTCGATTTCGGTCAGGCCGGTCTCGTCCAGGAGCTTGGTGAGCTCGAGGATGAGCGCGCGATCGACCACAGGCGTTTTCGGCGATTTTGCCATCGACGGGTTCGCTCTTACTTTTTCGCCTTGGCGCCGACCATGCCGGCCAATCCGGTGATCGCCAGCGCATAGCCGTCGATACCGAAGCCGCAGATCACCGCCTTGGCCGCCTTGGAGACGTAGGAATTCTGCCGGAATTTTTCGCGCGCGTGGATATTGGTGATGTGGATTTCCACGATCGGCATTTTCAGCGCGAGCAGCGCGTCGAGAATGGCGATCGAGGTGGTGGTGTAGCCGGCCGGATTAAGCACCAAACCGGCCGCTTTCTTGGCGTGCGCTTCCTGGATCCAGTTGACCAGTTCGCCCTCCACATTGGATTGCCGGAACACCACGTCGAGGCCGAAGCGCTTGGCGGTGGCGCGGCAAAGCTTCTCGACGTCGGCGAGCGTGGCGCGGCCGTATTTTTCCGGCTCGCGGGTGCCGAGCAGGTTCATATTGGGACCGTTGAGGATGTAGAGAGTCTTGGGCATGGCTTCCCGGCGGCGGCCGCGCGCGACTGCATCGATGCGCGTGAAACTTTGGCACTTTATAGGTGGCTGGGGCGAGAAGGGGAAGCCCGGACGGCACTCAGCTTTAAGGGCTTTTGCCGCCGAAGGCCTGGGTTTCGCTCGCCGCCCAGTCGATCACGTCCTTGATCGCCGTTAACCTTCGGCGGCCGGCAGCTTTTGCTTTCGTAAACAGGTCGATCTGGCGGTCGGCGCTGGTGCCCTCGGCGAGGATCCGATACAGGCGCCGCACGTCCGCCGCACAACCGAGCGCGTCGATGTCCTCGGCCAGAAAATCGAACACCTGATCGAGCCATTGCTGGAGCGTGAGCGGCGAGCGCGAAAACGGATCGACAAAGGTGGCGGCGATGCCGTAGCGCTGGGCGTGCCATTTGTTCTCTTGCGTGATGGCGCGCCCGACCCGGTCGAAGCCGGCATTGAGCGCGCGGTCGCGGTCGAGCGCGCGCACCAGGCAGCGGAACAAAGCGGCGATCGCCACCGCGTCGTCGAGCCGCGTGCAACTGTCGGCGATGCGCAATTCGACGGTCGGGTTTGGCAGCGACGGCCGCAGCGCCCACCAGATATAGCTGGCGTCCGGAATGATCTTCGCCCAGGTGAGCGCGGCGACGAATTCGTCGTAGTCTTCTTTGGTGCGGAACAGTTCCGGCAAGCCGGTGCGCGGCAGCTCGTCATAGGCGGCCAGGCGATAGCCGCACAGACCGGTGAGGTGGCCCTGCCAGAACGGCGACGAGGTCGAGAGCGCCAGCAGCAGCGGCAGATAGGGCGTCAGCCGCATGATGAGATTGATGCGGGTGTCGAGGTCCGGCACCTCCACATGCACGTGCATGCCGCACAGCATGTTGCGGTAACCGATCATCTGCAGGTCGTCCATGATCGCGCCGTAGCGCGCCTTCGGCGTGACGATCTGCTCCGGCCAGAACGCGAGCGGGAAGGTGCCCATGGCGGCGAGGCCGAGCTTGCGCTCGGCGGCGGCTTGCCCAAGCGCGCGGCGATAGTGCGCGAGATGGTCGCGCGCCTCATTCATGGTGGCGCAGGGCGGCGTCGCCACCTCGATCTGCGACTGCAGCATCTCGGTCATCACGCGGTCGCCGAGTTTTGCACGGGCGAGGCTAAGGAATTTCTTGTCGACGCGGCGCACGGCCCGGCGCGTCTTGGCGTCGAACACGAAATATTCTTCTTCCATGCCGACCGTATACATGCGCGCGATAACTCGCTCGGGTGGAACTCGGTTCCCGACTTTCGTAGTGCAAAACGGCCGCCGGGGGATAAAACCGCCGGCGGCCGACTGTTAGCTGAAAATGGCGTGCGGCGCCGCGGCGCCGTCAGCAGGTCGCCTTGCCGCAGCGCGCGGTGTTGACCTTTTCCTGCAGGCCGGCAAGCCCGATGGCGCCGACCACCACGTCGGAGCCGATCACGTAGCTCGGCGTGCCGTTGAGGCCGAGCGCTTCGGCGAGTTTGAAGTCTTCCTGCAGCGTGGCCTTCACTTCGGGGCCGGCCAGGTCCTTTTCGAGCCGGCTCATATCCAGGCCGATTTCCTTGGCCACCGCGAGCGCGCGCGCCTTGTCGGCCTGACCGCGGCCGCCGAGCAGTTTGGTGTGGAATTCGAGATATTTCTTGCCGGTCTTGTCCTGCATGCGCACGGCGACGGCGACTTGCGCGGCTTCGATCGAGCCCGGCCCGAGCACCGGGAATTCCTTGAGCACGACCTTGAGGTTGAGAATCGTCCTTGAGCAGCGTCAGCATGTCGTCCATGGCGCGCTTGCAGTAACCGCAATTGTAATCGAAGAACTCGACGAAGGTGACGTTGCCGTTCGGATTGCCGAGCGTGACCTGGCGCGGCGACGAGTACAGCGTCTGCGCGTGCTCCTTGACCGCGACCTTGTGCTTTTCGGCTTCCGCCGCGGTCTGGCGCTTCTCCAGCTCGGCCATCGCCTCCTGCAACACTTCCGGATGCGCGATCAGGTAGTTGCGCACGATGGTCTCGATCGAACCGCGCTGAGCGGGTGAGAAATCCTGCGCCCGCACGGCTTGCGGCGCGGCAACGGCCAGCAACGCAGCACAAACGGCGGCGATAAGACGCGGGCTCGATGTCATAGGTTTTGTCCTTGCTGTGGTCATTTGGTTTGCGGCGTTCGGCGGCTTGACGGTGACGATATCGTCGGCGCGCACCCAGGCGGGCGAGCCTACGGGCAGGCGGGTCTTGGCGCGCGAGGCCAGCTGACGCGCGGTCTTGAGGTCGCCGCGCGTGAAGGCGGCCTGCGCGGCGGCGAGGTCGGCATTGGCGAGATCGCCCTTGCGGCCATAGGCCATGGCGAGCTGGGCATAGGCTTCCGGCGCCTCCGGCTCGCGCGCCAGCGCGCTGCGCAGCAGCGGGACGGCTTCCTCGGCGAGTTTGGTGTCGTTGGTGGCGATCAGCGCCTGGCCGAGCATGATATCGATCAGCGGCGCGCCGTGCGAGAGCGCCACCGCGTGGCGCAGCGGCGCGATCGCGTCGGCCGGATGGCCGCCTTCCAACAGCGTCTGGCCCTTGAGCTCATAGAAATAAGGATTGTTCGGCTGCGTCTGGATCAAGCCGTCGATCTGCGCGACCGCCTCGCGCATTTCCGAATGACGATAGGTCGAAATGGCGCGGGCATAGCGCGCCGGCAGGCTGTGATCGCCGAGCGGATAGCGGCGCGCGACCGTGTCGGGCCGATCCAGGAAGCCGGACAATTTGGCGCGCATCATGTCGTGGCGCAGCTGCAATTCCGGGGAATCCTTGCGGTCAAAATAGGGGCTCGCCTTGGCCAGCACTTCGAGCGCGGCGACGCGCTCGGCCGGCATCGGATGGGACTGCAGATAAGGATCGACGTAGCGCGAATTGAACAGCGACTCGCTGGTCAGGCGCTGGAACAAATCGAGCATGCCCTTGGGCGACTGGCCGGTGGCGTTGAGAAATTTCACGCCGGCGTGGTCGGCCTGGTCTTCCTGGGTGCGCACATAGGCGAGCAGCGTGCGCTGGATCGACATTTGCGGCGCCAGGATCGCCGCGGCGCCGATGTCGGCGTTGCCGCCGGAGCGCGCGCCGGCGACCATGGCGCCGACGCCGGCCAGCATGGCGATGATCGATGCGGTCTGCGCCTGGGCGAGCTGCTCGCGCAGGCGCTGCAGATGACCGCCGGCAAGGTGGCCGGTCTCGTGCGCGAACACGCCGATGATCTCGTTCGGCGTCTTGGCGTCGAACAGCGCACCGGCATTGATGAAGATGTGGCGGCCGTCCATGACGAAGGCGTTGAAGGTGCGGTCGTTGAGCACGACCACCTTGACGCCCTGCTGGGCGAGGCCGGCCGCGTTCAGGATCGGCCGCGCGTAGTCGCGCAACAGCTGCTCGATCTCGGTGTCGCGGATGATCGGCAGGCCGTGCGGCAAATCCTGCGCCCGCGCCTGCTCGAGCGCCGGACCGCCGCTGGCGGCCGCGACCGCAAAGGCGGTGACCAGCGCGAGCGCGCGGACTGCTGGCGCCATGCGCCGTGCCCTGATAGGTGTCCCGTTCTCGATCATGCCGATCTTTACTGCCGGATGGGCGTGAACCTAGTGACGCGCCCTAAGGCGGTCAACGCGGCTTGCGATCACGTCTGAGTCATGAAAAACGCAGGGGAATGCGGCAACAGCGGGGCGGGAGCAGTCGATTAACGATGCTTGAGGCGGCAAAACATCTGTTAATGCCCTCCAAACGCAGCAATGTGCCGCCGTTCATGGTCATGGACGTGATGGCGGCGGCGGCACAACTCGAGGCCAAGGGCGCCCGCGTCGTGCATATGGAGGTCGGCCAGCCGGCGGCGCCCGCGCCGGCAACGGCGCTGCGTGCGGCGCAGGCGGCGCTCGTGCATGGCCGCATCGGCTATACCGAGACGCTCGGCATCCCGAGCTTGCGCGCTCGAATCGCCCGCCACTATGCCGACACCTATGAGCTCGCGCTCGACCCGGCGCGCGTGGTGGTCACCACCGGCTCCTCGGGCGGCTTCATCCTGGCGTTCCTGGCGCTGTTCGAGCCGGGCGACCGGGTGGCGCTGGCCAATCCCGGCTATCCGCCTTACCGGCACATCCTCTCCGCGCTCGGCTGCGAGCCGGTGCTGATCGAGACCTCCGCCGAGACGCGCTGGGCGCTGTCGGCCAAGGCGCTGATCGCGGCGCATCGGCAATCGCCGCTGGCCGGCGTGGTGGTGGCGAGCCCGGCCAATCCGACCGGCACCATGATGGATGCCGACGCGCTCTCGCGCCTGATCGCGGTCGCCGAGGCGGAAGGCATCCGCGTGATCTCCGACGAGATCTATCACGGCCTCGATTATGCGTTTGCCGCCGAGACCGCGGCAAATTCTTCGGAGCGCGCGCTGGTGATCAATTCGTTCTCGAAATATTTCTGCATGACCGGCTGGCGCGTGGGCTGGATGGTGGTGCCGGAGAGTCTGGTGCGCGCGGTCGAACGGTTGCAGGGCAATCTCGCGATCTCGGTGCCGACGCTGGCGCAGGTGGCGGCGGAGGCCGCCTTCGACGGCCGCGCCGAAATGGAGGCGGTCAAGCACGGCTACGAGGAGAACCGGCGCATTCTCACCGAAGGCCTGCCGAAAGCCGGGCTCGACAAATTCCTGCCGGTCGACGGCGCCTTCTATCTCTATGCCGATATTTCGAAGTTTTCCGACGACAGCCTGGATTTCGCCAAGCGCATGCTGAACGAGGCGCACGTGGCGGCGACGCCGGGCATCGATTTCGATCCGGTGAACGGCCACAATTTTTTGCGCTTCTGTTACGCCGGCTCGGCCGCCGAGATGCACGAGGCGGTGGCGCGGATCGGCGCCTGGCTCGCAAAGCGCTAGGCTTTCGTCAGCGCGGCGTGCAAGGCGCCGGCGGCCTGCGCCAATTGTTCGCGGTGCAGGACGTCGTCCTTCGGCACGCGCGAAACGCTCGCGGCGAGCTCGCGCAAAATATCGGCAAAAAGACCGAAATGGATGTGCAGGTGCACCGTCTTGTGCACGTCGTCGGCGCCGGGCCGCTCGAAGATCAGCGCGATGCCGTTCGCTTCGAGGTGCGCGTCAAAGCGCGACGATCGCTCGAAGGACCCGATATAGAGCTTGTCGGGATATTCGAGCGCGACCTCGACCTTGTCGGCAATCGGCTTGGTCATGGCAAACCTCCGCGGAGGGCCACTTTTGCCATGGCAAGCCGGCGCCGGCTTTGAGCTATGTCATACTTTAAGGGGGCCCTAGAACTCCACGTCGAGCTCGACCACCTCGTCCGGCTCGGCCTTGGCAGCCTCGATCCATTCCTGCATCTGCGGCAACGCCATCACCGCCTTGCAATAGGCCGCGCAATCGGAATCAAGCTTCACGTCGTAGGTGAGGAAGCGCGTCACCACCGGCGCGAACATGGCGTCGGCCATGCAAGCGTGCTCGCCGAACAGGAACGGTCCCTTGCTGGCGGCCAGGCACTCGCGCCAGATGCTGATGATGCGGTCGATGTCGGCCTGCGCGCCGGCCCAGACCTTGAAGCCGGGGTGGTGCGCCTTCAGGTTCATCGGCAGCGCCGAGCGCATGTTGGAAAAGCCGGAATGCATCTCGCCGCAGATCGAGCGGCAATGGGCGCGCGCGGCGCGCGATCTTCGGCAGCAGACCGGCCTCGGGCAGGATCTCGTCGAGATATTCGGCGATCGCCAGCGTGTCCCAGACCTTGATGCCGTCATGGGTCAGGCACGGCACCAGGAACGAGGGCGACAGCAGCAGCAATTCGGCGCGGGTCGAGGGGTCGTCGCTGGCGACTGTCTGCTCGACGAAATCGAGCCCGGCCATCTTGCAGAGCAGCCAGCCGCGCAGCGACCAGGAGCCGTAGTTCTTGCTGGCAATGGTGAGGGCAGCCTTGGCCATGGGGCGAAAATGTCCCTATTCAACGGCCCGGCATTGCGCAGCTTAGACGAAAGTTCTGCCCGATCAATACCTTCCCGTGCTGCAAAAAGGCATGCCAGCCGGCTTGTCCCCAGGCGGGCTGGGCCAGAATTTTATCTCGCACTGCAACATAAAATGCACTAGCCTTTCCCTGCGGTTCGCCGGGACCGCCAGGGACTGGATGCTTTATCAAGCCTATCAGGCGCATTCCGACATCATGGTGCCGGTGCGCGCCCTTGCCGGCATGGCGGCGAAGACCGTGGGCGAACGGCTCAACGGCTCGGCGCGGCCGTCGCCGCTCAGCAATCTTACCGCCGCCTATGAGTTGATCGCGCGCGCCGGGCTGACCCACGCCCGCCCGCCTTACGGCATCGACAGCGTCATGGTGGGAAACCGCGAGGTGGCGGTGACCGAGGAGGCGGCCGAGGTGACGCCGTTCGGCACGCTGCTGCATTTCAAGAAGGACATCGAGCAGGCGCAGCCGCGCGTGCTGCTGATCGCGCCGCTGTCCGGCCATTTCGCCACGCTCTTGCGCGCCACCGTGCGCACCATGCTGCCCGAGCACGACGTCTACATCACCGACTGGCACAATGCGCGCGACGTTGCGACCGCGCACGGCCGCTTCGGCTTCGACGAATATATCGGCCACCTGATCCGTTTTCTGGAGACGATCGGGCCGGGCGCGCATCTGGTCGCGGTGTGCCAGCCCTGCGTGGCCGCGCTGGTGGCGGCGGCGGTGATGGCGCAGGGCGACAATCATGCCGCAGCCGCGCTCGATGACGCTGATGGCCGGCCCGATCGACACCCGCGTCAACCCGACCAAGGTCAACGAACTCGCCAAGGGCAAGCCGATCGACTGGTTCGAGAAGAACCTGATCGCTTCCGTGCCCTATCGCTACGGCGGGGCTCAGCGCAAGGTCTATCCCGGCTTCGTGCAGCTCGCCGCCTTCATGAGCATGAATATCGAGCGGCATGTGAAGGCGCATCAGGAGCTGTACGAGAACCTGGCGCGCGGCGAGGAGGCCAAGGCGGCGCAGACCAAGGCATTCTACGACGAATATTTCGCCGTGCTCGACCTCACCGCGGAGTTTTATCTGGAGACGGTGCGGCTGGTGTTCCAGGAGCATGCGCTGCCGCTCGGCGCGCTCACTTATGAGAATCAGAAGGTCGAGCCGCGCGCGATCAAGCGCACCATGCTGTTCACGGTGGAGGGCGAGAAGGACGACATCTGCGCGGTCGGGCAGACGCTGGCCGCGCACGACCTGTGCACGTCATTGCGGCCCTCCCGCAAGCGCCACCATATGCAAGCCGGCGTCGGCCATTACGGCGTGTTCAGCGGCCGCACCTGGCAGCAGCAGATCTATCCGATGGTGAAAAACGTCATCTTGCAGAGCGATTGAGGGGCGAACGGTTGGTTCAGCCCGCGGCAAACGGGTCAGTCGCGCTGTCTGATCTAGATCAAAGACGTTGCCGCGGCTTCGAGCTTTGCTTTCACAGCATGTTGAAAAGCTCGTTGCTGAGGAGCTTGCGAGCTTTCCTCAAGGTGCAACGCAAGGGCGCTCTTTCGCGGGTATTGGCATTGTACGCCGCCTGAGAGTGCCCTTTTTTTCTTTGCACCCTGTCGTCCGTTGTCATTTCCCCAGGCGCTTCAATTCGACCCCGGCGGCGAGGTAATGCACGGTGTGGATGTTGCACACCGCGCGCGCGCGCGTGAACTGCCGCGCCGCCTCCGCGCCGTCGTTCTTGATGAGCGCGTGCTCGCCGGAAAAGAACGTCAGACTACACTCGCGCCCGCGCCCCATGGCGCCGTGGCTCGAGGGCGGCGACAATTGATCGGCCTTGGCTTGGCCGAGAAAAAACGCGATCAGCGTGCCGGGCCATTGCTTGAGGTCGATTTTGCCGGCGTTGCGTGCGAGTTCCTCGGCGTCGTTCTGGCCGGCTCTGGCGCGCGCGATGTGCAGCCAGGCCGCCTGGTAGGGAAGCCACAGCACGTCGCCGCTGCGCGCGGCCGACCCGAGCGTCAGCGCCTTGTCGAAATCGTCGGCGGCGGCGGCGTAGCGCGCGGCGATAAATTGGGCATAGCCGCGTTGGCTATAGATATCCGAGGCGTCGAAGCCGGCATCCTTAGCGTCCTTGGCATCTTTGGTGGCGATGGCGAGCGCGGCGGTGTAGTCGGCGACCGCGCGATCGTAGTCGCCCTTGGCGCTCAGGCTGACGGCGCGTTGGACTAGCGTGACCGGCGAGTTGTCAAGCTTGAGTGCCGCATCAAAATCGGCGATCGCGGAATCGTATTGACCGTTCAAGTCGTAGTCTTGTCCGCGCGTGATGTAGACGCCGGCGTCATCGGTCTTGATGCCGAGCGCGGCGGTGAAATCGGCGATGGCGTCGTTCCGAAAGCCGCGCGCCTGGTCGAGCCGCTCGAAGGCGTCGGCGATCAGGCTTTTGCTGGTGTACTCTTTGCCGCGGCCTTTGCGAGCGGCGAACTGATCGGCGGGCGAAAGATCGCGGGCATCGAGCGCCTGGCTGAACAGCCGGATGGCATCGTCGCTTTTGCCGTTTTCCGCCGCCGCCATCGCCGCCTTGAGATCGTCGAGGCCGCCGGCCTGCAGGGTTGCGGCAAAGAGCATCAGGCACGCCGCCGCCAATAAAACTCTGATCATGACTACTCCAGTACTGCTTTTTCGCCGGTATGATTTTGGGCCGCGCGGGATGTCACAGGCGGATGGTGCGGAGTCAAGTCCGCAGCGCCGCTCAGCCCTTGGCCTTGAACGACTGGTAAATTTCCAGCGCCTCTTTCGGCTTGGCGTTCTTGTGTACCACCGCGTTGACCGCTGCGATCATCGCCTTCGGCGCGTCGGACTGGAAAATGTTGCGGCCCATGTCGACGCCGGCGGCGCCTTGGCTCACCGCGTTATAGGCCATGGTGAGCGCGTCGAGCTCGGGCAGCTTCTTGCCGCCGGCCATCACGATCGGCACCGGGCAGGAGGCGGTGACGGTCTCGAAGCCGTCGTCGACATAATAGGTCTTCACGTATTGCGCGCCGAGCTCGGCGATGATGCGGCAGGCGAGTCGGAAATATTGTGCGTCGCGCACCATGTTCTTGCCGACCGCGGTGACGCCCATCACCGGCATGCCGACGCGCAGACCGGCGTCCACCAGCCTGGTCATGTTGTGGACCGAGCGGGTCTCGTGCTCGCCGCCAATGAACACCTGGATGCCGACGCCGGCGGCGTTGAGCCGTACCGCGTCGTCCATGTCCATGGCGATCTGCTCGTCGGATAATTCTTCACGCAGGATGCTGGGGCCGCCGCTGGCACGCAGCACCATCGGCTTCTGGGTGTCCGCCGGGATCAGGGAGCGCAGCACGCCGCGGGTGCAGAACAGCGCGTCGCATTGCGGCAGCAGCGGCACGATCGACAAATCGATGCGCTCCAGACCCGATGTCGGCCCCTGGAAATAGCCGTGGTCGACGGCGAGCATCACCGTGCGCCCCGATGCCGGATTGAACACGCGGGCGAGGCGGTTCTTCAGGCCCCAGTCGTATTGGTGCGAGCCTTTCAGGAAAAAGCCGGGCGCGGCTTGCGGCTTGTCGGCCTGGTAGCGTTGGCCCGGGTTATCGGCTTCCGGCATGGGTACTCGCGTTGCGCTTGATCTGAAATCGGCGTGCGCTCACTGCTTCGGGGCCGGAGCCGCCGCAGGCGTGTTGCCCACGGGCTTCTTGCCGGTGGGCTTTGCGGTCGGGCCGCGCTTGTCATTTTTGTTGGACATGCACTTGGCGATGAAGGCGTTGCGTTTGGCACCGGCAAGCTTCTGGTCGTTGGCGCCGAACTGGCAGGTCTCCATCTTCTGCTGTGCCGTGATCGCCGATGCCGGCGTTGACAGCATGAGGAGAGGCAGCAGGCCGATGAGGCTTAGGCGTCGCAGCATGGGTGGCTCCTTCCGACAGTCGCGGGAATCACGATAGCACGCCTCGCGCGGCTATCTCAAAGCCGCTGCAATATTGCCGCCGTCGACGGTGGTGACGTCGGCGGTAGTTTTAAGCGCCAGCGCCTGGGCCAGGAAGGCCTGCGCCACGTCTTGCGCCGTGACCTCGCGCTGAAGCAGATTGCCGGTCATGTACTCCTGCTCGGAGACCCCGCGCGCCTTGGCGCGGTCCCTAATGAAATCCTCGGTCAGCAGCCCCGAGCGGATGCGGTCGGCGTTGACCGCATTGGCGCGGATCCCGTCGGCGCCATAATCGAGCGCATACTGTCGCACCAGGAATAAGGTTGCCGCCTTGGGCAACCCGTAGGGGCCGAAATTGGCGCCCGGGTTCACCGCCTGTTTGGAGACGTTGAACAGCAGGCAGCCGCCGGTGCCCTGCGCCAGCATGATCTTCACCGCCGCTTGCGCCACCTTCTGGTGCGCGAAGAAATTCAGCTCGAAACTGGCGCGCAGAACGGGCTCGTCGACCTCGCCGATCTTGCCCTGCCAGGCGGCGCCGGCGTTCGACACCAGGAGATCGACGCCGCCGAAAGCGGCCACCACCTGATTGAAAGCCTCGCGCACCGAGCCTGCGTCGGTCACATCGCATTTAATTGCGATGGTGTTGCCGCCGATCGCCTTGGCTTTCGCCTGCGCGGCGGCGGCATCGAGATCGAGCAGCGCCACCTCCGCGCCGGCTGCCGCGAAAACTTGCGCGGTGGCCGCGCCGATGGCGCCGCCGGCGCCGGTGATGACCGCGACCTGGCCGGCGAGCGGCAAATCCTTGCGCGCGCCCAGCTTGGCCAGTTCGAGCGGCCAATATTCGCAATCGAACATGTCGGCTTCCGAGATCGGCGTGAAGCGACCGATCGCCTCGGCATCGGTGATGCCCTCGGCCGCGGCTTCCGCGATGTCGGCCGCTATCGCGGCATCCTTGGCGCTGGCGCCCAGCCCGAACAGGCCGAGGCCCGGCACCAGCACGACGCGCGGCGCCGGATCGTGCATGGCCGCGCCTTTCGCGCGCGCCTTGTTGCGCTCAAAATAAGCCTTGTAGTCGTCCATAAATTTCTGCGCGGCCTGCTGTGCGGCATTCTTGAAGCCGTCGAGTTGGCCGACTTCCGGCGCGGCTAGGATCAGCGGCCACGGCTTGGCGCGGATCACATGATCGGGCGTGATCACGCCGGCGCGGGCATACCGCGCGGCATCCTTGCCGTTGACGTAATTCAAGATCGCAGCGCTGGCGCGGAATTCGAGGATCAGGCGCTGGTGCGCGCCTTCGCCGCCGGCATCGCGCAAGGCGCAGGCGCCGCGCAGGATCGGCGCGACCTCGATGGCGGGCGCGACCCGTTGCGGCAGTCTCGCGCCCGCGAACACGGCTTTGCGATTTTTCGTCAGACGCTGCTCGGCAAGCGTGACGAACTCGACCATGCGTTCGTAAGCCTCGCGCGGGTCGCTGCTGAACGTAAAGATGCCGTGCTTGTCGAGAATCAGCCCATCGACTTTTGAATTTTGCTCGAACACCGCGGCGGCTTTTTTGGCCAGCCCGAAGCCCGGCATCAGATAGGGCACGAAGCCGAGCCGGCCGCTGAAAGTTTCCGCGCACAGTTCGACCGCATTGGGCTGATCGATCAGGCTCAGCACGGCGGTGGCGTGGGTGTGGTCGATGAATTTCGCCGGCACGAAAGCGTGCAGCAGCATTTCGACCGAGGGCGAGGGCGCTTGCGGATCGATCAGGTAGGCGCGCTGCGCCAGTGCCATCTCGTCGTCGGAAAGTTTTTCACGCGCGCGTAAGCTTCGAAGCGGCTCGAGCCGCACCGCCGGGAAGCCGGCCGGCTCGATGGCGCCCATGTCAGCGCCGGAGCCCTTCACGCGCAGCACCGCGAGTTCCTCGCCGGCGAGATCGCGCATCGTCGTCTTCAGCGAGGTGTTGCCGCCGCCGTGCAAGACCAGCTTGCGCTCGCGGCCGATGAGCTGCGTGGTATAAATCCGCAGCGCCAGGTCGGCAGCGATGCCGGCCTTGCCATAGCGATCGACCGCGGCCTTGGCGTCGCGCTCGATCCAGGCGGACTTCATTTTATCCGGCGCATGATCTGTTCCGAAAACCGATGCCCGCCCCGGAGCAGGTCCGCGGCAGGCTGTTTCGGGATCACGCGCAAGCCCATGTCAGCCCTTGTCGCCGAGGAATTTCTTTGCCCACCAGCCGCGCTTGGGCTGGCCGTTGTCCTCGCTCGCCGTGCTGGAGATCACCGGCGTCGGCGGCGGTAAAGTTGGCGCCGGCGGGGCGCCGCTGGCGGCGATCGGCGCCGGTTCGCGGATGGTCGAGCGCCGGCGCGGCGGCTCTCGCTCGGCTTGCGCCGGCGCGGCGGTCGGCGGCGGAGCGGGCCGTTCTTCGGGCGGGCGAAGCCGGCGGCTCGTTGTACGGCCGGTCAATGATCGGGCGTTCCATGGCCGGTGCGCGATCATAACTCGCGGGCGGCCGGTCGAGGTCCTGGACCGCATGCTGCAAGCCCGGTTCACCCTCGCCACCACTGGATTGGAATGGCGCCTCGCCGTTGCGCCCCTGCCGATTGCGGCGTCCGCCGCGACGGCCACGCCGCCGCCGCCGGCGCACCTCGCCGGCTTCGCCCTCGGCCGGGGCACCCTGGCGCGCCTGTTGTTCGTCGAGGCCGACTTGCTCGGACGAACCGGCGTCGTGATCCTCGTGCGCGATCGCGTGCTCGGGCATGCTCTCGTGGGTGAATTGCGGAGCGCCCTCGCGTGGTTCACGCAGCTCGCCGCCACGGCCGCGACCGCGGCCACGCCGGCGCCGCCTGCGGCCGCCATCGCGCACGCCGTCGCCGCGCGGCGGTTGGCCGCCACTGTCGGCTTGTGCGAGATCCGGCGCCTCGGCGGCTTCGCCGGGCTCGACTTCGGCTTCCGCCTCAGCCTCACCTTCAGCTTCGGTCTTGATGTCGGCTTCGGCCGCGGCGTCGAGCACGTCTTCGTCCGCCTCGATCCCCGAGGTCAATAGCGGCTGCACCGCCGCGGCAAGAGTTTTGGCGGCTTCCACCGTGTGCACCTGCTCGCCGCGATCGACGATGTAGGATACTTGGGCGTTCACCGTCGCATCGGCGGAAATGGTGATGGTGATGCGGAAGCGTTCCTCCAGCGCGCGCAGATGCGCGCGTTTGTGATTGAGCACGTAAAGCGCCACTTCCGAGCGCGTGCGCACGATCAGATTATGCGTGGCGCCCTTGTTCAGCATTTCCTCGATCGCGCGCAGCAATTGCAGCGACACCGACGACACCGAGCGGACATGGCCGCTGCCGCCGCAGACCAGGCATTTTTCGGTCGAAGACTCCAGCACCGAGGTGCGGATGCGCTGGCGCGACATCTCCAACAGGCCGAAATGCGAGATGTGGCCGACCTGGATGCGGGCGCGGTCGTGCTTGAGCGCGTCCTTCATCCGCCGCTCGACGGTGCGGTTGTTGCGGCTCTCGTCCATGTCGATGAAGTCGATGACGATCAGGCCGGCGAGATCGCGCAAGCGCAGTTGGCGCGCGATTTCCTCCGCCGCCTCGCCATTGGTCTTGAGCGCGGTGTCCTCGATGTGGTGCTCGCGCGTCGCGCGCCCTGAGTTCACGTCGATGGCGACCAGCGCTTCGGCCTGGTTGATCACGATGTAGCCGCCGGAGCGCAGCTGCACGGTGGGCGAGAACATGGCGTCGAGTTGGCTCTCGATGGCGTAGCGGGTGAATAGCGGCTGCGTGTCCTTGTAGAGCTTCACATGCTTGGCATGGCTCGGCATCAGCATGCGCATGAACTCGCGCGCTTCCTTGTAGCCCTCGTCGCCGGAGACAATGATCTCGTCGATATCCTTGCTGTAGAGATCGCGGATCGAGCGCTTGGTGAGCGAGCCTTCCTCGTAGACCAGCTTGGGCGCCATCGATTTGAGCGTGAGGTCGCGCACCGTCTCCCACAGCCGCAGCAGGTATTCGAAATCGCGTTTGACTTCCGTCTTGGTGCGGCTGGCGCCAGCGGTGCGCAGGATCACGCCCATGCCTTGCGGCACTTCCAGATCCGAGGCGATTTCTTTCAGACGGTTGCGATCCTCGCCGCTGGTGATCTTGCGGCTGATGCCGCCGCCGCGCGCGGTGTTGGGCATCAGCACCGAATAGCGGCCGGCGAGCGAGAGATAGGTGGTGAGAGCGGCGCCCTTGGTGCCGCGCTCTTCCTTGACGACCTGCACCAGCATCACCTGCCGGCGCTTGATCACTTCTTGAATCTTGTACTGGCGGCGGAAGCGCGGCATGCGCTCCTGCACTTCTTCCATGGCGTCGGCG
This sequence comes from uncultured Alphaproteobacteria bacterium, assembly GCA_963817045.1. Lineage (GTDB taxonomy): Bacteria > Pseudomonadota > Alphaproteobacteria > Rhizobiales > Xanthobacteraceae > Pseudolabrys. The sequence continues at coordinate 60,035 of CAWFMZ010000017.1, forward strand.
CCGCCGACGGATTCCACGGCTTCCTCTTCGTGGTGGTCTTCGCCGCTGCCGTTGCCTTGACCGCTCTGGCCGCCCGGTTCCTCGGACGGCGCGGTCTCGGCGGCCGGCGCGGATTCGGCGGCCAGATGATCGCCGGTCTCGCCATGATCTTCGCCGCCTTCCGGCATCGGCCCCGCTTCGATTGCAGCTTCGCCGGCGGGAATCTCGGCGGTCGGCGCGGAATCGGTCTCGATATCACCCGTTGGACTTTCGTAAGCCTCGCGCGCTTCGTCTTGAGCCTCTGCTTGCGCTTCGAGATCGGCAGGGGCTGGCGTTGACGCCGGCAGTTCGGTCTCTGGCGGCTGCTCTGGCGGAAGCCCGCCCAGGGCGACTTCGCCCGGCGAGGTCTCAGTACCTGGCTGCGGCGGTTCTGCGCCGGCGAGCGGCTCGCTCTGCACCACCTCGCGATCGCGCTGGCGCTCGGCGCCGCGGTGGCGGTGACGATTGCGGCCACGCCCGCCGCGGTCACGGTGATCGGCATCGGCATCGGCGGCGCGCGCGTCACGCTCTTCCTGCGCGATCAGCGCCTGCCGGTCGGCGACCGGAATTTGATAGTAGTCGGGGTGGATTTCGGAAAACGCCAGGAAGCCGTGGCGGTTGCCGCCGTAATCGACGAACGCCGCCTGTAGCGACGGCTCAACCCGGGTGACCTTGGCGAGATAGATGTTACCGCGAAGCTGCTTGCGGTTTGCGGACTCGAAGTCGAATTCCTCGACGCGGTTGCCGCGCAGAACCACGACCCGGGTCTCCTCCGGATGGGTCGCGTCGATCAGCATTTTGTCGGCCATTGGATAATCTCACTGAGGCGGACCAGCCCACGTTCTCGCGCAATGTCGAGGGCGCAAGGCGACGCAAAGGGTGGTCGGCCAATTTGGTGTTGAGGGAAAGGGGCGCGTTTTCACGCGAAAGCTCGGCGGGGCCCATAGCAAGCCGCGCACTCACGATTGTCTCGCGAAAGCGGGGGACCTCGAATTGCCTTTGCTGCGACATTGGCAGCATGAAACTTGCGACCCGTAGCGCTGCGGCCGCGCTCTTAAGCAAGCGCCGCCGAGGTTTCTCGTTGCTGACGGTCTTCGATGCGAACGGCCGACTTGACCGCGCGCTGATCCGGAAGTCCTTCACAAGGGTTTCGGCTCGCTTCGCCGTCCGTTCGCCCGGCTTCCTCGAGGGGGCGATCCTGGACTGGCGGGCCGGGGCCCGAACGCGGCAAAACCGGAACTTTAACCGTCAGCAGACCCTACATACGGTCGAAAACCCGTGCTGGCAAGGGAGCTTGTGCAGGCTTGCCACACCGGCGCCCGGAATGCCGCGTTTGCTCAAGTTCCGTTAACCGAAGCACTCCCTAATGGAGTAAAACGGGGCCGAAAGGGTCGGATTCGTGACTGTCCGCGCGATCGCACTGGTCTTGGGCGTCGTTCTGCTGTGCGATTCGGCTGCCTTAGCGGCCGAGCCGGGCATTGTCGCGCGCAATCTGGAGGCACCGACCGTCTCGGTCCCGGTCGCGACCGATGTGCGGCTGGGCGGCGACGACAAGCTGACCCGTTTTGTCATGGACTTGACCCAGAAGGTCGACGTGGCCGCCTTCACGCTCGCCGACCCCTATCGCGTGGTGATCGATCTGCCGCAGGTGACCTTCAAGCTGCCGGCGCAGACCGGCGAGCACGGCCGCGGCCTGGTGAAGGCGTTCCGCTACGGCCTGATCATGCAGGGCGGCTCGCGCATCGTGCTCGATACCAAGGGGCCGGTGCGGGTGGACAAGGCGTTCGCGCTTGCCGCCGCCGAGGGTCAGCCGGCGCGGCTGGTGCTCGATCTTGCGGCAATCGACCGCGACAACTTCCTGCGCACCATTTCGCTGGAGAACCGCCCGGCGCACAGCGCCGCTGCCAAGACGAGCGACATCGCGCCGAAGGACAACGCCGATTTGCGCCCGCTGGTCGTGCTCGATCCCGGCCATGGCGGCATCGACACCGGCACCAAGGGCTTGAGCGGCGAGAGCGAGAAAGACATCGTGCTCGAATTCGCCCGCATGCTGCGCGACAAGCTCGAGCGCGGCGGCAAATACCGGGTGGCGATGACGCGCAGCGACGACACCTTCATTCCGCTTGGCGAGCGTGTGCGCATTGCCCGCGCGCGCAATGCCGCGCTGTTCATCTCGATCCACGCCGATTCCATTCCGCGCAGCGAAGGGCAGGCGGAAGGCGCCACCGTCTATACGCTGTCGGACCACGCCTCCGACGCGGAGGCCGCGCGGTTGGCCGAAGCCGAGAACAAGGCCGACGTAATCGCCGGCGTCGACCTCACCACCGAGCCGAACGACGTCGCCAATATCCTGGTCGATCTAGCGCAGCGCGAGACCAAGACCTTTTCCAACCAGTTCGCGCGCACGCTGGTGGGCGAGCTCAAGAGCACGGCGAAGCTGCACCGGCATCCGCTCAAATCGGCGGGCTTCAAGGTGCTGCTGGCGCCGGACGTGCCCTCGGTGCTGGTGGAACTAGGCTTCATGTCGACCAAGGACGATCTCAAGCAACTGATGTCGCCAGTCTGGCGCGCGCGCACCGCCGACGCTCTGGTGCAGGCGGTTGCTGCGTTCCTGGCGCCGCGCGTTGCCGGCGCCGGCGGGGGGGCCCATTGAGATGGGCATGATTTTGTCATTCCGGGACGCGCGCCAACGGGTCCGCGCGAAGCGCGGCCCGATGACAGGCTCCGCGAGCGAACCCGGAATCCAGAAACAAGCACCGAATTTGGGTCTGGATTCCGGGTCCGGCGCTGCTCGCTGTCCCGACATGACGGGAGATTTGCGGCCTCAGTTTCAACATAAAACGGAGCGACCACAGCAGCTTGCCGCGATTTTAGGTAGAGTGAGCGGCGGCCGCTCGGCGGCCCGGGACGATTAACGCATGAAGCTATTGTTACGCTTCCTCGGCTTCCTGTTTGCGGCGGGCACCATCCTGTTCGTGGTGGGCGTAGCCGCGACCGCCGGGCTACTCTGGCACTATTCCAAGGACCTGCCGGACTATTCCCAGCTGCAGGATTACGAGCCGCCGGTGATGACGCGCGTGCACGCGGCCGACGGCTCGCTGGTCGGCGAATATGCGCGCGAGCGCCGGCTGTACATTCCGGTCCAGGCGGTGCCGAAACGGGTGATCAATGCATTCCTCGCCGCCGAGGACAAGAATTTCTACGACCATGGCGGGCTCGATTTCACCGGTATCGCGCGCGCGGCGGTGAACTATGCGCAGAATTTCGGCTCCAGCCGCCGCCCGCAAGGCGCTTCAACCATTACACAACAAGTCGCCAAGAACTTCTTGTTGACGAACGAGATTTCCTTCGCACGCAAGATCAAGGAGGCGCTGCTGGCGCTCAAGATCGAGCGCACTTACAGCAAGGACAAGATCCTCGAACTTTACTTGAACGAGATCTATCTCGGCCTCGGCGCCTACGGCATCGCCTCGGCCTCGCTCACTTATTTCGACAAGGGCGTCAACGAGCTGACCGTGCCGGAGGCCGCCTATCTCGCCGCGCTGCCGAAAGCGCCGAACAACTATCATCCGTTCCGCCAAATCGAGCGCGCGATGGAGCGGCGCAATTGGGTGATCGACCGCATGGTGGAAACCGGCTCGATCAATCCCGATAACGCCGAGAAAGCCAAGCGCACGCCGCTCAACGTGACGCAAAAGGCGACCAGCACGCACACCTTCGCCGCGGAATATTTCGCCGAGGAAGTGCGGCGCGAGCTGTTCGACCGCTACGGCGAGAAAAAACTTTACGATGGCGGCCTATCGGTGCGCACCACGCTCGACACCAAGCTGCAGGTGCTGGCGCGCAAGACGCTCACCGACGGCCTGGCGCAATTCGACGAGACGCAAGGCTGGCGCGGGCCGGTCACGAAGATCGACATCGCCGGCGACTGGGGCGTCAAGCTCGCCGACGTCAAGGCGCTGACCGACGTGGCGCCCTGGCGGCTCGCGGTGGTGCTGGAGGTGAGCGATCAGTCGGCCCGCATCGGCTTGCAGCCCGGACGCGAACCGGGCGGCTATATCAGCAAGGAACGCGACATCGGCATCGTCGCGCTGGATGGCGTGAAATGGGTGAAGAGCGGCGGCAAGCCGGTGAGCAAGGTCGGCCAGGTACTCAACGCCGGTGACGTGGTCTATGTGGAGACGGCCAAGCTCAACGGGCAGTACCGCCTGCATCAGATCCCGGAAGTCTCGGGCGCGATGGTGGTCGAGGATCCCTGGACCGGGCGCGTGCTCGCCATGGTCGGCGGCTTCTCCTACGACCAGAGCCAGTTCAATCGCGCCACGCAAGCGTTGCGCCAGCCCGGCTCCTCGTTCAAGCCGATCGTCTACGCGGCCGCACTCGATAACGGCTACACCCCGTCGACCTTGGTGCTCGATGCGCCGATCGAGATCGACCAGGGGCCGGGGATCGGCGTCTGGAAACCGGAAAACTACGAAAACAATTTCTATGGTCCTTCGACCTTGCGCTTCGGCATCGAGCATTCGCGCAACGTGATGACGGTGCGGCTGGCGCAGGACGTCGGCATGCCGCTGATCGCCGAATATGCCAAGCGGTTCGGCGTCTATGACGAGCTGCCGCCGTATCTGTCCTTTGCACTGGGTGCCGGCGAAACCACGCTGCTGCGCATGGTCACCGCCTACGCCATGTTCGACAATGGCGGCCGGCGCGTGAAGCCGACGCTGATCGACCGTATCCAGGACCGCTACGGCCACACCGTCTATCGCCACGACGAGCGCGAATGCATCGGCTGCGACGCGCCAGAAATGGGCGAACCAGCCGGAGCCCTCGCTGATCGACCGGCGCGAGCAGGTGCTCGACCCGATGACCGCCTATCAGATCACCTCGATGATGGAAGGCGTTGTGCTGCGCGGCACCGCGGCCGGCGCTGGCTTCCAGAAGGAGGTCGGCAAGCCAGTCGCCGGCAAGACCGGCACCACCAATGACGAAAAGGACGCCTGGTTCATCGGCTTCACGCCGGATCTCGTGGTCGGCGTCTATATGGGCTACGACAAGCCTCGCCATCTCGGGCGCGGGGCGACCGGCGGCCACCTGTCGGCGCCGATCGTCAAGGATTTCATGAAAGTCGCGCTCGCCGACAAGCCGGCGGTGCCGTTCCGCGTGCCGCCCGGCATCAAGCTCATCCGCGTCGACCTGAAGACCGGGCAGCGCGCCGGACCGGGCACCGAGCGGCCGATCCTGGAAGCCTTCAAGCCCGGCACCGCGCCGCCCGACAGCTATTCGGTGGTCGGCTATGGCAGCGGCGGCGGTGCGCCGTCGCCTTATGGCGCGGGCGTCTCTCCCGATGCGGATCGCGCGGTGCGTTCGGGCACCGGCGGGCTTTATTGAGCCGCTGAAGCGGTTTCAGTGTGTCGCAGGCGTCGTCCTTCCTTGGCGATGGCTTCAAGGCGCCGGCGGTAGGTAGCGCCCAAAACGACGTCTGAAAATTACCGCCGCATGTGCGCGCGGGCACGCTTGCCCCGTCTGCGTCGAAGCGACGGATCGTCGACGATCCGAATGAGAACATCGGCGGAGTGCGCGACGTCCGCATAGGCCCAGAATTGGTCCTCGAAATGGAGGTATTCGCCTTCTTTCAAGGGTTGCAGGCTATAGCGTATCGGGAAAGCGACCCGGTCGTTCATGAATTCCATGTTTCCGGACGAGCCGGTGGCGATCACGGGCTTTCCAAAAAACATGGCCTCGGCCGGGCCGCGCCCAAAGCCTTCGGAACGGTGCAATGACAGAAAGCGGTCGCAGCACCGAACGAGATTCTTCGTCTCGTTGTTTGTGATCGTCGCGTCGATAACGATCACGCGATCGCGAAAATGCGATATACGGTCCATGATCTTGGCGGCGACGCGCGGGTCTGATGCGCTGTAATTCAGCTTCAGGACAAGATGAGCGTTGGATGTGGGGCGCGCCGCCAAGAGCAAGCGAAACGCTTCGATCGCCGACCATGGGTCCTTTCGCGTGGTGAATGAGCGCACGTCGAAGAAAAAAGGATCGCGAAGCTATCCGGTGGAATTCCGAAATGCGGCTTCTCCAACAAGGTCGAGACATGCGGCTCGCAAGCTTGCGCAGTCGAAAAATAGGGACCTTGACCGCCGAGCCGCAGAGCCTCCTCAACGAAGGCCGACGGTGCCCAGATTTCATCGAAGCGGTTGAGCTCTTGCGCCCATACGGCAGGGTAGCGTGGAAGTTCCCAGGCCGGCGCCACGATGTTGTATCCTTGCGAAAAGAAGCCAGCCTGTCGTTCTTCGATCTTGCGCAGTGCGGGTTGGATCTCGTCGCCGTTGAGGTGGAATATTCGAATCCCGTCGGCGATCGCGTCAACCTGGCAATGCTCCATTTCTACGACGACAGCTTGCTCCGGCAAGTGCCCGTAAACGTCGTAGATCGCTGCTTCGACTGCGTTGGTTCGCAGCGCGCGCCAGATCGTGCGTATATGTTCCGATCGTCCGATGGCTTCGAAGGGATTTTCGACCAGCGTGATCTTCGGCAAGGCGCGCGTGGCGGCGATCGAGCGGCCATGCCGAAGCCTGTGGCCGATCTTTTCGTTTCGAGTTCGAAGGACTTGTGCGGCCCATGCTGTCGCTGCGGCGGGTCGCCTTTACGATCGGAGGCGCGGGTACCGGGATAACCGATCAAGGCGAACAATATACGCTTATTTTCGTGGCGCAAACTGCCGACCGGTTGCGCCGGCGCGTCTCCGACGTTAAATCCCCTCACACAGAATCGAAACGCCGTTTTGGCGGCATTGGAATGAACATGCGCGCGGAAACCCAGAGCCTCGTCGAAGAGATCAAGCAGTCGCTGCGGCTGCTGAGGAGGCATCTTTGACGTCGATACCGCGACGCGCCGCCTCGCCGAGCTGAACAAAGAGGCCGAGGATCCCAATCTCTGGAGCGACCCGGCGCGCGGCCAGCGCGTGATGCGCGAGCGCGACGCGCTGGAGGACCGGCTCAAGGCGATCGGGCGCATCGAGCAGGAGCTCGCCGACCAGCTCACCATGATCGAGCTGGGCGAGACCGAGAAGGACGACAAGACCATCGTCGAGGCCGAAGCCGCGCTCAAGCGCCTGAAGGCGGAAGTGGCACGGCGCGAGCTGGAAGCGCTGCTGTCCGGCGAGGCCGACGCCAACGACTGCTATCTCGAAGTCCATGCCGGCGCCGGCGGCACCGAGAGCCAGGACTGGGCCGGCATGCTGATGCGCATGTATGTGCGCTGGGCTGAGTCACACGGCTACAAGGTCGAGTGGATCGAGGAGAGCGAAGGCGAGGGCGCCGGCATCAAGTCGGCGACCGTGGTGATCAAGGGCCTCAACGCCTATGGCTGGCTCAAGAGCGAGAACGGCGTGCACCGGCTGGTGCGTATTTCGCCGTTCGACGCCAATGCGCGGCGGCACACTTCGTTCGCCAGCGTCGTGGTCTTTCCGGTGGTGGACGACCGCATCAAGATCGATATCAACGAAAACGACGTGCGCACCGACGTCATGCGTTCGGGCGGCGCCGGCGGCCAGCACGTCAACAAGACCGAGTCGGCGGTGCGGCTCACCCACATCCCGACCAACATCGTGGTGAAGTGTCAGCAGGACCGCTCGCAGCACCGCAACCGCGCCATGGCCTGGGACATGCTGCGCGCCAAGCTGTTCGAAGCGGAGATGAAGAAGCGCGAGGCCAAGGCCGAGGCGGATCAGGCCGCCAAGACCGATATCGGCTGGGGCCACCAGATCCGCTCATACGTCTTGCAGCCCTATCAGATGGTGAAGGACCTGCGCACCGGCGTTTCGACCTCGAACACGTCGGGCGTGCTCGACGGCGATCTCGACGAGTTCATGCAGGCCGCGCTGGCGCAGAAGGCATTCGGCGGCGGGCCGGAGCAGGTCGAGGATGTGGAGTAAAGAGCCGACGGCAAACTCCGCTCATTCCCGCGCAAGCGGGAATCCAGTTCTTCGATTGCAGCGTTAGAAATTCTTGCCCTGGGTCCCCGCTTTCGCGGGGACGAGCGGGCGAGGGGCTACACGTTGCCGAGCCGGACGCCGGCGCGCAGGAATTTCTGCGGATCGACCGCTTCGCCGCCGATGCGCGTCTCGTAGTGCAGATGCGGGCCGGTGGATCGCCCGGTCGAGCCGATCTTGCCGATGGTGTCGCCGATACGCACCGTTTGGCCGACCTTCACGTCGATTTCCGAGAGGTGGCCGTAGCGGGTGGCCAAGCCGTTGCCGTGGTTGATCTCGACCATGTTGCCGTAGCCGCCTTCGCGGCCGGCGATGCTCACCTTGCCGGTGGCGGTGGCGTGCACCGGTTCGCCGGTTTCGCCGCGCAGGTCGATGCCGGTGTGGATGGCGGGCCGGCCCAGGAACGGATCCATGCGCATGCCGAACGGCGAACTCATGTCGACTTCGCCGGTCACCGGCTTGCGCACCGGCACGGCGACGAGAGTGTGGAAGTATTGGTTGATCTCCGCGCGCGCGACATTGATGCGGTAGAGCTGGCGCTCGAAGGCGCTGGCGCCCGATCGCGGGGCTTTCAGCGCCACGAACGGTCCGCCAATACTGTCGCCCGCCGGCGTCTTGGCGAGATCGACGCCGAGATCGCTCAGCACGCTGCGCATGCGGCGCGCCTTGGTGTCGACGCGTTCTTCCAGATCGGTCAGCGCGGCGGTCTGCCGCCGGTCGACCTTGTCGAGCGCGGCCGAAATGCGTCCGAGAATGCCGTCGAGCCCGCCGGCATCGCTGCGGCTGGCGATGCGCGTCATGCTCGCCGGCAATTCGCGCGATTCAAGCCGCGCCTCGCGGTCGGGCGGCGCCACGAAAATCACGGTGTCGTTGATCGGGGAGGCCTTGGCCGGCTTGTTCGCCGGCAGCTCTGGCAGCGCGTTGCGCGCGGGCCGGATCGAGCCGGTGGTGGCGACGTCGCCGCTGAGCGCCGAGGTGCGCTGCTCCAATGTCGCTTGCCGTTGCAACAGCGCGTTGAGCTTCTGCTCGAACTGCTCCTGGTCGAGCAATTGCCGGCTGGTGATGCGATCGACCTGCGCGCGCAATTCGGCGATGCGGTCCTCGTAGGCGAATTGCATCTCGGCCTGGCGGCCGATCAGGCGGGTGAGCACGTCGTTGCTGAAGGCAAAATAGGTGCCGGTCGCGATCGACCAGACGCCCATGACCACCAGGGTGCCGACCACGATCCAGAACGCGACCGGGCCGATGCGAACCTGGCGTCCGCCATGCACCAGCGTGTAGTCGCCGTGGGCACGGTGCAGGTGGCGGGAGATGGCGGCGGCGGATTGCGCGCGGGGTTGCGCGGTGCGGCCGGCGTGATCGGCGGTCGGATAATACGAATGGGACGAATGCGACATCGACGCTCCACGCCGGTTCGGCCGCGGCCAAAGCCGGTGCACCAGCCCGTCGATATCAATCGCTTATGGTTAAAAAAGCGGAAATTCGCAGTGTCTGTCGGCACATTTCCGCCGAGAAATGAGGGAATTACAGGGCTTTCGCGGCCTCCAGCACCTCTTCGGCGTGCCCCGGCACGCTCACCTTCGGCCAGATCCGCGCGATGCGGCCCTCGCCGTCGATCAGGAAAGTCTTGCGGATGACGCCCATGTATTTGCGCCCATACATCGATTTCTCACCCCAAGCGCCATAAGCTTCCAGCATCTCCTTGGCCTCGTCGGAGGCGAGCGCGATCTTGAGCTTATGCTTGGATTTGAATTTGTCCTGCGCCTTCACCGAATCGGCGGAGACGCCGAGAATCTCGGTGCCGGCTTTGGCGAAGGCGGCGCGCAGGCCGGAGAATGCGATGGCTTCCTTGGTGCAGCCGGGGGTGTCGGCCTTGGGATAGAAATAGAGGACGAGGTTGCGGCCCTTGAAATCCTTCAACGATACCGTCGTCCCGCCGTCGCGTTGCAAGGTGAACGCCGGCGCCTTCGAACCGGCGGCAAGTTCGCGTCCCATATGCCTTCCTTTCGTCGTTTTCGACCCGTCAATGTTGGAATTGCCAGTTGCGTCGGGGGGGCGCAAGCGGTTCCACGGATACGGGCCACGGGCCGCGCTGGACGAATTCCCGGCCGGCGGCAAAATACGCGCAATGCGCCGGACGAGGGGCGCCCTATAGGGCATGACACCTAGCGACCACGCATCATAGGCATCCGGCCCACCACGCGGCGGGCGCAGGCCATCGACCGCATCATGATCCGCATCATCATGCGGCGCAGCCGTCCCGGCCGCCGGCGGTGGACCGCACTGCGCCGCGGCGCGGTCAGGTTTCTGCGCCGGCCATTCGTGCGGCGGATCTTCTGGGGCGCGACGCTCACCTTCGCGGTCGTCGCGGTCGCCCTTGCCGGCCTGTGGTGGCGTCTCTCCAGCGGCCCGATCGAACTCGACATGGCGACGCCGTGGTTGAAGGCGGCGATCGAAAAGAATTTCGGCGGCAATCAGACCGTCTCGGTCGGCGGCACGCAGATCGAGCGCGACGAGAACGGCCGCACCTCCTTGCGTTTGCGCGACATCGTGGTGCGCGACGCCGACGGCACCGTGGTCGCGACCGCGCCGAAGGCGGAAGTCGGCATTTCCGGCATCGGCCTGCTGACCGGCAAGGTGCGCGCGGAAAGTCTCAATCTGGTCGGCGCCGAAATGTCGGTGCGGATCGAGACCGATGGCCGCGTCACCGTGTTCGCCGGCGCCGACAAGCGGCCGATCGCCACCGCGTCCGCGACATTACCTCCGGCATTGACTCCGGCGCAGCCCGGCCAATCTGCCGACGCGCTGGTGCCGCAGGGGGCGCTGCGCGCCGGTTTGCAGGACGTCGCCGGCATCCTGACCTGGATCGATGGCTTGGGTGCGACCGGCCTCGACGGCCACGATCTGCGCGAACTCGGCCTCAAGAACGGCAATCTGATCGTCGACGACCAGCGCAACGGCAAGCAATGGACCTTCAGCCGGATCAATGTGAGCCTGACGCGGCCGACGCAGGGCGGCGTGATCTTTCGCCTGGCGTCCGATACTCCCGACCGGCCATGGGTATTCAGCGCCGCGATGCGGCCGCTCAGCGAGGGCGTGCGCGCGGTCGGCATCGAAGCGCGCAATGTTTCGTCCAGCGACATTCTGCTGGCCTTGCGTCTCAACGAAGGCGATATCGAAGCGGACTTGCCGCTGTCGGCGAGCGTGCGCGCGGAAATCTTGTCCGATGGCACGCTGCAGCGGCTGCAGGGCCAGGTCATCGCGGATGCGGGCACCATCGTCGATCGCTTCGGCGAAAATACCAGCATAAAGATCGATCACGCCGACATCCGGTTCAATTGGGATGCGCGGCAGCGGGCTTTGATCATCCCGTTCCAGATCCAATCGGGCGGCAATCAGTTCACCATGCGCGCCACACTGGAGGCGCCCGCCGACCAGAACGGCGTCTGGCTGCTCAGCGTGACGCGCGGCGATCCGGTGATCGACCCGGTGATCCTGGCTTCAGCGGGGAAACCCGACGAGGAGGGCATTGCCATCAATCGGGTGGCGGTGCGCGCACGCATCGATACGGTGCGCCGCCGCATCGATCTCGATCAGGGCGACTTCAGCCGCATCGATACGCGGCCTTTGTACAATGTCGCCGTCGCGGTCACCGGCAGCCTCGATTATTCCGGCGCCGAGCCGCATCTGGCGTTCGGCGTCGCCGGCACGCGCATGCCGACGGCGGTGATGAAGCGCCTGTGGCCGGTGTTTGCCGCCGTCCAGGTGCGCGAGTGGGTCGAGGACCACATTTCCGGCGGCATGGTCGAGCGCGTGGTGATCGCCGGCAATGCGCCGCTGCCGAACTTCAAGCCCGATGGCCCGCCGATGCCCGACGACGGCCTGTCCGTCGATATCGAGACCAGCGGCACGACGCTGCGTCCGCTCGCCACCTTGCCGGCGATCCGCGACGCCGATCTCACGGTTCGCATCACCGGCCGCACCGCCACCGTCAATCTCGGCCGCGGCACCGTGGAAGTGACGCCGGGGCGCAAGCTCAATATTGCCAGCGGGATTTTCGAGGTGCCGGACACGCATCCAAAACCGGCGCCGGCGCGCGTGCGCTTCCGCATCGACGGAACCGTGCCGGCGGCGGCCGCGCTGCTGGCCAGCGAGGCGTTGCGCGAAAATGTCGGCATCACGCTCGATCCGAGCCTCGAGCCGCGGCACGATCGCCGCCCAGGTCACGGTCAATCTGCTGCTCGGGCGCGACGTGCCGAAGAATTCCGCGACCTATGCCATCACCGCCGATCTGACCAACTTCGCCGCCGACAAGATGCTGCTCGGCCAGAAGGTCGAAGCGTCGTCGCTGCGGGTGACCGCGTCCTCCGACGGCTATCAGATCAAGGGCGACGTCAAGGTCAACGGCACGCCGGCCACGATCGATTTGAGCAAGAAGAAGGGCGATGCGGACGCCGAATTGCGATTGCAGGCGATGATCGACGAAGCCGCGCGCCGCCGGCTCGGCATCGATTTCGGCAGCACCGTCACCGGCACGATTCCGGTCAAGCTCGCGGCGCGGCTCGGCGACGATGGCAAGGACGTCCGATGAGCGTGGATGCCGATCTCACGCCGGTGAAGATCGACAACCTGCTGCCGGGATGGCTGAAGCCGGCGGGCAAGCCGGCGCGTGCCACCTATACGCTGGTCAAGACCGGCCAAATCACGCGCTTCGACGATCTGACCATCGACGGTTCGGGCGCGAGCGTGAAAGGCACGGTCGAACTCGACAATGCGAGCGAGATCGTGTCGGCGAATTTTCCGGTGTTCAGTCTGTCGGATGGCGACAAGGTCACGCTCAAGGCCGACCGCGGAAGCGACGGCGTGCTGCGCGTGGCGATGCGCGGCGACGTTTATGACGGGACGCAATTTCGTGAAGTCCTCGCTGGCCGGCGACGGCGGAGAAGTCCAAGCACAAACAGACCGATCTCGATCTCGACATCAAGATCGGCACGGTCGTCGGCCACAATGGCGAGACGCTGCGCGGGCTCGATCTCAAGCTCACGCGCCGCGGCGGCCGCATCCGCAGCTTCGCGATGAACGTCCAAGATCGGCCGCGACACGCCGCTCAACGGCGATCTGCGCCTGCGTGCGAGCGACAATCACCAGGTCATCTATTTCGAGACCGACGATGCCGGTGCGTTGTTCCGGTTCACCGACATGTATCCGCGCATGTTCGGCGGGCAGATGTGGGTGGCGATGGACCCGCCGACGCAGGAACAGACGCCGCAAGTCGGCACCCTCTACATCCGCAATTTCGTCGTGCGCGGCGAACCCGGCGCTCGATCGCGTCGTCGCCGGCGCGCCCGGCCAGGGGCAGGGCGGCGTGGAATTTTCCGAGATGCATGGCGACTTCACGCGGCTGCCCGGCACGATGGCGGTGCGCGACGGCGTCGTGCGCGGACCGGTGGTGGGCGCGACCATCGAAGGGCAGATCGACTACGCCAAGGACGACGTGCATCTGCGCGGCACATTCGTGCCGTTCTACGGCCTCAACAACATGTTCGGGCAGATCCCGATCGTCGGACTGTTTCTCGGCGGCGGCAGCAACGAGGGCCTGCTCGGCATCACCTACGAGGCGGTCGGGCCGCCGAGCGCGCCGCGCATCTCGGTCAATCCGGTGACCGCGATCGCGCCCGGCCTGCTGCGCAAGTTCATTCCGTCGCCCGGCAGCTTCGACCGCAATTTCATTCCGCCGACGCGCTAGCGCAAGATCCCGAAAAATGGGAACCGGTTTCCGGAATAGATCATGCGCGTGGAAAAAATGCGCGCGTGTCAGGTCGGCTTCAGCAGCACGTGCTTCTTTTTGCCGAGCGACAGCTTGATGACGCCGTCGGACGTGAGGTCCTTCTCGCCGATCATGTGTTTCTCGCCGGTGATGCGCACATCATTCACCGCGACCGCATTGTTGGCGATGGCGCGGCGCACTTCGCCGTTCGAAGCTGACAAGCCCGGCGGTCACGAAAGCAGTCAGCACGCCAAGACCGGCGGCGAATCCGGTGCGCGCGATCGCAACGGTCGGCAGAGCGTCAGCGAGGTCGCGCCTTCCTCGAACGTCTTGCGCGCGGTGCCGGCGGCTTCATCGGCGGCGGCGCGGCCGTGCACCAGGGCGGTCGCTTCGGTGGCGAGCACCTTCTTGGCCTCGTTGATGCTCCTGGCCTTTCAGCGCGGCGAGGCCGCGCGATCTCGTCGAGCGGCAGGACGGTGAACAGCTTGAGGAAGCGCGCAACGTCGCCGTCCTCGGTGTTGCGCCAGTATTGCCAGTAGTCGTAGGGGCTCACCAGGTCGGCGTCGAGCCAGACCGCGCCGGCGGCGGTCTTGCCCATCTTGGCGCCGGACGAGGTGGTGATCAGCGGCGCGGTGAGCGCGAACAGTTGCGCGTTCACCATGCGGCGGCCGAGATCGATGCCGTTGACGATGTTGCCCCACTGATCGGAGCCGCCCATCTGCAGAATGCAGCCGTTGCGCTTGTGCAGTTCGACGAAGTCGTAGGCCTGCAGCACCATGTAGTTGAATTCGAGGAACGAGAGCTCCTGCTGGCGGTCGAGCCGCATCTTCACCGAGTCGAAGGACAGCATGCGGTTGACCGAGAAATGCTGGCCGACGTCGCGCAGGAAGTCGATGTAGTTGAGCTTGTTCAGCCAGTCGGCATTGTTGGCCATGACGGCATTGCCGCCGGCGCCCTCGAATTTCAGGAATTTGGAAAAGATCGCGCGGATGCCGTTGAGGTTCTGCTCGATCGTCTCGTCGGTGAGGATGCGCCGGCTCTCGTCCTTGCCGGACGGGTCGCCGACGCGGGTGGTGCCGCCGCCCATCAGCGCGATCGGCTTGTGGCCGGTCTGCTGCAGCCAATAGAGCATCATGATCGGCAGCAGCGAGCCGACATGCAGCGAGGCCGCCGTGCAGTCGAAGCCGATATAGGCGGTGATGGCGCCGGCCTTGGCGCGCGCATCGAGCGCGTCGGGCTCCGACACCTGGTGGATGAAGCCGCGCTCGGCAAGAATGTTAAGAAAATCGGATTTATAGGCGCTCATTGCCAGTCTCGGCGCGGCCTTGTCGCATGCTGTGTGGCGCGGTGGTGTAACAGGTCCGGCGAAATAAATGAAGGGGCAGGGCGTTGGCGGTGGTTGCGGGCCATTGGGCTGATGAGCGGGACCTCGCTCGACGGCGTCGATGTGGCGCTGATCGAGACCGACGGCGAGCGGATCGCCGGCTTCGGGCCGACCGGCTACCGGCCCTATTCGGACGACGAGCGGGCGCTGCTGCGGCAGGCGCTGGCACGAAGGCGCCGGCCTGACCGACCGCGCGGCGCGGCCGGGCGTGCTGGCCGAGGCCGAGGCGTTCGTCACCCGCGTCCATGCCGAGACGGTGGAGGCCTTCCTCGCCGACCGAGCGCATCGACAAGGCCGACGTCGCCATTGTCGGCTTCCACGGCCAGACCGTGCTGCACCGGCCGGCGGCGCGGCTGACCGTGCAGATCGGCGACGGCGCGGCGCTGGCGCGCCGGCTCGGCATTCCGGTGGCGCACGATTTCCGCGCCGCCGACGTCGCCGCCGGCGGGCAGGGCGCGCCGCTGGTGCCGGTGTTCCATCAGGCGCTGGCGCGCGATCTCGACACGGCCGCATCCGATCGCCGTGCTCAATGTCGGCGGCGTCGCCAATGTCACCTTTGTCGACGGCGGCGATCCGATCGCCTGCGACACCGGTCCGGGCAATGCGCTGATCGACGATTTCATGCGCGCGCGCACCGGCGCGCCGCTACGACCACGACGGCGATCAGGCGGCGACGGGCAAAGCCGACGAGGCTTTCGTCGACGCGCGTGCTGGCCAACGCGTTTCTTCGATCTCAAGCCGCCCGAAGTCGCTCGACCGCAACGCGTTTCGCCTTCGCCAATATCGGCCTGCCGGATTTTTCCGTGGCGGATGGCGCGGCGACGCTGTCGGCACTGACCGCGCAGGCGGTCGGCGCGCATCGTGCCGCATCTGCCGGCGGCCGCCGAAGGCCTGGATCGTCGCCGGCGGCGGCGCGCGCAATCCGCACGTTGATGCGAATGCTGGCGCGAGCGGCTCGCGCCGGCGACGGTGGAGACCGCCGACGCGGTCGGCTGGTCGGCGCGATGCGCTCGAAGCGCAGGCCTTCGCCTATCTGGCGGTGCGCACGCTCAACGGCTTGCCGATCACGTTTCCGCACACGACCGGCGTCAGCGCAGCCGATGCGGGGCGGCGTGATCGCGCAGCCGTGACGGTTAGGCCGCGCTCGGCTTGCGCTCGGTCTTGAGCCGCTTGTCGAGATAGGCCGCAGATCGAGGTGAGCAGCGGCTTCGACCTTGCCGTCGAAGAAATGGTTGGCGCCCGGCACGACCTTCTGCTCGATGACGATGCCCTTCTGCGTCTTGAGCTTGTCGACCAGCGTGGTGACGTCCTTGGGCGGCACCACCGCGTCCTTGTCGCCATGGATGATCAGGCCGGACGACGGGCAGGGCGCCAGGAACGAGAAGTCGTAGAGATTGGCGGGCGGGCAGATCGAGATGAAGCCTTCGATCTCCGGCCGGCGCATCAGCAACTGCATGCCGATCCAGGCGCCGAACGAGAAGCCGGCGATCCAGCAGCTCTTCGCTTCCGGGTTGATGGTCTGCGCCCAGTCGAGCGCGGCTGCGGCATCGGACAATTCGCCGGTGCCGTGATCGAACGAGCCCTGGCTGCGGCCGACGCCGCGGAAATTGAAGCGCAGCGCCGAGAAGCCGCGATGCACGAAGGCGTAGTAGAGCTGGTAGATGATCTGGTGGTTCATCGTCCCGCCGAATTGCGGGTGCGGATGCAGGACGATCGCGATCGGCGCGTTCTTCTGCCGCGCCGGGTGATAGCGGCCCTCGATCCGTCCGGCCGGACCGGTGAAAATGACTTCAGGCATTGCTGTCGACCTCGAACCGGGCTTGCCGCGTGACGATCGCGGCATCGGATTTTGCTCAGCGCTTGGCGGAATTGAGCGATCCAGGCGCTAGTTTAGAACCATTCTAATTATATGAATTCCGCTGTTCACGGCCGCAACACAGGCTATAAGTTGCGCGCGTGAATGCGGGCTTCTAACACGATCCCCAGGGCAAAAAGCAAGCTTTTTGCGGGGTCTGGAGCCAAAACGGTAATTAGATACTGGCGCAATCCGATGAGCTGAGCGGGCCTATTTCGACTGGAATGCCACCGCGCCGCTGCGGCCGGAGGCGCGCGCCGCCATGGTCGCGGCGCTGGAGCTGACCGGCAATGCCTCCTCGGTGCATGCCGAAGGCCGCGCCGCCCGCCGGCTGATCGAGGAGGCGCGCGAGCAGGTCGCCGCGCCTGGTCGGCGCCGAGGCCAAGAACGTCACCTTCACCAGCGGCGCCACCGAAGCCAACATGCTGGCGCTGACGCCGGCGCTCGAGATCGGCGGCCGCAAGGAGCCGCGCGACCGGCTGTTCGTCTCGGCGATCGAGCATCCTTCGGTGCGCAGCGGCGGACGCTTTCCGGCCGATGCGGTCGAGGACATTGCCGGTGACCGGCGACGGCGTCGTCGATCTTCATGCTCTTAGAACGTGCCATTGCTCGGGCCGAGCGTCCGCTGGTCTCGGTGATGCTCGCCAACAACGAGACCGGCGTGATCCAGCCGATCGCGGAGATCGCCGCGATCGTGCACGCCGCCAACGGCCTGCTGCATGTCGACGCGGTGCAGGGCGCCGGCCGCATCGATTGTCGATATCGGCGAGCTCGGCGCCGATCTCTGAGCCTCTCCGCGCACAAGCTCGGCGGCCCGCAGGGCGTCGGCGCGCTCATCCGCCGCGGCGACATCCATATCGCCGAGCCGCTGATCAAGGGCGGCGGCCAGGAGCGCGGCCTGCGCGCGGGAACCGAGAACGTCGCCGCCATCGCCGGCTTCGGCGCGGCTGCGCGGCTGCGGCCGCCGCAAGGCAGGCGGACGCCGCCCGCATGACGGCGCTGCGCGATCGGCTCGAAGCCGGCATCAAGGCGGCGACGCCGCAGGCGGTGATTTTCGGCGCAGGCGCGCCGCGGCTGCCCAATACGACGCTGTTCGCGGTTCCCGGCATGAAGGCGGAGACCGCGATAATCGCCTTCGATCTCAACGGCATAGCGGTGTCGTCCGGTTCCGCCTGTTCGTCCGGCAAGGTGCAGGCCTCGCACGTGCTGGCGGCCATGGGCGTGGAACCCGCGCTCGCGCGCGGCGCGGTGCGCGTCAGCCTCGGCTGGAGCACCACCGAGCGCGACGTCGAAAATCTGCTCAATGCTTGGACTAAACGTCAGTTCGTCACTACTTAAGAAGCACGAGAATTCAGCTTGAACGCCAGCGCTGAGCCGCCTGAGCGCCACCACACAGGAATGATCGCAACGCGATAGCGAACCGACCATAACCGACAAATCCAACCCGCGGTCCTTGAAACCGTGAGCGGAGGGAAGAATGCCGGCCGTACAAGAGACCGTCGAACAGGTCCGCCGCATCGACGTTGACCAATACAAATACGGGTTCGTCACCGACATCGAATCCGAGAAGGCCCCCAAGGGCCTGTCGGAAGACACCGTCCGCTTCATCTCGGCCAAGAAGAACGAGCCGGAATGGATGCTGGACTGGCGGCTGGACGCCTTCAAGCGCTGGCTGACCATGCGCGAGCCGACCTGGGCGCGCGTCGACTATCCCAAGATCGATTACCAGAACGCCTATTACTACTCGGCGCCGAAGAAGAACGCGCTGGCCTCGCTCGACGAGGTCGATCCGGAAATTCTCGAGACCTACGAGAAGCTCGGCATTCCGCTGCGCGAGCAGGAAATGCTGGCCGGCGTCGTGCGGCCCGAGAAGGCGAGCGCGCGCGTCGCGGTCGACGCGGTGTTCGATTCGCGTTTCGGTCGCCACCACCTTCAAGGAAGAGCTGAAGAAGGCCGGCGTGATCTTCATGCCGATCTCGGAGGCGATCCGCGAGCATCCCGATCTGGTGAAGAAGTATCTCGGCTCGGTCGTGCCGGTGACCGACAATTTCTTCGCCACGCTGAATTCGGCGGTGTTCTCCGACGGCTCGTTCGTCTACGTGCCGCCGGGCGTGCGCTGCCCGATGGAGCTGTCGACCTATTTCCGCATCAACGAGGCCAACACCGGCCAGTTCGAGCGCACGCTGATCATCGCCGACAAGGGCGCCTACGTCAGCTATCTCGAAGGCTGCACCGCGCCGATGCGCGACGAGAACCAGCTGCACGCCGCCGTGGTCGAGCTGGTCGCGCTCGACGACGCCGAGATCAAATATTCGACGGTGCAGAACTGGTATCCGGGCGACGCCGACGGCAAGGGCGGCATCTACAACTTCGTCACCAAGCGCGGCGACTGCCGCGGCGCGCGCTCGAAGATTTCCTGGACCCAGGTCGAGACCGGCTCGGCCATCACCTGGAAATATCCGAGCTGCATCCTGCGCGGCGACAATTCGCGCGGCGAGTTCTATTCGATCGCGATCTCGAACGGCCGCCAGCAGGTCGACAGCGGCACCAAGATGATCCATCTCGGCAAGAACACGACCAGCCGCATCATCTCCAAGGGCATCTCGGCCGGCAAATCCAACAACACCTATCGCGGCCTGGTGACCGCGCACCGCAAGGCGACCAACGCGCGCAACTTCACCAATTGCGACTCGCTGCTGATCGGCGACCAGTGCGGCGCGCATACCGTGCCCTATATCGAGGCGAAGAATTCCTCCGCCGTGTTCGAGCACGAGGCGACGACCTCGAAGATCTCCGAGGACATGCTGTTCTATTGCCGCCAGCGCGGCATGTCGGCGGAGGAGGCGACCGCGCTGGTCGTCAACGGCTTCGTCAAGGACGTGCTGCAGCAATTGCCGATGGAATTCGCGGTCGAGGCGCAGAAGCTGATTTCGATCTCTCTGGAAGGAAGCGTGGGCTAATTCGAAAGGCCGACTATTACGCGGCGAAGATAAGTGGGAATCAGAATGCGCTGCTGGAAATCAAAAATCTGCATGTCGAGGTCGAGGGCAAGAAAATCCTCAACGGCCTGACGCTGACGGTCGAGAAGGGCCAGGTCGCGGCCATCATGGGCCCGAACGGCTCCGGCAAGTCGACGCTCGCCTATGTGCTGGCCGGCAAGGACAATTACAAGGTCACCGAGGGCGACGTGCTGCTCGACGGCGAGAGCATCCTCGGGATGGCGCCCGACGAGCGCGCCGCCAAGGGCGTGTTCCTGGCCTTCCAGTATCCGGTCGAAGTGCCCGGCGTCGCCACCATGACGTTCCTGCGCACCGCGCTCAACGCGCAGCGCAAGACGCGCGGCGAGCCGGAATTCTCCACGCCCGATTTCATGAAGCTGGTGCGCGAGACCTCCAGGCAACTCGGCATCGAGCCAGGAGATGCTGCGGCGCGCGGTCAATGTCGGCTTCTCCGGCGGCGAGAAGAAGCGCAACGAGATCCTGCAGATGGCGATGCTGCAGCCGCGGCTGGCGGTGCTCGACGAGACCGATTCCGGCCTCGACATCGACGCGCTGAAGATCGTGGCCGACGGCGTCAACCGGCTGCGCTCGCCGGAGCGCTCGATGATCGTCATCACGCATTATCAGCGGCTGCTCAATTACATCGTGCCCGACGTCGTGCACGTGCTGGCCAAGGGCCGGGTCGTGAAGTCCGGCGGCAAGGAGCTCGCGCTCGAGCTCGAGGCCAAGGGCTACGCGCAATATTCCGGACGAGGCGGCCTGAGCCATGAACGCCGAAGTCCGCGCCATCAAGACCCCGGCCGAGCAGGCGCTGAGCGCTGCCTTTACGCGCCGCGCGCGCCACGCTGCCGGGCAAGGGCGCGGTCGCCGCGTTGCGCGAGGACGCGTTCAAGCGCTTCGACGCGAGCGGCCTGCCGCATCGCCGCGTCGAGGAATGGAAATACACCGATCTGCGCGCGCTGATGCGCGAGGCCAAGCCGCTGGCGGGCCCGGCCGAGCGCGACGCCGAAAGCGCGACATCTGCGGCGATCCTGTCCGGCGTCGACGCCGATCGCTCGCCATCGTCAACGGCCGCTATGCGCCGGCCTGGACCGAACTCAAACACGCCGATCCGGGCGTCACGCTCGCCGAATTGTTCAAGTCTCTTGCCGACGAGTCCGGACTACCGGCTCGGCAAATGCCCGGCAGCGACGATCCCGCCTACTGGCTCAACACCGCGTTCATGAGCGGCGGCGTGGCGCTGCGCGTCAAGCGCGGCGCGGCTCCGGCCAAGCCGATCCATCTCGCGCATGTGTTTTCCGGCGATGCCGCCGCCGCGATGTATCCGCGTTCGGTGGTGATCGTCGAGCCGGGCGCGCAGGTGACGCTGATCGAGATCGTTCTCCGGGCCGGACGGCATCGACTATCAGGTCAATTCGGCGCTCGAACTGGTGATCGGCGACAACGCGCAGGTCGATCACATCAAGATCGGCTGCGACGGCGACGCGGCGCTGCGCGTCTCGACGCTCGGCGTCACGGTCGGCGCCAAGGCCATCTACAAGGATTTCGCCTTCACCATCGGCGGCGCGGTCGTGCGCAACCAGACTTTCGTGCGCTTTGCCGGCGAGGGCAGCAAGGCGCGATTGGCGGCGCCAGCCTGCTCAAGGCCAGCCAGCACGTCGACAACACGCTGGTGATCAAGCACGCCGCCGGCGATTGCGAGAGCCGCGAGCAGTTCAAGGCGGTGCTCGACGGCGAAAGCCACGGCGTGTTCCAGGGCAAGATCATGGTCGAGCCGCACGCGCAGAAGACCGACGCCAAGATGATGACGCGCGCGCTGCTGCTGTCGGACGAGGCCGAGGCCGACAACAAGCCGGAACTGGAAATCTTCGCCGACGACGTGGTCTGCGGCCATGGCGCGACCGCCGGCGCGCTCGATCCGGGCTTGAAGTTCTATCTGATGTCGCGCGGCATTCCGGAGAAGGAAGCCGAGGCGCTGCTGATCCAGGCCTTCATCGGCGAGGCGATCGAGGAGATCGCGCACGAAGGCATCCGCGACGCGCTGATGTTTGCCGCGCTGCAGTGGCTGGGGAGCGCGGTCATGACTGCATCCGGCGGTCAGCAACGGCTCCTACGACGTCGCCAAGATCCGCGCGGATTTTCCGGCGCTGGCGATGCAGGTCTATGGCAAGCCGCTGGTCTATCTCGACAACGCCGCCTCGGCGCAGAAGCCGAAAGCGGTGCTCGACCGCCTGAACAAGGCCTACTACCGAGCAATACGCCAACGTGCATCGCGGCCTGCATTATCTCGCCAACGAGGCGACCGAGGCCTACGAGGGCGCGCGCGAGACCGTGCGCGCCTTCCTCAATGCCGGGCGCACGGAAGAGATCATCTTCACGCGCAACGCCACCGAGGCGATCAATCTGGTGGCCTCATACGTTCGGGCGCGAGCGCATCAAGGCCGGCGACGAGATCGTGCTCTCGATCATGGAGCACCATTCCAACATCGTGCCCTGGCATTTCCTGCGCGAGCGCCAGGGCGCGGTGATCAAATGGGCGCCGATCGACGACGACGGCAATTTCCTGATCGACGAATTCGAGAAGCTGCTCTGGCCCGCGCACCAAGATGGTCGCGATCACGCAGATGTCGAACGCGCTCGGCACCGCGGTGCCGGTGAAAGAGGTCGTCAAGCTCGCGCATGCGCGCGGCATTCCGGTGCTGGTCGACGGCGCGCAAGGCGCCGTGCATCTCGACGTCGACGTGCGCGATCTCGATTGCGATTTCTACGTCTTCACCGGCCACAAGCTCTACGGCCCGACCGGGATCGGCGTGCTGTACGGCAAATACGATCTGCTCGCGGCCATGCCGCCGTTCAACGGCGGCGGCGAGATGATCCACGAGGTGTTCCAGGACCGCATCACCTATGGCGAGCCGCCGCATCGCTTCGAGGCCGGCACGCCGGCGATCGTGCAGGCGATCGGGCTCGGCGCCGCCATCGACTACGTCAATTCCATCGGCAAGCCGCGCATCCGCGCGCATGAGGGCGCGCTGGTCAAATACGCGCAGGAGCGGCTGGGCGCGATCAATTCGCTGCGCATCATCGGCAAGGCGCCGGACAAGGGGCCGATCGTCTCGTTCGAGATGAAGGGCGCGCATCCGCACGATGTCGCCACCATCATCGACCGCTCCGGGGTGGCGGTGCGCGCCGGCACCCATTGCGTGATGCCGCTGCTGGCGCGCTACGGCCTGACCGCGACCTGCCGGGCCTCGTTTGCGCTGTACAACACCAAGGACGAGGTCGACGTGCTGGCCGCCTCGCTCGTCAAGGCGCAGGAATTTTTCGCATGACCGACGAAACCCAAGACCGACAGTATGACCGACAAGCCGCCGCGGCGGAAAAGCCGCCGGAGAACGCCGCCGTGACCGGCTCGTCCGCGCTGCCGGCAGGACGAACTCAACAAGCTCACCGACGACATCATCGCCGCGCTGAAGACCGTCTACGATCCGGAAATTCCGGCCGACATCTACGAGCTGGGCCTGATCTACAAGATCGACATCGGCGACGACCGTCGGTCAAGATCGACATGTCGCTGACCTCGCCCAATTGCCCGTCGGCGCAGGAACTGCCGATCATGGTGGAAAACGCGGTCGCCAGCGTGCCGGGCGTGCGGCGACGCCAAGGTCGAGGTGGTGTGGGATCCGCCATGGGACCCGAGCCGCATGTCGGACGAGGCCCGACTTGTTCTCAATATGTGGTGATGACTGCAAGATAGAGATCGAACGAGGACTGACATGGCGACTGCACGACCCCGACCCCAGGTGATGCGGCTGACCGACGCCGCCGCGCTGCGCATCAAGGACGTGATGGCGCGGGCCGACAAGCCGGTCGCCGGCGTGCGCGTCGGCGTCAAGAACGGCGGCTGCGCCGGCATGGAATACACCATGGAATATGCCGACGCGGTGAGGCCCACCGACGAGGTGGTCGAGGACAAGGGCGTCAAGATCCTGGTCGATCCGAAGGCGGTGCTGTTCCTGCTCGGCACCGAGATGGACTACAAGACCGACAAGCTGTCGGCCCAGTTCGTCTTCAACAATCCGAACCAGACCAGCGCCTGCGGCTGCGGCGAATCCGTGCAGCTCACGCCGGCCAAGGACGCGGCGGAATAGTCGGCTTCTGCTTGAAATTATGACGCTTTAGGCGACCTGCATCGCGGTGCCGCCGGCGGTGACTTCCGGGTCGGTCTCGCACATCACGCGGTTGCGGCCGTGCCGCTTGGCGGCATAGAGGCAGCCGTCGGTGCGCTCGATCAGCGACTGCGCGGTGTCGGTCTTGTGCAGGGTGGCAACGCCGATCGAAATCGTCACGCGGCCGAGATGCTCGCCGGTCGAGCGCTTCATCAGTTCCTTGGTCATCACCGCGCGGCGGATGTGATCGGCGACCGTGATCGCCGAACGCAGCACCGTGTTCGGGAGAATGACGGCGAATTCCTCGCCGCCGTAGCGCGCCGCGGTGTCCTGGCCCTTGACGTTCTGCTTCACCGACATCGCCACCAGGCGGAGCACCTGGTCGCCGGTGAGGTGGCCGAAGCTGTCGTTGAAATTCTTGAAATGATCGATGTCGGTCAGCAGCAGCGACACCGCCTCGTTATTGGCGCGCGCGTCGGCGATGGCCTTTTCCAGCGTGGAATCGAAGAATTTGCGGTTGGAGAGCTGGGTCAGCGGGTCGGTCAGGCTTTCGCTGCGCACCGCCTCGAGGTTGGCATGCAGGTCGAGGATTTCCCGCTTGGATGCGTTCAGGCGCTCTTCCAGCTTTATGTTGGAGAGTTCCATGTCCTTGGCGGTGTGCACCAGGCTTTCGACGATGGTGCGCAGGCCCTCGCGGTCCTTCGACTGGCCGATCTTTTCGGACATGCCGGCCAGGCTCTCGGTGTAGCTGTTGGCGGAACCGGCGGCGGTGTCGATCATCGACATCACCTGCTCGATCTCGCCCTTGACCTGGCTGCCGACCTCGTCGATCCGCTCCGTCAGCCGCGTCGGCGACAGATAGGTCGCGTAGATGTTCTCCAGATTGGTTTCGGCGAGAACGCCGCTGCTCTTGAGCGTCTCGTTGATTTTCTGGTTGAGCGAGGGGTGATAGCCGGTGGCGTAGGCGTACCAGATTTCGTAATTGCGCGGCGTGGCCGCCTGGCGCAGCGCCTTGATCTGGCCGAGCGCGATTTCCGCGAACGCCATGGTGCGTTCGTGTTCGTCAGCGGCCTCGGCCATTGCAAACCCCCATTTGCAAGCGTTCTGCCCGCAAGTCTGCAGGCGCGCACGACCGGATGGCCGCGGCGCGTCCCTGCAAGGACGTTAGGCGAGGGAGGTGAATCGGGGGTAAATTTGGAACCGGTTGCGCCGCAATATTTCATTGCGCGAAACCGCCATCCGGCTCGAAAAACTGGGCCGTTATCAGGCCTTCAGCGACACCGGGCGCAGCAGAAAAGCGGGCAGGTGGCTGCCGTCGGTATCGTCGGCGGGCTCGCGCGGCGGCTGCGGTCGCGGCTGGGCGGCGCGCGGCGGTTCTTTGTCCTGACGGGGTTGCGCGTGGACGGCGCGCGCCGGTTCCTTGTCCTGTCGGGGGTGCGACTGGCGGTCACGGCTGTGGCCGCGGTTGCGCCCGCCGCGATGGCTGCGCTCGCCGCCCTCGTGCGGCCGGCTCTCGCGGGTCTCGCGCGTTTCGGCCGGCGCCGGCTCGCCCATCCAGGGGATGGTCTGGCCGATCAGCCGCTCGATTGCCGTTACCGCCTTGTTGTCGATCGGCGCCACGATCGTGATGGCGGTGCCGCTCAAGCCGGCGCGGCCGGTGCGGCCGATGCGGTGGACGTAATCGTCGGGGTGATGCGGCACGTCGAAATTGAAGATGTGGCTGACCGCCGGGATATCGAGGCCGCGCGCGGCGACGTCGGAGGCGACCAGCAGCGTGACTTCGCCGTTGCGGAAGGACTCCAGCGCGGCGGTGCGCGCCGACTGGTCGAGGTCGCCGTGCAGCGCCGCGGCGTTGAACTTGTGCTGCAGCAGCGAGCGGTGCAGTTGCGCGACCTCGCGCTTGCGGTTGCAGAACACGATGGCGTTCTTGAAGCCGTCGGCGGAGCGGATCAGCCGGCGCAGCGTCTCGCGCTTGTCGGCCGGATCGCGGCCGGTGGCGACCAGCAACTGGT
Source organism: uncultured Alphaproteobacteria bacterium (assembly GCA_963817045.1). Lineage (GTDB taxonomy): Bacteria > Pseudomonadota > Alphaproteobacteria > Rhizobiales > Xanthobacteraceae > Pseudolabrys. The sequence goes on from CAWFMZ010000017.1 coordinate 86,232, forward strand.
TGATGGTGGTGGCAGCGGTGGCCGGCTTGGAAACTTCCACGCGCACCGGATTGTGCAGGAAATTGTCGGCGATGCGCTGGATTTCCGGCGGCATGGTCGCGGTGAAGAACAAGGTCTGGCGCGTGAACGGCACCAGCTTGCCGATGCGCTCGATGTCCGGGATGAATCCCATGTCGAGCATGCGGTCGGCTTCGTCGATGACCAAGAGTTCGACGCCGGAGAGCAACAGGCGGCCGCGCTCGGAATGATCGAGCAGGCGTCCGGGCGTCGCGATCAGCACGTCGACGCCGCGGGTGAGCTTGGCGTCCTGATCGCCGAACGACACGCCGCCGATGATCAGCGCGACGTTGAGCTTGTGGTTCTTGCCGTACTTCTCGAAATGCTCGACGACCTGCGCGGCCAATTCGCGCGTCGGCTCGAGAATGAGCGTGCGCGGCATGCGGGCACGCGCGCGGCCTTGCTCAAGCATGGTGAGCATCGGCAAAACGAAAGGCGGCGGTCTTGCCGGTGCCGGTCTGGGCGATGCCGAGCACGTCGCGGCGGGCGAGGACGTGGCCGATGGCTTGCTCTTGGATGGGGGTGGGGGTCTTGTAGCCGGCCGATTCAATGGCGGCGAGAACTTTGGCGGATAAGCCAAGATGAGAAAAAGACATATAACCTCTAATAACCTCTAGTTAGGACCGCCCGGCGTCCGCGCCGGAATTGAAAAACGGGTTTCGATGCGCGGGAATGGACGGTCGAATCTTTGTGTCGAACCGTTTGACGGGAACATAGGCGCGCAGGGCCGAAAGTCAATGCTACGGCAGTGCAATAAGTCGCGTTAAGGCTTAATCTTTTCGCCTATTGGAGTGTCACAATGGCGCAATCTTTACCGCTCGTTCTGGTGCCCGGACTGACCTGCACGGCGCGTCTTTATGGATCGCAAATCGCCGCGCTTTGGCCGTTCGGGCAGGTGACCGTCGCCGATCACCGGCGCGATGCCGACATGGCGGCGATCGCCGCGCGCATTCTCAAGGATGCGCCGCCGCGCTTCGCGCTCGCCGGGTTGTCGATGGGCGGCTACATCGCCTTCGCCATGCTGCGGCTGGCGCCCGAGCGCATCGCCAAGCTGGCGCTGCTCGACACTTCGGCGCGCCCCGATACGCCGGAGCAAACCGCAGGGCGCCATACGCAGATCGCCATGGCGCAGTCCGGCCGCTATGGAGAGATTCCGGATTTGTCGATCCCGCGTTATTTGAATGCCAAGCACCAGCGCGACGAGCGCCTCACGACGATCATACGTCAGATGATAACGGAAACCGGGCCGGAGGCCTTCGTGCGCCAGCTCAAAGCGATCATGTCGCGGCCGGATTCGCGGCCCATGCTGGCGTCGATCCGTTGCCCGACCTTGGTACTGGTCGGCGACGCCGACATCGCGACGCCGCCGGAAATCAACAAGGAAATCGCCGACGGCATCCCGGGCGCGAAGCTGACGATCGTCCCCGATAGCGGCCATCTGACCACCCTCGAGCAACCCGAGGCGGTGAACGCGGCGCTGGCCGAATGGCTGGGCGCTTGAGCGACCTTGAACCTGCAGGCCATTCGCGCGTTATAACGAGGCTATGACCATGACCGAAGCCCGTGACAATGCCGGAGTCATCGCGCCGCCGCCGCTCATTGCGCTGGCGGCGGTCGTGCTTGGCCTGGCACTCGATTGGCTGCTGCCGGCCTATCTGCTGAGCGTGCTGCTGACGCTGTCCGAGCGCATCGCCCTCGCTGTCGTCCTCATCGCCGCAGGGGCGGGGCTCGCCGTTCCCGCCATGCGCGGCTTCCGTTCGGCCGGCACCCATGTGGAGCCGTGGAAGCCATCCACCGCGCTGGTGACCGACGGTATCTTCGGCTGGCTGCGCAATCCGATGTATGTCGGCGTGACTCTGCTTCTCGTCGGACTTGCGATCTTGCTGGCGTCCGACTGGATGCTGGTGATGACGACTATCTTCGTGCCGGTGATTCATTTCGGCGTGGTCAAGCGCGAGGAGCGCTATCTCGAGGCGAAATTCGGCGACGCCTACCGCCAATACATGGCGCGCGTGCCGCGCTACGGCTTGCCGTTCTGATCGGCGGCGCTGGCGTTTGTGCCAGCCTTTCCGGACTTCATCCCTTTGCCACCAAGAAAGCGAGCGCTTATAGGGAACGTGAGTTCTCGATCGCCGGGAGAAAATCACATGCGCACGCAGGTCGGCATTATCGGAGCAGGGCCGGCTGGGCTGATGCTGGCGCGTCTGCTGCACCTCGCCGGCATCGAGTCCATCATCATCGAGAACCGCAGCCGCGATTACATCGAGAACCGCATTCGCGCCGGACTGATCGAGCATTGGGCGACCGATTTGCTCAGCGATGTCGGCGTCGGCGAGCGGATGAAGCGCGAAGGCATCCAGCACTGGGGCATCAATATCGGTATCAATGGCGAGCTGCACCGCATCGACTTCAAGGCGCTGGTGAATAGGCAAGTCACCATCTACGGCCAGCAGGAGGTGGTGAAGGATCTGGTGGAGCGTAGGCTTACCGACGGCGGGCCTTTGCTGTTCGAGGTCGATGGCGTCAGCGTGCATGACCTGACCGCGAAGCGGCCGAAGATCCGCTTCACGCAACGTGGCCGTGCGCAGGAAATCGAGTGCGATTTCATCGCCGGCTGCGACGGCTTTCACGGCATTTGCCGGCCGAGCTTTCCCGACGGCGTGCTCAACGTGTTCGAGCGCGACTATCCGTTCGGCTGGCTCGGCATCTTGTCGAAGTCGGCCCCGCCCGATCACGAATTGATTTACTCCTACACCGACCGCGGTTTCGCGCTCTACACCATGCGCTCGATGTCGCTGGCGCGGCTCTATCTGCAATGTGACCACGACGAGGAGATCGAGCGCTGGCCGGATGCGCGCATCTGGGACGAGCTGCACAAGCGACTGGGCGGCGCGCGCAAGCTCAGCGAAGGCAAGATGGTGCAAAAGGGCATCACGCCGATGCGCAGCTTCGTGGTTGAGCCGATGCAGCACGGGCGTTTGTTCCTCGCCGGCGACAGCGCGCATATCGTGCCGCCGACCGGCGCCAAGGGCATGAATCTCGCGTTTGCCGACGTGGTGTTTCTGTCGCGCGCGCTCGATGCGTTCTACAAGAGCACGCGCGACGATCTGTTGGAGAATTATTCGGCGACCTGCCTGCGGCGGATTTGGAAGGCGCAGCGCTTCTCCTGGTGGATGACGCAGATCTTGCACCGCTTCCCGCACGAGACCGCGTTCGACCGCCGGCGGCAATTGGCGGAACTGGACTACATCGTGGGATCGGAGCCTGCGTCCAAATCGCTGGCCGAGCAATATGTCGGACTGCCGCTGGACTAACATTCTCCGTCATGTCCGGCCTTTGCCGGGCATCCACGTCTTTCTTTCAGCGTTCAGAAAAGCAAGGCGTACAGCGCGGGGTGATACAACGCATCCGCCATTAGCCCGATCGAGCGGTATGAACGCGGCCTGATGCGCGCCGAGCCGAAGTCGAACTCAATGGCGAGGGTGATCTGCGCGAGATTGTTGAGCTGGGCGAACAGCGGCGGCCGATTGAGCGGATCATTCCGCGACGGGTCATGAACAGCCTGAGCGGCAATCTGACGCATCCGCGCGACGTCAAGGCCGACGGGTGTGTTTTCCACCCCGGCAAGACTGCTGAGGATATCTCGCGAACCCAAGTGGACCTGAGCGCCTAGCGGACCCGGGTCGAGCTTCGCCTCGTAGCCGAAGTCGGCCAGAACCTGTTGGCAGGCCGAGTTCAAGTTATTCCTCACTTTGTACATGCAGCCCAAGATCTGGGCGTCGCCCGGCTGAATGCCGCCGCAAAACTTAAGCCTGTCCAATTCGCAGACGCGGTTAACGGAGGCGCGCGCAGCAGTCCTTTTCTGGATGGCCGGGACGAGCCCGGCTATGACGAAAATAGATTTGCTCGCCTAGTCTCGCAATATCTTCCGTAGCGGGCGATTGAGCAGTGCGATCATGACACCGGCGGCTGCGGATATGACCGCCAGCATCAGGAAAAAATCGGTTTTCGCCAGGCTCGACCAGAAGGTGCCGAGATAGCCGGCGAGAAAGCCGCCGATGAAGCTGGTCGACAGCCACACCCCCATCATCATCGACAGCAGGTGCAGGGGCGCCACCTTGGTCACCAAGGAAAGTCCGACCGGCGACAGATAAAGCTCGGCGACCGTGATGACGACGAAATAGCCGAACAGCCAGAGCCAGCTGGCCGGCGCGCCGCCCGCCTGCGCGGCGGCGGCGACCATGACCAGATAGGCAGCCGCGTTGAGGAAACAGCCGATCGCCATCTTGGCGACCGTGGACGGCTCGCGCGCGCCCTGCCGGCGCCACAACGCGACGATGAAGGGCGTGAAGGCGAAGATCATGAATGGATTGAACGCCTGGAACCAGGTGACGGGGATTTCCACGCCGAACAGGTGGCGATCGGTGTGCTGGTCGGCCCAGAGCGCGATGGTGTTGCCCTGCTGCTCGTAGGTGGCCCAGAACAGGCTGACCGGCAACATCAGCGCCATGATGGCGCCGATCGAAAGCCAGGCCTCGCGGCCCATCGGCGCGTGCGCGGTCTCGCGTTTGGCAAAGCTGTCCTTCGGCAGCGTCGGCGTGGCGAGCAGATAAATAATGAGGCCACTGGTCATGCCGACGCCGGCGGCGGCGAAGCCGTAGTGCCAGCCGAGCTCCTCGCCGAGCGTGCCGCACACCAGCGGCGCCAGAAACGCGCCGAGATTGATGCCGACATAGAAAATCGAGAAAGCGCGGTCGCGGCGGCGGTCGCCGGGCGCATAGAGTGCGCCGACCTGGGTCGAGATGTTCGGCTTGAAGGCGCCGTTGCCAAGAATGAGCAAGCCGAGCGCGAATAAAAACAGATGCTCGAACGCCATCATGAAATGGCCGATCGCCATCAGCGCGGCGCCGAGAATAACGGTGCGGCGCTGGCCGAGCACGCGGTCGGCCAATAGTCCGCCTAAGATCGGCGTCAGATAAACGAGGCCGGTGTAGAAGCCGTAGATCTGCGATGCGAGTGGTTGCAGGTCGAGCGGGCCGAACACGAATTCCAGCGCGCTGCGGAATGGGCCAAGACCCAACACCTGGCCGGCGCGTTGCGCCTCGAGCAGGTATTTGACCATGTAGAGCACGAGCAGCGCGCGCATCCCATAATAGGAGAAGCGCTCCCACATCTCGGTCGCGAATAGATAAGTGAGCGCGCGCGGGTGGCCGAAGCGGTCGGTGCCGGCTCCCGGGCGGTCGGCGATGGGTGCGGGAGCTGCGGTCATCCTGGCCCGGCGCGGTCGTTGCTGGGCAAGAATACCACATCAGGGCGGGGGCATTCCCGATTGGCGCCGGCCGGTGTACGCTTCGGCCAACACGTTCCGGCAGTGAACGGTGCATCGCGGGGAGGATCGGAATGAGAATTCGCAGCCTTTTTGTTTGCCTAATCGCGACGCTGGTATTGGCGGCCGCCGGCGAGGCGCGCGCGCAAGATACCTATCCCAACCGCGTCATCCGCTTCATCGTCGGCTTTGCCGCCGGCGGCGGCAACGATCTGTTCGCCCGCCTGGTGTTGAACAAGTTCCAGGAGAACACCGGCGCCACCGCGATCGTCGAGAACAAGGTCGGCGCCGGCGGGCGCTTGGCCTCCGACTTCGTGGCGCACCAGCCGCCGGACGGCTACACCGTGCTGGTCGGCGCCACTGGCCAGATGTCGATTGCCACCGCGATCTATCCCAAGCTCGGCTACAACGCGCTCACCAGCTTCATCCCGCTCAACATGATCGCCTCGTTCCCGCTGGTGCTGGTGGTGCCGGTCAATCATCCGGCCAAGAACGTCAAGGAACTGGTGGCCTGGGCGAAGGCCAATCCCGATAAATCGAATTACGGAACCTCGTCGCCGGCCTTCACCATCGCCACCGAACTGCTGAAGTTGAAGACCGGAATGCCGGCGGTGGGCATTCCGTTCAAGGGCAGCAACGAATCGAACCTTTGTGTGATGTCCGGGGAGTGTCTGTTGACGATCTCCGACGGCCCGCCGGCGATCCCGCTGGTGAAAGGCGGCAAGACGCGCGCGCTGGCGGTGACCGGTTCCGAGCGCTCGCCGGAAATACCCGACGTGCCGAGCATGGCGGAAGCCGGCTATCCGGAGGTCAACACCCAATTGTGGAGCGGATTCTTCGTACCGGCCGGTACGCCGGCGCCGATCGTCGACAAGCTCACCAAGGAACTTGGCCGCGCGCTCGCCGATCCGGGCGTGCAGGCAGGCTTGAAGAAGATGGCGGTGACCCCGGGTGGGCCGACCGGCGATGCGTTCAAGAAAATAATCGAGGCCGACATCAAGACCTTCGGCGACGTGGTGACGGCGGCGCAGCTGACGTTCCCGCAGTAAAAATGTCACACGCGTTTTCTCGGCGCGGCGGATATCGCCGCGCCGATTGCCGTTCTATGGAGCGCTGCTATTGTTCGTTGCGACAGTTTTGAATTGGGAGCGGCGACAACATGCGAATTGTGGCGGTCATGGTGCTTGCGGCCGCGATCGCCGCGCCCGCCACCGCCAAAGCCGCATCGATCGACGTGTTGTTCCAGCAGTTCGGCCTGTTCGGCATCTGGGCGGCCGATTGCGGGCAGGAGGCTTCGCCCGCCAATCCGCATGTGACCATCACCACGCCGAGCGCGGGCGTGGTATTGGAGAGTCACGATATCGGCAGCCGTTATGCGATCAATCGCTACAGCATGCAGTCGGCGGAGCGGATTTCCGCCGAGCAGTTGTCGGTGGAGGTGATCTTCCAGCCCGGCGCCGAATCCGAGGAACACCAGACGCTGGTTTTCCTGGTCCACGATCGGACCCGGCGCACGATGTTCAACCAGCCGGCCGGCGGGGAGGTGCGCGTCAAGGACGGCGTCGTGCTCGGGCACGGCAGCAAGACGCCGGTGCTGAAGAAGTGTGAGTAATTTTTTTGTCGTCGCGGCCGACCCCCGACTTGAACGTGGGGAGAGCCGGGACCCATGCTCCACAGCCTATCGATAGGGCACGGCGTATGGGTCCGCGCTTGCGTGGGGACGGCCGGATAAGAATCACACGTCCAGCAAATCCGCGCTGGCGAACTCGGCATTCTCCTGGATGAAGTCGAAGCGCGCTTCGGCCTTGTTGCCCATCAGCCGTTCCACCGCTTTGGCGGTCGGCTTCATTTCCTTCTCCGCCAGCACCACGCGCAGCAATGTGCGCTTGCCCGGGTCCATGGTGGTTTCCTTCAACTGCGCCGCCATCATTTCGCCGAGGCCCTTGAAGCGGGACACTTCCACCTTGGCATTGGCGTTGAATTCCTTCTTCATCAACTGCTCTTTGTGCTTGTCGTCGCGCGCATAGAAAATCTTGCCGCCGTGCGACAGCCGATAGAGCGGCGGCACCGCGAGATAGAGCCGCCCGGCCTCGATCAGCTTCTGCATCTGGCGGTAGAAGAAGGTGATCAAGAGCGAAGCGATATGCGCGCCGTCGACGTCGGCGTCGGTCATGATGATGACCTTCTCGTAACGCAGGTCTTTTTCGTGGAAATGCGTGCCGGTGCCGCAGCCGAGCGCCTGAATGAGATCGGCGAGCTGCGCGTTCTGCGCCAGCTTGTCCTTGCCGGCCGACGCCACGTTCAAAATCTTGCCGCGCAGCGGCAGCACCGCCTGCGTGCGGCGGTCGCGTGCCTGCTTGGCCGAGCCGCCCGCGCTGTCGCCCTCGACGATGAAAATCTCCGAGCCTTCCGAGGCCGAGCTCGAGCAGTCGGCGAGTTTGCCGGGCAGGCGCAGCTTGCGTACCGCGGTCTTGCGCGCGATGTCCTTTTCCTGACGCCGGCGCAGGCGCTCCTCGGCGCGCTCGATGACGAAATCCAGCAGCTTGTTGGCCTGCAGCGGATTGCCCGACAACCAGTGGTCAAACGGGTCCTTGATCGCGTGCTCGACAATTTTCTGCGCCGCCGCGGTGGCGAGCCGGTCCTTGGTCTGGCCCTGAAATTCCGGCTCGCGGATGAATACCGAGAGCATGCAGCCGGCGCCGGTCATCACGTCTTCGCTGGTCACCGGCCCAGCGCGTTTTTCCTGGCCGGCGCGGGCGGCGTGATCTTTCAATCCGCGCAGCAGCGCGGTGCGCAAACCGAACTCGTGAGTGCCGCCATCAGCGGTCGGAATCGTGTTGCAATAAGATTGCACGAAGCCGTCGGCATCGGCGGTCCAAGCGATCGCCCATTCGACCGTGCCGTGACTTCCGGTTTTGCCTGAGCTGCCGGTAAAGATATCGGGATGCACCAGCGTGGCGTCGGCAAGGTTGCTGGCAAGGTAGTCCTTCAGCCCGTCGGCGAAATGGAACGTGGCCTTTTCCGGCACGTCCTTGGCGCCGCGCAGCAGTTCCTTGGCGCAGTGCCAGCGGATTTCGACGCCGCCAAAGAGATAAGCCTTCGAGCGCGCCATCTTGAACACGCGCTCGGCCTGGAACGCGGCCTTCGGCCCGAAAATCTGCGGATCGGGCCGAAAGCGAATTTTGGTGCCGCGCCGGTTGGGCGCGCGCCCGGCTTTTTCCAGTTTGCCCTTCGGCTTGCCGCGCTCGAACGCCATCCGGTAGAGCTGCTGCTCGCGCGCGACCTCGACTTCCATGCGTTCGGACAGCGCATTGGCGACCGAGACGCCGACGCCGTGCAGGCCGCCCGAGGTTTCGTAGACCTTGGAGTCGAACTTGCCGCCGGCATGCAGCATGCACATGATCACTTCGAGCGCGGACTTGTTCTTGAACTTCGGATGCGGGTCGACCGGAATGCCGCGGCCGTTGTCGGTGACACTGACGAAGCCGTTCGCCTCCATCTCGACTTCGATCCAGCTGGCGTGGCCGGCGAGCGCCTCGTCCATGGAATTGTCGATCACCTCGGCGAACAGGTGATGCAGCGCCTTCTCGTCGGTGCCGCCGATATACATGCCGGGGCGGCGGCGCACCGGCTCGAGCCCCTCCAGCACCTCGATGTGCTTGGCGGTGTAGCCGGACTCCGCGCTGCGTTCCCGCGCGGGCTTTGGCGCGAGCGGGCGCTTTCGGCGCGCTACGCGCGGCAGGCTTGTGAGCGGCGCGGCTTCGGCGCCGCGAGGGGCGGTTTCGAACAGATCGGGCTGTTTTGACGTTTTTTTCTTGGTCGCGGATTTGGCCATGGAAGCCTTCAGATAGAGTCTCAGCGAATCAGTTGCCAGCACTATGCCACGACGGCTTGCCGTCGCGACGGCTCGGAAGGGCAACCACGCCAGGGGTTAACGGCACGGTTGATTAGAGATTAGGCAGGAACGTGGCGAGCTGTGGAAACACCGCCAGCGCCGCCACCACCGCCAGCAGCACGATCCAATAGGGGATCGAGCCGGAGAATATCTCGGCGAGCGTGACGCTTTTGTCGGGAACCGCGGCTTTGACGGTAAACACCAGGATGCCGAACGGGGGCGTCAGCAGGCCGGTCTCGATGGCGAGGATTCCCATGATGGAAAAGGCGATGGGGTCAAAGCCCAGCTGCGTGGCGATCGGCGCGAAAATCGGCACCGTCAGCAGAATGATGGAGATCGAATCGATCAGACAACCAAGAACGAACCAAATCGCCACCATGACGATCAGAATGCCCCAAGTGCCGAGGCCGGTGCCGAGCAGGAATACCTTGGCGGCTTCGGTAAAGCCGGTCATGGACAGGACGCGCGAATAGAGTTGCGCGCAGAACAACAGCAGCAGCAGCGGGCCGCGAGGTGCGGCCGACATCGAGGACCACCTGCCACACTTCCCGCGGCTTGATCCCCTTGATGACGGCCAGGAGGAGCGAGCCGACCGCGCCGACGCTGGCGCCCTCGGTGGGCGTGCACAAGCCGAGCCAGATGGCCCCCAGGGTGCCGAGGATCAGCGCGACGACAAGCAAGGTGCTGACAAGGATGGCGCCGATCGGTTCTTCTTCGACCGGCGGCGCGGCGGTGCACTGGCGACAGCCGCGCCGACCGCCGCGGCGCTGATACGGGGCGTTCCGCCGACCAGCTCGGGCTTGAGTATCGCCGCGATCACCACATAGGCGATCATTCCACCTGCGGCGAGGAAACCGGGAATGATGCCGGCGAGGAACACCTTGCCGATCGACAGTTCGGTCAGCACGCACCAGACGATCATCAGCACCGACGGCGGGATCAGCATGCCGAGGCAGGCGCTGCCGGCGACGCAGCCGAGCGCGAAATCGCGCCGATAGCCGTAGCGCATCATTTCCGGATAGGCGATGCGCGAGAAGGCGGCGGCGGCCGCGATGCTGACGCCGGTGACGAAACCGAACAAGGCATTGGCCACGATGGTTGCGGCGGCAAGCCGCCCCGGCAGCCATCGGCTGGCGCGATTGCCGAGCGCATAGAGATCGCGCGCCGCGCCGCATTTGGCGAGAAAGTCGCCCATCAACATGAACAGCGGAATGACGGCGAATACGTAGTCACGCAGCGCTTCGTAAGCGGTGCTGGCGACGAAATTGCGAACCACCTCGATGTCGCCCGTCATCAGATAGATGCCGAGCGCTGCGGTGATGCCGAGCGAAATGGCGATATGGACGCCGGCGAACACCAGCGCGAGCAGCACAATCACGATAACGATCATGTCGAGATGGCCGAGCATGAAGTGCTGTCCTCAGATTTGCACTGGCGCGGAATGCGGCTCGTCCGCTGCCCGGCCCGTCACTAAAGCGCGGACGGCGTGCACCCCATGGAAGCAATAGGAAACCACCACCAGTACGGCGCCAACCAGCACAACGATGCGGGCCGGGAACGCCGGCACTCGCAGCGCGCCTTCACCTTCGTATTCGCCGCTCACCCAGGCATGCAGCGTGGGTTCGTAGCTGCCCCATACGATCAAACCGAAAAAGAGGATGCCGAGCACGGCCGACAGCAATTGCGCGAAGGCGCGGCCGCGCACGCCGAACATCGAGGAGAACACATCGGTGTAGATCATGCTGCCGCTCTGCACCGAATAGCCGGCGAGCAGGAAGCAGATGATGACGATCGACATCGACACAATCTCCGGCGTGCCTTTGAGCGGAGAATTGAACAGGGCACGTCCAAACACGTCGGTGCAGACCACAAAGCCAAGCAGGAAAATGATCACCGCCGCGGCCGCGAGCAATACGCGCACGATCCTGGCATTCAGATTTTCAAGCACTTGCACGCCCCCCTCAAAGCTAACAGCGGGCGACCGGTCCTCGGCCGCCCGCTGCGTCTGTCGAACGCTATTTGATCTTATAGCGAACCGGCCACTTGTAGCCGAGCTTCTCGGCTTCCTCGATCGTGAGCTTGAGCACCTGCGAGGCGGGCAGGCCAATCTTGTCGAGTTCGTCGGCTTTTTGCTGCGGCCAGTCTTTCAGTGCCGTCGCCCATTCCACGCGCACGGACTCAGGGATCGTCTTGACGATCGCTCCCGCCGCACGCAGTTGCTCCATCTGCTTGGGATAGTTTTCTTCGTTGACCTTGCCCGTGAGCACTTCGTATTCGCGGCCGACCTCCAGGATGATGTCCTGCACCTCTTTCGGCAGCTTGGCGAAACGGGCCTTGTTCATCGTCAGCCCGTGCCAGGTAATCGCACCGAAGCCGGTCTCGGCGTAATATTTTCCGATTTCGAACAGCTTGAAGTTGACCCAGCCCGACGGGAACATGATCCAGCCGTTGTAGACGCCGGTCTGCATCGCGGTATAGGCCTCGGGCAGCGACGACTGCACGCCGGTGATGCCGGCGAATTCCAGCCATTTCAGATTAAGGCCGGCGCCAGCAATTTTCCGACCCTTGAGATCGGCCACCGTATTCCAGTCGAACGTGGTGCCGAGGTTGTAGCCATTGTCGGCGATCAGCGCGATCAGGCGCTGATTGAATTTGTCCTCGAGCACTTTCGACAGGTACGGCACCTTGTCGTACACGATGCGTGCCAGCTTGACGCTCATCGTCGGGCTCATGGTGCCGAACGGCAGCATCACCTGAAAGGGGTGCAGCGGCAGGTTCGAGGGCTCGAAACCGAAATTATAACCGCCGATGTCGATAATGCCCGACTGCACGCCTTCGAGCGTGTCGGCGACCTTCACCATCGAGCCGCCGTAACCTTCGACGAACTCCACCTTGTATTTGGTTTTGGCGGCCACCCGCTTGGTCACCTCCGGCACGAAGAAGTTCTGCATCAGCGCGACGTAGGTGTTGGCCGGCGGATGGCCGGATGCGATGCGCAGTTTGATGACCTCTTGCGCCATGGCCGATGTGCCGGCACGCGGCCAAAATGGTGAATGCGAGAACTTTCAAGAGCATACGGATAGTCATGGCGTCTCCCCCAATTCGCCTAGCGGCGCTATTATCGTTGTGCGCATGACCTTCCGTCGCATCGCCATTGGGTGTCAACCCTCCCATTTAGCCGAATTCCGCGATGCCAGTAGACCAGCGTCGAGCCGCCGCGCTACACACGGCAAGCCGAATCCCGCCCCGGGCCTCCATGGATCTTGACGCCTACATCCAACCGGTCATCACCTTCGTGCGCGACAACGCGGCGTGGGCGCCGCCGGTCGTGTTTGCGCTCGCGTTCGGGGAATCGCTCGCCTTCATCTCGCTGCTGATCCCGGCCTGGGGCGCGCTGGTCGCCATCGGCGCGCTGCTCGGCTCGAGCGGCATCAGCTTCTGGCCGGTGTGGATCGCCGGCAGCCTCGGCGCCGCCTGCGGCGACTGGCTGTCCTATTGGGTCGGGGTCAAGCTCGAACATTCGGTCCAGCATATCTGGCCGCTCTCGCGCCACCCCGACCTGATCCCGCGCGGGGAGCGCTTCATGACGAAATGGGGCATCCCCGGTATTTTCATCGGACGGTTTTTCGGACCGCTGCGCGCCTCGGTGCCGCTGGTCGCCGGGATTTTCGAGATGCCGTATTGGCGTTTCCAGTTTGCCAATTTCACCTCGGCCTTCGTGTGGGCCGCCGTGCTGCTCACGCTCGGCGACGGGATTTCGGTGGTGGCGAAAATATCTGGGGTTGTGGCGAAGGCTGCAAAAAAATCCGCCGGGATTTTCATCCCGGCGGAAATTCAAATTGCGCAGGCGATCACTTGCCGAGCTGTACGAAACGGATCTCGCCTTTCACCAGATCGGGCACGGCCACCAGCAGACCCTTCTTGTTGGGGACGACGCAGAAATCGGCCGGGCCTTTGAAGCCGGTGGCCAGCTTCTTCATTCCCATTTTCTTGTTCCACTGGAACAGCGACCCGGACACCCAGTCGGTCGCCAGGATGTCGCCGTTGTTCATGCTGGTAGAGGCCGTCGAGCATGCCGATATTGTCGGATAGCAGCGTCGGCTCGTCATGGCCGAGCGCCAAATGAATAAATGCCGTGTGGCTTTTCCTTGAACTCGAAGCCAACCATGAACAATGCGCCGTTCTTGCCGGGATAGAGCCCGTTGGGGAAAACACCTTTGCCCTTGAACACGACGGTGATTTTGGGCGCTGCTTTCGATTTCAGGAAATCGGCCGGCTCGACGCGGAACAATTGATCGGAGCGATTGTCGCTGACATAGAGCGCGCCGTTCATCACCGTCGGGTCGTTGGCGAACTGGATGCCGGGCAGTTCCAGCTTCTTGCCTTCCTTGGTCTTGAGATCGAACACCCAGACCGAGTCGATGTCGGTCACCCACAGCCGGTTGCCGCTGATCCAGATGCCTTTCGGCTTGTTGAGCGTCTGGCCCGCGCTGGGGAGGAACCGCGGCTCGAGAATCTTGCCGTCCGCCGACACCTTGCTGATCTGGCCCTTGCCGTCCTTGTCCGCCGGCTTGAGGTCGGGGCCGAAGTCGCTGGTGTAGAAGACTTTGCCCTTGGGGTCATAGGCGACGGATTCGACGTGGCCAAAGCCCGTGGTCGTCGTTTCCGAAAGCACTTTCATTTCCGCGGCGGATGTCGCGGGAGAAAGCGCCACTTGCGAAATGACGATGCAAGTGCCGAGCGCTAGTCCGATTGAAAGTTTTCTGATCATGACGTTGCTCCCGAAGCAAAGGTAAACTCCGCCGGGATTTTCATCCCGGCGGAATTCGTCGTATTGGCTACGGAACTTATTTGAGCGCCCGCGACGCCGGCCAGCGAGACCACGTCGTCCTGCGAGCCGGTGCCGCCGCTCACGCCGATGGCGCCGATCACCTTGCCGCCGGCCATCAGCGGATTGCCGCCGCGCGACATGATCACGTCATCGAGCGTCGCCAGATAGGCGAAGAAGGGGCCCTTGCCGAGTCAACCTTTCGAACACCAGCGTCGGGCGCCGATAGCGCGCCGCCGTGCGCGCCTTGTGCTGCGAGATCGTCATGGACGCGAACTGGCAGTTGTCCTGCTTCTCGAAATAGACCAGATCGCCGGACGGACCGACGATCGCGACGCACAGCGCATTCCAATTCCGCTTCTTGGCTTCGGCGATTGCCGCCGCGGCCGCTTTCTTGGCGGTTTCGATGTTGATCGGCTCGCCATAGGCCGGCGGGGTCATCGCATCCGGTATGGCTTCGTTCGGATTGGCCGGATCGGGCGGCACCTGGGCGAAGGCCCCAGTGCTGGTCAGCAGCGCGACGCCGAGGGCGCCCGCCATCATAGTCAAACGACGCATTGTATTCCTCCCTTGGGAATTGCCGGCTTGTGCCGGCGTTCAGTCAATTTTGTGCACCGCACGATCCAGTGCACACATTGTCGACGGCGGTAAGCTTAGCCAACCGGCGGGCGTTCGCCTATATGGGTCGCTCGCTGTCCGGACGGTTTCGAAATCCGGAATAAGGCTATGCAAACGGGGTTATTGCCGACAAACTTGCCGGCAAGCGACCGTCCATACGGTCAGCCGGAACAACAAAATCAACAGGGAGACACCCATGACCATATTCACCCGCCGCAATCTGTTGGCGACCGCCGCCGGTGCGGCCGCCGCCATGACCGTGCCATTCGGGCATCCCGTACGCGCCGCCACGCCGCCGGCCGGCAAGCAGGCCGCCGGCTGGTACCGCTACAAGATCGGCAGCATCGAGGTGACGGTCGCCACCGACGGCGTCGCCCGCTTCAAGATGGCGGAGGATCACGTCATCAACATCAAGAAGGATGTGGTGAACGCCGCGCTCGCCGAGGTCTTCATGGAAAAGGACATGATGACCACGCCCTATAATCCGATCTGCGTGAACACCGGCTCCAAGCTCGCGGTCATCGATACCGGCACCGGCGAGGCCAACTACAAGAAGAGCAACGGCGTCGGCGGCCAGTTCGTGAGCAATCTCGCCGCCGCCGGCATCGACCGCGCCGCGGTCGATACCGTGATCATCTCGCATTATCACGGCGACCACATCAACGGTCTGCTGATGGACGACAATTCGCTCACTTATCCGAACGCCGAAATCCTGGTGCCGGCCAATGAGCACAAATACTGGATGGACGACGGCGAGATGAGCCGCGCCTCCAAGGGCCGCATCGAGACCAATTTCAAGAATGTGCGGCGCGTGTTCAACGCCGAAGTGCAAAAGCGCGTGAAAACTTATGAGTGGGGCAAGGAAGTGATTTCCGGCGTCACCGCGCAGGGCACGCCCGGTCATACGCCCGGCCACACGTCGTATGTCATCGCGTCAGGCCCGGACGCCGTCTACGTGCAGTCCGACGTCACCCACGTGCCGTTCCTGTTCGTGCGCCATCCCGACTGGCACGCCTTCTACGACCAGGACGGCGCCATGGCGGAAGCCACCCGCCGCAAGGTCTACGACATGCTGGTGGCCGACAAGATGCGGGTGCAGGGCTTCCACTATCCGTTCCCCTCGCTCGCGCATGTGGAGAAAATCGGCACCGGCTATCGCGAAATTCCGGTGATCTGGAATCCGACGATCTGATTTTCGGCGTTGCTACGGAACATTCAAAAGACCATAGGGAGAAACACCATGATGCAACTGACCCGACGCAAATTATTTGTCGGCGCCGCCGCCGCGACGGCCGCGACCGCGCTCACGCCGCTTGCCGCTCGTTCGCCCGCATTCGCCGCGGTGCCACCGGCCGGCAAGCAGATACCCGGCATCTATCGCCAAAAGCTCGGTGATTTCGAGATCACGCAAATCACCGACGGCGCGGCCCGCCGACCGGTGTCGAACGGCTTCGTCGTGAACATCAGCAAGGAACAAGCCATCGCGGAGACCGAGGCGGCCTATTACCAGAAGGATCAGGTCGTGATTCCGTTCAATCCGGTGCTGATCAATACCGGCTCCAAGCTGGTGCTGATCGATACCGGCGTTGGCCCGGCCCTCTATGAGAAATCCAAAGGTGCGGTCGGCCAATTGCATACCAACATGGCAGCGGCCGGCATCGACCGCAACGCCATCGATATCGTCATCCTCTCGCATTTCCATGGCGACCATATCAACGGGCTGCGTTTGGCTGACGGCGGACTGGCGTTCCCGAACGCGGAGATCAAGGTACCCGGCGTGGAATGGGACTTCTGGATGAGCGACGCGAACGCCGACAAGGTGACTGGCTACAACAAGGGCGCATGGGCGGTTCCAAGAGGCATATTCGCCGGGCTCGCCAACAAGGTGACCAAGTACGAGGCGGGCAAGGAGATCGCGCCCGGCATCACCTCGATCGCCACGCCCGGCCATACGCCGGGACACATGTCATTCGCCGTTGCGTCGGGCTCGGCGCGCGTTTTGGTCCAGTCGGACGTCACCAATATCCCGCAGTTCTTCTTGCGCCATCCGGATTGGCACGTCGAATATGACATCGATCCGAACCAGGCGGCGCAGACGCGCCACAAGTTCTACGACATGGCAGCGGCGGAAAAGACGATGGTGATCGGCTTCCACTTCTCGTTCCCGTCCGCCGGCTATGTCGAGAAGGATGGCACAGGTTATCGGCTGGTGCCGATTGTCTGGAACCCGTCGATCTGAGTGCGCGCACAATAGCGCATGCGAAGGCCGCCCGCGTGGCGGCCTTCTTTTTTGCGGCAACGGCGCGGCCTTTGCTGGCGGCGCGGCGGGCGCGGCGCTACCATCAAATCGCATGATCGCGTTGGGACGCCCACGATGACGGAAACCGCCTTCGAAGCAGCTTTGACGGCGCGCACGGGCGAGATGCTCGACGCCTGCACCAAGTGCGGCAAATGCGTGGAAATCTGCCCGATGACGGGTCCGGCCGGCGTCGGCGACGCCACGCCGAAAGCGGTGATATCCGGCGTGTTCGATATCGTGCGCTTCGGCGACGGGCCGCAGGCCTCGACGGCCTGGGCGAAGGGCTGCGCGCTCACCGGCGACTGCATCGCGGCCTGTCCCGAGGGCATCAATCCGCGCTTCCTGCTGGCGATGGCGCGCGTGGCCATGGCGCGGCAAGCCTCCGAGTTGCGCGAGCGGCGCAAGACGGGCGTGCAAAATTTCCGCCTGGTCGCCGACGGCACCAATGTGCTCTCGCGCATGCAGCTTGATGACGCGGAACTCGGCGCGGCTCGGCCAGCAGGTGACCGATCGGCTCGAGAGCGGATCGACCGCCAAGCCGGGCGAACGCCCCGATTTCGTGTTCTACACCGGCTGCAACGTGCTCAAGACCCCGCACATGGCGCTGCTCGCGCTCGACATCATGGATGCGCTCGGCGTCACCTACAAAGTCATGGGCGGGCCGACGCATTGCTGCGGCGTGATCCAGTTGCGCACCGGCGACACCGAAGTGTCCGGGCGGGTGGCGGAGAGTTCGCTCGACAAGCTGGCGGAGGGCAAGACCGGCGTGATTTCCTGGTGCGCGAGTTGCCACGTGCAGTTCACCGAATACACCTTGCCGACGATCGAGAAGGTGAGGGGCGCGCGGCCGTTCGAGATGACGCCGTTCCTGCTCTACCTCTCGACGCGCTTCGACGACTTGCGGCCGATGCTGCGCAAGCCGGTGCCGATGCGCATCGCGCTGCACAAGCACCCCGGCGTGAAGGGCGTGGTGGAAGCCGGCACCGCACTGCTGCGCATGGTGCCCGGCATCGAGATCGTCGATCTCGGCCAGCCGGCGGTGGGGCTGATGAGCAATTCGCTCAATGCGCTGCCCGACTACAAGCGCAAGCTACAGCTGGCCGAGCTGGAAGCGGCGGCCGCGGCCGGGGTCGATGCGCTGGTCGCGATCTATCACGTCGATCATCGCGAATTGTGCGCGCATGAGCGCGACTGGCCGTTCCGCATCATCAATATTCTCGACATCGTGGGCGAGAGCATGGGCCTGCATCACGACGACCACTTCA
The DNA here is from genome assembly GCA_963817045.1 of uncultured Alphaproteobacteria bacterium. GTDB lineage: Bacteria > Pseudomonadota > Alphaproteobacteria > Rhizobiales > Xanthobacteraceae > Pseudolabrys. The sequence continues at coordinate 104,520 of CAWFMZ010000017.1, forward strand.
AGCGCCTGAAGATCATGCAGGACGCCGATGCCATCGTGGCCGATTGCAAGGACTTGATCGCCGCCCACGGGCTCGATCTGGCACTGGCGCGCGAGGTGGTGGTCAAGGCCATGCTGGCCGAGCAGCCGCTGCCGCTCACCGGCCGTCGGGTTGACGAGGGAGGGCTTGCGGCCTATATCGCGCGCCCATGACGATGACTTTTGCAGCCGCGAAGCTCCGCCGCCGCCGTGCCCCCACGGCACGGGTGCGCTTTTGCGTTTAAGTCGTCACCCGTGCCGCCGGATCATAGGCCGCGGCACTTTATTCCTTCCACACCTGCGGTTGGCCTTGCTCCGGTAGTCCTTTAAGACTCTGGATGAGGATCGTTTCGATGGCCACCAAAGCGAAAATCGGCGTGTTGGGCGCCTCCGGCTATACCGGCTCGGAGCTGGTGCGGATGTTGTTGCGGCACCCGCGCAGCGAGATCGTGCTGCTCACCGCCGAGCGCAGCGCCGGCAAGGCGATGCGGGAGGTGTTTCCGCAATTCTCGCCGTTCGATCTGCCGAAGCTGGTCGCCATCGAAGGGCTCGACTGGGCCAAGGCGGGGCTCGACGTGGCGTTCTGCGCGTTGCCGCACGCCACGACGCAGAAGGTGATCAAGGAACTGTTGGCGCAGGCGCCGGCGACCAAGGTCGTCGACCTGTCGGCCGACTTCCGGCTCGCCGACCCGGCCGCTTACGCCAAATGGTACGGCCACGAGCATCACGCGCCCGAGCTGCAGAAGGAAGCGGTCTATGGCCTCACCGAAATCCACCGGCGCGAGATCAGACACGCGCGGCTGGTGGCCAATCCGGGCTGCTACACATCCTGCGCGCAGCTGCCGCTGATCCCGCTGATCAAGGCCAAGGCCATCGATCTCGACGAGATCGTGGTCGACGCCAAGTCGGGCATGACCGGCGCCGGGCGGGCGGCCAAGGAGGCCATGCTGTTCTCGGAAGTGTCGGAAGGCTTTCACGCCTATGGCGTGGGGCATCACCGCCACATGGCCGAGCTCGACCAGGAATTCTCGCTCGCCGCGGGGCGGGAGGTGATCGTCACGCTTCACCCCGCATCTGGTGCCGATGAACCGGGGCATCCTGTCGACCATCTATGTGCGGGGCAAACGCGGGCGGACCCCGGAAGACCTTCATGCGCTGCTTTTAAAGTTCTACGCGAAGGAGCCGTTCGTGCATGTGCTGCCGTTCGGCGAGACGCCGCAGACCCGGCATGTGCGCGGCTCCAATATGACGTTTATCGGCGTCGCCAAGGACCGCATCGCGGGCCGCGCCATCGTCGATCTCGGCGCTCGACAATCTGGTCAAGGGCGCCTCCGGGCAGGCGATCCAGAACATGAACCTGGTGCATGGGCTATCCGGAGACCATGGGGCTGGAGCAGGTGGCGTTGTTTCCGTAACGTGATTTCATTCCGGGGTGCGACCGCAGGTCGCGCACTTGGAATCCGGATACAATCTCTGAGTCTGCTTCTGGATTCCGGGCCCGCCGCTTCGCGGCGTCCCGGAATGACGGGGGAAATAATGTTCGAGGTCAGCAACCAGCCGCCGCCGCTCGAGCCCTATAACCTGTTCGCGAGCGACACCGTGCTGCGCGAGGCGGTCAAGCGCGAGCAGGCCGGCTGGGCGGAGCGCGACTTAAGCGCGCTCGGCGCCACGCTCGGCACGCCGGAGACGGTCCAGCTCGGCTTCGATGCCAACACAAATACGCCGGTGCTGCGCACCCTCGACCGCTACGGCCACCGCCTCGACGAGGTCGAATTCCATCCGGCCTGGCATGCGCTGTTAGGGATCGCGCTCAAGGCCGGCCTGCATTCGAGCCCGTGGGCCGAGCCGAAACCCGGCGCGCATGTGGCGCGCGCGGCCGGCACCTACATGCTCGGGCAGATCGAGAGCGGGGTCTATTGCCCGCTCGCCATGACCTACGGCTCGGTGCCGACGCTGCGGCGCGCGCCGGCGATCGCGGCGGAATGGCTGCCGCGCATTTTTTCGCGCGACTACGACCGCCGCTTCCGACCGGCACGCGAGAAAACCGCGGCGCTCCTCGGCATGGGCCTGACCGAGAACCAGGGCGGCTCGGACCTGCGCACCAATTCGACGCGCGCGGAGCCGGCGGGCGACGGCAGCTTCCGCCTCACCGGCCACAAATGGTTCCTGTCGGCGCCGATGTGCGACGCCTTCCTGGTGCTGGCGCAGTCGGCCAAGGGGCTGAGCTGCTTCTTCATGCCGCGCTGGACGCCGGACGGCGAACGCAATGCCATCCATATCCTTCGCCTGAAGGACAAGCTCGGCAACCGCTCCAATGCCTCGAGCGAAGTGGAATTCGACGGCGCCTATGCGCAACTGGTCGGCGAGGAAGGCCGCGGCATCCCGATCATCATCGAAATGGCCGGCTATACGCGGCTCGATTGCTGCATCGGTTCGTCCTCCCTGATGCGGCAGGCGGTGGCGCAGGCGGTGCATCACGCGCGCCATCGCACCGCGTTCCAGAAGCGGCTGATCGACCAGCCGCTGATGAGCAATGTGCTGGCCGATCTCGCGCTCGAATGCGAAGCGGCGACCGTGCTGACCATGCGGCTGGCGCGCGCCTATGACGAGAGCGACGAGACCTCCACCGTGTTCCGCCGCGTGCTGACGCCGGCCGCGAAATTCTGGATCTGCAAGCGCGCGCCGTTCGTCGCCTTCGAGGCCATGGAGGTGCTGGGCGGCTCCGGCTACATCGAGGAAAGCATCATGCCGCGCCTCTATCGCGAGGCGCCGGTCAATTCGATCTGGGAAGGCGCCGGCAATATCATGTGCCTCGACGTGCTGCGCGCCATCGAACGCACGCCGCAGGCGGCGGAAGTGTTGCATCGCGAACTCGACGATGCCGGCGATGCGCGGTTGAAGACATTCGCCGACCGGCTGCGACAGCGGCTGCGCGCCGCCGACCGCAACGACGAGTCGCAGGCGCGCGTGCTGGTGCGCGATCTGGTGCTGGCGCTGCAGGGGGCGCTCTTGCTCAAGCATGCACCGTCGGCGGTGGCGGATGCGTTCTGCGCCTCGCGGCTGGCCGGCGAGGGCGCCGCTGCCTTCGGCACGCTGCCGCGCGGCCTCGATCTGCGCGCGCTCGCGGAACGCGCCGCGCCCTTGGCCTAAAGCTTTCCGAATACCGCCAGCACCAGCGCGACCTGCGCCAGGAAGCCGACGGTGAAGGCGAGCGTGCGCAGCACCGGAATGCCGAGCGCGTAGATGATGGCATGCGCCAGCCGCGCCCAGAAATAGACCGCGCAGGCGATCGCGGTGCTTTCGGTCGAGTGGTCCATGGCATCGAGGATCAGCACCAGCGGCGCGAAGATCACCAGGTTTTCCACCGCATTGGTGTGGGCGAAATAGAGCCGCTGCGCCCACGGCGATTGCGGCTTGTCGTTGCGCGAGGGATTGGCCATCGCGCCCATCAGCCCGCGCACCATGGCGCGGTCGATTATGTAAGGCACCCACAACAGTCCGGTCAGGATGACCGTCAGCGTCAGCCACATCAGTTCCTTGGACATCGCCATCCCCCAATTTCAGATTTTTCGAGCGGACGGGAGAATAGCGCACTGATCCCGAAAAGTGGGAACCGGTTTTCGGAAAAGATCATGCGCCAATAAATAAGATGCGGCGGCGGCTGTCGCGCCCGGCCGGGATCAAGAAACCGTCAGTGAGCGGACGATGACGTAAAGGCCGACCGCGATCACGATGCCGGAGAAAGTCCGAGTGAGCGCGTGCTTGTAGCCGGCGAGATGGTGGGCAAGGCGGATGCCGAGCAAGCCGCCGAGCGCGCCGCCGACGACGAACAGGCCGGCGAGCTGCCAATCGACCAGGCCGGACCAGGCATAGCTCGCCGCCGTGGTCAGCCCGAAGGCGGTGACCGAGACCAGCGAGGAGCCGATCGCGTTGATCAGCGGCATGGCGGTGGCGCCCATCAGTCCCGGCACGATCAGGAAGCCGCCGCCGATGCCGAAGAACCCGGACAGCGCGCCGACCAGGAAGCCGACGCCGATCAGCAAGGGCAGCAGCCGCGGCATGCTCTCGCGCGTGAGCGCGACGTCGGCATTGCCGCCCGACTTGCGCGGTCGCGTCATGACGATGCCGACAATGACCATCAGCACGCCGAACAGCATCAGCAGGCGGGAGCCGTCCACCATCTTGCCGAGCTGCGCGCCCCCGGCCGCGCCGACGATGCCGGATACCGCAAATACCAGCGCGCAGGGCCATTTCACCGTCTGCGCCCGCGCGTGGCCGGCGAGATTGGCGGCCGCGCTGGCGGCAACTGCAATGGCACTGGTGCCGATGGCGATGTGCGGGGAGGGTACGCCGACCACGTAGACGAGCAGCGGCACGGCCAGGATCGAGCCGCCGCCGCCGACCAATCCAAGCGTGAAGCCGACCAGGCTGCCGGATGCGATCGATAAAATCGCGTGCAGGATCGTCATGAAGCGGCGGAGGCGCGCCGGTTCCACGGCATCACCGCCAGCAGCCGTGCCATGCCGCAGAAGCCGCTGACGCCGGCAAACAGCAGCCCGGCGCCGACAAAACCCGACAGCAGGTAGAACGCCGGCGCCACGAAGGCGCCGAGCAGCACGCCGATCAGCACCAGGCTGCCGGCGGCGATCTGCACCTGGCGTATGATGTCGATCGGCTGGCTGCGGTCGAGCGCGACCGGCAGGCCGGCTTTTCGCCAGGCGTCGAGGCCGCCCTCTAGAATATAGGTCTCGCATTCGGGCGTGACGGCGGCGAGCCGCGCGGCATTGCCTTTGGTGCGCGCGCCGGACCGGCAATGGAAGATCAGCACGTCGTCGCCGTTGCGGATCGGCGCATTCTGATCGATGCGGCTGAGCGCGTGATGGCGCGCGCCCGGGATGCGCTCGCGCGCATGCTCGTCGGCCTCGCGCACATCGATCATCACGGCGCCGGCGCGGATGAGTTCGGCGGCGCGCGCGGGCGAGATGGTTTTCAGTTCGGACATCACTTGTTCTCCTGATCGGGCTGGATATTGTTGGTTGCCGGTTACGGGCAATAGATGCTCTTGAGCAGCGCGAGCAGACGCGCCGCGTTGGGATCGGCGATGCGGTAATACACGGTCTGCGACTCGCGCCTGGTGGCGAGCAGGCCTTCCGCGCGCATCTTGGCGAGATGCTGCGAGAGCGCCGACTGACTGATGCCCACCGCGTCGGCAAGCTCGTTGACCGACAGCTCGCGCGCCAGCACCAGCCGGCACAGGATCAACAGCCGGTTCTCGTTGGCGAGCAGCTTCAGGAGCTGCGCCGCCTCGCTCGCCTTGCGCTCGAGATCGGCGATGCCGATCGCGATGGCCGGTTTGCTGCGGCGGAGCGCTGTTGATGTAGGCATTGTCGGGACCCCTTTGAATTAGACACCGCTAAATTAGTGATTGCTAATATATATGTCAAGCAGAGGCTAGTGGCGTGCGCTACCTGAAGGTGCCGGTGAAACTGGCGTCATAAGGATCGGCAGCCATGGCAAAAGGAAAAGGGCCGGAGCGATCCGGCCCTTTGTTTTCAATCATCAGGTCCAGCTTTTCACTTTCACGTAAGACCCCGGCGCGTCCTCGATGGCTTTAAGTTTGCCGCTGCCGATCGTGCGCGCCGGCACGGTCGTGGCGTCTTGGGCTTTGAGCCATTCCAGCCAGTCCGGCCACCAGGAGCCGGGATGCTCGGCTGCCTTCGCCCGCCAGGCATCGACATCGGAGCCGCCAGGCTCAGCCCCGGCCCAGTACTGATATTTCGGCTTGCCCGGCGGATTGATCACGCCGGCGATATGGCCGGAGCCGGCCAGCACGAATCTCACCGGCCCGCCGAAAAATTGCGAGCCGTAGAGCACCGATTTCGCCGGCGCGATGTGGTCCTCACGGGTGGCGAGATTGTAGACCGGCACCGTCACCTTGTGCAGATCGAGCCTGACGCCGCCGATCTCCAGATCGCCTTTGGTCAGTTTGTTGTCGAGATAAAAGTTGCGCATATAGAACGAGTGATTGGCCGCCGGCATGCGGGTGGCGTCGGAATTCCAGTACAGGATATCGAACGCGAACGGCTTCTTGCCGCGCAAATAATTGTTGACGATGTAAGGCCAGATCAGATCGTTGGAGCGCAGCAGGTTGAAGGCGGTGGCCATGCGCGAGGCTTCGAGATAGCCCTGTTCCTTCATGTGCGCTTCGAGTTGTTGGATGCGTTCCTCGTCGACGAACACCAACAAATCGCCGGCATAGGTGAAATCGACCTGCGCCGCGAACAAGGTCGCCGACAGCACGCGGTCGTCTTTCTTGGCCGCAAGATAGGCGAGCGTGATCGACAGCAGCGTGCCGCCGACGCAATAGCCGATCGTATTGACCTTGCGTTCGCCGGTCGCGGCTTCGACCAGGTCGAGCGCGGCGATCACGCCTTCGCGCATATATTGCTCGAAGCTTTTTTCGGCGAGCTTGGCGTCGGGATTGACCCAGGAGACCACGAACACGGTTAGCCCATTGTCGACGCACCACTTGATGAAGGATTTCTCCGGCATCAGATCGAGGATGTAAAACTTGTTGATCCAGGGCGGTACGATCAGCAACGGGACCTTGAGCACCTCGGGCGTGGTCGCTTCGTATTGGATCAGCTGCATCAGTTCGTTCTGGAACACCACCTTGCCGGGCGTGAGCGCGAGATTGCGGCCGACCTCGTACAGCGAGGAGTCGGACTGGCGGATCTTGAGATTGCCGTGGCCGGCCTGGATATCCTCGCTGAGCATGTGCATGCCGCGCACGAGGTTTTCCGCGTTCGACGACAGCGTCTCGCGCAGCAGTTCCGGATTGGTGAGCACGAAATTCGACGGCGAGATCGCGTTGGCGATCTGCTTGACGTAGAACGCCGCCTTCTGCCGCGTGTGCTCGTCGATGCCATCGGCGTCCTTGACCAGCCGCTCGCCCCATTGCGCGGTGAGCAGATAGGCCTGCTTGAGGAAATCGAAGAACTGGTTCTGCGACCACTCCGGATCGGCAAAGCGCTTGTCCTTCGGATCGGATGCGATGGCTGGGCCGGCCGGCTCGCCGGCCATGCGTTTGACCGTGCTTGCCCATAGGTCGAGATAGGCGCGGCCGAGGCTGGTTTGCAGTTCGACCGCGCGCTGCGGGTCGGAGAGCCAGTATTCCGTCACTTGGCCGACGGTCTTGACCACGTCGGTGATGTCGTCGGCCAGTTCGCCTTTGATCTTGCCTTCCTCGCGCGGCTTCATATAGGCGGCGAGCGCCTTGCCGCCTTCCTCGATCATGCGCGCGAGATTGTGCGCGAACGCCTCATAGTCGACGCTGCCAATCTTGGCCGGCTCGGTCGTAGGCTTGTCCATCGGAAATCCGTCGGTCCCCGCCATCAGAAGTGGCGCGGACCGCGTCCTCCCGCAAGGCACCTTTGCGTGCATGGTTTCATCGGCATTCCTCCCAGTCTGCGTTTCTCAGCGGACGCTGACCTTGCTGCGGCCATATTAGCCGGTTAGCGGGCTTATGGTATAATTCATTGAGTCTGCATCGATTTCCCGGCTCATTCACAGACCGTGCGGAGCATGGCGCGCGCCCTCAAACGATCAATGCTGGCGCCCCTGGGTCTGGCCACGGTCTTGGCCGCCATTTTGGCCGGCTGCGCGCCCGGGCCGGTGATCGACGGCTTGCCATCCAGTATGGCGTTACCGGCAGGAGCCCCGGCGCGGCCGGCGACGCCTTACGAGTACCCGGCCGTGCACGATATGCCGCCGCCCCGCACGGCCCCGACCATGAACGAGGAACAGCAGCTAAAGCTGGAAAAGGAGCTGGCCGCGGTGCGCGAACGGCAGAAGGCCGATGAGGCGGACTGCAAAAAAGCCCGCGCCGCCCGCGAAAAAGAAGCCCACGGCGGCCAATGACGCCCAGACCGGTGGCGCCAAGGCCAACCCGTGATAAAAGCCTGCCGGGGTAACGTCCGGCTGCTGGACAGGGAAGCAGCAGGTGATTTGAAGGTTTGAGCCGATGGAAGACTTCTACCGCGTCCGCCGCTTGCCGCCCTATGTGTTCGAAGAGGTGAACCGGGCCAAGGCGCGCGCCCGTCTTGCGGGGGCGGACATCATCGATCTCGGCATGGGCAATCCGGATTTGCCGGCGCCCGCGCATGTGATCGATAAGATTAAGGAGACCCTGGGCAAGCCGCGCACCGACCGTTATTCGGCCTCGCGCGGCATTCCCAAACTGCGCCTCGCGCAAGCCAAATATTACGAGCGCCGCTTCGGGGTGAAGCTCAATCCGGAAACCCAGATTGTCGCCACGCTCGGCTCTAAGGAAGGCTTTGCCAATGTGGCGCAGGCGATCACCGCACCGGGCGACGTGGTGCTGGTTCCCAATCCGAGCTATCCGATCCACGCCTTCGGCTTCCTGATGGCGGGCGGCGCCGTCCGCTCGGTGCCGTCGGAACCGACGCCGAATTTCTTCCACACGCTGGAACGCGCGATCATTCACTCGATCCCGAAGCCGACCGCGGTGGTGGTGTGCTATCCGGCCAATCCGACCGCCTATGTGGCGAGCCTTGACTTCTACAAGGACTTGGTCGCGTTCGCCAGGAAGCACGGCATCCTGGTGCTGTCCGATCTGGCTTACGCGGAAGTCTATTTCGACGACCATCCGCCGCCGTCATTGTTGCAGGTACCGGGCGCGATGGATATCGCGGTGGAATTCACCTCGATGTCGAAGACCTTCTCGATGCCGGGCTGGCGCATCGGCTTTGCGGTCGGCAACGAGCGGGTGATCGCGGCGCTGGCGCGGGTGAAGTCCTATCTCGATTACGGCGCCTTCACCCCGATCCAGGTCGCGGCCATCGCCGCGCTCAACGGCCCCGACGACTGCATCAAGGAGATGCGCGAGACCTACAAGCGCCGCCGCGACGTGCTGGTGGAAAGCTTCGGCCGCGCCGGCTTTCACGTGCCGAGCCCGCGCGCCTCGATGTTCGCTTGGGCGCCGATCCCGGAGCCGTTCAAGAACCTCGGCAGCGTGGAATTTTCGACCTTGCTGGTGGAGAAGGCCGAACTCGCGGTCTCGCCCGGCATCGGCTTCGGCGAATATGGCGAGGGCTTCGTGCGCATCGCGCTGGTGGAAAACGAGCAACGCATCCGCCAGGCCGCGCGCAATGTCGGCCGCTTCCTTAAAAACGGGCCGGAACAGCTTCACAACGTCGTCCCGCTCGCCACGCGGCGTTAGCCCTCATGGTCAAGTCTCTGAAAGTAGGTGTCGCCGGATTGGGCACGGTCGGCGCCGCCTTGATCGCCCAGGTGGCCGGCCAGCGCGAGGCGCTCGCCGCGCGTTGCGGCCGCGCGATCGAGATCGTCGCGGTTGGCGCGCGCTCGCGCGGCAAGGATCGCGGCATCGATCTGAAAAAAATAAAATGGTTCGCCGATCCGGTGGCGCTCGCGCGCGCTCCCGACATTGACGTCTTCGTCGAATTGATCGGCGGCGCCGGCGATCCGGCTAAGCCTGCGGTCGAGGCCGCGCTGGCGTCGGGCAAATCCGTGGTCACCGCCAACAAGGCGCTGCTGGCCAAGCACGGCATCAAGCTCGCCGCGCTGGCGGAAAAGCATCACGTCGCGCTTAATTTCGAGGCCGCGGTCGGCGGCGCCATTCCGATCGTGAAAACTTTGCGCGAAGGGATGGCCGGCAACTCATTCGAGCGCATCTACGGCATCCTCAACGGCACCTGCAACTACATCCTCACCAGCATGGAGCAGGACAAACTGCCGTTCGCGGAGTGTCTGAAGGAAGCGCAACGGCTTGGCTATGCCGAAGCCGATCCGACCTTCGATATCGAGGGCCACGACACCGCGCAGAAGCTCGCGATTCTGGCCAGTCTCGCTTTCGGCACCAAGGTCGACCAAAGCGCGATCTACGTGGAAGGCATTTCCTCGATTACGCCGGCCGATCTCGCCGCCGCCGACGAACTCGGCTATCGCGTGAAATTACTCGGCGTGGCGGTGAAGACGCCGCAGGGCATCGAGCAGCGCGTGCATCCGACCATGGTGCGCAAGGACTCGGCCATCGCTCAGGTGATGGGGGTTACCAATGCGGTGACCATTGACGCCGAAGGCATCAACCCGCTCACGCTGGTCGGGCCCGGCGCCGGCGGCGCCGCCACCGCCTCGGCGGTGCTCTCCGACATCGGCGATATCGCCCGCGGCGTGCGCACCGCGCCATTCGGGCGGCCCACGGCGAGCCTTGCGAGCGTGCGCAAGGCGCCGATGCAGCGGCACGAGGGCGGCTACTACATAAGGCTGTTGGCGCGGGACAAGCCCGGAACCGCGGCCACCATCGCCACACGGCTGGCCGAACAGGAGATTTCGCTGGAGTCCATTGTGCAGCGCCACCATCAGGGGCGTCCCGACAGCGACACTAAACCCGGGTCCGTCCCCGTTATCCTCATTACCTATGCGACAACTGAGGATGCCGTACGCAAAGCGCTTGCGGCGGTGGGACGCGATAGGGTGATCTCGGGCATACCGCAGGTGATCCGGATCGAGAAGAATTGACGGCCGGCTTGCGAGCCGGGTTTAGGGGGAGCGTTAAAAAATGGCGTTGATAACTGAGACTTCCAAGCAGGTGCTGGACCGCATCCTGTCAATCGAGATCGTGCGCGTGACCGAGCGTGCCGCGGTCTCGGCGGCACGCTTGCGCGGGCACGGCAACGAGAAAGCCGCCGACCAGGCCGCCGTCGACGCCATGCGGCGCGAACTCAGCAAGCTGCCGATCGGCGGCACGGTCGTGATCGGGGAGGGCGAGCGTGACGAAGCGCCGATGCTGTTCATCGGCGAGACTGTCGGCACCGGGAAGGGGCCGAAGGTCGACATCGCGGTCGACCCGCTCGAAGGCACCACGCTGTGCGCCAAGAACATGCCGGGTGCGATCGCGACCATGGCGATGGCGGAAAGCGGCACGTTGCTGAATGCGCCCGACGTCTACATGGAGAAGATCGCCATCGGCCCCGGCTATCCGAAGGACTTGGTCGATCTCGATATCTCACCGGCCGAAAACATCATGCGGCTGGCCAAGGCCAAGGGCGTCAAGCCTGCGGAAATAACCGCGCTCATTCTCGACCGCACACGCCACGCCGACATGATCGAGGCGGTGCGCAAGACCGGCGCGGCGGTGGCGTTGATCACCGACGGCGACGTCGCCGGCGTGATCCACACCGCCGCAGCCGGACGCCACCGGCATCGACATCTATATGGGAATCGGGGGCGCGCCGGAGGGCGTGCTGGCGGCTGCGGCGCTCGCCTGCATCGGCGGTCAGATGCAGTGCCGGCTGGTGCTCGACACCGAAGAGAAACGCACGCGCGCCGCCAAAATGGGCATCAAGGATCCGCGCAAGAAATACGGCATCAAGGACATGGTGAGGGGCGATTGCGTGTTCGCCGCCACCGGGGTCACCGACGGCAATATGCTGAGGGGCGTCAAGTTCCGCCCCAAGGTGATCGAAACCGAAACCGTGGTGATGCGCTCGGTCACCGGCACGGTGCGCTGGGTGCGCGCCGAGCACCGGCAGTTCCAGAAGTTTCATCTCGACTAGATAAATCTGATGCCGCGTGACGTGCATCTTGTCGGAAGCGTGCCGCTTGGCAATGCGCGCGAGGTGTTCGAGACCGTGAGCGCGGCGCTCGGGCGCCATCTCAAACGCATTCCCGACGGCGAAACCGGCGAGCGCTCCGATTGGATTACCTGGCTTGAGCCGGCATTCGCCGATAATCCCGCGCTCGAGAAGTCGAACGAACTGTTCCGCATCCACGCCACCGGAACGGCGCGAATCCGCTACCGGCTCAAGCCCGGAAAGACCGTGCGCGATGTCTCGTTCGGCAATCTGTTTTATGCCGATATTGCCAAGCAATCTTACGCCGAATTTGCCGAGCTCAAGCGGCAAGGTATTGTGCCAAAAGATTGCCGCTTCCAGATCGACCTGGTTCCCGCCCATTCGGTGATCTGGCTGTTCCTGCAGGACGATCTGCATCAGCCGCTCGATCCGGTGTACAACGCGGCGCTCAAACGCGAGATCGACAAGATCGCGCAATCGCTGCCGCAGGATCAAATCGCCATCCAGTTCGACGTGGCCTCGGCCGTCTTCGCGCGACTCCAGCGCAATGAACCGAATGCCTATGGCAAGAACCGCGACGAAATGCTGGCGACGTTCTCGCGCATCCTCACCGACCTCGCCGTGCGCGTGCGGGAGGACATCGAGCTGCTATTTCATTTCTGTTATGGCGATTCCAACCACAAGCACGTGGTCGAGCCGCGCGATATGGACGACATGGTCGATATGGCCAACCGGCTCTCGGCCGACATCAAACGGCCGATCGATCTCATCCACATGCCGGTCCCGCGCGAGCGCTCGGACGATGCCTATTTCGCAGCGCTGTCGCGTCTGCGGCTTCACCTGGAAACCGAGTTGTGCCTCGGGCTGGTGCATTATACGGACGGCATTGCGGGCACGCGTCGGCGCCTCGCCGTTGCGGAACGGCACGTCGCGCGGTTTTCCATCGCAACGGAATGCGGCTTTGGACGGCGCGACCCTTCGACCATCCCCGAACTACTGAGAATTCACGCGGAAGCCGCTGGTTAGCGCATGATCCCGGAAGGTGGGAACTGGTTTTCGGAAAAAGATCATGCGCAAGCGAAAACGCCCCGCTGGCTTGGCGGCGCGGCTTCGGTCACTATCTAAGCCCTTCTGATATTTGATTCCCGGCGGACCCGTATGGCGATGGCCGCTTTGCCTGCAGCAGTTATGAAGCCAACCGAACGCTGCTTCCTCGGCGTGGAAAGATCTGCGACCGGGCGGGCATGGCGTGACCGGCTAGACGAGCGGGGACAGGCGCGCGCGCTCGCGATCGCGCAGCGCCACGGCGTGCCGGAACTGCTGGCGCGCGTGCTCGCCGGCCGAGGCGTCGAGCCGGACGAGGTCGCGAGTTTTCTCGATCCCAGCATCAAGAGGCTGATGCCCGATCCGCATGGGCTCACCGACATGGAGGCCGCTTCGGGCCGCATCGTGGACGCCGTTATCCGCGGGGAAAGCGTAGCGATTTTCGGGGATTACGACGTCGACGGCGCCACCGCCGCGGCCTTGCTCGCGCACTATTTGCGCCACTGCGGGCTCGATCCGATCGTGCATATTCCGGACCGGATTTTCGAAGGCTACGGGCCGAATGTGGACGCCATCCGCTCGTTCGCCGAGCGCGGCGTCAAGCTCTTGGTCACCGTCGATTGCGGGACAACCAGCAATGTAACGCTCGTAGAAGCCAAGAAGCTCGGCCTCGACGTGGTGGTCGTCGACCATCATCAGGCCGACGAGGAATTGCCGCCGGCAGTGGCCATCGTCAATCCGAACCGCGCCGACGATCTCTCCGGCCTCGGCCATCTCGCCGCCGTGGGGCTCGTGTTCCTCACGCTGGTGGCGGTAACGCGAGAATTGCGCCAGCGCAACTTCTGGACCGGCATGCGGAGCGAGCCCGATCTGCTGTCGCTGCTGCATCTGGTCGCGCTCGGCACCGTCGCCGACGTGGTGCCGCTCAAGGGCCTCAACCGCGCCTTCGTCGCAAAAGGTCTGATCGCGCTGCGCCGGCGCGATCAAATCGGGCTGACCGCGCTGATGGATGCATCGCGCCTTTCCGGCCCGCCCGAGGCCTGGCACCTCGGCTTTTTGCTGGGACCGCGCATCAATGCCGGCGGCCGCATCGGCCGCGCCGATCTCGGCGTGCGGCTGCTGCTGGAGGAGGACCCGAGCGAGGCCGCAGCGCTGGCCGCCGAGCTCGATCGCTTGAACCGCGAGCGCCAGCAGATCGAGATCGCGACCGTGGCGCAGGCGGAGGCCGAAGCCATGGCCGCGCTCGGGCTGGAAGAAAAGGGCGCCGTGGTGGTGACCGCAGGCGAGGGCTGGCATCCCGGCGTGGTCGGCCTGGTGGCGGCGCGGCTGAAAGAACGCTACGGCCGGCCGGCTTTTGCGATCGCGCTCGAGCCGGGCGGCATCGGCACCGGATCGGGGCGCTCGATTCTCGGCGTCGATCTCGGCCAGGCGGTGCGGCGCGCCGTGCGCGAAGGCCTGCTGCTCAAGGGCGGCGGTCACGCCATGGCGGCCGGCATCACGCTCAAGAAAGGCGCGCTGGCTGCGTTCCGCGCTTATCTGGAGGACACGCTGGCCGGCGCGGTGGAGGCGGCGCGGCGCGACAGCGCGCTCATGATCGACGGCGCGGTCAGCGCCGGCGCTGTCAATCTGGCGCTGGTCGACATGCTGGCGCGCGCGGGGCCTTATGGCGCCGGCAATCCGGAGCCGCTGCTGGCGCTGCCGGCGCACACGCTTGACCTACGCCGATCCGGTCGGCGAGAACCACATCCGCGCGCGTTTCAAATCCGGCGACGGCAAAATCGTGAACGCGATCGCGTTCCGCGCCGCCGGCCAGCCGCTCGGCCAGGCGCTGTTGGACAATCGCGGCCGGCCCATGCACGCGGCCGGCCACCTCGCGGTCGACCGCTGGCAGGGCGAGGAACGCGTGCAGATGCGGCTCGTCGATGTGGCGGTGAGTTAGCGCGCAGATGCTATCGGATTGTTGTCCGAGAAATCATCACACAGCCGATCATTGGTCGCTAAGAGCGCTTATCCGCCCGCCCCAAAATGCCTGTCGCGCAAACGCCGACGGCGGACTAAAGAATTGATGCGCGCTGTCTCGCGTTATCGCACGTGACGTTATCGCACGTAGACTGCCCCCTCGCCCCGCTTAGCTCATACCGCGCGAGCACGATTGGGTTCGTTTTGCCAAAAGTATAACCATAGATTGTTTATTGTAATAACAACAACTATTACGAGCACGAGGGATCGTTAACAATTGTGACGATGGGCGCCACTCAGGTTTGTCTGGAGCTCAAATCCGTGCGTGCGCGAGGCAAATGTGCCGCTTCTTGCCCTTGATCTTCTTGCCTGCATCGTAACCGTGCGGATCAATGCGGGCCCCCTTTTTCAGCGCTTTTCACCTCTGGCTGTCGATGACGGCGGCGGTTGGACTAGCTTCCAGGTGAGCTTGTTCGCGACACTGCGCATAAAGCGCGTGGTGGATCCGTTTCAATGTGCCGTCATAAGTCCACAGATCAAAATAGTCGTAGATCGTGCTTTGCGGTGGCAGGTCTTTCGGGATCGCGCGCCACTGACAGCCGGTTGAGAGAACGTACATGAGGCCGTTTCGCGCCGCATCTTTCCGGTTATTCAGCGCGTCTTCGCCGACAGCGGATATGCGGGTGAGAAGGTCGCCAAGGCCACGTTGATCGCGGTCGAAATCGTGCGAAAAAATTTATTAATCGTGCGAAAAAATCCCGACCAGGTTGGCTTCGCTGTTAACCCGCGGCGCTGGGTCGTCGAGCGGTTCTTCGCATAAATCGGGCGCAATCGACGGCTGGCAAAGGACTTCGAGGCGACCATCGACTCCGTACGTGCATTCCTCTACGCCGCATCCGTCATGCTCCTCGTGCGTCGCATCGCTCGGGCTTCATGACTTTCGAAACCAACTCTTAGTCCTATTTCCAAACGAAGTAAGCATCACGCTAAAATAGGTTATTCGGACAAAATCAGAAAACTCAATAATTACGTCAGGGTTGTTGCCGCGGCTTGTGCTTCCGGGACGACGTCGTGGTCGTAGAGCCGTTTGCGGAACGCAGCATGGGCGGTGATCTCGGCGTCGCGGACGCCGAGGTCCGAGTAGGCGGAGTCATAGCGCAGCCCGTTCTCGCGCGCGCCGCGCTGGACCTGCGCCACTCGCTCACGGCGGAGCCGCTCATAAGCGAGGAGGGCTGCGGGGACGGTCTTCCGGTTCGCGCGCGCCAGGATCGTCGCCAGCGCCATGCCATCCTCGATTCCCTGGTTGGCGCCCTGTCCGAGGTGCGGAAGCATTGGGTGCGCGGCATCGCCGAGCAGGCTCAGCCTACCCTTGGTCCAGGTTGGCAGCGGCTCGCGGTCATACAGCGCCCATCGGAACGTCATCTGAACTTTCTGCAACAGCGACCCGATGCGCGGGTCCCAACCTGCGAACTCCGTACGAAGGACGTCGGGGTCGCCGGGGGCTGACCAGGATTCCTTCATCTCCGCGTCCGCCGGAACGAAGCCGACGTAATTGATGAGCTTTCCGGCGCGTAAGGGAAAGCTGAGGAAGTGCTTGCCTTTGCCCAACCACATCAGCCAGGCGTTGGTCGGCCAGTGCGGAACGTGCTCATGCGGGACCACGCCGCGGTAGGCGACAGACCCGTGGAAGATCGGACGGGAGGGCGGCGCGACGTACCGCCGGAGCTCGGAGTGAATACCGTCGGCCGCGATAATGACACCGGCTGCGACGACGGCGCCATTGGCGAACGACACCCGGGTTACGTCGGCGTCCTGCTCAAAACCGGTGCAGCGGTGTCCGGTGTGAACCACTCCGGCGGGCAGGGCTTTGGCCAAGAGATCGACGAAGTCGGCGCGGTGCATGCCGAATGTCGCGTTCCAGCCCGAGGAGTCCGTCAGGACCGGCGCGATCGCCGTCGTGGCGGAAATACCGATTGAGCATTGCAACCCTGGCTCCCCATTTCTCCACCGATGGTCCCAGTCGTACCCTGCCGCACGTCGGCGTCAGGAACAGGGGCCGCTCATAGAGACACCCGGAGGCGCGGTCGATCAGCGCGTTCGCCGCGAACAAGCCGCCAATTCCGCCTCCGACGCGACGTCGGGCCGCTGCTACCATCACAGCTCCTTGGCGGCGCAACTTTGGCGCCGATCCGGTCGGCGAGCAAACATCATAAATCCAGCTCTTGGAAATCACGGCCGGTCGTCGATGAATCAATAAACGGATTTTTGCGCGACCAGGTAAAACCGGGATCGTGCGGATGGGCATTCGGCATAGGCGTCGTGAAATCCTTGGCCGCTGTGCAACACCAGACACAGCGCCGGTGGTCCCGGATCGTCGTTAAAATCGCCGCACAGGATTTTCGTTTTCGTCGTATCGCAGATGGGTATTGGCCCCCAGTAACGGCCGGCGTTCGATCAATGTTTCCGCAGCACGACTTGCCGCAGTTCATCGCGCGGAGCCTCGGGCAATGCCGTGCTGTGCGATCGGACGATGGGGTGGCGGCAAAGAATTGACAACGCGTCTTTGTCGACAGTGTGGCTGAGATTGTACATCTCGGCGACCAGTTCGGACTGGCGGCGCGCCGAGCGCGGATCGCGCGCGACTTCCTGCAAACAGACAATGTCAGGGCGCAGGACTTTCAGTCCCGCTTCAAGCGCGGAGGTGCGTGCCGCGAGCGGCTCATTGATATTCCACAGATTGAGGGTCAGCACGCTAAAGCGCATGGCCTTGCTTTCGGCTGACGACGCGACGGCGATCCATTTGATGATATCGCAACCTTGTCAAGCCGCCGGCAGGGTGGAACAATTCGTCGGTCCGCGCCGGCTTTCGCAACCAGAACAATCGGGCGCGACGGGGGGATTGATATGGCGAACAGGCGGTTTCTCATAATCATCGTCATCGCATTGGTCGCGCTGAGCGGTGGGCTGGGCGGACGGCAGGCGAGCGCGCAAGCCTATCCGGCGCGCGATATTACGTTCCTCGTTGCGTTCGCGCCGGGCGGCGTTGCCGATACGCTGGCGCGCTTTGTTGCCAAAGGCGTATCCGAGCGGCTGGGGCGGACGGTCGTGGTCGAAAATCGCGGCGGCGCCGGCGGCAACATCGCCGCCGCGGCGGTCGCGCGCGCGACGCCGGACGGCTATACCTTGCTGGTCACCACGACCGCGGTGGCGATCAACGAGACCTTGCGTCCGAACCGCGGATATTTGGCGAACGACCTCAAGACCATCGCGATCGTGGCGTCGTCGCCGGAGGCGATGGTCACAAGCCCGGGCAATCCGGCGGCCAATCTCGGCGATTTCCTGAAAGCTGCGCAGGGCAAGAGCATCACCTTCGCCTCGGCCGGCGTCGGCAGCGGCTCGCATATCGCGGCCGAATATTTTTTCAAGGAGCTTGCCAAGACGTCGGCGGTGCATGTGCCGTTCCAGGGCGGCGCGCCGGCCATCACCGCGACCATCGGCAACCAGGTCGACCTGATGGCAACGACGTTGGGCGGCGGCGCGGCGGCGCAGATCGCGAGCGGCAAGCTGAAAGGTTTGGGCGTCGCCAGCGCCAAGCGCGCGGCGGTGGCGCCGAACGTGCCGACTTACGCGGAGGGCGGCTACCCCAACTTCGAAGCCGCTTCTTGGGTCGGCGTGTTCGCGCCGGCCGGCATCAGCCCGGAGATTACGGCCAATCTGAACGCGACGATCGAAGAGGTGGTGAAGGATCCGGCGCTGCGGCAGAAGCTCACCTCCATCGGCTTCGATCCGATCGAAGGATCGCAAGCGCAGGCGGAAAGCTACTTCAAGGCCGAGGTGGAGAAGTGGGGCAAGATGGTCAAGACGCTGGGGCTGTCGATCAATTGAAGTGGACGGGTTGCGCGCTCGAACTAATTCTCGGGGACGCGCTGGCGATAAACTTCGTCTTGTTTGATTTTGCGGTGGCAGGTTTCGCTCTGACGAGCATGGCGCATTGCGACGCGAGCCCGTTCGCGCCTATCATGCGCATCGCGTGCGGCATTTGGGCCAATGGGGAACGCCGCGCGGCCGTTATTTTCGATTTCTGATCGTCGACCCAGATTGTGAAAGCTGATCCAGCATGGCGGTTTTGGCATCTGCGATCGTCGACGCGCGCCCGAGCGGCGCCAAGGCGAGTCTTGCATTACCGGCGTGGCTGCGCGGCATCGGCGTCCGGCAAGTGCGCCTCGGCGCCGGCCTCGTCATGTTCTCCTATATTTTTTCCCATTTCTTCAATCACGCGCTCGGCAATATTTCATACGAGACGATGGAATGGTGGCTCAGATATCACATCTGGTGGTGGCGAATTCCCATCGTCAATGTCACGCTGTACACGGCCGCCGCCATACATTTTTCATTGGGTCTGTGGGCGCTCTATCAGCGTCGACATTTTCGCTACGCCGGCGCCGAGATCGCGCAGCTTCTGCTCGGCTTGAGCATTCCGCTCTTGCTTGCCAGTCATTTCGGAGTCGTGCGGATTGCGGGAGTTATGTTCGACGCCGATCCGGCCAATTATGCATTGCCCTTGTTCGCGTATTGGGCCGTTCGGCCGTACA
This sequence comes from uncultured Alphaproteobacteria bacterium, assembly GCA_963817045.1. Taxonomy (GTDB): domain Bacteria; phylum Pseudomonadota; class Alphaproteobacteria; order Rhizobiales; family Xanthobacteraceae; genus Pseudolabrys. The sequence continues at coordinate 123,747 of CAWFMZ010000017.1, forward strand.
TGATCATTGTACAGTTTGCGCTTCTTATTGTGGCTTGGACGCATGGCTGCATTGGGCTTTATTTCTGGCTCCGGATGAAGCCGTTCTTCAAATGGGCGGCGCCATTTCTTCTGGCGGTCGCGATATTGCTGCCGCCGCTGGCGATGATCGGTGCGCACCACGGCGCGCGTGAGGTGATCCAGCTCGCCAAGCAGCCGCAGTGGCGCGCCGAAAATCTGCAAGCTTTGCCGCCGGCACGAACGTAGAGCGGTCGACCACGTCACGCTGCTGTACTTCCCAATCGGATATGCCGCGGCGATTGGGCTGGTGTTCGCCGCGCGCGGCGTGCGCACGTTGCGCGAGCGCCGCCGCGGCATGTTCACGGTTTCGTACCCGGATAGGCAGGTGAGCGTGCCGAAGGGATTGAGCGTCCTGGAAGCGAGCCTACGCTTCAATGTGCCGCATGCCAGCGTGTGCGGCGGGCGGGCGCGCTGCTCGACTTGTCGCATTCGCGTCATCAGCGATCGCGGTGCGCTGCCGCAGCCCTCGCGGCGCGAGACATTCGTGCTCACGCGCGTGGGCGTCAGTAGCGATCCGGCGGTCCGGCTCGCCTGTCAGTTGCGGCCCAATGCCGATATCGCGGTCATTCCGCTGCTGCCGCCGAATATCGGCGCGGATTTCGTGCGCAATCGGCAGCGCGTCAACATCGGCCGAGAGCGCTTTATCGTCAGCATGTTTGTGGATATGCGGGGCTCCACCAAATTCGCCGAGGCGCGGTTGCCATTCGACGTGGTGTTCCTGATTAACCGGTTTCTCGGCGCGGCCTCGCAGGCCGTGATCGATGCCGGCGGGCAGCCCAATCAGTTCGTCGGCGACGGACTGCTCGCGCTTTTCGGGATCGACGTCGACCCGGCCACGGCCTGCCGGCAGGCGATGCGCGCGGCGGCGCTCGTCGCCACCAATGTCGCGCATATGAATCATCAGTTTGCCGCCGACCTGCGCGAGCCGATCCAATTCGGCATCGGCATTCACGGCGGCGAAGTGATCATCGGCGACATCGGATTCCGCGATCACAAGGTGTTCACGGCGATCGGCGACGCCGTCAACGTCGCCGCGCGGCTGCAGGACATGACGAAGGTTTTGAATTGCCAGGTCGTCATTTCGGAAGAGACCTACAAGACCGCAGGCCTCGCTGCCGACGCGCTTGCGCGCACTGAGGTCACGATCCGTGGCCGCGACGAGCCGATGATGGTCCGCATCGCGGCGGACCCAACAGTCCTGACAAGTCTGATTGAGCGGCAGCAAGTGCCGTGACGGGCCAGGCCAATTTTTCGCATGGCCAAAAAAGTTGCGCCCGCATGCAACCAAATCCCGCTTCCGCCGTTAACAACTATGGGATTGGTGACGCCAAGAGGGCCGGGTGGCTGAGCTGACGGGACAGCCGCCTGCGGGAAAGGGGGCAGCGCGGGTGGACATTCGCCAAGCCGCGAACGAGCGGCGCTTTCTGCTGGCGATTAACGATCCCAAACCAATCGCGCATGTCTCGACCGTATGGCGCACCGCCTCACAAGCCGCCACTATCGGCATATTCATCGTGCTTTTCGTCGCCGCGCTCGATCTGGCGCGGGCGATGCTGCTGCCGGCGACGTCGGCTTTCGTGATCGGACTTATGCTGGGGCCGCTGTCGGCGCGCGCAAGGGCATACGGGATCCCGTCGCTGATCACGGCGATCGTTCTGTGGCTGCTTGTGGTTGTTGTGTTCTACGGCGTTATCATCCTGTTGTCCGCGCCCGCATTGGATTGGATCGGCAAGGCGCCGGAGATCGGCCGTATCATCAAGGAGAAACTTCAGGTCCTCGAGCGGCCGCTTTCGGCTTTGCAAGACCTGCGCACCGCCGTCCTACCGCAAGGTCAAAACTCCCGTTTTGGGTTTGATATCGCCGACTTCGTGCGGCCGGCGCTCATTGTCGTCACCCCCGCGATTGGACAGATTTTTATCTTTTTCGGGACATTGTTTTTCTTCCTGCTCGGGCGCGCGCGGTTGCGTCATGTCCTCGTCATCCTTTTCGAGAACCATGACTCACGCCTGCGGACGCTCAAGATCATTAATGATATCGAGCGTAACCTGACCAATTATCTCAGCGTGGTGGCGATCATCAATTTCGTCGTCGGACTGGGCGCCAGCCTGATTACCTATTTCATCGGGCTGCCGAACCCCATCGCCTGGGGCGTGCTCGCGTTCATCCTTAATTTCATCCCATATATCGGCGCCTTGATTATGGAGGCGGTGCTGCTCGCGGTCGGGCTGGTGACGTTTCCCACTCTCGCTCAGGCGCTCATTGCGCCTGTTCTCTATTTCGGCTTTACGACGCTTGAAGGGCACTTCATCACGCCGAGCATTATGGGGCGGCAGCTCGCGCTCAATCCTCTCACTGTATTCTTGGCATTGATATTTTGGGCCTGGCTTTGGGGGCCAATCGGGGCGTTTCTGGCGGTGCCGCTATTGATCGTGGCACTCGTCGCAATCAACCACCTATTTCCGCAGGAGGAACGGGTTCTCCCCGGCTAGGCGCGCTGCCGATTACCTCTTTTCGTCTTTGATCTTTTGAAATTGTTGGAACTTTCTCCCATGGACCGCGTTGTCTCGATAGCAGTGTTCCCACTTAAATTGAGGTGACTATGTCGACCCGCAGCAAAGTTGCATCCACCGCCGAGGAGATCGCCGGTATCCAAGAGTTGATGAGCGATTTGGAAAAGCGTTTGCACCGCCTCGGCGGCGCAAGCAAACGGGAGTTTTCCGGCGCTTCCGGCGAAATCAACGATTTTGTCAATGACGCGCTGGCTGGAATTATGCAACGCGTACGCGAGGGTACGCGCTCAGCCTCGCATTCGGTGAGCGAAAAAGCGACGCACATCGGCAGTGATGCATTCAAGAAAATCACCGATGAGATAGAGGAACGCCCGCTAACCATGCTGGCCATCGCCACAGGTGTTGGTTTTCTTTTTGGCCTTTCCCGGCGCTAGAGAGTGCGGACCATGTGGCTCAGTCACGTCACCGAATTCGCCATCAATCATCTTTTCAGCAGGCTAATGCGCCGCACGATCGGAGCATCGGTGCTTGTGCTGTTCACGCTCGTCGCCGTCTACTATTTCACCATCGCGGGCACGCAGGCTCTAGAGGCAGAATATGGCTTGCTGCACGCGCGTCTGATCGTGGCTGCGATTTATACCGCCGCTGCGATGATCGCGCTTATCGTGCTCTGGGCGACGCGAAGGAAGCCGCTGATTCTGGATCAGACCGCCGACGCCCTCATGTCCCCACGCAATGCGCAGATTGCTATGCTCATTGAGGCAGCCATGCTCGGCTATGCCTTGGCGCGTAAACCCGGCGACCGCAGCCGCTAGGTCGGCTTTTTCGGGATCATGCGCTAACGCTTGCGCGGCTTCTTGCAGAACACGTCGTAGATCGCGCCGATGACGGTGCGCGCCTCATCGCTGGCGAGACTGTAATAGATGATCTTGCCGTCGCGCCGCGTGGACACCAGGCCGTCCGCGCGCAGGCGGGCGAGCTGCTGCGACACCGTCGGCTGGCGCAGGTCGAGTTCGTGCTCCAATTCGCTCACCGACTTCTCGTCCTCGGCGAGAATGCAAAGGATGATCAGCCGGCTTTCGTGCGCGAGCGCCTTGAGGAAATCGCTGGCGCGCTTGGCATTGTCGACCATGCGTTCAAGCTCGTGCGGACGGCCACGGGTTTCCAGACGTTGCAATTCCATTGGCACACCCACCATCACGTTCGCGCGGCACAAGACTACAGTCGATCAGTCGTTTGCGCGCAATATTTTTTCAAACAGCTGCGCGCGTTCTCCACCCGTTCCGGATGCGTCTAACTTTTTCATAAACACGCCGAGCAGGCCCCAGAAGTGATCCTCGCCGGGATAGCCGCGGATGCGGCCGATTTCACGGCCCTGGTCGACCAGCACGAACAGCGGCGTCAGCCGTTCCACGTCTAGAAACGCCAAGTCCGGCGGCAGATTTTGCGCAATATCCACGCGTCGCAACGGCGCGCGCTGGCCTTCTGCGGTCTTGCCGTAGATCGGCGCGATCTCGCGATCGAAGGCTTCGCACCAGGCGCAGCCGGCTTGCTCGAACATCACGAGTTCGGCCGCCTGCGCGCTCGACAACGTCAACGCAAGAAACATGGCGCCGAACAGGGCGGCGCGAGAAAAAAATTCTTGTAGATGTGGTTTGCTCGCCAACTTCATTCTCTTGTCGAAAAAGCGCGACTTTGAATCGTGCGAATATATATCACAAAAATAGAATATGTCGATGCGACTGTCATGGCCGGGCTCGTCCCGCCATCTCGCTTAGGGAAGCATTGTGCCATCCTAAGCGGGGCACCGGGACAAGGCCGGTGACGACAACCTTCACCCAAACCTGAACGCCAGCAGATTATCAAATGAGCGCAATTCGATCAGGACGCGATGCAGCAGATCGCTGTCGCGAGTGGCGATCGCCTTCGGGATCAGGGCCAGCCCGGCCTTGGCGCCATCGACCAGACGGCGAAACTCTGGCGCCTTGCGCACCGTCCCGCTCGCCATGCCGTCGCAGCGCTCGAGCAGCGAGCCGTAGATCGACGTCTTGCTGGCGATGCCGTCGCGCGTTTCCGATTTCGTCCAGTCGAGCGCACGGTCGTTGTAGACCATCAGCGCGTCCATGGCGGCATTGGCATCGCGTACGCAGTCGGCCAGCACGGCGATGTGGTCGGCCTTGCGCAAATCGTAAAAATCGCCGCGGATGGCGTCGAGCGATTGGCGCGCGGCGTCCGGGCGTCCGGAATTGAGCATGAGATCGGCCGCCACCAGGCGTGCGCTGACCACCGTGAACAGCGAGGCATAAAGCGGATTGCCGTCGAAGACGACCGGCCGGCGGCCGGCAAAGCGCGCGGTGAATTTTCCCCAGGCGATGCGCATCTGGTCGATCTCGATCGAGGCGAGGTCGACATTGCCCGTGCGCAAGTAGCCGATCGCCACCCGATTAAAGGAGGATACGCTTTCCATCGCGTCGTTGAATTCGGCAAGATCGCCGGTCTCGGCGGCGGCCGCGCCGGCAAGGAGAGCGAGCGCGAGGCAGGCGGCGCGGGCAATGCGGGACAACATCGGTCTTCACCGGATTTTGACGCGAAGATATATACAGTCGAGAATATAAGCATTGCAGGGCAGGGCGGCGAGGCCGGTTTGCCCGCGTGGTTTATGAGATCGCTACCATGACGACACGGCGCAATCTGCTGATCGGGGCGGCCTCCCTTGCGGTATTGGGCGCCGCGCGGGTGCGCGCCGAGCCGATGCTGACCGACGACGGGCTCTACAAGGAGCCCTGGTTCCTCGAAAGCTTCCTCGAACTCGCCGACGATCTCGAAGCCGCGCACAAAGAGGGCAAGCGTTTCGTCATCATGTGGGAACTGAAAGGCTGCCCCTATTGCAAGGAGACGCATTTCGTCAATTTCGCACAAAGCGAGATCGCCGACTACATCAAGGCGAATTTCGAGATGCTGCAACTCAACATCATCGGCGCGCGCAAGGTGACCGATTTCGACGGCACGGAACTGTCGGAAAAGGAACTGGCCGCGAAATACGGCGTGCGCTTTACGCCGACCTTCCAGTTTTTCCCGGAGCGGGCCGGCCCGCTCAAGGCATTGCCGCCGCAAAAGCGCGAGGTGACGCGCGCGCCCGGCTATCTGCGGCCCGACGATTTTCTCGCCATGTTCCGCTACGTCCGCGAAAAAGCCTATGAGAGCAAGAGTTTCCGCGATTTCGTCAAAGCGCTGCCGAGCTGATCTCGCGGCGGGCGCGGCGGCAGAAGCCATATTCTTTTTTGTGAATATGATTTGAACCGGCCCCCGCTCGCGGCTATGGTCGCGGCCGGGCGGGGCTTCTTCTTTCTGCCCCCAAACGATCATGCGGGAGGAATTACCGATGCGACAACTATCCCGTCGCGCAGCGCTTGCGCTCGGTGCCGGCGGCACCGCGCTCACCGTCCTCGGCTGGGACGGGCGCGCTCAGGCCGCGGCCAAGGAAGCGGCGGAACAGATCGCCAAATTCACCGGCGGCAAGACGGCCGAGAAGGGCAAGATCTCGATCGAGCTGCCCGAGATCGCCGAGAACGGCAACACCGTGCCGGTGTCGGTCGCGGTCGACGCGCCGATGACGGCCGACAATTACGTCAGCGAAGTGCTGGTGGTCGCCGAGGGCAATCCGAATCCGGGCGTGGCCACGTTCCACTTCTCAGCCATGTCGGGCAAGGCGGAAGCCTCGACGCGCATCAGGCTTGCCACCACGCAGAACATCGTCGTGGTCGCCAAGACCAGCAAGGGCGAATATCTTCACCGGCCAGAAGCTGGTGAAGGTCACCATCGGCGGCTGCGGCGGCTGAGCAACAACAAAACATTCAGGAGGACACAATGGCGGAAAAGCCACGGCTCAAGCTGCCCAAGGAAGCCAAGAAGGGCGACGTGATCGAGATCAAGACGCTGATGCCGCACATCATGGAGTCGGGTCAGCGCAAGGACAAAGATGGCAAGGCCATCCCGCGCAAGATCATCAACACGTTCACCGCCGAGTTCAACGGCAAGCCGGTGTTCAGCGCCAATCTCGAACCGGCGATCGCGGCCAATCCCTATCTGCAGTTCTCCGCCAAGGTGGAGGAGAGCGGCACCTTCAAGTTCACGTGGACCGACGACGACGGCACCGTCATCACCGCGGAAGAAAAAATCACCGTGGGCTGACGAACGTTCCGCGCCGATCGGCGCGGAACGACATAACGACAACAATTCGTTCAGGGAGGATCGAATGACCCGTGGAGGGATTCTGGCAGGCGGCGCTGCAGCCATTGCACTGATCTGGCCAGCACAATCACGCTTGCGGCCGATGCGCCAACGCGCAGACGGCGAAACGCGCGGCGCCGCTCGAACTCAAGGACGACGCTTCGGCGCGGCCGTGGAAGCGTTATGCCGGTTGGCCCGAGCGCGACATGTCGAAATACAACACGCTCGGCCAGCTGGCGACCCCGCCGGCGCCGACCGCGCCGCGCAAGCTCGGCGGTCCGGTCAGCCGGCGATGCGGCCAACGGCGCCAAGCTGGTGGCAGATCGCAACCGCGGCGGCTCGTGTCTGGCCTGCCATGTGATGGGTCCGGCCGGCAACGCCGACCTGCCGGGCAATGCCGCGCCCGATCTGTCCGAGATCGGCAATGCCGGTCGCGAGGACGAGTGGCTGTTCAACTATGTCTACGACGCGCGCGTCTACAATCCCGAGACGATAATGCCGCCCTGGGGCAGCCACGGCTTCTTCAGCGACCAGGAAATCAATGACATCGTCGCCTTCCTGAAGACGCTGAAGTCGCCGGCGGTGTTCAAGACCGTGCTCGACGATCCGAACAAGCGTCCGGCGCCGGTCGAGAAGCGCGACAATCTCGACGCGATCGAAAATCCCGGCATGTGGGCGGTCGACAAGGCGCAGGAGCTTTGGAAGCAAAAGAGCTCGATCGGCTTTTCGTGCAACACCTGCCACAGCGATCCGAAGGAGACGTTCAAGACCTGGGCGGCGTCGATGCCGAAATGGGAGCCGCGGCTCGAACAAGGTGCTGGGCGTCGAGGAATTCGTCACGCGCCATGCCAAGGCCACCACCGGCGCCGTTTGGCTGATGGAGACCGACGAGAACCGTGCGATGTCGGTCTATCTGCACTTCCTCGCCAATGGCGCGCCGATCAAGATCGACACGACCAGCGCGGAAGCCAAAGCGGCGATCGAACGCGGCAAGGTGCTGAGCATGCGCAAAGTGGGGCAGCTCAACATGGCCTGCACCGATTGCCACGGCAAAGCGGCCAATCACTGGATCCGCGGGCAATGGCTGGGCGAGCCGAAGGGCCAGTACGATCACTTCCCGACCTGGCGCACCAGCCTGCTGGCGATCTGGGATATCCGCCAGCGCTTCCAATGGTGCCAGGTCAACATCCGCGCCGACGAACTGCCGCCCGACGCCAAGGAATACGGCGACCTCGAGCTGTATCTCGCTTCGCAGAATGACGGACTGAAACTCAGCGTGCCGGGCATCCGGCACTAGCGCATGATCACCCGCCGCGAACTGCTCCAGGTCGGCGCCGCTACCGCAGCGCTGACGGTGGGCGGCGGCGGTTTCACGCGCGCCATGGCGCAGCAGCGGCTGACCGAGGCGGAGCTGCTCAAGTTCGACGCGCTCGGCAATGTCACGCTGCTGCACGTCGCCGACATTCACGGCCAGCTGATGCCGGTCTATTTCCGCGAGCCGTCGATCAATCTCGGCGTCGGCGAGGCGAGGGGGCAGCCGCCGCATCTGACGGCCAACGATTTTCTCAAGCGGTTCGGTATCGCGGAGAAATCGGCGGCGGCTTATGCGCTGACGTCGGAGGATTTCTCGGCGCCTGGCGAAAAGCTACGGCCGCATCGGCGGGCTCGACCGGCTGGCCACCGTGGTCAAGCGCGTGCGCGCCGAACGCGGCGACAAGGTGCTGCTGCTCGACGGCGGCGACACCTGGCAGGGCTCGCTCGGCGCCAACGCGCAGCAAAGGCCAGGACATGGTCGACTGCATGGCGCTGCTTGAAGCCCGACGCCATGACCGGCCATTGGGAATTCACCTATGGCGAGGCGCGGGTGCAGGAACTCATCAAAGGCCTCGGCTTCCCGTTCCTCGCGCTCAATATTCGCGACACCGAATGGAACGAGCCGGTGTTCGAGCCGATGAAGATGTTCGAGCGCGGCGGCGTGAAGATCGCCGTGCTCGGCCAGGCCTTCCCCTACACGCCGGTCGCCAATCCGCGCTGGATGATGCCGAAATGGTCGTTCGGCATCCGCGAGGAGGAGGTGCGCGCCCAGGTCGAGAAGGCGCGCAAGAGCCGGCGCGCAACTGGTGGTGCTGCTGTCGCACAACGGCTTCGACGTCGACCGCAAGCTGGCCGCGCGCGTGCCCGGCATCGACGTGATCCTGACCGGCCACACCCACGACGCGCTGCCGGAAGCGATCAAGGTCGGCAACACCTTGCTGATCGCCTCCGGCAGCCACGGCAAGTTCTTGTCGCGGCTTCGATCTCGACGTGCAGAACGGCGCGGTGAAGGACTTCCGCTACAAGCTGGTCCCGCTGTTCGCCGACGCGATCGCGCCCGACGCCGAGATGACGGCGGCGATCACGAAGGCGCGCGCGCCTTATGCCAAGGATCTGGCGCGCGTGGTGGGCACGGCGGATTCGCTGCTGTACCGGCGCGGCAATTTCAACGGCACCTTCGACGACGTGATCTGCGCGGCGCTGCTTGAAGGAGCGCGACGCCGAGATCGCGCTGTCGCCCGGCTTCCGCTGGGGCACCAGCGTGCTGCCCGGCGCAGCCGATCACGGTGGAGGACATCCACAACGCCACCGCCATCACCTATCCGCAGGTCTATCGCATGCCGATGAGCGGCGAGCGGCTGAAGGAGGTGCTCGAGGACGTGGCCGACAATCTGTTCAATCCCGACCCGTACTACCAGCAGGGCGGCGACATGGTGCGCTGCGGCGGGCTCGGCTACGCCATCGATGTGTCAAAGCCGATCGGCGAGCGCATTTCGGCCATGACGCATTTGAAATCCGGCAAGCCGATCGAGCCGAACAAGGACTACACGGTCGCCGGCTGGGCCAGCGTGAACGAGGGCACCGAAGGTCCGCCGGTGTGGGACCTGGTCGAGCGCTACATCGCGGCCGAGAAGACCGTGCGCGTGACGCCCAATACGAGCGTGAAGATTTCCGGAGCCTAGCGGCGATTCGCCTATAACATTCATGAAATGGAATGTGATAAGGAACGGGCTCGGAAGGCCGTCCGCCGGGGAGCTACCGATGACTAATCCGACCGACACCACGCGCGCCACACGCCGCCGCTTTCTGGCAGGCGCTGCCGGTCTTGCCGCCGCCGGCGCGAGCACGCCGGCCGCGCTCGCCGACAACGCCAAGAACCTGCCGCCGAACGTGCCGGACTGGACGCGCAATCTCGGCGACGGCGTCGGCGTGCGCGCCTATGGCAATCCGTCGAAATACGAAAAGGACGTGGTGCGGCGCACGGTGTCGTGGCTCACCGCCACGCCGGAATCCTCGGTCAGCTTCACGCCGCTGCATCAGCTCGACGGCATCATCACGCCGAACGGCTTGTGCTTCGAGCGCCACCATTCCGGCATCGCCGAGGTCGATCCCAACGATTACCGGCTGATGTTGCATGGGCTGGTCGACAAGCCGCTGATCTTCACGCTCGACGACTTGCAACGGCTGCCGCGCGTCAACCGCATCCATTTCCTGGAATGCGCCGCCAATTCCGGCATGGAATGGCGCGGCGCCCAGCTCAACGGTGTCCAGTACACCCACGGCATGGTGCATTGCGTGCAATACACCGGCGTGCCGCTGAAAGTCTTGCTGGAGCAGGCGGGTCTTAAAGCCAACGCCAAATGGATTCTTGCCGAAGGCGGCGACGCCGCGGCGATGAACCGCTCGATCCCGCTCTCAAAGGCGCTCGACGATTGCCTGGTCGCCTATCGCAGGAACGGCGAGATGCTGCGGCCCGAGCAGGGCTATCCGGTGCGCCTCGTCGTTCCGGGCTGGGAAGGCAATGTCTGGGTAAAGTGGCTGCGCCGCCTCAAGGTCGGCGACCAGCCCTGGTACACGCGCGAGGAGACTTCGAAATACACCGACCTGTTGGAGAACGGCAAGGCGCGCAAATTCACCTTCGAGATGGATGCCAAATCCGTCATCACGTCGCCGTCGCCGCAGGCGCCGCTCAAGCAAAAAGGTTTCACCGTGCTGTCCGGGCTGGCCTGGTCCGGCCGCGGCAAGATTAAGCGCGTCGACGTCTCGCTCGACGGCGGCCGCAACTGGCGCAGCGCGCGCATCGACGGGCCGGTGTTCGAGAAAGCCTGCGTGCGCTTTTACTACGAGCTCGACTGGAACGGGGAAGCACTGCTGCTGCAATCGCGCGCACTGGACGACACCGGCTATGTGCAGCCGAGCAAGGACGACTTGCGCAAGATCCGCGGCGTCAATTCGATCTACCACAACAACGGCATCCAGACCTGGGCGCTCAAAGCCAACGGGGAGGTGGAGAATGTCGAGGTCGGCTAGGCTCGCGGTCTCCGCGCTGCTGCTGCTCGCGCTCGCCGCACCGGCGCTGGCGCAGAAGAAAGAGACGCCGCGCAATTACGGCATCGGCCACGCCGCCACGGCGGCGGAGATCGCCGGCTGGGACATCGACGTGCGCCCCGACGGGCAGGGCGCGCCTGCCGGCCAGGGCTCGGTGAAAGCGGGCGAGAAGGTCTACCTGGACAAATGCGCCGCCTGCCACGGCGAGTTCGGCGAAAGCGCTGGACGCTGGCCGCAACTGGCGCAAGGCAAAGGCACGCTCGCCTCCAACGATCCGGTGAAGACCGTCGGCTCGTATTTCCCGTATCTGTCGAGCGTGTTCGACTACATCCGCCGCGCCATGCCGTTCGGCGACGCGCAGTCGCTGAGCAATGATGAGCTCTATGCGGTCACTGCCTATGTGCTCAACCTGAATGACATCGTGGACGACAAATTCGTGCTGTCGAAGGAGACCTGGGGCCAAGTCAAAATGCCGAACCAGGGCGGCTTCTTCGACGACGACCGCGACAAGGCCGAGAAGGCGTTCTGGAACGCCAAGCCCTGCATGAGCGACTGCCGGGGGCCGGTGAAGATTACCGGGCGCGCAGCGGTGATCGACGTGACCCCCGACGACAAGACCCAGAAGCGCGGCGGGGTGGAGTAGGGCGTTTTGCGTCCGGGCCGCGTTTCCCCTATGACTTGCGCCCGAACGTCAATCCAAACCCGGACGCTCCATGGCCAAGCTCAACCTTTCCGTCGCCGTCGGCGCCTATGACCGCACGCGCGCCTGATCGACGGCAGCGTGCAGATCGACGGCGTCGAGCCTGTCTGCATGACGCTGTCGCCGGAGGAAATCTTCTTCCGCGCACTGCGCCACGCCGAATTCGACATCTGCGAATTGTCGCTGTCGAGCTTCACGGTCAAGACCGCGCAAGGCGGCGGCGCCTATGTCGGCGTGCCGGCCTTCGTGTCGCGCGCCTTCCGCCACACCTCGATCTATGTGCGCACCGACCGCATCAAGAAGCCGGAAGACCTCAAGGGCAAGACGCGTCGGCGTGCCGGAATATCAGTTGACGGCGAATGTGTGGGCGCGCGCCATTCTGCAGGACGACTACGGCGTGAAGCCCTCCGACATCCATTGGATCCGCGGCGGCATCGAGGATGCCGACCGGCCGGAGAAGATCTCGATCACGCTGCCGAAGGACGTCAAGCTCGACAACGCGCCGGCGGGCAAGACGATCTCGGCGCTGCTGGCCGAGGGCGCCATCGACGGCTTCATCGCGCCGCGGCCGCCCTCGCTGCCGAAGAACACGCCCAATGTCGGCTGGCTGTTCGCCGATCCGGTGGCGGCCGCCAAGGATTATTTCAAGCGCACCGGCATTTTCCCGATCATGCATCTGGTCGGCGTGCGGCGCACGCTGGCCGAGCAGCATCCCTGGCTGCCGGGCGCGGTGTTCAAGGCCTTCGAGCAGGCCAAGCACGTGGCGCTCGAACAGTTGAGCGACACTTCGGCCACCAAGGTGACGCTGCCTTTCGTCGAGGAGCGTCTGGGTGAAGCGCGCGCGCTGATGGGCGAGGATTTCTGGTCCTATGGCGTCGCGCCTAACCGCAAGACGCTGGAGACGTTCCTGCGCCACCATCACTCGCAGGGCCTGTCGTCGCGTTTGGTGACGCCGGAAGAAATGTTCCATCCCGGTACGCTCGAAGTCGTTTAAACTTTAGCGCATGGTGACGATCACCAGCATCGCCGGCGGCGCGCCCAAGCCGGTGTTCGACCGGCTCGGCCCGACGTTCGAGCAGCGCACCGGCCACAAGCTCAATGCGCTCTACGACACCATGAGCGGCATCGCCGCCGCGTGGCGGCGCACGAGGCGCTCGACGTGCTGCTGATGCCGGTGGCGATGATCGAGGCCTACATCAAGCAGGGCGTCGTGCAAGGCGCCTGCACGCCGCTCGCCAATATCGGGCTGGCGGTCGGCGTGACCGCCGGCGCGCCGGTTCCGGATGTCTCGACGCCGGAGGCGCTGCGCGCAGCACTGCTGGCCGCGCGCAGGCGTGGTGCATGCGCCGCCGACCGCGACGCCGAGCGGCGCGCAGAGCGACAAGGTGATCAAGGAGCTTGGACTGGCGGATAAGCTTGCCGGCCGCGTCACGCATAAGGCCGGCCTTGCCGGCGGCCTCGCCATGATCGCGAGCGGCGAGGCGACGATCGGCATCTTCCCGAAAAGCGAGATCGTCAGTGTGGCAGGCGTCGCGCTCGCCGGTCCGCTGCCGCCGATCGTTGCAGCTCACCATCACCTACGGCGCCGGCGTCACCGCCGCGAGCAAGGTCGCCGACGCAGGCGGCCGAGTTCGTGCGCTTCCTGATCGAGCCGGACAGCCGCAAGGTGTGGACGGCGTGCGGGTTTGATCCCGCCTAAGCTTTCGCCGGCCTCAGCTTCACGTGGATGTTCTTCTCCTGCGTGAAGGAGAGCATCTCCTCGAAACATTCCTCGCGCCCGAGGCCCGACTGCTTGAAGCCGCCGAACGGCGCGCCCAGGAAGTGCTTGCCGCACTTCGTTGATCCACACGAAGCCGGCTTCCACCGCCATGGCGGTGCGGTGCGCGGTGGAAAGATCGTTGGTCCAGATCGAGGCGGTGAGGCCGTATTCGACCTGGTTGACCTCGGCGAGCATCTTGGCCTCGTCGCTCCATTTGAACACGCCGAGCACCGGCCCGAAGATTTCCTCGCGCGCGATCCGCATCGACATGGTCACGTCGGCGAAGACCGTCGGCTCGATGTAGAAGCCCTTGGCCAGCGCCGGATCGGCCGGCGGTCCGCCGCCGGCGATCACGCGCGGCGCCTTCCTTCTTGGCGGCATCGATATAGCTCACCACGCGGTCGAACTGCGTCTTGGAGATGATGGCGCCCATGGTGGTGGCCGGATCGGTCGGGATGCCCGGCTTGAAATGCGCGATGCTGCGCCTTGATGCGCTCGATCACCGCGTCGTGGATCTTCTCGTGGATGAAGGCGCGGCTGGTCGAGCCGCAGGATTGCCCGCACCAGGTGAAATTCATGCCGCCGATGACCGCACCGGCGACCTCGTCGGGATCGGCGTCGCCATAGGCGATCAGCGCGTTCTTGCCGCCGAGCTCCAGCATGGTGCGCTTGACGGTGTCGGCGGCGGCCTTCATCACCGCGCGCCCGGTCGGCACGCTGCCGATCAGCGCGATCATCGCCACGTCCGGATGGCTGGCGAGCCGTTGGCCGGCCTCGCGCCCGCCCGGCACCACGTTGAACACGCCCGGCGGCAGCAAGCCGCCGATCAATTCGGCCAGCCGCAGCGAGGACAGCGGCGCCTGCTCGGGCGGCTTGACGATCACGGTGTTGCCGGCGGCGAGCGGGGCGGCGGATTTCCCGGCGCAGAACATGAACGGATGATTGAACGGAATGATGCGGCCGACAACGCCCAAGGGTTCGCGCACCGAGAAATTGACCACGTCCGGGCCCATCGGGATCGATGAGCCCTTCATCTCGGTGACGAAGCCGGCGAAGAACTCCATCTGCGCGGCCGCCACCATGGCGTCGCTCACCATCTCGCGCACCGGATTGCCGCAGTCGGCGGCGTCGATCATGGCCAGCTCGTTGGCGTTCTGACGCAGGATTTCCGCGATCCGGCGCAGGATCTTGGCGCGCTCGAGCGGCAGCACGCGCCGCCATTCCTTGAACGCGGCCTTGGCCGCCGCCACCGCCGCGTCGATATCCTCGGCGCCGGCGTCCGCCACCTTGCCGAGCGACAAGCCGGTGCCGGGATTCAGGGTGTCGACGAAGCGCCCGGATTTCGGCTCGTGCCAGGCGCCGCCGTAATAGGCGCCGCGGTTCTTCGGCAGCACCACGGCTTGCGCGGAGGCGGCTTGCGGGGACACGGCGGTGGTCATGGCGGGCACTCGCTGTTCGACAATATTACTTCTTGCGCGGCGGAATCTGGATCAGCTCGGCGAGTCTGCTCCTTGGTGAGCGGCGCCGGGATGAATTTCAAATTCACCGCTTCCACGATCAGCGGCTCGAGGCCCTTGATCTCGTCGGGATTGATCAGGCTTTTCGGAAAGAATTCGTCACGCACGCGCTTGGCCATCGGCTTCCGGCACTTTGACGAACTCGGCGTAGTCCTTGATCACCTGCGGATTGTCGGAATACATGTAATCGATCGCCTCGCGATAGGCCTGCATGAAGCGGTCGACCACCGCTTTGCGGTTCTTCAGCGTCTCGGCATTCACGACGTTGACGCGAATGGTCTGTCCGCGCACCAGCGCCGCATCGGTGGCCTTGGCGACGATGTGGATCTTGCCTTCCTCGATCTCCTTGAGGCCGAACGGCGGCGAGGCCCAGCCGATATCGACCTGGTCGGTCATCACCGTGGTCAGCGTCGTGGCCGGATTGCCGGTCGCCGTCGGCTTGGCGGCAGTCAGCTTGAATTCATTGATGAAGGCGCGGACGATGCTCTGGGTCGACGAGCCGTTGGTCGAGAAGGCGATGGTGTGGCCGTCGGCATCCTTGATCGTCTTGATCGCGGGATTCTTGGCGTACCAGTAGTCGGCGGCGCCGGTCGCTTCTGCGGCCATGATGCGCACCGGCGCGCCTTTCGAAAAGGCCGCCATGGCGCCGTGCGTGCCGACGGCGAAACCCATGTCGACGGCGCCGGAGACGATCGGTTGCAGGGTCTCGCCGGCGCCGGACGTGTAGACGATGTCCAACTCAAGGTCGTGCTTCTTGAAGATGCCGGCCTTTTCGCCGAGATGCAGGACCGCGGTATCCCAGTTGCCGCGCTGGCCGACGGTCATCTTGAGCTTATCGGCGGCCGCGGCCGGATGGGCGAAGGCAACAGCGGCAATCGCTGCGGCGCCCGCAAACTGTCGGATGTGTTTCATGTCACTTCCTCCCCTTTGTGCAAAATATTAGAGCCGCTTGATGTCATGCAGGCCGCCGAACCGGCCGACCAGCGCATTGGCGCCGATCGCCAGCACGAACAGCACGATCAGCATGGCATACATGCGCGGCATGTCGAAGATGCTGTAGGCCTGGATGATCAAGAAGCCGATGCCCTTGTTCGACAGTTTGGTTTCCGCCAGCAGCGTGCCGATCAGCGCCACGCCGAGGCC
Organism: uncultured Alphaproteobacteria bacterium; assembly: GCA_963817045.1. Classification (GTDB taxonomy): domain Bacteria; phylum Pseudomonadota; class Alphaproteobacteria; order Rhizobiales; family Xanthobacteraceae; genus Pseudolabrys. The sequence continues at coordinate 140,027 of CAWFMZ010000017.1, forward strand.
GAGCCGGATGCCGTTGATGATCGGGTGGCGCATGGCCGGCAGATAGATCT
>CAWFMZ010000018.1:0-27757 GCA_963817045.1 uncultured Alphaproteobacteria bacterium
ATCTTCACCGACGCCATGATGCCGGCCGGGAAAATCTCTTCCGGCTTGGCGAGTTTGTGGGCGATACCCTGCTCGTGGGCGTAGCGCAGGAACAATTCCAGCGTCGGCCGGTTGGCCTCGATGCCGTAGGGGAACAATTCGCCGCCGAACATCTGCCGCATGCGCGTGGCGTAGTTGGTCAGCCACGGCACCGGATAGCGCGACACCGCAGGATCGAGGATGCGTTCGAGGCTGCGGCGTTTGGATTCCTCAAAAGCGTTGTAGAGATTGCGCGCCACCCAGGGCTGGCCCTCAAGTATTGACCGGCGCAAAGCGATCACATGCATGATCGGATAGACGCGGGTGTCCTCGTAATAACGCTGCTCCATCGCCTCGAAGTCGGGAAACAGCCGCACCACGTCGGGATGTTTGTCAAGGAACGAGCGCGGCGGCCGCGCGATGATGACGCAATCGAGCTCGCCCGCGGCGATCATGCCGCTCAACGTCTTGTCCGGCATCGACGTCAGTTTGACGCCTTTGGGCAGCGTCAACTCGACCTTTTCGATGCGGCCGGCTTCATTGGTGCCGGCCTGCACCCAATCGATGTCGCTGAGCGCAACGCCGCCTTCGTGCATCAGCCAGCCGCGCATATAGACCGCGGCGGTGTGCGCCCATTCCGGCACGCCGATGCGTTTGCCGCGCAGGTCCTTGGCGCTTTTGATGCCCTTGCTGCGGTTGACGTAGAACGAAGAGAACCGAAACAGCCTCGAGGCATAGACCGGCAGGCCGATGATGTCAGAATTTTCGGGCGTCACCTGCGCCGCGAATTTGGCAAACGATAATTCCGAGACGTCCCATTCGCGGTTGAAGGTGAAGCGCGAGAAAATTTCGTGATGGCCGAGCGTGAGCCAGGTGGCCTCGATGCCTTCCGCCGCGACCTGCCCGAGCCGGAAATCGCGGAAGTGGTCGTAATCGGTGGTGGCGATGGTGAGCTGGACGCTCATGGTACGAAGCTCATGGAACTATTTTTTCCGCTTGGTCTCGATCTTGTCCAAAATCATCGCCGCGGCGTCGGGGCCACCAAAATTCTTCACCGCGCGGATGCCGGTCGGCGAGGTGACGTTGATCTCGGTGAGCCAGTCGTCGATCACGTCGATGCCGGCGAACAGCAGTCCGCGCTCGCGCAAGGCCGGCCCCAACCGCTTGCAGATTTCCTGCTCGCGCTTGGTCAATTCGGTCGCCGCCGGCGCGCCGCCGCGCGCCATGTTGGAGCGCAGATCGTCGGCGGCCGGGATGCGGTTGACCGCGCCGGCGAACTCGCCGTCGACCAGCAGAATGCGCTTGTCGCCGTGTTTCACCGCGGGCAGGAATTTCTGCACCACCCACTGCTCGCGGAGGGTGACCGAGAACATGTCATAGAGCGAGCCGAAATTGAGGTCGTCGCGCGTGATGCGAAACACCGCGCCGCCGCCGTGGCCGTATAGCGGCTTCATCACGATGTCGCCATGCTCGGCGCGGAACGTTTTGATCTCGGCGAGCTCGCGAGTGACCAGCGTTGGCGGCATCAGGTCGGGAAATTCGGTGACGAACATCTTCTCCGGCGCGTTGCGCACATGCGCCGGGTCGTTGACCACCAGGGTCTTGGGGTGGATGCGCTCGAGCAGATGGGTGGTGGTCACATAGGCGAGGTCGAAGGGCGGGTCCTGGCGCAGCAGGATCACGTCGAATTCGGCCAATTCTGCACGCCGCGGCTCATCCAGCGTGAAATGGTCGCCGGTCCGGTCGCGCACGGCCAGGCTTTCGACGGCGGCGAACAGGCGGCCGTTTAGTAAAGCCAGCCGGTCGGGGGTGTAATAGGAGAGCTTGTGACCCCGCTTTTGCGCCTCCAGCAGCAGGGCAAAGGTCGAATCGCCCTTGATGTTGATCTGCTGGATCGGATCCATCTGCACCGCGATTTTCAGGCTCATGGCGACCTTTTAGGCAACCGGAAGTTTAAGAAATACAAAGCGTGAACATTTTACCGCCAGTATGGCCGCTCGCGGGCCCTTAAGGGGCGCGGGCGGGGGCCGCTGGTGACTTTGCCGAAGCTTTCGATAGCCGCCAAGCTCTATGCGATCTTTGCGTTGATGGCCACCACGACCATCGCGCTGTCGGTGGTCGCCGTGTCGGCGGCGCGCCACCACGCGGCGCTGACCGACGAATTCCAATCCGCCAATGCCGGCACCTGGAACGTCGAGCGCGTGAACGGGCTGATTTTTGCCGTGGTGATGGAATCGCGCGGCGTTTACATGTCCACCGACATGCCGACGTCGAAGGTCTATGCCGACCGGCGGCGACGCTGCGATTTCGGTTCCGTTCAGCGAGCGCAGCGACAAGATCTGCGCGCTCGCGCGCTCGATCGCGGTGTTCCAGCGCGCCATGCGCCACAACGAAAAACTCAATCGCACCGTGCGCAACGATGCCGAAACGCGCACGCGGCGTCAGGAGCAGATGTCGGGCGAGATCTCGCAGTTCTCGGCGGAAGTGGAAGCTACCGTCGCCGAACTCGGCCACATTTCCGATCAGATGCTGGCGGCCTCGGCCCAGCTCGCCAGCGCCGCCGACGACCCCTCGGCGAAGACCGGACGAGCGGCGACCGCTTCGTCAGAGGCCTCCTCGAATGTGGGCGACATCGCATTCGCCGCCGACGAGCTGTCGGCGTCCGTGAACGAGATCGACCGGCAGGTGGCGCAGTCCAACGCCATCGCCACCAAGGCGGTGAACGAGGCCGGTCGCACCAATATCGCGGTCAAGGAACTGGACGAAGCGGCCGCGCGCATCGGCGACGTGGTCTAGCTCATCACCGGCATCGCCGAGCAGACCAATCTGCTTGCGCTCAAAGCGACGATCGAAGCTACCCGCGCGGGCGAGGCCGGACGCGGCTTCGCCGTGGTTGCCGGCGAGGTGAAGACGTTCTTCCAGCGGCTGAGCGCCTGATCATTTTTTGAGCATGATCTTTTCCGATATCCGATCCCCGTCCCCGATCGGGGTCGAGGACACGCTTTTCGGGATTATGCTCGTCAACTTGTCTCGAATGCCGCCGGATTATGGCGCGGCAGACGTCCGGGCGCGACCAGGATCGCATCGAAGCGGATATCGCGGATGGCGTCGTCGGGATTGACGGCGAGCCGGACTTCCGCCACCGCGGCGATCCACTGCTTCTGTCGCTCGGTGACAGATTCCGCTGCATCGTCCAGGCTTGCGCGCGCCTTCACCTCGGCGAATACCAAGAGTCTGCCGCGGCGTGCGATCAGGTCGATCTCGCCGAGTGGGCTCTTCCAGCGCCGCGCCACGATGCGGAATCCCTTGGCGATCAACCATGCGGCGGCGCGGGTCTACGCAGAGATGCCGACCCGGAATGCCGTCTGCCGCTCCGGCCGCGGCGCCGGCTTGGGCGCGCGCCGCGGTGAACTACCGCGCCGCGCCATCGCTGCCGTCCAAATCTTTTGCAGTATTGGCGAGCGCGAGCGCGCGCTGATAGATCTCGCGGCGCGGGCGGCCGGTAGCGAGCGCCACTTCGCCGACCGCGTCCTTGACCGAGACGCGCATTAGCGCGCGGCGCAGCAAGTCGTCGACGTCGTCGGCCTTTTCCGCATCGTCGGCGGGCGGCGCCACCACGATGACGAATTCGCCGCGCGTTTCCGCGCCGGCCGCGTAATGGCGCGCTAGGCTTTCTAGATCATCGCGGCGAATTTCCTCATGCAGCTTGGTCAGTTCGCGGCAGATAGCGGTCGCGCGCGGACCCAGTCCGGCGGCGAGATCGGCGAGCGCCGCGGGCAAGCGCGGGCCGCTTTCGAACAGCAGCAGGGTGGCGGGAATACTGGCGAGTTCGGCAATGCGCTTTTGCCGCGCTCCCTGTTTGGGCGGCAGAAATCCTTCGAAGAAGAAGCGGTCGGTCGGCAGGCCGGCGACGCCAAGCGCGGTCAAAACCGCGGACGCGCCCGGCACCGGAATAACGGTGAAACCTGCGCCTACCGCTTCGCGCACCAGTTTGTAGCCGGGATCGGAAATCAACGGCGTGCCGGCATCCGAGACCAGCGCGACCACTTGGCTCTCGGCCAGGCGCGCGAGCAGCTTCGGCCGCGCCTCGGCCGCGTTGTGTTCGTGATAGGGCGTGAGCGGCGTGGCGATGCCGTAATGTTCGGTGAGCTTACGGGTAACGCGGCGTGTCCTCGCAGGCGATGACGTCGGCGGCGGCGAGCGTCTCCAAGGCGCGCAAGCTTATGTCGCGCAGGTTTCCGATCGGTGTCGCGACCAAATAAAGGGCTGCCGCCAACGGCGGGGCGTCGACGCCTTGGCCGGCCAGCGCATAGCGGCGCGGCCGGCCGCCCCGTGCGATTTTGCGGTCTTTGAACATGCCGGCTACTTTAGACGGCAGTCGGTGGCGCGTCATCGTGACAGATTCTCTTTCTTTTTCACGGCTTTAACTTTTGCAGGACAAAATCGCCGATAATCGGTAGGACTGACACAGAACTGTCGCCTGGGGAGCGGCTATGCCGGGGATGTCGCAGGTCGGGAAAGGGACGCTATCGCGTGGGCGACGCCGCTTGTGCGCCGCGCTTTGTGTCGCCGCCGCCGCCGTCGTGCTCAACGCCTGCGCCGCCACTTCCGAGTATTTCAGCAGCACGCCGCCGGCATCGCCACCATCGGCCGAGCCGCCGCCGGCCGGGTTGATCGGCGCGGGTCAGGTCCGCGTCGGCCTGATCCTGCCGCTGTCGGCGCAGGGCAATGCCGGTGTCGCCGCGCAGTCGATGAAAAACGCCGCCGAGATGGCGCTTACCGAATTCAAGAATCCGAACATCCAATTGCTGGTGAAAGACGACGGCGGCACGCCGCAGGGCGCACTAGCCGGCGCCCAACAGGCGATCGCGGAAGGCGCCGAAATCATCATCGGCCCGCTGTTCGCGGAAGCCGTCAGCGCGGTCGGCTCGGTCGCGCGCCCGCGCGGCATTCCGGTGATCGCATTCTCGACCGACGTCAGCGTCACCGCGCGCGGCATCTATCTGTTGAGCTTCCTGCCGGAGACCGACGTCAGGCGCATCGTCGATTACACCATCTCCCAGGGCAAGCGGTCGTTCGCCGCGCTGTTGCCCGACAGCGCCTATGGCGCGGTGGTGGAAGCCGCTTTCCAGCAGGAAGTGTCGCGGCGCGGCGGCCGCATCGTCGTGCTGGAAAAATATCCGCTCGATCCGGCCAAGCTGGCCGAGCCGGTGCGGCGCGTGGCACAGGCGGCGAGCCAGGTCGATTCGATTTTCATTCCCGACGGCGCCGACGCGGTCCCGCAAGTGGTGCAGTCGCTGGCCAGCAACGGCGTCAACCTGAAGCGCGTGCAATTGCTCGGCACCGGCCTGTGGGACGATCCGCGCGTGTTCTCCGCCGCCGCGCTCGACGGCAGCTGGTACGCGGCGCCGGAGTCGAGCGGCTTTCGCAATTTCTCGGTGCGCTACCGCGCCCGGTTCGGTCGGGATCCGGTGCGCACGGCGACGCTCGCCTATGACGCGGTCGCGCTGGTCGCCGCGCTGGTGAAGACCCAAGGCGCGCAGCGCTTCAGCGAGCAGGTGCTGACCAACGCCTCGGGCTTCGGCGGGATCGACGGCGTATTTCGTTTCCGCCCCGACGGCAGCAATGAGCGGGGCCTCGCCGTGCTGCGGGTTTCACCGTCGGGCGGCCAGGCTGTCAGTCCGGCGACGAAATCGTTCGCGCCGGGGACGTGATCGCCGCTAAGCGGCTAGATCAGCCACCACCGCATCGAGCACCGGAAATCCCGACTGCGTCACGCGCAGGCGGCCGTTCGCGGTGGTCTCGACCGCGCCCTCGTCGCGCAGAATGGAAATGCGCTTGGGGTCGAGCGTGCGGCCGGCGAGCGCCGTAAAGCGCTCGGGATCAATGCCTTCGGCGAGCCGCAGCCCCATCAGCAGGAATTCGTCCGCGGTTTCGCTCGACGTGAGCTTCTCGTCGACGATCAGGCCGTTGCCGGCCGCTTCCACGCGCATGAGCCAGCTTTCCGGACGCTTCTCGGTCTCGGTCGCGTAGCGGCGGCCGTCGATATTGAGCCGGCCATGGGCGCCCGGCCCGACGCCGGCATATTCGTGGCCGCGCCAATAGACCAGATTGTGCCGGCATTCGGAGCCCGGCCGCGCGTGGTTGGAGACTTCGTAAGCCGGTAAGCCCGCATCGGCGCAGGTCGCTTGCGTGAGATCGTAGAGGTCGCGCGCGGTGTCGTCGTCGGGAGTGACCAGCTTGCCGGCCTTGTGCAGGCCGAAAAACGGCGTGCCCGCCTCGATAGTGAGTTGATAGAGCGAGAGATGCTCGGCTGCTTGCGCGATCGCGCGCTTTAGCTCGGCGGCCCAGGATTGGAGTGTCTGCCGCGGCCGCGCATAGATGAGATCGAACGAATAACGCTCGAAGTTCGCGCGCGCCACCGCGACCGCATCGAGCGCCTCTTGCGCAGTGTGCAGCCGGCCCAGTTCCTTGAGCGCGGCATTGTCGAGCGCCTGCACGCCGAGCGACACGCGATTGACGCCGGCCGCGCGATAACCGCGAAAGCGCGTGGCTTCCACGCTGGTCGGATTGGCTTCCAGCGTCACCTCGATATTGGGGGCCACGCTCCAGTGCTGGGCGATGGCGTCGAGGATCGCCTGCACTGAAGCGGGCCGCATCAGCGACGGCGTGCCGCCGCCGAAGAAAATGGTCGACACCGTGCGGCCGGGAACGCGCGCGGCGGTCGCAGCAATTTCGGCTTCGAACGCGCGCACGAAGCATCCTTCGTCGACGCCGCCGTGGCGCACGTGGCTGTTGAAGTCGCAATACGGGCACTTCGACAGGCAAAATGGCCAGTGCACATAGACGGCGAACGGCGCAGGTGTCGTTAAGGTCATGTTAAGCATCATAGGGCACGTCGATCATGGCAGCCAGCGCGAATGCGCCTTCGCCGCCGACAAGTGATTAAAATTGTAATGAATTATTCCGGCAAACACGCATCCGCCAATTTCACGAACGCGCGCGCGCGGTGCGACAGGCCTTGGCCTTTCGGCGGCAACCCGTGTTTTTCATCGGCGCTCATCTGGCCGAAGGTGCGCTTCGATCCGTCGGGCAAAAATAACGGATCGTAGCCGAAGCCTTTGTCACCGCGCGGCGGCCACGCCACGATGCCATCGACGCGCCCCTCGAATTGCTCCACATGGCGGTCGGGCCAGGCGAGGCAAAGTGCGGCGACGAAATGCGCGCGCCGCTGCTCGGCGTTGCGCGCGCCGCGCTCGATCAGCAGCGTCTGGATATGGTTCATGGCGGCGCGGAAGTCCTTGTCCGGACCGGCCCAGCGCGCGGAATGGATGCCGGGCTCGCCGCCGAGCGCGTCGACCACCAGACCGGAATCGTCCGCGAAGGCGGGGCGGCCGGTCGCAATCGCGGCGGCCATCGCCTTGATGCGCGCGTTTTCGGCGAAGGTGCGGCCGCTTTCCTTCGGCTCCGGCAGGCCGAGTTCGCCGGCCGATTGCGCGGTAACGCCATAGGGCGCGAGCATGTCGCGCATTTCCTTGAGCTTACCGGGATTGTGCGTGGCGATTACCAGCGGGCCGCTGAGTTTTCGATGGTCCCGCGCTTGACCGGGCGAACTCACATCACCGCCATTTTCTGCAAGCCCACCAGCTTCTCGATGCCCTTGCGCGCCAGCGCCAGCAGGACCTGGAACTGGTCTTCGCTGAACGGGGTCTTTTCCGCGGTGGCCTGGATTTCGACAATGTTGCCGGAGCCGGTCATCACGAAATTGGCATCGGTGTCGGCTTCCGAGTCCTCGGCATAGTCCAGGTCAAGCACCGCCGTGCCCTTGCAGACGCCGCAGGAGATGGCGGCGATATGGTCGCGCAGCACCGCGGCACGCAGCATCTCTCGCGCCTTCATCCAGGCGAGGCAATCCGACAGCGCCACCCAGGCGCCGGTAATGGACGCCGTGCGGGTGCCGCCATCGGCCTGGATCACGTCGCAGTCGATGGTGATCTGCCGTTCGCCCAGCGCCTGCAAGTCGACCACCGCGCGCAACGAGCGGCCGATCAGCCGCTGGATCTCCACGGTGCGGCCGCCCTGCTTGCCGGCAGAGGCCTCGCGGCGGGTGCGCTCGGCGGTGGCGCGCGGCAGCATGCCGTATTCGGCGGTGATCCAGCCGCGGCCCTGGCCCTTGAGCCAGGGCGGCAGCCGTTCCTCCAGGCTGGCGGTCACCAGCACATGGGTATCGCCGAATTTCACGAAACAGGAACCTTCGGCGTATTTAACCACGCTGCGCTCGAGCGAGACGGCGCGCAGCTCATCGACTTGTCGGCGGCTCGGCCGCATTATTTTGACCCTCGGTTGGTGTCGGCGCACACCATAACCATACGCCCGGCTTGAACAAGGCCGCCGCGATGGCCATTGTTGACTGGAATCGAGGAGTTAACCCGTGGCTTCCCACGACGTCCCGATCGGCGCGAACCGAGTGAGCCTGGCGGCGCTCAATGAGCGCTCGCGCGAGATTTTTCGCCAGATCGTCGAAAGCTATCTCACCACCGGCGAGCCGGTGGGTTCGCGCAATCTGGCGCGCCTGCTGCCGATCACGCTGTCGCCGGCCTCGGTGCGCAACGTGATGTCTGACCTCGAGCAGCTCGGTCTGATCTATGCCCCGCATACCTCGGCCGGCCGGCTGCCGACCGAACTGGGTCTGCGCTTCTTCGTCGATGCGCTGATGCAGATCGGCGACGTGACCGAGAGCGACCGCCGCTCGCTCGAGGCCCAGATGGCGGGCGCCGGCGGCGGCAAGTCGTTGGAAACCGTGCTCACGGAAGCCTCGCAGACCCTGTCCGGCTTGACCCGTTCGGCCGGCGTGGTGCTCACCGCGCAGAGCAACGTGCGGCTCAAACATATCGAATTCGTGCGGCTGGAGCCGGAACGCGCGCTCGCCGTGCTGGTGGCCGAAGACGGCCAGGTGGAAAACCGCATTCTCAATGTGCCGGCTGGCCTGCCGACCTCTTCCTTGATCGAAGCCGGCAATTTCCTCAATGCCCGTATCCGCGGCAAGACGCTCACCGAACTGCGCGCCGAGACCGAAACCGCGATGGTGGCGGGCCAGGCGGAACTCGATCAACTGACCCAGAAGATCATCGCGGCGGGTCTCGCGAGCTGGTCGGGCGGCGAAAGCGAGGATCGCAAGCTGATCGTGCGCGGCCACGCCAATCTGCTGGAGGACCTGCACGCGCTCGACGATCTGGAGCGGGTGCGCTCGCTGTTCGATGCCTTGGAGACCAAGCGCGGGGTGATCGACTTGCTCGGCCGCGCCGAGCGCGGCGATGGCGTGCGCATCTTCATCGGCTCGGAGAACAAGCTGTTTTCATTGTCCGGCTCCTCGACCATCGTGGCGCCCTATCGCGACAGCAAGGGCAGCATTCTGGGTGTGATCGGGGTGATCGGGCCGACCCGGCTCAATTATGCCCGCGTCATCCCGATGGTCGATTACACGGCGCGCATCGTGAGCCAGCTGTTGTCGACATAGAGTTTGCGTATGGACTTATTGCGAAAACCGGTGCCCACCCTCGGATCAAGTCCGCGGGCAGGATTTTTCGGGATCATGCGCTGAGTGCTTGATTTTTCGCGTCGGAACCCTGATATCCCCGGCATCCGCCCCCATTTTGAATGGAACACGGACGATGACGGACCCGACCGCTCGCAAGGCCGAGGACGCCGAGGACGAAATGGCCGCCGCTGCGGCACCCGAACTGGTGCCGGCCGAACAGGTTACCGCCGCATTGGAAGCGGCTGCCGAATTCAAGGACAAGCTGCTGCGCACGCTGGCCGAGATGGAGAACCTGCGCAAACGCACCGAGCGCGAGGTCGCCGACGCGCGAGTTTACGGCGTGACCGGTTTTGCCCGTGACGTGTTGGCGGTGGCTGACAACATGCATCGCGCGCTGGGTACCGTCGGTCCCGAGCAGCGCGAGCAGGCCGATCCCAAAGTGAAGGCACTGATCGAGGGTGTCGATCTGACCGAGCGTGAACTGATGAAGGTGCTCGAGAAGTATGGCGTGACGAAATTCTCGCCGGCGGGCGAGCGCTTCGATCCCAACGTACATCAGGCGATGTACGAGGTAGAGAATTCCGAACTGCCGGCGGGCTACGTGGCGCAGGTCATCCAGGCCGGCTACATGCTCGGCGACCGCGTGCTGCGCCCAGCCTTGGTTGCGGTCGTCAAGGTGGCGCCGAAATCGCCGCCGCCCTCCGCGAACGACAATCCGCCGCAGCGTGACGCCGACTAAATATTAGCGCCGATCGATCCCGTCGCGCACGGCGCGGAAGCGGGTGAACAGCGCATCCCAATCGTCCTTGCGGCCGACGCCGACGACGCGCAAAAAGCCGCCGCCGCCGAAACGCACCCATTGCACCAGCGATAACGGTTCGCCATCGAGCCCCTTGGCCTGCGCCCTGATCTCGAAGCCCGGCAAGCCGCTGATCCGCATGGCTTCCGCCGACTGCACGTTGAGATCGCGCAATGGCGCCGACGACAGCAGATCGCGGGCAAACCGCGCGCGGTCGTCGGCCTGCTCCGGCGAACCGCCCCCAATCGTGACGGTCATGTAAGGCTGCTTGCGGATGTCGTCGCTTGGTCCCTCGGTTATGATCACGCCGCCCGTGGCAAGCACCTTTACCACCCGGAAACCGGCCAGCTGGTTGACCTTGAACGGCAGCATGCCGAGCTGCTCCTGGATCGGCATCGGCCGGAACGTGACGCTCGCCAGGGCCTGGCGGATCACCGCGTCGGAATAAACCGCGAGCACGGCATCCGGCACTTCCACGCTGACCAGTACCGCGAGGTCCTTTTCGGTGACCGTGGTCGCCAGCAGAATCCACTTGTGCAATTTGACGTCATCGATCTGGCCGCGGGCGCTGATCAGCGTCCCGGCGCCGCTACGGAATGCAAAGTCTTCCCGCTTCATATCCGTCAGGCCGCGCTGGTCCTTGGCCTGGGCCGATTGCTCAAGTTCGGCATAGGCGCTGGCCGGCAGGTCGAAAATGGTGACGGCGACCTTGCGGTCGATGTCTTCAAAGCCCGGGAAACGCGTGCTCGGCTTGAGATCGCCCGGCGGCTCGAGCCCGATGCGCAAGCCAGGCGGGAATACCGGCTCGGCGCCGAAGGCCGGACTGAAGACCGCCAGGGCGGCCCAGAACGCCACGAGGTAAGCCAACAAGCGGCGGGGCATGGCGGCGTATCTGCTTTCCAAAGCGGGTGCGGCGGCCGGGTCTGCCTAACCGGCCACACCCGGCGCGGCAATGGCTAGATTAACCTTGCGGCCGCCGGCGTCCGGCCCTGGCTCGCGAATTCGCGACAAGCTGGCTTGCGGGTCGGGGCGGCCCTCCTATATGAGCCATTGTGCCGCGCAAATGCGGCAAAATGCGTATCCAGGGGGCTGGATCAGGGGTCTGCGGATGGGCCGCGGATGTAACCCACTCGGGCGCCAATTGGCCCGGCCGGCCTGCCGCAATTGAGAGGAAGAACCATGGGTAAGGTCATCGGCATCGACCTCGGCACCACCAATTCGTGTGTCGCCGTCATGGAAGGCAAAACTCCTAAAGTCATCGAGAACGCCGAGGGCATGCGAACCACGCCTTCGATCGTCGCTTTCACCGACGATGGCGAGCGTCTCGTCGGCCAGCCGGCCAAGCGCCAGGCGGTCACCAATCCGGAAAAGACCATCTTCGCGGTCAAGCGCCTGATCGGACGGCGCTACGACGACCCGATGGTCGAGAAGGACAAGAAACTCGTCCCCTATAAAATCGCCAAGGCCGGCAACGGCGACGCCTGGGTCGAGATCGACGGCAAGAGCTATTCGCCCTCGCAGATCTCCGGCTTCATCCTGCAGAAAATGAAGGAAACGGCGGAAGCCTATCTCGGGCAGAAGGTCGAGCAGGCCGTCATCACCGTTCCCGCCTATTTCAACGACGCTCAGCGTCAGGCTACCAAGGACGCCGGCAAGATCGCCGGCCTCGAGGTGCTGCGCATCATCAATGAGCCGACCGCCGGCGCGCTCGCCTACGGTCTCGACAAGGAGAAGACCGGCACCATCGCGGTCTACGACCTCGGCGGCGGCACCTTCGATATTTCGATTCTCGAAATCGGCGACGGCGTGTTCGAGGTGAAGTCCACCAACGGCGATACGTTCCTGGGCGGCGAAGACTTCGACATGCGCCTTGTAAACTATCTCGCCGACGAATTCCAGAAAGAGCAGGGCATCGATCTGCGCCGCGATAAATTGGCGCTGCAACGGCTCAAGGAGTCCGCCGAGAAGGCCAAGATCGAGCTGTCGTCCACCACGCAGACCGAGATCAATCTGCCGTTCATCACGGCGGACGCTTCCGGTCCGAAGCATCTCACCATGAAGCTGACCCGCGCCAAGTTCGAAGCGCTGGTCGACGATCTCATCCAAAAGACCGTCGAGCCGTGCCGCAAGGCGATCAAGGATGCCGCCATCTCCGCCGGCGAGATCCACGAGGTGGTCCTGGTCGGCGGCATGACGCGTATGCCGAAGGTGCAGGAAGTCGTGAAGCAGTTCTTCGGCAAGGAGCCGCACAAGGGCGTCAACCCGGATGAAGTGGTGGCGATCGGCGCGGCGATCCAAGCCGGCGTGCTGCAAGGCGACGTCAAGGACGTGCTGCTGCTCGACGTGACCCCGCTCTCGCTCGGCATTGAGACGCTGGGCGGCGTGTTCACCCGCATCATCGACCGCAACACCACCATCCCGACCAAGAAGAGCCAGGTGTTCTCCACCGCCGAGGACAATCAGAACGCGGTGACTATCCGCGTGTTCCAGGGCGAGCGCGAGATGGCGTCCGACAACAAGATTCTCGGGCAGTTCGATCTGGTCGGCATTCCGCCGGCGCCGCGCGGCGTGCCGCAAGTCGAGGTCACCTTCGACATCGACGCCAACGGCATCGTCAACGTGTCCGCCAAGGACAAGGCGACCGCCAAGGAGCAGCAAATCCGCATCCAGGCGTCGGGCGGCCTATCCGAGACCGATATCGAGAAGATGGTCAAGGACGCCGAGGCGCACGCCGAAGAGGACAAGAAGCGCAAGGCCGCGGTCGAAGCCAAGAACCACGGCGAGGCGCTGGTGCACGCCACCGAGAAGACGCTCGCCGAGCATGGCGCGAAGGTCGGCGAGGCCGAACGCACCGCGATCGAGAACGCCATGGCGGATCTAAAAGAGGCGCTCAAGGGCGAAGACTCAGGCCTCATCCAGGCCAAGACCAACGCGCTGGCGCAGGCGTCGATGAAGCTCGGCGAAGCCATGTACAAGCAGGCGGAAGCGCAAGGCGCTCCCGGCGCAGGTGGTAGCGGCGATGGCGCCGCGGCGGGCGAAAAGAAGGAAGACGTGGTCGACGCGGAATTCACCGAGGTCGACGACGACAAGAACAACAAGAAATCCGCCTGACCTAAGGCGCCGACCGTGCGGTCATCCGCAAGCTCGGAATGTGTCGCCCCCGGGCTCAACCCCGGGGGTGCATTTTTCCAAAGGGCAGCGGACGGCCGAATCAAGTACGGCTATGACGGCGTTTTGATCTAACGGCGGGACCGGCATGTCCAAGCGCGACTACTACGAAGTCCTGGGCGTATCGCGCACCTGCAGTGACGCCGAACTCAAGGCCTCATTCCGCAAGCTCGCCATGCAGCATCATCCGGATCGCAATCCGGGCGATGCCGACTGCGAGCACCGTTTCAAGGAACTCAACGAGGCCTACGACGTCCTCAAGGACGGCGACAAGCGCGCCGCCTATGACCGGTTCGGGCACGCGGCCTTTGAGCAGGGCGGCATGGGCGGCGGCGCGCACGGCTTCGGCGCCGATTTCGCCACGACGTTCTCCGACATTTTCGAAGACCTATTCGGCATGGGCGGCGGCCGGCGCGGCGGCCGCAGCCAAGGCCGCGAGCGCGGCTCGGATCTGCGCTACAACATGGAAATCAGCCTTGAGGAGGCCTACGCGGGCAAGACCGCGCAAATCCGTATCCCGACCTCGGTGACCTGCGAAGTCTGTTCCGGCACCGGCGCCAAGGCCGGCAGCAAGCCGAAGCCGTGCGCCGCCTGCGGCGGCGCCGGCAAGATCAGGCATGCGCAGGGCTTCTTCACGCTCGAGCGCACCTGTCCGGCCTGTCAGGGCCACGGACAGGTGATCGAAAATCCCTGTCCGTCCTGTACCGGCGCCGGTCGGATCACGCGCGAGCGCACCCTGTCGGTCAACATTCCGGCCGGAGTAGAGGACGGCACCCGCATCCGGCTCGCCGGCGAAGGCGAGGCCGGCCTGCGCGGCGGCCCGGCGGGCGATCTTTATATTTTCCTGTCGCTCGCCCCGCACGAGTTTTTCCAGCGCGACGGCGCCGACCTGCACTGCCGGGTGCCGATATCCATGGTCGCCGCGGCTGTCGGCGGTGACTTCGAGGTGCCGGCCATCGACGGCAGCCAGGTGCGGGTCAAGGTCCCCGCCGGAACTCAGGCCGGCCGGCGATTCCGGCTATCCGGCAAGGGGATGCCGGTGCTACGCTCGAAACAAACCGGCGACATGTACGTCCAGGTAGCGGTGGAAACTCCGCAAAACCTGACCAAGCGCCAGCGCGAGCTGCTGGCCGAGTTCGAAAAGCTGTCGTCCGAGCAGACCCAGCCGGAATCGGCCAGTTTCTTCAGTCGGGTCAAGGATTTTCTCGATGGCCTCGGAAATCGGGGCAGCCATTCCGGGTAGCCATCTTGACCCCCCGCCCGCCGCCCTATACCCGTGAAGTTGTTAGACTAAAACCCACCCCCGCACGCGTGACCCAGTATCAATGCGCTCACATTCAGTCGTCCGCGTAGCTAAGAAGAACCTGCGTCTTGATGACGAGATGCAGTTCATCCGTTCTTGGATCGAGAAGCCGCTGTCCACCGGCGCGGTGATGCCGTCCGGCAAGGCGCTGGCGCGCACCATGGCGCGCTATGTCGATCTGCAAGCGAATGGCCCGGTGATCGAGCTGGGGCCCGGCACCGGTCCGGTAACCGAGGCGCTGGTCGAGCACGGTGTCGATCCGGCGCGGCTGATCTTGGTCGAATTCAATCCGGACTTTTGCCGGCTGCTGCGCAAGCGCTATCCGGCGGCGACGGTGGTGCAAGGCGACGCCTATCGGCTTCGCCGTCTGCTGGACACCTTCGTGCGTGAGCCGGCAGCCGCGGTGGTTTCGGGATTACCACTGGTCACCAAGCCGCTGCGCACGCGGCTGCGCCTGATCGCGGATGCGATCGGCCTGTTGGCGCCGGGCGCGCCATTCATCCAGTTCACCTATGCGATGGTGCCGCCGATCCCGAAGGCGTTGTCCGGCATCAAGGCCGAGGCTTCCGAATTGATCTGGATGAACCTGCCGCCGGCGCGTGTATGGGTTTATCGCGGGCAGTAAATTACCCGGTATCATCGCCCGCGAAAGCGGGCGATCCAGCACACACCGAAACCGGCTTGGCGCGCAGAATTCTAAATATTCGCCGTGATTACTGGATGCCCCGTTTTCGCGGGGCATGACAGGTTCGAGTATGATATGCGGGATCGTCCCCGGAGCCGCCGATGGCCACGCCGAAAATCCTCGTTTTTCCCGGCTCGACGCGTACCGGCTCGCACAATGTCAGGCTGGCGGCGCTGGCGGCGAAAGAGCTGGCGTTGATCGACATCGACGTCACGCGCATTTCGCTCGCCGACTATCCGCTGCCGCTCTATGAGGGCGATCTCGAGGCCAATGCCGGCCCGCCCGCCAACGCGCTCAAGCTCAAGCAGATGATCATGGCGCACCACGGCGTGTTCATTGCCAGCCCGGAATACAGCGCCTCGGTCACGCCCATGCTCAAGAACGCCATCGATTGGGTCTCGCGCGTGCGCGAACGCGGCGATCCGACCTATGCCGCCTTCAAAGGCCGCGTGTTCGCGATCTCATCGGCGTCGCCCGGCCGCTCCGGCGGGTTGCGCTCGCTTATGGCGCTGAGGCAGATTCTCGAGCTCGGTTGTGGCGCGCTGGTGATCCCCGAGCAGGTGGCGATCCCGCAGGCCGACCTGGCCTTCGACGACATGGACAACATCGTTGATACCGGCACCGCCAACCTGTTTCGCGCGCAGTTGGCGCGGCTGGTGGACATGGCGCGGCTGATGATGTGAACAGCATGATCCCGAAAAGCATGTCCTCGACCCCGATCGGGTATGGGGACCGGTTTTCGTAAAAGATCATGCTGAGCTAACGGAGAATGCCTTTGGCGCTGGATGCACGCGAACGCCTCATCGTCGCTCTCGACCTGCCGTCGGTTAAGGCCGCCGAGGCCATGGTGACGAAGCTTGGCGAGACGGTGTGCTTCTACAAGATCGGCTATCAGCTCGCGTTCGCCGGCGGACTGCCGTTCGCGGCTGGCCTGATCGCGGCCGGCAAGCAGGTGTTTCTCGATCTCAAGCTGCACGATATCGGCAATACGGTGACCAAGGGCGTCGCGAGCGTGGCGCAGCTCGGCGCCACCTTCCTCACCGTGCACGCCTATCCGCAGACCATGAAGGCGGCGGTGGAAGGCAAGAAGGGATCGACGCTGCGCATCCTCGCGGTGACCGTGCTCACCTCCTATGACGACGCCGATCTCGCCGCCGCCGGCTACGATCTCAGCGTCGGCGAGCTGGCCGCGGCGCGCGCGGCGCAAGCGCGCGACACCGGCGTCGACGGCCTGGTGTGTTCGGCGGAGGAGGTGGCCAATCTGCGCGACATCGCCGGGCCGGGCATGGTGCTGGTGACGCCGGGCATCCGGCCCGCAGGGACCGCCAGCGGCGACCAGAAGCGCATCATGACGCCGGCACGAGCGATCGAGGCTGGTGCCGATTATCTGGTGGTCGGCCGGCCGGTGGTGGAAGCCGCCAATCCGAAGGCGGCGGCCGAGGCGATCGTCGCCGAGATCGAGCAGGCTACGGGTAAATGAGAGGGAGCTGAGATGGCCAAGGGTTACTGGATCGCCAATGTCGATGTCCGCAATCCGGATGGATACAAGCAATACGTCGCCGCCCTGCCGGATATTTTTCGCAAGTTCGGCGCGCGCTACACGACGCGCGGCGGCAAGACCGAAGTCGTCGAAGGCAAGAGCCGCAGCCGCATCGTCATTATCGAATTTCCGAGCTTTGAGGCGGCGCTGGCCTGCTACCGCTCGCCCGAATACGCCAAGGCCACCGCGCTGCGGCAGGCCAATGCGGACGCCGATCTGATCGTGATCGAGGGCTACGACGGCCCGCAGCCGTGACGCATTCTAGAGACGCGCCATTCACTCGGCGCGCTGCCTCTCCCCTTGGAGGAGAGGGTTGGGGTGAGGGGGCAACGGTCTATCGATAGGCCGGTCCCCACTCGCCCGACGCACATTGTGCGCCGACCTCTCCCCACTGGGGCGAGGTGACAGAGAGTACGCTGCCCCGCTATACCCCTCGACTAGTTCCGGGAGTTGGACCGATGGCCGAGATGCGGCTCGTGGTCGCCGGCGCCGGCGGGCGGATGGGCCGCACGCTGGTCAAGGCGATCGCCGATGCTAAGGGTTTTACGCTCGCCGGCGCGCTGGAAGACGCGCGCTCGCCGCTGATCGGCTGGGACACCGGCACGCTGGCCGGCACGCCGGAGAACGGCGTCAAGCTCACCGGCGACGCGCGCGCGTTGCTGGAGAAGGCCGACGGCATCGTCGATTTCACCGCGCCGGTGGCGACCGTGGCCTTCGCCGCGCAGGCCGCCGGCTTACGCAAGGTGCACATCATCGGCACCACCGGCTTGAGCGCGGCCGACGAGGCCAAGATCAAGGACGCCGCCAAGACGGCGGTGATCGTGAAGTCCGGCAATATGAGCCTCGGCGTCAATCTGCTGGCGGCGCTGACCCGGCGCGTGGCCAAGACGCTCGACAAGTCCTTCGACATCGAAATCCTGGAGATGCATCACAACCAGAAGGTCGATGCGCCGTCCGGCACCGCGCTCATGCTCGGCCGCGCGGCGGCGGAAGGCCGCGGCATCGCGCTCGACCAGCATTCGGTAAAGAGCCGCGACGGCCACACCGGCGCGCGCAAGGCCGGCGACATCGGTTTTGCCGCGTTGCGCGGCGGCAGCGTGGTCGGCGAGCACAGCGTGATCTTCGCCGGTCCGGCCGAGCGCGTCGAGCTGGTGCACAAGGCCGAGGACCGCATGATCTTCGCGCGCGGCGCGCTGCACGCGGCGCTGTGGGCGCGTGACCAGAAGCCCGGGCTCTATTCGATGATGGATGTGCTGGGGCTGAAAGATTTCTAAGTAGTGAGAGAGCAGTGAAATGACCGACCGCCTTCTCGTGCTCGTGCGTCACGGCCAGAGCGACTGGAACCTGAAGAACCTGTTCACCGGCTGGCGCGATATCGATCTGACCGACAAGGGCGTCGCCGAGGCGCGCGAGGCCGGCCGCAAGCTGAAGGCGCAAGGCATCAAGTTCGACGTCGCCTTCACCTCCGCGCTCATCCGCGCGCAACGCACGCTCGATCTGATGCTGGAGGAATTGGCGCAGACCAAGATCCCGGTGTTCAAGGACCAGGCGCTCAACGAGCGCGACTACGGCGACCTCTGCGGCCTCAACAAGGACGACGCGCGCAAGAAATGGGGCGAGGAGCAGGTGCACAAATGGCGCCGCTCCTACGACGTGGCGCCGCCCGGCGGCGAGAGCTTGCGCGACACCGCCGCGCGCGTGCTGCCCTATTACATCCAGGAGATCTTGCCGCGGGTGATGCGCGGCGAACATGTTTTAGTGTCGGCGCACGGCAATTCGCTGCGCGCGCTGGTGATGGTGCTCGACCGGCACACGACCGAAAGCATCACCAAATTGAATTTGGACACCGGCGTGCCGATGATCTACCGGCTCAACGCGGATTCGACGGTGAAGTCGAAGATGGATTTGGCGGCGTAGACCTAAGCCGCCGCCATTCCCGCTTCCCAGCCCAGCATCGCGCGCTTGCGGGTGATGCCCCAGTGATAGCCGGTGATGTCGCCGTTCTTGCCGACCACGCGGTGGCACGGCACCACGAAACAGATCGGATTCTTGCCGACCGCGGCGCCGACCGCGCGCGCGGCCTTCGGCGCGCCGGCTTTCGCTGCGATATCCGAGTAGGTGGTGAGCCCGCCCATCGGAATGGTCAGCAGCTTCTCCCACACCCGCACTTCGAAATCCGTTCCAATCAGCACCACGCGCAGCGGCTGCTCGGGACGCCAGAGCGCCGGATCGAAAATGCGCCGCGCGGTTGATGCGGTCGCCGCGAAGTCCTCCACATAGCGCGCCTTCGGCCAGCGCGCGCGCATGTCGCTCGAGCGCCGTGCGCTCCTTGCCGGCGTCGGCGAGCGCGAGGCCGGCCAGCCCGCGCGGCGTGATCATCACCAGCGCCATGCCGAACGGGCAGGGATGGAATCCATATGAAATGGTGAGCCCTTCGCCGCCCGTCTTCCATTCGCCCGGCGACATCGCCTCGTGCGTGACGAACAGATCGTGCAAGCGCCCGGGGCCGGACAGGCCGACCTCGTAAGACGTTTCCAGCACGCTCGCCGACGAGCGCAGCAGATCGCGCGCGTGGTTGAGCGTGAGCGCCTGCAAAAATGCTTTGGGTGTCAGCCCGCACCAGCGGCGGAACAGATGATGCAGATCGGTGGCGCTGACGCCGGCGGCGTCGGCGATGGTCTCGATCTCGGGTTGCGCGCGCCAATTGCCGCGGATATGGGCGATGGCGCGCCGCACGATGTCGTAATCCGCCGCCGCCGTGGGCAGCAGGGCGAGGTCGCCGAAGCGGTCGGACAAGTTTGAATTTTTGGCCGGTTTTGCAAGGGTCATGGTCATACCGGCTATCTAGAGCGGGATCGCGCGCCCAGCCACCCGATTTCTGGCTAGCCGAACGTCGTCCTGGTTACGCCGCGCTTGGCCTCGCTCAGCGCATTGCCGAGCGCCTGCGCGAAGCTTGCCTTTTCGTCGGGCCCCAGGAAAGTCGCGATCGCCAATTGCTTGCCGCGCGACACCAGAAACAGCCGCTCGATGCCGAATTCCTCGTGCGCCACCTTGTCGAGCTTGACCCAGAGCGGATTGAGCACCCATTCGCGCGCGCGTCCGCGGTGGCTGACCTTGCGCACCTTCAACGCGGTCGGCGTCACCGTGACTTGTTCGTAAGCCGCGGCGTGGCGGTAGTTGAGCCGGAACGCCCAGTACAGCAGCAGCACGTCGAGCCCGAAGAAGCCGAAGATCGGCCAGGCGCCGTCGAGCAGGAACACCATGCCGGCGATGAAGCTCACCCCGCCGAACAGCGCCATCAGCACCAGGAAGCCGACGCGGCCGAGCGAACGGTGCGGCGTCAGCACGGCGGAAAAGATCGTGGGTTCGAGGTCGCTGTTGTCGGCGGACATGGGCGTCACTATACCAAAACCATGGCGAAAAAGTCGGCCCGAAAATCTTCTGTGAAGACCCGCAAGGGCAAGGCGCCCAAGCCATTGATCGTCAAGCCTTGATCGTCAAAGCTTGGACCAATGCGCAGATCGCGGAAGCGTTCCGCCGCTTCCAGGCGGCGAATCCGGAACCCAAGGGCGAGCTCAAGCACATCAATCCGTTCACGCTGCTGGTGGCGGTGGTGCTGTCGGCGCAGGCCACCGATGCCGGCGTCAACAAGGCGACGCCCGCGCTGTTCGCGGTCGCCGACACGCCGGAAAAGATGGTCGCGCTCGGCGAGGAGCGCGTGCGCGACCTGATCAAGACCATCGGGCTGTTCCGCACCAAGGCCAAGAACGTGGTCGAGCTGTCGCGCCGGCTGGTGGCCGAGCATGGCGGGCAGGTGCCGCGCGCGCGCGAGGCGCTGGAGGCGCTGCCGGGCGTCGGGCGCAAGACCGCCAACGTGGTGCTCAATATCGCGTTCGGCGAGCCCACCATCGCGGTCGATACCCACATCTTCCGCGTCGGCAACCGCACCGGTCTGGCGCCGGGAAAAAATCCGTTCGAGGTCGAGCAGAAATTGGAAGCAGTGATCCCGGCGCACTACAAACTGCACGCGCATCACTGGCTGATCCTGCACGGGCGCTATACCTGCCTGGCGCGCAAGCCGCTGTGCGAGAAATGCATCATCGCCGACCTGTGCCGGTGGCCGGAGAAGACGGTGGCGGCCTAACGCGTTTTCTCGATCAATTCCACGCGCTTGCCGCTCATGCGCTTGTGGATGTGCACCATGTAGGCCATGGCGAAAATCGGCGTCGCCAGATTGACCAGCGGGATCGACACGAACACCGCGATCACCATGCCGGCGAGAAAAATATACGCCGCGTTGGTCTTGCGCATCGCCTTGGCGTCGTGCGGCGTGCGGAAGCGCATGGCGGCGAGCTCGAAATATTCGCGGCCGAGCAAATAGGAATTTGCCAGGAACAGGATGACCACGCCGAGCCCGGCGAAGAACACGAACGGCAGCGCGCAGAGATAGACCGCGAGCGCGAGCAGCGCGAATTGCAATGCCTTCGATCAGCGCGCGCCAGAACGGCAGCGCATGCCCCGGCGGCTCGGCCGGATAGGTGTCGCGCTCCACCGCATCGGCCACTTCGTCGACGAAGAAGCTGCCGACGAAGGCGGTCACCGCCGGCATCAGAAACAGCGCGCCGGTGACGATACCGAGGCCCGCCATGATCGACAGCACCCAGGCGAGCGTCGCCCAGGCGGCATGCGGCGCCATGCCGGAGGTCTGCTCGGCCCAGGTGGCGCCGCTCGCCGCCAGCGCGCTGAAGATGCGGTTGAGCACGATGCCGATAATGACGATCAGCAGCAGGGCTAAGCCCACCGCCTTCATCAGCACGGCGCGCAGCGGCCGCGTGAACAGTTGCGAAAGCGCCGTGATGGCTGCGTCGATCATGCGGTCACAGCTAATGTCGACCGCGGCAAGGGGCAAGGCCGTCGTTGATCAAGCCACCGGCGACAGCGATGTCGGCTTCGACCGTCTCGCTCTCGGCCGGCACCAGCGACACCATCTCGTCGGCATCTTCGGCCGGAATGTCGGCCCAGGCCATTGCCTTGTAGTCGAAGCCGCGCACGAGGGTCGGCTTGACCACCTCGAAATAGGGCGAGATGTCGAAATCGCGCGGGGCGAACAGCGAGGAGTGGCGGATTTCCAGAATTTCCTGTCGTGCCGCCTCGCTTTCGAGCGTGGTCACCTTGGGCAGGATCGGGTAGCGCACATTCTCGAAGGCCTGCGCGATCAGCGCCGAGCAGATGATGCGGGTCGGGTGTCCGGAGCCAAGCGCCATCATGCGCCGGCGCCAGCGCTGCGGCACCGGCAGCGGAAACAGATAGCGCATGAGGTCGATGATGTTCTTGAGGTCGTAGTCGAAGCCGATGCGCTCGGCCGCGTAAGCGCAGACGCGCGCGCAATCCTCCTCGGTGAGTTTGGTCGGCCGGCAGATGCGGGTGTGGAAACGGGCATATTTCGACAGCGGCGCCGCCACCACGCCCTGACCGATATTGGCCTCCACCAGCACCAGCGGCTCGCCGTCTTCGCTCTCGCGATCGCCGATCGGCCCGACATAGAGCGCGGCATGCGACCAGGTCGATTGCGTGAGATACTTGATGACGCCGGAAATGTGGTTGTTGCCTTCGACCAGCAGCACGTCGCCCGCCTTTAGCGTCGCGCGCAATGCGTCGGCGTCGCTCGGCGTGAAAGGCTCATAGCCTTGCACCGGCTTTTCCAGATATTGGGCGAGAATCCGCCCGACCCCGTCGACCATCCAACTCATAACGCCCAGTCCCCCGACGCCAGTCCTTGACGCCGCAGTGCGACGCACAGTTCCCCGCGCGCAGTCATCCTCCGCGCGTCTTGTTGCCGCGAAATCTAATGAAGACTCATTGCAATTTGGTTCATTCGCCAGGCGCCGGAGTTACCAATCGTTAGCCATAAAATTTGCCGCGATACGCGGGTTCGGGCAGTCTATGAGCCCGCCGAGAAAGCATTCGGATACCATGTCGACGTTTAGCCGTCGCTCATTCCTGGCCGCCTCCGCCGCGCTGGCCGCAGTGCCCGCGCTCGGCGCGGTGCCGGCGTCGGGCGAGGTGGAGGTGGTGATCGTCGGCGCCGGCGCCGCCGGGATCGCGGCCGCGCGGCGCGTCGCCGCCGCCAACCGGCGCTTCGCGCTGCTCGAAGCGGGCAGTGCGATCGGCGGCCGCTGCGTCACCGACACGAAGATTTTCGACGTGCCGTTCGATCTCGGCGCGCATTGGATCCACAACCCCGACAGCAATCCATTGAGCAAGCTGGCGCCCAAGGCCGGGCTCGATATTTATCCGGCGCCGCGCGGACAGACCGTGCGGGTCGGCCCGCGCAATGCGCGCGACAGCGAGCTGGAAAACTTTCTCGCCGCGCTGGTGCGCACGCATCGCGCCATCGCCGACGCCGGCCGCGCCAAGACCGATGTGGCGGCGGCGGCGCTGCCGCGCGATCTCGGCGACTGGCAGGGCACCATCGAATTCATTCTCGGCCCCTATGGCTGCGGCAAGGATCTTAAGGCGGTCTCGGCCATGGATCTTGCCCGCTTGCCCGAACGCGAAAGCGACGCCTTCTGCCGGCAGGGCTATGGCGCGCTGCTCGCCCGGCTTGCCGCCGACCTGCCGGTGCGGCTGGCGACGCCCGCCCGGCGAATCGAATGGGACCGCAACGGCGTCGACGTCGAGACCCCGAAAGGCATGTTGCGCGCGCGCACCGTGATCGTGACGGTATCGACCAATGTGCTCACCAGCGACAAGATCGAATTCAAGCCGGAACTGGGGAAGCGACAGCTCGATGCCGCGGCCAAGCTCTCGCTCGGCAGTTTCGATCACATCGCGCTCGACATGCCGGGCAATCCGCTCGACCTGCAACGCGACGACCTGGTGTTCGAGCAATCGACGGGTGCGCGCACCGCCGCACTGCTCGCCAATGTGTCGGGCACGAGTCTGCATCTGGTCGAGGTCGCGGGAGATTTCGGCCGCGAGCTGGCCGCCAAAGGCCGGGCCGCGATGATCGACTTCGCCAGCGATTGGCTGGCGGCGCTGTTCGGCTCCGACGTCAAGCGCGCGATCAAGCGCAGCCACGCCACGCGCTGGAACGACGAGCCTTGGGTGCTCGGCGCCATGTCGGCGGCCGCGCCCGGCAACGCCGATGCGCGCAAAATTCTGATGGAGCCGGTCGGCGGCCGCATCTGGTTCGCCGGTGAGGCGGTGCACGATACCGAATGGGGCACGGTCGCCGGCGCCTGGGACTCCGGCACGCGCGCGGCGGAAGCGGCGCTGCGCAGGATGGGCGTCCTGAAAGAGCCGGAAGAGGAAAAGCCGGCGCCGCGTTCGCGCGAGCGTCCACGCCACCGCCGGCGGGGTGAGGACGATTGATGGCATCGCTACGCCCAAAGGCCCTGATCGCATGGTCGAGCGGCAAGGATAGCGCCTGGGCGCTGCACGAGGCGCGCCGCGCCAGCGAATTCGATATCGTCGGCGCCTTGACGACCGTCACCGACAGCTTCGCCCGCGTCAGCATGCATGGCGTGCGCGAGGAATTGCTGATGGCGCAGCTCGCGGCCGCCGGCCTGCCGGCGATTATCGTGCGCATCCCCTATCCCTGCCCGAACGAAATCTACGAGCAGAAGATGGCGGCGGCGATGCAGGAGGCGAAAGCGTGCGGCATCACCCATATTATTTTCGGCGATTTGTACCTGGAGGACGTGCGCGCATATCGCGAGCGGCAGCTTGCCGGCACGGGCATTACGCCGGTGTTTCCATTGTGGAGATTGCCGACTGCGGCGCTGGCGTATGCGATGATCGAGGCCGGCGTCGAGGCACATCTGGCCACGGTCGATCTGAAGAAATTACTGGCATCGTTCGCCGGCCGCCGCTTCGATGCCGGATTGATCGCCACACTGCCTGCCGGCATTGACCCCTGCGGCGAGAACGGCGAATTCCATACTTTCGTATCGGCCGGCCCGATGCTGGCGCGGAAAATTCCAGTTCGGGTCGGGGATACCGTCGAGCGCGACGGGTTTGCCTATGCGGATTTAATGCTGGCTTAAGCTCGCAACACGCCGCCGGTTTTCTTGGCGACCTCGGCGACGATGCGCTGGCCGAGCGCGTCGATCTCGGCATCGGTCATGGTCTTCTCGCGCGGCTGCATGGTCACGGCTATGGCAATCGACTTCTTGCCGGGGTCGATGCCCTTGCCCTCGTAGACGTCGAACACGGTGACGTTGACGATCAGCTTGCGGTCGACGCTCTGCGCGGCGCGCACGATGTCGGCGGCCTTCACGCTATTCTCCACCACGAAGGCGAAATCGCGCTCGACCGGCTGGAATGCCGACAGCTCGAGCAGGGGCTTGGCCCGCGTCGGCTTGGCCTTGGGCTCGGGGATTTTTTCCAGGATCACTTCGAACGCGACCAGCGGCCCGTCGGCCTTGAGCGCTGCAAGCGCGCGCGGATGCAGCTCGCCGAAAGCGCCAAGCACGTTCTGCGGTCCGATCTGGATGGTGCCGCTGCGGCCGGGATGCAACCAGTCCGGCCCGCCCGGCACCACCTGCAAGGCTTGCATCGGGCAGCCGGCGGCCGCCAGCACGGCGAAGGCATCGGCTTTGGCGTCGAAGGCGTCGACCGGCTTGGCGGCGCTCGACCAGTGGCGGCCGATGCCGGAGGCTTTGGCGAGCGCGCGGCGCAGGCCGCCGGCGGCGGTGAGTTGATCCTCGGGCTTATCGCCCTTGAAGATTTGCCCGACTTCGAACAGCGCCACGTCCGCGCTGCCGCGGTCGGCGTTGCGCTGCGCCGCCATCACCAGCCCGGGAATGAGGCTCGGCCGCATGTCGGAGAGCTCGGCGGCGATTGGATTGGCGAGCGCCAGCGCAGCAGCGCCGCCGCCGAACAGCTCGGCCTCGCGTTTGGAGACGAACGACCAGGTGACGGCTTCGACCAGTCCGCGCGCGGCGAGCGCGCGCTTGGCCTTGCGGGTGCGGTTCTGGATCGGCGTCAGCACGGCTTTGCGCGCGTCAGCGCCGCGCGGGAACGGCGTCGACGGCACCTGGTCGACGCCGACGATGCGCACCAGTTCCTCGACGATGTCGGCGCGGCCGTGCACGTCCGGCCGCCATGACGGCACCACGACCTTCACGCGCTCGTTCTGGCCGGCGGCGAAGAAGCCAAGCTTCTCCAGCACGCGGCGTACGTCGGCTAGCGGCAGCTTCAGACCTGCCAGCCGCTGCAATTCGTTCAGCGGAAAATCGATGATCGTTTCCTTCGGCGTCGGATCGCCGGCGACCACGATCTCGGACGGCGTGCCGCCGCAAAGATCGAGCACCATCTGGGTGGCGAGCTCGAGACCCGGCAGCATGAAGGCTGGATCGACACCGCGCTCGAAGCGATAGCGCGCGTCCGAATTGATGGCGAGCTTGCGCCCGGTCTGCGCGATGTTGAGTTCGTCCCACAGCGCCAATTCGATCAGCACGTCGGTGCTCGTCTGCGAGCAGCCAGAAGCTTCGCCGCCCATGATGCCGGCGAGCGATTCGACGCCTTTTTCGTCGGCGATCACGCAGATGCCCTGATCGAGCGTGTAGGTCTTGCCGTCGAGCGCGAGCAGCGTCTCGCCGTTGCGGGCGCGCCGCACGGTGAGATTGCCATGGACCTTGGCGGCGTCGAACACATGAAGCGGGCGGCCGCGGTCATAGGTGATGAAGTTGGTGATGTCGACCAGCGCGTTGATGGGCCGCAGGCCGATTGCCGAGAGCCGCTTCTGCAGCCAATCGGGCGATGGGCCGTTCTTGAGGCCCTTCACCAGCCGCAGGCCGAAGGCCGGACAGAGCGAGGGCGTGGCGCCGAATTCTAGCGTGACCTTGACCGGGCAGGGGAAGGTGCCCTTCACCGGCTTGGGCGGGCGGTCCTTGAAGGCGCCGATCGAGGTGGCGCCGAGATCGCGCGCGATGCCGTTGACGCCGTTGCAGTCCGGCCGGTTGGGCGTGAGGTTGATATAGATCACCGGCTCGCTGACGCCTGCCCATTCGACGTAAGGTTTGCCGACCGGCGCATAGGCGGGCAATTCGATGATGCCTTCGTGGTCGTCGGAAATCATCAGTTCAGCGGCCGAGCACAGCATGCCGCGGCTTGCCACGCCGCGGATAGTGCCGACCGTGAGCGTGATGTTCTTGCCGGGGATGAAGGTGCCGGGCGCGGAGAACACGCCCTTCATGCCGGCGTGCGCATTGGGCGCGCCGCATACGACCTGGATCGGTTTGCCGTCGCCGATGTCGACCATACAGACGCGCAGGCGATCCGCATTCGGATGCTTCTCGGCGGAAATGACGGAGGCGATGACGAAGGGCTTGAGCAGACTTGCTCTGTCCTCGACGTTCTCAACCTCGAGCCCGATCATGGTGAGCTTGTCGACGATCTCGGCCAGCGGCGCGTCGGTGTCGAGATGCTCTTTCAGCCAGGGCAGGGTGAATTTCACGAACTCAATCCCCCCGCCAGTGTCGGGAAATCGAGCGGCCGGAAGCCGTAGTGCGCGAGCCAGCGCACGTCGGCCTCGAAAAACGCGCGCAGGTCATGCATGCCGTATTTCAGCATGGCGATGCGGTCGATCCCCATGCCCCAGGCGAAGCCCTGGTATTCTGCCGGGTCGAGCCCACAGTTTCGCAAAACATTCGGGTGCACCATGCCGCAGCCGAGAATTTCCAGCCAATCCTCGCCCTCGC
>CAWFMZ010000019.1:0-13965 GCA_963817045.1 uncultured Alphaproteobacteria bacterium
GCAGAGATCATTATCAAGGACGTGCAGGCCGCTGCGCTCACACTTGGCCAGAAGGTTCAGGCCTTCAACGTTAGCAGCGACCGCGACCTCGAAGCGTTCTTTGCAACGCCGATGCAACAGCGTCCCGGCGCACTTCTCGTTAGCCCGGATACATTTCTGCAGGGTCGCCGTCACCAGCTCATTGCCTGGGCGACCCGCCAGGGCGTGCCTACCATGTACTATCAGCGCGAATTCGTGGCGGCCGGAGGCTTGATCAGCTACGGCCCGATCGAGAAGGATAGCTTTCGTCTCGCCGGCATTTACGCCGCACGAATCCTCAAAGGCGAGAAGCCGGCAAGCCTGCCGGTGATGCAGCCGACAAAATTCGAGTTGGTCATCAATCTTGCGGCGGCGAAAGCACTCGGCCTCGACGTACCGACTAAGCTGCTCGCGCTCGCCGACGAGGCGATCGAATAGGACTGGTGATTTCTGCAGTGCATGAGTCCGCTTGTGGCAGATATTGTTGCAAAAAGATTTTTTGCGTCCCGATGCGCACCGTTGATTCAAGAAATCAATCTGGCGCGCAAGATTGATTCAATCGACGCGCCCGTTGGATTCGATAGTTGCATAGTTGGAGGGGGTCGCCGATTTTTGCAACAAAATCGGCACAAAGCAGACAATCCAACCGCACCGGCGTTTGTCCGCTTTTGGGCGATATTGTTGCAAAAAGATTTTTCGCATCCCGCCGCGCAACACTGACCCAAAAACTCAACTTGTCGCGCAAAATTGATTCAAGTGGCGCGCTTGTTTGATTCGATAGTTGCGCACTTGGAGGGGGTCGCCGACTTTTGCAACAATATCGCCCAAAAGCGGACAAAGTTGGATTTTTACCCGTGATGATTTGTCTGCTTTTGACCCAACTGCTACATCTTTGCAAAGATAGACACACCTCGCTCCCGACCGTAAAATCGGCGCGAAGTCGTCCTTAACGGAGCCTAGCATGAGCTTGAAGGCCATTCTTGCCGCCAAGGGCGACGAAGTCGTGAGCATCAATTCTATTGCCGATCTTGCCGCCGCGGCTAAGCTGCTCACCAAGCGTCGCATCGGCGCGCTGGTGGTCCTCGAAGCCGGCGAGCGCCTCGTCGGCATTCTGTCGGAACGCGACATCGTGCGCGTGATGGCGGAATGCGGAAGTGCAGCTCTGCAGCTGCCGGTCGCGCAGGTGATGACGCGTAACGTTTCCACTTGCAATGTGAACGATTCGATCAGCAGCGTTATGGACCGCATGACGAAAGGCAAATTCCGCCATATGCCGGTGCTCGACAACGACCGCCTCGCCGGCCTGGTATCGATCGGCGACGTGTTAAAGCGGCACATAGAGACAATACGCGAACATGTGCATCAATTAGAAGTGTCTATTGCTGAGTTTGACCTGATGAGCCTCTAGCCCTGACCCATTCATCAAGGCAGCACGATTTTTCCATGGATGACCCTAGCATCGAGGTGCCACGGTCGCTGTCTGCCCGCGCCGGCGAGGTGATCGAATGAGGCGCGGAAACCTCATCGCACTAATTGGGAACGGGGCCAGTACCGCCGTAATTGGGTTGATGCTAATTGTATTTCCCTCTTCATCAGCGAATGCGCAGCAGCCTCCTTGGAAAGGGTGCGTTGCCGTTTCCAATGGCGAATATAACGCGCAAAAAGCAAAAAATTGTTGCGCAACAGATATGGCACGTATTTGAAAACGGGCCGGTTATGGCGGCACTACTACTGGTATTGTCGCTGAAAGCGCTCGCGTCGCAACTATCGAATCAAATATGCGTGCCGCTTAAATCAATCTTGCGCGACAAGCTGTTTTTTTAAATCAATGTTGCGCGGCTAATGCGAAAAATCTTTTTGCAACAATATCGACCCGGAACAGGCTTTTATGTCCTTCCGACATTTATGGGTGGGTCAAGTACCGGGTCGATCATCCGCCCCGCGGCGTAACCCGTTGCCGTGAGTTGATAGCGATAACGGTTTGAGGGTCGTTCAAGCATGGGTCACCAATGTTCGAGAGACGACTTCAATAACCTAAACCAAAGCGTACTTGCTGCATGGCGGCCTCAGTACATTCTCGAAGTTTATCCCCTTTTGCATAAAGCGGTCACTGATCGTGCCACATCCAGCCCTTGTTATGTGTGACGACCCAAAAGAGCCCGCTAAATTAACACTGCTTTAACGCGGTGCATCGAATGGTGACCATGGGAACAACCGCTTCGGAGGCCTCGCGATGCTGCCCGAACACCGCGCACTTCTTGAGGATGAGCCCTGTCCTGTCCCTGATGAAATCCTCGGCGAGATGTATCGCGCCAGTGCACATGGGCTAAACGAGCTCATTGCGACGGTCTCGCCCACAACAAGAGCCTTGCTCGCCGTGTATTGCTACCGTCGCGCCCACCTTGCGTCGATAGGACTAGCGATTGCGGCAACCTGCGATAAAGACGATCTTGCCGACTGGGGTGGCAACGCGGGTGCCGTCCTGTTCGAGCGATCGCGGGAAGTTCCGCAATCTTCGCCCTCTAATGCCCATGCGACTGGCCGGAGGAAAATTACTTTGGCGATTGGGCCACTCCGCTGAAGCGGGCGAAATAGGAGAGTGGATCGCTCTGAACGTTGGTGGCGGCCAGACCATCTAACAAACGGTTGTAGCAGACGACGGTAACCGCCATTGTTGAAGTGTTAGGCAAGAACTCCCTTTAATGGTCGCTAGTGGCAGAATGTGTTGCAAAAGTCGAAAGTCGCAGGGCGACGAATTTTTCGCGAAAACCCGAAACGGGAAGCACTCGCCGATTCGTATGACCTCAATCGTATTACCGAAGTCGCCTGTGAGTTTAACGTGAGGCGATGAGGTCCCTCACATCTTTAAACGAAAGCCGCGCCTACAGCCCGCAAAATTTTTGGGTCCCAGTGCAAAAAGACTTTTGCAAC
This sequence comes from uncultured Alphaproteobacteria bacterium, assembly GCA_963817045.1. Lineage (GTDB taxonomy): Bacteria > Pseudomonadota > Alphaproteobacteria > Rhizobiales > Xanthobacteraceae > Pseudolabrys. Next base: position 2,950 of record CAWFMZ010000019.1, read on the forward strand.
AATATCGGCACTTAGCGGACAATCGAGCCACGCCCGCGTTTGTCCGCTTTTGGGCCAAAGCGGATAATGGTGGATTTTGGCCGGGGCGGACTCGCGACAGGCGGGGGCTAGTGGCTCTCAGGCGATTTATCGAGGCCAAATGCCTTGGCTAATGCTGCGGCAGCCTCTGGTCCCGCCTGATCTGTTACCGCTTGTAAAATATCGTCGATGCTCTCCATGTTCTCAAAATCTTGACAGTTTTGGTTTCAATTCGATCTCTCAACAATCGTACTAGCTTTGCCTGTGCCGTCGCGGCATTGACTATCGAATCCGGCTTTTCCTGCTTTTTCGCTAGGGCTAAAGCGTCTTGGTAATCGGTTAGAATCCTGTCCTCAGTTATATCCGCTCGCTTTGCGATGGCTTGTCTTAGCTCCACTGTACGGCTTGCGATGTTAGGCTTTGTTAGGAGTTGAGAGGCGCATACGCGCGCCGTCGATCTAGGATGTGTCCTAGGATAGACGCGCCTATAAGCTTCCGCCCCGATGCCTGTTTTCACATATTCGCGGGCGAATTTTTCGTGCCGCGGGTTTTTGAGAATTGGCATCGCAGCGTTCCAACTAAATTCGCAGAAATCAAATATACGACCGATTGGATTAAACATCACCGTTTTGACAAGATGGCGAAATCAGTCCGCAGCGTGGCCATCGAACTGCACAAAAATATCGCTGCCATTAAGTCATGGCGGGCTAGCCTCACTGACAAGGAACGCCGCCGCCGCTGGCGAGCGGCAATGGCACCGCAGGCGAAGCCCGATGCCGTGGCGAAAGCTGGGGCCGCGTGGAGGCGATTTGTCAGCCTTGTGGAAAAACTGCCAGCGGATCAAGCTCAGCCATTCTGGCGAGAAGCACAGGCGCACGCGGCTGCGCGCTTACCATTGACTGACCCACTCCCCGCCTCTGCATCCTGAAAACCTTAGTGCATTTGTTGATGGGATTATTCGCTTATCTAATGAGCACGGTGGAATCACTTGAAACAACACGCGGGTCTCACCAAGCCGCGCAACACAGGAGGCCATAATGGCCAAGTCTAAAAAAGTTTCGACACTTGCCGAGTTTGAGGAAGCTGAGCGGAGCTTTAGTCAAGGCGCGAGCATAGAGAAGAAGCCGCGTAATACACGGCACCCCGCCCCTGGCGCTGTGCGCCGGGGGCAATGGTCACGAAATCGTTCGCCTGCTGCCCCAGACCGGTTTGGACCGGCTCGGCAGCCAAGGCCGGGGGTCACGAGTTAAGCGCTAGTGGCCGACCTGTTCGCGCAAGCCTACCCCTAGGGCATCGTCGATTTCCCGTTTATTCATGCGGGTTCCGTCATCACCCTCGACCAACAGGGGCACCCGCCCCGTCTGCTTTAGATGGCGCGCAAAAGACAGCGCTTCATCCAGATTTGATACCTCCTTAAACAGCATCTGTTCCTTGGCGATCGGAGATACGTCGCCCGACCCTTTCGGGCCGCTATAGACACGATATCGCATGGTGGAACCTCCTTGTTGGCGTGTTGGCAACGGCTAGCGTTCCCCCTCGGCCGCAGCTAGGCCTGTTTGCCCCGATATATGGTTATGCTTGGATGACGTAAACCCCGGGGCCGGTCCGCAACGACCTTCGTGCGTGGCCCCGGGTGATTAATATTGTCGCAGGTCCACACCGGAGAGACGGCGCATGAGAGCCGCTTACTACGAGCAGAACGGCGCGGCGCGCGAGGCGCTGCGCGTCGGCGAGGTCGAGACACCGCAAGCCGGGGCCGGCGAGGTGCGCGTCAAGCTCGCTACCTCCGGCGTCAACCCGTCCGACGTCAAATCGCGCCAGGGTTCTACCCGCAAGATTGCCTATCCGCGCGTCATCCCGCACAGCGATGGCGCCGGCGTCATCGACCAGGTGGGCGACGGCATCGCCAAATCGCGCATCGGCGAGCGGGTCTGGGTGTGGAACGGGCAATGGAAGCGCGCCTTCGGCACCGCCGCCGAATATATAGCGCTGCCGGCAGCGCAGGCGGTCAAGCTGCCGCACGGTATCAGCTTTGAGTCCGGCGCCTGCCTCGGCATTCCGGCCATGACTGCCATTCATGCCGTGGCATTGGCCGGCGCCAGCAAGGGGATAACGCTACTGGTCGCCGGCGGCGCCGGCGCGGTCAGCCAATACATCATCCAGTTCGCCAAGACGCAGGGCGCGATCGTGCTCGCCACCATCTCGTCGCCGGAAAAAGCGGCGGCGGCGCGCGCGGCCGGTGCCGACCATACCATCGACTACAAACGCGAGGACGTCGGCGAGCGGGTGATGGAACTCACCGGCAAACGCGGCGTCGATGCGGTGATCGAGATGGATCTCGCCGCTAACGGCAAGCTCATTCCATTCGTGCTGCGGCCGAAGGGCAGCGTTATCGTCTATGGCACCGGCGCGGCGGCCGTGAGCCTGCCGGCCTTCTTCTGCCTCACCCAATCCATTCGCGTGCAATTCTTCCTGGTATATGAGCTCGACACCCGCGAACGCGAGCATGCGGTCGCCGGCATCAGCCGCGCGCTCGAGCAAGGCAAGTTGATCAACCAAGTGGCGCAGCCGACCTATGCCCTCGCCGATACCGCCGCCGCCCATGAGGCGGTGGAGCGCGGGACGATCGGCAACGTCATTATCACACTGTGACGGCCCGATGAACGTCGTTTTGCGACGCTTCGGCTGGTATCTCGCGCTCCTGCAGCTGTTTTTCACGCTGTGCTGGACGGTCTATGTGAACTATCTGCCCGAGCTCGCCACCGCCGCCGGCATTCCGCGCGGCGCCATCATCCTGCTGCTGATGCTCGACCAGGCGGTGTTCACGGTGTGCGATTTCGCCACCGGCATCGCCGCCGACAAGGTGACGCGGGTGCTGGGACGCTTGGGCAAATGGGTCGCTGCAAACACGCCGCCAATCCGTCAACCCCGTTCCTGTCGAGCCTCGCAATGCTCGGTTATGGCGTCGCCGACGCGCTTGGCCCCTATCCCACCACTGCGCTGCGCAATGTCGATCCGCGAATTCCATTCGCAGCCGCCAGTATTGTGTTGGTCCTCACCGCGCTCGGCATGATTTCGGCCGAATGAATGCTGGCGGCAGCGCCGCAATCTAAGCCCGAAAGCCGGCCGGTGCGCGCCTTCGGCACCATGACCAAGCCGGCGATCGTGTTCGCGCTGGGCACGATCGCACTGGCGCTCGGCTATCAGATGCATTTCGCGCTCGACAGCGCGCCCTTGTTCTTGCGCTTTACCAAGGCGGACGAACTGCAATGGCTGATGCCGGTGTTCTGGATCGGCTTCAACATTTCGATGTTTCCGGCAAGCGTCATCACCAAACTGTTCGGCGGCTTTACGGTGATGGGAGCGGCCGCGCTGGTCGGCGCGCTCGCCATTCTCGCGGCGCATCTCGCGCAGGGGCTTGAGTAGCTGGTCGTCGCGCAATTCGCCGCCGGCGCCGCCTGGGGCGCGATCCTGATGAGCGCGTTCACGGTTGCCTTCGCAATCGGCGAAAATGGCGGCGAAGGCCGTATGACCGGGCTGCTGTTCTCGGCGCTAGCGCTGGCGACCTTGGCACGCATGGCGACGGTGGCAACAGGGTTCAACGCCAATCCGGCGCTTAAGGCGGCGCTGCAATGGGCGCCAACGGTAAGCTGGGCACTCGCGGGTGCGGCGCTGCTCTATTTGGCGATCATGGGGATGCGGCGCTGGGCGGCGGGGACTTCTTAGCGGCCGCAGCACGCCGTTCGCTCCCCCCTGAAAGGCGGGGGTCCGGTCGCGGTTTGAATTGACCCCCCACCCGCCTGCCTTCACTTCGTTGCGGCAGGCGACCTCCCCTTTCAGGGGGAGGCAGGAAGAGAGAGCGGCGCGACCTCGGCGTCACGGAAACCGGCGCGGTCGAGCGCGCGCCGCACCAGGCCGGATTTCTTGGCGTCTTCAATCAGGCCGCTCGCCAGATTGAGCGCCGCTGGGCGGCCCTTCGGCACCGCCACTGCGATGCCGGTCTGCTGGAAATGCCCGGGCAGCACGCGCGCGCCCGGCAGCTTCGGCAGCAGGCCCGCGAACGAGTCATGCGACAGCGCGAAGGCATCGCCCTGCCCCGTTCGCGCCATCTCGGTCATCCGGTCGACGCTCGGCACTTCCTCGATGGATGCATTCGGCGCGGTGCGCCGGGCGCTGCGCGCGGTCGTGGTGTTGGAGATGGCGATGATGCGCACGCCCGGCCGGTTGACCGCCTCGATGCTTTGAATGGTCGAGCCGGCCGGCACCAGATAAGTGCTCGAGATGAAATAATAGGCCGGGCCGAAATCGATTTTCTTGGCGCGCTCGGCATCCTGCGGCATGAAGGCGAGGTCGCAGTCGCCCTTGGCCACCGCGTCAGTCGCCTGGCCGGAATTATCATAGACCTGCAGCGCCAGCGGCAGCTTCAGCGCCTCGGCGAAGGCGCGCACAAGATCGACGGTGACGCCCTGCAACTCGCCCTTGCCGTCCCAGATGGCGAAAAAGGCGGAGGCCGCCGGCGACACCACGACTCCGCCGCGCAAATGTCCGATGGGTGCGAGTTGTTTGAGATCGTCGGGATTTGCCATGCGCCGGCGTTTAGCAATGCAAGCTGGGCATTGGCGAAGCCAATATAGGGCTATGATACGTCTATGTTAGGCCGGCCCGGCCGGTATCCGTTAGCGAGGCGATCATGAAATTCATTCTGGGCGTTTTCGGCGGCGCGGCGCTGATGCTCGGCTCAGCCTATCTGCACGATACCGGCGTGGTGCGCGCCGGTCCGGCGCAACCATTCGTAAACTGGGACACCGTGGTCGGGATGCTGGGGCGGTGACTGTGGCCGAAGCGCGTCACTGACCGGGTTGATATCGGGTTCCGATCGCCGGCTTGCTCTGGCCGAGGCCGGGCAACTCCCAAACGCCGGCGCCGCCGGGATTGATGTCGGCGGCAATGTCGACGTCGATGAGATAGGGTTTGTTCGCGGCGATGCCTTTGCGCACGGCCTCGGCCAAATCGCCGGCGCGGTCGACGCGCACGCCCTCGACACCGGCCGAGCGGGCCATGGCGGCGAAGTCCGGATTGTAACGCTCGCCGGTGATTGGATTATGGAAGTCGGTCGCCAGCTCGCGGCCTTTCAGATAGCCGCGTTGCAACCCGCGAATGGATGCAAAGGCGTAATTGTTCCAAACGACCCAGACGACGGGCAAGTTGTACTCCACGGCGGTGCCGAGAACGTTGGCGTGCATGAAGAACGCCCCGTCGCCGCAGACCGACACGCAAGGGCGATCGGGTGCCGCGAATTTCGCGCCCAGCACGCCGGCAACGCCAAAGCCCATCGGCCCAAAACCCATCGAGCCGATCAATGAATCCGGGCGCTTGGGCTTGCAGAAGCTCAACAGCCAATTGTGATGCACGCCGATGTCGCTGACCAGGATGGCGTCTTCGGGCAGCCCTTTGTCGATCTCCAGCGCTGCCCGCTGCGGATTGATCGGCGTGGTGTCGTCCGAGAAGCCGGGCGCGACGAACTTGTCCCATTCCTTGCGATAGCCGTCGATCGCCTGCAGCCATTTCTGCCGCGCATCGGCGCGCTTGTTCAAATCGGCGCGACGATCGAGTTCGGCATGCACCTGACGCAGGAAGGTGCGGACATCGGCCATCAGGCCGAGCGCCACCGGATAGTTGCGCGCGATTTCTTCCGGATCGATGTCGACGTGAATGAGCCTGCGTCGGCGGAATGGTGAAGGAATATCCCGGAATCCAGGAGCTCGACGTGCGGTCGTCGAAGCGCACGCCGAGCGCGAGCAAGACGTCGGCCTGCCGGGTGGCGTGATTGGCCTGGTAGTGGCCGGCGCGCGCGACGAGACCGAGCGCGAGCGGATGATGGGTGTCGATGGCGCCGAGGCCGCTCGCCGACGACGCCACCGGAATCTGCAGGCGCTCCGCCAGCCGCAGCAATTCATCGCGGCGCCGCCGTACCGCACGCCCTGCCCGACGATCATCACCGGCCGCTCGGCGCCGAGCAGCATGTCGACCGCTTTGACGACGCCTTCTGGATCGGCGCCGCAGCGGCTCGAGATATTGGCGCTCCATTCTTCGGGCTTCGGCGCTTCTTCCGCGGCCGATTCCAGAAAGACGTCGAACGGAACGTCGAGCACGACCGGCCCCGGGCGGCCGGTCACCATCGTCTTCCAGGCCTGCCGGACCGCGAGCGGCACCATCTCGCCGCGCGTCGGCTGGAACACCTTCTTGCAGTACGAGCGCACGGTCGACGGAAAGTCGGCTTGGTAGTGGCGATAGAGTTCCTGGAAGGCGCCGCGATTGAACTGGCTGGTCGGCACGTTGCCGGTCACCGCCATGAACGGCACGGAATCGAGGAAGGCATTGCCGAGCGAAATCGGCAGATTGGCCGAGCCCGGTCCGCACGACGTGAAGGTCGCGGTCGGCTGCCCGGACACGCGGTAATAGACGTCGGCCATGAAGCCGGCGACGCTTTCGTGATGGACCGAGATGGTCTTGATGTCGTGCGAACGCTCGTACAGCGCGTCGATGAACTGGATATTGCCGTGGCCGCACAGGCCGAAAACATTCGGCACTTTCTGCTGGATCAGATAGTCGACGATGACCTGAGCACCATTGAGCATATTGCGCGTCGACATCGGATCGCTCTCCTACCGGTGCACGTTCAAGCCGCGTTCGCACGATCTTGGCCCCTCGCAAAGACGGCCGTTACACGACGCGCGACGCTATTTCTCACCATGCTGCACGTCAATTGATATTGTGGTATGCGTCTACTTCGAGCAATTGCCGCACCAGAGAGACGAGGTCATGGCGACGACACGCAAATGGTTCATCCGCAACATCGCCGCGGTGCCGTGGCGCCAGTTTCCCGATCATTTCGGCGGCGCGCTGTCGAAGCCGCTGGTGATGCCGGAGACTGCGGGCTCGCAGCCAATCGACTATCGCATCTCGATGTATCAGCCGATGGCCTATGTGAAGGTGCACCAGCACAAGGTGCAGGAGCAGGTCTATCACGTGATCGAGGGCGAAGGCCTGATGGAGATCGACGGCGAGGACCACGTCGTGCGCAAGCACGACGACATCTTCCTGCCGCCCGGCGTCGATCACTCGATCTCGAACACCGGCGTGGTCGATCTCGTGTTCCTGGTGGTCACGTCGCCGGTGACCGACGACGCCGAATAACCCGGCTGATTCCCGCTTTCGCGGGAACTGGCGGATTCCAATTGACGTATTCCGACGCCGCATTGCGTCCGGCGCGCCGTCCGGACGCGAACGCCCAGGCGAGATGATGGCCGTGGCCCTTGAGCAGCAGGCCGCCCTGGCCGGTCGCGCCGGCGGCGTACAGCCCGGGGATCGGCGCGTCGCCTGCGCCCGAGCACGCGGTGCTCGTGATCGACCGCCAGCCCGCCCTCGGCATGCACGAACACCGCGCGCACCGGCCCGAGCGCCACATAGGGCCCATCGCCGAGCCTGGCGCGCTTGCCGGTCTGCCGCGTTATGGCCGCGACCGTCCGGCGAGCGCCGCCGCCGGCATTGCGAGCTTGCTGGCCAACGCGTCGAGCGTCGGCGCCTCGGTGAACACGTCGGCGCGGTTGCGCCGGTAGTCGGGGACATAGGCATAGGCAACGCCGGGCGCGGTCGAGACGAAGTGCGGCCACGCCGAGAACTGCGGCGCGAGCCGCCATCGAGCAGGATGTAGCCGACCTTGTCGGGCTGATCCGGCAACGCCAGGGCGGGCGCGTCGCAGTTCGTCGCAGAAACGTCGCCGCGTCTGTTGACCAGGATCGCGCCCTGCGCGAACAGGCTCGGCGACGGCGCCAGCGCCGTCGTCACGAAGCTCATGATGAACGGGCGCAGCAGCGCGCTCGGCACGTGGTCGATCGCCCAGGCCATGAGGCGCGAGCACGCGCCACGGCGGCAGGCCGGCAACCATGTTGTGCCGTGCGGCGGAACGAAGCGCAGCTCCGGCCCGAGCGCGAGATCGCCGTTGACGATCCGCGCACCGAGCGCGCAGCGCGAGCTTCTGGCCGTCGCCGGTCGCGGTCACGTTGACGCCTTCGACCTTGGCTTCCTGCGGCCCCATGTAGCGCGCCTTGAGCTCGGGATCGTTGGTGAAGTCGCCGGCCGCGAGCACGACGCCGCCGCGGGCGCGAAAACGCCGCGTCCGTCCGCCGTCGCGCAGTCGACCGCCGGTCACGCGGCCCCTCTCGGTCACCAGCGCGGTCGCGCGCGCGCCGAAGGCGGATCGTCGACGCCGACGCGCCGCGCCGCCGCCGAGATGAGAGATGTAGGAGCGCGAGTTCGGCAGCACGTTGTGCATGCGCGGCTTGCGGTGCGGCGGCTCCGGCATCGGGCCGTAGAAACGCACGCCCAGCGCCAGCAGCCAGCGAAAGGCGTCCGGCATCTCGTCGCGCAGCATGCGGCGCAGCTCGTCGTTGTCGCGGGCATCGAGCTCGCCGTTGAACCGCGCCATGTCGCGCCAGTGATCCTCCGGCCGGTCGCGGATGCCCGGCGCGAACTGGTGCGGCGTGCCGGTGGCGCTGATCGAGCCGATCGACCACGCGGTCGAGCCGCCGAGCTGCGGGTTCTTCTCGAGCAGCACGACGTCGCGGCCGAGCGCGCGCGCCTCGATCGCGGCCGCGAGCCCGGAGCCGCCGCCGCCGACGACGACGACGTCGTGGACGGACTTCCTGCAGTCACGGCGACTGCTTGGCGCGCTGGCCGGCGGTGGTGCCGGCGATCTTGCCGAACACCGCGCCGGACATCAGGCCGGTGCCGCCGGGATAGTTGAAGTAGAACAGGCCGCCGACCAGTTCGCCGGCCGCATACAGGCCGGGGATCGGCGCGCCGTCGGTGTCGATCACCCGCGCGCTGGTGTCGATCTTCAGGCCGCCGAAGGTGAAGGTGATGCCGCAGGTCACCGCGTAGGCCTCGAACGGCGGCTGTATCGAGCGGTGTTGGCCCAGTTCGACTTCGGCACGGCCAGCCCGCGTGCCGCGGCCGTCCTTGACGTTGGGATCGAACGGCACGTCGGTCATCACCGCCGCGTTGTAGGCCTTGATGGTCTCGAGCGCCTTGTCGGCGTTCACGTCGTCGAGCTTGTTGCACCAGCTCCTCGAGCGTGTCGGCGCGCACCTTGGTGACGCGCTTGATGCGGTACTCGTCGCGCAGCATCGGGATGACCTTGCCGTCGAACACCTGCCAGGCGAACTGGCCGGGCTGGCTCAGGATCACGCGGCCGTACTTGGCATAGGTGTAGTTGCGGAAGTCGGCGCCCTCGTCGACGAAGCGCTCGCCGTTGGCGTTGATCATGATGCCGAACGGATAGGAGTGCTTCTGGAAATTGTCGCCGACCGTGAGGTCGCCGAATTCCGGCGCGTTGCGGTCCCAGCCGACCGCGTGGCAGCCCGACCAGTTGCCGGTCGGCATGGCGCCGATGTCGAGCGCCATGTGGATGCCGTCGCCGGTGTTGAAGCGCGTGCCGCGCACCTTGGCGAGCTCCCACCGCGGACCGAGATAGCGCGTGCGCATTTCGGCGTTGGCCTCGAAGCCGCCGGCGGCCAGCACGACGCATTTCGCCCGCACCTCGCCGGTCTTGCCGTCGTGCTTGACGCGCACGCCCTTGACGCCGTCGTCGTCGGCGATCAGCGACAGCGCGCGCGCGCCGTAGGCGATGGCGATGTTGTTCTTGCGCGCGATCTTGGTCAGCGCGTCGACCAGCCCCGGCCCGCCGCCCCAGGCCTCCACCGTCAGCCCGCCCCAGAACTTGAACCTGCCGTCGATCTTGAAGGCCTGCCGGCCCTAGATCGGCACGAAGCGCACGCCCTTGTCGCGCATCCACCGCATGGTCGCCTTGCTGCGCCTGACCAGCAGCTCGCACAGGTCCGGATCGGTGCGGTACTCGGTGACGCGGCCCATGTCGTCGAAGAACTGCTCTTCGGTGTAGGTGCCGAAGTCGGTTTGGCGACCTCCTCGTCGGTGAGGTCCGGCATCAGCGCGCGCAGGTCGTCGACGCCGTCATAGACGCAGCGGAACGCGCCGGCGGTGAAGCGGCTGTTGCCGCCGGCCTCGTCCTCCGGCGCGCGCTCCAGCACCAGCACCGAGACGCCCTGCTCGGCCGCCGCCAGCGCCGCGCAGAACGCGGCATTGCCGGCGCCGACGACGATCGACATCCGCGGATGGGGGTAACGCTGTGCTCATGACTGTTCTGAACCTCGGTTATTGGATGTTGCGGCGAGAAACCGAGCACCACCAGCCGGTCGGCGCTGGCCACGATGTCGCGATCGGGATCGCGCGAGATGATCTCGAGCATCGGCCGCCGCGATATCCGATCTCGGCCAGCACGCGCGGCACCTGCGCGAACGGCACCGTGCCTTCCCGACCGGATCGTGCGTGATAGACGCTGCCGCCCGGTGTCTGACAGATGCACCAGCTGCAGCCGCTCGCGGCAGGCCTCAACGCCGGCGGCGAAATCCTCGCCGACGAAATAGCCGTTGGCGATGTCGTAGACGATGCGCACCGCGTCGTTGCCGTAGCGCTCGAGCGCATCCATCAGCTCGCCGATGCCGGGCAGGAACGCGAACGGCATGTTCTCGACCCACAGCGCGGTGCCGGCGCCTCAGCGACCGGAGCAGAGCCGGTCGAGCGCCGCATAGAAATGTCCGATCAGCTCGGAGGCGTCGGCGGGAAACAGCGGGTTCGCCTTGCCCGGGCCGATCACCACGCCGCGCGCGCCGAGCTCGCCGGCGAGCCGCACGGTGTCGTCAGCAGGTCGAGCGAATAGGCGCGCATCCCGGGCGCCGCGGCGGCGACGTTGATGTCGATGTTCGGCATGTTGAGCGAGGTGAGCGTCCAGCCGTTGCTGCGCGATCAGCCGCCGCAGCTCGCGGCGCTCGGCGGCCGACAGGTCCGCCGGCCACAGATGGCCGGGGTGCACCATCAGCTCGAATTCGCGGAAGCCCAACTCGGCCAGCCGTGCCAGGC
>CAWFMZ010000020.1:0-65000 GCA_963817045.1 uncultured Alphaproteobacteria bacterium
TGCCGTTGTTCGACCGATTCAGCATCATGAAACTTTGGGCCGATCTGGGACGTTCGATTTGTACTCAGCCACGAAAAAACTTGACATGGCCGAGCAGGTTCATGATTGCATAGGACAATTGCTGGCCGACCTCATGATCGAGTCGGCCAAGCCAGACGAGCCGCACGCCGAGAGCGGCCGTTAGATGAGGTTCGGGGGAAACGGCCGTGCAGGGTATTGATCTCGCCTATCGGGCGATGAAGGGGATCACTGTCGCCGCGCTGCTCGCTGCGTTGGCTTTGCCGCTGGCGGCGCGCGCCGAGACACCGGCGCTGACCTGCGATACGCCGCTCGACCTGATCCGGCTCGCCAATCCGCTGTCGCACGTTGCGCAAAAACTGGCGACGGGCGGTCCGATCACCATCGTCGCCATCGGTTCGTCGTCGACCGCGGGCGCGGGTGCGAGTTCTCCGGCTAAGTCGTATCCGAGCCAACTGGCGGTCGAACTCAAGAAGCTTTTTCCGAATAATTCGATCACCGTGCTCAATCGTGGCGCGAACGGCGAGGAAGTCGCCGACATGCTCAGGCGCTTCGACAAGGCGGTGGTGGCCGCCAAGCCCGACCTGGTCTTGTGGCAGCTCGGCACCAATTCGGTCATCCGCGATCATATGTTCACCGACCACGGCGCCGCGATCCGCGACGGCCTCAACAAGATTCGCGCCATCGGCGCCGACGTCGTGCTGATCGATCCGCAATTCGCGCCGAAAGTGATCGTGAAGCCGGAAGCCGAGCACATGGTCGAATTGATTGCTGAGCACCGCCAAGATGGAGAATGTCGACCTGTTCCGCCGCTTCGACGTGATGAAGCGTTGGCACGAGGCCGATCACATGGCGTTCGAGTCGTTCGTGTCGCCCGATGGGCTGCACATGAACGACTGGAGCTATGCCTGCATGGCCAAGGGTCTCGGCTTGGCCATCGCCGAGGCCGCCGAGCGGCCGGTGCTGTCGGCCGCCATGTCGTACCTGGTGCCGTGAGCGCTCGACGACGCTCCGCTAGACCGCGTCCAAAGCCGTCAGCAGATCCTCGATCAGGTCGTCGGGGTGCTCGAGGCCGGCCGAGAACCGTATCAGCCCATCGCCAATGCCGAGCTCGGCGCGCTGCTCGGGCGTGAGCCGCTGATGCGTGGTCGTGGTCGGGTGCGTGACCAGGCTCTTGGCGTCGCCGAGATTGTTGGTGATGCCGATCAGCTGCAGGCCGTTGAGGAAGCGGAAGGCGCCTTCCTTGCCGCCCTTGACCTCGAACGAGCACAGCGTCGAGCCGGCGCGCATCTGCTTGGCGATGACGTCGGCCTGCGGGTGGTCGGTGCGGCCGGGATAGATCAGCCGGCCGATCTTCTTGTGCCCGTCGAGCGCGGTGGAAACCGCGCCGGCCGTTTCGGTCTGCCGCTGCACGCGCACCGACAAGGTCTCCAGCCCCTTCAGCAGCACCCAGGCATTGAACGGCGACAGCGACGGCCCGGTCTGGCGGATCACCTGGTGCACGTGATCCATGATGAATTTTTCCGATGCCAGGATGACGCCGCCGAGCACGCGGCCCTGGCCGTCGATGTGCTTGGTCGCCGAATAGACCACGCAGTCGGCGCCGAGCGCGAGCGGGCTCTGGTAGAGCGGCGTGGCGAACACATTGTCCACCACCAGCTTGGCGCCGGCCTCGTGCGCGATATCGGCGACCGCGGCGATGTCGATAGACTTCCAGCGTCGGATTGGTCGGCGTTTCCATGAAGAACGCCTTGGTGTTCTTGCGCATCGCCTTCTTCCAGGCGCGAGGTCGGTGCCGTTCACCAGCGTCGAGGTGACGCCGAAGCGCGGCAGCCATTCCTCGATCACCCAGCGGCAGGAGCCGAACAGCGCCTTGGCGGCGACCACGTGATCGCCGGCCCTGACCAGCCCCATCAGCGCGGTGGTGACGGCGGCCATGCCGGTCGCGGTCGAGCGCGCGGCCTCGGCGCCTTCGAGCGCGGCCATGCGCTGCTCGAACATGTCCAAGGTCGGGTTGGAATAGCGCGAATAGACGTAGCCGGGCATCTTGCCGGAGAAGCGCGCCTCGCATTCCTCGGCGCTCGGGTAGATGTAGCCCTGGGTGAGGAACAGCGCCTCCGAGGTCTCGCCGAACTGCGAGCGCAGCGTTCCGGCATGGACCAGGCGGGTTTCGGGGCGGTAGGTCTTTTGGTTCGACGCGGGCATGCGGGCCTCCTTAGGCTTGCGCATGGTCTTGCCCAAAACCGGTAGCCGCTTTTCGGGACCATGCGCTGGCCAATAAAAAACCGGCCGGAGAAAAATTCTCGGCCGGGCACACGCGTCCCCGGCCTTTTAGCGATTTGTTTTACGTGGCTGCAAGCCGGCCGGCTCAAATGACCACGGGATAAGGTGTTTGTAGCGGGACCACCCGCTTCCCGTCAAGGCACCCATCGGGTTAGATCGGCGCCTCTGCACGTGAAGGGGCGCCGTGGCACTCACATTCGCCATCGAGGACAAGGGCATCCTGCCCGACCGCATGATCGCGGCGCTGGCCGCGGCGGGCGGGATTCTGCCCGTCGACCGACTTCGTGCCCGACCAGATCCAGCCCGCCAGCCTCGATCTGCGGCTGGGCGAGGTGGCCTATCGCGTGCGCGCGAGTTTCCTGCCGGGGCGCACCACGGTGGCCGAGCGCATCGACGGGCTGAAGCTGCATGAAGTGTCGCTCAGCGACGGCGCCGTGCTGGAGACCGGCTGCGTCTATATCGTGCCGCTGCTCGAAAGCCTGGCGCTGCCCGACGATATTTCCGCCGCCGCCAATCCGAAAAGTTCGACCGGCCGGCTCGACGTCTTCACCCGCGTGATCGCCGACGAGACCCGCGGCTTCGACCGCATCGAGGCCGGCTATCACGGGCCGCTCTATGCCGAGATCAGCCCGCGCACCTTTCCGGTGCTGGTGCGCGAGGGCTCGCGGCTGTCGCAGATCCGTTTCCGCCGCGGCCATGCGCTGCTCGACGCGCGCCGCCTTGCGCGCGCTGCATGCGCGCGAGCGGCTGGTGGATGGCGACGACGCCGACGTGAGCGAAGGCGTCGCGGTCGGCGTCGATCTCTCGGGGCTCGGGCCGGGCGGGCTGGTCGGCTATCGCGCCAAGCGCCACACCGGGCTGATCGACGTGGAGCGGCGCGCCGGCTATGCGGTGCTCGATTTCTGGGAGCCGATGCAGGCGCGCCCGGACAAGAGCCTGATCCTCGATCCCAACGAGTTCTACATCCTGGCGTCGAAGGAAGCGGTGCAGGTGCCGCCCGACTACGCCGCCGAGATGGTGCCGTTCGATCCGCTGGTCGGCGAATTCCGCGTGCACTATGCCGGCTTCTTCGATCCCGGCTTCGGCTATGCCGGCGCCGGCGGCAAGGGCGCGCGCGCCGTGCTGGAAGTGCGCTCGCGCGAGGTGCCGTTCATTCTGGAGCACGGGCAGATCGTCGGGCGGCTGGTGTACGAGAAGATGCTGGCGAAGCCCGACAAGCTCTATGGCGCCGGCATCGGCTCCAATTACCAGGCGCAGAGCCTGAAGCTGTCGCAAGCATTTCAAGGCGTGACGCGCCAGGCGTCGGCTCGTTACCAACCAAGAATGATGATCTCTAATTCGAGCTGAGCAGATCGATGCGCGTGTTGGCGCGACCGAGCCGCCGCGCCAAGAGGCCGGCGAGATTGCGCATGAGGCCCTCGACGATCTCAGGATGCGTTTCGCGGAAATGATCGAAGGGTTCGAGCGGAAGCTCGATACATTCCACCGCCGTGTCGGCCCAGACATCGGCGCTGCGGCGCCGTTCGACCAACGCCATCTCGCCGAACGCCATGCCGGGCACCAGCGTCGCCAACCGCACGCCGGCCGGCAGTTTCACGCTCACCATGCCGCTCTGCAGGAAAAAGATGGAGGTCGATTCCGTGCCGCTCACGATGATGCGCTCGCCAGTGTGAAACCGGCGCATGGTGCCGAGCTTTCCGATCTGCTCCACCAGTTCGGGCGGCATTCCGATCAGCAACTCCTGCTGGGCAAGGTCGGTCGTGTCCATCAGATGGGTGAAGCCGCCGAAGCGGAAGATGATCTGGTCCTCGCCCCATTCGATCGCCTCGTCGAGCAGCGCGAAGTCGCGCACGCGCATGTCCTTGCGCAGATGCTCTGTGAGTCCGCTCCAATTCGCCGAGCCGCGCTCGACGCCGGACAGGACCGGCGTGGTGCCGAGGGCCTGCAGCGCGCCGAGAAAATCCGCCAGCATCTTGGCCGCACCGGAACTCATCAGCGGCACGCGGCTGAAATCGAGGATCAAGACCTGCGCCGGCGGTTTGCTCTCGATCTCGCGCACGATGAAATCGACATTGGCTAAGGTGATCGTGCCGGTCAGTTCGAGCACGCGCACGGCGCTCTTTTGCTCGTCGAGGATTTTCTGCTCGTGCCGCTGGCGGCCGCGCGGCGACACGCGCTCGAAATCGTAATCCGCGACGATGCAGGTGCGCACATCGCTGGTGCGGCTGAGCATATGCAGCGCGAAATTTCGCGAGATCGCTTCGCACACTTTCAGGCCGCGCACGCTGTTGCCGTGCTCGTCGAGCAGCGGCGAAAACGAGCCAAGCGCGAGCTGCGCGGGAAGCGCGGCGATGATGCCGCCGCCGACGCCGCTCTTCGCCGGAAGGCCGACGCGGTAGATCCATTCGCCGGAAAAATCATACATGCCCGAACTCGTCATCACCGAAAGCGTGCGCGAAACCGTGTACGCGCTGATCACGCGCTCTCCGGTCAACGGATGGACGCCGCTGTTGGCGAGCGTCGCCGCCATCAGCGCGAGATCGCGTGCGGTGACGAGTAGCGAGCATTGAAAGAAATAGACGTCGAGCACGGCGCCTACGTCGCCCTTGACGATCCCGTAATTGCGCAGGAGATAGGCGATGGCGCGGTTGCGGTCGCCGGTGAGCCGCTCGGAGGCGAACACCGCTTCATCGACGCCGAGATCGCGCCCGGCAAACCGGCTGAGCTCGCGGCGGATTCGCTCGGCGGCGTTTTCGCCCTCGACTTCGTGGATCAGCCCCGAACACGCAATCGCGCCGGAATTGACCATCGCATTGAACGGCCGATTGTTGGCGCTCAGCCGGATCGAATTGAACGCATCCCCGCTCGGCTCGACGCCGATCACGGCCTCGACCCGTTCGGGGCCGACCGTTTCGAGCGCCAGCGCAAATACGAAGGCCTTTGAGATTGACTGGATCGTAAACGGCACGGCCGTGTCGCCGACTTCGTAGACATGACCATCCATGGTTGCAAGCGCGATCCCAAAATGGCGCGGGTCGGCCTTCTTCAATTCCGGGATGTAATCGGCAACCGCGCCGCCACTCTCGTTCGCGAGCGCCGCATGCGTTTGCGCGAGAAACTGCAAAAGCGGGTTGGCAGTGTCGATCTTGCCGCGCAGCGATTTTGGCGAAATGTTCATGCCGCTTCTTTCCGTGAGGGCCAGGCCATTATGCGAGGATCGGCATGCAAGGATCGGGCCGAAATGAGCCCATCTCAGCGCGTCACAGTGCCATCGAAGACGATGATTGTTTCTATCATTCCCAAGCCTGCGCAGAGAAGCCCGGCCAAATAAACCTTTCGCTTGGTCGGGAAAAGACCGACCTGTAGCGACTAGCCGGAATTCCGACGCTTATGCTACATCAGGTCCACTCCGCCGTTGTCGATCCGGCGCGGGAGAGTGGAAAGACCACCGTTGCGGAAAACGCCATTTGCGGGCGTAGTTCAATGGTAGAACGGCAGCTTCCCAAGCTGCATACGAGGGTTCGATTCCCTTCGCCCGCTCCAACCCACAAGCACCGACAGATCCACGATATTTTAGGCTACCTCAGATGTTGTCCGTCCAGCCGGTCACCTGAGTAGAACGTCAAAAGGACGTGACCTGCTACAAGCGAGGGTGGATGGCTGTAGGGCTGCGCATGTCTGCAAACAGGGTGAGAGTAGACATCGCAATGCGAAGGCGTCATTTCCGCCTTTGACCCATCTCGGACATCGGGCCTGATCAGCTTTTGAAGCCGGTTTTGTGCCATTTCCCACTCGCCGCCCGGTCTGCCACCGTTCATTTGCATTTGGAATGATGTGACAATCTGCAATTGCGGACCGGCTTCGATCGGCCTTAGTATCGGCCCATACGGTACGGCCACCGAAACGGCGTGGCGAGCACGTGCACTTTAATGACCGTTTACAAACCTTCATTAGGGAGGAATACAGAATGCTCCGTCTCACCATCAACGGAAATTCGCACGACGTCGACGTCGACGCCGATACGCCGCTGTTGTGGGCATTGCGCGAGAATGTCGGCTTCACAGGCACCAAATACGGGTGCGGCATCGCCGCCTGCGGCGCCTGCACCGTGCACATCGACGGCGTGGCGACGCGCTCGTGCGGAATCACAGTCGGCGACGTCGTCGGCAAGAAGATCACCACCATCGAAGGTCTCGCCGAGAACGGCGTGCTCACCAAGGTCCAGAAAGCCTGGATCGATCTCGACGTGCCGCAATGCGGCTACTGCCAGAGCGGCATGATCATGGCGGTCTCGGCGCTATTGAAGGAAAAGCCGAAGCCGACCGACGCCGACATCGACAAGGCGATCACCAATATTTGCCGGTGCGGCACCTTCCAGCAGGTGCGCGCGGCGATCCACGCCGCAGTCAGCGCGTGAGGGAGGATTAATCATGAACTATATGCCCAAACTCGATCGCCGCTCCTTCCTGGTCGGATCGGCCACCGCCGGGCTGTCGCTCGGTTTCCACATCCCGTTCACGACCTCGGCTAGCGCTCAGGGCGCACCCGAGATCAATGCCTGGGTCGTCATCAAGCCGGACGACACCGTCGTCGTTCGCATCGCCCGCTCGGAAATGGGCCAAGGAACGCTCACCGGCCTCGCCCAGATGGTGGCCGAGGAGTTGGAATGCGACTGGTCGAAGGTCACAACCGAATACCCGACGCCGGGTCAAAGCGTCGCGCGCAAGAATCCGTGGGGCGATTTCGGCACCGGCGGCAGCCGCGGCATCCGCACTTCGCACGAGTACGTACGCAAGGGCGGCGCGGCGGCGCGCATGATGCTGATCCAGGCCGCCGCTAATGAGTGGAAGGTGCCGGCTTCCGAATGCACCGCGGCCAATAGCGTGATCACCCACAAGGCGTCGGACCGTTCGACGACCTACGGCAAAGTCGCCGCGGCCGCGGCGGCGATCGCACCGCCGACGGACGTGCCACTCAAGGACCCGAAGGACTGGAAGATCATCGGCAAGAGCGTCAAGCGCCTGGACACCGCCGACAAGACTACCGGCAAGATGATCTACGGCATCGACGTCAAGCTGCCTGGCATGCTCAACGCCACGATCAAGGCCTGCCCGGTGTTCGGCGGCAAGTTGAAGAGCTTCGACGCCGCCAAGGTCGAGGCGATGAAAGGCGTCAAGAAGGTGGTGCCGGTCGGCGACAATGCCGTCGCCGTCGTCGCCGATACCTGGTGGCACGCCAAGAAAGCGACTCGACGCCCTGCCGATCGTGTGGGACGAAGGCGACAACGCCAAAGTGTCGAGCGAATCGATCGCTAAATGGCTGAAGGAAGGCCTCGATGCCGAGCAGGCCTTCGTCGGCAACAAGAACGGCGACGCAAAGGCCGGGCTTGCCGCCGCGGCCAAGAAGGTCGTGGCTGAATACTCCTATCCCTACCAGAACCACGCCTGCATAGAGCCGATGAACGCTACCGCGCTCTACACCCCCGACAAATGCGAGGTGTGGTGCGGCACGCAGCACGGCCAGGCGGCGTTCGCCGCGGCGATGGAAGCTTCCGGCCTGCCGGCCAGCAAGGTTGAGGTCTACAAGATCATGCTGGGTACCGGCTTCGGTCGCCGGGGTCGAACCGACTACGTCACCCAGGCGGTACAGATCGCCAAGCAGATGCCGGGCACGCCGATCAAGCTGTTGTGGTCGCGCGAGGAGGACATGCAGCACTGCACGTATCATCCGATCACGCAGTGTCGCCTGACCGCCGGACTCGACGACAAGGGCAATCTCACGACGCTTGCACGCCCGCATTTCCGGCCAGTCGATCCTCACCGCATTGCGCCCGGAAGCCCTGGTGAACGGCATGGACCCCGCCACGTTCCAGGGCTTTGCGGCGTCCGGCGAGGCGGCGATCGGTTACGCCATCCCGAACCTGCTGGTCGATCATTCCATGCGCAATCCGCATGTACCGCCGGGCTTCTGGCGTGGCGTCAACATCAACCAGAACGCCATCTATCTCGAATGCTTCATGGACGAGGTGGCCAAGGAAGCCGGCGTCGACCCGCTGGAATTCCGTCGCCGGCTGATGGCCAACCATCCCAGGCATCTCGGCGTGCTCAACGCAGTGGCGGAGCGGATCGGTTGGGGTAAGCCGGCGCCGGCCGGCGTGTTCCGCGGCCTTGCCCAACACATGGGCTACGGCAGCCATGTGGCGGCCGCGGCGGAAGTCTCGGTCGACGGCAACAAGGTGAAGATCCACCGCATCGTCGCCGCGACCGATCCGGGCTACGCCGTAAATCCGGGGCAGATCGAGCGGCAGGTCGCCGGTTCGTTTGTCTATGGCCTGTCGGCGCTTTTCTACGGCGAGTGCACAGTCAAGGACGGTCGCATCGAGCAGAGCAACTTCCATGACTACAACTCGATGCGCATCGCCCAAATGCCGAAGGTGGAGGCCATCGTCATGCCGTCCGGCGGGTTCTGGGGCGGCGTCGGCGAGCCGACCATCTGCGTGGCGCCGCCGGCCGTGCTCAACGCGATCTTCGCGGCGACCGGCAAGCGCTATCGCTCGATCCCGCTCAAGAACCACGGCCTCACCATGGCGTGAGCCTCCGGTGGGCGGCGGCCGCCGGCCGCCGCCCATTTGCATTCTCGGACGCCGCGGATCGACGCGATGCGCATATCTCTCGCGTTAGCGCTCATTGCAGTATCGCTTGCCACGGCGCAAGCAGCTTCTTCCGAACCTCCGGCGGGAGCGGCCGCGTGCACGGGTTGTCACCCGGCAAATACGGGCGTCGTCGAGACGCCGGTACCGCGGCTCGCGGGCCGTAATGCAGCGGACATCGTCGCCGCGATGCAGGCGTTCCGCAGCGGCCAGACGCCGGCAACGGTGATGGACCGCATCGCCAAGGGCTTTACGGTCGAAGAAATCCAGGCGATCGCCGCCTGGTTCGCCGCGCAACGCTAGCAGGTCGAGCCGTTCATGGCCGCGTATCGAAGTCGTCGCGAGTTCCTGAAGACCGCCGCCACGGGCGGCTGCGCCGCGCTGCTACCGGCGCCGCTGCTCGCCCAGGGCGCCGCGCCGCGCGTCGTCGTTGTAGGCGGCGGCTTCGCTGGAGCGAGCATCGCGCGCGCGCTCAGGCGCGCCGACCCGCGCATTGCGGTGACTCTCGTCGAGGCGAGCCGCACCTTCACCGCCTGCCCGTTCAGCAACGGCGTCATCGCCGGGATGCGTGAGATTGCCGCCCAGCAATTCGGCTACGACAGGCTCGCGGCCGACGATATCACGCTCGCGTTCACGACGGCGACGGCGGTCGATGCGCAGGCGCGCACGGTGACGCTCGCCACCGGAACGCGGCTCGACTACGACCGCCTGGTACTAGCGCCGGGAATCGATATCCGCTGGGACGCATTGCCGGGCTACAACGAGGCCGCGGCCGAGCAGATGCCGCACGCCTGGAAGGCCGGTGAGCAGACGCTTGCCTTGCGCCGCCAACTCGAGGCGATGGAGGATGGCGGCACCGTGGTCATCGCGGCGCCGGACAACCCGTTCCGCTGCCCGCCGGGGCCCTACGAACGGGCGAGCCTGATCGCCTACTATCTCAAGACCCGGAAGCCGCGCTCCAAACTCATCATCCTCGACGCCAAGGACATCTTCTCCAAGCAGCGGCTGTTCCTCAACGCTTGGAAAGAGCTCTATCCCGGCATCCTCGAATGGGTGTCGCTGTCGAGCGGCGGCAAGGTCACGTCGGTCGAGCCGGCGACCAAGTCCTTCGTCACCGACTTCGGCAGGCACCGGGCCAGTGTCGGCAACGTCATCCCGCCGCAGAAGGCAGGACGTATCGCCGAGCTCGCCGGCGTTGCCGACCGCACCGGCTGGTGCCCGATCGATCCGGTGTCTTTCGAGTCGAAGCTCGTCCCGAACATCCACGTGGTAGGTGACGCCGCCATCGCCGGCGCCATGCCGAAGTCGGCCTTCGCCGCTAACGCCCAGGCCAAGGTGTGCGCCATAGCAATCGCGCGGCTGCTGCGCGGAGACACTCCGCCGACACCAAAGCTGATCAACACCTGCTACAGCCTGGTGGCGCCGGACTACGGCATATCCGTCGCCGGTGTCTATCATCCGGCGAACGGGCAGCTCATGGACGTCGCAGGGGCGGGCGGTGTGAGCGTGATCGACGCGCCGCGCTCGACCCGCTCGCTCGAGGCAAGTCTTGCCGATGGCTGGTTCCATACGATCACTAGCGAAGTGTTCGGCTGAGCGCGTGTGGTACGCGCTCGTCGCCACGCTCGTGCTGCTCGGCGCCGGTGAGCGCTTCGCCGTGGCGCAGGAGCGACTGCTGACCTACGAGATCGTGGGTGACGCGATTCCCGCGCCGCTTACCGGCAGCAGGGGCGATGCCGCCCGCGGCCGCATGATCGTCGTCAACCGGCAGAGTGGCCTCTGCCTGCTGTGTCATTCCGGCCCGTTTCCCGAGGAACGATTCCAGGGCAATCTGGCCCCCGATCTCAAGGGAACCGGCGCGCGCTGGTCCGCGGGCGAGTTGCGGTTGCGCATGGTCGACAGCCGCAAGCTCAAGGCCGACACCATCATGCCGGCCTATTACACGCTCGACGGCCTCAACCGGGTGGCGCCGGCCTTTCGCGGCAAACCAATATTGACTGCCGAGCAGATCGAGGATGTGGTGGCTTTTCTCGCCACGTTGCGCGACTGATAGGGATAGCTGATCGGGAATTTCCATGGGCGAGCGAAAACGAGGCGCGACCCGGCGCGCGGTGGTGATCGGCGGCTTGGCCGGCGGTCTGGCTGCGACGATCAGGGTCGAGCGGGCGCTGGCGACACCTGAGCAGATGCGCGCGGCGATCCGCACCGTGGTCGGCGCGGCGCCGGTCCGGAAGGGTCGGGTCGAACTCGACGTGCCGCCGGTGGTCGAAAACGGCAACACGGTGTCGCTCGTCGTCACGGTCGACAGCCCGATGACCGCGGACTGATTACGTCAAGACTATCCATGTCTTCAACGAAAAAAATCCGCAGCCCAACGTTATCGCCGTCCATCTTAGCCCGCGTGCCGGCAAAGCGATAATCTCGACCCGCTTCCGCCTCGCCGACACCCAGACGGTGACGGCCATCGCCGAGATGAGCGACGGCACGTTCTGGTCCGCCACCGCGGAAGTGATCGTCACGATCGCCGCCTGCGTGGAGGAGTTCTAGATGGCCCGTCCGCTGATCAACGTGCCGGCCAAGGTCAAGCGCGGCCAGGCCTTCGAGATCAAGACGCTGATCTCCCACGTCATGGAAACCGGCTACCGCTATACGACCATCGGCGCGCGTATCCCGCGCGACATCGTGACGTTCTTCTCGTGCAGCTACAATGGCGAGGAGATCTTCCGCGCCGACCTCTATCCCGCCATCGCCGCCAATCCGTTCATCACCTTCTTCACCGTGGCGACCGAAAGCGGCACGCTGGAATTCAAATGGACCGGCGACAACGGTTTTTCCGAGACCGCCACCGCCACGATCACGGTGGAATGAACCGGTCGGCGCCATCGTGGCGCGCTGTGGGGCGCCGCGCGGCGGCGGCCGCAATGATCGCGCTGTTGTTGCTTGCGGTCGCGGGATCGGCCCGCGCCGCCGACATTCCGCTCGACCAGCGTCGCTCCGGCTACGCCGATCTCGGCCGCGACAGCAAGGCCATGCAGGACGACGACACCGTCAATCCGGCGACGCTGTGGGTGCTCGACGGCGAGGCGCTATGGAACCAGAAGGCCGGCGCCGCCAACCGCGCCTGCGCCGACTGCCACGGCGACGCGGCGGCCAGCATGAAAGGCGTCGCGGCACGCTATCCGGCCTTCAGCCCGGCGCGCAACGGCCCGATCGATCTCGAACAGCGCATTAATCTGTGCCGTACCGAGCATCAGCAGGCGACGCCGCTGCCATTCGAAAGCCGCGACCTGTTGGCGCTCACCGCCTATGTCGGGCGCCAGTCACGCGGTATGGCGATCGCGGAAACGAGCGACGAGCGGCTCAAGCCCTTCATCGATGCCGGCCGCACGCTGTTCAATCAGCGGCTCGGCCAGATCAATCTGAGCTGCGCGCAATGCCATGACGATAACTGGGGCAAGCGGCTCGCCGGAGTGCTGTTGCCGCAGGGCCATCCCAACGGCTATCCGCTTTACCGCCTGGAATGGCAGGGCGTTGGTTCCTTGCAGCGCCGGTTACGCAACTGCCTCATCGGCATGCGCGCCGAGCCCCATGCCTTCGGTTCCAGCGAATTCGTAGCCTTGGAGCTTTACCTGATGCAGCGCGCGCGCGGCATGACAATTGAGACGCCGGCGGTGCGGCCGTAAGTGGCACCGGAGCGCTGCGCGCTTATACGCCGATCGGCGAATGGCAGCTGTTGGCACTTAGCGGACGTGCCAATCGCGCTGTCGAATGTCCGCTTTCTGGGTAGCAGCCGACATCACGATCAGCAGGCGTCACTTCCGCTTTTGACCCGTTTCGGAAATCGCCGATACTACTTGGCGCGAGCAGTATTGCCCGTGAACTCCCACTCAGCCGTGGCGATGTCGGCAAGACTTGGCAATCCGGCTTCGTTGCCGAGGTGTTGGATCTTGTAGGCGGAGGCAGCGCGCCCGAACCGGAAATGCTCCTCCCAGCTTTTTGAAGCATCGGCGAGGTAGGAATAAACGTAAGCGCCATGGAAGACATCGCCAGCGCCGCTCGTATCGAGAACACGATCCGGCGGCACCGTAAGAGCTGGAAGCGTTCGAACGGTGCCCGCCTCATCGTACCAGAGCAGCCCACGCTCGCCGAGCGTCACGCCGCCAATTTTGCAGCCCCGACTCTTGAGATAGTCGAGCATTCTTGCCGGCTCGAGCTGCATCTGCTCGCAAAGGCGCTCGGCTACGATCGCGATGTCGATGAAGGCAAGGAGCTCATGCGTGTTTGATCGCTGTCCGCCGCCGTCGAGCGAGGTGAGTATCCCTGCGTCGCGAGCAACTTTGGCATAATACATCGCTGCATCCGGCTGGTGGCCGTCCATATGAAGCGCACGACAGCCTGACAGGTTCAGGAGGGGGAACGAGTCGAGAAAATCGTCGTCACGACAACGGACGATGGCCCGCTTGCCGTCGTTCGGCATGACGAATGACAGCGACGACGTTCTAACCTTCCGCGGATGGATCGTAATCGCATACTTCGCGGCCATATCCAGGAACATGCGACCGAGCCAGTCGTCGGCGACCGTCGCAAGCAGTTCGGGCACAATCCCTAATTTTGCGCAGCAGAATGCGGCCGTGACCGCATTGCCGCCGAACGAGATAGCATAGGCTTTTGCGACGTCCTTCTCGTCTCCGGTCGGTATCCGATCGGTCAAAAATGTCACGTCGATGTATGTCTGCCCGATGAAGAGTGCTTGCATTAATGTCGGTACATTTTCTCGGCTAAACGGTCTTATTGAGGGCAACGAGTTCAAGTCTGAGGCTTTCGAGGACCGAATAGACCCCAGGCGGAAACAATCCGTCATAGCGTGCTTCAAGCTGCGCGATCTCAGCCCGCAGCCGGCAAGAGCGAATCTCGCTGTCCGTCAAAGCGTTCACAGCCGTATTCCCCGCACCGCGAGCGGCATGTCGGCGGCCTCAAAATCAAAATCATGCGAATTGTCTGGAAAAGACATGTAAAAAACCCGCTTGTTCAAAGGCGAGAGAAATTACGGTCACTTAGCTACGGATATTGTCGATGTATTCGTGGCGATCGTGCTTATATGGGAATATAAAGGCCACAAAGCCAGCTTTATCGTCCCACTTCCCGGTTAACTTTGCGACATCTCCGAATTCTGAAGCCGAACCGCGACGCGAGCCGACCACGGCACCGCGGACATTATGCGGTTATCCACCGGTCGCGTGGCATCGGTTAGACCTCACGTTTACAAGCGGCGGTCGGCTCCCGCGCAACGCCGATCATCATCGAGAGCGAGGTGCCCTTGCGCAGGCGATTTTCAAGATTCCTACCAAAGATGTCATCGGCTCCGCCCTGGGCCGACGAGGAGGTAATCCGCGAAGAGCTTTTCAGCGTCGAGCGCCTGGAGCAGCACGCCGAGAGCTTGGCCGCTGCGCAGTCCGTCAGTTCGCGACCGGAGCGAGGGCGGCCTCTAGCGAAGCGGGTTCTCGACAACGATAAAACCCTTCTTGACGCCTATCGTGTCATCGCAGCCGCAATTGCGGATAAGCGACCCATTACCCCTGCGGCCGAATGGCTGATCGATAATTTTCATCTCGCAGAAGATCAAATTCGTGAGATCCGAACCGATCTTCCGCCAAGTTATTACCGTCAACTTCCAAAACTGGCGGAAGGCCCGTTCAAGGGATATCCGCGGATTTTCGAAATAGCTTGGGCCTTCGTTGCGCACACGGACAGCCGCTTTGAAGCGGAGATGCTTCGACGCTTCGTGTTGGCCTATCAGCGAGTTCAGCCACTGACGATCGGCGAGCTATGGGCTCTCGCAATTACAATTCGTGTCGTGCTCGTGGAGAATCTGCGGCGTTTGGCCGATCTCATCGTGGGCAGCCAGGCATCGCGTGACGCCGCCGACACATTGGCCGATCGGCTGCTTAGTACAGGAATCAGATCGCCCGAGGCAGCGGCTGCGGCCCTGCGAGAGTTTACACATTCATCGTTCACGAGATCATTTGCGGTTCAGTTCGTCCAACGATTGCGTGACGAAGATCCGGCAACGACGCCGGCGCTTTTGTGGCTGGACCAGCGCCTGAGTTCGCAAAGCACGAACGCCGATGAGATCGTGCGGGAAGAGCACCGGCGGCAGGGCGCGGCCAACGTCACTGTCCGCAACATCGTCACCAGCATGCGCCTCATATCCGAGCTGGATTGGGCAGATTTCTTCGAAGGCGTCAGTCTGGTCGACGAGGTGCTACGGGCCGGTAGTGACTTCGCCGGCATGGACTTCCCGACGCGCGACCGGTATCGCCGCGCTATCGAAGAGCTTGCGCGCGGCTCAGGCCATTCGGAAATCGATGCCGCCCGTGATGCGATCCTCATCGCAAAACCCGCTGAAACCGGAGCGGCTGAGCCGGATCCGCGCCGGCGCGATCCCGGTTATTACTTGATCGGGCAAGGACGTCGGACGTTCGAAAAGAAACTTGGCTTTCGCGCTCCACTGAAGGATTGGCTGGCACGCGCGAATACCGCGGTGGGGATTTCAGGCTATCTGGCGACAGTCACGTTAACTGGCGGGCTGCTTCTCGCCCTGGCAAGCCTTGCGGTTGGGTTTGCCGGTGCCAATGGATGGCTTTTTCTGCCGCTGGCGTTGTTAGGTCTCTTTATTTCCGTCGATGCCGCGATCACGCTGGTGAATCGCGTGGTCACCGATCGGTTCGGCCCCGCCGTGCTCCCCGGGCTCGAGCTTCGCGATGGTGTTTCGAGCGAGTTCCGCACCATCGTCGTCGTGCCTACACTCCTCACGAGTAGCGCGGCCATTGACGAACTCATCGAGCGGTTGGAAATCCATTATCTTGCCAGCCCAGACGGCGATATCCAGTTTGCTCTGCTGTCGGACTGGACGGAACTCAGCCACCGAAAATACATCAGACGACGACGAGGCTTTGGGCGCGGCGATAGAAGGAATCGCTCGTCTCAACAGGCAATACGGACCGGCGCCTCATGGGCCTCGCTTTTTCTTGTTTCATCGCCGGCGGATCTGGAACGAGTGCCAGGGCAAGTGGATCGGCTGGGAACGCAAGCGCGGGAAGCTGCATGAGCTCAACCGGCTGCTTCGCGGCGCCACCGACACCACATTCTTGGCGGTGGGCGGTGGGCTTCCGCTCGCGCCGTCGGACGTTCGTTACGTCATCACGTTGGATACGGACACACGGCTTCCGCTCGGAGCTGCCAAGCGCCTGATCGGGAAGATGGCGCATCCGCTCAATCGGCCTAAGCTGGATCCCGTATCTCGCCGTGTCGTCGACGGCTATGGCGTGCTGCAGCCGCGGGTGACGCCGTCGCTCCCGACCGCGCGCGATGGCACGCTGTATCAGCGCGTGTTCTCGAGCCCGACTGGCATCGACCCATACGCGGCGGCCGTGTCCGACGTTTACCAGGACCTGTTCGAGGAGGGCTCCTACAGCGGCAAGGGCATTTACGATGTGGATGCCTTCGAGGCGGCGCTCGCAGGCCGTATCGCGGAAAGCTCGGTTCTCAGCCACGACCTGCTGGAGGGTATTTTTGCCCGCGCAGGGCTGGTCTCCGACGTCGAAGTCTTTGAGGATTTTCCGTCGCGTTACGACGTTGCCGCATCCCGCCAACACCGATGGGCCCGCGGCGACTGGCAGTTGCTGCCTTGGATCATTGGTACCGGGTCGGCGACCGGCGGTGGCCTTGGCTGGACGGGCGTTCCACCACTTGGCCGCTGGAAACTACTAGACAACCTTCGCCGCACTTTATCGGCGCCGGCAAGTTTCCTCGCCCTCGTGACCGGGTGGGTCTTGCTTCCCCCAGTCGACGCCTTGCTCTGGAGCGGGTTCGTTCTCTTGCCTTTCCTGTTGACTGCGTTCCTGCCTCTCGCCGCACGCGTGATTCCGCGTCGCTCCGGAATCACGACCGGCAGCCACTTCCGCGCATTTCGTTTGGATCTCAGACTCGCCTTGATGCAGTTCGGCCTGCAAATTGCGTTGCTCGCGCATCAGGCCTGGCTGATGGGCGACGCGATCGTTCGAACGTTGTCCAGACTGTATCGGCGTCGACAATTGCTGGAGTGGGTGACCGCCGCAGCGGCAGGTGCCGGTCGGGAACTCGATCTTGTCGGCTTCTATCGGCGAATGGCCGGCGCTGTCGCTTTGGCTGCATGCGGGGCATTCGCCGTCGCTTACGCCGGTCATGGACCATGGTTGATCGCTGCTCCGCTAGTCGGCGCTTGGGCACTGTCACCGGCGATCGCATGGTGGGTGAGCCGGGCGCCACGCCCCGACCAAAGCTCGCTATCGGACGCTGAGTCGGAAAGCCTGCGCCTCACGGCACGGCGGACCTGGCACTTCTTTGAAACATTTGTGACGGCGGAGGATCATATGCTTCCTCCGGACAATTTTCAGGAGGAGCCCCGGCCGGTCCTGGCGCACCGGACCTCGCCGACAAATCTCGGCCTCTATCTTCTTTCGGTCCTTGCCGCGCGAGATTTCGGCTGGCTCGGCATCTCGTCGGCCGTAGAGCCGATTGGAAGAAACGCTTGGTACAATGGATCGGCTGGAGCGATTCCGCGGTCACTTTTTCAATTGGTATGACACGCATGATCTTAATCCGCTCGAGCCCAAATACATATCGTCGGTCGACAGCGGAAATCTTGCCGGGCATCTGATTGTCGTCCGGAGTGCTTGCCGGGAGATGATCGCTGCGCCCGTGATCGGCCCGGAGCCGCTTGCCGGGATCGCGGATGCCGTGAAAATCGCCCGCGCCTCTCTTGATGCGCTGAGTGTCGACCGCCGAGTTTCGGAGGATGCGCGCAAACAGCTGAAAACTTCGCTCGATTCACTCGCGGCAGCCCTGACATCGCCCTCTAAGTCACCTGGCGGACTATGCCGTTCGATTGTCGAACCTGAAACGACAGTCGGAGACGCTTTCTGAGCTCGCGCAAGCGCTTTTCAAAGAAGGGGATCGTGAGATTTCCGGCAAAGCCGATGTCGTGACTTGGACCGAGGCCGTTGCTTCATCTGTCCAGTGCCATCAGCGTGATATCGATGGTTTGTTCCCGTGGATTCAGCCCACTGCTGACGCCACGATATTATCGCCTGTGCCGACTTTAGGTGAACTACCGGATCACTGTCAGACATTGATTGACAGATTGGTTCAACAAAGAGCCGATCTCACATCAAACGGCGCTGACGATGACGTCGGCCGAATCTGACCGCCTCGTTGCGGCGTTGGAGCAATCGGCGGCGCTGCCCAAGCTCTCATGCGACGAATTGAGAGTTCTCGACGAGCTTGCCGGAAAAATGTTTGACGACATGCAATTCGGATTCCTTTTGGATCCGGCCAGACAGTTGCTGTCCATCGGTTATCAGTTTGCCGAGGGTGCGCTGGATCCGAGCTGTTACGATCTCCTTGCATCCGAGGCTCGCCTGGCGAGTTTCATCGCGATCGCCAAAGGCGACATCGCACCGAAACATTGGTTCAAATTAGGGCGTGCGGTGACACCGATCGACCGTGGCTCGGCTCTGATCTCATGGTCTGGGTCGATGTTCGAATATTTGATGCCGGAATTGGTGATGCGCGAGCCCGCAGGCAGCCTGTTACATCAAACCGCCCGGTTGATCGTGAGTCGACAGATCGAGTATGGCGGTCAGCTTGGAGTTCCGTGGGGGATTTCCGAGTCTGCGTACAACTTCCGCGATCTCGAGCTCACCTATCAATATTCCAATTTTGGTGTCCCCGGACTCGGACTAAAGCGCGGGCTCAGCGAGAACATGGTCGTCGCGCCCTATGCGACCGCGCTTGCATCCATGATCGAGCCGGCCGCGGCCGTACGGAATTTCTCCCGTCTGGCCGACGCGGGTGGGTGCGGCCGGTACGGCTGGTATGAGGCCCTGGACTACACGCCGGGGCGTATCCCAGAGGGCAAAAGTGTCGCCATCGTGCGCGCCTATATGGCGCACCATCAAGGGATGAGTTTGGTCGCTATTGCGAACACGCTTCGCGGCGGGGCGATGCGGACGCGCTTTCATGCCAATCCGATCGTCCAGGCGACCGAACTTTTGCTGCAGGAAAGGCCACCGCGCGATGTAACGGTCAAATGGGTGCGCGCCGAAGAAGTGAGCCAGGCTGGGCAGGTACGCGAACTCGTGCCACCCATGTTGCGCCGGTTCCGCTCGCCGCACGATCGCATCCCGCGCAGCCACCTTCTGTCGAACGGCCGCTACGCCGTCATGATCACCGCCGCCGGATCGGGGTTCAGCCGCTGGCGCAATCTCGCCGTGTCGCGTTGGCGCGAAGATGTTACCTGCGATCCTTGGGGGTCGTATGTCTATTTGCGAGATGTCGAAAACGGAAATGTGTGGTCCGCGGGTTATCAGCCGAGCGGCGCCAAGCCGGACAGTTATGACGTCGCGTTTTCGGAGGATCGCGCCGAAATTGCGCGACGTGATGGAACGCTTACGACAACTCTCGATGTCGTCGTATCGCCGGAGGATGACGGCGAAGTCAGACGCGTGTCGGTCTCGAATCTTGGGGTGCGCACCCGCGAGATCGAGGTGACCTCCTATTCTGAGATTGTCTTGGCTTCTCCGAACGATGATGCGGCGCATCCCGCATTTTCAAAGCTTTTTGTGCAAACCGAGTTCGTGCCTGCACTTGGCGCACTTCTGGCGACCCGCCGGAGGCGGGCACCGGAGGAACCGGGGGTATGGGCCGCCCATCTGGCCGTATTGGAAGGCGAGGCCACCGACGAGCTGCAATTCGAGACCGACCGGGCGCGCTTCCTTGGTCGTGGCAACGGCGTCCGATCGCCGATGGCCATGAGCGGCGGCCGGCCTCTCTCCAATACAGTCGGGACGGTGCTCGATCCGATCTTCAGCATCCGCCGACGCGTTCGCGTCCCACCCGGCGCGACCGTTCGTCTGTCTTTTTGGACGCTTCTGGCTCGTTCGCGCGACGAGGTTATCAGCCTCGCCGATAAGCACCACGATGTCGCGGCGTTCGAGCGTGCCGCCACCCTGGCCTGGACCCAAGCTCAGGTTCAGCTCCATCATCTCGGAATAACGCCGGACGAGGCCCACCTCTTCCAGCGTCTCGCCAATCGCGTCATGTATTCGGATCCGACGCTGCGGCCGTCACCGGAAATTTTGAAGCGGAACGATCTCGGGCCATCGGCGCTTTGGGCGCACGGTATCTCCGGCGACTTGCCGATTGTGCTGTGCCGGATCGACGAGGCCGAGCACCTGGAGACCGTACGCCAATTGATCCGTGCGCATAAATATTGGCGGATGAAGCAGCTCGCGGTGGATTTCGTGATCGTCAACGAGAGAAGCACCTCTTACCTCCAGGATCTGCAATCCGCGTTGGAGTCCGTCGTCCGCGCAAACCTGTCGCGATCGCCATCCGAGGAAGATTCCGCTCCAGGGACCGTATTCCTGTTGCGCGCCGACTTGTTGTCGCTCGAAGTGCGAACCCTCCTGCAGACGGTCGCGCGGGTGGTGATTGTGAGCAGACGTGGCGGCTTGGCTGAGCAAGTCAAACGCCTGCAGGAAATAGCGCCTGCCACTGAACCGCCACGTCTGGCGCTGCGGAGCGCAAGTCCTCCCGAATTCGTCGCGCCGCCGCAGCTTGAATTCTTTAACGGCATTGGTGGATTCGATCGGGATGGACGGGAATACGTTACCATCCTTGATGGTGATCAAGTGACGCCTGCGCCTTGGGTGAATGTCATCGCCAATCCCTCGTTCGGTTTCCAAGTCTCCGCTGGGGGCAGCGGATACACATGGTCGGTCAATAGCCGCGAGAACCAGCTCACGCCTCGGTCGAACGACCCCGTCAGCGACAGCCCCGGCGAGGCGATCTATGTACGCGACCAAGATACCGGCGATGTCTGGACGGCGACCGCACTTCCCATCCGCAACGACGCCTCTCGATACATCGCCAGACATGGCCAGGGGTACAGTCGATTCGAACATGTGTCGCATGGGATTGCGCTCGATCTTTTGCAATTCGTGCCGCTCGGCGATCCCGTCAAGATTTCCAGACTGAAGATCAAGAACGTCTCAGGCCGCCGGCGGCGGCTATCGGTAACGGCCTATGTGGAGTGGGTGCTGGGACCTTCGCGCACCACTTGCGCACCCTATGTCGTCACCGAGATCGATCCCGAAACCGGTGTGTTGCTCGCGCGCAATCCCTGGCGCATGGAGTTCAATTCTCGTGTGGCCTTTGCCGATTTGGCTGGACGGCAACGTTCGTGGTCCGGCGATCGCACGGAGTTCATCGGCCGCAACGGCACGTTTGCATTGCCAGCCGCGCTCGCCAATCGGAACCCGCTTTCCAACAGGGTCGGCGCAGGCCTCGATCCATGCGGCGTTCTGCAAACCGCAATTGAGATTCCGGCAAACGGTGAAGCTGAGATTACATTTTTGTTGGGCGAAGCGGCGACCGGAACGGAAGCCTTGTCGCTGGTCGAGCTATATCGTACGCGCAACCTCGACGATGTATTCCGCGAAGTGGTTGAGTATTGGGACCGTACGCTGGGCGTGGTCCAGGTGCGGACGCCCGATCGCGCGATGGATATATTGTTGAACCGCTGGCTTCTGTATCAAACGATCGTTTGTCGATTGTGGGCTCGCTCGGGATTTTATCAGGCTAGTGGTGCGTATGGCTTCCGCGATCAACTGCAAGACGGCATGGCACTCTGCTTGTCGCAGCCGGGGCTGACACGGGAGCATCTCCTGCGCGCGGCCGCACGACAGTTTACCGAGGGCGACGTTCAACACTGGTGGCTGCCGTCATCAGGCAAGGGCATTCGCACGCGCGTCACTGATGACCTTCTTTGGTTGCCCTATGCCGCGGCACAATATGTAACAGCGACAGGCGACCTTTCTGTCCTCGACGAACAAGTAGCCTTTCTCGATGGAATGACGCTCGCAGCCGAAGAGCAGGATGCATTTTTTCAACCCATGCCGTCGGATGAACGGGCTACTCTTTTCGAACATTGTGCCCGCAGTCTCGATCGGAGCCTTGCGCTCGGGCCGCATGGGCTACCGTTGATCGGCGGGGGAGATTGGAACGACGGATTGAACCGCGTCGGCGCGGGAGGGCAGGGAGAAAGTATATGGCTGGCCTGGTTTCTTCACGCCACTATTGCAAATTTTGTCGCGTTCGCCGAGCAACGGGGCCAGCACGATCGTGCAGCAGCCTGGCGGCAACATGCGACTTCGCTGCGCGACGCCCTTGAGCGAGACGGTTGGGATGGCGACTGGTATCGCCGTGGCTATTTTGACGATGGAACACCGCTTGGGTCTGCATCGAGCAGCGAGTGCCGCATAGACTCTATTGCTCAATCTTGGGGAGTGATCTCCGGCGCGGCAGATCCGGCACGCGCCGCGCGCGCCATGGCGGCGGTCGACAGAAACCTCATCTTGCGTGATGATGAACTGGCGCTGCTTTTCACGCCGCCCTTCGATCAAACCACGCCGGACCCCGGTTACATCAAGGGCTATCCCCCGGGAATCCGCGAGAATGGCGGGCAATATACTCACGCTGCTATCTGGTCGGTTCAAGCATTTGCCAAGCTTGGCGATGGGGACAAGGCAGCCGAGCTGTTTTCGTTGCTCAATCCCATTAACCGCGCCCGCACGTGGGCCGCCGTTCAACGCTACAAGGTCGAACCATATGTGGTGTGCGCGGATGTCTACTCCGTTCCGCCACACGTGGGGCGGGGCGGCTGGACATGGTACACGGGCTCGGCCGGCTGGATGTATCAGGCAGGTCTAGAGTCGATTTTAGGATTCACCGTGGAGGGCACCACGTTGCGGCTCGATCCCTGCGTGCCTCGATCGTGGCGAGATTTCGAAATCGTATTTCGCCACAAAACGACGCGGTATGAGGTGTCGGTCGAAAACAAAACCGGGGTTAGCCGCGGCATTGTCCGCTTGGAACTGGATGGCCAGGTGATCCCTCACAGTTCGACCTACATCACTCTGGTTGATGACGGAGAAACCCATCATGTCCGAGTGACACTCGGATGATCTGCCTGTAACACGTCATACCCAGAGCGTTGCTGGTAGACAGCCGGGGCGCCGCTAGGCCGCCTTCGGGCCCGGCATATGGCAAACGTTGTGGTTATGGCTCACGGTACATGCCTGCTCACGGCCGCACTTTGCGCAGACGAATATCTCGTTGTCCAAATCAAGTGTACGGTTGGCTAACTCAATCTGCTTGAGTCGCAATTCACCACCGCAGAGGTCACAGCGCGACGAGGGCGGCGGCTCGACAAGGGTGCGCATGGGATTTCCTTTCGTCCGACAAGCATCGGAACGAGGGAATGGAACACTCAAAAGGGTCCCAGTTGAAAGGTTGGATTGAAAGCCCGAACGCTTTGCGTTGGCGTCTCGATCGATATGAATCTGCACGTTTAAGATGGGCGTGTCCAGTCACATTTCCGGAAGCGTACGCGAGCATGCTCGTATCCGAGATATAGAGGCTTTAAGTGGGGTGATTGCGGCTAAGTACTCACAGAAGCGAAAGATGAATAGGCCGCCTCGGTTTATGGCCGCAGTCAATTTTATACCGGAACGCAATCATTAGACGGATATCTGCTTGTGACACTAAACTGACGTTCCGGCCCTAACGGCGAATGTCTGTTATTAAAGACAAGGCGGACGTATTGTGAGCAGCGTGCGATGGCCTTTGGTGATCCACGCATTTGCCGTCCCAGCAGCATCCTACTGACGTTGATAGTTATGCGTTTCTAAGCGATGAGGTCGGTCGCAGTTTGCTAGGTAGCAATCCCGCGCGCGCGGACGTGCCAATGCCGTCCTGCTGAAGTCAATTTCGTATATTTCATTTTCGCCTGTCTCCGGGTGTTTGAGCTAAAGCACCCACTCATCAGTCCATTTCGCTGTCTGTATACCGCCTAGTTGTTACCCTACTAGCCCGTCCTGGTGGGACGACGTTCCCAAGCCGCATACGAGGATTCTATTCCCTTCGCCCGCTGCAACCTTCGCGCCTTCGGCGCTTCGATTGGCAAGCCAGCCAAGATCGCGAAGGCGGGCGCCCGCCCACGCCCAAAATTAACCCGAATCAAATAGCAATACGCCGGACATGAACCGGGCGGGCCGGTATGAAATCGAGATTGTTCCCGCTGCTGGCGTTGCTGATGCTGCCGAGCGCGGGATACGCCGCCGCGCTGCCGCGCATCGTCGCCAGCGCCGACAACCCGGTGCCGAAATGCGTCGCGCCGGCCGCGCTCATGGATTTCGTCGCCGAGCGCAATTCGCAGCACCAGCCGCCACGCGCAATCGAGCCGCGCTTTGCCAATCTCGCCGCACTTTACCAGCGCATCGGCCAATGCGTCGCGCGTCCGCCGGAAAAATGCGTCGCCGTGCGGTGGGATTACGCCTTCTTCCAGATGCTGATCGAGACCAACTATCTCACCTTCCGCCGCCCGGACGGCGCGCCCGGCGGCGTGCCGCCGCAGGACAACAATTTCGCCGGCGTCGGCGCCACCGTACCCGGCAAGCCGGGCGAGCGCTTCAAGGACGTCGCCACCGGGGTGCTCGCGCATCTGCAACATGTTTTGATGTATTCGACCGCGCGCATCCCCAATCCGGTCGCCAAGCGCACGCGCCAAGTGCAGGACGACGTGCAGGACGCCATGCGCAAATTGCACCGGCCGGTGACCTTCGCCGATCTCGCGCGCGAATGGACCGGCACCGACCGCAACACCTACGGCGCCGAAATGCAGAAGCTGGCGGAGAAATACGCGGCAAATTTCTGTCACGAACAGGCGCGCAACGAACGCGCGTCTATGAGATAGCCGGTTCGATCTCGCGGATTTTTCCCATCGGCAGCAGGCGCTTCACGTCACCCGTTCGGTCTATAAGGCCCAACGGGCCGAAAAATTCATGTTGAAAAAATAAGTAGGTATTTTTTGTTCGTCATCATACCCTTCACGCTACGAAAATTTCGCGAATTCGCGCATGTTGAGCATGCTGCAATGGAACTTGCCAGATCGTGAAGATGACGGACACGCCGCGCTGTGCTTAGATCAAATCGCGCCCACAAACGCCCATCGCGCTGAGCCCGTTTAATGCCCATGATCGATCCGCTTTATTCGCTGTCTGGTTTCGCCGTTGGCATGCTGGTCGGCATGACCGGCATCGGCGGCGGCGCGCTGATGACGCCGATCCTGATCCTGCTGTTCGGCATTCATCCGGCGACTGCGGTCGGCACCGACCTGCTCTATGCGGCCGCCACCAAGACCGGCGGCAGTCTGGTACACGGTTTCGCCCGCAGCATCGACTGGCGCGTGGTGCAGCGGCTAGCGAGCGGCAGCGTTCCGGCCACGATCGTGACGCTGGCGGTATTGTCCCACTTTAATCTCAATGGCGACGCCGCGCGCGGCCTGATCACGCTGGTGCTCAGCGTCGCGCTATTCGCGACCGCGTTCGTGCTGGTGTTCGGCGGTCCGATCGTGGCGGCCTATCGCGCGCGCGTGAGCGAACTCGATCCAAAGCGGACGGCCAATATTACGGTGCTGGTCGGCGTGCTGCTCGGCGTGCTGGTCTCGATCTCCTCGGTTGGCGCCGGTGCCATCGGCGTGGTCATGCTGGTGCTGCTCTATCCGCATTTGCCGATGGTCAAGATCGTCGGCTCCGATATCGCGCACGCGGTGCCGTTGACGCTGATCGCCGGCCTCGGCCACTGGATGATGGGCTCGGTCGATTGGCACATCATCGCCTCGCTGCTGGTCGGCTCACTGCCGGGAATTTTCGTCGGCAGCTATTTCGCCATCCGCATCCCGGAGCGTGCGTTGCGGCTGGTGCTGGCGACGACCCTGTTCGTGGTGGCGAGCCGGATCGCCTACGATCACGCCACTGCGGCCTCGGCGATCTTCACCGCCTTCACGCGGCGCGCCGTCCCGTAAGCCGCGCTGCGCGTCAGGGCGCAGCCGTGATATAGCCATTTAAACCTGCGGCCCGCACGCGGCGACCCATCAGGACGCCCGCCTTCCGGGCTTTGAGAGCGGACGAATGGCGGAACCGGTGAAAGCTGCTCCCGTCGCTATCGCCGTCAGCATCGGCCTCGGCATTCTGGCCCTGCTGTTCTGGGCCTTGACGCTGGCCACGCTCGCCGACCTCGCCGGCAGCGATCCGGCCGACAACGCCTATGCGCAGCCCTATGGCGCCTTTGGAATCTTCATCCTTTGGAGCCTGCTCGCGGTCATCGCGATCATCGCCGGCGTCAAAGGCGTCATCGCCTGGCCGGCGGCGCTGGCAGCGGCCATCCTGATCCCGGCGTCCGGCTTCGTGACTTTTGAGGCGCTGAGCTGCTCTCCAAACCCCGCCTTCCACCCTTCTTGTGGCCTCTTTTTATTCCGGCCCTGGTGCCGCCGCTCGTCATGGCGTTTTGCATCTGGGAGCTGTTCCCGTCGCTGCGCGCCGCCATCTCAGCGCGCTTGGCCGGCGGAATTGTCTGGGGCGTGACGCTCGTGCTTTGCCTCTCCATAATTCCGCTGCAGCAAATGCGCGACCACGCCAATGAACAGTTCGCCGCCGCGCGCGAGAAGTATGCCGCGGACTTCGCCAAGCTGCCGGCCGATTCTCCGCTTTGGGAATGGGTGCCGTTCCTCAACACGCCTGACCAAACCCGCGTGGGCGCCGTGCTCGACCGCATTCGCGCCTTCGATCGCCGCCAGAGCGACGCCGATCTCATGCTCGATCGCGGCGATTTCCCGCTCGGTTATATTGGTCGCTTTGATCTCACTCCGACGCCGGCCCTCTGCGACAAGGCGCGCGCCTTGCTGCGTCGGCAGGTCGAGCCGCTTGTGCTCAAGTCTCCCAATTCCAAACCCTTCAACGCCATTGGCGAGCAGGTGTCGAATGCCGCCAATGCCATGGAATGGCTGGTCGGCTATGAGTGCTCGTGTGACGCTGAATCGGTGGCCTGGGAAACCATGGCCAAGGCCTATCAAGGATCCAATTGGGACGTTTACCGGCTGGGCGAGGCGCGCGATCCCAAAAAACTCGGCGGCATCGTGCGCATGCATCCCGACCGGTTTTCCATGCTCACACCCAAGGCGCATCTCACGGCTTGGCTCACTTTCGCCGACAAGAAGGAACTGCGCGACCAGGCGCTGGCCGGCGCGCGTAAGCTCGACCACCGCACCGCCGACGCGGTCGAGATGCTCAACGACAAATACGACATCAGCGCCCCGTGGAAGGTGTTGAAATATCTGCCGGTGCTCGACCTCGAGACGACCGCGCCGCTGTGCGGCGCGGCGCTCGTCCAGAGTGCACGGCGACCTCGCAAAGGCCTACGGCCGAAGCCCGATGACCCGCGGCGCTACAGCGAGCTGCTCGACCGGCTGGGCGCCTATGAACCATTGACCGCGTTGACTTGGCTCGCCGGACCATGGCTGCGCCGCCGACGCCGAATTGAGCGAAGCCGAGGCGCTTATTCGCACCTATCAGGATTCGCCGGCGGGCGGCGATGCTCGCTACGCTTGCGCAGCTGCACCGCACAAAGTAGTCGGCAAGGTAACAGCCGCGATCACGCAATAAAAACCGGCCGCGCCAGACTTGCGCGGCCGGCTCGATTCTCGACCCTGGCGTCAGTTGCCTTGGATGGTCTGGATCACGCTCGACATCGGGCGCGCTTCATCCAGCCCGCCGCCCATCTCCTTGAGCACAATCGCTTTGTATTCCGGCAGCGGCTCGACCGGGGTCTTGCCGACCACTTGCACGACTTTGTAGCCGCCGGCCTTGAGCTGCTTAAGCAGCTCCGGCACCGCTTCGGCGGTCGCATGCTGGAAGTCGTGCATCAGAATGATGCCCTTGCCGTGCTTCGCGAGCTTGGCCATGACCGATTTGATGACCTGCTCCGGCTTACGCATCTTGAAGTCGAAGGAGTCCATGTCGGTGGAGAAGATTCCGATATTGCGTTCGCCGACATATTTGACCATTTCGGGCGGGTGCCGCAGCGCCGGGAAGCGGAAGAACGGACTCACCGGCGTATTGCCGAGCGAGATGCTCACCGCCGCGATGCCCATTTCGATCTCGGCCTTGGCCTCTTCCGGTCGTCAGCTTGGAGAGGTCCTTATGCGACCAGGTATGCGAGCCGACGGTATGACCGGCCGCGACCACCTGCTTGATAATCTCGGGATGCCAACCGGCATGCTTGCCGATCGGGAAGAACAAGGCCTTGGTGCAATTATCGGCCAGCGCCTTTAGCACGGCCGGCGTGTTGCCCGGCCAAGGGCCATCATCGAAAGTGAGCACGATCTCTTTTTCACGCAGGAAGTCGTAGGCCTTGAAGTGCTCGAAGCCGAAGCCCGGGCCGCCGGTGGTGTCGATCTGGACCACGCGCTCGACACCGAGGGCGTTCGGATTTTCACATTTGGCCTTTGCGGGCGCCGGCGCAGCCGCAGGGGCCTGGGCGTTCTGCGCCCAGACGGCGGCGCCTGCCGTCGACAACGAGATCGCAACAGCTATCGCCAAAGCACTTCGCATCACGTTCTCCATACCCGTAAGTGGCTGAATTTTGAAACCTGCGTATTCTTCGCGGCTTTAACCTTGTAAGTCAACGCAGGCGCCGAGAAATGCCAAAATTGCGGGGGTTCATTGCGGTAATGTGGTTAATTCCGCCGGCGCCCGGCGGTCGCCGCTCGCCCATGTTGCCGCCGCCTGGGATAGGTCCTATCTGGACTGGTGGTTCCGTCCGGAGACTTGAAATGCCCGTGATCGCGTCCACTGCCAGACTATCGCGGCCGCTCCTGCTGCTCGGCCTCGGATGCGGGCTGATCGTGGCGGCGACGCTGGGGCTTTGGGTGTATTACGGTACCGCCGTGTTTTTCGAAGTCGTGCGCGCCGGCTGGGCTGCGTGTTTCTGATGCAGACCCGATAACCCGATGACGGCCCGAACATCTCACATTTTGTTGATCTTCTCCGCTTTTCTGGCCGGACTTGTCATTTTTCTCGGCGTTATTCTGTTCGCCAGCCAATATCAGGGAACCGGTTCCGGCCCGTCGGCGATCGGCGGACCGTTCAAACTGATCGATGACAACGGCAAGCCGATCACCGACCAGGACATGAAGGGCCGTCCGTTCTTGGTGTTTTTCGGCTACCGGCATTGTCCCGATATCTGCCCGACCACGCTGTTCGAAATGTCGGAAGTGATGCGCGCGCTCGGCCAGGACGCCGACCGCATCGGCGCGCTGTTCATCACCGTCGATCCCGAGCGCGATACGCCGGCGATGATGAAGGATTATCTGTCGAGTTTTGATCCGCATCTGCGCGGCCTCACCGGCGACAGCCAGGCGATCGACGCGGTCGAGAAAGCCTACCGGGTCTACGCCAAGAAAGTTCCCACCGACAATGGCGACTACAGCATGGATCACACCGCGTTGGTCTATCTGATGGACAAGCAGGGCCGCTTCGTCGCGCCGTTCAAGCTCAATCGCAAACCCGAGGAAGCGGCGGCCGATCTGCGGCGCTATCTGTAGCGCGCCGGCCTGACATGGCGCGCGTGAACCTTTTTGCCGGTCAGTGTGACCCATAAAAAATGCGCCGTTAGCCAAGGGTATCTCATGATTACCGCGACCGGATCGCTGCGGGCCGTGCTCGCATGCGCCAGCCTCTTGATCTTTGTGGCCGTTGCGCAGGCGCAGGATGCCAAAGCGCCGGTTCCCATTCCGGACACCGCGGAAGACGTTGAATTTGACGGCGTCGACGGCCGGCTTGAATTAAACAGTGCGTCCAGCATCAAGGCTGTGGCCGATTTCTATCGCTTGGCGATGAAGCAGCAGGGATGGGATGAAGGCTCGTCGGTCATCAACAATGCCAACATGATCGTGCTCAATTTCTCGAAAGCCCGCAAATCCGTCTCGTTCACGATCATGCGGATGGGCACCAAGACCAATGTGGCTGCGGATGGCTCTGGTCTTAAAGTCGCCGCAACCAAACCGGCAGCGCCGTCCAGCACGGCGGAACCCGCCAATGCGCCCGCGCCAGCGAGCGCGGAGGATCTCGAGGCGGAAGAGAGCGGCGGCCTGCCGGTGCCCAAGCGCCACACCTTGAGCGAAAGCACCAAGACACCGTTCCGCCGCGATTTCAAAGCCAGTGTGCCGCTCAATCTCACCGATGTGCTGGGTTTTTATCGCCGAGAGCTCGGCAAGCTCAACTGGAAAGAGCAAACCAAGGGCGCCGTCGTAACGGCGGATAACGCGGTCATCGCCTACACCTCCGCCGAAGGCCCGGCGGTGCTCAAGCTCGGCCGCAAGGATGGCGAGACCAGCGTGAGCCTCACCGTGAAAAATCCAGACGCGGCTTCAGCGCTGTGAGATAACGCTCCAGCTCCAGCAGCGAGTGGACCAATTTTGCCGCCCGCCGCGAGCTTTTCGCCAGGCCGTGCTCGGTCTTCTCCCAGCGATAGGGAGTGGTGACGAGCTGATAGAGCGCGCGCCAGGCCGCCAGCGAGAACCGCAGCCAATGCGCCGGCGTCAATAACAGCACCCAGG
This sequence comes from uncultured Alphaproteobacteria bacterium, assembly GCA_963817045.1. GTDB lineage: Bacteria > Pseudomonadota > Alphaproteobacteria > Rhizobiales > Xanthobacteraceae > Pseudolabrys. Next base: position 30,507 of record CAWFMZ010000020.1, read on the forward strand.
CTGTCGCGGTATTATGGCGCAATACGAAGCGGTTGAGACGTTCGGCGCTGGTGAAGCGAAACCACTGCGCGCGTGCTGATTCTCTTCGATCAGACGCAAAATCTGGCGCGCCGCGGCGCCGCGCGGGGCGACCACGAGGTAGAGCTCGTCATCGATCGCGAGCGGCAGCATGCCGGCGGCGGCGGATTCGATCAGGCGTTCGTCGTTGAGCGGGCATACTGCCCGCGGCGTGTCATCGAGCGGCTCAAATGCCACGCCGAGTGGGCCGCGAGCGCGCGCAGATAGACATACAAAACTCAGAGGAGATATCCGACGGCGGGGATGATCGCTTCGTCGTAAGCAAAAAGACCGGACGGTCATCAAACCTGCGAAACGCCGAGTGGTGCGGTACGCGAGGCTTCCTCGCTTAATTCGCCGGCGGTGATCAGGACGCGGTCGGCGCCGACACCGAGCGCGGCCGCTCTGCGCTCGGCAGCATCGATCACGTCGTTTGCGAGCAGCGAGCGGACGCAGTCGATTTCCGGGCAGCTGCCGGCATGGTCTGCGCCGCTGTCGGCGAATTCAGCCGTCCAAGGCGCGATCGAGCAACCGCCGGCAGGTTCGCCAAAAGATGCCCTTGAGCGACCGCTGGCCGCTCCGGCCCAAGCTGCAACCCCCATACCCCATCCCGCTGCCGTACTAATCTCGGTGGATGCTAGCCCGGGTACAACTAATACCGCGAGTCCGAACTGTAAAACGGTCGGCATCGAATGCACGGGCCTTGGCCGTGTCGGCCCGGTGGCCGCAGCGAGCCGCCGGTGCTAGAAGGCGCCGATGTCGGGATTTATGTCGCACTTATCTGGTGCCGGCCGCGATCGTCGCGGTGGCGATCGTGTTGCTGCTCGGCCTCGTCAACATGATGCGCGGCGGCTCGCCCAACCGCTCGCAACAGCTCATGCGGCTGCGCGTGTTGCTGCAATTCGTTGCCATCATCGTGATAATGGCGACGATTTGGGCGATGGGGCGCTAGCGATTGGCAGGTGAGAGGCGTCGCGGCCGGCCGATCACTTCATCGGCACCGCGCGCATATATTCCACCTTCTCCTTTTTCACTTTCGCGATCTTCTTCATCGGCTTTTTTTGCTTCGCGGCGGAGTAATCGGTGGACGTGGCCTTTGCCGAGGGCATGGCGGCGCCGCAGGCCATTGCCGGCGCCACGGCGGGCAGCAGCAGAAGCGTCGCGGTAGCGGCAATCATCAGAACGCGCATGACAGTCACCCCCCATTATTTGAGACGAAAACCCGGATAAGATACGAGCCTACTCTGAATCCGAAGAGCGAGGCGAGGTCCCCATGGTCGTGCTCAATCGCATTTATACTCGCACCGGCGACGACGGCACCACCTCGCTCGGCACCGGGGCTCGGCGCAAGAAATACGACCTGCGGGTGGAAGCCTATGGCACGGTCGACGAAGCCAATGCGGTGATCGGCCTGGTGCGGTTGCATACCGCCAGCGATGCCGCGCTCGATGCGGCACTCGGACGCATCCAGAACGATCTGTTCGATGTGGAGGCCGATCTGTGTCTGGCCGAAAAAGGTCCCGGCGGCGCGCGGTTGACGGTCACCGATGCCCAGGTCACATGGCTGGAAGCCGAAATCGACCGGCTCAATGCCGAGCTGGAACCGCTGAAATCTTTCATCCTGCCCGGCGGCAGCCCGGCCTCGGCCTACCTGCATCTGGCCCGCACCGTCTGCCGGCGCGCCGAGCGGATCATGGTCGAGCTCAAGGACAAGCCGGGGGAGGGCGTATCGGCGTCCTCGCTCAAATACATCAACCGACTATCGGATTACCTGTTCGTGGCCGGCCGCTATGCCAACGACAAGGGCGCGCGGGACGTCTTATGGGCGCCGGGGCAGAATCGCTGATTCAATTGCGTGCAGCGCAGCATAAACGTTGACATGCCAATAGCGCGGCCATTAGCTTCCGCCCGCTCTTGCTTAATGCCCATCTGGGTTGGGGGATCATGAAAATTCTAGTGCCCGTGAAACGGGTGGTCGACTTCAACGTCAAGATCCGCGTCAAACCGGATGGCTCCGGCGTCGAACTCGCCAATATCAAGATGTCGATGAATCCATTCGACGAGATCGCCGTCGAAGAGGCGATCCGTCTGAAGGAAGCCGGCAAGGCGACCGAAATCGTGGCGGTGTCGATCGGACCGGCACAGGCCTCCGAAACCATCCGCACCGCGCTCGCCATGGGCGCCGACCGCGGCATCCTGGTGAAGGCCGAGGGCGCGGTCGAGCCGCTGGCGGTGGCAAAAATTCTCAAAGGCATCATCGATGCGGAGAAGCCCGAACTCGTCATTCTGGGCAAGCAGGCGATCGACGACGACTGCAATCAGACCGGCCAGATGCTGGCGGCGCTGCTGGGCTGGGCGCAGGGCACCTTCGCATCCAAGATCACCATCGAGGGCAACAGCGTAACGGTGACACGCGAGGTCGACGGCGGCCTGCAGACGGTGAAGCTGAAAGCGCCGGTGATCGTCACCACCGATCTGCGCCTGAATGAGCCGCGCTACGCCAGCCTGCCCAACATCATGAAGGCGAAGAAGAAGCCGATCGCGGACAAGACGCCGGCCGACTACGGCGTCGACATCAAACCGCGGCTGCAGGTGCTCAAGACGACGGAGCCGCCGGGACGCAAATCCGGCGTCAAGGTCGGCTCGGTGGCCGAGTTGGTCGACAAGCTCAAAAACGAAGCGGGGGTGCTCTAGATGACCACGCTTCTCATCGCCGAGCACAATAACAAGGTGCTCAAGGATTCAACCAGCAAAGCGCTCACCGCTGCGAAGGCCATGGGCGGCGATGTGCATATGCTGGTCGCCGGCAAGGATTGCAAAGCGGTGGCGGAAGCCGCCGCCAAGCTCGACGGCGTGAAGAAGGTGCTGTTGGCGGACGCCGCTCTTTACGAGCACTCCGTCGCGGAGCCGCTCGCTGCGCTGATCGTTTCGCTCGCCGGCAGCTATGACGCTATCGTCGCGCCGGCGACGACCAATGGCAAGAACGTCATGCCGCGCGTGGCCGCGCTGCTCGATGTCATGCAGATTTCCGAGATCATCAAGGTGATCGCGCCCGATACGTTCGAGCGCCCGATCTATGCCGGCAATGCGATCCAGACCGTGAAATCGAGCGACGCCAAGAAGGTCATCACCGTGCGCACCTCCACCTTCCAGGCCACAGGCGAAGGCGGCTCGGCGAGCGTGGAGAATGTCGCAGCAGTGGCGGACCCGGCGCTGTCGAGCTTCGTCGGCGAGGAGCTGTCGAAATCCGAGCGCCCCGAATTGACCTCGGCCAAGATCATCATCTCCGGCGGCCGCGCCATGCAGAGCCGCGAGAACTTCACCAAATATATCGAGCCGGTGGCCGACAAGCTCGGCGCCGCGGTCGGCGCCTCGCGCGCCGCGGTCGATGCCGGCTATGCACCGAACGACTGGCAGGTCGGCCAGACCGGCAAGGTGGTGGCGCCCGAGCTCTACATCGCGGTCGGAATTTCCGGCGCCATTCAGCATCTCGCTGGGATGAAAGACTCCAAGGTGATTGTTGCTATCAACAAGGACGAGGAAGCGCCCATCTTCCAGGTCGCCGACTATGGTCTGGTCGCCGACCTTTATCAGGCGCTGCCCGAACTGGCGGCGGAACTCGACAAGGTCAAGCGTTGACCACGCTGCAAATTAGTTATCCCGCCGGTGGTGTCACCGCGCGGTTCGTCGTAAAACCGCTACGAGGCAATTAGAGTTAACGCATGAGCCCGAAAAGTGGGGGCCGTTTTTCGGATAAGATCATGTGCAAACCATACCGAAACCGAAGCCAAGAGCCGGGTCTTCGCATCGATCGGATCAAATCATGGCATTGAATATTCAGAGTGTCGGGGTGATCGGCGCCGGGCAAATGGGCAATGGTATTGCCCATGTCTGTGCGCTGGCGGGCTATTCGGTGATGCTGAACGACGTCGCGCCCGATCGCATCAAGGCGAGTCTGGCGACCATCAACGGCAACATGACGCGTCAGGTCGCCAAGAAGACAATCAGCGAGGACGCGCGCAAGAACGCGCTTGCGCTGATCAAGCCGGCGGAGAAATACGACGCATTGTCCGCCTGCGACCTGGTGATCGAGACCGCGACTGAGAAGGAAGACGTCAAGCGCAAGATCTTCGCGGATCTGTGCGCCTCGCTCAAGCCGGAAGCCATCGTCGCCTCCAACACCTCGTCGATCTCGATCACGCGGCTGGCCTCGTCCACCGACCGGCCGGAGCGTTTCATCGGCATTCATTTCATGAATCCGGTGCCGCTGATGGAGTTGGTCGAGGTGATCCGTGGCATTGCCACCGACGACGCCACCTTCGAGACCATCAAGGCCTTCGTCCGCAAGCTCGGCAAGACCATCGCGGTGTCGGAGGATTTTCCGGCCTTCATCGTCAACCGCATCCTGCTGCCGATGATCAACGAGGCGATCTACACGCTCTACGAAGGCGTCGGCAACGTCGAGGCGATCGACACCGCGATGCGGCTGGGCGCGCATCACCCGATGGGGCCGCTCGCACTCGCCGATTTCATCGGCCTCGACACCTGTCTTTCGGTCATGCAGGTGCTGCACGAGGGGCTGGCCGACTCGAAATACCGGCCGTGCCCGCTGCTGGTGAAGTACGTCGAGGCCGGCTGGCTCGGCCGCAAGACCCAGCGCGGGTTCTACGACTATCGCGGCGAGAAGCCGGTGCCGACGCGCTAAGTCAGGCGAGCTTCCACAGGTTCAGCACGGCGAGCGCCGCGACCGAGAGCCAGGTCAGGCTCTGGCCGATCTGACGTCCGATGTTCGTCATGTCGGTTGCCCACATGCCCCAGGTTTGCAGCACGCGGCCCGCCACCAGCGCGATGCCGACGATGTGCAGCGCCGTGTGCGAGCCGGAATTGAGTTCATAGATCGCCATCAGCGCGATGGCGAGCGGGATGTACTCGGCGGCGTTGCCATGCAGGCGGATCATGCGCCGCATCTGCGCATTGCCGCCGTCGCCGAGCGGGACTCGCAACTTTACGCGGTGCACCGTCACGTTGATCGCCAGCGCAATCACGATCAGTGCCAGAATGCCCGCATAGAGCGCGGTGATCGATACCGTCATGTTGGTGCCCCCATTTGTTGATTATCCGCAGCAACAGGACTTCGCCGCGCCTTCGTATTCGTCGTGCCGGCGCACCCAAGCCATTGTCCAAGGCAGGCTGTCCTCGTCGCGGCCCTTCGGCGCCATGTCGAGGAAATTATAGGTGCCGAGGAGAATATCGAGCCCGCGCGCATAAGACGAGTAGGTGTGGAAGACGCCGCCAGCCTCGTCTTTGATGAAGGCGCTGATGCCGGGCGCTTCCTCGCTCGGAAACTTGCCCATCGCATAATTGTATTCGACCTCGCCGGCCACTTCGTCCTTGCTGAACGAGACGTGGTAATCGCGGTTGAAGTCGGTGCCGTATGACGACACCCAATTGAAGCGCCAGCCCATGCGTTTCTTGTAGGCATCGATCTCCACGAGCGGCGCGCGTGACACCACGACCAGCGTCACGTCACGCTGCGCGAGGTGAGCCACGGCGCCGTCGAAATGATCGGCGAGGAACGAGCAGCTCGGGCAACCCTGCACCCAGCCGGGGCCGAGCATGAAGTGATAGACCAATAGCTGACTTTTGCCGCCGAACAGATCGGCCAGCGTCTCTTTGCCGGCGGGTCCGTCGAACACATAGCTCTTCTCGACCTTGACCCAGGGCAGCGCGCGCCGCGCCGCGCTCAGCTGGTCGCGCGCCTTGCTGAATTCTTTTTCCTTGGCCAGCAGCGCCTTGCGCGCGGCCAGCCATTCGTCTTGCGAAACGATTGCGTGCTGCATGGGAAACTCCTGTATTATTCCTGTGATCAGGATTTCGCCGGCGTCATCCAGCCGATGCCGGCGCCGCCAGGCTCGCGCAGGATGGCGATGCGACCGACGCCTGGCACGTCGAAGATCGGACGCATGAGCTTGGCGCCGGCGGCCGTGGCTTTCTTCACCCGCGCATCGACGTCGTCGACCGCCAAGTAAGACATCCAGGATTCCGGCACGCCGTCGAACTGCGGCGAGGTGAGCGGAAACAGCCCGCCGACCACTTCGCCATTGGCTTTCGCCACCCAATAGGTACCGTCGGGCATCGGCATCGCTTCGAAGCTCCAGCCGACGGTGTCGGCGTAGAATTTCTTCGCCTTCTCGACGTTGCGCGTCATCAACTCGTTCCAGTAGAAACTTCCGTGCGACCATGCGTGTGCCATGGGTTACTCCTGTCACTCTGATGCGAGATAGGCTTCCAGTTTTGGTATCGCGCCGGTCCAACCTTGATTGTGCCGATCGCGCGCCTCTTCATCGAAGAATTGCTCGTGCGTCAGCGTCATCAGCGTGCCGCCGCTGTCCGGCTTGAGCACGACGGTCACCAGCGACTCGCGCTCGGGCGTCGTCTTCCAGGCCCAGGTGAACACCAGCTTTTCGTTCAGGATCACTTCGCGGTAGACGCCGCTGACGTCATGCTCTTCGCCGCTTGGGGCCTGCATCAGCCAGCGGTAGCGGCCGCCGGTGCGCGGGTCGCTTTCGACGCTCAGCGCTTTGACCTCGCCGGGGCCCATCCAGCGCTTCACTTTTTCCGGGTCGATCCAGGCGCTGAAGACTTTCGCCGGCGGGGCGTTGAAACGACGCTTGATGGTGAGGCTGGGTTTGGTGGTAACGGTGGACATGGTTTTTCCTCCAGGAAAGCGGCGAGTTGATCGAGGCGATCGCTCCAGAAGCGCTGGTAGCGGTTAAGCCATTCGTTGGCTTCGTGCATGGGCTCCGCGCGGAGCCGGCAGGAGACCGTGCGCCCGCTCTTGTTGCGGGTGACCAGCCCGGCATCCGACAGCACGTCGAGATGCTTCATCACCGCCGGCAGCGACATCGAAAACGGCTCGGCCAGCGCGCTGACCGACAGGCTGTCGGTCTGGCTCAGCCGTGCCAGCAAGGCGCGCCGCGTCGGGTCGGCGAGCGCGGCGAAGGTGCGGTCGAGCGGGGCAGGTGAATAGTAAACCATATGGTTAAGTATAGATGAGCGGGGACCCGAGTCAAGTCCACGTTTATGAATCATTGACCGTCGGGCCGTATGAAGGGGCCGCTATGGACCCAACCTCTCTCGCAGCCGCCATGGTCGGCACCCAGGTGAGCCAACTGCAATTGGCCGCCGCCGCGATGATGATGCGCATGAACGCCAATAACGCAGGCTCCGTCGTGCAAGTTATCGATGCCGCCCAACAGAATATGAACAGCCTCGCCAACCTTGCCGCCGGCGTCGGGCAGAACATCGATATCAGCGTGTAATGCCGGCCTGAGAAGCGGGCGCGCAAACCGCACGCCGCGCACCGGTGCAGGTGCTATTTTCCGATCGCCGCCTGGATCAAGTTGATGGCGTCGTCGCTCGCCCATTCCGCCGGGCCGGCGATGCTACCGATCTCGCAGCCCTGCGGGTCCACTAGCAAAGTGGTCGGCATGCCGAAGGCGCGGCCGATCGCCTTGAGGTCCTGGAAGGTCTTGGCCTCTGGATCGGCATAGTAGGCGAGCTTCTCGATGCCCAACTCCTTTAGCCAGACCTTCGGCTTGTCGGGATCGCGGGTGTCGATATTGATCGCCACCACCTCGAAGCGGGGGCCGCCCAGCCGCTGCTCGAGGGCGTCGAGGGCCGGCATTTCTTTGCGGCAGGGCACGCACCAGGTAGCCCACAGGTTGATCAGCACGGTACGCCCGCGCCAATGCTCGAGGGCTAACGGCTTGCCGGCGGCGTCCTGGAAGGCGAGCGCGGGCAGCTTGAGCGGACTCTTGGCGACGTTGACAGCGGCCACCTCGCCACGCGCCAAAGGGGCCAGTTTCTTCGCCAATTCGACGGCCGGCCGGCATGCCGCATGGCCGCCCGCATTGCCTGTCAGGGTGGCAATCCCGTATACCCCGGCGAGCCCGCCGGCCACGCCAGCCACCAGGACCATGGCCAAGCGCTTTTTGGCGAAGCTGGACGAAGGACGTTCGGTCATGAGCGGCGAGACCTCGGTGGTTATGCCAAGAGCGATAACATGAGCAACAAGATGTGGGGCGGGCGGTTCGCGTCTGGCCCCGGCGCTATCATGGAGGAGATCAACGCCTCCATCGATTTCGACAAGGCTCTCTACCGCCAGGACATCGCCGCGTCCAAGGCCCATGCCGACATGCTGGCCAAGCAAGGCATCATTACGGCCGACGATGCGAAAAAGATCGCTCACGGTCTAGACACGATCCTGTCAGAGATCGCGGACGAGAAGTTTTCCTTCAAGCGGGCACTGGAAGACATCCACATGAACGTGGAGGGTAGGCTCGGCGAGTTGATCGGGGAGGCGGCCGGGCGGCTGCACACCGCGCGCTCGCGCAACGATCAGGTGGCGACCGATTTCCGGCTGTGGATGCGCGACACGATCGATGCGCTCGACGCCGCGCTCGCTAGCTTCCAGCGCGCGCTCGCGGCAAAGGCGATCGAGCATGCCGGCACGGTGATGCCCGGCCTCACGCATATGCAAACCGCGCAGCCGGTGACCTTCGGACATCACCTGCTCGCCTATGTGGAAATGGCGGCGCGCGACCGCGGCCGTTTTGCCGATGCGCGCAAGCGGCTTAATGAATCCCCGCTCGGCGCCGGCGCACTCGCCGGCACCTCGTTCCCGCTCGACCGCGACATGACGGCGAAGGCGCTCGGCTTCGACCGGCCGGCGGCGAATTCGCTCGACGCGGTGTCCGACCGCGACTTCGCGCTGGAGACGCTCGCCGCCGCCTCGATCGCCGCGGTGCATCTGTCGCGGCTGGCCGAGGAGATCGTGATCTGGGCCTCGCCGCTCACCGGCCTGGTCAAGCTGTCGGACAAGTTCACCACCGGCTCCTCGATGATGCCGCAGAAGCGCAACCCGGACGCCGCCGAATTGGTGCGCGCCAAGACCGGCCGCGTCATCGGTGCGCTCACCGCGTTGCTGATCGTGATGAAGGGCCTGCCGCTTGCCTATGCCAAGGACATGCAGGAGGACAAGGAGGGCGCCATGGACGCGCTCGCCGCGCTTTCGCTGTCGATCGCGGCGATGACCGGCATGGTGGCCGATCTTGAGCCCGACGTGGCGCGCATGAAGAAGGCGGCCGGCGAAGGCTACGCCACCGCCACCGATCTCGCCGACTGGCTGGTGCGCACGCTGAAAATCCCGTTCCGGGACGCTCATCATCTGACCGGCCGCATCGTCGCCAAGGCGGTGGAGGCGGGCGTGCCGTTGCACCGGCTGCCACTGGCCGCCATGTGCGAGGTCGAGCCGCGAATCAGCGAGGACGTGTTCAGCGTTCTGTCGGTCGACCGTTCGGTGAAGAGCCGGACCAGCTTTGGCGGAACGGCACCCAAAAACGTGCGCGTGCACGCGAAGAAATGGCTGCGAAAGCTGGAAAAGGATAAATCCTGACTTTATCCAGCCAGGTTTGGCCTTGATTGCCTGGTTTGCTATGGTGTCGCCAACACAAGGAATTCGCTTCTTGAGCCGTTTTTTCGACCGCCCGTTTCTCCGTCTCGCCCTGATCGGCGCGCTCGCCGCCGCGCTCGGGCTAGCCGCGTGCGGCCGCAAGGGTCCGCTCGATCCGCCGCCCGGCGCCTCGCTTGAAGGCCAGCCGCAGGCGAACATGCCTGACCTGATGAGTTCGAACCGCGGCACGCCGATCGGTGGGCAAGCGCAGGGTGGCAATGCCGGCGTCGGTCCCGACGGCCAGCCGCTTGCGCCCAAGGGTCCGAAAAAACAAATCCCTCTCGACGTTTTGCTCAACTGAGACCGCGCGTGATCCCGAAAAGTGGGAACCGGTTTTCGGATAAGATCACGTGCCATCAAAATGTTAGTCACGGCACTGATTCAGCCTGAACGGTTCGGGTTCTAAAAGGATGCACCACTTCGCTTATCGCGACGGCGTCCTGCACGCCGAGGCGGTAAACCTCCACACGCTCGCTGGCGCGGTCGGGACACCGTTCTATTGCTATTCAACCGCGACGCTGGAGCGGCACTACAAGGTGTTCGCCGGCGCCTTCGCCGACGTGCGGGCGCTGGTCTGCTACGCCATGAAGGCGAATTCCAACCAGGCGGTGATCGCTACATTGGCCAAGCTCGGCGCCGGTGCCGACGTGGTGTCGGAAGGCGAGCTGATGCGCGCGCGCCTGGCCAGTGTGCCCGCCGACAAGATCATGTTCTCCGGCATCGGCAAGACCGCGCGCGAGCTCGCGCTCGCGGTCGATGAAGGCATTCTCTGCATCAATGTGGAATCCGAGCCGGAGCTCGAACTGCTGTCGTCGATCGCGGCCAGCAAGGGGCGGCCGGCAAATATTTCAGTGCGCGTCAATCCCGACATCGATCCCAAGACGCACCACAAGATCGCCACCGGCAAGGCCGAGAACAAGTTCGGCATCCCAATCAGCCGCGCGCGCGACGTATATGCGCGGGCGGCGAAGCTGCCCGGCATCAAGGTCGCCGGCGTCGATATGCATATCGGCAGCCAGATCACCGACCTCGATCCGTTCGACAATGCCTTCACGCTGCTGGCCGAATTCGTGCGCACGCTGCGCGGCGACGGGCACACGATCACCCATGTCGATCTCGGCGGCGGCTTAGGGATTCCCTATCTCGACGACAACGAGCCGCCGCCGCATCCGGACGACTACGCCAAGATGGTCAAGCGCGCCACGCGCGATCTCGAGTGCCGGCTGATCTTCGAGCCGGGCCGGCTGATCGTCGGCAATGCCGGCATCCTGGTGACGCGTGTATTGTTCGTGAAGTACGGCGAGGCGAAGAATTTCGTGGTGGTCGACGCCGCCATGAACGACCTCATCCGCCCGACGCTGTATGACGCGCACCACGAGATTTGGCCGGTCGGCGAGCCGGTCGCATCCGGGCGCCGCATCCGCGCCGACGTGGTCGGACCGGTGTGCGAGAGCGGCGATTTCCTCGCTCATAACCGCGAACTAGTGGAACCGGCGAGCGGCACGTTGCTGGCCATGATGTCGGCGGGCGCCTATGGGGCAGTCCAGGCCGGCACCTACAATACCCGGCCGCTGGTGCCGGAAGTGCTGGTCAGCGGCGGCGAATGGGCACTTGTTCGCCCGCGCCTTGAAGTTGACCAATTGATTGCGCTCGATCGCATGCCGGATTGGCTTTAGGCGCCTGAACCCCGCGCATGGCCTGAGAATTGCCTGCGTGTTAGCTTGTTGATCGACAGATTCTCCAAGCCCTAAGCAACGGAGCGGCTTTTGGACGGTTTGGACGAGCAGCCAAAGCAGGAGAGCCCGACCCGGGCCCTGCTCACGCGGGCGCTCAAGCGCGCGCGTGGCAACCTGTTGTGGGAGCGGCTGTGGCCGGCCCTGGCCACGCTGGCGACCGCCCTTGGGCTGTTCCTCGCGTTTTCCTGGGCCGGGTTATGGCTGGTGCTGCCGCCGCTGGCGCGCGCCATCGGCTTATTGCTGTTCGTGGTCATCACCGCCATTGCGGCCGTGCCGTTGGTGCTGCTGCGGCTGCCCAGCATCAATGAAGGCTTGCGCCGGCTCGACCGCAGCAGCGGCGAGACGCACCGGCCGGCCACCGCGGTCGCCGACCAGATTGCCGCCAACCAGCACGATCCGGTCGCGCAGGCGCTCTGGCGCGCACATGTCGAACGCGCACTGCTGTCGGCGCGCAAGCTCAAAGCTGGCTGGCCGTCGCCGCGGCTGTCCCTGCGCGATCCAATGGCGTTGCGCGCGCTCGTGCTTATTCTGGGGGTCGCCAGCTTTTTCGCCGCCGGCGGCGAGCGGGTGAAACGCGTGACCGCCGCGTTCGACTGGACGGGCGTGGTGGCGCCGGCCAACTTCCGCATCGATGCCTGGGTCACGCCGCCGGTCTATACCGGCCGCCCGCCGGTCATGTTGGCGGGCCTGCGTCCGGGCGACACCGCGCACGATATGGCGGCGGTCGCGGTGCCGGCCGGTAGCCAGCTGGTGGTGCGCGCCACCGGCAATGTGCGCTTCGATATCGTGCGCAAGGGTGGTCTCGAAGACGCGCCGCCCGATACGCGCGCCGCGATGCCGGCAGGCAGCGAGGAGCGCCGCTTCGTGATCAAGGGCGACGGCGCGGCGGTGTTGCACGGGGTCGGCAGCAGCGATCTCGTCTGGACTTTTACCGCCATCCCCGACCGCGCGCCGACGATCGAGCTGATCAAGGAACCGGAGCGGCAGGCGCGCGGTTCGCTCCGGCTCGACTACAAGATGGACGACGACTACGGCGTGGTCGAGGCGCATGCCGCCTTCGCGCTCAAGGACGACGAGGCCGAGGACGAAAAGCCGACGCGCCCGCTGTTCAGCGCGCCCGAATTCCCGCTCACGCTGCCGCAGGCGCGCACCCGCAGCGGCGCGGCGCAGACCACGCGCGACATCACCGAGCATCCATGGGCCGGCGCCAAGGTCGCGATGACGCTGTTGGCGCGCGACGAGGCCGGCAACGAGGGCCGCAGCGAGCCGACCGAGTTCCAGCTTCCGCAACGCATTTTCGTCAAGCCGGTCGCGCGCGCCTTGATCGAGCAGCGCCGCATCCTCGCGCTCGATGCCGACGCCAAGCCGCTGGTGCTGAGCGCGCTCGATGCGCTCACCATCGCGCCGGAAAAATTCACGCCGGAGACCGCCGTCTATCTCGGCTTGCGCGCGATCTACTTCGGCCTGGCGAACGCCAAGAGCGACGATCAGCTGCGCGAGGTGGTGGCGCGGATGTGGGACATGGCGGTGCAGCTCGAAGACGGCAATGTCAGCCAAGCCGAACTGGCGCTGCGGCAGGCGCAGGACGCGCTGCGCCAGGCGCTCGAACGCGGCGCCAGCGACGAAGAGCTGAAAAAGCTAATGGATCAGCTGCGCGCCGCAATGGACAAATACCTGCAGGCGCTGGCGGAAGAAATGCGGAAGAATCCGCAGCAGCTCGCGCGCCCGCTCGACCGCAATACCCGCATGCTCAGTGAGCGCGATCTCAAGAGTATGCTCGACCGGCTGGAGAACCTGGCGCGGTCGGGCAACAAGGATGCCGCGCGGCGGCTGCTGGAAGAATTGCAGTCGATGCTCGAGAATCTGCAGATGGCGCGCCCAGGCGCGCAAGGCGACGAGGGCGACGACGACATGATGTCGGCGCTCGACGAACTGGGCGACATGATCCGCAAGCAGCAGCAATTGCGCGACAAGACCTTCAAGCAGGGCCAGGACATGCGGCGCGACCGCCAGCGCCAGCAGCCCGGTCAGGGGCAGCAGCAGTTGGGCGAACTGCGCCAGGACCAGCAGGGCTTGAAGGACCGGCTCAACAAGTTGCTGGAACAATTGCGCCAGCGCGGCCTCGGTAATCCCGGCCAGGACCAGAAGGGTCAGGGCGAGAACGGTATGGATCAGCTCGGCAGCGCCGGCGAAGCCATGGGTGAGGCGGAAGGCGAGCTTGGCCAGGGCGACGCCGACGGTGCGGTCGACAGCCAAGGCCGCGCGCTGGAGGCCATGCGCAAGGGCGCGCAGGGGCTGGCGCAGTCGATGCAGCAGAACGGCATGGGCATGGGCCAGGGCCCCGGCCAGCCCGGTCGCAACGGCCGCGCGCGTGCCCAGCAAGATACTGATCCGCTCGGACGACCGCTGCGCGGCCGCGAATATGGCGACGATGTCACCGTCAAGGTGCCGGGCGAGATCGATGCGCAACGCGCCCGCCGTATCCTGGAAGAACTGCGCAAGCGCTTCGGCGAGAGCACCCGCCCGCAGCTCGAACTCGATTATATCGAGCGGCTGCTGAAGGATTTCTGATCTTTCCTCTCCCCGTTCACGGGAAAGGTAACTAGTGGCGTGCCACCAGCGCCTCGCGCACGGCGCCCTTGATCTGCTCGACCGAGAGCGGCTTGGCAATCACGTCGTGCACCAGGGCATCCAACCCGTGCGTGCGCTCGCGCTGATCGGCAAAGCCGGTCATCAGCATGATTGCAATCTCCGGATGGTCGCGCCCGGCCGCGAGCGCGAGCGCGATGCCGTCGACGACCGGCATCTTAACGTCGGTCAGCAGCAGGTCGAATTCGCCATTTTGCCGATTTAGCGCATCGAGCGCCGCCACGCCGTCGGTGGTCACGGTCAATTCGTGGCCATCCTCGTTGAGTGAACGGACGACCAACTCGCGGATGGCATCGTCGTCCTCGGCGACTAGTATTTTTGCCATTGCTATTTCACTCCGGCGTCTTGCACGGTGAAGAAACGCACCATCACGTCGCTAGCATCCGCCGGCGGCGCGGGGATCTGGCTGCGGAAGTCCAGCCGCTCGCCAGGACCGAGAATGCTGCGGGCTGGCAGCGCGGTCCAGGTGTAGACTTCCTGTCCGGTGGCGTTGCGTGCGGCGAAGCGCAGGCGCGGTACCTCGATCGGCTTGCCGGCGTCGCTCACGATGGTGCCTTCCACGATCAAGATTTCGACGCCGTCCTCGGCTTCCTTCGAAATCCTGACGTTCTCGAACTTGAGATTGCGCAGATTGACCGGCAGGCCGATGGCTGCGAACAGCGAAGCGGTCTGCGGCAGGTATCGCACCACCTCGTTGCGTGCGCCGACCATTGCCACGTTGAAAGCGACCAGCACGAGAATGACCGCGGTCCAGCGCGACGACTGGCGTGTGTGCTTGCGGCGGGCCTGCAGCCGCTGGCGGCGGGCGGCGTAGCTTTCGACCTCTTCGGAATCGAGCTCGGCATTGGCCGCCTCCGGCAGCGGCGCTTGCTCGATCGGCGGCACCAGCGACGGCGCATCGGCGATCGTGGCCGGCTCCGGCTCCGGCGCTTGCGCCGCGGCCGGCGCAGGAGCGGGTTCCGGTGGCGGAGGCTCGACCGGCGGCGCCTTGGTCTCGGTTGCGGTGGTCGATTCGGTGGTCTCGGCGCCGAAATCGTCGGCGTTTGCTTGCGCGGACGGTGGCGGTGGTGCGGCCGCAGCGGGCGGAGGCGGTGCCGCGGCGCGGGCCGGTGCTGGCGATTGCGCTTCGGCTTCCGCGATCACTTTGTCCACGAAGGCGGTCACATCCGGCACGCTTTTCGGCCCGCCGGCGAACCAGGTCGCCTTGCAGCGTGCGCAACGCACGGTGCGACCGGCCGGGCCGACGGCGGCGGGGTCGATCATGTAGGAGGTGGCGCAGCTCTGGCAGACGATCAGCATGTCATCGGGGCCAATTTGGCCCCAAAACCTAGCAACCGTCCGTTAATGGATTGGAAACCATGGCCGCCCCGGAGTTAAGGGGGATACGCCGGCTTTGGCGGCTCTGCGGCGCTGGCGGTGCCGTGATAATCCTGTAAAAGCGCTGTTCTCGGCCACAAGCGAGGGCCGCGGACGGCTTTTGGGGAAGGCTCCGCGGCTTGCCGGCCAGGCCAATTCCACGGGCCTAATAGGGAATTTACCGGAGAGGCGTGTGGTCCGATTCGAGAATGTAGGGCTGCGCTACGGCCTGGGGCCGGAGGTCCTGCGCGACCTCACGTTCCGCATCGAGCCGCATTCCTTCCAGTTCCTCACCGGCCCCTCCGGCGCTGGCAAGACCTCGCTGTTGCGCCTGCTGTTCCTTTCGCTCAAACCGACGCGCGGTCTGATCACGCAGTTCGGCCACGACGTCGCCACCCTATCGAAGGACGCGGTGGCGACGCTGCGCCGCCGCATCGGCATCGTGTTCCAGGATTTCCGCCTGCTCGACCACATGACCACCTACGAGAACGTCGCACTGCCGCTGCGCGTGATGGGCCGGCATGAGAACACCTACCGCGACGAAGTGGTCGAATTGTTGAGCTGGGTCGGCCTCGGCGAGCGGATGTGGGCGCTGCCGCCGGTGCTCTCGGGCGGCGAGAAGCAGCGCGCCGCGATCGCGCGTGCGGTGATCGCGCGGCCGCAGCTGCTGCTCGCCGACGAGCCGACCGGCAATGTCGATCCGAGCTTGGCGCAGCGGCTGCTGCGGCTGTTCATCGAGCTCAACAAATCCGGAACTTCGGTGGTGATCGCCACGCACGACATTGCGCTGATGGACCAGTACGATGCGCGCCGGCTGGTGCTGCACGAAGGCCGGCTGCACATTTACGATTGAGGGCGCATGGTCCCGAAAAGTGGCAACCGGTTTTGCGAAAAGATCATGCGCAAAGGAAAATGACGATGTCGGATGCCGATAGGGACGATATGACGGCGACGCCGCGTATGCCGGGCGGTCCGCTGCCGCGTTTCGAGACGCCGCTGGTGCCGCGCAACTCGATCTCCGGGCGCGCGCTCATTGCCGTCGTCGCCATCATGACGTTCCTGGCTTCGCTCACCACCGGCGCGGTGATGCTGATCGGCAGCGCGGCGAGCGAATGGCAGTCGGACGTGGCGCGCGAGGTGACCATTCAGATCATCCCGGCGCCCGGCCGCAACCTCGACGCCGCCGTGGACAAGGCGGCCGCGGTTGCGCGCGCATATACCGGCATCGGCGCTGTGCGCGCCTATTCGAAGGAGGAATCCTCCAAGCTGCTCGAACCGTGGCTCGGCAACGGCCTGTCGCTCGACGAGTTGCCGGTGCCACGCCTGATCGTGGTCAAGATCGCGGCTGGCGCGGCGCCCGACATCCCGCAACTTCGAAGGATGTTGGCCGAGCAGGTGCCGGGCGCCATGCTCGACGATCATCGCGGCTGGATCGACCGTATGCGCACCATGGCCGGAACTGCGGTCGCCGCCGGGGTCGGCATTTTGATCCTGGTGATCGCCGCCACCATGCTCTTGGTCACCTTCGCGACCCGCGGCGCGATGGCGACCAATAAGCCGGTGATCGAGGTTCTGCATTTCGTCGGCGCCAAGAACGGCTTCATCGCCGGGCGTTTCCAGCGGCATTTTCTGCTGCTCGGCCTGCAGGGCGGCGCTATCGGCGGCGGCATCGCGATCGTGCTGTTCGCGCTCGCCGGCGTCATCAGCGGCTGGTTCACCGGCACGGCGGGGGGCGACCAAACCGCGGCCTTGTTCGGATCGTTCTCCATCGGCATTGCCGGCTATGTCGCCGTGCTCGGCCAAGTCGTGCTGATCGCGCTGGTAACGGCGGTGACCTCTCGGCATACCGTGAACCGGACCCTGGATACGATCGATTGATATGCTTGCTAGTTTCGCACGCGTAATCGGCTTTTTCACCATGGCTGCGGGCACCGCCGGCGCCGTGCTGCTGGGCGCCGGATTCTGCTGGTTCGTCTTGAGCATTCCGAGCGAGGAAGTCACCCTCGACCGCAATGCCGACGGCATCGTAGTGCTGACTGGGGCCGCCGCGCGCATTCCGGATGCGATCGAGCTGCTGGCGGCGCAGCGCGGCAAACGGCTGCTGATCAGCGGCGTGCACCGCGACACCCGCGCGCGCGAAATCGCGCGGCTGACCCCGCTCTATTCGAAGTTCTTCACTTGCTGCATCGATCTCGACCGCTCGGCGCTCAACACCTTCGGCAACGCCATCGAAGCCAAGCGCTGGACGCGCCTGCACAATTTTAATTCGCTGATCGTGGTGACCTCGAATTGGCACATGCCGCGCGCTATGGCCGAACTCGCGCATCAGCTTCCCGATGTCACGTTGATTTCATTTCCGGTGATCTCGCCGAAAGTAAAAGACGAGCCATGGTGGTCGAATCTCGACACCGCGCGCTTGCTGTTTGCGGAATATTTGAAGTATCTGTTCGCGCTCGCCCGCATGCGCCTCGATCCCGACACACCGTGAAGGAACGCCACTCGTGCCGCTTGTCGTTCGCTCCATCGCCTTCAACGTGCTGTTCTATCTGAACACGGCGATGTGGCTGATAATTGCGCTGCCGACTTTCTTCATGCCCTATCGCGCTATATTGGCGGTGGCGAAATCGTGGGGCCGCACCAATCTTGTGCTGCTGCGCGTCGTCGCCGGCATCGATTGCGAGATCAGGGGCCGCGAAAAAATTCCGCAAGGCGCGCTCATCGTTGCCGCCAAGCATCAGTCGGCGTGGGAGACCTTCGCGCTGGTGCCGCTGTTCGACAATCCGCTGTTCATCGTCAAACGCGAATTGCAATGGATCCCGATCTTCGGCTGGCTCATGATCAAGGGCCGCATGGTGCCGGTCGATCGCAGCGCCGGCTCGCAGGCGCTTGCCGCCATGGCCGAACGCGCGCGCGTCGAACTTAGCCGTGGCCGCCAACTGATCATTTTTCCCGAGGGCACGCGGCGGCCGGCCGGCGCCGAGCCGCGCTACAAATTCGGCGTCGCGCACCTTTACGCCGCGGAGGGCGTGCCGTGCGTTCCCATCGCGCTCAATTCCGGCCTGTTCTGGCCGCGCCGCTCGATCCGCCTGCTGCCGGGAACGGTGCTGGTGGAGGTCCTCGATCCGATCGCGCCCGGCCTCGACAAGAGCGTGTTTTTTGAGCGTCTCCAGCATGACCTTGAGACCGCCACGGCGCGCTTGATCGCGGAAGCCAAAAGCAAGATTGAGCGCTGAGGCGCTTGGCTAGTTCTCGCCTTCGCCCGCCAACGCTTTTCAGCCGAGCGCTTGGTTCAATCCGTAGCCAACTCGTGGATGCCTTTGAGCCGCTCGGCCAGCCGGCGCAAGGCGTCGTCGCGATAGCCGTGGGTTTCGAGTTCTTTCACCGCCGCCAGCACGTAGTCGCGGCAGGCGCCGGAACGGCCGTGGCCCTGGCGCACGTAGTGCAATTGCTGGACGAGACTGAGGCGGCCGGCATATTGGCGGTGGCCGCGGTCCACCATGTAACAAAGCGCGTGCACGCTCTGCTGCGGGTCGTCATCGAGCCAGACCGTGCGCCAGGCCTCGCGATAGACCCTGGTGACCTGCTCGCGCGCGCGCAAATAGTCGATCGTGGCCTTACGCTTGGCGGCTGCCACCCGGTAGGCGATGCCGCGGCAATTGCCGCCGCGGTCGAGGCCGAGCACCAGGCCGGGCCGTTCCGGCGTGCCGCGATGGACGAAGGAGTAGACGCAGAGCGCCCGGTGGGCGCCCACCAGGCGGGCGTTGCGCCGCTCCAGGAAATCGAATCCCGGCCGCCACATCAGCGATCCGTAGGCGAAAACCCACAGGTCTTCGCCGCTTTGGTCGATTTTTTTGCTCATCGGGGTTGGATTTGGACCACGCCGTTGACAGGGCCCGGCGACTTGCGCTCGTAACAGGCCGAATGTTCCGGCGCAACCCATCCGCGGGCCGCAGGCTCATGGGTAAGGGCGCAGAAACGCCGCATTCGGCAGGTGTTAAGTCCGCAATGGCACGATCAAGGCCCCGCTCCGCGCGCCGGCGCAGCTGGCGCTATATCGGCACGCTCGTTCTGTTCGCCGCGCTGATCGCCGGCTGGAGCTGGCTTTGGCATTACGGCGCCGGCCGGGCGGAAACCGCCATTGACGGTTGGCGCGCGCGCGAGGCCAAGGCCGGCCGCCTCTACACCTGCGGCTCGCAGACCATCGGCGGCTACCCGTTCCGCATCGAAGTGAATTGCGACAAGGCCTCCGCCCTGTTCCGTAGCAACCAGCCGCCGGTCGAGATCAAGACCAGCGGCATATTGATCGCCGCGCAGATCTATCAGCCAGACTTGCTGATCAGCGAATTCCACGGTCCGCTTACCATCGCCGACCCGGGCCAGACGCCGAATATTGTCGTCAATTGGAAGCTGGCGCAGTCAAGCGTGCGCGGCACGCCGGCGGCGCCGGAACGCGTGTCGCTGGTGTTCGACCTGCCGGTGGTCGAACGCATTAGCGACGGCAGCCGGCAGAATCTGTTGCGCGCCAAGCACATCGAAATCCACGGCCGCATCGTCGAAGGCTCCGCCGCTAGCAAGCCGGTGATCGAGACCGTGCTGCGGCTCACGGCGGCATCGGCACCGGACCTGCATCCGGCCGCGGCGCCGCCGGTCGACGTCGACATCACCGCGCTGTTGCGGGGCTTGGACGATTTCGAGCCCAAGCCGTGGCCGGTGCGTTTCCGCGAAATGCAGGCGGCAGGCGGGCGTATCGACATCACGCAGGCGCGCGTGCAGCAGGGTGAAATCGTCGCGGTCGGCAATGGCACCTTGTCGCTCAACGCGAGCGGACGGCTGGAAGGCCAGCTGCGCGTCACCATCGCGGGGATCGAGCCGTTTCTCGCCGCCATCGGCGCGCCGCAATTGGTGCAAACCGCGCCCACCATGGACAAACTTGCCGGCGCGCTCGATCGGCTGGCGCCCGGCCTCGGCAATGTCGCGCGCCAGCAGGCGGGCGCCAATCTTTCAGCCGGCATCAATCTGCTCGGCGAGCAGACGACGCTCGAAGGCAAACGCGCGGTCACGCTGCCATTGCGCTTCGACGACGGTTCGGTGTTCTTCGGGCCGGTCCGGATCGGCATCGCGCCGGCGCTGTTCTAAGCGGCGAAGGAGCGTCTTTCCCGCTGCGAACGGGGAGCTGGTGCCGAGCAGTACCCGGTGCATCCGGGGTCGCAACTCACGAAGCGTGTTGAACGTAGTCGCGCAGCGCAGCATGAACGCGCGCAATCACGTTTTCCCACGCATGCGTATCATCTTGCCGAAACAGGCGCGCGGTCGGGTACCAGGGGCTATCGTCACGATCGAGCAGCCAACGCCAGTCGGGCGTGAAGGGCAGCAACACCCAGACCGGCTTGGCCAGCGCCCCGGCGAGGTGAGCGACGCTGGTATCTATCGAGATAACGAGGTCCAGATTCGAAATGAGCGCTGCCGTATCGGCGAAATCTCTGAGATCGTCACCGAAATGGACAATGTCGCTTCTTTCCTTAAGTACCATCGCATCGCCGGTTCGAACATCCTTCTGCAAGCTTACGAACGTTGCATTGATGTTTAAGAGTGGCAGCAAAGCGTCGAGGCCTATCGATCGATTATGATCGTTCTTGTGCGTTGGCCTGCCGGATCAGGCAAGGCCGATCCGGGGGCTACGTTTTGGTCGGAGTTGCGTCTTCCAATCCGCCTCAGCCTGCGATGACGCGCGCAGGTAGGGCACCGCCGACGGGATTGTCTCAAGCTGCGTTCGGAACACTAGCGGCAGGCTGAGCAGCGAGCATTGTACATGGAAATCCGGCAGCGCGGAAATCCTTGGCGACGACTTGCGTCGTGCCACCAAGACTGGTCGTCAGTTCTCTGAGCGGCTCTTGAACCTCCAGAATCACGCGCGCGCCGCGCTCCGCCACGAGTGGAACATAGCGGCAGAACTGGATTGTGTCGCCAAAACCCTGCTCAGCGTGCACAAGAATGGTCTTCCCCGCGATTTCGCTCTGTCCGAGGCCATCGCGGTTGCGTGAAACTGCGCTGGATATTCCGCAGCTGCTCGGCTTGCCATCTCCATTCATAGTGTTCCCAGCCGTGATCAAAGTCGCCGAGCAAAAGTCGGAACTGTGCTTCGCCAAAGTGCGCTTCGGCATGGTGCGACGAAGCCGCATGGGCGCCCTTAAAACTCGCTACCGCCTCATCGAAGCGCCTTAGTTGATGAAGGACAAGACCGCGATTGGAATGCGCGTCGGGTCGCAGCGAAAGCGCACGGTCATAGCTTGCTAATGCTTCGTCGTAGCGCCTTAGATCCTTAAGAGTCCGTCCGGAGACTTCAGCGTTGATTACAGAGTTTTCTGAGCATGAGGCGGATTGAGGCGAGGCGCAAGAACGCGAGCGCCTTGCGGTTGAAGTTCTCCCAATCCTTGGCGAGTCTTCGGCAGCGATTGAGCCAAGCGATGGTACGCTCGACGATCCAGCGTTTGGGCAAAACCACAAATCCTTTGACCCGATCGGAACGTTTGACGATTTCAACATCGAGATGCGGGAGAACTTTTGCAACCGCTTTCGCAAATTGCGGTCCTTGATATCCGCCGTCGGCGAAGAGCGTCTTCAAAAAGGGAAACATCCCGAACAGGGTCGCCATGACGAGAATTCCGCCATCGCGATCTTGAATGTCGGCCGGATGAACGATGGCGTGGAGCATGAGGCCTAATGTATCGACGAGAATGTGCCGCTTCTTGCCCTTGATCTTCTTGCCTGCATCGTAACCGTGCGGATCAATGCAGGCCCCCCCTTTTTCAGCGCTTTTCACGCTCTGGCTGTCGATGATGGCGGCGGTCGGACTGGCTTCCCGCTGGGCTTGTTCGCGACACTGCTCATAAAGCGCGTGGTGGATCCGCTCCAATGTGCCGTCATAAGTCCACAGATCGAAATAGTCGTAGATCGTGCTTTTCGGTGGCAGGTCTTTCGGGATCGCGCGCCACTGACAGCCGGTCGAGAGAACGTACATGAGGCCGTTCACCACCTCACGCATGATCACCGTTCGCTTGCCTCCGCCGGGCTTGCCAGGTGGGATCAAAGGTTCGACCAGCATCCATTCGTCGTCGGTCAAATCGCTCGGGTATCGCAACTTGCTGCGGTCGTAACGTCCGCGGTTCTTGCTCGTCCACATCGGTGACCCTCCTCGAATCAGGCCACCACCCTTGAATCACAACTGATTCATATGATTCAACAACTCTCCGGACAGACACTAAGGACATTGCCGCGATCGAAGTGAACTCGGCAATGCCCGGCCGCACATAAAGTGCGCGGTCGAAAGTAGCCAGCGCTGCGTCGTTTTTTCCCAGTTTTGATTGAACGACAGCGAGAAGAAAAAGCGCATCAAATAAGTCATGGTTGGTTGTGATTATGTCTTGGCATAGTTGCTCGGCCTCAATGAAATTGCCTGCGTTGTAGGCCAAAAGGTGCGCGATTGAGCGCCTGCGCTGGGTCGTGTTCAGTGGCCGTCGTCATTTACTTCGACATTCCGCATTTGAACTTTGCAATTATGGAGGCGATAGCATACGGCGGGGGCGATCTGCCCGTAAACGGGGAGAAGTGAAGCGACGTGGAATTCGCTTTTGCCGGAGATGATTAATCCCCATCCGCGGCATAAGGCTTCGGCAGCGGCTCGGGCGGCAGGCCCGGATGCGGGCGGCCGAAATCCGGCGCGGGCGAGTCCTGGCCGATCTCGACGATGCCTTTGCGGATGGCGCGGGTCCGTGCGAATTGTTCAAAGAGCGCTTCGCCGTCGCCGCGCCGGATCGCCTTGGTCAGCCCCGCGATGTCCTCGTTGAAGCGGCCGAGCATTTCCAGGACGGCGTCCTTGTTGGCGAGGAACACGTCGCGCCACATGGTGGGGTCGGAGGCCGCGATGCGGGTGAAATCGCGAAAGCCGCCGGCCGAGAACTTGAGCACCTCGGAGCGGGTCACCGTCTGCATCTCGTCGGCGGTGCCCACGATGGTGTAGGCGATCAGATGCGGCAGATGGCTGGTGATGGCGAGCACCAGGTCGTGGTGATCGGCCGTCATGGTTTCCACATTGGCGCCGAGCAGACGCCAGAACGCGGCGAGCTTGTCCACCGCGTTCGCATCGGCGCCCGCCGGCGGCGTCAGGATGCACCAGCGGTTCACGAACAATTCGGCAAAGCCGGCGTCGGGGCCGGAATATTCGGTGCCGGCGACCGGATGGGCCGGCACGAAATGCACATTCTTCGGCAGATGCGGACCCATGTCGCGGATGATCGAGCCCTTCACCGAGCCCACATCGGAAACGGTGGCGCCGGCCGCGAGATGCGGGCCGATCTCCTTAGCCACCGCACCGCAGGCGCCGACCGGAATACAGACGATGACGAGATCGGCGCCCGCAACCGCGGCGGCATTGGTTTCCACCACCTGGTCGGCGAGGCCGAGCTCGGCCACGCGCTTGCGCGTTTGCGGCGAACGCGCGGTGGCGACGATCGAGCGCACGGCGCCTTGCGCGCGAGCGGCGCGCACGATCGAGGAGCCGATCAGCCCGACGCCGATCAGCGCCAGGCGATTGAATAAGGTCGCCGGTTTGCTCACGCCGCTTTCCCCAAAAATTCCGCGAGCGCCTTCACCACCAGCCGGTTAGCCTCCTCGGTGCCGACGCTCATGCGCAAGGCGTTCGGCAGCTTGTAGGCGCCGACCTGACGCAGCACGAGTCCGCGCTTGCTTAGGAAAGCGTCGGCCTCCTTGGCGGTGCGGCCCTTGGTGTCGGGGAAGTGGATGAGCACGAAATTCCCAACGCTCGGGGTCACCGGCAAGCCGAGCTTGCCGATTTCCTCGGTGAGCCAGGCCAGCCAGCGCGCATTGTGCACGCGCGAGCGCTCGACATGGGCGGTGTCGCCGATCGCCGCGATGCCGGCGGCAATCGCCGGCGCGTTGACGTTGAACGGTCCGCGGATGCGGTTGATCGCATCGACGATATGCGCAGGCCCATACATCCAGCCGAGGCGAAGCGCGGCCAGCCCGTAGATCTTCGAGAAGGTGCGGCACATCACGACGTTTTCCGATGTGGCCACCAGCTCGATGCCGGACTCGTAGTCATTGCGCTGCACGTATTCGGCATAGGCCGCGTCCAGCACGAGCAGCACATGCGGCGGCAAGTGCTTGTGCAGCCGCTTGACCTCGTCGAACGGAATGTAGGTGCCGGTCGGGTTGTTCGGATTGGCCAGGAATACCACCTTGGTCCGCGGCGACACGCATTTGAGGATCGCGTCGACGTCGGCGGTGAAATTTTTCTCCGGCGCGGCCACCGGCTTGGCGCCGGTGCCGAGCGTGGCGATCGGGTAGACCAGAAAGCCGTGCGTGGTGTGGATGGCCTCGTCGCCGTCGCTGAGATAGGCGCGCGCGATCAGATTGAGCAGGTCGTCGGAGCCGGCGCCGCAGACGATGCGCGCCGGATCTAGCCCGAAAACATCGCCGATCGCCTCGCGTAGCGCGGCGGCCGAACCGTCCGGATAATCCTCCAGGTGCTCCGCCACCGCACGATAGGCGGCAATCGTGCTCTCGCCCGGCCCCAGCGGCGTTTCGTTGGAGGACAGCTTGAACACCTTGGTAACGCCAGGCGCGTCGCTCTTGCCCGGGACGTAAGGGCTAATGTCGAGCACGCCGGGGCGCGGTTGTGGTCGATTGGCGGTCATCTCACAGCATTCCAGTTCACGAGCGGCATTTCGACCCCGCCGCTCTGAAAAGAGGATTGGCTAGGGTCTTATTTCTTCTCGGCGGCAACCGTATAGCGGGTCGCGTGGCTTCCGACGAGGGCCGCCGAACGCACCGTGGCTCCGGCCTTAACCAAGGCCGCGCTGATCGCATCCAGGCCCATCCCGGTCGGCAGCGTGATCAGCAAGGCAGCGCCGTCGAAGGCGCGGTCGGGCACGGCGATGAAATCCGCCAGGGTCGACAGCGCCTGCGCGGCTGTCGCACCCCAGCCGGAGACGCGCACGCTCCACATCGCCGCTTCCGTCGCCATGGCGTCGGCGGCAACCCTCGAAATCACGAACACCGGCAAGGCGGCCGGGTGGTCGGCGCGCTCGACGAAGGGCAGGCGCGCGATGATCTTGGGAGCCGCATCGAATTCCAGCGCGCTCCACCAAGCGCCCGCCGAAGGCACGGCGAAGGCGGGCACCAGGCCGAGATCGCCTTTCGAGGTCGACACCGCCGCCACCACCGCGGCGGCACCCATATGCGCCTCGAAGGGAACCGTGAAGCCGAAATGAAAGCGGGCGGAATCCCGCATCAAGGCGTCGCCCGCCGACAGGTCGGCATGGACGGAAAACGGCGCTTGCACGTAGGTGAAGGTCGAAATAATGACGCGCCAGATGCTTTCGGCGGTGTCGAGCGGCAGTATTCCTTTGTGCCGCTTGACCAGCCGGCGCATCATCTCGGCCTCGCGCGCCGGGCGGAACGCCGAGCCGCTCGCCTGGCTGCGCTTGACCGCGATCAGCCGGTCGATGATCTCGCCGCGCTCCATCAGGAGCTGGTGCATCGCCTCGTCAATACGGTCGATCTCCTTGCGCAGATCGTCCAGTGTGGGAGCTTGGGGCGGCTTCGTCATGGCGGCATTGATAGGAGGGCCAAGCCCTGAAATCAATAAAGCCTTTAAATCAAAGAAAACGTTGACAGTAACCTGCTAGATTGACAGTTAGCCCCCTTCTACCTAAACGGCCCGCGACCCGGGAGGCGTTACTTCCCTGGGCCGCGGCGCGCCGGGAGCGCTAGGCGATATGGTCGAGGCAAATCTGAGCAGCCCGCGTGAAGCGGCGGACTCGCTGCGCGAGGCGGACCATCCGCACGACTCGGAACTT
Source organism: uncultured Alphaproteobacteria bacterium (assembly GCA_963817045.1). Taxonomy (GTDB): domain Bacteria; phylum Pseudomonadota; class Alphaproteobacteria; order Rhizobiales; family Xanthobacteraceae; genus Pseudolabrys. The sequence goes on from CAWFMZ010000020.1 coordinate 56,696, forward strand.
GTCCGTTTCGGGCCCGACAAGCCGCTCAAGCTCGATGCTGGCGTCGAGCTCACGCCGTTCCAGATTGCCTACAAGACCTACGGCACGCTCAATGCCGAGCGCTCCAATGCCGTGCTCGTCTGCCATGCGCTCACCGGCGACCAGCACGTCGCGAGCCTGCATCCGGTCACGCAGAAATCGGGTTGGTGGGACACTATGGTCGGGCCCGGCAAGCCGATCGATACCGAGCGCTATTTCGTGATCTGCCCAAACGTGGTGGGCGCCTGCATGGGCACCACCGGCCCGTCCTCGGCCAATCCGAAGACTGGCAAGCCGTGGGCCCTGGAATTTCCCGTCATCACCATTCGCGACATGGTGCGCGCGCAGGCCATGCTGCTCGATCATCTCGGCATCGAAACCGTGTTCTCGGTGGCCGGCGGATCGATGGGCGGCATGCAGGTGCTGCAATGGGCGGCGAGCTATCCGCAACGCGTGTTCTCCGCGCTGCCGATCGCCTGCGCCACCCGCCATTCGGCGCAAAACATCGCCTTCCATGAGGTCGGCCGCCAGGCGATCATGGCCGATCCGGAATGGCGCGGCGGCCGTTATCTGCTGGAGGGCGCCAACCCGCGCCGCGGACTCGCGGTCGCGCGCATGGGCGCGCATATCACGTATCTGTCCGACGCCGCGCTGCACCGAAAATTCGGCCGCAAATTCCAGGACCGCGAGAATCCGACCTTTTCGTTCGACGCGGATTTCGAGGTCGAATCCTATCTGCGCCACCAGGGCATCTCGTTCGTCGAGCGCTTCGACGCCAACTCGTACCTCTACCTGACGCGCGCCATGGATTATTTCGATCTCGCCGCCGATTATGATGGGCTCGTTGCCAATGCGTTTCGTAATTCGCCCACGCGGTTCTGCGTGATTTCGTTCACCAGCGACTGGCTTTTTCCGACCTCGGAGTCGCGTGCCATCGTGCATGCACTCAATGCGGCGGGCGCGCGCGTCTCATTCGCCGAGATCGTCACCGACAAGGGCCACGACGCCTTCCTGCTCGAGGAGCCGGAGCTTTTCGGCATTGTGCGCGGCTTCCTCGACGGTGCCGGCAAGGCGCGCGGCTTTGGCGGAAAGAACTGACGCCATGAGCAATCTCACCGTCGCCCATATCGCGCGCACGTCGGCCGGCGCCCGCGTCGATTTGGTTCTGGTCGCCGAGATGGTCGATCACGGCGCCAAGGTGCTCGACGTCGGTTGCGGCGACGGCGAACTATTGCATCTGCTCGGCGAGACGCGCGGCGTCGACGGTCGCGGCATCGAGCTCTCGCGCGAAGGTGTCAACGAATGCGTGGCCAAGGGCCTCGCCGTGATCCAGGGCGACGCCGACACCGATCTGGCCGACTATCCGGACGATGCCTTCGACTACGTGATTCTGTCGCAGACGCTACAGGCGACGCGCCATCCGCGCGTGGTACTTGAGCACATGCTGCGCATCGGGCGGCGCGCCGTGGTGTCGTTTCCGAATTTCGGTCACTGGCAGGTGCGCCTGCAGCTGCTGTTCGCCGGGCATATGCCGCAGACCGATATCCTGCCGTACAGCTGGTACGACACGCCCAATATCCACCACTGCACGATCAAGGACTTCCGCCAGCTCTGCACCGCGATCGGCGTGAAGATGGAGAAGGCGGTGGCGCTGAACGCCTGGGGCAGCCCCTTGCGGCTCAATGCGCCGTGGTGGTTCTGGAACCTGTTCGGCGAGCAGGCGGTGTTCCTGCTTAGCCGCAAGGGCTGAACTGCCGGCCATCGCATCGCCGTCAAGCGCAGATTAATTGCTGCACTGCAACTTTAACTTTACCGCAATCGCACGATGACTTAGGCGGCCAGTATCCAGGCGCTGTTTTTCTGTATTAGTTCAACGTATAAAGTATAGTGTAATAATTTAAACGTATAAATTCTTCGCCATAAGTTTTAAAATGTAATAGCAGCTATGCAGACCACCAAATGACCTTTGGATGATCACGATCTTGCCACATCTGGACGGCGTTTATGCCAATGCATTCGATGGTGATTCTGTTGGTATCGGGTGCATTGCTTTGATGACAAGGGGACTAGACCTAATGAGACTTATCCAGAAACGGGCGACGATTTTGCTGTGTTCGGTGGCGGTTGCAGCATTTGCAACGTCAGCCGTCGCAAGACCCGTCCATCACCACCATCACCATCGCCACGCTGCCGCCGAGGTTGCGCAAACCATGACGCAACCACAAAGGAGCGGTGCCGATCGCGACATGCGTTATTCCTTTAATGCGGCCCAAGAAGCCACCGACCGAGGGGTCACGGCTGGCCGCGGCCGCCGTCACGGCCGGGATGCGTGGGTCTCGCGCAACCTGCGGCTGGGTACGGAAGCGAATTCGGCCTTTATCGCCGCGCAATCGCATTCGAACTCCGCCTATGGCGGCGTTACCAGCGACGCGCTGGTTTCGGAGGCGCGCAAATATATCGGCACCAACCCGACCGGGCGGGGCAGCCTGTGGTGCGGCGCCTTCATGGACCTGGTGCTCAAGCGCACCGGCCATGCCGGCGGCGGCAATCTCGCCTGGGGTTATGCGCGTTACGGCACGCGGGTTTCCGGTCCGCAGGTCGGCGCCATCGCGGTGATGGGCCGCGGCAGCGGCGGCCATGTCGGCGTGGTCAGCGGGATCGACGCCAACGGCAATCCGATCATCGTGTCGGGCAATCACAATCACACGGTCGCCGAATCGGTTTATCCGCGCAGCCGAATCGCGGCTTACGTGGTGCCGGGCAGTTGATCGCACGATCGAAGCGGCTTTCGAAAATCTCGCTCCGCCGCGGGGCGAGATTTTTTTGCGCAGAGCTCGGCCGCGGCGTGGCCGTTAGCTTTAGGATTAAGGTTACGCGCGTTGCCCGCATAAACCACTTCATCGTAAATCCAAAACTTACATTTAGCGGAAAATTGCCGTGCTACCTCCCTTTGGTCGTCGGTCAAAAACCGGCGCGTACAAGAAAACTGAGCAACGGGGACCCGCAAAATGCATTTCAAGAACTCGTGTCCTGCTCGCCGTCGGCTGCGTCAGCCTGCTGGCGATGAGCATTCCCGCTCTCAGCATTCCCGCGCCGCGCGGCTTCGAGCACCAGCAGCGCCACATTCAAAAGAAAAAGATCGTGCAGGTTGCGCGCGTGGTCCGCCAAGCCGATGCCGCGCGCGCGGACCACGCCGTTCGTCTGGTCAGCATGCCGGTCACCGAACCGCCGAAGCAGCCGACATTCGGCTGGCCGGCGCTGGTGCGGGAGGCGCGCAAATATATCGGCACCAACCCGACCGCGCGCACAAAGCTGTGGTGTGCGACCTTCATGAACCTGGTACTTGCCAGGCTCGGCTATGCCGGTACCAATTCCGACGCCGCCAAGTCGTTCGCCGATTACGGCCATCGCATTTCGCAGCCGCAGATCGGCGCCATCGCCGTGCTCGCCCGCGGCAAGGGCGGCGGCCATGTCGGGGTGGTCTCCGGTATCGATTCGCACGGCAATCCGATCATCATTTCCGGCAATCACGGCCACCGGGTCGGCGAGGCGATCTATCCGCGCACACGCGTGATCGCCTATGTCATGCCGTCTGAACGCGGGCCGGCGAGCGAAACGTAAGTCGCCCAGAACGTTACGCCGATTGCACCCAGGACGCCGAGCGCGCAAAGCACGTCAAGCACACAAAGCACACAAAGCACACAGGGCGCGCCCAATCGCGCGCCGTCCGAGCCCAGCATCGACAAGCCGATCACCGAATTGGTGGCGACGATCGAGACCGAGCAAAACCATTCGCAGGCCAACGCTCGCCCGGCAAAGCCGACGGCGACCGCCGCATCACACCGTGCAGCAAGTGCCGGAGCGGGCGCAGCAGCGCGAATTGCGCGTGATCTGCCGCTTGATCCCGCCTTGGTCAAATTGTTCGGGATCAAGGCGCAGGCGTCGGTGGCGCCGCCGCCGCGCTTGGCGCCGCACCGCCAACAACCGGTTCAGCAGCGTGGCCGCGTCGCCGCTGCCAACATTAAGCTTGCCGTCCGCCAGCCCGTCCCGCACTGACGCGTCATATTTTTTGAAAATTTAGACGGCCGGCTTATCCGCCGGCCGTTTTGTTAATGGCGTCACCCACGGCGATATGGCCGCCCGCGATCACCTCGGCATAGATGCCGCAGTCGGCATGACCGAAATTGTCCATGAGCGTACGCGGAATGGCCAGGTCGCGGATGCCGGTCTCGGGATCGACCTCGGTGGCCGCGCAGCGCTGGATGTGCTTGACCACCTTAAGTCTCGCGCTCTCGCCGATGGCGATCTCAGCCCCGAGCAGATCGAACTCATGCCAGGCCGGCCAGCCGGCGACATAGATATTGCCGCGGAAGCGCAGCGAATGCACGGGCGCGCCCGCCGCGTTCTCCACCGCCGCCACCGAGGCGAGGTTGATGATGGAAACCACTTTCTTGGCCACGTCGGAAAAGCTGTGGGCTAGCCCGGACAAGGTTTGGCCGAACAGCACCTTGGGCGGTCCGCGTAAATCCTTCGGCATGAAGCGGCGGAAGAAAGCCTCGATCGCCAGCCGCCCGCCCTTGCTGCGCAGGTCGCCGCGCGCGGCCTCGCGGCCTTCCCATTGGATCGATAGGGTATGGTTCGCCTCGTCGTAGTCGGTGCGCAGCGCCGCCAGCCGTTCGTTGCGCATCAGCATCAGGAAGCGCTGCTTGGGAAAATAGGCCGGCGCGGCGGGGTCGAAACCGCTGGGGCCGTTCTCGATGGCATAGAGCCGGTCGGCCGGCAGGGTCGCCCCGACCGATAGGAGCGCGCGCGGCAGCGCCTGCGGCGAGAGACCCTTCACCGGGTAGCGGTAGATGGCGTCGATCCGGGCGCTCTGGTTAGTCATTGGTTTTCGGCCGTTTTTCCGCGTCGCCGGGGGAAGGGTTTACCGTGACCTATATCAATCCAAGCGGGTCTTCACACCGGCAATAAACGCACCCACATAATGCCGTGCGGGCCGCCTAAGGGGGCTCGCGTTTTAGCCGGCGCCGCAACGGGCCGAGGGGGTTGAGACATGAATTTCGAGAAATACACCGACCGCGCCCGCGGCTTCGTGGAATCCGCCCAATCGCTGGCCATGCGCGAGGGCCATCAGCAATTTGCCCCCGAACACCTGCTCAAGGTTCTGCTCGACGACCCGGAAGGGTTGGCGGCAGGTCTGATCGATCGCTCCGGCGGCAATTCCCGCCCGGCACTGAAGGCGGTCGAGGCGGCGCTTGCCAAACGGCCCAAGGTTAGCGGTGGCGGCGCCGGGCAAATCTATCTCGACCCGGCGCTGGCCCGCGTCTTCGCCGCCGCCGAGAAAGCCGGCGAAAAGGCCGGCGACAGTTTCGTGACCGTCGAACGCCTGCTGCTCGCGCTCGCCTTGGAGAAGGACAGCGAAGCGGGCAAGATCCTTAGCCAGGCCGGCGTGACGCCGCAGAATCTCAATGCCGCCATCAACGCGCTGCGCAAGGGACGAACGGCGGATTCTGCGTCCGCCGAGAACGCCTATGAGGCGTTGAAGAAATATTCCCGCGACCTCACCCAGGCCGCGCGCGAGGGCAAGCTCGATCCGGTGATCGGCCGCGACGAGGAAATCCGCCGCACCATCCAGGTGCTGTCGCGCCGGACCAAGAACAATCCGGTGCTGATCGGCGAACCCGGCGTCGGCAAGACCGCGATCGTCGAAGGCCTGGCGCTGCGAATCGTCAATGGCGACGTGCCGGAAAGCCTGGCTGACAAAAAGCTGGTCGGGCTCGATCTCGGCGCCATGATCGCAGGCGCCAAGTATCGCGGCGAATTCGAAGAGCGGCTCAAGGCCGTTCTGCAGGAGGTGACGTCGTCGGCCGGCGGCATCATTCTGTTCATCGACGAAATGCATACGCTGGTCGGCGCCGGCAAAGCCGACGGCGCCATGGACGCCTCCAACCTGCTCAAGCCGGCGCTGGCGCGCGGCGAACTGCATTGCATCGGTGCCACCACGCTCGATGAATACAAGAAGCATGTTGAGAAAGACGCCGCGTTGGCGCGGCGCTTCCAGCCGGTATTTGTTTCCGAACCGACGGTCGAAGACACCATCTCGATCCTGCGCGGCTTGAAAGACAAATACGAGCAGCATCACGGCGTGCGCATCTCCGATTCAGCGATCGTTGCCGCGGCGACCTTGTCGCATCGATACATCACCGATCGCTTCCTGCCCGACAAGGCCATCGACCTGATCGACGAAGCGGCGGCGCGGCTCAAGATGCAGGTCGATTCCAAGCCGGAAGAGCTCGATTCCATCGACCGTGAAGTCGTGCGGCTGAAGATCGAGCAGGAGGCGCTGAAGAAGGAAAGCGACCCCGGCTCCAAGGATCGCCTCAAGCGCCTGGAAGTCGAACTGAAAGAGCTCGAGAAGAAATCCGCCGATATCACCAGCCGCTGGAAGGCGGAAAAGGAAAAGCTGTCGGACGCGCAAAAGCTCAAGACCGAACTCGACCAATTGCGCGCGGAGCTCGCCAATGCGCAGCGCCGCGGCGAATACCAGCGCGCCGGCGAATTGGCCTATGGCCGCATCCCGGAACTGGAGAAGAAGCTCAAGGCGATCGAGGCGACCGACGCCCAGCGTGGCGCCATGGTCGAGGAGACCGTGACCGCCGATCACGTGGCGCAGGTGGTCTCGCGCTGGACCGGCGTGCCGGTCGACCGCATGCTGGAAGGCGAGAAGGAAAAGCTGCTGCGCATGGAGGACGAACTCGCCAAGCGCGTCATCGGCCAGAAGGAGGCGGTGCAGGCGGTGTCGACCGCGGTGCGGCGCGCGCGCGCTGGATTGCAGGATCCATACCGGCCAATCGGCTCATTCATGTTCCTGGGGCCGACCGGCGTCGGCAAGACCGAGCTCACCAAGGCGCTGGCGGCGTACCTGTTCGATGACGAGGGCGCGCTAATCCGCATCGACATGTCCGAGTACATGGAGAAACACTCGGTCGCGCGCCTGATCGGCGCGCCTCCGGGCTATGTCGGTTACGAGGAAGGCGGCGCCCTCACCGAGGCGGTGCGGCGGCGGCCCTATCAGGTCGTGCTGTTCGACGAGATCGAGAAGGCGCATCCGGACGTGTTCAACGTCCTCTTGCAAGTGCTCGACGACGGCCGGCTCACGGACGGGCAGGGCCATACGGTGGACTTCCGCAATACCTTGATCGTGATGACGTCGAATCTCGGCTCCGAATTTCTGGTCAACCAGCCGGAAGGCCAGGACACCGACGCGGTGCGCGATCCGGTGATGGCGGTGGTGCGCTCGGCGTTCCGGCCCGAATTCCTCAACCGCGTCGACGAGATCATCCTGTTCCACCGCCTGAAGAAGTCGGAAATGACCCGCATCGTCGACATTCAAATGGTGCGGCTGCAAAAGCTGCTGGATGACCGCAAGATCACGGTCTCGCTCGACGCCGGCGCGCGCGAGTGGCTGGCCGAAAAAGGCTGGGATCCGGCCTACGGGGCGCGGCCTTTGAAGCGCGTGATCCAGAAGGCGGTGCAGGATCCGCTCGCCGAGATGATTCTCGCCGGCGCCATCAAGGACGGCGAGAAAGTCTCCATCTCGGCCGGCAAGCAGGGCCTCACCTTCAACGGCAAGCTCGCGCAAGCGGCGTAAGTTACTTCTTTGTCCCTCCCCCGCTTGCGGGGGAGGGCAACCGCCGAAGGCGGCGGGTGGGGGCTCTTGCATCGCAATCCCACCCGGCTGCTCGCTTTCGCTCGCAGCCACCCTCCCCTTGCAGGGGAGGGATTAGAATCGGAATTACCTTACTGCCGCGCCGCTTGAGGCCACGCGCGCAGGCTTGCGCGTCATGATGCCATCGAGCCGCTCGCGTTCCTGTTCGAAGTTCGCCAGCAGCGGGCCTTCCAGGACGCGGCCGCGCGGCAACTTGATGCGCATAGGATCGACGAAGCGGCCGTTGACCAGGATTTCGTAGTGCAGGTGCGAGCCGGTGGACAGGCCGGTGGAGCCGATGAAGCCGATCACCTGGCCCTGCCGCACGCGCTTGCCTTCCTCGATGCCGCGGGCAAACGCGCTCATGTGGCCGTAGGCAGTCTCGTAGCCGTTGGTGTGGCGGATGCGGATATATTTCCCGTAGCCGGACTCCCAGCCTTCCTTCTCGACCGTGCCGTTGCCGGAGGCGTAGACCGGCGTGCCGCTCGGCGCCGCCCAGTCAACGCCGGTATGCATCTTGGTGTAACCGAGGATCGGATGCCGGCGGATGCCGAAGCCGGAGCGCATGACGCCGGCCAT
>CAWFMZ010000021.1:0-94896 GCA_963817045.1 uncultured Alphaproteobacteria bacterium
ATACGGTCGCCTGCCGGCACTTATTGCCGATCTGGTCGGCCGACAGGTGGCTGTGATCGCCACGCCCGGCATCGCGCCTGCTGCGCTCGCGGCCAAAGCTGCAACAGCGACGATCCCGATCGTCTTCGGTGTCGGCGACGACCGAGTCCGGCTCGGCCTCGTCGCCAGCCTCGCCCGGCCGGGCGGCAACGCGACCGGCATAAATTTTTTCGTCCAGGAAGGGTGGTGGCCAAGCGGCTGCGGCTCCTGCATGAGCTCGTGCCTAAAGCTGTTCGTATTGCCGTGCTCGTCAATCCAGCAAATGCCTCGACCGCCAATTCCACGTTGCAAGCCACGAAGGAAGCCGCCCGCACCCTCGGGCTGCAAATCCAGATCCTCAATGCCAGTACGATCGGCGAGATCGATGCGGCCTTTGCCAGCCTTGCGCGCGAGCGCCCCGATGCCCTCTTCGTCGCTCCCGACGGATTCTTCGTCAGCCGCCGCGGGCAATTTGCCACACTAGCGGCGCGCAACAAAATTCCGGCGACTTATACGAACCGGGAAATGGTGGCAGCCGGCGGGTTGATGAGCTACGGAACCGACATCGTAGACTTGTTTCATCAAGTCGGCGTCTATACCGGCAGCATCCTCAAGGGGGCCAAGCCCGCCGACTTGCCGGTCGTGCAGTCGACCAAATTTGTGTTTGTAATCAACCTTCAAACGGCGCGAGCGCTCGGCATCGAGGTGCCGCCCGGAGTGCTCTCAATTGCCGACGAGGTGATCGAATAAGGACCGCTCCATGACCGGAATGGGAGCAATTTGATGCTGGAGGGTCGTTTCCTCAAGCGCCTGCGCAAGAAGCCCGGAAGGGACTGCGGGGGTGGCCAATTGCGACGATTGCGTTCTACGGTCCAAACCTAAGCCAGGCGACAAAGGTAGTTGTTGGCATCGTGCTATCCGAGAAGGCAGAACCGCAGGAGTTACGCGACTGGAAGGTGGATCGCGGCGACATCCGTGCCGATCCTAGTGTCGCCCGGGAGATATTGGAATTTATTGAGCAGCATGGAGTGCGATCGGTGGCGATGACTGAAGCCATAATCGGCTGCCCTCACCAGGAAGGGATCGACTATCAAGGCGAGTGGTGTCCGGTTTGCGAGTTTTGGCATGGACGAGATCGCTTTACGGGGCAGAGGGTTCATTAATTTCTTGCGGAAGAGGCCCTGACAAGGCCTTTGCCACCGATGAGGTCATCGAATAGCGATACTGTTTGCTGCGGTGCTTGAGTTCGCTAATGCCACATTGCTAGAAACATCGCGGCCCGCACGGCGGCGGACATCCGGCGCAACAATTGCCGAACGCAAGAGCGGAGAATTTTTGTTTTTGATATTTTGGGAATTGGTGTGGAAAAGTGTCGAGGGGGAGGAAATTTTCAGACGGGACTCCAATTCTATTGGCGGGGGCCGGGGGTTAGCACCGGACCCCATTTGCCGATTTAATCCGGTTCAGTCGCGTTTCGCGCTCATTGCGCTCGATCCGGCGCTCGCCGATGGCGATGTATTTATTACTTCTTCATCGTCTTCGTCATCAGGTACGAAACCACAGCCGCCGCAGGTTGGACATTGATGTTCATCCTCTGTGCCCTCTCAACTACTCCATCACCGTTGCAGTCTGGACAAGTTTTTGTCTTCATGATGCGCCTCCCGATCTACGGCCATCAAATGCGCCCTTGGCGGGTCGCTCGTTCCAATTGGGCGTCACATCGGCTCCGCGTTGGCCGCAGCGTTCACACCGCATCCTCGGCCCAAGCGACGGCACGAATACATCGTCGCCGTGCGCATTGACGTTCACAATGGCCGCGTGGCGGCAAGTGACGTTGGAGCAGTGCACAATCAACGACCGAACGCCGTTCGCCCGCATGTTGCCGAGGGTCATAGGGGCCGGTGGTGTCTGCATGTGCCAAGATTATCACGCAGCGAGCGCAAGCAACGAAGAATTCAAAACCGCACCGAAAAACGAATCAATATTGCGCTGAATTAACTATCAAACTGGTCACATTCTACAGCAGTATGCGATCAGTCTCATGCTCACATCCAGGGGGATTTCCAATGAATGCGGCAAAGCTCAAGCTTGTCGAACGTACTGATATGCGACCAGTTGCATCGAAGGGACGCAAACCAAACAAAGCCTATCGCATTCGCGAACACCTCAACGAAACCGAAATAACCAAACTGGTAACCAGCCTGAAGGCCAATAGACATGGCCACAGAGATTGGCTGATCGGGTTGCTGATCTATCGCCATGGCCTTCGGGTATCTGAGGCCTGCGATCTGCGATGGGATGACCTCGATTTACCAAAGCGCACCATCACTGTCCGCAGGCTCAAGGGCAGCACCGACAGCGTTCACTTCCTCGAACGCGACGAACTGGCTGGCCTGGCACGCGACTACAACGTGGCAAGAGCCTAATACCAAAACTCAGAAACGATAACTCATATTACCCGACCTTGTGCGGGCATGATCGCTTCGTAAACGTGAGTCAAATCAAAGACCTGGACGGTCATAACAAACCTGCCGAAACGCCGCAGGTGGGTTGCGGGTAACGCGACTTGGTATAAGTCGGCCTATGTGTTCATCAATGAGCGAGGGCAGCCATTCGGTCGCATGGGCATCGGTCGCATGATTGAAAGGGCAGGCAAAGACGCTGGCCTATCGTTCCCCGTTCATGTCCACATGCTCCGGCATTCGTGCTGCTATGCGTTGGCTGGCAGGGGCATGGATACCCGCCGATTGCAGCATTACCTCGGCCATGCTTCGATCACGAACACGGTCGGCTATACGGCGATGAGCCCCGAGCCCTTCAAAGACCTGTGGCGTTAGGGGAATAGCCGGGAGCCACAGAAAACCGCTGTATGAACTCGCCGAGTTCGTTGCGGGGCTATTCCCGACGCGATTGCCGCTGCTGTCGGCTGCGATGCCAGCACCGGGCGTTGATGCTGCCGGATAGTCTGGCACTGATCTGAGACTGATCTGACACCAGCGGCCTACCTTTGGGTTAGCCGCCGCTGGCTGGGGCGTTCCAACTCCTCGCGGCGCTGGCTGTAGCCATAACCGGCAGCATGTACCGGCTGAGCCTTCGCAGCGGCGATGATTTCATTGATTTGTGTGAACAGTGCCAGCAGCTCGGCCTTATCCTCGGGGCTGAACTTGGCATTCGGGGCCTCGACCACGATTTCCCGGACTACCTGTTCGACCACCTGCTCGGGCGTCTCACACCCGTCGAAATCACCAGGGCCGCCGACTTCCACCTTTTGCACAAGCAGGCCGCTAATCTTGGCCTTCTCACTGATGGCTTTGACAGCGGCGCTTAACTGATCGAGGCCATCGGCACGGGCGCGAGCATGTTCAAGCTCGTCCAGCAAACTCGCAACCGTAACCTCGGATTTCTTGGCTGCGGCAGCCTGTATCTCGACTAGACGCTGTTTAACGTCATCATTTGTCATCAATCTCGCCGCGTTTTGACGACAAGGTTTATATCCAGCCAAGGTATAGGCTTCGGTGGCACTCTTGCCCTCGCGGAGAGCGAGCGCGAATTTTTCATGCCTCGGATTTGTGAGATTTGGCATCGCAGCGTTCCAATTAATTTCGCATAAGATAATTTTACCCGATTTTTCTCTGAAGGTCGAATTAGGTGGTGGATTCCTGAACCTGACCATCGCGGGGCAGCACGGCCGAGTCCGGTTTGAAGTCGTAAGCCGCCGTAACGGCAGGTCGTCGGAATAACCGCTCACATCGAGAAGTCGATATTGATTGCCGCCGCGACCGAGACACCACGCGGCAAGTGTTCGCACACCGTTCTCGCACATGTTGCCGAGGGCCTTAGGTGGGGACGGTGCACAGGGCCGCCCGTAGGCCAGGAATTAACTTCTCGGTCCCTCGACCCTGTTGTCGACGGTTTTTCGCGCGTCCTCGAATGCTTCGCCAGGGGCTGAAAACGCCATCGTCGCGCCCAGCCTCAGCCCGTCTTGGTCGTATATTGTCACGATGAAACCGGCTTGGCGGGTGAGATCGAGACGATGGAAATTGTAAGTTTCGGATTTGAGGATCACGGCTTCGTGCCAGTCGACGGTTGAGTGACCACGATGAGATGTGCAAGACCTATCAAACAAAGATCAAGGCTACCTGTGAAACTCGTCACAAGTGTCTCCATTATCTTATACGTAATGATTCTTAGGCTCTCAGGCCTAGGCACCTGTGACGAATTTCACAAGGTAGCGATGATCCTGACTGATAGCTCTCGCACGAGCCCGTGAGCGACATCGACACTGCAGTGGTGGATAGTCTGAAAGTGCTTGACCCCGGACGGCCGATTAGAGAAGCAGACAAAACTTGGCGCGGCTTGATTGTCCGCTAAGTGCCGATATTGTTGCAAAAGTCTTTTTGCACTGGGAATCAAAAATTCTGTGGGCTGTAGGCGCGGCTTTCGTGTAAAGATGTGAGGGACCTCATCGCCTCACGTTAAACTCACAGGCGACTTCGGTAATGCGATTGAGGTCGTACGAAATCGGCGAGTGCTTCCCGTTTCGGGTTTTCGCCAAAAATTCGTCGCCCTGCGACTTTCGACTTTTGCAACACAATCTGCCAATAGCGACCATTGCTGGATCCGCATTTTAAAGGCCGCCGTCGACCCGGAACCTGCATTCCGTAGTGTCAGGGGGCCAACGAGGTTTCGCTCATGATCGACGCTAATCCATGCGGGCCATTGGCGGTTAGCTGGTGATCGCTTGAGCTCGAACTGCCTGACGCAAGACCTTGCCCATCTCATTGCGAGGCAGGGCCGCGATATAGTGGACGCGGGCTTGGTGAATTCCGCGGAGCTCTTGGTTGAGTGCGGCAATCAGCCGTTCAGAATCGATTGGTGTTGGGGATTCGACGACGACATGGATTTCTTCCTCGCCGCGATCGTTCTGCATGGAAAACAGACAGACGCCGCTGACGCCAAAGAGTTCGCCCAACCGATCCTCGATTGGCGCCGGGAAAATTTTGTCTCCTCGCACATTGATGACGTCAGTGACGCGTCCTTGCAGCGCGATGCGCCCGTCCGATCGCATGACAGCCAGATCGCCGGGGCAGAAGAACCCGTCCTTGAAGAAGGCCCGCGTCGCCGCTTCGTCATGGAGATAGCCGGTCGGCCCGCCTGCGGTGCTGACCCGCATCCGCCCGATCTCGCCGGTCGGCACGGGACGATCGGATTCATCGACGATCTCGACCACGCGGCCGAGCACGAGCCGGTGCCATCGGTGGTCCTCCGGAGTCTCCAGGGGGGTGAAGGCGATGACCCCAGCCTCAGTGGAAGCGATATAATTGAACAGACGAGGTGTGATGCGGGCCTTGGCCTGGTCGACTTGGCTCCGGGTCATAGCTCCGGCGCCGACAGCAAGCTGCAGCGTTTCGTTGCGCGGGAACGCATCTGCGGGCGCGGCTAGAATGGCGGCGAGTATTAGAGGGGTGAGCACCGCGTGGGTGATTCCGGGGCGCGACAGCGCTTGGTATGGTTCGTGCCCTTGCTCGATAAGGGTAGCGCCGCCTACGGTCCAAGGGCTGGCCGCCCACTTGTAAGCGAGCCCGATCCAAGCCCTAACGCCGAACACACTAAGCAAAGTGTGCTGGTTTATGCCGAATAATTCGACATGGAACCGCAGCAAATCAGCGTCGCAGGCAGGACTCATCAGTACCATTTTGTGGATGCCCGTCGTGCCTGAGGTCAGCAGGATGTGACCGCCCAACGGGTGTGGCGCTTCGGACGCTTCGAGCCCCAGGGCAGGTTCGCCGGCCAGTGATACTGATAGCAGAGGTAAGCCCAGCTCGGTGCATAGGTTGTCAAGACCGGCCCGGGTCTCGCTTGCGCTGGTGATGACACAGCGCACGTTCGGCAGGCCGAACGTGCCCACCGCCGCCCCAGACCCCACGGCCAAGGTGGTCATGCCCAAACTGCGCAGGGCCAGGCTGAGAATCCAAAATCTAGAAGGTTGTAGACGGCCAGCACCGCGTAACCGGGCCCGACATAGCCCCGCCGTGCAAAGTAACCACGTGCTACGGCGATGAGTTCGGCGAACGAGCGGTATGACCAGGGCCGGCCATTATAGATCACCGCCGTTCTATCAGGCGTTTGTTTCGCCCAGTCGAATATCATTTGGGTGATCATCGGTAGCGCGCTGGCCCGTTTTAAATGGTGGTCTGCGATGTAGGCTAGTCGACGGCTATTGTTGATTAAAGGGTAGGACAAACGTCGCCTGCCCCAGCAAGGCAATAATTTGCTGGACGGCTCGTTTTTGGGTGGCTGGCATCAGCAACCGCAGGCTCGGCTTTGCTGGTCTCCTCGCCGGTCGCGGTCAATCTGTAGCCGGTCGACGCCCGTACCAATAATTTGACCCGAGCGCGATGCTCAAACGAGGTTATCCGCCGCGAGACCGTGGAATGGACAACTTTCAACTGAAGGGCGACCTCGCGCAACGAGCCCATATTCGCAGCGGCCAGAAGGATTCGAAAACCGTTCCATCGTGTGGCTTGGTTCCAATTCTAGTTAATGACGGGCTTTTGCGGTTCGACGGCTTCCAATCCGGAGAATTTTGAATAAATTTCGAACAGCGAAGCCGTGTCGTTGTCGCCGTAACCTTGCGATATTGCGGCGAGGTGCATTTGCAAGGCCGCCTGGAAGATCGGCGTCGGCGCGGCGATAGACCGCGCGAACTCGCTGATCACGCGGGCATCCTTGCGTGCGATCCCGTAGGTCCCGCGCGAGGTCACGTAATCGCGCTCGACCATCATCTTCCCACGCAGGCCCCAGATTTTTGAGCTCCCGAAGCTATCGTCAACCAGTGGCTGGACCAGCGTTAGATCCAGTCCAGACTTGCGCGCGAGCGACATCGCCTCCGCCGTCGCCGCATTGTGAATCAGGACAAGGAAATTCATCACGTATTTGAGCTTACTAGCGTTGCCGAATTCACCAAGAAACGTGCGCGATCGCGTAAACGTCTTGAGCGGCTCTTCGGCCTTGCCGAACGCTTCGGCATCGCCGCTGGCGTATAGCGTCAGATTGCCTGCGAGCACGATGGGCCGCGTACCGCTCACCGTGCAATCCAGCAAGGTTACGCCGATGGTCCTTAGCTTGTCGCGGGCAGCAGCCTTGTCCGCGATGCCCAAAGTGCACGTGTCGACGACGATGGTTCCGCCGCGCTTGGCTTCGAGGATACTGTCGCTACCCGTCGTCACGGCATGAAACGCTGCCTCGCTGGCGAGCGAAATGATGATGATATCTGATACCTCGGCGACGGCTCGCGCGGACGTTGCAGGCTTTCCACCGTGAGCCGCAAGCTCGTCCATGCAAGCCAGGCGCACATCCGTTCCAACGACGTCATACCCGGCTTTGGCCATTCTCAAAGCCATGGCCGAGCCCATAGCGCCAAGACCAATAACACCAACTTTTCTCGTCATGTTTGTACTCCAAGAGAATTTGGCGCCGCTGGATCAACGCTGCGTCTCGCGCAGAACGCATTGCGCACCGCAATCAATCCGAAAAGCGAGCGGAGAACGACAGTCCCGACGAAATGCTGCCGCCACCGGCCCACCCTTGAACTTTGAGCGCGGACTGAAGAACCCAACCACGGCAGTGCCAGTAGCCGCGCCCACGTCGCACGCGGCAACTTGACCGCCGCCACGCCGAGAAGCGTGATGAACTCGCGCCGCTTCACTCGATCACCTCGTCTGCGCGGCCAACCAGTGGCGATGGAACGGTGATACCGAGCGCCTTAGCTGTCTTGAGGTTTAGGATCAGCTCTACTTTCGTCGCCTGCTGCACCGGCAGGTCGGAAGGCTTTTCGCCTTTCAGGATACGACTGGTGTAAACGCCAGCCAGACGATACGCATCGACAATGCTAGTTCCGTAGCTTAGGAGGCCGCCGGCCGCAGCGAACTCGCGAAACTCGTAGATCGTAGGAACCGCGTGATCGAGCGCCAGCTTGGCGAGCTGTTGGCTCCGGCTCGTGAAAAATGGGTCGGCGCCAACCACGAGCGCACCTGCCCGCAGTTGGGCCACGGTTGCAAAAACTGTATTGAAATCGCGATCGCTGCTCGCATGTAGGACATGGAGTTGCAGACCGAGGGCGCGGGCCGCTGCCTGCGCGTCTCTCGTTACGGTTTCGGCAGCGGGGGTGGTCGGGTTAACGAGTAAAGCAATTATAGTCGCCGTGGGGACCAACTCGTGCATAAGCTCCAGCCGCTTCGCCCCGATCTCAACGTCCAAGACGCTCACACCAGTAAGATTGCCACCCGGGCGGCTCAGGCTGGGGACAAGTCCAAACGCGAGCGGATCAAACCCTACCACGAAGACGATCGGGATCGTCGAGGTTGCTGCCTTTGCTGCCTGTACGGCAGGGCCATTCGCGACGATGGTGGCCACTCGATGGCCAACCAGATCGGCCGCCAACGCCGGTAGTCGGTCGTATTGGCCGTCTGCCCAGCGGTATTCGACCGTGACGTTCTGGCCCTCGACATAGCCGGCCTCTTTCAAGCCGCGACGGAACGCCGCCAAGATGGCTGGGTTCTCGCCTGGCGCCCTGCTGTTAAGGAACCCGATCACCGGTACCACTGGCTGCTGCGCCCGCGCCGCAAGCGGCCATACCGCCGTCGCGCCGAGAAGCGTGATGAACTCGCGCCGCCGCATGCTGCTTGCCCTCGTTATGCCAAGAGTCGGTATCATGCGGCGCGTTCGACCCGCGTATTGATCTCGCTGCGCAGTCGCCCCAAAGTCGATCGGCTTCGTAAATAGCGCCTCGGCGCCGCCCTCTAATGCTTTGCGTTTGGTCTCCGCATCGCCATAGGCCGTGATCATGATGATTGGAACATCCGGCCGCATCGCCTTCGCCTTGGGTAGGAGTTCAAGGCCGCTCATCCCCGGCATGTTGATGTCGGACAGGATCAGGATGATCGACATGCCCGCCGCATCAGTGATGCGCTGAAGGGCAGCGGGAGCGGACGGGGCAAACTCCATGGTGAAGCGGCCCGCGCGTAGGTCATGCCGGAACTGCTGGCGGAACAGTAGCTCCACATCCGGCTCATCGTCGACCACGAGAATGAGAAGGTTCACGGTCGTTCTCCTGATTTGGCGATGGTTGCAGCCCCACGCGGCAGAACTATCCTGAACTCAGTAAACTCGCCGGGCTTGGTATCGACCTCTATAGACCCGCCATGTTGCTTGACGATGATGTCGTGACTGATGGACAGACCAAGCCCAGTACCCTCGCCGACGGGCTTGGTCGTGAAGAACGGATTGAACATCTTCTCCTTTACTTCGGGCGGAATGCCGGTGCCGTTGTCGCGGATCCTAATTTCGACGCTGTCGCCGAGGTTCTTGGTCGCGGCGGCGAGAGTGGGCTCATAATTGCCCCCATTTGCTTCCGCTTTGCGCTTCGTCGCCGCGTAGAAGCCGTTTGAGATCAGATTGAGAAGGACCCGCGTGATCTCCTGCGGAAAGACGTCGACTTCACCGGCAGCCGGATCAAAGGACCTTTCCAGGGTGATATTGAAGCCCTGCTTCTCGGCCCGCGCCCCATGATAGGCGAGATTGAGGCTCTCCTCGACGAGGGCGTTGATATCGACAGGTCGGTGCTCTCCAGAGCCCTGACGCGAATGCAGCAGCATGTTCTTGACGATCGCATCGGCACGCTTGCCGTGCTGCACGACCTTGTCGAGGTTGCCCTGCAGCATATCCGCAATTTCGCTGATCTGTGCTCGCAGCTTGTTGTCGAGATTGGCTCCGGCAAGCGCTTCCCGCAATTCGTCGATGAGCTCGACCGAGATGGCCGAGAAATTGTTGACGAAATTGAGCGGGTTCTTGATCTCGTGCGCGATGCCAGCGGTCAGCTGACCGAGCGAGGCGAGCTTCTCGGTCTGCACCAGACGATCCTGCGCGGTCCGCAGATCCTCCAGTGAAGCGGCCAGTTCGCGCGTACGCGCTTCTACGCTTTCAAACAGTCTCGCGTTCTGTATCGCCAACACAGATTGTGCCGCGAAGGTTTGCAACAGCTCGATCGTGCTCTTGGAAAATTCGCCTGGTTGCTTACGCCGGACCACGAACGTGCCGACGATCCGATCGGCGCCGAGCAGCGGCACGAATAGCAGGGCGCGGAATCCGGCGCGGACGATGACATCAACCGTGGCCGATGGATGGGTTTGAATGTCCGGAATTTGGATCGGCATGCGCCGTTCTGCAGCCTCACTGATCGCAGTCTCGCCGAGGTGAAAATGATGACCCCTGAGCTCCGCGACGAAAGTATCGTCTAGTCCGTATGTCGCCCGCAGTCGGAATTCTTGGTTGGCATCGTCGAATACATATATCGCACCGGCTTCAGTTCCAGAGAGTTGGGTCGCTTTGGCGACGATCGTGGTCAGGACGGTTCCAAGATCGACCGTCGAATTCACCGCTTGCGTGACCTCGCCGAGCGCGCGCAACTCCCCGACCGATTGCGCGAGTTCGCGGGTGCGCGCCTGCACCTCCTCGAACAACCGCACATTCTCGATCGCAATCACCGCTTGGTCGGCAAAGGTCTCGATCAGCTCGATCTGCTTATCCGTGAATGGTAGTGGAGTAGACCGCGTTGTCGCTATCACGCCGATCGGAACTCCTTCGCGCAGCAGCGGGACGCCGAGCATAGTGCGATAATCGCCACGTTTTACGGACTCGGACCAAGTATATTCCGGGTCAGATAGCACATCGGGAATGTGTACGGTGCGGCCTTCGAGGGCCGTGCGCGCGATCAGGGTGTGCCGCCCCGGCGCGATCGATTGGTGCGCCATCCATTCCTGGAATTCGGGCGAGAAACCATGGTTGGCGGCAAGCCGATAAACCTCGCCGTCGCGGCGGAAGATCATTGCGGAGTTTGCCTCGCACAGTTTGGCTGCTGACTCCACCAACGTGTCGAACACGGCCTGTAAATCAAACGCCGAGCGGCTGATGACCTTGAGTACGTCGGCTGTGGCGGTCTGC
This sequence comes from uncultured Alphaproteobacteria bacterium, assembly GCA_963817045.1. Classification (GTDB taxonomy): domain Bacteria; phylum Pseudomonadota; class Alphaproteobacteria; order Rhizobiales; family Xanthobacteraceae; genus Pseudolabrys. The sequence continues at coordinate 11,020 of CAWFMZ010000021.1, forward strand.
TGCTGCAGCGACTCGTGCAAGCCTTTCTCTCTCTGCGCAATCGAGGTGACGAAGAAATCCGCGGCCTTGGCCATGTCCGTTATTTCGTCGTTTCCCGAAATCAAAATTGGCGCCGTACCGCCAAAAACGGAGGCGCGCATGCTCTGGCTCAGATTGCGTAGCCGTTGGATGATCGACCGATTAATATAGAGAAATACGCCACAGGCCCCGAGGATGCAAAGCAAGGAGAATATGGTGAAAAGCCGCGAATACTTGACTATGAGTCCGCGGAAATAATCGCTCCGCGCACGAGCATCTTTTTGAACGTCTGCGAAGATATGCTCTGCCGAGGCGAGAAACTGAGCCGATGCCTCCTTGGTGTCGAGCAACGCACCGCGGACAGCCGACGCCGAAGCGAGCTGTGCCTTACGCACATCGAAAACGTTGGGCGTGCCGCCGCCATACTGCGCCAAGGCCAGCTCCATTGGGGCGATGACGGCAAGGAAATCGGACGATAGCTGCGCACGCGCCGCCTGCGCACGGTTTCCGACCTCGACAAATTCCGAGTGCAACCGATTCAATCTGATCGTGGTATCTGCGCTCGACGTCGACAACAGGATCACGATCGACTCGTCCACGGCGGCAGTCCACGCGCTCAGCGCGTCGGCTTGCGCGCGGTTGTTTTGATCGCCCCCGAGTTGGGACAGCAGATCGCCGGCGGCGGTGCCAATCCGGACGGAAAGGGTTCGCAGGCGCAGCATGAAATTCGCCGCGACACGGTCGGCTTCGAGCTTTTCGGCAACTAACCCGTCGAGTTTCTGCAGCTTGTCTTTGAGCGCGGCCTCGTTGCGCGAGAGGCTATCGAGGCCTTCGGTTGCCGGGGCCAGCCTTTTGACCTGTTCGCCTGTCTCGGCAATCTCTTTGAGCTGCCGGCCCAAAGCTTCGGTGACCGCCCGGCGGGCAAAATGCCCGTCGGCGACCGCCAAATTCGGTGCGTTTGCCGCCAACGCCTGGCTGCGCTGGGCAAGATCGCTGGCTGCAACGAGGGCCGGTAGGCTCGAAGATGCGATCCGATCGAAGCCGTCGCCGTACTTATTGAAGGTATAGAGCGCGACCGCGCTGGTGGCGGCGGCAAAGGCCGTGATTGCGGTGAACGCGATCAGCAGCCGGAACGCGACGCCAAAGCGAAGCGTGTGGCCGGTGGCGGCAACGTCGGGACGATTGTTCTTGCCTCTGTCGAGGCAAGCGCCGAAGGAACAATATCCGTTGCAGTCATTCTTGTCGCCGCCCTATGCCGGCACGAGCGAACATTTGCCTTCCGCCAAAGGCCGAAACGCCTTGTCTCCCGGGATGACCGATAGGACCTTGTAATAATCCCACGGGTAGCGGGATTCCTCAGGCGCCTTGACTTCAACGAGGTACATATCGTGGACCAGTCGCCCATCCGCGCGGACCGTGCCGCCATTGGCGAAGAAATCGTCGACGGGGAGTTGCCGCATATTGTTCGCGACGACATTGGTATCGTCGGTTCCAGAAGCGCGGACGGCACGCAAATAATGAAGGACTGCGGAGTAGACGCCGGCATGCGCCATTGTCGGCATCGCCTTGCGGCGCGCATAAAACCGCTTCGCCCATTCGCGGGTCCGGCTATTGAGATCCCAGTAAAATCCGTCGACGAAGGTCATGCCCTTGGCGATGTCGAGCCCGAGACTGTCGACATCCGTGATGAACACCAATAGTGGCACCAGTGTCTGCGAGCGGGGCGAGATGCCGATTTCGGCGGCTTGTTTCACGGCGTTGATGGTATCGCCGCCGGCATTGGCAAGCGCGATCACCTTGGCGCCCGAGTCCTGGGCGGCGGTGAGATAGTCACTGAAATTGTTAGTATTGAGGGGATGCAGCGACCGGCCAACCACCTTGCCGCCCGCTTTTTCTACGGCTGAGCTTGCATCTTGTTGCAGCGTCCACCCGAACGCGTAGTCGGCCGTGATGAAATACCAGGTATCGAGCCCAAATCCGACCATCGCGCGCGCAATACCGACGGTGTTGGAATAGGTATCGTAGGCCCAATGGAAACCGGAACTGGTGCAATCCTTGCCGGTCAGATCGCTGCTGCCACCCGACACGGTGATCGAGATCCTGTTGCGCGCACCGGCGAGCTTTTGCATCGCCAAAGCCACCGCCGAGTTCGGCATGTCCACGACTGTGCCAACATGCTCTTCGTTGAACCAATCGGTGACTATCCCGGATGCAACATCGACCTTGTGTTTGTGGTCGCCGAATAACACGCGGATTTTTTTGCCAAGCACCTCCCCGCCGAAATCTTCCACAGCCATTTGGGCGGCGACCACGGAACCCTCTCCGGCCAGAGTTGCAAACAGGCCGGTCATGTCGGTCAGCACGCCTACGTTGATGTTTCGTTCGCCTGCTTGCTGCGCCCTTGCAGTCAGCGGCCAAGCCGCCACAGCGCCGCCGAGTAGCGTGATGAACTCGCGTCGTTTCATGCCGATCCCAAGCTAAAGAAAGGCATCGTACCGGTTCAAACGAGTACTTTGATAGGGGCTGAAACCGGCATCAAAACCATTGCCGCAGTGCACGGCCAATGTCCGTTTCGGGTCGAAAGCGACCATTGCTCTTGTGGAATCCCTGCCGCCAGATCAAGCCGCGCCATTCTGGCGAGAAGCACAGGCGCGGGCGGCTGCCATTTACCCTAATGCTTAATGTTGCTTGGCTTTTTTGGGCGACAAGCATCGTCTTACACGATATTCCCAATCCCTTTGAGGGGCCGTAATGCCAGCGTACAATTCTCAATTGGCGAATATTAACGAACGCATTGAAGATGCAATTCAACATCTGAGAGTGCAGCAATCGTTAGTACCTGACATTGACTACCCGCCAATCCATCAAGCATTGCTAATGCTGTTGTCCAACGGATTGCGTGTATATTTCTCGCTAGAACGTCAGCGGCGCGGTCACTATGGCAAGCCGCATAGGCGCGAGCGGCTGCCTTCCTAGGCGACCACGCCGCTATGGCGTTCTGACACACCACAGCGAACGCATAAGCGGCCACGCGCCAACTCGTGCGTTATCCACCGTCCTTTCTTTTTCTTCCCATGATCTTCCCAGACCACTTCCTGGAAAGACGCGGTTTTAAAAAACACTTGATCTTATTGGAGCGGGTGAAGGGAATCGAACCCTCGTCATCAGCTTGGAAGGCTGTTGCTCTACCATTGAGCTACACCCGCGGAACTTGAAGCACCTTTACCGAAAATTGCGCCCGCCTGCGTTGCTTCGCAACTTCGGCGCGGCAGCCTTCGCGCAACCGGCTTGCCGAGCCGTAGCTTGCGAAGCAAGCGAAGGTTGGTGGGAGAGGTAGGACTCGAACCTACGAAGGCATAGCCAGCGGATTTACAGTCCGCCCCCTTTGCCGCTCGGGACACTCTCCCCCAAAGCCGTGGCACCGTATTGATCCGATAAGAAAAACGGCCTCGCGCCGGCCGGCCGGGATGCGCGCGTTTTATGGGCAGCCACCCCCTTGAAGTCAATGGAGACTGTTCCGCCTGCGGCGGATCAAGTAAGGCACGAGGGATGGCAACACGACCACCCACCGGCCGACCCCGTCCCGGCACGAAACCGGGCGCTACCCGCGAGCAGTTCGAGCGGCGCGAGCGCTTTGAGCGCGCCCGCCGCGACAGCCTGCGGCCCGCCGCCGACGGCCCGGTCGTGATGTATGGCTGGCACACGGTGACGGCCGCGCTGCAAAACCCGGCGCGGCGCGTGCGCAAGCTGCTCGCCACCGAGAACGCCGCACGGCGGTTGTCCGACGAAGGCATTGCATCCCCCGTCAAGCCGGACATCGTGCGGCCCTCGGCGATCGCCGAGCGGCTGCTGCCGGATGCGGTGCATCAGGGCCTCTATCTCGAAACCGATCCATTGCGCGCGCCCGCGGTCGAGGACTTGCCGGCGCAAGGCGTCGTGCTGGTGCTCGACCAGATCACCGATCCGCACAATGTCGGCGCCATCTTCCGCTCGGCCGCGGCGTTCGCGGCCACGGCCATCGTGACCACGCAACGGCACAGCCCGGAGGCAACCGGCGCGCTGGCGAAGGCCGCGTCGGGGGCGCTCGAATATGTGCCGTTGGTCAGTGTGCAGAACCTGGCGCGCGGGCTCGCCGCGCTCAAGCAAAAGGGCTTTCTCGTAGTCGGCCTCGACTCGATCGGTGAAGCCGATCTCGCCGGCTTGCCGCTGCGCACCCCGCTCGCGCTCGTGCTCGGCGCCGAAGGCAAGGGCCTGCGCCAGCTCACCAAGGAGACCTGCGATCACGTCGCGCGCATCGTCCTGCCGGGCGAAATCAAAAGCCTGAACGTGTCGAACGCGGCGGCGCTGGGACTTTATGTCGCGAGTCGCCACCTGCAGGGTGGCTGAAAACAAAACGGCGGGCCCCCAAGCCCGCCGTTCGCTCCCACTAACTCTTCAACAGGTTCTATTTCGCCGGCCGGCAACTTGGGACCGTGCCGCTTACGGAACAGCCGGATGGTCATGCGGTCCGGCCCCAGGATGGTGATTTCGGCGTTGGCTTGAATGACCCGCTGCTTGCTGTCACCGCGGTTCGCCCGCTTGCCGATATCGCGGTCATCAACGATCGCTTGCCTGCGGCGTGAACGCACCGGTGCATCGTCGACTACATGCCGGCGTACGATCACGCGCGGCGGATCGTCGACGTAGCGTTTGGTCTCCACGACGACCGGCGGGTCGCGCACGATCTTGGTGGTGTTGACGACCGTGCCATTGGATTGGCTGCGCTGGCGCAATTCCTCGATCAGCGCGCGATTGGCCGGCTTGTGCGGGCGATCGAACCGGCGCGCGGACCGCTCGCGAGCCGGATTGTCGGTTCGGTTAGCGCAATTCCGACAGCGCATATTTTGATGGGCGCGCGTATGGGCCGGCCGCCGGATCTCATAGGCGTTCGTGTGGAGTTACGACTTCGTGGAGGCCCAGATCGTCGTCGCGTTGGTATTGGTCGACGAGGAACCCATATCCTGCCGAGCTTTACTGCGCTCGTAACGCCCTGCGCCGCATAACTGGTCAGCTTCAGCGTCCAGCATCGCGTTCAGCGTCTCTTCGACCGTCCCGCGGACCATCTCACCAAGATGATTCCGGATCCGAGCCTCATCGATCTGGATGACCTGGCCCATTGTCTTCTCGTCACTCATCGGTTGCTCCTTCCTCAGTCTAGAGGAAGCCGTCAAACCTGAAAGTGCGAAAGATTCCGTACGTTATCGATCGCCAATGATCACGCTTGCGGTCTACGGCCACCACTTTTCGAATACCGATGCCCGGGCTGAGGAGATCACGGAAGCGACGTTCTCCAACCTTCGTACAGAGTAGGAACAAATTGGCACCCGGCCGGTAGCAATTTGGTAGGTCGTGTGCAAGAAACCCAGTAATGCCGGGTTAGCTCAGCGGTAGAGCAGCGGTTTTGTAAACCGTTGGTCGGGAGTTCAATTCTCTCACCCGGCACCAATAAAATCGGGCGTTTCATTTTTTGTGGGAACGATGATTCCGGCTCCGATGCCGCGAACGCGCCGCGACGACGGGCGGGCTGTACATAACGTTTCGCGCGCAGTAGCCGCCGCTCCCACGGGCCGTTGCCATGCATTGTTCGTAGGTCGTAAATCCGCAATTCGCGCCGGCGCCGTCCGCGAATTCCGAGCACCACGGATAGCTTTCCGCCTCGGCCGGTGTGCCGGTCTCGGCCACACCGGCAAAAACGACCAGCAAAAGCAGTAATAGCCTCATAACCGCCTTCGGGCACTGCGGTGGCACGCGGCAAAAAATACCAGGGCCCCTTAATTTATTGCACGTCAGTAATTCACCCGGGAGACGGGTACCCGGCACAGGTAAAGAGCGCTTTTTGCCCCGGCGCCAGTCACCCGAAAGTCACCGCCGACCAAGCTTGCAGGACCTTGTTCGGTGGTTGTGGACTGTGCCAAACTATGACCGTTACTCGCAATACCTCGGAGATCTAGCATGCCTCAGGGCACCGTAAAGTGGTTCAATCCGACGAAGGGCTATGGCTTCATCCAGCCGCAAGAAGGCGGGAAGGATGTGTTCGTGCACATCTCGGCGGTCGAACGCGCCGGCCTTAGCACACTGAACGAAGGTCAGACCGTTCAGTTCGAGCTCGTCGAAAACCGCGGAAAGACATCCGCGGAGAACCTCAAGGTTAAGTGACCTCGTAGCCCGAGGCTACTTTCGGCCTTTTTGTCTGAATCTGGAACCGCCGAGCTTGTCGAGCACGGCGGTTGTCGCACGTCTTATTGGCATAGCGACGCGTATACTCGCGCATGATCTTTTCCGAAAAACGGTTCCCATCCCCGATCAAGTCGAGCACATGCTTTTCGGGATCGTGCGCTATTGCGTGAGCGCCTCCAACTCGGGGAACGGTGCGTAGTTCGCGTCTTTACAATACTCGCTCACCTCCTTCGGTGTATCGAAGAAGCGGTCGAGCTTGCCCGACACGTAAACCGCCATGCCGTCTTTTGAGCCGGCATATTTGCCATCGCTCTTGCGCGCGTTGTAGCGCACGCAAGCGACGTAACGTTCGCCCGGACCGACGTTCTTGCGCTGCGGCTGCGATACCGCCGCACCACGAATATGGGTCGGATCGTTGAGATAGGTGCGCAGGAACGCCATCAGGTCATTCTTGTAGTTCTGCGGGAAGACGTTCTGCTGCTCCCATTGCGCGCTCAGTTCGGCTTCGCTTGGGCCGATCGCGGTCGTGCAGCCGCCGACCAGTGACCACCGCTAGCAGCGCCAACCACCGCATCAGTCGTCTCCACGTCCTCTGGATTTGCGCCTTCCGCCGCGATCATAGCGGCTGGCGCGGGATCGGCCAGGGATGCCGTGCGCAATGCTCGCAACAATTGTATGCTGGCGGCCATAACAAGATTGCGCGGGAGGATAGCCATGAAACTCACACGACGCACGCTCGTCCTTGGCGGCATAGCCGCGCCTTTGGCCGCGCCACTTGCCGCGCAGGCTCAGACGTGGCCTTCCGGCATCGTCAGAATCGTCGTCGCCTATCCGCCCGGCGGGTCGACCGACGCCATCATGCGGCTGATTCAGTCGCCGCTGCAGGACCGCCTCGGCACGACGATCATCATCGAAAACCGAGCGGGCGCTTCCGGCAGCGTCGGCACCGGCTGGGTCGCGAAATCGCCGCCCGACGGCAACACCTGGCTGGCCGTGTTCGACAACCATGCGGCCAATCCGTTCGTGCTGTCCAACCTGCCCTACGACAGCGACAAGGACCTCGATCCGGTCCTGCTCATCGGCACGGCGCCCTACCTGATCGCGACGGCGCGCGCAAAGCCGTTCCATACGCTGGCCGACGTCATCGCCGCCGCCAAGGAAAAGCCCGGCACCATCAGCTATGCCTCGGTCGGCAGCGGCAGCGTCGGCCATTTGGCGATGGCGCTGTTGTCGCAACGGGCCGGCGTGAAGCTCGTGCACGTGCCCTATCGCGGCGGCGGACCGGCGATGACCGACGCGCTCGGCGGCCATGTCGATCTCCTCGTCGGCAGCACGGCGCTGTCGATGCCGCAGGTCAACACCGGAAACCTTCGCGCCGTCGCGCAGACCGGCAAGACGCGCAATCCGTTCCTGACCGCGGTGCCGACCGTGAGCGAGAGCGGCTTTCCCGACTTCGAAGCTTATGCGTGGTGGGGCATCTTCGCGCCGGCCGGGACGCCAAAGCCGATCATCGAACGCTTCGGCAGCGAAATGGCCGCATGCCTGCGCGACGAGCGCGTGTCAAAACAATTGATCGAAACCCAACAGGTGTCGCTGGTGCTCGGCGGCCCGCAGGTCCTGCGCGAATTCGTCGCCAGCCAAATGCGGGTGTGGGGCAAGGTTGTGAAGGATAACGACATCAAGGGCGACTAGCGAAATAGACGCTGGCGCCGCGGTGTTAATACATACGGCCGTCCGCCGAAGAAAGGCCATGCTCGCGTGCAAGACGGAGCACCATGCCAACGCTTTCCCGCCGCTCATTTCTGACCGGTCCCCTGCTCGCCGCCGGCAGCGCCGCGCTGCCGGTGCCGGGCCGCGCCGCCGCGCCGGCGGCCAGCACGCAGGGGCCCGGCGTCTACCGCTACAAGCTCGGCGACGTTCAGCTCACCGCGCTTTACGACGGCACCTGGTTTTTGCCGATCGACGACAAGTTCGTGCGCAATGCCAGCGCGGCGGCAGTGAACGAAGCCTTCGCCGCGGCCTTCTTAGCCGCCCAGCGTACTGCCGATTTCATTCACCGCGCTGCTGGTAAACACCGGCTCAAAACTGGTGCTGATCGATACCGGCACCGCCGGTCAGATCACCGACAGCGCCGGCTTCATGAACGCCAATCTCGCCGCCGCCGGCATCGCGCCGAGCGCAATCGACATCGATCCTGATTTCGCATTTCCATCCCGACCACATCGACGGCATCAAGACCAAGGACGGCGACAAGGTGTTCGCCAATGCCGAGATTCTGGTGCCGGAGCCGGAATGGACGTTCTGGATGGACGACGGCAACATGGGCCGGCGGCCGGCGCGGTGCATCGCTACTTCCTCAATGCGCGGCGCATCTTCAAGGACATCGCCAAGGAGGTACGGCCGTTCAAGCCCGGCGCCGAGCTGGCGCCCGGCATCGTCTCAATTCCGGCTTTCGGCCACACGCCCGGTCACACCGCCTTCGCGATCCATTCCGGCAATCAATCGATGCTGGCGATGAGCGACACGGCGCGCGATCCGTGGCTGTTCGTGCGCCATCCGGAGTGGCAGCCGAGCTACGACATGGATGGGCCGCTGGCGGTGAAAACACGCAACGGCCATGCTCGACCGCGCCGCCGCCGACCGCATGCTGGTCGAGGCCTATCACTTCCCGTTCCCGGCCTGCGGCCACATGGTCAAGACCGGCGCCGGCTACGAACTCGTGCCGGCGATGTGGCAGCCGCTGTGATTTAGCTCACATCTTCGACAGCTTGGCGATATCGACCGCCTGGGCATAAGCGAGCTTGGAGGCCACGCTGGCCGAGCCGTCCACGGTTACCAGGAATTTGTTGGCGACGACCATATTGATCGAGCCTTCGTTGGTCTGGATCGCGCGCTGGTCGCCGATGCTGATGAGCTTGCCCATGGCGCCGGCGATGGCCGGGTCGATCAGCAACCGCGCGAACTGTATGACTAGCGGCGAGTCGCCGGTGATCCGCACCTGCACATCGTGGCCGTCGGGACCGGTATAGCGCCGGCTCGCCGATGTCGCCCCGAACATGGCGACACCGGCGGATGCGGTTTCGGCCGTCTCGGCCGTCCAGCCCGGCAGCGGCGCCGGCAGCAGCGCCGCGAAGCTCTCGGCATTTTTCTGCCCGATCAATTGCGAGGCGAGATCGAGCGACTGCTTGGCGCCCGCCATGTCGCCCGCTTGATAGGCTTTGCGGGCCTGCTCGATGGCGTCGAGGATGTCGTCGGCGGCCAGCGCCGGCAACGCCATCGCGGCGAGCAAAACGGCTGCCAACAGCATCCGCACCATTGCCATGGATCGCCCTCCGGAATCGTGACGGGCGAAACTTAGCAGAATTCGCCGGCCGCGGCCCGCGCCGTCGTCAAAACGTGGCGCCGGCCTTCACCATGTAGGTCCGTCCCGGCAGCGGATAGGCATTGTAGCGGCCGAAGGTTGCGGAACTGGCGACCGCGTAGTCGAAGTACTCGACGTTAAACAGGTTCTGCACCGCCACCGACCAGAACAAGTTCTTCATCTCGCCGCCGAGGCGGAGATCGACGGTGGTGTGCGCAGGAATCAGCGGCTGGAAATTCGCCTGGTCGTTGTCCATGCGCCGCTCGCCGACATAGCGCACGACCGCATCGAACACGGCGAGTTTCTGGTAGATGTCCCAGGTCAGGCCGATATTGCCGGTCCAGCGCGACACCAGCGGAACGTCGTTGCCGGCATAGATCCCCTCGCGGAAGGTGGCGCGCGTATAGGTCAGGCCGCCCTTCAGGCGCAGCGCATCCGACAGCCGCAGCGTCGCGCTGTTCTCGACGCCGATGCGGCGCGTCGGATCGAGATTGATGTTGGCGCCGATCGGCGGAAACGGAATGAACAAGATCTCGTTGTTGAGCAGCATCTGCATACACGCTCGACTGCCATTCGAGCGCGCCGAAGCGTCCGCGCACGCCGCCCTCGACGTCGCGCGAGGTCTGGGTTTTCAGATTGAAATCGACCGGGAAAGCATTCACGCCGATGCGCTCGTCCACGTTCGGCGTGCGGAAGCTGCGCGCGAGCCGGCCGAACACGGCAAACATCGGCGAGAAGCGATGCTCGAAGCCGAGATGCAGCGCGTGCTGCGTCTCGGCTCGAATCGAGCGGGATGGCTTGCGCGTCGAAGCCGCGCCCGGCGCGGTCGGATCGTAACGGTCGCGCGCCGACAGGCGGGTCTGCTGCAGGCGCCCGCCGAAGGAAACGTCGGTCGTCGGCAGCACGCCGACGCGTCTGCTGCCAATAGATCGCCGTCGCTTGCTGGTTGAGATCGTAGGTGTGGTACGGCGGGTCGCTGAGCTCGACGCTGCGCTTGGCGTCGAGACTGGAATTGTAATAATCGATGCCGGTGGTGATCTTGGTGGGCGCGCCGAACAACTGGGTGTTGATGTTCGCGCGCGGCGTCACCGAGCCGGTGGTGAGGCCGCGCACGTCCGAGGTATCGAAGCCGAACAGCGAGGAAAAGACCGTCTGATCCTTGCGGCGCAGATTGCCGTCCACGATCAGTTCGACGCTGGAGCCGATCATGCGCGAGACGCCGAAGGTCAGGCTGCCGCCGGTCTTGCTCGAAAACGCGTTCGGCGTGGTGGCGCCGCGCCGATCGGTGACGAGTTCGTTGATGCCGGCGTTCAGGTCGACCAGGCGCGCGCCCGGCAGGCCGAGATGCTGGTCGTCGCCGGAGATATTGAACCAGGCGCTGCCCTCGCTCGCCGGTGTAGCGCAGGTCGCCGACCGCGTTGCGCTGGCGCACATAGTCGTTGACGCGATAGCCGTCCGAATTGACCGCGTTGCCGAAGGCCGACACCGCGAACGGGCACCGTGCGAGGCAGCGGCGGAGGCATTGAGTTCGCGCTGGTTGAACGAGCCGAAGCCGGCTTCGACGCGCGCCGGATGGCGGCTGCGCCACGCCGGTCTTGGTGACGATGTTGATGACGCCGCCGACGGCGCCGTCGCCGTACAGCACCGCGCCGCTGTTGCCGCGGGTGATTTCGATGCGCTCGATGCTGTCGCGCGGGATCGTGCTGAAATCGATGCCGGAGAGATCGATGTCGGTCAGCCGGCGCCCGTTGAGCAGCACCAGCGTGTTGGAGACCGCCGTCGCGCCGAAGCCGCGCAGGTCGACCGTGGTGCCGGCGCCGTTCTTGCCGCCGGACGTGCTGATGGTCTGGACACCCACCTCTTGCGACAGCACGTCCTGCAGCGTCGTGCCGGGCGAGCGCGCGATGTCCTCGGCGGTGATGACGCTGGTGGAGGCGCCGACAATTCCGGCGCCGGTGCGGCTCGCCCAGACATCGATCGCCGGCAGCACCTGAGTGTTGTCTTGCGCCTGCGCGGCGCCAGCCGCCAGGCCGGCCAGCGCGACCAGCGCGCCGCAGATAAGCTTCGTTTCGTTCCCATGACGCAACGTTCCTTCGTTTGCGCGCGCGGAATGCGGCGCATCGGGTGAGACCAAGCCCGATGCGAAGGACACGTTGAGCGATACGCATACGTGACGACGCGCGAACGCTCACGTGTGCGAATGTCGTGGGAGAGATTTCTCTCACGGCCTTCGCACCGGCATTGTCGTCACCGCTGCGAAAGACCGCTCCGTATGGACGCCCCGTCCACCGGTTGGGTGACCGCGCTGGCAGGTCTCCTGGCTCGCGGGTCGTCGCTCAGTTGCGTCCGGCCTTCCCGGTTTCCCAGTGGCCGTATCGGACGCGGGCTCGCCGCTTACAGTTGCGGGGGCAGCCACGGATTTCTGCGAATTCGCCAAGGACGAACGCGCAGTGTCCGTGTTCCCTCTTTCGTCCCCGGCGCTGACCCGGGGAACCAGCACGTCAAAATGTTCTCTCCAACGCGCGCACGAGTCAAGCGCCGTCGCTGTATGCACGCGCGCCTGCTCGTCCGCGCGATTTTCGGCGATCAAGCCGCAGTGCTGCTCAGCCGCGCAATCTTGGCCTTGGCCGGCTGCTTGACCGTGCTTCACATGCTTCACATGCTTGAAGTGCTTGGCATGTTTCACATGCTTCACGTGTTTCACCTGCTTGACCGCGTGATGCCTGGTCTTCTTGACCATGCTTCACGTCGGTCTTGGCTGCCGGTCTTGGCCGCATCGGCTTTCGCCGCCGGCTGGCTGGTGGTGGCGGGCGCGGTTGGCGGCGCCTTGCGCCAGCACCGGGCCGGCGATCAGGCTCACCGCGATGACGGCGGCCGCGAATTGTCCTCAACATGGTCGTTATCCTCTTCTCGAACCGGGTTGCCGCGAACCCTGGGGTTGTTCGGCCGACCGGCATGGCGCCGATCGTTGCCGCCAGGATGCGCGCAAGCCCTTGAACCCGCTCTGAAGCGCGCCGTTATCGCGCGTTCAAACAGCGGTACCGGCCGGTGTCGGAAAGCGGGCGGGATCGTGACGCGGCTAAATTTTTCGTAACAAATGGGACTAGGGACCGATCACGAAGTGTTTTTTCCGTACGGCCGGGTTTCGCCGTATCATTTATTCGAGTCCCTTAGAGGAGACGTGCCGCCATGACCCCGACCCAAGCGCTTCGCACCATCGCCATCTTCGCCGCCGCCGCCTTGATCGTTGGCAAGGTCGGCTTGAAGCCGGTCATCGCCATGGGGACCGATACTCCGTACCCGACGACCGACGAAGAAAAGAAAAAAGACAAGAAAAAGAAGAGCAACGTCATCGAGCAGCAGGAGCAGCAACTGGCGCAGGAGAAATTCCTGCGCGACTACCGCGCCGCCCGCCAGCTGATTCTCGCCGGCAATTACCAGACCGGCATCGCCACCATGCACGCGCTCGGCCGCGACGAGCACCCGGACGTCGCCAACTATATCGGCTACTCGTACCGCAAGATCGGCAACTACGATCAATCGAAAGTTTGGTACGAGAAGGCGCTCGCCGCCGATCCCGACCACGTGCGCACCTGGTCCTATTACGGCATGTGGCAGATGGAACAGGGCAACCGGCTCAAGGCCGAGGATTTCCTCGCCAAGGTGAAGCTGATCTGCGGCAGCACCAGTTGCGAGGAATACCGGCAGCTCAGAGCCGTGATCGACGGCACGGCGAGCTACTAACGAGGCGCCGCAAATCAAAGTCGCCAGCCCCGCCTCATCCTGAGGAGCGCCGAAGGCGTGTCATCACAAGTCGACCTTGGCCGACTTGTGCACTTAACAATCCAATCTCGGGTAAACCCGAGGTTGGTGGATGGGGCGGCCGGTGAGGCGCCCAACGAGCGTCTAGATTCGATCCGGGTAAGGTATGATGTAATTGTCCCGGTTCGGCATCTTCACCTGCGGCAGCGACTTGGCGTCAATCACGTCGTTGTCGCCGATGAGCTTGTTCAAGGAGAGGATGTAGGCGGTGAGCGCGTAGACTTCGTCGTCGGGAAGCGAACGCGGCATGTTGAACGGCATCGCCCGCCGGATGTAGTCGAACACAGTCGTGGCGTAGCCATAGTAGTTGCCGATGGTTTTCAACGTATCGATGCCGTTGCTGAGCGGAGCGCCGCCGGCCAGCGGTCCGGCGCCGGGCGAACCGCCGCCTTTGCCGCCCTCGGCGTGGCAGGCAACGCATTTCTCCGCGTAGATCTTGGCGCCTTGCGCCGACGTGCCGCTGGCCGGGCGGCAGGTTGCTGCCGTCCGGCAGAATGGCAATGTCCCATTGCTTGATATCGGCCTCCGATATCGGCTTGCCTAAGTCTCGGACTTTGGGCGAACGCGCTACCGGCGCCGACCGAGAGCGCAAGGATGAGGGCAGCCAGCAGCTTATGCATAGACATGCTTGATCCCTCCCTTGTTGTCGACGCCCCAGCTGGTGAGGCTGTTGTAATGCTGATTGGGGAAGGCCAGCGGAGTCGTCACCGGTTTGCTCGCCTCGCCGCGCGCCGCCACAAACTCGGCGCGTAGCGGCTGCACGTTGCCGGCCTCGTCCCAGGCGCGGCTTTGCAGGATCGCGGGCTGCCCGTCCCAGCGCCACGGCATGACGAAGCGCGTAAACGCCTTCTCGTGGACCGGACCTTGCAGCGCGGCCTCGCCCCAGCTCTTGCCGCCGTCGGCCGAGACCATGACCTTGGCAATGCGTCCGGTGCCCGAATAGGCGACGCCGGAAATGGCATAGTAGCCCGGCTCCTTCAGGCTGTGACCGAACGAGGGATTGGTGATGAAGCTCTTGACCTCCATGAGGAAGTGGAAGCGCCAGGTCTTACCGCCCGGCAGGATCTGCGAATAGGTCTTGCTCTCGAACATGCTCATGGCCGGCTGCTCGACCACCTTGATGCGGCGCAGGAACTTGACGTTCATGTTGCCCTGGTAGCCGGGAAGCAGCAGGCGCATCGGATAGCCGTTACCGGGCATCAGGCGCTCGCCATTCTGGTAGATCGCGACCAGCGCGTCGTCGTAGGCCTTCTTGACGGGCACGCTGCGATCAAGGAAGTGCGGGTCCGCACCCTCGGCGATTAGCCATTTCGCATTCCGATCGATGCCGGCTTCGTCGAGCAGGATCGACAGCGGCACGCCGCTCCATTCGGCGTTGGAGACGAGGCCGTGAATCGCCTGCGCCGTCACCTGCAGCGGCTCTTTGGAGAACATCGGCGCCGAATTGCCGGCGCATTCCAAGAAATTCGTGCGGGTGACAAGCGGATAGCGCGACAGCGTCTCCAGGGTGAATTCCAGCGGCTGGCGCACCATGCCGTGGATCACGAGCTTGTGCTGGGCCGGGTCGATGTTCGGCACGCCGCCATGATTGATGGAGAAGTGGAGGCCGTTCGGCGTGATGGTGCCGCCGAGCAGATGGTGCGGCGTGCGCGCGTGCGAGTTGCGGAATTCACCGTTCGGATTGCTCAGCGAACGCACGACGTGCTTTTCATACGGCGACGCGGTCTGCACCGCCGGCGTAATCGAGCCGACTTCCAAACTCCATTGCGGGTCCTTGAGCGGCTCGGCGGCTGCGCCGGTGATGGTCCCGGCAGTGCTCATCGCGCCCGCGATCGCGATACCGTGCCCGAGCAGGGCACGGCGATTGATCAAACCGTTACCGGCGACGGGTTCCTGCGAGGGCGTGCGCCCTCGGCGCTTCGAACTGATCATGATGTCCTCCCGGATGTCGGATGTCTTGCGCATCCTCCTGTTCCCGACAGCTCAATATGCTGATCTTCGACCTAGGCCTTGTCCAGAGGGTAAAGCGGTCGCTGTTCGCACGCGAATGGCCGCGGATAACGTCGCGGTGATGTCTGGGGATTGGCACAAAGCTGTCCAGCCGCATTCGCCGCACTGTCGAAATTTAAACCTGACAGCCGTTAGTCAAGCCCGGCCATGACCGTGGTTAGCCGCCCGTCTCCTCCACAATCCACTTGTGGTAATCCGGATCGACGTTTTCGACTGGCAAGACGAGGATGGCCGGCGTCGTATAGCTGTGCATTTCCTTCACCGCCGCGCGCACGGACTCGGCCAGCGCGGCGCGGGTCTTGACGATCATCACCGCCTCCTCGGCCCGTTCGATTTTGCCCTCCCACCAGTAGTGCGAGATCATCCCCGGCAGGATATTGACGCAGGCCGCCAGCCGCCGCTCGACGATTTTGCGCCCGGCCGCCTCCGCCTCGACAATCGAGGGCCAAGTCGTATAGACGAGCACCGCGCGTTCCATAGTGCAGTCCCTAGAATTGGTCCAAATGAGCCGCCCGCCCCCGCGTTTCAAGCATATCGCCTTCGTCGCCGGTTCGACGCCGGAGGCGCGCGAGGCCTATGAGCGGCTGCAAGGGCGCTACGGCAATGTCGAGCCGAAGGACGCCGACGTGATCGTGGCGCTCGGCGGCGACGGCTTGATGCTGCAAACCCTGCACAAATTCATGAATTCCGGCAAGCCGATCTACGGCATGCACCGCGGCACCGTCGGCTTCCTGATGAACGATTTCTCCATCGACAATCTTATCGAGCGGCTGTCGGCCGCCCACATCACCGTCATCCACCCGCTGGTGATGCGCGCGCACGACGTGCAAGGGCGCATGCACGAGCATCGCGCCATCAACGAGGTTTCGCTGTTCCGCCAGACCGCGCAGGCCGCCCATCTGCGCATCCTGATCGACGGCCAGGAGCGGCTCGCCGAACTCATCGCCGACGGCGTGCTGGTGTCGACGCCGGCCGGCTCCACCGCCTACAATCTGTCGGTGCAGGGCCCGATCATCCCGATCAACGCGCCGCTGCTCGCGCTCACCGCCATCAGCCCGTTCCGGCCGCGGCGCTGGCGCGGCGCGCTGCTGCCGGACAAGGCCAAGGTCACCATCGAGGCGCAGGACGCCGACAAGCGGCCAGTGGCCGCGGTCGCCGATTCCGACGAGGTGCGCTCGGTGCGCAGCGTCGATATCGAGATGGACCATGGCATTTCGCTCAATATGCTGTTCGATCCCGGGCATAGTCTCGACGAACGCATTTTGCGCGAGCAGTTCGGATTCTATTAAGATAACAAGCCGCGAATGACTCAAAAATTCGATTTCCACGTCAACGGCAAGCCGGTCAGCGTTTCGCTCGACAACGAGGAAACGCCGCTGCTCAACGTGCTGCGCAACGAGTTCGGCCTGATGGGCACCCGCTTCGGCTGCGGGCTCGAGCAGTGCGGCTGCTGCATGGTGCTGATCGACGGCGTGCCGGAGAAATCTTGCAGCAAGCACGTGTGGAGCGTCGCCGGCAAGAAAATCACCACCATCGAAGGCTTGGGGAGCCCTGAGCGACCCTCACCCGCTGCAGCAGGCCTTCATCGACGAGCAGGCCGGCCAATGCGGCTACTGCCTGGCCGGCATTCTGATCTCGGCGAAAGCTCTGCTCGACAAAAATCCGTCGCCGACGCGAAGCGACATCGCCGCGGCGCTCGATGACAATATCTGCCGCTGCGGTTCGCATAACCGCATCATGCGCGCGGTGGAAAAAGCCGCCGAGCAGATGCGCGCGGGAGCACTACGATGAACGCGCCCATCCTGCCCGGTCCGTTGGCCGACAATCCGAGCCTCGAGCGCTGGGTATCGTTCCCGTCGGCCGGCAAGGTCATCATCAATACCGGCCGGGTCGAGCTCGGCCAGGGCGTGCTGACCGCGATGACGCAGATCGCCGCCGACGAACTCGACGTGGCGATGGCGCGCATCGCCATCCGCTCCGGCGACACCGAGCTGACGCCGAACGAAGGCTACACCGCCGGCAGCCAGTCGATTCAATTCGGCGGCGTCGCCATGCGACAGGCCTGCGCCGATGTGCGCGCGCTGTTTCTCGATCAGGCCGCTAAAGTCATCGGCTGCAAGGTGGGCGAGCTTGCCATCTGCGACGGCCGCATCCTGCGCAACGGCGCACCGACCGGCCAGGATTACTGGACGCTTCAAGGCGCGGTGAACCTTGCCGTCAAGGCAACCGGCAGCGGGCAGCGCAAGCCGGTCGCCGACATGCAGCACGTCGGCCAAAGCGGCGCCCGCCTCGACCTGCCGGGAAAGATTTTCGGCGAGGCCGCCTTCATCCACGACATGGTGCTCGACGGCATGGCGCATGCGCGGGTGGTGCGCCAGCCCAACCGCGGCGCCACCATCGATAAGATCGATGAAAAGGCGATACGGCGCGCCGCCAAAGGCACGACCGACTTCGTCCGCCATGGCAATTTCCTCGCCATCGCCGGCACTGACGAGACCGCCGTCGATCTGGCGGGCGCCGCCGCGCTCAATCACGTGACCTGGAAAAACGTCGAGACGCCGAGCCCGCTGCAAGCGGAGGCGTCCTGGCTGTTGCAGCGGCCGTGGATCGACCGGGTGTTCGGCGCGCCGGAAGTGGGCGAGCCACAAGGCCGCCAGCGCTTCGAGGCCACCTATAGTCGCGGCTATCTTGCGCATGCTTCGATCTCGCCGTCCTGCGGGCTGGCCGAATATCGCGACGGTCATCTGACGGTGTGGACGCATTGCCAGGGCGTGTTCCCGTTGCGCGCCGCGCTGGCAATATCGCTTGGCCTCGACGCCTCTGCCATCACCGTGCACCACGTGCAGGGCTCGGGCTGCTACGGCCACAACGGCGCCGACGATGCCGCTGCCGACGCCGCCATCATCGCCATGCAGATGCCGGGCAAGCCGATCCGGGTGCGCTGGCGGCGTGAGGAAGAGTTCGTCTACGAGCCGAAAACTCCGGCCATGATCGTGAAGGTGCGCGCTTTGCTCGACGATGCCGGCAAGCCCACCGACTGGACGCAGGAAATCTGGAGCGGCACACACAACAAGCGCCCGGGCGCCGGCGGCGTTCTGCTGGGCGCGGTGGCGCTGCCCAATCCGCCGCCCGAGCCGCCGCCCAATGACGTGCCGGAAGCCAATGGCGGCGGCGCCACCCGCAACGGCGAGCCGCTCTACGACATCGCGGCCAAGCGCATCGTCCATCATCTGATGACGGAGACGCCGGTGCGCACCTCGGCGCTGCGCAGTCTCGGCGCCATGCCGAACATTTTTGCGATGGAATGCTGCATCGACGAATTGGCCGAGCGCGCCGGCCAGGATCCGGTCGCTTATCGTTTGTCGATAACCGCCGATAAACGCGCGCGCGCGGTGATCGAAAAGGTTGTCGCCATGGCCGGCTGGAATCCGAAAGCGCCCGGCGGCCGCGGCCGCGGCCGCGGCATTGGCTTTGCGCGCTACAAGAACCGCGCCGCCTACTCCGCCGTGGTGGTCGAACTCGACGTCGATGAGGAAATTCGCTTGGCGCACGTGTGGTGCGCGACCGACGCCGGCCTCGTCATCAATCCGGACGGCGTGATCAATCAGCTCGAAGGCGGCATCATTCAATCCGCGAGCTGGGTGCTCAAGGAACAGGTGCGCTTCGATAACGGGGTGAGCTCGATCGACTGGGAGACCTACCCGGTGCTGAAATTCAGCGAAGTGCCGGAGATCGACATCGAGCTCATCAATACCAAGGACGAGGTGCCACTCGGCGTCGGCGAAGTGACCGCCGGCCCCACCGCCGCCGCGATCGGCAATGCGGTGTCGCACGCGCTCGGCGCGCGCATCCGCGATCTGCCGCTGACGCGCGAGCGGATCATGGCGAGCCTGCTCAAGGCGTAGCCGTTCGCGCGCGCATAGCAGCCGTAAGTGATTGAACGGATAACCTTTCGCCCATTCGATGCTTAACCGGGCGTTAACGGCAGCCGACTAGCTTGGGAACCAAGAGGTATCGGGCGGAGCCGCCCGAGGCCCTGGGCACCATGGTCCGCATCGAATTCAACCGACTGCGTTTTCTCGTCATCGACGACAACGCCCATATGCGCAGGATGCTGCGCACGCTATTGCACGGTTTCGGTGCGCGTGAAGTGCTAAGTCCCCGCTTTCGCGGGGACGAACGGCGGTAGATATCGCCTGCCGGCGCGAGAAGAGCGCTACGCCACCAGCCGCGCGTCGTCGATGAGCCGGCCGGCGTCAATCGGACCATCGTTCGCGACCAGATCGTCGCAGAACATGCGCGCTTCCTCGCGCGCGGCCTCGACCGCGAAACGCCGCAGCAACGCCAGCAGCGACGCCAAATTCGGATCGGGCTCGGCCGCGCAAGCGCTCAGCACGCGCTCGACCATGCGCCGCTTGAGCCGCGCCACCCCGCCCTGCTCGCCGACCAGCGCGCCCTCGCGCATTGCCGCGATGGCTGCGCGGAAAGCGGGATAAGCCAGATCCGGCAGCCCGGCCTTGCGGTAAAGCGCACCAAAGCCGGAAATGTTCCGGTCGTGGATAAAGCTGGTGACACGGTCGAGCGGCAGGCCGGACAATTCCGCCAGCGCTTCCCCGAACAGGACCACGTTGCCGGAGAGCAGCGCGCGCAGGATCATGCGCGGCGGTGAGCTGTCCGCTTTGGCGCAAATGCTGCACCAGGTGGCTGACCTCATCGTAGGGCGTCTCGGCGGCGAGCGCGACGGTCGCTTTTTCGCAAGCCTCGCGCGCCGCATATTCCGCATGCTCGGTACCCATCCATAGCCGCCCGGCGACGAAGCCGGCCAGCGTCTGCGACAGCTTGCTGAGCAGCGCCTGGCGGGTCGCCATCGGCAGATCGGCGCGCGCCAACATGGTCTCGCGGATCGCCGCCAGATGGCCGAACCGTTCCACCATGCGATCGATCGAGAACGGAGCGATATCGGCGTCGAGATTTTCCAAGAGCGCCAGGCAAGCCTGCGCCGAACCGACCTCGGCGATGGTGGCGGCGAGCGAGCGCGGCAGCATCGCACGGCTGGCGATGGCGGCCTGTGCAGCCGGCTGCCCAGTGGTCACCAAGTAGACCAGATCGGGTTCCTGTACCAGCGGCGAAAGCGCGAGAATCGACATCGCGATCTCCGGCTGATCGTTGGCAAGCGCGTGCACCACCACCGGCGGCGCCTTCTGCGAGGTGGCGAACACTTCGGCGAGCGCGCGACGCACCAACGGCGAGGGATCGTCCAGCAACATGATCATCGCGCCTTCGGCGGCGGCGAGATCGTCGGGCGACAGATCGGAATAAAGATAAGCGCGCGCGAGCGCGGATGTGGCCTCAGCCCTTTCGCCGGGCGGAACGTGGCGGATCCACTGCAAAAACTGACGAACAATCATGGCACTACCAGACGTGACCGACAGCCATCTTGAACATCGACGGCACGCGCAAGCCTAGCCAAGGAGGCTTAACAAAGCGTTTACCATAGAAATTGATAGCGCGTTAACGATGCGGTAAGCGGCGCGGACGCTCAGAGCTTGCCGCCGGGCCGCTTGCGGGGAGCGGCCGGAGCGTCGGTGAACAGATTGAGCGTCAGCGAGGGCGCCGCCGCGGGGGACGTATCGGCGCTGGCCGGCGTCCACAGATTGCTCACGGTTTGCGTCACCGCCCGGTTGTCGCGATCGCTGAACATGGTCTGGAAGAACGGCCGCGCCTGCGGCGCCGGTGACGGCACCGGCACCGCTTCCACGGCCGACTTAGGCACCGGCGGTGGGACCTCATTGGCTTGCGCGAAGGCCTGCGTGACGCCGGCGGTGTCGGGGGAAGCAGGTGGCGCGCTCGTGTTGCCGCTTAAGTCCGGCGCAAACGTGACGGCGCGGGCAACATCGAAGCGTCCGGTCAGCGCCGAATAGACCTCGCTGGCGCTACGCGGCAGGCCGAATTTGTTGCGGAATATGCTTGGGTTCGCCGCCGCCGCTTGCGGAAACATCGCGGCGGCGTTGGCGCGCGGTTGCGTCGCCGCCACGTGGATCAGCTTCGCGGCCCCGTCGGAGCCGAGGAAATGCGCGATGTAAGGCTCGCCTTCGGAAGGCGCACGGCCGATGGCGCCAGCGAGCTGGACGGCATTGGTCTGGGTGAAGGCGCCCGCCATGGTCGCGCTCACGGTCGGATCGCTGCGCAGGCGCATGATCGCCGCGCGCTGGATCGGATCGGCCACCTCGAAGTGGCCGTCCGAAGTCTGCGTTATGGCGTCCGCATATTGGCCGTAGCCGTGCGCGGATCCGGCTTGCTTCAGGGTGCCGAGCCAGGTCTGTTCGATGAACTGGTAGAGCCCCTTCGCCGATGAGGTCGTTGCCTGCGCGGCCGGATTGAGGTTGGATTCGATGCGCGCGGTAGTCAGCAGATATTCAAAGCTGGCGCCGGTCGATTGCGCCGCGTTGCGGATCGCGCCCGCAACCTGCGATGACGCATTGGCCGAGACGGAGTCGATCGCCATGACGTGCCTTGAGGTCGCGGGCCGGGCCTATCCGCTTTTCGGCCATTCGAGACGCCGGCTTTCGCGAGCCCTGTCGAGCATGGGTAATTATGGTAAATGACTGGTTAACGGCGGCGGGGCGCACGCGGTCCCTGCCCAGGTCACGATCCGGAGGACAGCGATGGTGGACACGATCCAGCGGCACAAGCGCGGTGGGCTTTATTTCGAGGACTTCGAGGTCGGCAAGCTGTACGAGCACCGATACACCCGCACCGTGACGCAGATGGACAACATGTTGTTCTCCAACATGACACTCAACCCGCAGCCGCTGCATATCGACCGCCACTTCTGCGAGACCGAAACCGAGTGGGGCCAGCCGCTGATGAACTCGCTGTTCACGCTCGGCCTGATGATCGGCATCCAGGTTTCCGACATGACGGTCGGCACAACAATCGCCAATCTCGGCATGACCGACGTGAAATTTCCCAACCCGCTGTTCGAGGGCGACACCGTCCACTGCAGCACGCAAGTCGTGAGCAAGCGCGCGTCGAAATCGCGCGCGAGCGCCGGTATCGTCGAATTCCATCACAAGGCGTTCAAGCAGGACGGCACGCTGGTGGCCGAATGCCACCGCAACGCCTTCATCATCATGCGGCCGAAGTGACCCGGCAAAAGTGATGCGTTCTTTTCTGTTCGTCCCCGCAACCGGCGGGTCCAAGCTCGACAAGGCGGTGGCGAGCGGCGCCGATGCCGTGATCCTCGACCTCGAGGATTCGATCGCGCCCGAGCGCAAGGAACAAGCACGCGCCGCGGCATTGGCTTTCCTCAAGGCACACCGAGGAAAGCAGCAGCGCCCTCGCCTGCTGGTGCGCATCAACGGCCTCGACACCGGCATGACCGATGCCGATCTCGACGCGGTGGTGCCGGGCGCGCCCGACGCCATCCTCTTTCCCAAGGCCGAAGGCGGCGCCTCGGTCGTGCATCTCGACGCCAAACTCACCGCGAGCGAGGCGATCGCCGGTTTGCCGGAAGGCTCCGTCAAAATTCTGGCGCAGGCGGTCGAGTCCGCCGCCGGACTGTTTCTCGCCGGCACATTCCGTAATTCCAGCAAGCGGCTGATCGGCCTCACCTGGGGCCCGGAGGATCTTTCCGCCGAACTTGGCGCCGAGGCCAACCGCGATGCCGCGGGCGAGCTCACCGAGCCTTATCGGCTGGCGCGCTCGATGTGCCTCTACGGCGCGGCGGCGGCCAAAGTGCCGGCGATCGAGACCATCCACGTCGATTTCCGCAACGCCGAGGTTCTGCGCCGCGACACCGAACTGGCGCGCCGCGAAGGCTTCAGCGGACGATTAGCCATTCATCCAGCGCAGGTGCCGGTGATCAACGAGGTGTTTACGCCGACGGCCGATCAGATCGACAAGGCCAAGGCGGTGGTCGCCGCCTTCGCGGCGCAGCCGGGCGCCGGGACGGTCGGCATCGACGGCAAGATGTATGACCGCCCGCATCTCTTGCGGGCGCAGGCCTTGCTGGCGCGCATCGGCTGAAATCTATTCGGCGGCTTCCACCGGCACCGCGGCATGGGCGTGATCGTGCGCGTGGCCTTCCTGCGCGTCCTTCACCCGTTTCGCTTGCGCGACATAGGCTTGCGCCGCGTCGGTCCGGAATAATTCGTGCGTATCGGCCTCGTCGGCCGCGACCGCGGTCATGGCCGAATCGGTGTAGGCGAAGCGCTGCGGATCGTGCTTGATGCGCAGATAGATGCGGCGCAGCTTGAAATAGAGCGCCGACCACTTGACCAGCTTGCCGGCGATCTCGGCGAAATATTTCGGATAGAACAACCAGACCGGCTCGATCGGCAGCCCAGGCCGCCGGTCGCTGCGCGACCGCAGCCGTAGGAAGCCGCTTTCAAGCGGGTGAATGTGCTCAATATTGATGCTGCCCATGAACCAGGTGATCAGGAACAGCGCGTTGCTGGCATTCGCCTTGGTCTTGGCCACCCGCCGCAAAATCGTCTCGACGTGATCGATGGTGTAGTAGCGCTGCCACGCCATCTTGTAGGCGCGATCCCACTCCTCGCGCGACATCTTCGGGTGTGTCGTGCAGATGTGATTGAGGTCGTACTTATTCATGTCCGGATCGAGCGGTGCGCCGGCGCGGTGCAGCTTGAGATGGTCCTCCGAGCCTGGCAGCGGCGTGAGATAGAAGAACTCCAGCAGATCGACCGGCAGCTCGCGCTTGATCACGTCGATGTCGTGCATAATCGATTCGTACGAGTCGTTCGGGAAGCCGAGGATATAGCCGGCATAAGTGATGACGCCGCTATTTTTCCAGGCCAGCAGCATGTCACGGTATTCGGTGATCTTGTTTTGCTTCTTCTTGGCACCGGCGAGATTATCCGGGTTGATGTTCTCCAATCCGATGAACACGCGCTTGACGCCGGCGCGCGCGCACTTCTCGACGAAATGCGGCGTCTTATGGCAGAGCGTATCGACCTGGATGACGAAGCTGATGTTGAACTTCTCCACCTCGCGCAGGTGGATGATGCGGTCGATGATCGGTTCCCAGTCCTTGTTGCGGGCGAAATTGTCGTCGGTGATGAAGAACGCACGCAGCCCTTGCGCGTAGTTCACCCGCACGATCTTTTCGACGTCCTCCGGCGAACGGCGGCGCGACTTACGCCCTTGCACGTTGATGATGGTGCAGAACGAGCATTGATACGGGCAGCCGCGGCCGGCGTCGAAGCTGGTGGTGCCGCCGGCGGTGCGTTGCGCGCGCTCGACCGCCATCAGCGGGATCGGCGTGCCCTCGATGCCCGGCAGATCGGCCATGAAATTGTAGAGCGGCTTGAGCGACTTCGCGGCGGCGTCGCGCAGCACATCTTCCAGCCGGCCTTCCGCTTCGCCGGCGAACAGCGATACCCCCATCGCCTTGGCGCGGTCGAGGTCGGCGTCGACGCCGCCGAGCATGCTGGTGACGCCGGAGACGTGAAAACCGCCAATGCCGACCTGGATGTCGCGCTCAAGCAGCGGCTTCGCCAGATCGAGAGCGCGCGGGAACTGGTTCGACTGTACGCCGGTCAGCATGACCATGCCGGCGCCGGCCGCCTCGATCATCGCCGCCAGGCGCGCGGGGCGGATGCGGGTATTGGTTTCGTCGAAGACGTGGATGTCGATGTCGACGTCGGCGCCCAGGATGCGGCGCTCGGCGCAATCCTTGGCCAGCCCGTAGAGCGAGGCGAGCGAGTTCGACGGGATCGGTGAACGCATCCATTGGATGACGTAGCCTTTGTCGTCGTAATGCGACGGCTTTACCAGCACGAGGCAGAACCGCCGCCGCGCCTTACCCGCAACTGTAGCTGTGCCCGCCCCCATCATTCGCTCATCCGCTTAACGAAGCCCGCAATTACAATTCAAAAGGGCGAGATCAAGTCTACAGGCAATCGCCCGGAAGCGAAACCAGTATCGGCACCACCCGATGGGTCCTTAGCGCCTTCGCTTCAGGAAGGCGTTCAACATCCGCCTCGGCTCGTCGCCATCGAAGCTGCGCACAAAGGCGTCGATGCCGGCCGCAATGGCGCGGTCGACCGGAAGCTGCTCCCACTCGCGCATAAGCCGCTTCTGGCGACGTACCGCCTGCGGACCGGCGGCGAGCAGCGCGCGCACGATGTTGTCGACCTCGCGATTGAGCGCCTCCGGTTCGACCACGCGCTCGACCAGGCCCCAACGCAGCGCGGTTTCGGCGTCGATGATCTCGCCGAGCAGCAACAGTTCGCGCGCGCGGCCCCATCCGATCAGATGCGGAATGAGCGCGGCCTCGACGACTGAGGGAATGCCGACCTTAACCTCCGGCATGCCGAACTTGGCGCGCGTCGTGGCGACGCGCAGATCGCAAGACACCGCCACTTCCAGACCGGCGCCTAGCGCGTAGCCGTCGATCCGGGCAATGACCGGCACCGGCAGATGCCGCAGGCAATCGCAGGTGCGGTGGACCAGCGCGATGTAGCCTTCGGCGCTGACGCGATCGAGCGCCGCCAACTCGTCGATATTGGCGCCGCCGATGAACGCCTGGTCGCCGGCGCCGGCGAGCACCAATGCGCGCAGGTCGTCGCGCCCGGCCAACGCCTCGACTTTGGCGACGAAATCGGTCATCAGCGCGCGGTCGAGGGTGTTGAGCTTTTTGCGGTTGTCGAGCGTTACAAAAGCGACAACGCCTTGCGCATCCGACGCGAGCCGGACTTCGATCCCGGGCGCGGCAGCGTCGGCCATGATTCAGCGCGACCTGTCGTAAACGGCGTTCGGATCGAAAGTCTTGTCTGCGTTACGGAATTCCAGCGTAACCGTCCCGCTGCTGCCGAGCGGAACCGCGCGGTAGAAGCACGAGCGCCGTCCGGTGTGGCAGGCGCCCGGCGCCCGCCTGCTCGACCTTGAGCCAGAGCGCGTCCTGGTCGCAATCGACGCGCATTTCGACCACGCGCTGGACGTGGCCGGAGCTCTCGCCCTTTTTCCACAATGCTTTGCGCGAGCGGCTGTAGTACCAGGCCTCGCCGCTGGCGATGGTCTTGCGCCAGCGCCTCGTCGTTCATGTGCGCGACCATCAGCACGTCGCCCGACTTGGCGTCGGTGACGACAGCCGTGATCAGCCCGTCCGCGCCAAATCGCGGCGCGAAGGCCAGGCCTTCTTCGATTTCGGATTTTTCAGCCAAACTCGCCTCGCGAGTTGACGCGGGGCTTAGCGCTGCCCGCCGCGCAGCATCGTTATAAAGCGCACCTGCTCGTTCGCATCCTCGCGGAATACGCCGGTGAACTGCGTCGTCACCGTCTGGGCGCCGGCCTTCTCCGCCCCGCGCAGCGACATGCACATATGCTCGGCCTCGATCATCACCGCGACGCCGCGCGGTTTCAGGATCTCGTCGATCGCGGTCGCCACCTGCGAGGTGAGATGCTCCTGCGTCTGCAGCCGGCGCGCATAGACGTCGACCAGGCGCGCCAGCTTGGACAGGCCCACCACCCGTTCCACCGGCATGTAGGCGACATGCGCCTTGCCGAAGAACGGCATCATGTGGTGCTCGCAATGGGAATTGAAGGTGATGTCCTTCACCAGCACGAAGTCGTCATAGCCGCCGGTTTCGCTGAAGGTGCGGTCGAGCACCTCCACCGGGCATTCGCGGTAGCCCTGGTAGAGTTCTTCAAAGGCGCCGATCACGCGCTTCGGCGTCTCTAGCAATCCTTCGCGGTCCGGATTGTCGCCGGCATAGGCAATCAACGTGCGCACCGCGGCTTCCGCCTCGTCGCGCGACGGGCGCGGCTCGACCGGCGTTGGCGCCGCCCGCACATGTTCGGACAGGCCCTGCTTGGGCCACGGCTTGATGATCGTATTCTTGGCGTCCATGACGGTCTCTCCGTTCGACCGGCACCCACCCATCAGGGCTGCACCGGGAGTGTCACCGGGGTGGCCGCGTCAGTAACCCGCCGGACGGCTGAGGTCCAATGCGGGGCGCCTGGACGCCGCATTCCCATTCGGCATGGCTCGTTAAACCACGCCCCGGCGCCGAGAACCCCTTCTCGCGCCATCGGGTCAGCCCCTATATATTCGTTTGCGCGGCCAGAGGCAATCCGCGACAACGGGCACATCGGTAAAACTTCAATGCTTAACGAGGTTTACAACGCCAAAATCCTCGACCTGGCGGGTAATATCCCCCGCCTCGGCCGGCTGACCGCGCCCGATGCCAGCGCCACCGCCCATTCCAAGTTGTGCGGCTCCACGGTCACCGTCGACCTCAAAATGGACGGCCCGGTGGTCACCGATTTCGCCCATGACGTGAAGGCCTGCGCGCTCGGCCAGGCCTCGTCCTCGATCATGGCCCGCCATGTGGTCGGCTCGAAGCCGGCCGAACTGCGCGAACTGCGCGAGACCGTGCGCAAGATGCTGAAGGAAAACGGCCCGCCGCCGGCCGGCAAATGGGCCGAGATCGCGGTGCTCGAACCGGTGCGCGACTACAAGGCGCGCCACGCCTCGACCATGCTCACCTTCGACGCGGTGGTGTCGGCGCTCGATCAGATCGAGGCCAAGAAGCGCACGCAGGCGGCGGAGTAGTTTGCCGGCCGCTTCCGCGTTATCAGTCATGGCCATGGATAGTCCGGCCCTGTTTTCCGCCGTCAGCCGCGCTCCTCGCCTGTTCGGCCGCGCCCTGGTGCTGGCCTATCGCTATACGCTGGCGCCGCTGATCGGCCCGCGCTGCCGGCATTTGCCGACTTGTTCCGAATTTGCCGATGAGGCGATTGCGCGCTTCGGGCTGTGGGCGGGCGGCTGGATGACGCTCGCGCGCATCCTGCGCTGCCACCCGTTTGGAACGTCGGGCCTCGATTTCGTGCCGGCGATTTTGCCGCCGGGCGCCCACTGGTGGACGCCGTGGCGCTACGGGCGGTGGCGCCGGACGAACGTCGAGCCGCGATGACCAAACGCAGCGGTTATATTCTAGTGGCGATCATCGCGTTGAGTACGCTGGCATCGCTATTTTTCGGACTGCGCAGCTACGGCTCATACCTGCTGTTGCGCTCGGCCTATGAAGCCGGCCGGCCGCAGCTCAGCAGCCTGCGCCCCTGGATGACGCTCGACCATGTGGCGGCGAGCTACCGCGTGCCGTTGAACGAGTTGCTGCCGCGCCTCGGCCTGCCGCCGGAGACCAGCCACGATGAAAGCCTCAAATCCATTGCCGATAAGCGCGGCATGTCGCGTTTCGACTTCGTCCGCCAGGTGCAACATGCGCTCGGTCAATCGGCGCCGCCGCCCGCGCCCGCCGACGCGCAAAGCTCGGGCGGACTGACCGATCGCATTCTGTCGGCGCTGCTGATCTATGGCTATCCGGCGCTGGCGGCGACGCTGCTCTTGGGTGCCATCGGTCTGCCGCTGCCGATCGGCGTCGCGACCATCCTGGCCGGCTCGCTGGCGGCGCTGGGAAATATCCGGTGGGAATGGGCAGCCGCGATCGCGGTCGTCGCATCGCTTGCCGGCGATATGATCGCCTACGGCATCGGACGCGCCGTGAGCGTGAACTTTCTCGCCCGCCACGGCCGTTGGATCGGCTACACTGCCGAACGCAAAGCCCGCATGCAGTCGCTGCTGCAGCGCTGGGGTGGCGCGACGGTAATCGTCACCCGCACGCTGACATCCTCGCTGAGCTCGGTCGTCAGTCTGCTCGCCGGCGTCAGCCATTACCAGTTCGCGCGCTTCCTGGGGTTTGCGCTGATCGGCAGGCTGCTGTGGACCTCGGCCTATCTCGGACTTGGGTTTGGCATCGGCAACAATATCGAGGCGGCCAGCCAGTTTCTCGGCAATCTGAGCGGGCTGCTGGTGGCGCTCGGCGTGCTCATTGTGTCCGCGGCCTATCGGGCCGGCTCGGCCGGCGAGACCCCCTCATGATTGCTGTTGCAAGGCCGTAAAGCGCTGCTATATCCCTCTCGAAATCACGCTTACCCGCGCTCGTTCGCGGGAGTGAGCCACAGGAGACGAGACATGGTCGCGCTGACCTTTCCCGACGGCGCACGCCGGGACTACCCCCAAGGCACCACCGGGCTTGATATCGCCAAGGGCATTTCGCCCTCGCTGGCCAAGCGCACCGTGGCCATGGCGCTCGACGGCGCGCTCACCGATCTCGCCGACCCGATCGAGCGCGACGCCAAGATCGAATTTCTCACCCGCGACGACCCGCGCGCGCTCGAGCTGATCCGGCACGACGCCGCGCATATCATGGCGGAAGCCGTGCAATCGCTGTGGCCGGGCACGCAAGTCACCATCGGCCCGGTGATCGAGAACGGCTTTTATTACGACTTCTTCCGCAACCAGCCGTTCACGCTGGAAGACCTGCCGGCAATCGAAAAAAAGATGAAGGAGATCGTCGCGCGCGACCGGCCGTTCACTAAAGAGATTTGGTCGCGCGAGCAGACCAAGAAAACCTTCCGCGACATGGGCGAGAATTTCAAGGTCGAGCTGGTCGACGCCATCCCGGCAGACCAGCAAATAAAAATCTACAAGCAGGGCGACTGGTTCGACCTCTGCCGCGGCCCGCACATGACCTCGACCGCCAAGGTCGGCAATGCCTTCAAGCTGATGAAGGTGGCCGGCGCCTATTGGCGCGGCGACTTCGAAGAACCCGATGCTCACCCGCATCTACGGCACCGCCTTCGCCAAGCAGGACGAGCTCGACGCCTATCTCAAGCAGATCGAGGAAGCCGAGAAGCGCGACCACCGCCGGCTCGGCCGCGAGATGGACCTGTTCCATTTCCAGGAAGAGGCGCCCGGCTCGGTGTTCTGGCATGCCAAAGGCTGGACGCTGTTCCAGGCGCTGGAGAACTACATCCGCCGCCGCCAGCAGGAATTCGGCTACATCGAAGTGAACTCGCCGCAGCTCATGGACCGCGAGATGTGGGTCACCACCGGCCACATCCCGACCTATAACGACATGATGTTCCTCACCGCCCAGCGCGAGGAGGACGAGCGCGTTTACGCCATCAAGCCGATGAACTGCCCTGGCCACGTGCAGATCTTCAAGAACGGCTTGAAGTCGTATCGCGACCTGCCGCTCAAGATCGCCGAGTTCGGCAAGGTGCACCGCTTCGAGCCCTCGGGCGCGCTGCACGGGCTGATGCGGGTGCGCGCCTTCACGCAGGACGACGCGCACATTTTCATCATGGAAAGCCAGATCGCCGACGAGACGCTCAAGGTCAACAACCAGATTTTGTCGATCTATCAGGATTTCGGTTTCGACGACGTGCGCATCAAGTTCTCCGACCGGCCCGACAAGCGCATCGGCGACGACGCGGTCTGGGACAAGGCGGAAGCCGCGCTGATGGCGGCGCTCAAAGCCTCCGGCCGGCCGTGGACGCTCAACAAGGGCGAAGGCGCCTTCTACGGGCCGAAACTCGAATACGTGCTGCGCGACGTCATCGGCCGCGAATGGCAATGCGGCACCGTGCAGGTCGATCTCAATCTGCCCGGCCGGCTCGGCGCGTTCTATATCGACGAGCATTCCAACAAGGTGACGCCAGTAATGCTGCACCGGGCCATGTTCGGCTCCATGGAACGCTTTACCGGCATCTTGATCGAGCACTATGCCGGACACCTGCCGCTGTGGCTGTCGCCGCTGCAGGCCGTCGTCGCCACCATCACGCTCGACGCCGACGACTATGCGCGCGAGGTGATCGCCGCGGCGCGCCAACTCGGACTGCGGGTCGACGGCGACCTGCGCAACGAGAAGATCAACTACAAGGTGCGCGAGCACTCGCTCGCCAAGGTCCCGGCCCTGCTAGTGGTCGGCAAGAAGGAAGCCGCCGAGCGCCTGGTGTCGATCCGCCGCCTCGGCAGCGAAAGCCAGCAGGTGATGCCGCTCGACGAAGCGCTCTCCGCGTTGGCCGCCGAAGCGGTGCCGCCGGACCTGCGGCGCGTCACGGCGGCGTGAAAAAGTTCCATGCTTGCCAAGCGAGGCGACGCTGCAATCGACGGCCTCGAACCGCCAATCCCGATGTAATAATCTTTCCAGTTCCTTGATCGCCGTGTCCAGAAATCGGCCGGGTTTTGGGCCATTCGGGAAAGGACAGCCAATGGAAAACGTCCGCTCTGCAACGACGGGCTCGCGCAGCCTGGTATTGATCCTGCTGGTGCTTGCGCTGATCGCGGGCCTGCCGGTCGCCGTCTGGCTGGATTTGCGCAATTTGACGGAAACCGCGTTGCTGCGTCAGGCGCGCGATCTGAATTCGGTGGTCAGCAGCGTGCGCGCCTATTACGCCACCAACGTTGTCGGCCGGGTCTTGGCCGCGAACGGATTGACCCAAGTGGCGCACAATTACGCATCCATCGACGGCGCCATACCGATCCCCGCGACCCTCTCGCTCGAACTCGGGCGGGTGATCAGCGAGCAGCAGCACAACATCGCCTACCGGTTCGTGTCGGACTATCCATTCAAGAATCGCGAGCCGCACGTGCTCGATGAATTCGAGAAAGGCGCGCTCGCACAACTACGCGAGCATCCGGACCGGCAATTGACCGACATATCGGCATCGGTATTGACCGATCACGTCCGCCTGATTGGGGCGGTAATCATGGGGCCCGCCTGCGTGACCTGCCACAACGCCCATGCGGAAAGCCCAAAACGGGACTGGAAGGTCGGCGACGTCCGCGGCATCCAGGAGATCACCATCAGCCAGGCGATCGTGACCAACATATTTTCCTTCAAGTACCTGCTGGCCTATTTCGTCTTCATGGCGGCTTCCGGATTTACCTTCATCGGCGTGCAGCAACGCCAGGCGGCGACGATTCGCGGCATGAACCGCGAGCTCGAGACCGCGAATGACTTCCTCGCCACTTTGTCGAAGAAGATTTCGCGTTACCTCTCGCCGCAGATCTACAAGAGCATATTCAGCGGTCAAAAGGACGTCACGATCCACACCGAGCGCAAAAAGCTCACGATGTTCTTTTCCGACATCAAGCATTTCACCGCCACCACGGAACGGCTGCAGCCGGAACAGATTACGTCGCTGCTCAACGAGTATTTTACCGAGATGTCCAACATCGCGCTCAAACATGGCGGCACGATCGATAAATTCGTCGGCGACGCCATTCTGATCTTTTTTGGCGACCCGGAATCCAAGGGAGAAGCGGAAGACGCCAAGGCATGCCTGCGTATGGCCGCCGACATGCAGCATCGCCTCGCCGAGCTCAATGTGAAATGGCGGAGCGAGGGCGTCGAGCACCCGTTCCGTGTCCGCATGGGCATCAATACCGGATTCTGCAATGTTGGAAATTTCGGCAGCGCCGATCGGATGGACTATACAATCATCGGCGCGGAAGCAAACCTCGCGGCGCGCCTGCAAACGATCGCCGAACCTGGTCATATCGTGACCAGCTACGAAACCTACGCCCTGGTGCGCGACATCCTGGTCGCACACGCACTGCCGCCGATCACCATGAAGGGGATCAGCCGCGAGATCCTTCCCTATGCGGTCGAGGGCATGCTCGATGCCGATGGCAAGAAGATCGAAGTCTTCAGCGAACACATGACCGGGCTCGATTTCTACCTCGACCCCAGCATGGTTTCCGCCGGCTCGGCCGAGCACATTCGCACCCTGCTGCAGGACGCCCTGTCGGCGCTGGACAAATACGGCCCAGGTTCGACCCCGCGACCGCCGAGCTGAGATCGAGATCGCAAGCCGTCAGGCGCTATTCGTCCCGCGGCAACAGCAATGTCGAGCCGGCCGCGATGCCGAAGCTGTCGAGATGCGCGGTCGTGGTTCGTTGCTCGTCGACGTAGTGCGAGTGGAAGAATTCTCCCCCATGCGTGATGACGCCCTGCAAAGCGGGCGGCGCATAAAATCCGACCACGGATCCGGCCAGGCGCGGCCCCTTGGCCAAGCCAGTGACCGCCATCTCATCGAACGAGCCATGGCCCTTGAAGCGCGGATTGAGCGCCGCATTCACGTGCATGACGAAGTCGGTGATCGCGCCGTTGATGCGAAACGGGAACGGTTTGTTGTCGTCCAAGCCGTCGGCCTTGGCCTGCGCGCGGATGAAAGTCTCCACGGCCTTGGCGTCGAGATCCTTGTCGATCGCAACCGGGCGCCAGTGCTGCGCGGATGCCGTTGCCAGCAAGGTCGCGGATTCGGTCGATGCGGCTGGACAGGCAGAACCGCAGTCGGCGCCATAGCTGACGATCAGACGCCCTTCGATCATTGAAATCTCGCCGCGCAGACCGGACACCGCTCCCACCGCGTCGGTGGCACGGCCGTCGGCGGCATCCTTCAGCGCAACGACGGCAAGGTAGTTGCGCTGCGTTATCATCCGGCTGAAGACGCCGTAGGCTTTGAAGCCGAATGGATGTTCCGCCGATGGCGCGCCGGCGGTCGGCGCCTGATGCATTTGCGCTTGGGCCGGCACCAAGCTTGCCATCGCGACAAGCCACGCCGCCGCGATGGCCAAAGCGATTGGCGCAAAACGTCTGGGCGCGTGATGGAACATGGGCCGCATATTTTTATTAATATCGACGGCCGCACCTTGCCGCTATGATCTAAATCATATCGCGGTCTTGATTTAAGCCAACCGCGGCGTGCGCTACTTGGCCTACGCCGCGATATAGGCGGCGAGGTCGGCGGCTTCGCTGTGCGACACAGACTGCGGGATCGGCGCCGCGGTCTCCTCCTTGCCGCAACCGCCGCTATGGCCGCGCTTTTCCGCTCATATTGACGCCGGCCTTGCCGCTCACCGCCAGGCTGTCGAGCGAATCGTACAACAGCTGCAACACGTAACGGCCGTTGTGGTAGGCGCCGCCCGGGTCGCGTACCGAGAAGGTGTAGTTGAACACCGCCTGTAAGAGGCGCGGCGTGTAGGCGGTATATTTATTCGCCATGCGCATCTCTTCCGGATCGATCCGGCCATTGCCATTCGTATCGGCATACCAATATGGGAATGCCGCCTTGGTGAAGGCGATCGGCGTGCCGCCGACATTCTTGGAGTAGGTCTGGATCGCGCCATAAAGCTGCGTTTGCAAATTGGCGATCTCGCGCGCGAGACCCTCCTCCTTGCCGTTGCCGTCAAAATCGCCACGGGTCGACATGCGGATATTGGCGAGGTCGGCGGCGGTCTTGACGCCGTCGTGGCAACCGCCACAACGGTCGATCTTGAGCTCGCCGCCGTGCGGCTGGTGACAGCCGGTGCAGGTGCTCACATTCGGCATGTGCGCGAAGCGGCCGGCGTATTTCTTGCCATCATATTCGTAGGCGACTTTCGCCTCCGTGCCGTAGATGGTGGCACCGGCCGGATAGTAATGCACGTGCAGGAAGTTGAGTTTTGGCTCCGGCGTGTCGAGCGCGAGGCCGGCAATCGCCTTGTTCACGCTCGCCGTCGACTCGCGGCCCTGATGGCAGGTCATGCACAGATTGGCGTCGTTGTTGCCGGTGTCGACGCTCACACCGCTGGCGAAATTGACCTTGCCGACGGTGTGGCGCGTATAGGTCAGCAGGTCGGCATGGCAGTTGGTGCAGGCGAAGCCGTTCTTGACGTGCGACGCTGGCGTGTTCTTGCCCTCCTTGATGTATTCCGGGAGGCTGTTGGCGCCGTGGCAGCGCGCGCAAACGGCAGGGACTTCTTTGTCCTTGTCCCAGTCGTGGAACGCTTCGGCGCTGCGGTCGAAGTGCCCCTTCCAAAATTCGAGCATAATGCCTTGCTCGGTCTTTTCGTCCGAACGCACGGCCCCGTTTGCAAATACCGTCGCCACCGCGATGGCAACCGCAAGTGAAGTCAATTTCCGCCGATGTAGGATTGCGCGCATGGCTAACTCCGTCTCGCCTGGCGGCGAGCCATCGAGCCTCCCGATCGATTGTCGCCAATCGATCGCTGCAAGCGGCGCGTCCTCACCCGGATTTTTTCCGAGCCTTTTGATCGGCGATCGTGAGCGGCGGGCGCGTCAGCGCATTGATCTACGTCAACGCAGCTGCGCTCCAAAGGAGCGGCCGTGATCGGCCAGCAACTCGTTCAGGCCAAACGCGGCAGAAAGCGGTATCGCGCTAGTGGCCTTGCGCCGCGATATAGGCCGCGAGGTCGGCGGCTTCCGCGCGCGACATATTCATGTCCGGCATCTTCGGATGCGGCAGCAGCAGGTAGAGCGCGATCTTGGCGGCATCGATGCCCGGCTCCTTGGCGATCGCCGAGAACGGCGCGGCTTGCGTATTGCCCTGCCGCTGGTCGGACGCCACCACATGACAGGCCGCGCACCAGCGCTTGGCCAGCTTTTCGCCATTGGCGGTATCGGCCGCGGCCGCCGCATTCGCCAGCGTCATGGTAAATAGCGATGAAAGCAGCGCGGCGAAAAGTCGACTCATGTGCGGTGGCCTCGCAGGGTTGATGAATTTTGATGACATCGGATAGCGCGGTGCGTGTCCGCTGTGACCTTAGTTGTTTGCGCATGATCTTGCCCGAAAACCGGTACCCACTTTTTCGGGATTATGCGCTACTGCGCCAGCACCTCGACGTCGCCGTCGACGCCGGTGACGACCTTGAATTCGCGCTCGAACACCTTTCCCTCGTTGCGCGCGATGGCGCGATATTCGCCCTCGGCCAGGATCACGCGCGGAAAGGCGCCGATCGATTCCTTGATCACGTCGCCGCCGGGGGTGAGCACCGACCAGGCGGTACTGGCGAGCGCCTCGCCGCCCTTCTCGCTCACCAACTTGAGCGTGATGGCGGCGGCGCGGTGGGTGACGGTGATATCGGTGAGCTTGCCGGCCTGCACGCGAATGTCGGAGCGCACCACCGAATTGGCGTCACCATAGTTCGACACAATGTAATAGGTGCCCTCCGGCACCACCACCACGCTGCCGGTCACCACGTGCTCGGCAATCGGGCGGCGGTCGCCGGGCTCGAACTGGCTGCCCTTGTAGACGTCGAATGAAACCTGTCCGGCCGGAATGCGCGCGTCGCCGACTTTGCCTTCCAGACGCAGGGCGCCGGCCGGAAGGTCGAAGTCCTCGCGCACGGTCGGCCCGTTCAAGGTCACCGGCTTGACCGCGGTGGCGAGCCCGAAGCCGACATGCACGATATAAGCGCCGGCCGGCAGCACCAGCGTGGGCGCCGGTGACTTGTCTACCTTGACCAGGCGGAAAGTCCCGGTGGTGTCGGCCTTGGCGGCATAGACGCGCCAGGTGAGGCCGCCGCCGATAACGGGCGCGTCCTTGCCGAAACGCGCGCTCAGCGCCAATGCCACCTGCCCGGCCGGCACCATCGGCACCGCCGCCGGCGCGGTCGCGCGTGGTGTGTTCAGCGGCCATTCTGCCTGCGGCGTCAGCACGCCGCCCGAACCGAACGCTTCGCCGCGCGTGGCCGGCGTCGGCGTGATCAGTCCGGTCGAAGGTGCCGCCGAAAATAATGAATTCTGCCCGGGCGCCTGCGCCGATGCGGCGTGGGATGCGAGCAACGGCAGCATGAGCGCCAACGCCGGCCACAGCCGGACGCGGACGGCGATTGCGGGTGCATGGCTCATGGCGCGGTCGTTTTCGGCCAAAATCGCGGCGATTTCAAGCCAACAGGCCGGTTTGTCACCCCAGGAGCCCTATGCTAGGCGCAACCGCTCTTATTGGATGCGCATGATCTTTTCCGAAAACCGGTTCCCACTTTTCGGGATCATGCGCCATGAGGCCGTAATGCCCGACGCCCTGCAGTTGCTCAAGACCCGCCGTTCGGTCAAGCCGATGGAATTGACCGGCCCCGGCCCGACCCGACCTGAGATCGACACGCTGCTCGCCATTGCCTCGCGGGTGCCCGATCACGGCAAGCTCGCTCCCTGGCGCTTCATCGTGTTCGAAGGCGACGCGCGCCTGGCCGCCGGCGAAGCGATCGCCGCCGCGTTTGGAGCCGATCGCACCGACGCCACGCCCGAACAGATCGAATTCGAACACAAGCGGCTGGCGCGCGCGCCACTGGTGATCGCGGTGGTCAGCCGCGCCGGCCCGCATGTCAAAATCCCGGAATGGGAGCAGCAACTGTCGGCCGGCGCCTCGGCCATGAGCCTGGTGTTCGCCGCCCACGCCATGGGCTATGCGGCGAGCTGGATCACCGAGTGGTACGCCTACGACAGGCGCGTGCTGGATAAACTCGGCGTCGGCGCAGGCGAGCGCGTCGCCGGCTTCGTGCATATCGGCCGTGCGGCCAAGCCGCCCAAGGAGCGCGAGCGCCCGCCGCTCGCGGCCATCGTCACCCATTTCAAGGTCTGAGCAATCGATGTTCTACGAGCCCGACAAGCGCGATAAACGCATCCTGCCGCACGATCCATTCAAAGCCATCGTCGCGCCGCGTCCCATCGGTTGGATTACTTCCATGAGCTTGAAAGGTGCGGTGAATTGCGCACCGTACTCATACTTCAACGGCATCAATAGCCGCGCCAATCTGGTGATGTTCGCCAGCGAAGGCCGCAAGGATTCGGTGAGCTTCATCGAAGAGACCGGCGAATTCGTCTGCAACCTCGCCACCTGGGATTTGCGCGAGGCGATGAACGCCACCTCGGCGCCGCTGCCGCGCGGCGTCAACGAGATGGAGCGCGCCGGGCTGGAACCGGCGCCGTCGCGGCTGGTCAAGGCGCCGCGGGTGAAGGCCTCGCCTTGCGCGCTCGAATGCCGGCTCATCAAGATCGTTACGATCGACAATGTCGACGGCAAGCCGGTCGACTGCCACGTGGTGTTCGGCCAGGTCGTCGGCGTGCATATCGACGACCGCTTCATCGTCGACGGCCTGCTCGACACCGCGGCCATGAAGCCGATCGCCCGCTGCGGCTACGACCAATATGCCGTGGTTGAGAGCCTGTTTTCGATGCAGCGGCCGCTGAGCTAAACACCCGCCACTGCATTTAACCATAATGTAATCTCTTGAACGCACGCTGCCTGTCACGTTTCGGTCACAAGACTCCGCCAGCAGTCTTAACTCTATCGGCCAGAAACGCTTGTTCCGGTGGCTGGACCGATCCGAAAATCGGGGACGGGGAGAAAAATTTGGTGTTTGAGGGTCTATTCGCGCGCGTGCGCAACGGCGATCGTTCGGCCGAAGCCACCACGACGCCTATACAGCCGGCCGCCACGCGCCCGAGCATCGGGCTCGCGCTCGGCGGCGGTGCTGCGCGCGGCTTCGCCCATATTGGCGTGATGCGCACGCTGGCCGCGCACGGCATCGTGCCGGACGTCATCGTCGGCACCTCGATCGGCGCGGTGGTTGGCGGCTGCTATGCCGCCCGCCAGCTCGACGGGCTGGAAGAGTGGGCGCGCACGCTGACGGTACGCGGCATCTTGAGTTATCTCGACATCAGCCTGTCCGGCTCCGGACTCATTCGCGGCGGCCACCTTGCCGCCAAGCTGGAGAGCACGCTCACCGACAGCCGCATCGACGATCTGCCGATCCGCTTCGCCGCCATCGCCACCGAATTCAATACCGGCCATGAAATCTGGCTTACCCGCGGCCGGCTGGCCGAGGCCCTGCGCGCCTCCTATGCGCTACCGGGAATTTTCCCGCCGGTACTGATCGGCGGGCGCTGGCTGGTGGACGGCGCACTGGTCAACCCGGTGCCGGTGTCGGCGGCGCGCGCACTCGGCGCCCGGCTGGTGATCGCGGTCAATCTCAATTCCGATCTGTTCGGGCGCGGCACCATCATTTCTGATCACGGCTCCGACGCCAGTGATGACGCCATCAAAGAAACAACCAAGCCGAACGGGCTGCGTGGCCTGTTCGGCGGCGAACGCTCGCTGCGCCGGCAAATTCTCGGGCGGCGCGGCCGCCCCGGCATTCCGACGGTGATGATCGAGGCGTTCAACGTGATGCAGGATCGCATCACCCGCGCGCGGCTGGCCGGCGATCCGCCCGACGTGCTGATCAGCCCGCGGCTCGGCGCCGTTGGCTGGTTCGATTTCCATCGCGCCGCCGAAGCGATCGCCATCGGCGCCGAGGCGACCGAAAAGGCCATCGACGCGGTGACCGAGGCAGTCAGCGCGCTGTCGCAGTCCTACGACAGCAACGAGGCCGGGAAATAATCCGGCTTACGCGGTGCGGATATAATCCCGCAGCTGCTCGGACTCCTGCTCGATCTCCCCGACGCGCTGCTTGACCACGTCGCCGATCGACACCAAGCCGATCAACTGACCCTGGGCCACCACCGGCAGGTGACGGAATTTTCCGGCCGTCATGCGTTCCATTATGCTGGCGATGCTGTCGTCCTCGCCGCAGGTGGCGACGTTGCGAGTCATCACCTGGCTGACCGGCAGCTTGAGCGCGGCAGCGCCGTGTTCGGAGATGGCGCGCACGATGTCGCGCTCCGACAATATCCCGGCCAGGCGGCCTCCCGCGCCGAGAATTACGAGCGCGCCGATGCCGCGCGCGGAGAGCAGTTGCGCCGCCGCCGCGAGATCCGCCGTTGGCTCGATGCTAACAGTGTCGCCGCCCTTAGCGGCCAGAATTGTTTTGACGTTCATGGCAGCCTCCCTGGGCCCGGCTGCGCGCAGACCCGCAAATCCAGGCCGGGGACAACGATCCTGCCGGCCTGCCGGTTCCGTCAAGAACAATTGCGGACTGCCGGTGCTGCGCCGCCGTTGTGACTAATGCCGCGTTGCACCAAGATCGTCGAATTGCTGAAAATCGGGCGCAGGATCGAACCAGGAAAACAAAAACAGGCCGGCGAGAAAGCCGCCAATATGCGCCTGCCAGGCAACCACCTGGTCGCCGCCGGTAATCGGCAATGAGCCCAGGCCGAACAGAATATTGATCACGAACCAAACCGCCAGGAAGGCGAGCACGCGCGGATCGTTCAGAACGCCGGTGAGTGGGAGCGCCGGCACGCGATAGGCGGCGGTATCGCCATCGCGCCAGAAGCTGAGCGGACCGCCGCGTTGGAACGCAAAGCGCATGGCCGCCGCCATGGTGCCGGAGATCGCCGCCGATGCCCCGATCATCGGGGATTGCTCGCCGGCATGGGTGACAAGATGCATCACCGCGCCGGCCGCCGCCGTCACCACGATAAATGCAAGGAACCGCAATGCGCCGAACCGCCGCGCCACCGCGCTGCCAAACGGCAGCAGCCACACCGCATTCACGCCGAAATGGGTCCAGTCGGCGTGGATCAGCGCATAGGTCACGAAGGTCCACAGTTCGGCGCCGAAGCCGCCGGGAAAAACGCCGCCGAGCACCGAGGTGTCGTAGCGCGCCGGAATGAAGGCGAAGGTGAGCAGGAACTTGATGTACTGCTCGTCGCTGAGCGCCAGCGTGCGCACGGCATGAAGGAGCGCCAGCACCGCCAGCAGCGCGACCACGACCGGCGGAATGTTGAAGAGCGGTTCGCGTTTCACGGAGATCCAAGGGCTTGCTGAGCGGCTCAGTTATGCTGCTTAACCGCCTGACCGCAAGCGAAGATCGCAAGAAAAAGGAGGGCTTTCGCCCTCCTGTAAGCCGCGCTTTGCGGGGTCTTCGCGCCTAGCTGGCGCTTGTCACATCCCCTCGCCTCCCGTGGCTTTTTAAGTCGCCGCGCCGCACGCTGGAGCTTGTCGAAGCCGGCGCGCCCATGTGGATTGGGGCGATCCTAAACAGACATCTGAGCGCGGCCAATTCGATTGCGGTCTTAACACTAACCCGCATTGGCCTGCCGTCCAAGGCGTCCCCGGCACGGCGCCTGCTCCACCAGTGACGTCGCGGCGAAAAGCCGGCGCCAATGTCCCAGTCGGGGACAATGAACGCCGGCGCCGTCTCGCGACGGAACAGGTGGCGTCCATGAAACATGCATCCTCGCGGGTCGTATTCGAATATTGGAACAAGAAACGGGAACCCGCCCGGCGCCCGAGCGGGCCGACATCGATCCGACCGAGATCCGCCATGCGCTCAGCGATACCTTCATGCTGGCGGCGGATTTCGTCGACCACCTGCGCTTCCGACTCGCCGGCACGCGCGTCTGCGCGCTGTTCGGGCGCGAGGTCAAGGGCGAAGCTTTCGCCGCGCTGTGGAGCGAGACCAACCGCAAAGCGATCGATGACCTCCTGGCCATTGTCACCGACGAAACGACCGGCGTGGTCGCCGGCCTGACCGGGCGCACCGAAGACGATGCCGAGACTGATCTGGAACTGCTGCTGCTGCCGCTCGCCCATATCGGGCTGCCCGCATCCGGGCGCTCGGCGTGCTGGCGCCGACCATTCCGCCCTGTTGGATCGGCGCCAAGCCGGTGGTCGAACTCACGCTCGGCACCCTGCGCCATATCGGAACGGACACGGAAAGCCGCATTGCGCCCCGTTTGGTGGCGGCGACGGACGGCGTCCGGGTTCGACACGGTTTCGTTGTCTATAGCTGCGGCCGCGAGACCTCGTCCGGCGAGCGGACCGGCTAACGGCTGCGGGCCCTTAAGCCCAAAAAACGCAGCCGTATCATGGCCGTGCCACTGCCCAAGCCGAGAACGCTGCCGCTGGCCGATAAAATTGCGCGCTTCGCCGACGGCGAAATCGCGCCGATGGCGCAGTCCTGCCGGTATCCGCAGGCCGAAATCCCCGGACCGCTTACAGTAATACCAAAACTCAGAAACGATAACTCATATTACCCGACCTTGTGCGGGCATGATCGCTTCGTAAACGTGAGTCAAATCAAAGACCTGGACGGTCATAACAAACCTGCCGAAACGCCGCAGGTGGGTTGCGGGTAACGCGACTTGGTATAATACCAGATCCCGGAAATCCTGACTCCTCGATCGGTATCCAAATCAGATTTTCTCTGATTCATATGTTGGCGAACGAGGGAGGTTCGCCATGTCGGTTCCGATACCATTGCGTGGGGATTTTGGGGCGGCACGGTTGCGCGGCCTGGCGAAGAAGACAAAGGACGCCCCGCAGGCCCGGCGGCTGCTGGCATTGGCAGCGATCTATGACGGTGCGACGCGCACTGAGGCGGCGAAGATCGGTGGCGTTGGTCTCCAGATCATCCGGGATTGGGTATTGCGGTTCAATGCGCGGGGCCCCGCCGGCCTCATTGATGGCAAATCAACGGGTCAACCGTCCAAGCTCAATGATGGCCAGCGCCAGGCGATAGCCCGAATGATCGAGAGCGGCCCGATCCCGGCGGTTCACGGTGTGGTGCGCTGGCGGCTGATCGATCTGGCGCAATGGATCTTCGAGGAGTTCCGCATCGCCATCGCCAAGCAAACCTTGAGCCGGGAGTTGCGGGCCATGGGCTATCGCAAGCTATCGGCCCGGCCACGCCACCATGCGCAGGCCGCGGGCGCGGTCGAGGATTTTAAAAAAACTTCCCCACGCGCCTGGATGAAATCGCGCGCGAGAAGGCGCTCGAAAGTAACAAGATAGAAATCTGGTTCGCGGACGAGGCTCGCATAGGTCAGAAGAACAAGATCACCCGCCGCTGGGCCAAGCGCGGCACTCGCCCAAGCGCTCCGCGCGATCAGCGCACCGCCTCCACCTACATCTTCGGCGCGATCTGCCCAAAGGATGGCAA
Organism: uncultured Alphaproteobacteria bacterium; assembly: GCA_963817045.1. GTDB lineage: Bacteria > Pseudomonadota > Alphaproteobacteria > Rhizobiales > Xanthobacteraceae > Pseudolabrys. The sequence goes on from CAWFMZ010000021.1 coordinate 53,928, forward strand.
AGGTGCTGCCCTGATTCTTCCGGCCTGCAACACCGAAGCAATGAATCTGCATCTGGCGGAGATCGCCGAAATTGTCGCGCCCGGCGCCCACGCTGTACTCCTAGTCGATCAGGCCGGATGGCACATGTCGACGCGCCTCACTGTGCCACCGAATATCACCCTCATCCCGCTGCCGCCGAAATGCCCCGAACTCAACCCGGTGGAAAATATCTGGCAGTTCGTTCGCGACAACTGGCTCTCCAATCGCGTTTTCAAATCGTATGACGATCTCGTCGACCATTGCTGTCAAGCATGGAACAAGCTTACCGATCAGCCTTGGAGAATCATGTCCATCGGATTGCGCAAATGGGCGCACGGGTTCTGATTAATGAGACTTGGTATAAATGGTCGGCACGCGGCAGCTCGCGCGGACGCGTCGCGCTCGTTTAGTCTATTAATGTATAAAATTTTAGGCAAATTGTATTTTATAAAACTTTAATCGAATTATATTTCAAGTTTTACTGTATTCGTCTCTTTGTTTATTTTGTTTTTCTTCAAACTTACTTGCTTGACTTAGCAGCGATGCAAAAACTTTGTGCGAATTGTGGTCCCGATACGACGGGAAGGGGCCACGACAATGGGCTGGCGTTTCAAACGATTGCCGACCGGCGGCCTGCGGGTCATGGCCTGCGTGGCGGTGCTGGCTGCCGCGGCGGGCGGCGCCACGGCGGGCGAGCGCATCGCCTATGGCGGGCCGGTCAAGTCGCACGAACGGGTCACTTTTGTCGTGGTCGGCGAGGTCGCGCGCCCGCCGAGTGGATGGGTCGAGTTCTGCGCCGAGTACAGGCCGGAATGCGACACCAGGCCGTCGACGCCGCGCGACGTGGTGCTCACGCCCAAGGCCTGGTCCGACATGGTCAAGGTCAACAACTGGGCGAACGACAACATCAAGCCGCTCACCGACCTCGAGCACTGGGGCGTGGTCGAGCGCTGGAACTATCCCGACGACGGCTACGGCGACTGCGAGGACTATGTGCTGCTCAAGCGGCGCATGCTGATGCAGGCCGGCTGGCCGCGCGAGGCGCTGCTGATCACCGTGGTGCGCGACAAAAAGAACGACGGCCACGCCGTGCTCACGGTCAAAACTAACCAAGGCGAGTTCGTTCTCGACAACCAGGAACCGCAAGTCCTGCCCTGGAACAAGACCGGCTACCGCTTCGTAAAGCGGCAGTCGCAATCCGATCCGAATGTCTGGGTCGCGCTCGGCGAGCCGCATGGCGCGCCGGCCACGGTCTCGGCTCGTTAAACGAAAAGGAATTCGCGCTCCCGGTCACGTCCCCACCCCTCCCCGTCCCCAGACCGGGTTCGCGAGCGGCCGGCTCTCCCCCCAAGGGCCGGCCGCACCTTATTGATTTTATTGCTCTTTCGTTGCTGATCCACGGCCGATTGCGATCAGAACGATCAAAGAAAAAATTTAGCTACCCACAAATCTACCCACAAATCTGTTCGCCTCATGTCCAGCGCCGGCGCCTAGCCGTGGCCGCCTAGGCGTTCGCTGTGATGGGTGGATGCGCCTACCGGCTTTTTCAGTCAGCCCGTCTTGGAAAAACGTAATGCGGTTCCACGGCATCTTCGCCGAGCGCCGTCTCGACGAATATCTGTGTGGCGGTTTCGAGCGCACGGTGTTCGTTGCGTGCACGGCTCACCACGGCCCGCGCAATGTCCTCGGTCACGTCGCGCGCCCAACCCTCGGCGGTGTTGAACGCGACCACACGCGCCGGGCGTGAATACTCGCCGCTAATCATATTATCGATAATAGTCTTTTCGTCGGCTTCGGCTTCGTCGGTTTCGCGATAGGCGCGCCCAAGTCGCCCACCAAAATCGTCCAGAACGATGTGAACCGTGGCATCGAATTGCGCGTTTGGAACTAAGGTATGCCCTGTCATAACGCTACTCCAGGAACCCTATAACCGCATCCAATTGTCGCAGACCTATCGTTCCTTACAAGCCCCTCGGCCTCACCTTGCGATCAATCGGAAACTGGCCACCAAGAGCCAAATTCTCAAGGTCACGCGGGGAGCAGATGAAACCTAGCGGCTTGAGGCTCTAGCCTCGCTCACCACAAAAAAACCCCGGCTGTGAGCCGGGGCTAGTGCCAATGGAAAGGATCAATTTATTGCATTGCTTATTATATGAGTCGCGGACCCTCGAACAGCACTTAAGGTGGGAGCCTAACTAGCGTCCGCTGAACCTGAAATGCAGCCGCCTGCGCCTGTGCGGCTTGCCATAACGGCGCGGCTTGATCTGCTGGCAAGGATTCCACGCGAGCAGCAAATCGACGCCATGCGACGGCAGTGGCCTTCTCGACATCATCATTGCGCTTGATCGTATTTTGCGTGATTAGCCAATGTCCGCTTTGCCCTCGAAAGCGGACAAACCCGGCTACGGCTGGATTGTCCGCTAAGTGCCGATATTGTTGCAAAAGTCTTTTTGCACTGGGAATCAAAAATTCTGCGGGCTGTAGGCGCGGCTTTCGTGTAAAGATGTGAGGGACCTCATCGCCTCACGTTAAACTCACAGGCGACTTCGGTAATGCGATTGAGGTCATACGAATTGGCGAGTGCTTCCCGTTTCGGGTTTTCGCGAAAAATTCGTCGCCCTGCGACTTTCGACTTTTGCAACACAATCTGCCAAAAGCGACCAACGCACTGCAGCAAGCGGGGCCTCTTTTTCATGTATGCCAGGCGAAAATGTAACGCCATTCGATAGGTTTTATTTAAACTGACAGCGAGCGAATCCACTTGGGAGGAACCATGAAAGCCTCTTCATCATGTTTTCGAGCCGCTGTCCTGTTCGTCCTCGCCGGAATGATCTGGGGCCTCCAGATGGCAATATCGGAAGACCACGCTGCGTTTCCGGCACATGCCCATCTCAATCTATTGGGGTGGGTTTCGCTGTTTCTGTTCGGAATTTACTATTATCTCCATCCCTCGCTAGACCGGACTCGGTTAGCGCTGATTCAAGTCTGGATTTGGGTCGCGGGCACCGTAATCATGGCGATCGGAGTGGGCCTTGTGCATACGGGGCATCAGGCTGGCGACCCAATTGCGGCTGTCGGCTCGTTCGTCGTGTTAGCGGCAATGCTTATGTTCGGGTGGACGCTATTTAAATGCGAGCGCGTTCCAGCGAGCGGGTGAACAACCCGCGTTGGTGCATTCACAGGGCGATGTCCGCTTTGCCTGCCAGCTCAACCGGGGCCCATTCAGATGACCCCGACGACACTAAGCCAGAGGAACGCGAGCGACACCATGGTCAGCTGCATGTCGGCAACGACAATCCGCCCGAAAGTCGCAGGGCGACGAATTTTTCGCGAAAACCCGAAACGGGAAGCACTCGCCAATTCGTATGACCTCAATCGCATTACCGAAGTCGCCTGTGAGTTTAACGTGAGGCGATGAGGTCCCTCACATCTTTACACGAAAGCCGCGCCTAAAGCCCGCAGAATTTTTGATTCCCAGTGCGAAAAGACTTTTGCAACAATATCGACCCAAATTGGACATCGGCTGTGCACTGCAGCAATGGTCTTGATACCGATTTCAGCCCCTATCAAAGTCCTCGATTGAGCCGCATGAGCGGACAAACTGTTGCGGGCCAAAATTGACCATTGATCGCGGTAGGGACGCGAGTTACCTCGCGCCCCCCGCACAGATCCGTACGTGCCCAATTCGGGCATACGGCTCCCACCTCGGGTGTGTGACGGCACGTCGCGATATACTCGCGACGTGCCGTATGCGCTCCAGCGCCTGTGACACGGTTCCCCGCTTCTGTGTCCGGCCCGTGATTTGCTGGCCCGCATTCCCCTTGGCCTCCGCCCTTCGCTCCACCGGCTCCGCGGCGGATCGCTCCGCCTTGTTCGTCGGCTTCGCAGCTACTATGGCGGAGTTCTGACTCCCCATGTCCGTGCATCATCGGCTACGGCTCCTCGCCTTCCCGATGCGGACCAGATTGGCAACGTGCCTGTGGTCGGTCGTGGGGTCTCCCGGTTCCCGCGCAAGGAACTTCCGCACATGCCAGTGTCTTCGACCACGCCGGGCCGTCTGGGCGCTCGCGATATCGCGCCCATCCGTGTTGCCTTCTGTCAGCGGAACGACGTCAGCACCCAGGATGAGAGTACTTTCGCGGCTCAATGGCTGGCCTATGCGCTCCCCTGTCAACGCTTCGCTGATGCCCTCGCGGACATCCGCGCATGACTCGGGGGCGATGCGGTTCGCTACTCCTTCATCGTGATGGACTTGCACTATCTACTCCTTGCCGGTCTCCCGGCGCACTCCGCTTTTGCTCCGATAGCGGACAAACGCGGGTCCGGTTGCACGCTGAGTGCCAATTGCGTCATATTGCACCGCAGAAAAGCAGCGTTCCTTTTCGCCGTCGGACCACCGTGAATTAGGTCGCAGACCTGCCGATTAGGGCGTAATATTCTTCCCGACATTGCAGCGGGCATGATGCTGGTGGGGACGGGTCAAATGACATTCGACCTCGGAAGACGGCAATTCATGTCTGTGCTCGGCGGCGCAGCTTCGCTTGCATGGCCGCTCGCGGCGCTCGCGGAACAGCCGGCGATGCCGGTGGTCGTATTTATCAACGGCGGATCGCCCATTACCTCCGCACGCTATGCGGCCGCGTTCCGCACAGGCCTGAGCGAAACCGGCTACGTCGAAGGCCAAAACGTAACGGTCGATTACCAATGGCTGGAGGGCAAATACGATCGCCTGCCGGCACTGATGACCGATCTGGTCCGCCGACAGGTGGCCGTCATCGTCACGCCCGGCAGCAACGCCGCCGCGCTTGCGGCCAAAGCTGCAACGGCAACAATCCCGATTGTCTTCGGTGTCGGCGGTGACCCCATCCAGCTTGGTCTTGTCGCCAGCCTCGACCGACCTGGCGGCAATCTGACCGGCATCAATATTTTCAATGAGGAGGTGATAGGCAAACGGCTGCGGCTCCTGCATGATCTGGTGCCCAAGGCTGTTCGTGTGGGCGTCCTAGTCAATCCGGCCAATCCTTCAATCACCGAGCCTACGTTGCGGGAGGTGCAGAAAGCCGCCCGTACCATCGGGCTGCAAACCCAGATCCTCAACGCCACGACGATCGGCGAGATCTATGCGGCCTTTGCGCACGAGCGCCTCGACGCCCTCTTCGTCGCTGCCGACGGGTTCTTCAACAGTCGCCGCGTGCAAATTGCCATCTTGGCGGCGCGCGACAGCATTCCGGTGGCTTTTTCGGATAGCAGTTATGTCGAAGTCGGCGGGCTGATGAGTTACGGAACCAACGTCGCGGACATGTATCGTCGTGTCGGCGTCTACGCTGGCCGCGTCCTCAATGGCACGAAGCCCGCCAACCTTTCGGTCTCACAATTTACCAAATTCGAATTCGTCATCAACCTTCAAACCGCGCGAGCGCTCCACATCGCGGTGCCGCCAGCGGTGCTCGCCATCGCCGACGAGGTGATCGAGTAACTGATGGGGCAATAATAAGTCAGGATAGCTGCAATTCTTCTCAAATTCAAATTCGGCTGACCTGAGGCTAGGGAAATTTTGCGAAACGAACCACAAACCGGACATTACAGGTCGGAGAGGACTAGATCGTCGGCCAGTTCCGGGGCTACGGCGGTTTTACTGGAAGGCTCAATTGGCGTGGCGCTTGTGGGAGCATTTAGCCTTCGCAGGTCCACAATAAGGTCGTAGAAACATTCGACGGGCACAGAATATCTTCGTTCAGTAGTTGAGTATTTTGTCGTCAATGAAATGATTACGTTCTTGCCGTCGGGTGAGTAATCCTCCGCTCTCAATGCAATGACGCTGATCGGACTTGTTTTGTCCTGACTTATCGCAGTAACCTCACAAACAAGTACGCGGCCAGCATGTCAATCTGGCGTCAGTAGCGTAGCGGGCACCTCTTCCAGGGCTGGATTTGTAGTTTTCCGAGCAGCACTCATTTTGCGAGCAGCCAGGGAATACCAAGGTTCGGTTTTGAAATTTCGCTTTCGAGCTTTCGGCCTGGAACTCACTGGCCCACTTACGTGCTCTTCCCCCTCGGCCTTGTGCCGCACTCGGTCACGACTTCCCATCACCCGCCCCGTGCGACACTATGGACAACCCCAAGCCGCATATTTAACTCCGAAAGGGAGTGCCGGGCAAGGCGTCTCTCTTTTTTTGCGGCGCGTTTATTTCGTCCGAGGTGGGTCATTCGCGGACAAACCACCGCCCAGCCAAAACCGTCATTTGTCCGCTTTGGTCCAAGAGCGGTCAAACGTGGGTGCGGCGGAAATGTCCGCTAAGTGCCGATATTGTTGCAAAAGTCTTTTTGCGCTGGGAATCAAAAATTCTGCGGGCTGTAGGCGCGGCTTTCGTGTAAAGATGTGAGGGACCTCATCGCCTCACGTTAAACTCACAGGCGACTTCGGTAATGCGATTGAGGTCATACGAATTGGCGAGTGCTTCCCGTTTCGGGTTCGCGAAAAATTCGTCGCCCTGCGACTTTCGACTTTTGCAACACAATCTGCCAATAGCGGACACGCTCGCAAGCTGCCGGTTGACTGGCCGCGGAGCGGTAGCACGAGAACTTTAGGCCGCTCCATAAAGCCGCCGTCCGGGATTGAGCTCGCGGCCGGCGGGCCCGGCTTCATTGGGACGGCGATGGCCCCACCTGCCATCGAACGGGCATATTGTGAGCGTGAGTCGCCAGGGAGCCATCGGGGATTCGGGATCATGGTGCTGCGCGTCGTGGGGATGCTCATTGCGGCTACACTCGCCTGTGCCGTTGCGCATACGGCGCGCGCCGAACCCCGGCCCGCCGATGCTTGCAAGCGCGCGACATTCCGCGCGATGATCGATGTCGGACACACGGCGCAGGCGCCGGGCGCCACAAGCGCGCGCGGTTTCCCGGAGTTTTCCTTCAATTTGAATCTTGCCAAGCGCATCGAGCAGCAACTGCTTGCCGCCGGGTTCCGGCGCAGCGTGCTCCTGATCACCGAAGGTCCTTCGCGGAAGGCATTGGCGGAGCGCGTCAAGCGCGCCAATGCTCTCGGAGCTGATCTCTTCCTGTCGATCCATCACGATTCCGTGCCCGACAAGTTCCTGGAAAATTGGGAGTTCGAGGGCCAGCAACGCACCTTCAGCGACCACTTCCATGGCCATTCCATTTTCATCTCCAACGACAACAGCGACCGTGCCGGCAGTCTGCTGTTTGCCCGATTACTCGGCACTGAGTTGCGAAAACGCGGATTGCAGTACACGCCCCACTACACGGAACGGTACATGGGGCATCGCCAGCGGCTGCTGGTCGACGCGCAAGCGGGCGTCTATCGCTACGACGAGCTGATCGTACTCCGAGACACCGACATGCCTGCAGTCTTGCTCGAAGCGGGTTCGATCATCAACCGCGAGGAGGAGCTGCGGATGGGATCAGTCGAACGTCAAGCGCTGATAAGCATCGCCGTCACTGATGCGGTCGAGGCGTTCTGCATGGCGCGCCGGCCGCACACGCCGATCAATGTAGCGAACGGGGCCGGTGCCGTGTCGAGGCAGGCGACAGCGCCCGCCACCGCAGCGCCGGCACTGACAATCAGGGAGCGCTGACCTGTCTCGTCGACACTCGCGAGCAGCCTCTTCGGCATGGGCGGCAGGTGAAGTTTCAGCATCGGCGCCATGGCGGGACCTGAGACGGTTAATGGGCGAATGTCCGCTTTGGGTCAATCGCGACCGAGCTATCTCGCCTCAAAGCCAACCTTTGTCCGCTCTTAGTCCAATAGCGACCATTCCGGGCAAGAACTCGCTTGTCCGCTTTGTGCCGATTGTGTTGCAAAAGTCGAAAGTCGCAGGGCGACGAATTTTTCGTGAAACCCGAAACGGGAAGCACTCGCCGATTCGTGTGACCTCAATCGCATTACCGAAGTCGCCTGTGAGTTTAACGTGAGGCGATGAGGTCCCTCACATCTTTACACGAAAGCCGCGCCTACAGCCCGCAGAATTTTTGATTCCCAGTGCAAAAAGACTTTTGCAACAATATCTGCCAATCTCGACCAACGCACCGCAGCAAACAGAAACACTATTCGATCACCTCGTCGGCGCGGGTGAGTAGCGATGGCGGCACGGGGACACCAAGCGCCTTCGCTGTCTTGAGATTGATGGCACATCAGCTTTCATCCAGTTCAGGGCACGATACGCGCAGGGCGATCAATTGCGTTCAATGCCGACTTCCTGCACGGTGCGCCACCACACTTCGAGCTGGTCCTTGAGTAGCGTCGCCATCTCCTCCGGGGTCGAGCTTTGCAGTTCGAAGACGATCTTGTCGAGCGATCCGCGCACATCCTGGCGCGAGGAGATCACCTTCATCGCCGCAGCGATGCGATCGACAACTTCTTTGGGAAGATTCGCCGGACCGAATAGGGCTGTGAGTTTCCAGAAGTGCGACAAGGCGCGCGCTACTTGGTCCCACGCGTTTAGGTCTTCATCTGACCGACTTTCGACGCGGGCACCCTCGGCTGCAAGAAGTTTTGGTTCGATTGCGGCCGTGACACTCCTGGTGATTTCGTCCTGAACCTCGAAAATGTCAGTTAGCTCGTGATCGTACCGTTCGGCCCAAATGTGCTTGCCTGTGATCGCGTCTGATAGCTGGGCCGTTATTCGCACGCGCTGGCCACTCTTCCGGACGCTTCCTTCAAGGACGTAACGCACACCAAATTCACGTCTTACCTGCTTTACGTCAACGGCTTTGCTTTTGTAGACAAAAGTTGAATTGCGAGCGATCACAAAGAACCAGCGAAATCGAGACAATGCAGTAATGATGTCCTCAGTAATACCGTCGCTGAAATATTCCTGCTCGGGATCGCCGGACATATTCGTGAAGGGCAGCACGGCGATCGATGGCTTGTCTGGCAACGCAAACACTGAACGTACCGGGGCGGCATCGAGGCGCACGCTATAAACGCGGACCGCCTGCGCAATGTTCTTGAGCTGCTGCTCTCCCATATCACTAACTTCAATTGCGAGCTTGCCCTTGATCTGCTGGTAGGCACCATCCGAGAGACAAAGTGCGCCCGGCGCAGCCAGCGTCTCGATACGCGCCGCGATGTTGACGCCATCGCCGTAGATGTCGCCTTCGTCGATGATGATATCGCCCACGTTGATGCCGATCCGGAACTCGATCCGACGCTCTTCGGGAATGGCGGCGTTGCGCTCGGCCATGGCGCGTTGTATTTCCATGGCGCAGCGCACGGCGTCGACCGCACTGGCAAACTCGACCAGAGTGCCGTCGCCGGTGGTCTTGACGATGCGGCCGCGATGCTCCGTGATCTTCGGCCTTCGCTTTCTGGCGAGTCTCGATCGGATCGATGCCTTGCCGGCGAAGCTGCCGATATTTCGTGGCTAGCTCGCGGGCTTGGTCCAGGCTCACAACACTGAATGAGCCGAGCCCCATCTCGCGCGAGATGCCGCGCGCCTTCCCCATTTCGTCGCGGACGATCTGGCCGGTGGCAGGATCGCGCTCCGCTGCCCAGTATCGGAATATCCAACTGCGAGCGCCCGCGCCTGTGACCTGCAACCAAAGGCCGCCGCCGTCGCCGTACATTCCCGGCTGCTTCACGCGCGCGACCGTCAGTGCCTTTAGCTTGCCAATTAGTGTTCCCATTTTGCTACCTGCAAATTGCTACCCACAAAAAACCCACAACTCGCTACCCACGATTTACCCACAAATCCATCGTCGATTCTGATCGACGGTGGCCGATGAGTAAAGTGAGCGGACCAGAAATATAATTGACTTATCAACGGGATTCCGATGATAGCCGATGAAGGCCGATGATGCTTCGCTCTCCACCCCTCCCCGTCCCCAGACCGGGTTCGCGAGCGGCCGGCTCTCCCCCAAGGGCCGGCCGCACCCATTTTAGAGGGCGCGCGTCAGTCGATCCGCTTCAGGCCATTGGCGTATTGCTTCCAGCGCCGCACATAGATGTCGGCGCCGCCACGGATCATGTCGATCAGCCGGTCGTCAAGCGTGCGGATCGCCTTGGCGGGCGAGCCCACGATCAGCGAATTGTCGGGAAAGCTCTTGCCCTCGGGCACCACGCTGCCGGCGCCGACCAATGAATTTTTCCCGATCTTGACGCCGTTCATCATGATCGCGCCCATGCCGATCAGCGAGTTGTCGCCGATCATGCAGCCGTGCAGGACCACGTTATGGCCAATCACGCAACTGCTGCCGATCACCATAGGGAATCCCGGATCTGTGTGCAGAGTGGAATTGTCCTGGATCTGCGAGCGCTCGCCCAGTTCGATCCATTCATTGTCGCCGCGCAGCACGGCGCCGAACCAAACGCTGGCATCGGTCTTCAGGCGAACGCGCCCGATCAGCACCGCGGTGTCGGCGACGTAATACTGGCCCTCGCCGGGAAACTCCGGCGCCTGTCCGTCGATTTCATAGTTCGGCATTTCCGCCCTCCATCAAGGCGGCCGAACTTGCCCGAACAGTGATAGCGATGGAAGTGCTTACGCGAGCAAGAAGCGGCAGGCCCGCAAGGTCGTCACCAGCACCAGGCCCAACATCAAGCTCCAAAAGCCGGCGATCAGGGTGGCCAGGAACACGAATTCAAATCGGCGGCATTCCTGCCGGGCGCCGAGCAGCGTGTTGCGCATGATCAGGAACGGCGCCGCCAGCATCAACACCGGCACCGCCGCGAAGGTCGACGGGCTGGGGCCGGCGCTGAGCAGGCCGAAGCTTGGCAGTCGGCTGGTGGCAAGCTGGTAGGCCGAGCTGCACATGCCCGCCACGGCAAAGCCGAGCGCAAGCGCAATCAAATTTTGCACCGATTCCGGGGTCATTTCGGCCTTAACGCAATACAGGAGGCCATATGTCGCAAAGCCGGCACGGGCGCGCCAGCCAATCCTTAACAAATGGTAAACGCCGGAATCCGGGGCCAGTCCGGCCGCCGTGGCATAATCGAGGGCGATTCGAATTCAGGACGTGGCATGGTCTATCTCACGCAAGCGCCCGCCCGAGCGGCAAAGCCCCGCCGTCGACGCCAGGCCGGACGCGGCCCGCTCACCGGCCCGCTGCTGCTGTTTACCGCTGCGGCCCTGATCGCAGCCGCCTATGTGGCTTATGTGCTGTGGCCGCGCTGGCCGCAGGCGCCGGTCACGCTCGATGCGCCGTCGCTGCCGATCATCGTGGCGGGCGTTTATTTCAACATCGAGCCGGCGGCAATCCGCATGCCGGTGCAGCGCCGCCCGGGCACGCAAGCGCGCGTCGACCTCGCCTATCTCTGGCCGTCGCTGACGCCGCCCGATCCCGCGCTCAAGCCGACGGTGGGCGCGCCGGTCAATCCCAATGAGCGGTTGTTTGTGACCATCGCGTCGGGCGACAGCACGCTGCCGCTGATCGAACGCGTGCAGACGATCTATCCGCGGTATCTGGTGCCGGAGCCGGCGGCGGGCCCGGACGGGCTCACGCTGCGCGGCTTCCGCGACGGCACGCCGTATCAGGGCGAAGAGCTGGTGTTCGAGTCGGCTGCTGCGGAACATTTCCTGGCGCGTTGCTCGCGCATGGGCGTCACCAATACCGGCACTTGTCTGCTGGAGCGGCGCATCGGCAATGCCGACGTCACGCTGCGCTTTCCGCGCGACTGGCTGAGCGACTGGAAAAGCGTCGCCGGCGGCATCGATCGCCTGATCGCGCGGCTACATCCGCCGGAAAAATAGCAAGACGCCGCTTAGGACGCCTGGTCGAGGAGGTCGACGTCGAGAATCGGCAACTCGAAAATATAGGACTTGCGGCCTTTTTCATTCTCGAGGAACAACACGCCGAGAAATTCCTCGCCGATATAGACTTCCAGCGAATCCGTTTTCTTCGGCCGCGTCACCACGCGAATATTCTCGTTGTCGAACTTGCGCCGCAGATAGGCATTGAGCGTCGGCACCGGCTGGATGCTGGGATCGCTGCCGACCTGGATGACCATGCGGAAATTGAACGAGCGGTCGCCGTCCTCGTCGTCGAGGGTCAGTTCGCCGAGATCGTCCTCGCCGACGAAGACTTCGGCGGTATCGCCCGTCCTCGGCACCACGCGAATATGCGCGTTGCCGAACAGCTTCTTGAGATAGGCGTCAAGCTTTCTGACTTCCGATACGTCCACCGGGCCACTCCTTGTTGAATGCAAAGTCTAGTTGCCCGATTGAGGCGCGGCGCAAGCGGCCCAAATCAATCAGCCGTCGAGCATGATGCCGTAAAGCATCTGGTCCATGGCGCGCGACGGTTCGGGGCAGCCGGCCTCGCCGACCACCTTGGCCGGCACGCCGGCGACCGTGACGTTGTTCGGCACCGCCTTGATGACGACCGAGCCGGCGGCGATGCGCGCGCAATGGCCGATCTCGATATTGCCGAGGATCTTGGCGCCGGCGCCGATCATCACGCCGTGGCGGATTTTCGGATGGCGGTCCTCGTGCTCCTTGCCGGTGCCGCCGAGCGTGACGTCATGCAGGATCGAGACGTCGTCCTCGATCACCGCGGTCTCGCCCACCACCAGGCCGGTGGCATGGTCGAGGAAGATGCCGCGGCCGATGCGGGCGGCCGGATTGATGTCGCACTGGAACACCGCCGAGGCGCGGCTTTGCAGATAAAACGCGAAGTCCTTGCGGCCCTTGCCGAGCAGCCAATGCGCCAGCCGGTGGGTCTGGATGGCGTGGAAGCCTTTGTAATAGAGCACCGGCTCGATGAAGCGGCTGGTCGCCGGATCGCGGTCGACGGTGGCCACGATGTCGGCGCGGAACATCTCGCCGAGCACGGGCTGTTTGTCGAGCGCGTCGCCATAGGCCTGGCGGATCAGGTCGCCGGAAACGTCGGCATTGCCGAGCCGCTCGCTGACGCGGTGAATGACCGCGGCTTCCAGCGTGTCGTGATGCAGGATATTTTCATAGATGAAAGTGGCGAGTTCCGGCTCGCGGCGCGCGACGTCCTCCGCTTCGCTGCGGATGCGCGCCCAGACCGGATCGACCTTGTCGAGGACCTTTACAGGCCGCGTCTGAAATTGAGCCATGGATTGGTTCTCCAGCGCCTCTCGAACCCCTAACTAAGCCTTTTATCACATTTTTCGAGGGGCCAAGAGGGGCGCGAAAAGCCCTGGCGCATGGCTCAGTTGCGTTGGTTAAGGAAGCCGAGCACGCCCGCTTTGAACACCTTGTCGCCGACCGCCAGCATGTGGTCGCGGCCGGGGATATCGAGCGCCTTTGCTGCAGGAATGAGCGCGGCTAATTCTTGAGCGCTGCCGGCGACATTGTCCTTGGTTCCGACCGCAACCAGGACCGGGACACGAATCGCAGCCACCTGCTCGCGTGCAAGCGTCTGACGCGAGCCGCGGATGCAGGCGGCGAGCGCGTGCAAGTCCGATTTGGTCTGTTCGGCGAAACTGCGAAAAATGCGGCCGGTCGGATCGCGCACCGCGGCGAGCGACGGCGCTTCCATGGCTTCGGCGATGCGCTCCGGCAAACCCACGCCTTCAACCAGACGGATGCCGAGGCCGCCGAGGATCAGCGAACGAACGCGCGCCGGATGGTTGACCGCCAGGAACGCCGCGATACGCGCGCCCATGGAATAGCCCATCACGTCGGCGCGTTCGATCTTGAGATGATCGAGCAGCGCCCGCACATCCTCCGCCATGGTGGCGCTGTGATAGGCGGCCGGATCGTAAAGTTTGCTCGACGCCCCGTGGCCGCGATTGTCGAGCGCGATCACCCGCCGGCCGGCGCGCGTCAGCGTCGCCACCCAGCCGGGAAAAACCCAGTTCACTTCTTTGGTGGAGGCAAAGCCGTGCACCAGCACGATCGGCTCGCCCTCCCCTTCGTCGAGATAGGCGATCTCGACCGCGCCGTTCTTGAAACTTGCCATGGCGCCCGTCTAGCCGCGTACGGCCGGCGCCGCAAAGCGCTGGCCGCGCTAAACCGAATCGAAATGACATGGCTCTAGGCACAAGGCGGCCGTCTCGCTATGGTGCGGCCGCAATCGCCACCATCCTGGCCACAGAAGGGTTCCCCATGGCGGAACACGTCGTCCCCCATTTCCACAACGATCCGGGCGTGCCGGTGATCGAGATCGGCGCCAAGGAATTCATGTGCGTGGGCGCCACGCCGCCTTTCGATCATCCGCATGTGTTCCTCGACATGGGCGAGGATAACGAGATCATCTGCCCCTATTGCTCGACGCTGTACCGGTTCAACCCCACGCTCGATTCGCATGCGGCGCGGCCGGCCGAATGCGCGCTGCCGCTCACCGCCGCCGCCTGATCCAAGATCGGAGTCCTCAGCCTTGGCGTCCGCGCGTCATGTCATCGTCGCCGGCGCCGGCATTGCGGGGCTGACGGCGGCGCTGGCGCTGGCGCGCGCCGGTTTACGGGCGACCGTTTTCGAACAAGCCGAGAAACTCGAAGAGATCGGCGCCGGCATCCAGCTGTCGCCCAATGCCACCCGCGTGCTGATCGCGCTCGGCTTGCGCGAACGGCTGCTGCCGTCCGTCGTGGCGCCGCAGGCGATCCGCGTGATGGCGGGCGGCTCGGGGCGCGAGATCGTGCGCATTCCGCTCGGGAGCGACGTCGAGCGCCGCTACGGCGCGCCCTATTGGACGATCCATCGCGGCGACCTGCAAGCCGCGCTCGCCGCCGCCGCGCGCACCGCGCAGGACGTCGAAATCAAGCTCGGCACCCGGGTCGAGGATTTCGCCACCCACGTCAACGGCATCACCGTGCAGGGCCGCAGCGGCCAGCGCGTGCTGGACGAACGCGCCGTCGCGCTGATCGGCGCCGACGGCCTGTGGTCGACGGTGCGCACGCGGCTGCAAGGCCAGCAGCCCGCCGCGCTTCCGCCACCGCACCGCCTGGCGCACGCTGGTGCCGGCCGAGGCGGTGGCGCCGGAATTCCGCGAGCCGCTGGTGCATCTATGGCTCGGGCTCGACGCCCATCTCGTGCACTACCCGGTACGGGCGGGCCGCCTCATCAATATCGTCGCCATCGTGCATGACGAATGGAACAAGACCGGCTGGTCCGCCGCCGGCGACCGCGCCGAAATCCTGCGCCATTTCGCGCGCTGGTCCTGGGCCGACAACGCGCGCGCGCTGATCGCGATCCCTGAGCAATGGCTGAAGTGGGCGCTGTACGACCGCAAGACTCCGTTTCGCGGCGGCGTGGGCCCGGTGACGCTGATCGGGGACGCCGCCCACCCGATGCTGCCGTTTCTGGCGCAAGGCGCCGGCATGGCGATCGAGGATGCCGCGGTGCTCGCCGACATGCTGGGCAAATATATCGACGATCCGGCCGATGCGCTGCGCGGCTACGAAGGCGCCCGCTGGCACCGCACCGCCCGCGCCCAACGTCACTCGCGCCGCCAGGGCCGCATCTATGGGCTGACCGGCCCGGAAGCGCTCGTCCGCAATCTCGCCATGCGCGCGCTGGGCGGAGAAAGACTGCGCGCGCGCTACGATTGGCTCTATGATTGGCAACCGCCTGAGCTTTTCCAGAGTGCGCACGCATGATGTTTCCCGACCACCGTCGCCGGCAGCCTGCCGAAGCCGTCCTGGCTCGCCGAGCCGAACAAGCTGTGGCCGCAATGGCGGCTTGCCGGCGCCGAGCTTGCGGCGGGCAAACTCGACGCCACGCTGTTGGCGATCAAATTGCAGGAGGACGCCGGCATCGACATTGTCTGCGACGGCGAAATGTCGCGCCAGCATTTCGTGCACGGCTTTCTGGAATTCGTCGACGGCATCGATTTCGCGCACAAGGTCGAGATGGGCATCCGCGCCGACCGCTACAAAGCCATGGTGCCGGTGGTGCGCGGCGAACTGACGCTGAAGGGCCGCGTGCATCAGGCCGAAGCGCGCCACGCCCGCGCCCATACCACGCGCAAATTGAAAATCACGCTGCCGGGGCCGATGACGATCGCCGACACCATCGCCGACGCCCACTATGGCGACAAGGTGAAGATGGCGATGGCCTTCGCCGACCTGCTGAACCAGGAAGCGCGCGCGCTTGCGGCCGACGGCGTCGACGTCATCCAGTTCGACGAGCCGGCCTTCAACGTGTTCATGGACGAAGTTCCCGGCTGGGGCATCGAGGCGTTGCACCGCGCCATCGACGGGCTCACCTGCACCACCGCCGTGCACATCTGCTACGGCTACGGCATCAAGGCCAATATCGACTGGAAGAACTCGCTCGGCGGCGAGTGGCGGCAGTACGAAAAGATTTTTCCGGCGCTGGCCAGGAGCCGCATCGGCCAGGTGTCGGTCGAATGCATCAATTCGCACGTGCCGTTGAAGCTGTTGTCGCTGCTCGACGGCAAGGACGTGCTGGTCGGCGTCATCGACGTCGCGACCGACGAGATCGAGACGCCGGAACGAGTCGCGCAGGTGATCGGCGACGTCATGAAATTTGTGCCCAAGGAGCGCATCGTCGCCTGCACCAATTGCGGCATGGCGCCGATGCGGCGCGACATCGCCGAGGCCAAGCTGATGGCGCTTGGGCCGGCGCCGCGCTGGCGCGCAAGAAATTCGGCTGAATTTTTCCGCTCGTCCCCGCGCAAGCGGGGACCCAGGGCTTTCGGAGTATGGGACAACTGGATGCCCGCTTTCGCGGGCATGAGCGGAGTACCATCGCTGCGCTTACGCGCTACCGTCCCGCCCGCCCCATCACGTCCATCAGTTCGGCGACCTTGCGCCGCTGGTCGGCCTTGTCGCCGCTGCTGATCGCATGCTCGACGCAATGCGCGACGTGGTCGCGCAGGATTTCCTCCTCGACCCGGCGCAGTGCGGCGCGCACCGCGCCGATCTGCGTCACGATGTCGATGCAGTAGCGCTCGTCCTCGACCATGCGGGCGAGGCCGCGCACCTGGCCCTCGATGCGGCCGAGCCGCTTCAGCGTTGCCGTCTTGCCGTCCTTGCCCATGCGGTCTATATACCCCCTGGGGGTATGGAAGGCAAGATGACATGAGCGTGACCGCCGAGCACCATCATCACGAGGCCCCGGCCAGCGGCGGCGCCTCGATCCGGTCTGCGGCATGACGGTCGATCCGGCGACCGCCAAGCACCGCGCCGATTATCGCGGCCACACTTATTATTTCTGCTCTGCCGGCTGCCGCACCAAGTTCATCGCCGATCCGCAGAAATATCTCGGCGCGCGCGAACCCGAACCCGTGGTCGAAGGCGCGATCTACACCTGCCCGATGCATCCCGAGATCCGGCAAGTGGGACCCGGCGCCTGCCCGATCTGCGGCATGGCGCTGGAGCCGGAAATCGCCACCGCCGACACCGGCCCCAATCCCGAACTCGCCGACATGACGCGCCGGTTCTGGATCGGCCTCGCGCTCAGCGCTGCCGGTGATGGTGCTGGAAATGGGCGGCCACTTTGTCGGGCCGCACAATTGGGTCGACCCGACGCTGTCGAACTATGTGCAATTCGCCTTCGCCACCCCGGTCGTGCTGTGGGCCGGCTGGCCGTTCTTCGTGCGCGGTGCGCAGTCGCTGGTCACGCGCAATCTCAACATGTTCACGCTGATCGGCATGGGCACCGGCGTGGCTTACGTCTACAGCGTGGTCGCCACGTTCGCGCCCGGCATTTTCCCCGATGCGTTCCGCGGCCATGGCGGCGCGCCCGCCGTCTATTTCGAAGCCGCCAGCATGATCACCGTGCTGGTGCTGCTCGGCCAGGTGCTTGAACTGCGTGCGCGCGCCGCCACCTCGGGCGCGATCCGCGCGCTGCTCGATCTCGCGCCCAAGACCGCGCGCCGCGTCAAGGACGACTGACAGCGACGAGGAAGTCTCGCTCGACCTCATCCAGGTCGGCGACCGCTTGCGCGTCAAGCCCGGCGACAAGGTGCCGGTCGACGGCATCGTGCTGGAGGGCCACTCCGCGCTCGATGAATCGATGGTGACCGGCGAATCCATGCCGGTGACCAAGGAGAAAGACGCGCGCGTGATCGGCGGCACCATCAACATGCAGCGGCAGCTTCGTGATGCGCGCCGACAAGGTCGGCCGCGACACGCTGCTGGCGCAGATCGTGCAGATGGTGGCGAGCGGCGCAACGCAGCCGCGCGCCGATCCAGCGGCTGGCCGACCAGGTCGCCGGCTGGTTCGTGCCGACGGTGATCGCGGTGGCGCTCATCGCCTTCGCCGCCTGGGCCACGTTCGGGCCGGAGCCGCGCTTCGCCTTCGGGCTGGTGGCCGCCGTGAGCGTGCTGATCATCGCCTGCCCCTGCGCGCTCGGCCTCGCCACGCCGATGTCGATCATGGTCGGCGTCGGCCGCGGCGCGCAAGTCGGCGTGCTGATCAAGAACGCGGAAGCGCTCGAGCGCATGGAGAAAGTGGACACGCTGGTGGTGGACAAGACCGGCACGCTGACCGAAGGCAAGCCGAAGGTCGTGGCGGTCGTGGCGCTGCCCGGCTTCGACGAGGCGCAGGTGCTGCGTTTCGCGGCCAGCGTCGAGCGCGGCAGCGAGCATCCGCTGGCGGCGGCGATCGTTGCGGCCGCCGCCGAGCGCAAAATCGAGCTGGCGCCCGTGCGCGGCTTCGATGCGCCGGCCGGCAAGGGCGTGATCGGCATGGTCGAGGGCAAGCGGCTCGCGCTCGGCAGCGCGAAGTTCCTCGCCGAACTCAATATCGACACCGCCGCACTCGCCCAGGAAGCCGAGCGCCTGCGCGGCGACGGCGCCACCGCGATATTCCTGGCCGTCAACGGCAAGCTCGCCGGCGTCATCGCCATCGCCGACCCGGTCAAGGCCACCACGCCGGCTGCGCTTCAGGCGCTCGCCGCCGACGGCATCCGCGTGGTCATGCTCACCGGCGACAACCGCACCACCGCGCTCGCGGTCGCCAAGCGTCTCGGCATTACCGAAGTCGAGGCCGACGTGCTGCCCGATCAGAAGAGCGCCGTGATCGAAAGGCTCGCGCGCGAAGGCCGCGTCGTCGCCATGGCCGGCGACGGCGTCAACGACGCGCCGGCGCTCGCGGCGGCGCAAGTCGGCATCGCCATGGGCACCGGCACCGACGTGGCGATCGAAAGCGCCGGCATCACGCTGCTCAAAGGCGACCTCATCGGCATCGTGAAAGCGCGTGCGCTGTCGAAGGCGGTCATGCACAATATCCGGCAGAACCTGTTCTTCGCCTTCATCTACAATTCCGCCGGCGTACCGATCGCGGCCGGCGTGCTCTATCCGGTGTTCGGGCTGCTGCTGTCGCCGATCATCGCCGCCGCCGCGATGGCGCTGTCGTCCGTCAGCGTGGTCGGCAATGCCTTGCGGCTGCGCCGCGCTGCATTGTAGACCCGTCTATGCATCGCGTGCTTTTCGCTATCAGCCTCGTGGTTTGCGCCACCGCCGCCCACGCCGCCGAATGGCGCGTGAGCCACGTCGATGCGCCGGCGCGCGTGACGGCGATCGAGACCACCGACGGGCAGGCCCAGGTCAATGCCGGCGGCCTTTGGTACAAGATCGTGCTCGCGGGCGAGCGCGTCTCGCTCGCCTTCATCGACAAACCGGCAGAGCCGAAACCTCCGGACGGCGCCCTGCCCGACGGCCACGTCGCCATCGGCACCCGCGACATCGCCCGCGCCTGGCTCGCCGAGCCGACCACGCGTTACGACCACGGCATTCTCGGCGACAAGATCGCAGCCGGCGCCCTGGTGATCGAAACGCGCGACGGCAAACGCCAGACCGTGCGGCTCAAAGACGATGCCGTGTTCGAGGATCTCGAGCCGCGGCTCGCCGATCTCGACCGCGACGGCCACGACGAGATCGTCGTGGTGAAGTCCTCTCTCAAGCGCGGCTCCAGCCTGGCGGTGATCGGCCTGCGCAAAGGCAAATACGAGATCGTCGCCGAGACGCCGCCGCTCGGCGGCCCGCATCGCTGGCTCAATCCCGCCGGCATCGGCGACTTCAACGGCGACGGCAAAACCGATCATCGCGCTGGTGCGCCAGCCGCATGTGATCGGCTCGCTCGAATTGTGGAGCTGGCGCGACGGCGAATTGCGCAAGACCGCCGAGCTCCCCGACATCGCCAATCACATCGCCGGCACGCGCGCGATCGACATGAGCGCCGTCGCCGATTTCGACGGCGACGGCGTCGCCGATATCGCCGCGCCCTCGCTCGACCGCAGCCGCCTGCGCATCGTCAGCTTTGCGCCGAAGGCGCGCGAGATCGCCAGCGTGCCGCTGCCGGCCAAGGCCGTCACCAATCTCGCTCTGGTCGCGGAAAGCACAGGACCGCCGGCCATCGCGCTCGGTCTCGCCGACGGTTCGCTGGTCGTGATCCGGCGCACTCCGTAATTCGCTTCAGCGGATGACGCTGTCGCTCGCCCGCACGACGGGACCGGCGGCGCCCGGCACGACATCGCAATGCTTGGCGACGGCGGTGGCGCGCAATTCGTTGATCTCGCCGCGCACCGATAGGTAGTCCGATCGATAGGCGACCGTACTCACCAGACGGCCGCTGGCATCGACGCTCGGCTTTCGCGATCAGTTGCTGCAGCTCCTGTTCGCGCGCCGCCGTGATTTGCGCCTCGCGCGCGATCTCGTCGCAGTTGTAGAGTAGGTATTTGTCGGGTGCGACCAGGAAACGCGCCATCTGGTCGTCCGATACGGCGCAGCCGGCGAGCGCTAAGGCAAGCGCGGCAACACTCACGGCAATGACGGTCGATTGGGCCACGCGACTGTTCACGTTCGACATTCAATAGCACGCGCACCTGGTTGCAATTGGTGCGGACGCCGGGACTCGAACCCGGACGGGATTACTCCCAAGGGATTTTAAGTCCCTTGCGTCTACCATTCCGCCACGTCCGCGCGTGGTTACTCACCGCCGACGCGCGGCGGGAAAGCCCACGCGGCGGCGTTTTAAACTAGGTCGGTAATAAGTGGCTCCAGGCCGGGTCCCATTCCTTGCCGCTGGCATCCACCACCCGGCCGTCCTGCTCGAAGAACTTGTTGGGGATTTGGAACATGGCGATGAACAGGCCGCCCTGCGGGCTCCAGGCCACGTGCCGGCTGCCGGCCGGACGCCAGACGAATTCGCCGGCGCCCACCTCGATGCCGGCGTCGGGACCTTCCCTGTCGACCAGCGAGCCTTCCAGCACGTAGGTCTGCTCGATCAGCACGTGTTCGTGGTCGGGCAGAACCGCGCCCGGCTCCATTCGCATGAGCATGGTCGCGAGCCCGCTGGTGGGATCGAACAGCAACGTCTTCATCTCGCAGCCGGGGAACCGCATCTTTTGCCACGGCATATCCTTGGCGCGCACCACGCGCGATAGCAGATCCTTGACAGGCAATTCTTCAATAGGTTTGGCATCCTGGGTATTCGGCTTGACGTTCATCGGTTTGCTCCCGGACGGCACGCAATAATACACCGAAACGACTTTATTGTCTGCGCATGATCTCATCGGAAAACCGACGCCCGCTTTTCGGGATCATGCGCAAGCTAGATGCCGTAATGGGCCCTGCTCTGAGCGAGCAGTTGATGTGGCTGTCCCCCGATAGATGATGAAACGGGGTCACGACGTGAGTCGGCCCCAAGCATCTGGAGACGGAGGACAGCCATGGAACATTATGCCGGAATTGACGTGTCATTGGAACTCTCGAGCGTGTGCGTTGTGGACGCGCAGGGCAAGATCGTGAAGGAGGCGAAGGTCGCGAGCGAGCCGGAAGCTCTTGTTTGCTTTCTTCAAGGGGCTTGGCTTTGCGGTGAAGCGGATTGGACTTGAGGCGGGGCCGTTATCGCAGTGGCTGCATGCCGGGCTGACGCAAGCAGGATTTGAAACCGTTCTGCTGGAGACGCGGCATGTGAAGGCGGCATTGTCAGCGATGACGGTGAAGACGGACCGCAAGGATGCGCGCGGGCTTGCACAGCTGATGCGGATGGGATGGTTCCGTGCCGGTGCACGCCAAATCGATAGGATCGCAGGAGGTGCGGGCGCTGCTGGTTGCGCGCAAGCAGCTTCTTGGGCGGCTTATCGACGTGGAATTGAGCATCCGGGGGATCCTGCGCGGTTTTGGTCTGAAGGTTGGCCCGGTGACGCGCAAGGGGTTTGAGGCGCGGATTCGGGAGTTGGTGACGGGCCAGGCCACATTGGAGCGCATCGCCGGGGCGATGCTTTCGGCGCGGGCGGCATTGAAGGCGGAATACGAAAAGCTGCACAAGGCTGTGCTTGCGATCGTTCGTGAAGACGCGGTCTGCCGGAGGCTGATGACGGTGCCGAGCGTTGGTCCGCTGGTGGCAATAACCTACAAATCGGCGATGGACGATCCGAGCCGCATCGCGAAGTCGAAGGCGGCAGGAGCGCTGTTCGGGCTCACGCCGAAGAAGTACCAGTCGGGTGAAAAGGACGTCACCGGCGGGATCACGCGGGCCGGCGATGAGATGGTGCGCACGGCGCTTTATGAAGCCGCCAATGTTCTGCTATCGCGCATAACGCGGTTCTCGAAACTCAAACGCTGGGGGATGGACGTCGCCAAGCGGCGAGGTTCAAAGCGGGCGAAGGTCGCCCTGGCGCGCAAGATCGCAGTGATCCTGCACCGCATGTGGGTCGACGGCACAACTTACCGATGGGCTGAGGCGAAGCCGATTGCGGCGCAGGCTTGATCAAGGAGAAATACGAGACGCAAGTGGGCTGAACAGAAGCCCTACTGCCCGAAGTCCCGTCGCCGGGACGGTGGAACCGGTGAAGCCGTTACACGCCCAGTGGCCGTCATCCGACGAACCACGCGTATCTAGATAGGCTCACCGCTCCCTCTAACAGCATAGTGTGGCGGCCTTAGCGTCGACCACGGACAGAAGCGTGAGCTCGGCGGCGTGACGATCATTCGGGGGACATTGACATCAACGGGCCCATTACAGAAGGGCGTGTACTCATAAATTCGCGGCCAATGTCCGCTATTGGAGGGTGGTCTCAACCGGTCGACGCAACACCGGGGGCCAGCTGGCAATAAATAACGATGACGGCTTGCCAAACGCTCGCCAAATCGCTCTCGGCGACTTCCCTCGCAACCAGCTATCCCACAACACTATTTTCTCTGCCGCCCCCATACCACTACGAACTCACTGACCTATCGTCTTACACTCTCTATCTTTTCCTCCACGATAAAGTGTTGCGTCGACCGGTTGAGCCGGCTGAGTAACAGATGGGGTAATCGGCCGGCCGGCGTTTCGATCGCTGGAGATTTTGGGTGCTGCGCTTCAGGCTGATGGTGGAACGAGGTCCGCATTCGCGGCCTCAAGCATCAGAAGGAGAAGCGCAGCATGGACCATTCTGCCGGACTAGACATATCAGTCAAGGAAACAAGTGTCTGCATTGTGGATGACACGGGCAGGATCGTGCGGGAAGTGAAGGTGGCGAGCGAACCGGCAGCATTGCTGTCGGTGCTGAAAAACCCCACCTACCACTTCAAGCGGATCGGATTGGAAGCCGGGCCAATGTCGCAATGGCTTTACAGTGCTCTGGCCGAAGCGGGCTTGCCGGTGATCTGTGTTGAGACGCGGCACATGCGAGCGGTGTTGAAGGCGCAGATCAACAAGACCGATCGCAATGATGCACGCGGGATCGCGCAGATGATGCGAGTTGGGCTTTACCGTCCGGTGCATGTGAAGACGTTACGCAGTCAGAAACTACGAATGCTGCTGACCCATCGCAAGCTGCTGCAGTCGAAGGCGATCGCCATCGAGAACGACCTGCGCGGTACTTTACGCAACTTCGGCCTCAAGGTCGGGATGGTCGGAAAGGTGAAGTTCGAGGCGCACATCAAGGAGCTGGTCGAGAACCTGCCCGATCTGGCTCTTCTGGTCGAACCGCTGCTCATCGTCCGGCGCGTGCTACGCGAGCAGTTCGTCATCCAGCACCGCCGCTTGCTGACTATGGTTCGGGATGATGAGGTGTGCCGGCGCTTGATGACGGTCCCGGGCGTTGGCCCCGTGGTGTCGCTGACCTATCGAGCCACCGTCGACGTCCCCGCTCGCTTCCGTAAATCCAAGGCCGTCGGGGCAGTGTTTGGGCTGACGTGCTCTAAGTATCAATCGGGCGAGAGCGAACGGAGCGGCAGAATATCACGCTGCGGAGATGAGATGATGCGTGTCATGCTCTACGAAGCCGCTCAGAGCATGCTACTGCATTCAAAGAAATGGTCCTGGCTCAAGGCCTGGGCGATGCAAATCGCCAGGCGTCGCGGAATGAAGAAGGCGATCGTGGCGCTGGCGCGCCGGCTCGCCGTGATCATGCATCGCATATGGGTTGACGGCACCGAGTTCCGCTGGACCCGGGAGGCCGCAGTGGCATGAGGGCCGTAGGTAACCAAATACGATAGGAGAAAACTCGAGTTCCACTAAGCCGTGGAAAGATGTCCCTCGCGGGACGATGGATGAGGTGAGTTCGCTTGTCCGCTTGGACCTACCGTTACGCTGACGGTAAGGCCGCGTAACAGATTGTTCCGCCTCGTCCTCGAATCCCATGATGGAAGGGCCTTAGTGCCGATTCCGAAGAGAAGCGCGAGCCCGTGAGCGACATCAACACTGCAGTAGTGGACAGTCTGAAAGTGCTTGACCCCAAACGGCCGATTAGAGAAGCGGACAAAGGTGGATTTTGGCCCGTGACGGTTTGTCCGCTAATGATGCGGTGGACGGCGCCCACTCTGCGGCATCGAAGTGCCATAGGGTGGTTGCGTCGAAACGCAACCACATTGAGGGGAGCCGTCCATGGGTGAGGTTAGCACGATCGGTGTCGATATTGCGAAGTCGGTGTTTCAGATTCACGGCGTCGATGCGGATGGCATGGTGGTGATCCGCAGGCGTGTTGGTCGAGCGAAGGTTCTTGAGTTCTTTGCCGGTCTATCGCCTTGCCTCGTTGGCATGGAAGCGTGTGCAACGGCACACCAGTGGGCGCGCGAGCTCAAGAAGTTCGGGCACGACACGCGGCTCATGCCGCCGACCTATGTCAAAGCCTACGTAAAGCGCGGCAAGAATGACGCTGCCGATGCGGCAGCGATCTGCGAGGCCGTCACGCGGCCATCGATGCGTTTTGTGCCGATTAAGAGCGTCGAGCAGCAGAGCGCGTTAATGCTGCACCGGACGCGGGATCTCCTGATCCGCCAGCGGACTCAACTGATTAATGCACTTCGTGCCCATCTGGCCGAGCTCGGGCTGGTGGCAGCGAAGGGGCATGAAGGATTGCATCAGCTGGTTACGGCCGTGGCGGAGAGCAGCGATGAGCGGCTGCCAAGTAACGCACGCTTTGCCTGTCAAGCGATCGTTGCGCAACTGAGCGCGGTGCAGACCCAGATCAATGGGATCGACACACGCATCACTCAAGCCCATCGCGCCAATGCGGACAGCAAGCAACTCGATGCCATTCCAGGGTTCGGCGTGATTCTATCTACGGCTGTCGTGGCGACGATGACCGACCCAAAGGCATTCAAGACGGGACGCGAGTTTGCCGCCTGGATCGGATTGGTGCCGCGGCAGAACTCCACCGGTGGAAAGGAGCGCCTCGGCTCGATTTCCAAGCAGGGCGATCGCTATCTGCGACGACTATTGGTACTCGGTGCAATATCCATTGTCGGGACCGCACGCACGCGGCCAGACAAGTATCCCTGGGTAACCGAACTGCTAGGTCGTCGGCCGGCCAAGGTGGTCGCGGTGGCGCTGGCCAACAAGATGGCGCGGACCGCCTGGGCGGTGCTGGCCAGGGGTGAGACCTATCGGGCACCAACACGCACAAGCAGCGCTGCCATCGCAGCGGCGGCCTGAAAAGGTTTAACATTCGGAATGTGAGGTTACGTCGAGAGCGTACATGAACGTCGAGGGTGATGATGGTTTGATGCGAACCGGTTGGACCGGGGATCGGGAGAACCCGCTAATGGGTCAAGCACTCTTGAGTGCGGGCGAATGATAGGGACCCGAGCTGCGGATTACATCAAGGCCAGCGGCTATGAGCGTCGCACAAACAGGCCGGACACATGACTTGCACCCGACCGCAAGCTAAGAACCAAAAAATCCCTTGACCCGTGGGCGCCGTCCACACATGGGCGCCGTCCACACATGACCCAAAGGAGACATTAGCGGTGCACTGCGGCAATGGTTTTGATGCCGGTTTCAGCCCCTATCAAAGCGCTCGTTTGAGCCGCTAAGATACCGTCGCCTTAGCTTGGGGTTGGATATGCGACGGCGCGAGTTCATCGCACTCTTAAGCGGTGCGGCAGCAACGTGGTCGCTTGCAGCGCGTGCGCAGCAGGCCGACGAGGTGCGGCGCATCGGCGTGCTCATGAACCTGGCCGCTGACGATCCAAGAATCGATCCAAACAAATGACGGCCTTCCTCGGTGGGCTTCAGGAACGGGGCTGGACACTTGGTCGCAACTTGCAGGTCGAGTATCGCTGGGTCGCCGGCGACAGAAACCTTCATCGCAGGTACGCCTCGGAATTGGTTGCGCCCACACTCGCCGCATCAACAGGCCGGACACGTGACCGCACCAGACCAATGCTGCAGAAACGTCAAAAAAGCTCTTGCCATGGCGCCGTCCACACGTGACCCAAGAGCGACATTGTTGCCTCGATAGACACGCCCCCTCCCGACCATAAACTCGGTCCGAAATCACCGTAGGACGGGCGAAATTTATGGCCGAGGCGCGGGTCGAACGGCGGTTAGCCGCCATTCTCGCGGCCGACGTGGTCGGCTATTCACGCCTGATGGGGGCCGACGAGGCGGGTACGCTGGCCGCCCTGAAGCGGCACAGAGAGACCATCTTCGACCCGGCCGTCGCCGCCCACAACGGCCGCATCGTCAAGCTGATGGGCGATGGTGCCATCGTCGAGTTCGGCAGCGTAGTCGATGCTGTGAACTGTGCGCTTTCGGTGCAACGCTCCGGCGCCTCGATGCCGGATGAAAAAGCGTTCCAGCCAACCATTGTGCTCCGAATTGGCATCAATCTTGGCGATGTCATTATTGAAAACGACGACATTTACGGCGATGGCGTCAATATTGCCGCGCGCCTGGAGCCGCTCGCCGAGCCTGGTGGGATCTGCATCTCCTCGATCGTCAACGAGAGTGTCGGTAATCGGATCGACGTTCGTTTCACGGATGGCGGCGACATAAGTATCAAAAATATCGACCGCCCGATCCGGATCTGGACGTGGCATCCCGACAAAATCGTTGCCACCGCCAAGCGGTCCGCTACCGCCAATCCTGAGCCTAGGATCGAGATGCCGTCGATCGCCGTTTTGCCGTTCACGAACATGTCGGGCGACGCGGACCAGGAGTACTTCTCCGATGGCATCAGCGAAGACATCATCACCGACTTGTCGAAGATCTCTGGCCTGATGGTGATTTCGCGCAACTCCACCTTTACGTACAAGGGCAAGGCGATCGACGCGAAGCAGGTCGGCCGCGACCTTGGCGTGCGCTACGTGCTCGAAGGCAGTGTGCGTAAGGCAGGTAATCGGGTCCGGATTACCGGCCAGCTCATCGACGCTGTAACAGGCGGGCACCTCTGGGCCGAGCGCTACGACCGGGACTTGACGGACATCTTCGAAATCCAAGACGACGTCACGCGCCGGATCGTCGACGCGCTCAAAGTGACACTCAGCCCAGCCGAAAATGCGCGGCTCGCCGACAGCGGGACGCACAATATCGATGCTTACGACTATTTTCTTCGCGGCCGCGAGTTCCTGCTTGGGCAGAACAAGAACCGTGACAAGTTCGAACAGTCGCTAAAGCTCTTCACGAGGGCTTTGGAACTCGATCCTAACTATTCGCAAGCCTATGCAGGTCTCAGTTGGGCGTACAATTTCGACTATTCTAACCGTTGGAGCGATAACCCTGATAACTCGCTGCAGATTGCCAAACACAACGCGGAACAGGCAGTCCAGAAGGACCCGAACGAACCGCTTGCGCGTTTTGCCGCATCGTTGGCCGCAATGTTCGGAAAGGACCTCGACCGGGCGAAGTCCGAGGCCGACATTGCGCTTTCCCTTAACCCAAATTTCGCTTTAGCCTACGCCACTCTTGGCACCATTTGCGCCTACTCGGGGCAACCGCTGGCAGCGATTACGGCCATCGAGCGCGCTATGCGCCTGGACCCGGCTTGGAGTCAACAATATCTCCACTTCCTCGGCACGGCGTACCTGCTTGCTGGCAAGTACGAAACAGCGGCGGCTCTGCTAAGGCAGCGTGTTCTCCTCGTGCCCGGGACAGATTTTACACGCGCCATACTTGCTTCCGCTCTTGGTCATCTCGGTGAGATCGATGAGGCCCGTCGCATTTGGCGTGAACTCAAAGAGATCAATCCAAAATACTCCTTTAGCGAACATTTCGCCCGGCAACCATTCAAGAGGGAAGAAGACGTCCGGCGGATTGCCGAGGGTCTCGCGAAAGCCGGATTGTCGACGTAACAGGCTGATGAGCTACTCAAAAAATCAATATTTTAATGGCCCGTAGAGTTCGGACGATCGGTATTTCCCGAGGACCATTCAGTTTCGTTCACCGCGAACGATTAGGGTGCCAATGTCCGCTATTGGCACTTAACGGACAATTCACCCGCGCCCAGGTTTGTCCGCTTTTGGGGCAATAGCGGACAACGGTGAATTTTAGCCCGTAATGGTTTGTCCGCTTATGACCCAAAGCGGACATCGCTCTGCTTGCAGTCCGCCGTTTCAAGTCGAACTCTGATCCATTACGATGCCTTGTTCCAAGCCTTGAGGCGTAAAATGAAACGACGCGATGTTCTTGGATGGACGGCGACGACAGCAATCGGTGTTGCCTTGTCGCCGATGCGTGCCTTGGCACAAACCTATGCCGCCGGGTCGGGGATGGCTGCGCTTTGCGAGTATATGAGCGCGGCTCGAAGCCGCAGCGTCCCGGCCGAGGTCGCCGAGCAGGCTAAGCATCATATCCTCGATACTCTGGCGGCGATGGTTTCCGGATCGGGGTTGCCGCCTGGTCAGGCGGCGCAGCGTTATATCCGCGACTCTGCGGCAAAGGGCGAAGCGACCATCGCCGCGACTGCGCTCACGGCGTTGCCGATCGACGCCGCGCTCGCCAATGGAGTTATGGCCCATGCCGACGAGACCGACGACTTGCACAACGCTTCGCGCTCGCATCCAGGTTGCTCGGTCGTCCCGGCGGCACTGGCGCTGGGCGAACGGTTTGGCATCGATGGGGCACATTTCCTGCGCGCCGTGACGCTCGGCTACGATGTTGGCACACGTGTCGTTCTCGCCATGGGTGGCGCCGCATTCAGCTATGAGAACACCATAGACACGCACAGCATCGTCGGAACTTTCGCTGCTTCGGCAGCGGCTGCTTGCGTTGCCGGTCTCGATTCGCGTCAAATGCGCTGGGTCCTCGACTATGCCTCACAACAGTCCTCCGGCTACATCATTTGGCGGCGCGACGTCGACCACATCGAGAAGGGCTTCGTCTTCGCCGGAATGCCGGCCCGCAACGGCGTCACGGCGGCATTGCTCGTGCGGTCGGGCTGGAACGGCATTGATGACGTGTTCTCGGGCCCGGACAATTTTTTTCAGGCCTACGCGCCTAAGGCGAAGCCCGATCAACTCACTGACAAGCTCGGCGAACGGTACGAGATAGCGTTGACCGATATCAAGAAATGGTCGGTCGGTTCGCCGATTTAAGCACCATTGGATGGAATTGCAGCAATCCGCAGCAAACGGCCCTTCGACGCCGATCAGGTGCAACGCGTGACTGTGCGGGTCGCACCCTCTGTCGCTGCTGTGGTAGACAATCGCGATATCCCGGATATTTGCCTACAGCACATGATCGCCGTGATGCTGCTCGACAAGACCGTGTCGTTCCAGGCGGCTCACGACAAGGCGCGGATGAAGGATGCTGCAGTCTTACGGCAGCGCGCGAAAGTGAATCTTGTCAGGGATGAGGAACTTGCCAAGCTTCTGCCCGCGCGAGTCACCGTCGATGAGGTTGATCTGACGGACGGCACGCATCTTTCCGAACGCGTCACTAAAGTTCGCGGTACGGTGGCAAATCCGATGACACGCGCTGAAGTAATTGACAAGGCGCGAGATCTGATTGCGCCGGTGCTGGGTCGTGAGACGTCCGAACGCCTGATCGAGACGATCTACACAATCGACGCCGTGCCGAATATTCGCGATCTAGGGCAACTGCTTCGGCACGGTTGATTTCTGGCAAGTGCCGATTCTCAGGCTTGGCGTTCAGAGTCCTGGATATCACCTCGCCGAAACCCTGAGCGCAACGCCGAGGCGTGCGATGTCTCCTCCTGGCACTTAGCGGACATTCCAACCGTAGCCGCGTTTGTCCGCTTTTGGACCAAAGCGGACAAACTTAGATTTCGGCCC
Source organism: uncultured Alphaproteobacteria bacterium (assembly GCA_963817045.1). Taxonomy (GTDB): domain Bacteria; phylum Pseudomonadota; class Alphaproteobacteria; order Rhizobiales; family Xanthobacteraceae; genus Pseudolabrys. The sequence goes on from CAWFMZ010000021.1 coordinate 84,289, forward strand.
GCTACTGTTTGTCCCTTTTGACCCGAAGCGGACATCAGGTCCGCACGACCACGGTCTGCCGTGCCGCCTGCCATATTCAGGAAATATTCTAGATTCCCGATCTGTTCTTATAGGTGGGGGTAATGGCCGGTTTTGATCCCTAGTGGCCGGTTTTGAAATCAGCAGTGGCCTAGTTTGCTTGATTGATTCACGTCAATGCTGCAACGCAGCATATGTGCTTATTATGGGTCATCATGGTGGGGATGACTCCTGTGGAATCAGCAGTCAAAAAACGTTCGGTAGTGATTGGCCGTCGCAAGACAAGCACCAGCCTTGAAAACGAATTTTGGGAAGCCCTGAGAGAGATTGCCCAATCGCGACAAATGCCATTGTCCGCGCTGCTTGCAACAATCAAGGCCGAATATCAAAAAAGCAGCTTGTCGTCAGCAATCCGTGTATTCGTTCTAAATTACTATCGTAAGCATTAGAGACACCTCAGTTGGGGCCTAATGCCTAGGGAGCCCCGGCCTAAAAAGGCGGGGCTCCCGTCACCGTCGGAGCAGCCCTCCTCGGATTGTTCGGCAATGACAATATTCAATATGCATAGGACAGAACGCACCGCATTGAGGTGCGTCAATTAACCAGAGGCCGCCTCAGTTGGCGGCCTCTTTCATTTCAAAGCATACCCGCAATGTCGCCTATTGGCACATAGCGTCAGGGAGAAATAGCGGGGCCCACCGCCTAAATGAAGGATACCCCAATTCTCTTTTCGCTTCTCCATACGATGCGGCAGGGGCGTTGAATGTGATCGCTGCTCACCAGGGTAAATTCGTCAGGAATTCCAAGCGGGCTGACGACTTCAAGACACGCCCCCAGAGGCGATAGATTGCGGACCATGCAACTAATTACGCCGCCCTGATTGAGCGCGATGGTCCCTGCTTTCAGGACACGGCGTCTCAGGGTCTTTCGGTTCTCTTGGGAGGTCATTAGGAAAGACGTTCCGCGCCATCAACATAAACAGCGGTAATGAGTGACTCGTCAAAATAAAATAACAGCAGCGTAAATTTGCATAGTTTTTTTGCGGGTTTTATTGGAGAAGGTGGTAGCGGGATAAAGGAAAAAAATCTAAACGGAACTCGACACGATCAAGCTCTGTGTGAACGTCTATCTGTCTCACTGAGCCGCCAGTCCAAGGTTTGTGCCAAGTCGGGGATGTCCGCTTTTGGCGGTGGGTTCAATCGGTCACAGCAACACCGCTCGTAGTCTATCGGCAGGGGTTTCAAAACCCAAGGTCTTCCGCGGGCGTTGATTAAGCCGCAGTGCGATCCTGTTCAGGTAGGCCTGAGAGAAACGCGAGAGATCTGTTCCCCTCGGGAAATACTGTCGCAGCAAGCCGTTGGTGTTCTCGTTGCTGCCGCGCTGCCAAGGACTGCGTGGATCGCAGAAATAGACCTGCACGTTGGTGGCGACGGTGAAGCTCTTGTGGTCAGCCATCTCCTTGCCTCGATCCCAGGTCAAGGAGCGGCGCAACTCCTGAGGCAGTTTGCGCACGTGTTTACCGAGCGCGGCTACCACGGTCGCCGTGTCCTTGCTCGCAACCTTGAGAAGCATCGTAAAGCGAGTATGGCGCTCGACGAGCGTCGCGATGTGCGTGTTGTCCGCTCCGGAGAGAAGGTCTCCTTCCCAGTGGCCTGGCACGGCGCGGTCCTCGACCTCGGCCGGCCGCTCGCGGATGGAGACGGTATCGACGATCTGCCCCAGTCCGCTCTTCGTGATGCCGCCCTTGGCTTGGCGCATCTGCCGCGCTGTACGCAGGTGCGCCATCAGCTCCTTCTTCAGCACGCCGCGTGTCTGAATAAAGAGACTCCGATAGATCGTTTCGTAAGATACCCGCATGCCTTGGTCGGCAGGGAATTGCCACTTCAGCCAGCCGGAGATCTGCTCCGGCGACCACTGGAGCGCGAGCTTCTGCGCAACGCGCCATCGTAGCTCCGCATGGCGCGCCAGGCGACAAGACTTCGGGCGCAACCCCCGCTCCCAGGCGCGCGTATCAGCCTCGCTTGCGCGGTAGGCCCTGCAGCCGCCGTTACGCCTTATCTCTCGACTTACAGTCGAGGGCGATCGTCCGAGGCCTTGTGCAATCCGTCGTATCGGCCGACCGGCGGCAATGCCACGCGAGATCTCTTCGCGCTCCTCAAGCCTCAGCGTTACCAGAGCTCTCCGGCGTGGCGCTGGAGTGATTCCTCCATTGAGAGCCAAGACCCGATAGACGCCGCTCTTGTTCCTCCTCTCAAGCGCTCGCGCGATGTCCGCCACACATTGACCGCTCTTCCAGCGCTCCCAAAGCTCAGCCTTCTGCTTCGGCGTGAACCATATCCGTGCATTCCCCTCCATGCGCACACCTCCTCATCTCGCAAGATTAGAAGATGTTGCGTCGATCGGTTGAACCCACCGCACTTAGCGGACATTCCAACCGCACCCGCGTTTGTCCGCTATTGGACTAACAACGGACAAAGGCCGGTCCGGGCGCTGAATTGCTAGGCCGCTAATAATGATGCTGTGGACGGCGCCCGCTCTGCGGCATCGAAGTGCTATGATGTGGTTACGCTGAAGTGAGAGCAAATCAGGGAGGTGAGACCACTGCCGGGCAGCGGCAGAAATGATATGGAGCTGAAGTTTGAAGGAATTGGCGAGGACATGACGACTTAATGCAGACAAGGTCGTTGCAAGGATCGGGAGAACCCGTTTGGGTCATCGCACTTCAAAGTGCGTGCTAACGATTGGGACCCGATCCGCGCAGAGCATTATGGCCAGCGGTCAGACCGGCCGCACAAACAGGCCGGACACATGACCGCACCCGACCAATGCTGCAGTAACGTCAGAAAGTTCTTGCCAAGGCGCCGTCCACACATGAATTGCTAGGCCGCTAATAATGATGCTGTGGACGGCGCCCGCTCTGCGGCATCGAAGTGCTATGATGTGGTTACGCTGAAGTGAGAGCAAATCAGGGAGGTGAGACCACTGCCGGGCAGCGGCAGAAATGATATGGAGCTGAAGTTTGAAGGAATTGGCGAGGACATGACGACTTAATGCAGACAAGGTCGTTGCAAGGATCGGGAGAACCCGTTTGGGTCATCGCACTTCAAAGTGCGTGCTAACGATTGGGACCCGATCCGCGCAGAGCATTATGGCCAGCGGCCAGACCGGCCGCACAAACAGGCCGGACACATGACCGCACCCGACCAATGCTGCAGTAACGTCAGAAAGTTCTTGCCAAGGCGTCGTCCACACATGACCCATAAGCGACATCGGCTGTGCACTGCGGCAATGGTTTTGATGCCGGTTTCAGCCCCTATCAAAGCACTCGTTTGAGCCGATAAGATGCTGTCTCCTGAGTTTGGGGCCGCACATACAGCGACGCGAGTTCATCACATTTCTCGGCGGCACGGCTGAGGTGACTCTCATGCGCAAAAGACTTTTTGGGGTCGTTGTCGTGGCTGGCGCATCAATGTTCTTCACGGTCGGTTCAGCCTCTGCTGACCCCTATAAATGGTGTTCTGTTGAAAGCGACAGCGGCGGTACTAACTGTGGCTTCGTCACCATCGAGCAATGCCGCGTCACTATCAGCGGAAAGGGCGGGTTCTGCGAGCCAAAGCAGGTCGTTCCGCATAACTTGTCTCCGGCAGCAAGGGCCGCAGCACCTAAAACAAACGCGAGCGGGAGCAACGGCAACTCATTGATGGAGTGCGTGACTAATTCCTGCAAGATCAATTGTTCTCCTAAGGTAGCGAAACGATTTAGACCAAAATGGTGCGTATACTATAAGGAGCCAATCTGACACTAACAGGAGAGCAACATGAACACGCAAATAGGGTGCTGTCCGAATTTATGGCGTCCTTATTTGATAGATCGAGTTCCCTAAATTACAATGCTGCCGCTTGAGGGGTGACGAACTGAAACCAGGAGGAAACGATGCGAAAGCTATCGGTTGCCTTCGCTGCGGCGGCAGCAATTCTATTGGTTGGCTCTCTAGCGTGGAATGCTGACGCCCAAACCTCGCGCGGGGCCGCTAATATCCCCGCGCAATCACAAGATTTCTCACCTATTCAACAAGCAAACTGTGGAGGACCGGGACCCTATTGCCCTACGGGACTTGTCAGACGCTGCGGTCCGAACGGTTGTGGGTGCGTGCCCTGCGGGGGCTACTATGGTGGCGGGCCCTACTATCGTGGTTATGGCTGGCGCGGGCGATATTGGGGCTGGCGACATCGTAGGTGGTAAGACAGAACTGCTAGGAGTTCGAGAGGCCGCCTCAGTTGGCGGCCTCTTTCATTGAGACACTGAAGGACTTGGATTATTGTTAAAAAAACCGCGCCGGTTAGGGCGCGGGTTTTGCAGTTTGCTAGAGGAGACTTATCGCCCGAAGGGCGATGAGTGAAACCTGCTGAGAGCGGTACCTAACGCCTTCGCGGATAGCCGAGCAAATAAATTTTCGTTTATGGGCCGAGTTAGTTGGCGGCCTCTTTCATTTCAAACCGAGCGTGCAATGTCAGCTTTTGGCACTTCGCTGCGTTCGTTGCACCGCAAAAATTTGTCGCCAATTGGACTAACAACGGACAAAAATCGGCACAGGGCCTCAAGCGCATAGAATTTTAACAATCTAGCGTAACAATACCCCGATGCTGGAAAAGGCATTCTGCTCAAAGTGCCGAAGCGCACTATTTTACGTGACCGCGTTGCCGCATCCAAAAGCTCCTCAGATGCGCAAGACGACATTCGTTTGCCGACCATGCAATCGAACTTGGACCTATCCACTCACTGCGGAAATAGCCGCATTTTATGCGGCTGACTTTTCGATTGAACTATCTGCCTAACAGGCTGCCTCAGTTGGCGGCCTCTTTCATTTTAGACCGAGCGTGCAATGTCCGCTATTGGGCGGTGGGTTCAACCGATCGACGCAACACCTTCTAATCTTGCCGAGATGAGGAGGTGTGCGCATGGAGGGGAATGCACGGATATGGTTCACGCCGAAGCAGAAGGCTGAGCTTTGGGAGCGCTGGAAGAGCGGTCAATGTGTGGCGGACATCGCGCGAGCGCTTGAGAGGAGGAACAAGAGCGGCGTCTATCGGATCTTGGCTCTCAATGGAGGAATTGCTCCAGCGCCACGCCGGAGAGCTCCGGTAGCGCTGAGGCTTGAGGAGCGCGAAGAGATCTCGCGTGGCATTGCCGCCGGTCGGTCGATACGGCGGATCGCACAGGGCCTCGGACGATCGCCCTCGACTGTAAGTCGAGAGATAAGGCGTAACGGCGGCTGCAGCGCCTACCGCGCAAGCGAGGCTGATACGCGCGCCTGGGAGCGGGCGTTGCGCCCGAAGTCTTGTCGCCTGGCGCGCCATGCGGAGCTACGATGGCGCGTTGCGCAGAAGCTCGCGCTCCAGTGGTCGCCGGAGCAGATCTCCGGCTGGCTGAAGCGGCAATTCCCTGCCGACCAAGGCATGCAGGTATCTTACGAAACGATCTATCGGAGTCTCTTTATTCAGACACGCGGCGTGCTGAAGAAGGAGCTGATGGCGCACCTGCGTACAGCGCGGCAGATGCGCCAAGCCAAGGGCGGCACCACGAAGAGCGGACTGGGACAGATCGTCGATACGGTCTCCATCCGCGAGCGGCCGGCCGAGGTCGAGGACCGCGCCGTGCCAGGCCACTGGGAAGGAGATCTTCTCTCCGGAGCGAACAACACGCACATCGCGACGCTGGTCGAGCGCCATACTCGCTTTGTGATGCTTCTCAAGGTTCCGAGCAAGGACACGGCGACCGTGGTAGCCGCGCTCGGTAAACACGTGCGCAAACTGCCTCAGGAGCTGCGCCGCTCCTTGACCTGGGATCGAGGCAAGGAGATGGCTGACCACAAGAGCTTCACCGTCGCCACCAACGTGCAGGTCTATTTCTGCGATCCACGCAGTCCTTGGCAGCGCGGCAGCAACGAGAACACCAACGGCTTGCTGCGACAGTATTTCCCGAGGGGAACAGATCTCTCGCGTTTCTCTCAGGCCTACCTGAACAGGATCGCACTGCGGCTCAATCAACGCCCGCGCAAGACCTTGGGCTTTGAAACCCCTGCCGATAGACTACAAGCGGTGTTGCAGTGACCGGTTGAACTCACCGCACTATAGCGGACATGATCGCGGCATCGCAACATTTTGTCCGTTATTGACCCAAGAGATGGGGTAATCGGCCGGTAGCTTGTGGATAGCTGAAGATTTTGGGTGCTGCGCTTCAGGCTGATGGTGGAACGAGGTCCGTGTGTACGGCCTCAAGCATCAGAAGGAGAAGCGCAGCATGGACCATTTTGCTGGACTGGACGTATCAGTCAAGGAGACGAGCGTCTGCGTTGTGGATGACACGGGCAGGATCGTGCGGGAAGTGAAGGTGGCGAGCGAGCCGGAAGCTTTGCTGCAGGTGCTGACGAACCCCACCTACCACTTCAAGCGGATTGGGTTGGAAGCGGGGCCGCTCTCGCAATGGCTTTTCAGCGCACTGGCCGAAGCAGGCTTGCCGGCGATCTGCGTCGAGACGCGGCATATGCGGGCGGTGCTGAAGGCACAGATCAACAAGACGGATCGCAACGACGCACGCGGGATGGCGCAGATGATGCGGGCGGGGCTTTACCGGCCGGTGCATGTGAAGACGTTGCGTAGTCAGAAACTGCGAATGCTGCTGACCCATCGCAAGTTGCTGCAGTCGAAGGCCATCGCCATCGAGAACGACCTGCGCGGGACTTTGCGCAACTTCGGCCTCAAGGTCGGGATGGTCGGGACGGTAAAGTTCGAGACCCGCATCAAGGAGCTGGTCGAGAACTTGCCCGACTTGGCCGGTTTGGTTGAGCCGCTGCTCGTTGTCCGGCGGGTGCTGCGCGAGCAACTCGGCATCCTGCATCGCCGCTTGCTGGTCATCGTGCGGGACGACGAGGTGTGTCGGCGCCTGATGACGGTTCCCGGGGTCGGCCCGGTGGTGGCGCTGACCTATCGCGCCACCGTCGATGTGCCGGCCCGGTTCAAAAACTCCAAGGCGGTCGGAGCGGTGTTGGGACTGACGCCTTCCAAGTATCAATCGGGGGAGATCAATCGAACCGGCGCGATATCAAAGTGCGGAGACGAGATGATGCGGGTGATGCTCTACGAAGCGGCCCAGATCATGCTGACCCGCACCAACAAGTGGTCCTGGCTCAAGGCCTGGGCGATGAAGATCGCCAGGCACCGCGGGATGAAGAAGGCGATTGTGGCGCTGGCGCGCCGGCTGGCCGTGATCATGCACCGCATATGGGTTGACGGCACCGAGTTCCAGTGGGCCCGGGAGGCCGCAGTGGCATGAGAGCTGATCAGGATCACATGCGATAGGAGAAAACTCGAACTCCACCGAGCGGTGGAATGATGTCCCTCGCGGGACGATGGATGAGGTGAGATCGTATGTCCGCTTGGACCTGCCGTCACTCACACGGCAAGGCCGCCCCAAAGATTGTTCCACCTCGTCTTCGAATCCCATGATGGAAGGGCCTTGGTGCCGATTCCGAAGAGAAGCACGAGCCCGCGAGCGACATCGACACTGACTGGTGGATAGTCTGAAAGCGCTTGACCCCAACCGGCCGATTAGAGAAGCGGACATTGACTATCAATACCCCTGATCGGATTTCGGACAGACCGCCGCGAGGCGGTCTTTCTATCCGTGCTCTGGGTCGATCATCCGCCCTGCGGCATAACCCGTTGCCGTGAGTTGATATCTGTAGCGGTTGCGCAAATCGATCGTGATCCAGTTGTTCGCGACCGCCTTGTTGATCCCGCGTTGGAAATCGCCATCGCGTACATCGAGAAAATAATTGCGTTGAAGCATTCCGCCCGCCGGTATCCGGTGACGCGTGAAAACGTCGAGGATTTGGCGGCTGACATCCTCATCGGAGGGTCGGTCAAGCATGGGCGACCCCAACGGTGAAAATCATCCGACGCCCCCAGGCTACGGCAATACAGGATTGATGTAGGAGAGGACGGCGATCAATAATATAACCGCACCGAACCCAACGAGCGCGCAAGCGGTGCACCGGGCGAAGCGTCGCCATGTGGGCTCGATTAGACTTTCAACGGGATTGCTGAGCATTAGACCCCCGTAATGAACCGGTAAGCCGACAGCGTTTCATGATTTCAAGTGATGAGCAGGCCGCCATGATCTGGATCAAAAAAATCAGCGGCAAAATGATACCGCTTGCCGCCGCTGTGAACGGCAATGGCGGCGCACAGTCGAAAGCGCGGCGAAAATCTATCAAGCTAAATTTTATAGTGCGATAAGCCGTTCCTGCTTTGTGGCGGCTCTAAAGCATTGCTTGAGTAGTTCGGTTCCTGCTTTGTATTGCGCTAGGCTTTACATTTAATCTGTAAACGCCAGCGTCATTAAGCCTTCCGCCGCGCCCGCCTCTTTCGCTCGCGCCGTTTAATTTCAGCCTCTACGGTATCGCGGATAAAATCAGCCAGCTTCTCGCCGGTAGCGGCGTCGAGGACGGCAGCAATTCGCGCCAGAGTAACCGCGCCGCTATCGGCTCCCCGTGCATTGCGGGGGGCCGATAATGTTTTAACTGCCATGGTGTCGATGAGTAGGACGCGGTATCCTAGCAAGTCGATCATCTGCTCGGCTGAAACAATGCCGTACGGTCGCAGCTCAAAGCTCATTCTCGTCCAAGCCAGCAAGAGCCGCTCAAGTGGCAAATGGTCGGACGATGACTATGACGTGTGGGATGACAACGCCAAAGTGGTAGGCCGCGTCTATCGCGCCATCGCCACGCCGGCGGGCCGGCCCTGGTTTTGGGTGATTACAAGGCGAGCGCTACAGCGGCCAACTGATCTCGGCTATACGGCGACACGCGAGGAGGCGCTGGCGGCGTTTACGCGCGCGTGGGTCCAAACAAACTGATCGGCGCGTGTTCCTTCCAATTAGGGCGCGCGCCGGGCTTTACGTTTCTCCGGTGCTGTCCGTATTTATTGACCCGTGTCCTAATTTACCCATGCTACATTTTTAGGCATGCTGGGCGCGTTGTTTGGTTTGCCCCTTTCAACGCGAAGGCATGCGAAGCCCTGGCTGCAAGGCCGGGGCTTCTGCCGTTTGGTACTGGCCGGTTTTGACCCCTAGTGGCCTAGTTTGAAATTGAGAGTGGCTTGTTTTCAACTTGAGTTGATTGGCAATTAGTCCGGTTGGAGCATCTAATTACTCCTAACCGGTGGCCTTATTCCCTCCCGTCGCATATGCACCGGCAGCCCCGCCTAGGTTCCCCACTAGGGCGGGGCTTTCTTTTTGGCCGCCTCAGTTGGCGGCCTCTTTCATTTCAAACCATGCGCACAATGTCTGCTTCTGGCACTTAGCGGACAATCCAGTTGCGCTGGCGTTTGTCCGCTATTGGAGGGTGATCTCAACCGGTCAACGCAACACTGGAGGCCAGCTGGCAATAAATCCCGATGACAGCTTGCCAAACGCCCGCCCAATCGCTTTCGGCGACTCCCCTCGCAACCAGCTATCCCACAACACCATTTTCTCTGCCGCCCCCATGCAACTACGAAGCCACTGACCTATCGTCATACACTCTCTATCTTTTCCCTCTACGATAAAGTGTTGCGTCGACCGGTTGAACCGGCAGAGTAACAGCGGACATTAACCTACGCCAACCGGCCTTGATTAATGAGTACACACCCTATAGTCCGCGCGTCGTTCCAGCGCCCACCGGCAGCCTAATTCCCGCCATTTCAGGGTCAAATCAGCGGTTTTCACCGCCGTTTCAACGATCCGTGATGCGGCCTTTGGAACCCTCCGTCTGTACCTGCGTTAGCCCCGCGAACCCTTGTGAACCTTTCTCAAGGCCGGGCCGACGAAGAGGCATGACCTTGGAGGCTGCCATGAACTGGTCGATGTACACCGCAGACCGCACCACCCACCTCAAGATCGTGGTGGTCGGACTTGCCGCCGCGCTGCTGATCGCCGTGATCGGCATTTCCGCGCAACAGTTTAATCTCGGCACCGATATCCTGACCGCGCAGGCGCCAATCGTGATCAAGGCCGGCGGACCGGTGGTGTTCACCGACCGCGCTGGCACGACCATCCGCTAGGACCCAGTTTTCGAGACTTTGCTTTTGTCCCCTCCCTCTTCACGCGCCGCATTTGCGGCGCGATTTTTTGCGAAATAGCCGAATCAAGAATAATCACCGACAATAGCCGGAGATGCCCCGCTATTTCACGCGAAAGGCCGTGATCGCATTGACCGCCGCCATGCTGGCGGCGGCGCAGCCGGCCTATGCCCAAACCAACGGACCGGCCGCGCAGTCGGCCGCCGACTATCAGGTCAGGCTCGCGCAATATCTCCAGGCGCGGCAAGCCTATGCTGCGGAAGCCGACGCCTATTGGAATGCCGTGGTCGAGAAGCGGCGGACGCGCAATGCCAAGCGCCGCGACCATCTGCCGATCCAGCTCACCGACTATGTGCTCACACAGCCGCCGCTTTATTCCGGGCCGCCGCGGCCGATCGATCCCGCCGGCCCGCCGCCCGAAGAAAAGCCGCCGATCCCGCTGATCGCCGATTTTCTCAAGGCCGCCGTCGAA
>CAWFMZ010000022.1:0-8936 GCA_963817045.1 uncultured Alphaproteobacteria bacterium
CATTTTGCTTGTGCATGATCTTTTCCGAAAACCGGTTCCCACTTTACGGGATCATGGGCTAAGGCGCGGCGCCGGTGTCAGATCCGCTTGATCGGAATGGCGCCCAGGAAGTCGCGCTTGCCGATCTCCACGCCGCAATGACGTACGATGGCGTAGGCGGCGGTGAGGTGGAAATAGAAATTCGGCAGCACGAAATGATTGAGGTAGTCGCCGCCCTTCATCTGGCCCTTGCCCTGCCCGAGCGGAAAGGTGATCTCGCGGTCGGATGAGGCATCGATCGCCTTGCCGTCGAGCGATTTGAGATAGGCAACGGTTTTCGCGATGCGCGCCTTGAGCTGGTCGAGGCTCACCTCGTTGTCCTCGAACTTCGGCGCCTCGGCGCCGGCGAGGCGGGCCGCGCCGTTCTTGGCCTGATCGCAGGCGACCTGCACCTGGCGGGCGAGCGCGAACATGTCGGGCGCCAAGCGCCAGCCGAGCAGCACCGCGGGATCGACCTTCTTCGCCGCGGCAAAGGCCGCGGCTTTGTCGAGCACGCCCGACAGCGCATTGAGACCGATCTCGAAGACCGGCAGGGAAGCCTGTGACATTGAAAACGGCATGAGGATCGGGTCCTTGCAGGATAAATTGAATGCCGGCGGACACCGGTGTGGCGGACGATGGCACGCCAGCAGGGCGTGGTTCAATCGGCGGCCGGCGGGATGGCGCCCATCGGTTACAATGTTACAATTGCGCACAAAGCCGACAAAAGGGACAGTAGCGAAATGAGCCTTATTCCTCGCATGGCGCGGCGCCGGACGCTTTGGGCGGTCGTGCTTGTCCTCGGCCTGATGCTGCCCGCCTTGGCGTTCGCGCAAACGCCGCCGGTGGCGCCGGAGATCATGCTCAAGCTGCCGCGCGATCTGTCGCCCTGGGGCATGTTCATGGCGGCCGATATCGTGGTCAAAACGGTGATGGTGGGCTTAGCCTTCGCCTCGATGCTGACCTGGACAATCTGGTTCGCCAAGGCGATCGAGTTGATGGCCGCCCGCCGCCGCCTGCATGCGACGATCGAGGCGCTCAGCGCGGCGCACAATTGGGGCGAGGTCACCGTGCGCCTGCAAAGCGCCGATGACGGTGCCGCCGAGCTGGTGCGCGCCGCCGACACCGAGTTGCGGCTGTCGGCCGACGCCCTGTCGCCCGCCAGCGTGAAGGAGCGCATCGCCTCGCGGCTGGAGCGCATCGAAGCCGCCGCCGGCCGGCAGATGATCCGCGGCACCGGCATTCTCGCCACCATCGGCGCCACCGCTCCATTTGTCGGACTGTTCGGCACCGTCTGGGGCATCATGAACAGCTTCATCGGCATCTCGAAGGTGCAGACCACCAATCTGGCGGTGGTGGCGCCCGGCATCGCCGAGGCATTGCTCGCAACCGCCTTGGGCCTGGTGGCGGCGATCCCGGCGGTGGTGATGTACAATATGTTCTCACGTTGGATCGCCGGCTATCGCGCGTTGCATGCCGATGCCTCAGCCGACATCCTGCGCCTCATCAGCCGAGATCTCGATCGCGGCGCCTTCGAGCATAGTCCGGCGGAACGCCGCCGGACCGTGTCAGCGGCCGAGTAGTCCAGCATGAGCGTGCGTCTCGACCACGGCGACGAAGCTCTAAGCGAGATCCACGAGATCAACGTCACGCCGTTTATCGACGTGATCTTGGTGCTGCTGATTATTTTCATGATCGCGGCGCCGCTGGCGACCGTGGATATTTCGGTCGATCTGCCGGCCGCCAATGCTGAGCAGGGCCCGCGGCCCGACAAGCCGCTGTTCCTGACGCTCAAATCGGACTTGAGCCTGACGCTCGACAACGATGCGGTGAGCCGCGCGACGCTCAGTGCGGCGCTCGACCAGGCCACCGCCGGCGACAAGCAGCAGCGCGTGTTCCTGCGCGCCGACAAGGCCGTGCCCTATGGCGAGCTAATGACGCTGATGAACGCGTTGCGCAGCGCCGGCTACCTGCATGTGGCGCTGGTCGGCCTCGAAGCGGAGAAGCTGCAGCCATGAACGCCACGCGCAAAATCGTCGCGGTGCGCCGCTGGCCCGAGGCGCTGCGCTGGGGCGCCTGCTTCGCGCTCGCGCTCAGCTTCCACGCTGCCGGCGCGGCGGCGCTGCTGGCGCGCTGGAACGAGGACTCCGATTTGGTCGCGAACGCGCCGCTGATCCTGATCGAGCTCGCAGCATTGCCGGTCGCACCCGACGTCAAGCAGACCGAAGTACCGCCCGGTCCGCAGCAAACCGAGGCGCAGCCGGAGCCCGCGCCGGTAAAGCCAGTCGAGAAGACGGTCGAGCTGCCGGCCGAGCCACAGGCCAAAGCGCTGCTGACGGTCACGCCGCCGCCGAAGCCGATCGAAAGGCCGGTAGAAAGGAAGCCCAAGCAAAAGCATGCCAACCTGACGAGCGCGCCCAGCGCGGCCGAACAGCAAGCCGAGCGCGCGGCGGCGGCGATGCCGGGCACCTCCTCGCGCAATCCCGACGCGGTGCCTAACTGGAGATCGCAACTGGTCGCCCGGCTCGAACGCTATAAGCAATACCCGTCGCAAGCGCAGTCGCGCGGCGAGCAAGGCGAGGCGCAACTCGCGTTCAGCGTCGACCGCAACGGCGGCGTGCACCACGCCCGTATCGTGCGCAGTTCGGGCTCGATCCTGCTCGACGAGGCGACGCTGGCGCTGCCCGAGCGCGCCGCGCCGCTACCGCCGCCGCCGCCGGAAATTCCCGGCGCGCAGATCGCGATCGTTGTGCCGATCCGCTACAGCATCCGCTGAACAAAACGCCGCGTCGCTACAAAATGTTTGATGGTTAACGCGCGTTAACCGTAACTGAAAGTGGCCATAAACAGCGCCTCGCTTTGCCTTGCGCACGCTGCGCCGATCCGGAAAAGATGCCGTCCGTCGCTCGGTCAAATTTTCCGATAGCGATACGAGCGGCTGTGGCGCTCAGCCGTGGCGGCGCCCGGATGCGGCTTTTTGTTCTGCGGCCTGCGCGCCGAAGATGCGTCCGACCATGACCAGGACCGGCCCCGGCAGCGCGGCTTGCGCAAGACGCTCCGGCAGCTCGCCGATGGGACTAGCGACCACCGCCTGGTCAGGCCGCGTAGCTCGTGCAATCGCCAACGCGGGCGTTTGCGGATCGAGCCCTTCGGCGGTGGCTTTCGCGACCAGCGCTTCCAGCGTGCGCACCGGCATATAGATCGCCGTGGTGGTCGCCGGATCGGCGAGGCTCTGCCAATCGAGGTCCATCGGCAGCTTGCCATCCTTGGCGTGCCCGGTGACATATTGCAGCCGGCGGGCATGCTTGCGGTCGGTGAGCGGCAGCCCTAACCGGCTGGCCGCGCCCTGCGCGGCGGTGATGCCGGGCACCACGTCGACCGCGATGTTCGCCGCTTTGCAGGCCGCAATCTCCTCGGCGGCGCGGCCGAAGATCAACGGATCGCCGCCCTTCAGGCGCACCACGCGCTTGCCCTGCTTGGCGAGGCTCACCATCAGGCCATTGATGTCGTCCTGTTTGCAGGACGGCCTGAAGCCGGTTTTGCCGACCAGCATCTTGCGCGCCTCGCGGCGGGCGAAGTCGAGCACGTCGCGCGAAACCAGATCGTCGAACAGGATCACGTCGGCCGATTGCAGGGCGCGCACGGCGCGCAGCGTCAGCAGCTCGGGATCGCCGGGGCCGGCGCCGACCAGGGTGACCGAGCCATTCTCGACCGTGGCGCCCAGACCTTTCACCTCAGCGGCGAAGCGTTCGAAATCGCTTTTGCTCGGCTCGCTCCCGGGATTGGACACCGCATACGCGGTGAACAGCTGCCAGAACTTGCGCCGGCCGGAGAACGACAGGCCGGACGCCTTTACCGCCGAGCGCCACCGCGCGGCGGCGGCGGCCCAATCGGCAAAGCCCTTCGGCAGCAGCGCTTCCAGCTTGGCGCGGATGGCTTGCGCGAACACCGGCGCGGCGCCGTCGGTGGAAATGCCGATGACCAGGGGAGAACGGTTGACGATGGCGCCGAAGGCGAAATCGCAGAATGCCGGCTTGTCGATCACATTGACCGGGACGCCGAGGGCGCGCGCGGCAGTAACGAAAACTGACGCGCTGTCATCGTCCTCGAAGGCGCCGATGGCCACCGCCGCGCCGTCCAAGTCCTCCGCCGTCCACCCGCGCCGGTTCACCACGACCGCGCCGCGTGGCGGATCGCTTGCAACTTGCAACAACTCATCGGACGGCGTGTCCGCGTAGACCACAACGCGCGCGCCGGCTGCCGACAGCAGTTCCGCCTTCCAGGCCGCCGCGGCGCTGCCGCCGGCGATCACCGCACGCTTGCCGTCAAGCGCCAGGAATACCGGCAGCCGCGCCAGCGGCTCCATTCGAGCCGGGCTTGTTTCGGAAGGGGTGCGTATCATGTCCACGGCTTCGGTCCTTTAATAAACATCGGTTTGATAGCGGTCGTTCTTCTTCAAATCGGCGACGTATCGCGCCGCGTCTTCGGGGCTGCGCTTGCCGTGCTCGGCGACCACATCGATGAGAGCGCGCTCGACATCTTTCGCCATGCGCAAGGCATCGCCGCAGACATAGATGTGCGCGCCGCGGGTGAGCCACTCCCAGAGATCGCGGCCGTCGTCGCGCATGCGATGCTGCACGTAAATCTTTTCCTGGCCGTCGCGCGACCAGGCGAGCGTGAGCCGGGTGAGCAGGCCGGACGAACGCATCGCCTTCAACTCATCTTCGTAGAAGAAATCGTAGTCGCTGCGCTGGTGGCCGAAATAGAGCCAGTTGGGCCCCGGTGCGTTGGTTGCCCTCCGCTCCTGCAAGAACGCGCGGAATGGCGCCAGCCCGGTGCCGGGCCCGATCATGATGACCGGCTTGGCGGGATCGGCTGGCAGCGCGAAGTGCTGCGCCTTCTGCACATAGACCCTGATCTTGTCGCCGGGCGTAACGCGACCCGCCAAGAAGGTGGAGGCGACGCCGAGCCGGGTGCGCTTCTCCACCTGGTAGCGCACCGCATCGACGGTGAGCGACACGCGCCCGGGAATGCATTTGAGCGACGACGAGATCGAATAGACGCGCGGCTGCAACACGTCGAGTGACTCGATGAAGGCTTCCGGGTCGGGCCGGATGCCAGGAAACTTTTGCAAGGCCGCCAGCACGTCGAGCGTCGCGGCGTCGCCATCGGGGTCCTGCCCCGCGGCCAACGCCTTGGCCTTTTGCCGGCGGTCGCCGCCGGTCAGATAGGAAATGAGCTGGAACAGCATGTCCGGCGCCGGCGACAGCGATACGCCGTCGGTGAGCGCCGCGCGCAAGGTGCGTCCGCCGATCGGAAAATCCGGCGGCGCGTCGAGCGCGGTAAGCACCGCCTCGACCAGCGCGGCATCGTTGGCGGGATAGATGCCGAAACTATCACCAACCACATAGTCGAGGCCCGTCTCGGCGAGATCGAACTCGATATGCCAGGTTTCCTTTTCCGAGCCCGGCTTGTTGAGGCGGCGGCGCGACAAGAATGTCGCGTAGGCCGGATTATCGCGCGAGCGGCCGGGCGCGGCCTGTGCTGCGGCCGGCGGCGGTGCGGTATCGGACTTCGCCGCCGGCGGCGCCTGCCCAAGTTCGGCATAAAGATTCTTGAGCATGCGGGCGGTGTCCTTGCCGCCCGGCACGCACAGGTTCAGCCGCTCTTCCTTTTTCGTGAACAGCGCGTCGGCGTAGTCCTTGCAGTTATAGCCGCACTGGCTGCAATCCTGTTGCGCCATCGCCGCCATCATCCGCCGCGGCAGCGGCTTGCCCTCGGCGAGCTTCATGCGGTCGGCGAGCGGCATGGCGGGATCGTGCCAGGGCGCGCCATCGTCGGCTTCCGCGCCCGCGCCGCGGTCGAGCAGGTCCGGCAACAGCTTGGCCGCCTGTTCGTTCGAGAGCGGCGTCACGCTCTCTTCCAGCGAGATCATGCCGGCGAACAAACCGTTGAGCCAGGTGCGCTGCTCGGGTGTGAACGGCGCCGATTCCGGGATCAGCGATGGGATCGGCGGGCGTGGCGCGATGCTCATTCGGCCGCCTCCAATTCGACCATGGCCTTGAGGGCGTCGATTTCATGCCGGCGCGCGAAATCGATGAAGCTCTCCTCGCGCGATTCACGGTGCGCCAGATAGGTCTTGAGGACGCGCTCGATCGTCTTCGGCGTATCCTCCGCCTTGACGTCGCGATAAAGCTCGCGGCCGAGCGCCGCATAGGGACCGAAGCCGCCGCCGATCAGCAGGTGATAGCCCTCGATCGGATCGCTGTCTTCGGTCTCCTGGATCTTGCAGGCGAGCAGGCCGATCTCGCTGACGAAATGCTGCGCGCAGGAATGATGGCAGCCGGTGAGATGAATGTTGACTGGCGTATCGAGCGCGACGCGCGTCTCGCACCAGCGCGCGATCTCCTCGGCATGCCGCTTGGTATCGGAGGCGGCGAATTTGCAGCCGGTATTGCCGGTGCAAGCGACCAGCCCGGCGCGGATCGCATTGGTTTCGGTCGCCAGGCCGAGCGCCTCGATCTTTTCCTGCGCTGCCTTCAGGCTGTCGGACGGCACGCCGGAAATCAGCAGGTTTTGCCAGACCGTGAGCCGGATATCGCCGTCGCCCAGCTCGCGGGCGATCTCGGCCAGGCCCTTCATCTGCGCGACCGTCATGCGGCCGACCGGCACGACGACGCCGATCCAATGCAAGCCGTCCTGCTTCTGGGCGTGAATGCCGAGATGCGCGGTGCGCGAGAACGGCGGCCGCGGCGCCAGCGCGCCGGGCACGACGCGGTCGAGCTTGCGGCCGAGCTTTTCCTCCACCAGACCAAGGAATTTCTCGACCCCCATCTTGTCGAGCACATATTTGAGCCGCGCCTTGGTGCGGTCGGTGCGGTCACCGTGATCGATGAACACGCGCACCACCGCGTCGGCCACCATGGTGGCGTCGGCGGGCTTCACCACCACGCCGGTGTCGCCGGCAAAACTTTTGTGCCCAGTGAGGCCGCCCAGGCAAAGCCGGAACCAGACGCTGGGCTCGAGCCCGAAGCCGTCGTTCACGGTAACGGCCTGGAAGCCGATGTCGTTGGTATCCTCCAGCACTGGGATGATGCCGGCGCCGTCGAAACCGACATTGAACTTGCGCGGCAGGCCGTAGAGCGAACGGTCGTTGAGAATGTGGAAATGCCACTCGCGCGTATAGGGGCGCGTATCGATCAGCTCTTGGCGGTCGATGCCGGCCGTCGGCGTGCCGGTGACGTTGCGGATATTGTCGGCGCCCGAGCCGCGCGAGCACAGGCCAAGGTCCTGCACCGCTTCGATCATATTGACCGCGTTCTTGGCCTCGATTTCGCGGATCTGCAGATTGGCGCGGGTGGTGACGTGGGCGTAGCCGCCGCCATAGCGCTCGGCCAGATCGGCGACGCCGGCAAATTGCGGCGCTTTAAGAATGCCGTTCGGCATGCGCAGCCGGCACATGAAGGAGTTCTGGTTCGGCGCCACGTAGAACAGCCCGAAAAACCGCCAGCGGAAATTGTCGGGCGGCTTGGGATAGACGTTCTTGGCGGCGTGATTCTTCAGCCGCTCGTAGGTGTCGAACGGATGCTGCTCGCGCTTGAATTTCTCCGGGTCCGACAGCTTGCTGCCGGCCTTGAGCACACGGTCCTGCGCCTTGAGCGCGGCGGCATCGGGGCCGATCGGTTCCGGCGCGGGGGCGGCCAGCGCACCCGCCAGCCCGGCCGCCGAGCCGGCGAGGCCCTTTGCTGTCTTGGCGATCTGCAAGCCGGCGGCAAAGCCCTCCAGATAGCGCTTCTGTTCGGGCTCGAAGTCGCCGGTTGCCGTTGCGCCCGCCAGCTTGAGATCGGTGGCGGCTTCCGTGGTCATTCCGCCGGCACCTGCGTGGGCATGGTCAGCGGGACGACGGCTTTGCGCGGCTTGTGCGTCATGTAAATCGCCAGGCCGGTGAAGATGAAGCCGCCCACCAGATTGCCGAGCGTGACCGGAATCTGGTTCCACAGCCACCAATCCGTGACCGAGATCTTGGCGCCCATCATCATCGCGGTCGGGATGAGGAACATGTTGACCACCGAGTGCTCGAAGCCCTGCGCGAAGAAGATGAACACCGGCATATAGGCGGTGGCGATCTTGCCGATGGTCGAGTTGGTGGTCATGGTCGCGACGATGGCGAGGCAGACCATCCAGTTGCACAGGATCGCCTTGACGAAGACGGTGATCAGGCCAGCATGGCCGATGGCCGCGTAGCCGATGGTCTTGGCTTCCGCGACCGCAATGATTTTGGCGGCCACACCCGCCGGCGCGGCCGTGCCGAAATTGGTCAGCGCGATCGCCAGCAGGCCGCCATAGGCGGCGCTGCCGATCAGATTGCCGGCGAAGACGAATCCCCAATTGGACAACATCGCGGAGCTGCTGGCGTCGCGCTCGAGCCACGGCAGCGGCAGCAGGCCAAAGCTGCCCGTGACGAGATCGAGACCGAGCAGCACAATGAGAATGAGGCCGACCGGGAAGACCAGCGCGCCGACTAGCGGCTGAGAAGTCTGCACCGCACCGGTAATGGCAAGGCTGGTGGCCGCGGCCAGAATACTTCCAGCAAGCGCGCCGCGAATGAGGCAATCGGTGGGCGACATTCCGAGCTTGCGGCGCCCGGTTTCGACCATGGCGCTGGCGACGTCGACTGGCTTCACATAGTCCATTTCCCGACTCCCTGTTATGGCGGTCGCCGAGATCGGTGCGCACTACAGTTCGGCCGGCCGCAGCTATATATATGCTGCAAAGCAGCAAGGAGCGTGCCAGCATGGAAGATGCTGATATATTTATGGTATTTTTACTCGATGGAACATTGCTTAGGCGTTTGCCTTGCAAAGCAGCAACGCCGGTTGAGAAACTAGGCAACGCTGTGCCAGGTCGTCGCACCGGGC
>CAWFMZ010000023.1:0-52055 GCA_963817045.1 uncultured Alphaproteobacteria bacterium
CGACAAGTGTGGCCGAAGACGCGAGCGCAACGCTGCTGGGTGCACAAAACCGCGAATGTCTTAAACAGGCTGCCAAAGAGCCTGCAAGCAAAGGCCAAGCGGGCATTGCAGGACATCTGGATGGCGGAGACCAGGAAGGCCGCCGAGGCTGCATTCGATGCGTTCGTCAAATCCTACGGCGTCAAGTACGACAAGGCCGTCGAGTGCTTGACGAAAGACCGCGAGGCGCTGCTCGCCTTCTACGACTTCCTGCCCGAGCATTGGAAACATCTACGCACGACAAACCCGATCGAGAGCACGTTCGCCACCGTTCGGCATCGAACGGTCCGATCAAGGGGATGTCTTTCGAACAAGACCGCTCTCGCCATGATCTTCAAGCTCGCACAAGCCGCCGGAAAGTTGGCACCGTCTCCGAGGTCACAACCAGTTGCCGAAAGTCATCCTTGGTGTAAAGTTCGCCGACGGTATCGAGGTCGTCAGATTGCAAGCTCAAGCCGCCGCCGCCTGACCCTTCGCGTCACCAAAATTCGGCGATAACTCTATGAGGGGATGAACGACCGTATCGATGTCGGTAGAATTTAAAAATTCGTTTGGAAAGCGATTTAGTTGTGCGGCCTATGTAAATTACAGGTTGTCGTTGGATATACTTTGTCTGTTCGGCTAGTGAGAAGGTAATCGACGTTCCGGAACCCGCATCCGACGTTTGGATTTCTGCTAGCAGCGATGATGTACACGCCTGGTCGATTTTCCTCGATTGATTGTTGCCAGCGCACGGGACCAACCACTTTCAGTTTAGCGGCTTCCAAAATCTCGGAAACTGTTATGCGTTTCATTTTAGTATAGCTATCCACGAAAAAGTTCATTGTTGTGCCAGCGTAGAGCATTTGGATCGGGGCTACAGCTTGCGGTGGCCGGAGTTGCTATTGACTGCCCATCCAATGCGTAATAGTGCCGCCCATTCTCGAATTCCTCTTTGATCCTTCGGCTTACGTGAAATTTCATGTCGGGTGTCACAGTTACATAACCACTATCGAAGAGAGCGTGAATGTCGCGGCGCATGAGCAGACCGTTTTGCGGTTCGTGCGAGCCGCCTTCCGAAAATGGTTTAATGTGTGCCGCTTCGAGCGCAGGTAAAGTTCGTTCCCCTGTAATCACACAACGTCGTTTGTAGACATCCGTCACCATGATACGAAATGTGCCCTGACCGAGACGCGGTCGAACCAAAATCGGATTTCCGTATCTCGGTTGATCCAAAGCTGAAATGATTAGCGGCACCGCACCTTTCTGAACTCGATCTTGGACTGCCTTCCAAAGGGCCGCTCCATCAGCCGCGGAAGTGTCATAAGTTTTGAAAGTAACGATATTTGGTGCCCAGCTCGCCGGAACTGGTATCCAGTCCGGTTCATCAAAAAAGAATGGTTGTGTGAGGATACGACAGCCGATTACGAAATCTCCACGATCACCGGGATCACCACGCCGATATTTGATAATGCGTTGACGCATTTCGGTCAGGGAAGTTGCTCCATTTGACTCCCCAAAGGCTTCCCATGCCAATGAACACGGGACAGAGTTGGCATACGTAAACACTCCGCCGCCGACGATGAAGTTCAATGGGGAGTGCAGCTTGAATAGAAAAAGTTCGCCCGGCTGCAAAGCCTTGAACGACGCGGCCCCGGGTGCCCAAAAATTCACTTCGGAAAGATTCGGCACAGCCCGAAGGTGATCGAACCAATGCCGATCCGTAACCGCAACAACGAGGTTGACGGTCATGCCCATTCCTCAAATCGAGGGCAGATACCTAATTCTAGCTAGTGTTTGCAACTTACGACGTTCCGGACCGCCCTGCCAGTGTGTGGGTTGAACGGCTTATCGCAACGGCCGCCGCCGCGAACAAAATCGGCTGATCGGGCGGCCAATACCAAAGCGCGCAGTTGGCAGCACCCTGCTTCTAAAAGGCTTACAGGCCGACGTTGCCGCGATTCTCAACGCCGCTGGTTTAAACACACGAAACCTTTATGTCGCTATGACGCGCGGTTCAAAAGTCCTGACTGTTTGTTCGCCGACGCCGATCTTGTCGCCAACGCGTTATACCAAGTCGCGTTACCCGCAACCCACCTGCGGCGTTTCGGCAGGTTTGTTATGACCGTCCAGGTCTTTGATTTGACTCACGTTTACGAAGCGATCATCCCCGCACAAGGTCGGGTAATATGAGTTATCGTTTCTGAGTTTTGGTATTAGACCGTCACCAATGCCGCCGACCACCTCCATTATTGGCATCGTCCCTCAGCATTGCCGTGTCCTTTGAATTCTCCTGTGTGTACCGAAAATTAAATTCTGCAATACCGGTGATGAAGGCCGCCGAGAACAGGTTGTGATGTGAAGGCGCAGCCTAACCCCATCTCCTGGTGTGTATCTGCATTGACTACAATGCCTGCTAGCAGGTGCGAGGCAGGGATCGCTGCGCAAGTGTTTCGGGCGTATATCTTCTTAAGAGACTACATTTTCTTAACAAGTTGATGCTGCGCTTAAGACCAAAACGCTTTGAAGTTTCATTCAAACGATGTCAATATTCACGATAGAAATATAGATACATAAACCGGCCGGAAAACAGACGAGGATACTAGCCGACGACCAGATTAGGCGGCTCCTGTCATTTGTTTCTACTACTCGCAATTCCGTCCGTAACCGCGTCCTGGTTCTGTTATCGCTCAAATCCGGACTGCGAGCTGGGGAAAATCGCCAACCTGACCTCGCTGGTGGTTTTGGGCGCCGGAGAGCACAAGTTCAAAGGACAGACGCTTCTGCTAAATTAGGACCGGGCGCACCGGGGCTCGAACCTGGGACCCGCTGATTAAGAGTCAGCAGAAACCTGAGTAGCGTCAACGCTCGTTCCGACAAATTCTTGTTTCGTGCCGGTATTGACCGGAAAGGAAAATTTGATTTTGTCGGAATGGAGATCGCACGTTGATCAACGTCTGCACCTCGGCCCAGCGGACATGCCATTCGCGATGATGAAGGTCCGCTTTTGGGGGTAAAGCAGACATCACGATTGACAGCCAGAACGTCTGTTTGCCGATGAAGTGGCAAACAGCCCTGATGAGACCATAAAAATCAATTGCTTGGTAGCCAAGATGGCGCTCCCTAGGGATGAGTGATAAGCGTTTGGCACCAAGGAGTTAGCCAATCTGCCTGCTTATAAAGATGCCATTGGAACACAACGAAGATTTTTTGGATTGGCAAACTGAAATCAACGCTGGATGAGGTTTTCGGTACACACAGGATCAGAATCATTCATTCGGCTTAAGCAGTGACAAATTAAATTTTATCCATCATTCCGAGTTGGACGCCGCGAATTGGTGCAACGACTGTGTTTTATGCGAGTTGCCTAATGCGAGAACGTTGACGCTATCAGCTTTTACTGTCGATGGCAGTATATCGATGGCATAATCCTTTGATGTCGATGGTTTATACCAAAACTCAGAAACGATGACTCATATTACCCGACCTTGTGCGGGCATGATCGCTTCGTAAACGTGAGTTAAATCAAAGACCTGGACGGTCATAACAAACCTGCCGAAACGCCGCAGGTGGGTTGCGGGTAACGCGACTTGGTATTAATCCTTTGTTGTCGATGCTGCCGCATGAAAACGTCTGGGTTAGGAACGCGATCTGCCTAAACGCCGTTCGTGGACGTGTAAAGCGCGGCTACTGATCCGTCACGGTTCGGTTCGTTTTATTTTATTGTAATTTTATGCGCCTCCCTAGGGTAGATACGTATTTTTGTTTGACCGAATTCATGTCAAAATTTTCGTGTCGACTGGGTTATTTCCATAAAGCCTAAGTGGTGGGGGAGAATCATGATTTGGGGAGGATGCGAACATAGTCTTTCGCGGAGATTTGGCCATCAAGAATTGCAAAAACCTCTCACGGTGCCGACGTTTTTTGACGTAGTTCTAGGCGCAGCAACAATCGCGGTCTTGGCCATCGGATTTAGCCTGTCCGCGCAAGCGTTACCGAGTTTCGCGCGCCAGACCGGGCAGCCATGCGGCACGTGTCATACCGATTACCCGGGCCTTACGCCATACGGCCGTCTTTTCAAACTGAATGGATATACCGCGGGAGGGGGCAAATACCGCACTACGCTGTTTCCACGAAATGATGATTTAGCAAAACCATCGACAGTATTTCCAACCAAGGCGCCCGCCATTGGTCAGTCGGACGCCGACACAAGCATTTGGGTGCCGCCTATATCGATGATGGCGATCGTCGGCTACACGCACACGCAGGCAGACCAAGATCCGACCGGCTCGCCATATCACGCAAATGACAACGTCGTGCTTGCGCCGTTTAGCTTCTTCTATGGTGGGGCGATCACCGATCATATCGGTGCCTTTGCCCAGGTGACTTATAATGGTGCGCCGTTTGGGGCGCAGGATCCCGCTGACCGGTTTACAAGTAAATTATGGACCTGGGACAATACCGATGTTCGCTACGCCAATACTGGCAAGATCGGCAATATGGATATTGTTTATGGCATTACTGCCAACAATAACCCGAGCGTCCAGGACCCGTGGAACACCACGCCGGCTTGGTCATTTCCCTACGCTGTATCGAGCATAGCGCCCACGCCCGCGGCTGGAACGCTCGTCGACGGGACCTTTGCAGCGCATGTAGGAGGGGTCGGCGCCTACGCTTGGATTAATAATTTGGTGTATTTGGAATTGAGCGGCTATCGAACGCTCAATCCTGACACCCAAGCAAAATTAGGAACCGACCCATTCGGCGCGCCCGGAATGTTCGATGGCATTGCGCCGTATTGGCGCGTGGCCGTAGAACCGCATTGGGGCAACCATTGGCTCGAGTTTGGCGCCTTTGGAATGTCTGCGCGCGTACATCCGTGGCAGTTTATAACGGATGCAAACGGCTTTTATACGTTTGACACGTTCCCGCAAACCGATCGTTTTATGGACGTTGCGTTCGATACTCAATATCAATACCAGGGCAGCAATTACTGGTTTACTTTGCGTGGTACTTATATCCACGAAATTCAAACGCTTGATGCGACTTTTGCCAACGGCGGTTCGGACAATCCGACAAATACATTGAATACATTCAAGGCGCTGGCCTCGCTTGCTTATGGGAACGACAACCGAATTGTCCTGACAGCCCAGTATTTCGATACGCGAGGTTCGTCAGACGCGACGTTGTATGTCAATAATCCTGGATGTGGATGTAGTCCAAACAGCAACGGCTACATCTTTGAGATCGCCTACATCCCGTTCATTTCCAGCCAAGCGCCGCTCTGGCCGTGGGCCAATGCGCGCGTTGGTGTCCAGTACACCTACTACAACAAATTCGACGGTGACACGGCCAACGCTCACGACAATAACACGCTGTTCGTCTACGCGTGGCTTGCGTTTTAACTCAGTATTTGAGCGTACGTATGACGTCCTTGAGCAATTGAAGTGGTGGAAAAATGATGGACCTAGCTTATCGGCACACACGGACCAGACAAGTAAAGGAAGGACGTTGGTGCCCGACTAGGAAGGTCATCAGCCTATTATTGGCTTCACAAGCCATAATCCTGGCAATTGCTTTCGCGACAGCAGGCCAAGCGGAGGAGGACACTAGCGCGACCGCTGTTTCCAAGCAGGAGCTGAAAGCCAAGATGGATTATTGCAAAACGTGCCATGGGGCATCGGGCCAAGGCTTCCGTGGATTCAATCCCATACCGCGGCTCGCGGGACAGCCGGCGCAATATTTAACGAACCAATTGAAAGCGTTTACCGAACGTGGGCGAAACAGCAACATCATGTACAACGTCTCGCATGTTATGAAACCGGCAATGCTGACGGCGCTGGCAACAAACTTCAGTCAGATCGACACGAAGCCACTCGGAGGCGCGCCAAAGGAACTGGTATCTGCGGGTAAGAAAATATTTGAAGAAGGAGTCCCCGATGCCAATGTACCTTCCTGCGCTACCTGTCATGGCCAGCAGGCTAAGGGCGAAGGTGATTTTCCTCGTTTGGCCGGTCAGCTACACGACTACATCTTCAACAAGCTAACAAACTGGAGCAATGAGCGCGGCCAGAATCCAAAATCACCAGACGCATCAGCCATCATGGAACCGATAGCGCACGGTCTGGACCAATCTCAGATCAAAGCTGTCGCGGCCTATGTCAGTTATTTGGAGTAACGCAGCTTTCGAGCGTAGATCACCAGAATAATCGAGCCATTAAGGGCACTGTAGAGGATTAACTGGCGTCCGAAGCTGAATCAAAATTCAAGAGCGAAATACGAGGGCATTTTGGAAAATCTCGCTGGATGCGTCCGAATGGGGTGAGGAAACATGGATTCGAATCTCCAGTATTTTGAAATGGTGCCGCTGCCCCAAACAGGCAGACGCCGAATAATGAGAGCTGTCCGCTTTCAGCTGGTATTTCAATTAATCATTCTGACTTTCTTTTCGACTATAAGCCGCGCCGATAAGATTGTTTCATCACGCGAAGTTGAAGCCAAGATCGCATATTGCCAAGACTGCCATGGCTCATCGGGCCAAGGTTATCGCGGTTTTTATCCAATACCGCGGCTCGGTGGACAACAGGTCGAGTACACAAAAAATCAATTGCGGGCTTTTGTTGAGCGGCGACGAACAAATAACATCATGTTTAGCGTCGCGCACGTCCTTAGCCCAGCAATGATGACCGCTCTTGCTACGAAATTCAGGAACTTTAATCCTAAACCGATCGGAGGAGCTCCCAGCAGGCTGGCTGCAACAGGAAAGAAGATTTTCGATGATGGCATTCCAGAGAGGAACGTTGCGGCGTGTGCCGCCTGTCATGGTCCCGAGGCCACTGGGCGCGACCAATTTCCTCGGTTAGCCGGTCAGCTCTACCCCTACGTAATAAAAGAATTGACGAACTGGAGCAGTGAGCGGGGCCAAAACCCGGGACAACAAGATACATCTTTCATTATGCAGCCGGTCGCGCACAGCTTGACCAAACCAGAAATCGAAGCCGTCGCTGCCTACGTCAGTAATCTGAAATGAGCCCTTGTCACCTCGTTAAGTCATAGAGTGGAAAGCACGGATCATGAAAGCCTTCACGAAAACAGTAGCGATCCTTGCGTTTACCTTTTCTGCCGCTTACTCGTGGCCAGGTCACGCAGAAAGCGCCAGTATTAGAAATTGCACCTGGTGCCACGGGGCATCGGCGCAAGGTTATACGCCTGCACCGCGTTTGGCCGGACAGAGGCGTGAATACATCCAGAATCAATTAAGAGATTTTAAGCTGCACACGCGCGACAATCCATTTTCGAAACAATATATGTGGGGCGCAACTGAAAATCTCAGTCCACAAAGGGTGAATGCATTAGCAGCCTATTTTGCAATGCAGTCTGCTAGTCCGGCCAATGACGGAAACAAGGAATTTGTGTCTCTGGGACGAACTATTTATTACGACGGAGTGCCGAATTACAATATCGTCTCCTGTATCGCTTGCCACGGGCCGAATGCCGAGGGCACAGGCGCGATTCCTCGTCTGGGAGGGCTCGCGTACACATATTTGACACAGCGGCTTGAGCAGTGGGGGGAGGGATATCACGCTACTGCAATGCCCCCCATGCCGAGAATTGCGAAAAGGTTATCAGTAAACCAAATCGAAGCGCTCGCTTCATACCTTAGCTTCGTGAAGTAAACCAAAGGGCCGATTCTTTGTATTGAGCAGAGCGGCCATTACGTCAAATGTCAGTGAGCTGAACGCCGCTAAAGCGCGCTGGTTCTATTTCTTTCCTTGCCAACAGAAGCACAAGTGTTAAAAAGAAGAGGCCCGGAACCAGGGCAACTGCTCCGAAGTGTACTAGGGCGCGTACTCATAAATACGGTTATTCACAAGCCGTAAACTAAAGTCCGCAATGCCTCCGATAACTGCCATGAGCAGACTTATACCAAAACTCAGAAACGATGACTTATATTACCCGACCTTGTGCGGGGATGATGCTTCGTAAACGTGAGTTAAATCAAAGACCTGGACGGTCATAACATACCTGCCGCAACGCCGCAGGTGGGTCGCGGGTAACGCGACTTGGTATTACGCGCCGCATTTGAAGCGGCGGGCTTTCATTTGATCTTTGAAAGGCTGGCGCATGCGGCGCGATAGATTGCGGAGAACACGAAATGGAAGAGCCAAATAATATTTTCGCATTACTTCCAATCGATCTTTCCAACCAAACATAACCCGCGAATTTGCCGGAACGTACCATCCATTGTGACCAGTGTGGCGGACTAACCGATACTTAGCGGACTTAAGGAACAAGTGTTTATGCAGATTGCTGACGTGATCCTCCAGTAAAATCAGTCGTGGCTGCCAGCGATCAAAATCGAAGCCGCGCAAGACTTCCATCTCGTGTCCTTCGACGTCAATCGAGAGGAAATCAAGGCGTTGCGGCGCGTCGGCGTTAACAAGGATATCATCGAGGGTCATCGTTGGTACTTGAATAACCGTTTCAGGTTGAGCTCCCGGAGCCATGCGATCCCTGTCAAGAGAGGACATCGGCCCTGCGATATAGAACGGAAGTCGACGGAGATGCCCGCGTGTAAAATCACAAGGTCGGAATATCGCCGTGCGCCCAGTCTGCTTTCGTTTCTTCCTGGAATTCATCGAAGCGACCGCCGGCAATGGCCTTGCGCACACAGGTTATCAGTTCCTGGTAATAGGCCAGATTGATGGTCGAGAGCAGCTGTCCTTTCCGAAAATCATATCCGGACGTATTGGTGATGCAGTCCGGCCAAGATCGGAATGGCGACAATAGCGCCAGATCGTTGGATTGCTCGATGCAACGGCGCATCTTTCTCTAATGCCAAGTGTGTGCGCGCTTGATTGTAATATGCCGCATAGCCAGAAAGAATTCGCCGCAAGTGAGCCTGGCTGAAGATGACCATTTGGTCCAGGCACTCGTGGCGCAAGGTGCCGATGAGACGTTCTGCATAGCCATTTTGCCATGGTGATCCACGCGAGATCGGCCGGTCGCGGATACCCATCGCCCTCACCCGGCGCTGGAAGGTCTGCCCGTAGGCACGGTCATTGTCGCGCACCAGATAAGTCGGCGCCGATGCCCAGGGAAATGCTTCGGTGATCTGTCGAGCCAGCCATTCGGCCGTCGGATGCCGTGTCACGTCGAACCACAGCAACTGTCGCCGACCATGCCCCAGAACCAAGAATGCAAATAAGTGATAAAAGGTTAGCGTCGGTACAACGCACATATCAATGGCGGCGATTACCTCAGCGTGATTTCGTAGAAATGTCTTCCAGGTTTGCGATGGCGGCTTCGGAGGCCGCACCATGTATTTCGAGACTGTCGACTGGGCGACCTCAAAGCCAAGCATCAAAAGCTCGCCATGGATCCGGGATGCGCCCCACAGCACGTTCTCCCTGCTCATCCGCCGGATCAGATCACGTAGGCCACGATCGATCTTGGGACGTCCTGCCCTATTTCTAGACTTCCACCGCCAGAACACTTTAAAACCAGCGCGATGCCACTGCAGGATGGTCTCCGGCTGAACCACCTGGGCCGCACCGAGAAGGCTCGGCCAGAGCTTGGTTATCAATATGAATAGCGCCCGATCACTACCGCGCAGCCGAAGACGAGGCGGGGCCCGCCGTAAAGCGATGGCAAGTTGATGGCGAAGAAACAAATTCTCAGCTTCAAGCCGGCTCCGCGGCTTAAACAGGTCGACGATGAACATTCCGAGTGCGTGCAGGATTGCAAACATCGCTATCAATGATGCAATGATTCTGCCTTACGATGCGAATCTAGCCCGGATGGAATTTTCGGAAAGGACAGCCAAAAGTATGGAAATTGCCGACCAGAGACTCGGGCGCACCAGCCTAACTCACCGGAATGTCGGCGGTTCTCACACACGTGGAAATTACACCGCAGAGACTGAACTGGCTGGCTGGGGCGGGAGGAATCGAACCTCCGAATGGCGGAATCAAAATCCGCTGCCTTACCGCTTGGCTACGCCCCAATACCCAATGAATCAGCCGCACCGAAGCATGAATTCGCGCGCGCCGCGCGGACCATAGCGGCGCCGCCCTGCCCGATCAACGCCCGCACCGCTGCTTTATATAGGATAAGCGCGGCATTTTCCGGCCTGCGTTGACCCGCACCGGGCCCCGGCTAGGATGAACCATGACCTACCGCGCCCCGGTTGCCGACATCGCTTTTGCGCTCAAACACGCCGCCGGCTTCAAAGCCGCGCTGGCGGAAGGGCTTTACGGCGATCTCGACGAGGATATGGTCGATTCCGTGCTGGAGGAAGCCGGCCGCTTCGCCAGCGACGTGATCGCGCCGCTCAATCGCGTCGGCGACAAGTTCGGCACCCCGTTCAAGGACGGCGCCGTCACCACGCCGCCGGGCTGGAAAGAGGCCTACACCGCCTGGGCCGCCGCCGGCTGGAACGGCCTTGCCGCGCCGGCCGAATGGGGCGGCCAGGAACTGCCGCATGCGCTCAACGCCGCCTGCATCGAGATGTGGAATTCCGGCTCCATGGCCTTCGGCATCGGCCCGGCGCTGACCATGGCGGCGATCGATGCGCTCGCCGCCTACGGCAGCGACGATCTCAAAGCCGTTATCTCGGCAAGCTGATCAGCGGCGAATGGATGGGCACCATGCAGCTCACCGAGCCGCAGGCCGGCTCCGATGTCGGCGCGCTGCGCACGCAAGGCGCGAGCGCGCCGGCGACGGCAGCTATCGCATCACCGGCTCGAAGATCTTCATCACCTATGGCGAGCACGACCTCACCGACAACATCATTCATTTCGTGCTGGCGCGGCTGCCCGATGCGCCGCCCGGCACCAAAGGCATTTCGCTGTTCCTGGTGCCGAAGGTCATGCTCAAGAAGACGGAACATGGGCAAGCGCAACGACGTGCGCGCGCATTCGGTCGAGCACAAGCTCGGCATCCATGGCTCGCCCACCTGCACCATGATCTATGGCGACAAGGGCGGCGCGATCGGCTTCCTCATCGGCGAGGAGCACAAGGGCATGGACTGCATGTTCACGATGATGAACCGCACGCGGCTGGCGGTCGGCCTGCAGGGCGTGGCGATCGCCGAACTGGCGACGCAGCAGGCGATCGCCTATGCGCGCGAGCGCAAGCAGGGCGCCGGCGGCGCGATCATCGCCTATCCGGACGTGAAGCGCATGCTGCTGACCATGCGCGCGCTGACCGGCGCCGCGCGCGCGATCTGCTACGCCACCGCGGTGGCGATCGACCGCTCGCAGCGCGGCAAGACCGAGGCCGCGCGCAAGGCCGCGCATGAACGCGCCTCGCTGCTCACGCCGGTCGCGAAGGCCTTCTCCACCGACATCGGCATCGAGGTCGCCTCGCTCGGCGTGCAGGTGCATGGCGGCATGGGCTATATCGAGGAGACCGGCGCCGCCCAGCATTATCGCGACGCGCGCATCGCCGCGATCTACGAAGGCACCAACGGCATCCAGGCCATCGATCTGGTGACGCGCAAGGTGCCGCTCGACGGCGGCAAGACGGTCGCGCTCTATCTCGACGAATTGCGCCACACAGTGTCGGCGGTGAAAGCCAGCAACGCGCCCGCCTTCGGCGAGACAGCGGCGCGCTTAGGCGAAGCGGTCGACAGTCTCGAGCGCGCGACGCAATGGCTGCTGGCGCAGAAATCGCTCCGACGCGGCGCTCGCCGGCGCGACGCCTTATTTGCGGATGTTCGGCCATGCCGCCGGCGGCTGCATGCTGGCCGAGCAGGCGCTCGCGGCTTTGCGCGAAGCGGTGATACGCCCGCGCGCACCGCACTGGCGCGATTCTTTGCCGAGAACATCGCGGTGCAGGCCTCCGGCCTCGAACGCAGCGTCACCGAAGGCGCCGAGAGCATCACCAACGCGCAAGCGGCGTTGGCGGACTAGCCGATGACCGATCTCGTCATTGTCACCGACGACGGGCCGGTTCGCACCGTGCGGATGAACCGCCCGGAGAAGAAGAACGCGCTGACCATGGCGATGTACGACGCCATGGCCGCCGCCATCGAGGGCGCCGGCACAAGATCCGGCGCTGCGCTGCCTGCTGATCGCCGGCGCGCCGACGGCGTTCTGCGCCGGCAACGACATCGGCGATTTCCTCAAGATGGCGACCGGAGGCGGCGCGCTCGGGGCGCCGATCCTGCGCTTCCTCTATGCGCTGGCGCGCTGCGAAATGCCGCTGGTCGCCGCCGTGCAAGGCAACGCGGTCGGCGTCGGCACCACCATGCTGATGCATTGCGATCATGTGGTCGCGGCGAGCGACGCGCGCTTTTCCACGCCCTTCGTCGGCCTCGGCCTGGTGCCGGAAGCGGCTTCCAGCCTGATCGCGCCGCGGCTGATGGGCCAGGCGCGCGCGTTCTCGCTGCTGGTGATGGGCCAGCCGCTGAGCGCCGACGAGGCGAAAGCCGCGGGTCTGGTCAATACCGTCGTCGCGGCGGAGGCGGTCGAAGCCGAGGCGATGAAGGCCGCGCGCGAGATCGCCGCCTTGCCGCCGCAGGGCGTGCTGGCGTCGCGCCGGCTGATGCGCGGCAAGCCCGACGAGATCGTCGCGCGCATCGACGAGGAAGCCGAACTGTTCAAGACCCGGCTGCAATCGGCCGAGGCGCGCGCCGCGTTCGAAGCCTTCATGATGAGCCTTGTGGAGAAGCGGTGCCGCGCGACACTCGCCCCTCTCCCAAGGGGAGAGGGAAGCGCGTGTGCCTGGCCGTCAACGATACAAGTAATCTACAGCGGCTTCAGCCCCGCCTCGATCGCCTGCGCCTCGGCTCCAGGAACGGCGGCAGCACCAGGCTCTCGCCGAGCTTGTCGAGCGGCTCGTCGACCGCGAAGCCGGGACCGTCGGTGGCGATCTCGAACAGAATGCCGTTCGGCTCGCGGAAATAGAGCGAGCGGAACCAGTAGCGGTCGACCTTGCCGCTGTTGGGCATGCGCAGCTCGCGCAGGCGCTCGGCCCAGGCGTCGTAGTCCTCGTCGGGCGAGCGGAACGCGACGTGATGCACGCCGCCGGCGCCGGGATGCGCGGGCGGCAAATCGGGCCGCACCGCCACATGCAGTTCGGCGGCCGGGCCGCCCTCGCCCATCTCATAGACGTGCACGCGGTCGCGGTTCGACTCCGGGTGCGGATAGTCGCGCACCTTGCGCGCATTCATGACATGGGTGAGCACCAGATCGGTCGGGCGCAGCTCCGGCACCGTCATGGTGATCGGCCCGAGCCCGCGGATCTGGTGCTCGGCCGGCACCGGACTTTTCGCCCACGGATGCGCCGCGCCTTTGCCGGCGTCGTCGATCAGCGCCAGGCGCT
Source organism: uncultured Alphaproteobacteria bacterium (assembly GCA_963817045.1). Classification (GTDB taxonomy): domain Bacteria; phylum Pseudomonadota; class Alphaproteobacteria; order Rhizobiales; family Xanthobacteraceae; genus Pseudolabrys. The sequence goes on from CAWFMZ010000023.1 coordinate 13,348, forward strand.
GGCCTTCCGGGTCCTCGAAATCGAGCGTGAGGCGGCCATCGCGCTCGGCGATCTCGCCGACCGTGACGCCGGCGCCTTTCAGCCGCTCATGCCACCAGCGCAAATTCGCCTCGCCGGCGACGCGCATGCCGGTGCGGGTGATGGTGTGGTTGCCGCGCTTCTCGCGCTGCGTCGGAAAATCGAAGAAGGTGATGTCGCTGCCGGGCGAGGCGACGCCGTCGGCATAGAACAGGTGATAGGCGGAAACATCGTCCTGGTTGACGGTCTTCTTGACCAGGCGCAGGCCCAGGAGCTTCGGTGTAAAATTTGACATTGCCGGGGGCATCGGCCGACACGGCGGTGAGATGGTGGATGCCGGAAAGCTGCATTGCGGGCCTCGGTAAGCTGTGAAACGCTGCCGCCGTCATCTAGGAATTGCGGCGGGAAATTGCGAGGTCTGAGCGATGTCGCTGAAGGGCAAGACACTTTTCATCACCGGCGGGTCGCGCGGCATCGGGCTGGCGATCGCGCTCAAAGCCGCCGCCGACGGCGCCAATGTCGCCATCGCCGCCAAGACCGTGGAGCCGCATCCCAAGCTCGAAGGCACCATCCACACCGCTGCGGCGGCAATCGAGCAGGCCGGCGGACATGCGCTGCCGCTCGCGGTCGACGTGCGCGAGGAAGCCGCGGTGAAGGCGGCGATCGAGCAGACCGCGGCACGCTTCGGCGGCATCGACATCGTGGTCAACAATGCCAGCGCCATCCAGCTCACGGGCGTCGCCGCGACCGACATGCGCCGCTACGATCTGATGCAGCAGATCAATGCGCGCGGCACCTTCATGGTGTCGAAATACGCGCTAGCCTATCTGGCCAAGGCGGCGAACCCGCACATCCTGATGCTGTCGCCGCCGCTCGACATGCAGACCAAGTGGTTCGCGCCGCACACCGCCTATTCGATGGCGAAATTCGGCATGAGCCTGGTGGTGCTGGGCCTCGCCGGCGAACAGCGCGGCAAGATCGCGGTCAACGCGCTGTGGCCGCGCACCACCATCGCCACCGCCGCGATCAAGAACCTGCTCGGCGGCGACGCCATCATGCGCATGTCGCGCAAGCCGGAGATTTTGGCGGAGGCGGCCTATCGCATCTTCCACAAGCCGAAGAGCTTCAGCGGGAATTTCCTGATCGACGATACGTTCCTGGCCGGCGAAGGCGTCACCGACTTCGACCAGTACCGCGTCGATCCAAGCCAGCCGCTGCAGGTGGATTTCTTCGTGCCCGACGATAGCGCGCCGCCGCAAGGCGTGAGCCTGAAGGCGAAGGCGTAGCGGAGGGTTTGCGCGCGGCGACCGAGCCGCGTTAGAACACATCCATGTCCACCCTGCTTCTCAGCCATCCCGCCTGTCTCGAGCACGACACCGGCTCCGGCCATCCCGAGCGGCCGGACCGCTTGCGCGCCATCGAGCAGGCGCTGGAGGACGAGCGGTTTCACATGCTGGCGCGCGAGCAGGCGCCGCGCGCGCCGCTCGAAATCGTCGCGCTCGTCCACCCGATGGATTACATCGAGGCGATCCGCAACGCTTCGCCGGCGGAAGGCATGGTGCGGCTCGACGCCGACACCTCGATGTCGCCGGGCAGCTTCGAGGCGGCCTTGCGCGGCGCCGGCGGCGCCATGCGCGCGGTCGACGAAGTAATGAACCAGAAAGCGGCGAATGCCTTTGTCGCCATTCGCCCGCCCGGCCATCACGCCGAGGTGGCGCGGCCGATGGGCTTCTGCCTGTTCAACAACGCGGCGATCGCGGCCCGCTACGCGCAGGACCGCTACGAGGTCGAGCGCGCGGCCATCGTCGATTTCGACGTGCATCACGGCAACGGCTCGCAGGATATTTTCTGGTCGGATCAGAGCGTGATGTATTGCTCGACCCACGAGATGCCGCTTTATCCCGGCACCGGCGCGGTGAGCGAACGCGGCGAGCACAACACCATCGTCAACGCGCCGCTCTCGGCCGGCGATGGCGGCGACGCCTTCCGCGAGGCGTTCGAGACCGCGATCCTGCCGCGCCTGCGCGAGTTCAAGCCGGACATCCTGGTGATCTCGGCCGGCTTCGATGCGCACACGCGCGATCCGCTCGCCAATCTCAATTTGGTGGAAGCCGATTACACCTGGGTCACCAAGAAGCTGATGGAGATCGCCGACGACAGCGCGCAAGGGCGCATCGTCTCGGTGCTGGAAGGCGGCTACGATTTGCAGGGGCTGTCGCGCTCGGTCGCCGCGCACGTCACTGCGCTGATGCGCGGCTGAATCTATTTCTTATCGTGCGGTCAAGCCGCCGTCGATCGGCAGATCGGCGCCGGTGATGAAGGCCGCGTCGTCCGACAATAGATAGACGCAGAGACCGGCCACCTCGGCCGGTTTGCCGAGGCGGCCGAGCGGAATGTCACGCGGTAATTTTTCTTGCGCCGAGCGCGGATCGCGCGCGCTTTGCACGATGGCGTCGACCATCGGCCCTTCCAGGAACGCCGGACACACGGCATTGCAGCGCACCGGCGGCTGGTAGCGCGCACCGTGGAGCGCGACCGACTTGGTTAGTAGCGACAGCCCGCCCTTGGAGGCGTTGTAGGCGGCGAGATTGTGCCCGCCGACCAGGCCCGACACCGACGACAGATTGACGATGGAGCCGCCGTTCTTGCGCAGGAGCGGGAACGAATATTTGCAGCCGAGAAAGGCGCCGTCGAGATTGACGCTGAGCACGCGCCGCCAGGTGGCGAAGTCGAGTTGCTCGACGCTGCCGAGGGCGACGATGCCGGCGGCATTCACCAGCCCGTCGAGCCGGCCGTGCTTGCGCTCGATCTCGGCGGCGACGCGCTGCCAATCCGCCTCCGCCGTCACATCGAGTTCTGCGTCGATGCCGGCGCTACGGCCAAGATCGGTGGCGATCGCCAGACCGCCGGCGCGCTTGACCGCGGCGGCGACGGCTGCGCCGACGGCGCCCGCGGCGCCGGTGACCAAGACAATCTTTCCCTTGAGATCAGCCATGGCGCGCTAGGCGCTCCTTGCGAACTGCGCTATCGTCATTGTCGAACATTCATCGCAAGATGTCATCAAATGGCCGACACCACCAATACCGACGTGAAGAAAATGCCCTTCGAGCGGGCGATCGAGGAATTGGAGTCGATCGTCAAGCGGCTGGAGGAAGGCAAGGTGCCGCTCGAGGAGTCGGTAGCGATCTACGAGCGCGGCGAGGCGCTCAAGAAGCGTTGCGAGGAACTGCTGCGGCAGGCGGAAGCACGGGTGGAGAAGATCACACTCGACAGCTCCGGCAAGCCGACCGGCAGCGAACCGCTCGACGTGGATTGACGGCGCCGGCGCTTATTCCAGGTCCATTTCCAGTACCAAATCGCCAACGAGCGGCTGGGCGCGGATTACGCTTATGTTCTGATCTGCTGCGGCCCCCGCGACCTGATGACCCGGGCACCAAGCCGGAGGCCGTCATTGTGGCGATGGCGGCGAAAACGGGGCCGGCATAAGGCGTTGCAGCCCCGCGTTGAATTGCCCGATAGCCTAATATTGGTGTAAGCGTCATAAGGGCGCACCGGGGCGACCGGATGGCGCGCCCCAACCCTGCTGTGGAGTGACGTTTGCCCGAGACTTCCAAGACACCGCTGCTCGACCGCATCCAGCTACCGCGCGACATGAAGAACCTGTCGACGGAGCAGCTTGGCCAGCTGGCCGACGAATTGCGGCGGGAGACGATCGAGCGCGGTCGCCGCAACCGGCGGCCATCTGGGCGCCGGCTTGGGCGTGGTCGAGCTGACCGTGGCGCTGCATTACCTGTTCGACACGCCCACCGACCGACTGATCTGGGACGTCGGCCACCAGAGCCTATCCGCACAAGATTCTGACCGGCCGGCGCGATCGTATCCGCACGCTGCGCCAGGGCGGCGGGCTGTCCGGCTTCACCAAGCGCGCCGAGAGCGAATACGACCCGTTCGGCGCCGCGCATTCCTCCACCTCGATTTCGGCCGGTCTCGGCATGGCGGTGGCGCGCGATCTCGCCGGCAAGAAAAATAACGTCATCTGCGTGATCGGCGACGGCGCCATGTCGGCCGGCATGGCCTATGAGGCGATGAACAATGCCGGCGCACGCAACGAGCGCCTGATCGTCATCCTCAACGACAACGACATGTCGATCGCCCCGCCGGTCGGCGCCATGTCGGCCTATCTGGCGCGCCTCGGCTCCGGCCGCACCTATCTCAAGCTGCGCGACGTCGGCAAGCAGCTCACCAAGCATCTGCCGAAGAGCTGGGACCGCGCCATCACCCGCGCGGTCGAGCACGCGCGCACTTACGTCACCGGCGGCACGCTGTTCGAGGAACTCGGCTTCTATTATGTCGGGCCGATCGACGGACACAATCTCGACCATCTGCTGCCGGTGCTGCGCAACGTGCGGGACGCCGAGATCGGGCCGATCCTGGTGCACGTGGTGACGCAGAAGGGCAAGGGCTACGCGCCGGCGGAAACCTCGGCCGACAAATATCACGGCGTGGTCAAGTTCGACGTCGCCACCGGCGCGCAGGCCAAGTCGAAGGGCGGCGCGCCGCAATACACGAAAGTATTCGGCGAGAGCCTGATCAAGGAAGCGCGCAAGGACGACAAGATCGTCGCCGTCACGGCGGCGATGCCGTCGGGCACCGGGCTCGATCTGTTCGCGAAGGAGTTCCCCAACCGCTGCTTCGATGTCGGCATTGCCGAGCAGCACGCGGTGACCTTCTGCGGCGGCTTGGCGGCGGAAGGCTTCAAGCCGTTCGCCACCATCTATTCGACCTTCCTGCAGCGCGCCTACGACCAGGTGGTGCACGACATCGCCATCCAGCGCCTGCCGGTGCGCTTCGCCATTGATCGCGCAGGGCTGGTCGGCGCCGACGGGCCGACCCATGCCGGCGCCTTCGATGTCGCCTATCTCGGCTGCCTGCCCGGCTTCGTGCTGATGGCGGCGGCCGACGAGGCCGAGCTGGTGCACATGGTGGCGACGCAGGTGGCCATCAACGACCGGCCATCGGCGCTGCGCTATCCGCGCGGCGAGGGTCTGGGCGTGCCGATGCCGGCGGAGGGCAAGCCGCTGGAGATCGGCAAGGGCCGCATTGTGCGCGAGGGCCACAAGGTGGCGCTGCTCTCGTACGGCGCACGGCTGGGCGAGTGCCTGAAGGCGGCCGACGAACTGGCCGCGCTCGGCCTGTCGAGCACGGTGGCCGATGCGCGCTTTGCCAAGCCGCTCGACAGCGACCTGCTGTTGCGGCTGGCGCGCGAACACGAGGTGCTGGTCACCATCGAGGAAGGTTCGGTCGGCGGTTTCGGCTCCTATGTGTTGCAGGCGCTGGCCGACAACGGCGTGCTGGACAGCGGGTGCAAGGTGCGCTGCATGGTGCTGCCGGATATCTTCATCGACCAGGACACTCCCGCCGCGATGTATGCCAAGGCCGGGCTCGACGCCCGCGCCATCGTCACCAAGGTCTTCGAGGCGCTGGGCAAGGACGCCACCGCCGAGACCGTGAAGCTGGCGTAGGCTGGCTTGGTGTCAGCGAAAAAAGATCGGATCGATCGCTTGCTGGTCGAGCGCGGCCTGTTCGACAGCCGCGCCAAGGCGCAGGCCGCGATCGAGGCCGGGCTGGTCACCGCCAACGACGCCACCGTGCGCAAGGCGTCGGAAGAGATCGCGGTGGACGCGAGCTTGCGCGCGACGCCGGCGCATCCTTATGTGTCGCGCGGCGGGGTGAAGCTCGCCGCCGCACTCGATCATTTCGGTTTCGACCCGAAGGGCCGCGTCTGCCTCGATACCGGCGCTTCCACCGGCGGCTTCACGCAGGTGCTGCTGGAACGCGGCGCCAAGCGAGTTTACGCAGTCGATGTCGGGCGCGGGCAATTGCACGAATCTTTACACGCGCGTCCCGAGGTGGTTTCGTTGGAGCAGACCGATATCCGCAACGTATCCCCTGCTCTTCTTGACGAGCCGCCGGATCTGGTCACCGTCGATGTCAGCTTCATCTCGCTCAAGCTGGTGCTACCGGCCGCGCTCGCCTTGGTGAAATCGCCCGCGCAACTGGTCGCGCTGATCAAGCCGCAATTCGAAGCCGGCCGCGCCCTTGTCAAGAAAGGCATCGTGCGCGACGCCGCCGTGCACGCCGCCGTCTGCGACGACCTATCCGCCTTCGTCGTCTCGCTTGGCTGGCGCGTGCTCGGCGTCATTCCCTCGCCGATCGCCGGCGGCGACGGCAATGCCGAGTTTCTGCTCGGGGCCGCGCGTGACTGAACGCCTCACCATCAGCGGCCTCGGCCATCGCGGCGACGGCATTGCCGACACAACCGAAGGGCCGGTCTATGTGCCCTATACGCTGCCGGGCGAAGTGGTCACGGCCGAACCGGTCGCCGGCCATCCCGACCGCCGGCATCTCGATCATGTCGACACGCCGAGCCACGAGCGCGTGGCGCCGATCTGCAAGCATTTCACCCAATGCGGCGGCTGCGCCATGCAGCACTGGTCGCTGGCCGAATATCATTTGTGGAAACGCGGGCTGGTGGCCGAGGCGCTTGCCCATGCCGGGCTGGTCGCGCCGGTCGACCCGCTGATCGACGCGCACGGGCAAGGCCGCCGGCGCGCGGTGCTGCATGCGCGGCGCGGCACGCAAGACCTGCTGGAAGTCGGCTTCACGGCGCCGCGCGCGCATCACATCGTTGCCATCGACCGCTGCCCGATCCTTGAGCGCCGCCTCGACGGCGCCATCGCGGCGGCCTGGGCGATTGCCGAAATTCTTGAAGCCCGCCGACAAGCCGCTCGACATCCAGGTGACGGCGACCGATTCCGGCATGGACGTGGACGTGCGCGGCTCCGGCCCGCTTAACCCCGGGCGCACGACGGCGCTGGCCGGCGTCGCCGACAAGCACAAGCTCGCGCGCATCACCCGGCACGGCGAACTGGTGGCGCAAGCCGCGCAGCCGCTGTTGAAAATCGGGCGCGCGCAGGTGCCGCTGCCGCCCGGCGCATTCCTGCAGGCGACCGCCGCGGGCGAAGCGACGCTGGCGCGGCTGGTGCTCGACCACGTGGGCGGCGCCAAACGCGTCGCCGACCTGTTTTCCGGCGTCGGCCCCTTTGCACTGCGGCTGGCCGAGCGCGCGCGCGTCACCGCCGCGGATATCGAGGAGAGCGCGGTCCAAGCGTTGACGCGCGCGGCGGCGAACACCAGCGGCCTGAAGCCGGTGGAAGCGCAAGTGCGCGACCTGTTTCGCCGTCCCTTCATGGCCGCGGAACTCAAGGGCTTCGACGCCGTCGTGTTCGATCCGCCGCGCCAGGGCGCCGAGGCGCAGGCGCGCGAACTGGTCAAAAGCGCCGTGCCGATCGTGGTTGCGGTGTCCTGCGATGCGACGACGTTCGCACGCGACGCGCGCATTCTGGTCGACGGCGGCTACAAGCTCGTGAGCGTCACGCCGGTCGATCAGTTCCGCTATTCGTTCCACGTCGAGATGGTGGGGAAGTTCGAAAAGACGTCATCATCCGCGAAAGCGGATGATCCAGTACTCCGCAGCATTGCGACTAACAATAGCGCAGGTTACTGGATGCCCCGCTTCGCGGGGCATGACAACAGGCCACTGAAAATCAAACCCGCGTCCGCCCCAGCGGTCCTGCCACATCTTTTCGCCGATGGTGCAGGAAATGCGCGGCGCCTGCGCGGACGCCGGCACGACGCGCGGCTCGGGCTGGCGGCCCGCGATCTCCAGCACCAGTTTCGTGCGGGTCGCCTCGATGAATTTCGCGCGCTCGCGGATCGGCACCACGAAGGCGCCCGGCCCGCCGATCACGCAGTCCTCGTAATAGATATCGAGGTCCTCCATATCCATGGTACCCGGCGTCGGCCGCTTGAGCATGATCGGCAGCCCGTTGATGGTGATGCCGGCGGAGAGCACGTCGTCGCGCGTCGGCACGATCAGCGGGCCGGCATTGTTGGCGCCGTCGCCCGACACGTCGATCACCCGGCGCAGGCCGCGATAGCCGCTGTTATCGAACAGCGGCTTGGCGAAGGTGAGCGCACCGGCAATCGAGGTGCGCGAGGCGCGCCGGTAAGGCGCACTCGCGATCTCGCTGGCGACCGCGTCGGCCGATTCCGGGCCCTCGATCAGCCGCCACGGCATGATGATCTTCTGGTCGAACTGGCCGGCCCATTCGAAATAGGTGATGGCGATCTTGCCGTTGACGCCCTCGCGCAGCGCCTGCATGAATTCGCGCGAGGTCAGCGCCATGATATAGCCCTCGCGCTGCAGCGCCTGCTCGTCGGGGTCCATCGAGTAGGAGACGTCGACCGCGATCACCAATTCGACGTCGACCGCAATGGCTTGCGGGCTCTTGTCGGCAAGGCGCGGCAGGTTGGGCGCCGCGGACGCCGCGAGGGTGAACAACAGGGCGAACGCGCAACCGATCGACACCGGCCGCCGCAACAGATCGAGGCGCATAGGGAACCTCCGCCGCCACCCAGTGCGGACATTATAGCGGCGATCGCCCTGCCCTCCACTGAGATTTGATGTGGCCACGGCCTCCCAGCACCTTGCCCTTTGCGCTAGGCTTCACCCCAACGCGCCGGGCCGACATGGCGCGCCATCCCGGGAGACGACCATGGAGCATGATCGCAGGACGTTCATGAAGACCGCCGGCTTGGCCGGCATCGCGGCGATGACCACCGCCGCCGTTTCGCCCGCCGCCGCGCAGAGCGGCACTGGCCAAAAGCGAACCGAAGGAGATGCCGAAGGGCATGACCTTCGCGACGCTGCGCCAGGGTGACGGTTATAGCCTTGGCTTGCGAACCGAACACGGCATCCTCGACGTCGCGGCAGCGGAACAGGATTTCAAGCAAGGCGCGCCGACCACCATTACCGCCGTGTTTAATGGCCAGGGCGACGTCTCAGGTCTCAAGCGGCTTGCCGCCAAAGCCGCCGCCGCCAATCGTCATTTCATCGCCGAGGACAAGGCAAAGTTCGGGCCCGCCGTCACCGATCCGGAGAAGATCGTCTGCATCGGTCTCAATTACCGCCGCCACGCCGCCGAGACCGGCAACCCGGTGCCGAAATTGCCGATCCTGTTCAACAAGTACAACACCGCCCTCAATTGCTGCGGTGGCACCGTCGCGGTGTCGAAGGAGAAGGCGGAGAAGTTCGATTACGAGGCCGAATTGGTGATTGTGATCGGCCGCACCGCGCGCAATGTCAGCGAGGCCGACGCGCCGAACTATATTTTCGGCTACGCCTCAGGCAACGACTTCACCGCGCGCGACCTGCAATCGCGCTCGAGCCAGTGGATGATCGGCAAGACGCTGGACGGCTCGGGCCTGGTCGGGCCCTGGCTGGTCACCGCCGACCAGGTCGACGGCGACAATTTGAAGATCGAGTGCCGCGTCAACGGCGAGGTCCGGCAGTCATCCAACACCAGCGACATGGTGTTCAACTGCAAGCAGCTCGTCAGCTACATTTCCGACTACATGACGCTGCGGCCGGGCGACATCATCTTCACCGGCACACCGGAAGGCGTGATCTCGGGCTATCCGAAAGACAAGCAGGTCTGGCTGAAGGCAGGCGACAAGATCACCACATCGATCGAGAAGCTGGGCGACCTGCACTTCACGCTGACGTAAACGCTAGCTTTCCAGCGGCTCGGTCTCGACGATCTCGATGCCGAAACCGCCGAGGCCGACGTAAGTGCGCTTGCTGGAGGTGAGCAGGCGGATCGAGGATATGCCGAGGTCTTTGAGGATCTGCGCGCCGAGGCCGATTTCACGCCATTGCCGCGAGCGCACGGCTTCGGTGCCGGTGTCGCCCTCGTGCGGGATTTCCGCCACCGGCACGCCGGCGGTGCCGTCGCGCAAGTAGACGATGACGCCGCGGCCGGCGGATTTGAAACGCGCAAGCGCCGAGCGGATCGTCTTGGCGCCGCCGAACACGTCGCCGATCACGTCGGCCCGGTGCAGGCGCGCCAGCACGCCCTTGCCGTCGCCGATGTCGCCGTAGACGAAGGCCATGTGATGCACCTGGTCGAACGGCGTCACATAGGCATAGCCATTGAGCGCGCCGATCTCGGAGGCGACATGGAACGCGGCGACGCGCTCCACCAGCTTGTCGCGGCTCTGCCGGTAGGCAATCAGCTCGGCGATCGACAATTGCATCAGTCCGTGTTTTTGCGCGAAGGCGGCGACGCCGGGCCCGCGCATCACGGTGCCGTCTTCGTTCATGAGCTCCGCCAGCACGCCGACCGGCGGCAGGCCGGCAAGCCGGCAGAGATCGACGCAAGCCTCGGTGTGGCCGGAGCGGATCAGCACGCCGCCCTGCCGCGCCAGCAGCGGAAACACATGGCCGGGCCGCACGAAATCGGCAGCGCCGCTGTTGCCGTTGGCGAGCGCGCGCACGGTGTTGCAGCGCTCCTCGGCCGAGATGCCGGTGGTCAGCCCGTGGCGCACATCGACCGAGACGGTGAAGGCGGTGCCGAGCGGCGCCTCATTTTTGCTGACCATCGGATCGAGCTGCAGGTGGCGGGCGTGCTCGGCGCCGAGCGGCGCGCAGACGATGCCGGAGGTGTTGCGGATGATGAATGCCATCTTCTCCGACGTGCAGAGCGAAGCGGCGACGAACAGGTCGCCCTCGTTCTCGCGGTCGTCATCGTCGGTCACCGCAACGATCTCGCCCTTGGCGAAGGCCTTGATCGCCGCATCGACGCGTTGATGGGTATTGGACACTTGCTTTTACCTCGAACGCGGCATCAAGCGGGCGGCGTGAACGGCCACGCCGTCCCCTCGCCCATCTGGCCGCGATGCATGAGATAGTGATCGGCCAGCACGCAGGCCACCATCGCTTCGCCGATCGGCACCGCGCGGATGCCGACGCAAGGATCGTGGCGGCCCTTGGTCACGATTTCGGTGTCGCGGCCGTAGCGGTCCACGGTCTTGCGCGGCGTCAGGATCGACGAGGTCGGCTTGACCGCGAAACGCGCGACGATCGCCTGCCCGCTCGATATGCCGCCGAGAATGCCGCCGGCATGGTTGGACAGAAACACCGGCTTGCGGTCATTGCCCATGCGCATCTCGTCGGCATTGTCCTCGCCACTCATGGCGGCGGTTAAAAAGCCGTCGCCGATCTCGACGCCCTTGACCGCATTGATGCCCATCAGCGCGCCGGCCAGATCGCCGTCGAGCTTGGCATAGACCGGCGCGCCGAGGCCCGCCGGCACGCCCTCCGCCACGATCTCGATCACCGCGCCGCAGGACGAGCCGGCCTTGCGCACGCCGTCGAGATACGCCTCGAAAAATTTCGCCTGCTTGGCGTCCGGGCAGAAGAACGGATTGTTGCCGACCTCGTTCCAGTCCCAGCGCGCACGATCGATCTTGTGCGGGCCCATCTGGATGAGCGCGCCGCGCACGGTGAGGCCCGGCACGATTTTGCGCGCGATGGCGCCGGCCGCGACGCGCGCCGCGGTCTCGCGCGCCGAGGCGCGCCCGCCGCCGCGATAATCGGTGATGCCGTATTTGACGTCGTAGGTGTAGCCGGCATGGCCGGGCCGGTACTTGTCCTTGATGTCGGAATAGTCCTTCGAGCGCTGATCGACATTCTCGATCAGCAGCATGATCGGCGTGCCGGTGGTCACCTGCTGGCCGGTGGCCTCGTCGGTGAACACGCCGGACATGATCTTCACCGCGTCCGGCTCCTGCCGCTGGGTGGTAAAGCGCGACTGGCCCGGGCCGCCGCTTGTCGAGATGGGCCTGGATGTCGGCGGCTACGAGCGGAATCCGCGGCGGGCAGCCGTCGACCACGCAGCCGATCGCCGCCCCGTGGCTTTCGCCGAAGCTGGTGAACCGGAAAAGATGGCCGAACGTGTTGAACGACATGGGAGGTCCGCTTTGCCGGTGTGGTAGCCCGCGGTCTGGCGGCGGTCAAATACTGCTTAATCGCGCATGATCCGATCCGAAAACCGGTACCCACTTTTCGGGATCATGCGCTCAAGCGTAGCGGGTCAGCCGCTCGTCCTCAAACACATAGACCACGCCTTGCTCGATATCGATGAGCGGAGCAGCGGCCGGCTTGGCGATGCCGAGATGGGCAATCAGCCCGCGCGCGGTGCCGCCATGGGCGGTCGACCACCGTGTCGTGCGTCAAGGCTCTCGTACCATTCGCGCATGCGCGCCGACACCATTTCGTAGCTCTCGCCGCCCGGCGGCACGAAATGCCATTTGTCGTGCTCGCGCTGGGCGATGCGCTGCGGGTCGCGCGCGTGCAATTGCGCGATGGTGAAGCCCTCCCATTCGCCGAAGGCGATTTCGACCAGCCGCGGCTCGCTCCGGTAGCCGTCGGCCGCAAGACCGAGCGCGGCGCGCGCCAATTCCATGGTCTGGCAGGCGCGCGCCAAGCGGGCTCGATACGTAGTCGAGGCCGGCGGGATCGCGGCCGGCTCGCGCGAACAGGTCGCGCAGGATTTCACCGCAACGGATGCCTTGCGCGCGGCCGCGCGCATTGAGCGGCACGTCGCGGCGGCCTTGCAGGCGGCCGGCGACGTTCCAGTCGGTCTCGCCGTGACGGATGTAATAGACGGTCGGCCGCGACATTGCCGTGACCGGTTAATTGTTTACATCACGCATGATCATTTCCGAAAACCGGTTCCCGCTTTTCGGGATCATGCGCTATTTGACCGTGAAATCCGGCGCGTCGGGATGCTTGATGCCGACGATATGATAGCCGGCATCGACGTGGTGGATTTCGCCGGTCACGCCGCTCGACATGTCGGACAGGAAATAGACGCCGGTCTTGCCGACATCTTCCAGCGTCACGTTGCGCCGCAGCGGCGTGTTGTATTCGTTCCACTTCAATATGTAGCGGAAATCGCCGATGCCGGAGGCGGCCAGCGTCTTGATCGGTCCCGACGAAATGGCGTTGACGCGGATGTTCTTGACGCCGAGATCGGCGGCCAGATAGCGCACCGAGGATTCGAGCGCGGCCTTGGCCAGCCCCATCACGTTGTAGTGCGGCATCCACTTCTCGGCGCCGTAGTAAGTGAGCGTGAGCAGCGAGCCGCCATTGTGCATCAGCTTTTCGGCGCGCTGGGCGATGGCGGTGAACGAATAGCAGCTCACCACCATGGTCTTGATGAAATTGTCCTCGGTGGTGTCCACGTAACGGCCGTCGAGCTGGTCCTTGTCGGAGAACGCGATGGCGTGCAGCACAGAAATCGAGCGAGCCCCAGGCCGATTGCACGGCGGCAAAGACCGCATCCATGCTCGCCGGATCGGTGACATCGCAGTGGCCGACCACCAGGCCGTCCACCTCCTCGGCCAGCGGCTCGACCCGCTTCTTGAGCGCATCGCCCTGATAGGTGAAGGCAAGGTCGGCGCCGTGGTCGCGGCAGGCGCGCGCGATACCCCAGGCGATCGAGCGGTTGTTGGCCACGCCCATGATCAACCCGCGTTTGCCGCGCATCAGGCCCGAGGTTTCCGGCATTAACTTTCCCGTCATGCCGGTACGCGCCGGCTACTTTCGTATGGCATAGGGTCAGGGGGTCATCAAGCAATGCGCCCCGTTCCGCCGTTTGTCACTGGTAATTCAATTCGTTTCCGGGAATATGCTTGAGATTGAGGGGTTTTTTAGTGACCAGCGGTGCCGCAAGGCATGCGGTTTGGCGAAGGAGGCCGGCTTGGCCACGTTTGCGAAGAATGTCGAGGCGACGATCCCGGCATTGCGCCGTTACGCCCGGGCGCTGACGCGCGATTCCGACATCGCCGACGACCTGGTGCAGGACACGCTGGTGCGGGCGTTGCGCTCCGAGCATCTGTTTCACGGCGGCGAGGTGCGCAGCTGGCTGTACACGATCCTGACCAATCTCAACCGCAATCGGCTGCGTTCGCTGTCGCGGCGGCCGACACTCTCGCCGCTCGAGGACAACGACGCCCCCGATCTGGCGGGGCCGGAAGCGGGCGGCCGCGATATCGAGCGCGCGCTCGCCACCTTGGTGGAGGACCAGCGCAACGCGCTACTGCTGGTGGTGCTGGAAGGCCTCACCTATCGCGAAGTTGCGGAGGTGCAGGGCGTACCGATCGGCACCGTGATGTCGCGTCTGGCGCGCGCGCGCGTCCAAATCAAAAACTATCTTGACGGCGAGCGCCCCGCGCTTCGCCGCGTGAAATGAGAGAGAGAAGGTGAACCTATGATCGATCGCGATTCACCCGTGACCGAGGAAGAGTTGCACGCTTATGTCGACGGCGAATTGCCGGCCGACCGCCAGGAGGCCGTCGCCACCTGGCTTGCCGCGCATTCCGAACAGGCCGCGCTGGTCGCCGCCTGGCGGGCGCAGGCCGAGGCCATCCGCGCCCGCTACGGCGCGGTCGCCAACGAGCCGGTGCCGCCGCGGTTCCAGCTCGACCAACTGCTGCGGCAGGACCGCGCGCGCGGCCGCTCCTGGGCGGCCATGGCAGCCGCCGCGCTCATCGCATTCGTCGCCGGCAGCGGCGCCGGCTGGATGGCGCGCGGCGCATCGGCCGCGTCGCCGATCGGCTTCGACGCAGTCACCGCCGATGCGCTCGATGCCTACAAGCTTTACGTTGGCGAGGTGCGCCACCCGGTCGAGGTGCCGGGCAGCGAGCGGGCGCACATGACGCAATGGCTGTCGAAGCGGCTTGGCGCCGAGCTGCGCATCCCCGACTTGCAATCGATCGGACTCAAACTGGTCGGCGGCCGGCTGCTGCCGGGGCCGACGGGGGCCGCGGCCTTCTATATGTATGAGGCCGCCTCCGGTGAGCGCTTTACCATCTACTGCTCCAAGGCGGGCGAGCCGCAGACCGCGCTTCGCTACAAGAGCGGCGACGGCTTCGCCGCGTTCTATTGGGTGGACGACAAGGTCGCCTATGCAGTGAGCGGGCCGGCCAACCGTGAGCGACTCGAGCAGGTCACCAAGACGGTCTACGAGCAAGTGGACAAGACCGGCGCGCGCAAGTCGTGACCTTCTTCATCCTGGGAGGCCGCGAAGCGGCCGCTCGGGATGAGGTGAACGAGCAGCGCCTCATGGTTCGAGACGCGCGGCTTCGCCAGCGCTCCTCACCATGAGACAACTACTCCAAATCCTTCCGCGGATCGTAGGGCTTGCCCTCGCGCCATTTGCGCATCAGCTCCTTGAACTCGTCGTCGGTGCGCTCGGGAAGCACGATGCGCACGGTGGCGAGCAGGTCGCCGGTGCCGCTCTTGGCCTTCAGGCCCTTGCCCTTGAGACGGAAGGTGCGGCCCGAATTGGTGCCGGGGGGTAACGCCAATTCCACCGCGCCATCGAGCGTCGGCACCCGCACCTTGCCGCCGAGCGCCGCTTCATAAAGCGTGATCGGCAGATCGAGCCGCAGGTCGGCGCCGTCCGGCGTGAACAGCGGATGCGGCGCGACATGGACGGTGATCAGCGCATCGCCGGCTTTGCCGCCTGCGCTCGGCCAGCCCTGCCCTTTGAGCCGGATCTGCTGGCCGGTCGTGAGCCCGGCCGGAATCTTCACCTCGACGTCCTTGCCGGTCGGAAGATGCACGCGGGTCTTGGTGCCCTTGGCGGCCTCCGGCAGGCTGATGGTCATCTCGGCCTGCAGATCCTGGCCGCTGCCGGGCGCGCCGAAATCCTCCGGCTCGAACTGCGTTCCGAAGCCGCGCCCGCCGCCGCGCGTGGCGCCTCCGAACATGTTGCGCAGGATGTCCTCGAAGCCGCCGCCACCGCCGCCGGCCGCACGCTGAAAGCCGTCGCGGCCGAAGCTGAAGCTTTCGAAATGGCTTGAGCCCGGTCCGCCGCCACCGCCGGGCATGCCTACGGAATCCTTCGGCGCCTTGGAAGCGCGGCTTGCCCTCGGCGTCGATCTCGCCATTGTCGAACGCCTTGCGCTTCTTGTCGTCGCCGGCGATCTCATAGGCGGCGTTGAGCTCGGCGAAGCGCGAGGCCGCCTTGGGATCGTGCTTGTTGGCGTCGGGATGCAGCTTCTTGGCGAGCCGCCGGTAGGCGCTCTTGATCTCGGCCTCGCTCGCACCCTTCGATACCCCCAGGATCTCGTAGGGGTCGCGCATCCGTCCAAACTCCCGTGAAAAATCCGCTGCCCGCCGGCGGATTGCCGGCGACTCGATGCTCAATGTGGGGCTCAAAGGGCCCGGATGCAACGCGGTCCGGCCCGGGCCTTAGCTATTCAGGACCGCTTCCACGGCTTGAGCGCGCGCACTTCCCAGGTGCCCTTGCTCTGTTTGCAGGCTTCACCCTGCATCCAGGCCTGCGAGCGGCCGCTGACATAGCTCGCCAGGAAATCGCGGCAGGTCTGGCCGTCCTGGGTATAGGCGGAGGCAATCGGGGTGACGGTGCCGCGCGCACCGGTGCGCGGGTTTTCCCACGGCGCGCTGGCGTCTTTGCCGCCGCGGTTGAGCACGTCGGAGGCGGCGGCCCGCGCATAGGCAAGATCGCCATCGGGCGGCAATTCGCCCACCCCCTTGCCGCCGGGCGCAGGCGTGATCGAGCCGGTCGTGTCGGACTTGTCGCCGTCGCCGAACAGCGAGTCGAATTGGGAGGTCGAAATGCTGCAGCCGCCGCCGGCCAAGCGCCAGCATCAGTGCCGCCGTAAGCGGCAGGGCGCGCCATAGGCGCGAGCGCGCGCATCCATTATAAAGGCGCCGGCGAGAACATTGGGTAATGGCACCGGCCACGCGAGCGCTCCTGAAACGATGTCTGATACGGTTCCGATTGAACACCCGAGTTGGTTAACGAGTGGTGATTTCACCGCCGCGGACGAGCCTTTGCGGCTGTTTTCAACCTGGCTCACGGAGGCGACCGCCTCGGAACCGCGCGATCCGACCGCCATGACGCTGGCCACCATCGACGCCGACGGGCTGCCGAATGCCCGCATGGTGCTGCTGAAGGGCGTCGATGAGCGCGGATTCGTGTTCTACACCAACATGGACAGCCAAAAAGGACGGGAATTGGCCGTCCACCCGCAAGCGGCGCTGGTATTTCATTGGAAATCGGCGAACCGGCAGGTGCGCGTGCGCGGGGACGTGGGACGCGTCACCGACGCGGAGGCCGACGCCTATTTCGCCACCCGGGCGAAGCAGGCGCAGATCGGCGCCTGGGCGAGCAAGCAGTCGGCGCCGCTGGAGAGCCGGCTCGCCTTCGAGAAGGCGGTGGCGCTCTATGCCGCCAAATACGCCCTCGGCGAGGTGCCGCGGCCGCCCAACTGGTCGGGCTACCGCATCGCGCCGCGCTCAATCGAATTCTGGCAGGAGCGGCCGTTCCGCCTGCACGACCGCATCGAATTCCGGCGCGACAACCTGAGCGCGCCGTGGAGCAAGACGCGGCTCTATCCGTGAGCTAAAAGGACGTCATGCCGACATCGCAAAGCAATCAGCCGCGCCGCACCTTGCTTCTCACCGGAGCAAGCCGCGGCATCGGCCACGCCACCGTCAAGCGCTTCTCGGCCGCCGGCTGGCGCGTGATCACCTGCTCGCGCCATCCGTTCCCGGAGAATTGCCCGTGGGAGGCCGGCCCCGAGGATCACATTCAGGTCAACCTCGCCGATGAAGGCAACACCGTCGAGGCGATCGCCGAGATCAAGCGGCGGCTCGACCACCAAGAACTGCACGCGCTGGTCAACAACGCGGCGATCTCGCCCAAGGCCGACGGCGGCAAGCGGCTCGGCTCGCTCGATACCACCATCGACGTCTGGCACCACGTGTTCCAGGTGAACTTCTTCGCGCCGATCATGCTGGCGCGCGGGCTGATGAACGAGCTGAAAGCCGCCAAGGGCTCGGTGGTGAACGTGACGTCGATCGCCGGCTCGCGCGTGCATCCGTTCGCCGGCGCGGCCTACGCCACCTCGAAGGCGGCACTCGCGTCGCTGACGCGCGAGATGGCGAGCGACTTCGGCCGCCTCGGCATCCGCGTCAACGCCATCGCGCCCGGCGAGATCGACACCGCCATCCTGTCGCCCGGCACCGACAAGATCGTCGAGCAGATTCCGCTGCAGCGCCTCGGCACGCCCGACGAGGTGGCCAAGATCATCTACGTGCTGTGCACGGAGACGAGTTCTTACGTGAACGGCGCCGAGATCCACATCAACGGCGGGCAGCATGTTTAGTGAAATCGCTTCGCGGCGCGCGCCCCGTATCTCAGCTGTCATTGCCCGCGAAAGCGGGCAATCCCGAATCACTGATAGCGACGTACGCTGCTCGGATCGTCCGCTTTCGCGGACGATGACAGCCGCATTTTAGCCAACGCTGCGCCGCCCGTATTCTTTGCGGCGCCGGGTACGCCGTCGTTCCGTCCTTCGCCCCCTGTGAGGGAGCGGAGCGCCGAGAAACGCGGGGCGCGGTGGCGCACGCACCCCGGGCGGCTGGCGAAGCCGCCCGACACGCCTGGCGAGGCGCGTCGCCTCCGTGGCGATGGAGGCGCGCCTCTCGGCGCTCCACTGCGGCGATTTCTGTCCCCGGGGCCGTGCTTCCGGGCGCGGACCCGGGCAGCTTTCGCCGCCCTTCATCCGCGCCGCGTCCAGCCATTGAAGGCAGCGCCCCATAGTGGGGGCGGACGGCGACCCGAGGCCTCCCGGTGCCGCGGTTACGAGCCGCAGCAGCAGGCGCCGCACCCGGCTCCATCCACCGAACGTCTCAGGAAGACGCCCTCTAGTCGAACCAGGCGCGATCAACATAATCGCGCGCCAGCACGCGAGGATAAATTATTTGTCGATATTTTGGCGCGTGTGTCGTTGCTGTCACAGGGAGCGAGTCGCTCACCTCACAGCCACTTCTTCCACTTGAAGAACAGCAGCGGCAGCACCGCGGCCAGCACCATCAGGATCAGCGCGAACGGGTAGCCGAACTCCCAGTCGAGCTCGATCATGTCGTGGTGGAAATTCATGCCGTAGATCGAGGCCACCAGCGTCGGCGGCATGAACACCACCGCCGCGATCGAGAAAATCTTGATGATGTCGTTCTGCTGGATGTTGACGATGCCGAGCAGGGCGTCGAGCAGGAAGGTGATCTTGTTGGACAGATAGGTGGCGTGATCGGACAGCGAGGTCACGTCGCGCTGCATCGACTGCAGTTGCAGGCGGGTGTCCTTGGCCCATTTCATGCCTTCGGCTTCGTTGGCGAGGAACGACAGCAGGCGGCCGACCGACACCAGGCTCTCGCGCACCTTGGAGGTGAGATCGCCCTTGCGGCCGAGCGCCTTGAGCACGTCCTTGTAGGACGGCGGCGCGGCTTCGTCGTCCGGCTCGAAGATCGAATGCGAGACCTGGTCGACCTCGGCGCCGATGCGCTCCTGGATGTCGGCGGAGCGGTCGATCACCGCGTCGAGCAGATCCATCAGCACCGACTCGCCCGTCACCTTGGGCGGGCACGCGCGCGCCAATTTGTGCTCGACGATGGCGAACGGGCGCGGATCGTCGTAGCGCACGGTCAGCAGGCGATGGGCGGAGAGAATGAAGGTGACCGGCGTGGTCTTCGGCGTCGCGGTGTCCGATGGCACATCAGCGTCGCGGTCATGTAGCGCGCGCCGTTCTCGACATAGAGGCGGCTGGAGACCTCGATCTCCTGCATCTCTTCGCGCGTCGGCACCGCGATGCCGAGCAGCGCTTCGACCAGCTTGTCTTCCTGCACGGTCGGCGAGACCAGATCGATCCACACCGCCGCCTCCGGCGGCGACTGGCCGGGTTCGACCGCAATTCGCTCGAGCGATGTGCCGCGCGGAACGTAGACCGAGAGCATGCAGTCACCATATTGCGCATGATTTCTTCGCGATCATGCGCCGGTCGGACCGTCTCTCATGACTCGATCACGCGGCTTCACGCAAGACATAAATGCCCGGCCGCGCGGCCCGGAGCCGGCCGCGCGCGTCGTCGTGGCAGTGATGTGAAGGGTTGCGAGCCTGGCCCGTCACGCCGTGGCCGGCTCCGCGTGACCGCTCAGTCGCTGTCGTAGGGGATGTAGCGGGTCTCGTTCGCGTTGTGCTGCTCGCCCTGGTGGCGGACCGCGGCGGCGACCGCCGAAATTCCGATCTTGCCGTAGCGGTTGTCGAGGCTCTTGTATTGGCGCTGGGAGTCTTGGCTCTGCTCCGTCGCCTTGGTCGCGTTCATTGTCATTACTCTCCGATCCGTCCTTGGGTTGTCCTTGCGGGCGCTAAATTTGGTCACTGACTGGGGCAGAATTGCGCGGCAATTCGTGTCCTATCGTGGCATTCGGGAAATCGTCGCAGCTTTCGCATCGATTTCGATCATATACCGACAGTTATGGTAAACCCTCTCTTAACGTCTTGCGGGCAAAGTCGTTTTTGCGGCTGGCCAGACGGGCCGAGGCCGCCTAAAGTCGAGTGCGGCATTCCTGCAACAGGTCCCCAGGAAGCTGACTGTGGACAGGCCGGAAATCATGGCAATTGCGCGGTTTTTTCGGTTAATTGCGGCCTGACGAATCTTAAATGCGGTCGCCCGGCGCGGCGACTGGGAAAGAGGAAGAAATGTCGGCAAGGGGATTATTGGTGGTTCTGTTCGGCGTCGGCGTCCTGCTCGGCGGCTGCATGCAGTCCACGGTCGAGCCGGCATCGGAAGCGAACCTGACCGTCCGCGACAAGAAGTTGCTGGCGGCAGCGCCTTACGAAAAGGCGACGATCCCCGAGCCCTACCAGCGCCACATCGTCGACTATCACCGCAGGGAAGCGCCCGGCACGATCGTGATCGATTCCGATGCGCGCTATCTCTATTACGTGCTGCCGGACGGCCAGGCGATCCGCTACGGCGTCACCGTCGGCGACGAAGCGCTGGCCTGGTCGGGCGTCGCCAAAGTCGGCCGCATGACCGAATGGCCGACCTGGACGCCGACCGCCGAGATCAAGAAGCGCATGGACGTGCCGGACTTTGTCGGTCCCGGCCCGCAAAATCCGATGGGCGCGCGCGCCATGTATCTGTTCGACGGCAACAAGGACACGCTCTACCGCATCCACGGCACCAACCAGCCGGAATATATCGGCCAGGCGATTTCCTCGGGCTGCATCCGCATGACCAACGAGGACGTCATCGACCTCTACAAGCGGGTCAAGCAGGGCACCATCGTGGTGGTGCTGGCGCCGCACCAGGGCGACTCGCCGTTCAGTCCGCGGGTGGCCTCGAGCGGCGGTCTGTTCCGCTAAGCGGCTTACGCAACGAATTCAAAACGGCGCCTTCGGGCGCCGTTTTTGTTTTCAGGATCGGCCCGAGTCTGATCACGCGCACGATTTCCGGCGGCACGCCGAGCCGCAGCGGCACCTTGCTGCAGCCGAGCCCGCCGGACACGATCATGTGGCGGCCCTGCTCGACGATGTGGCCATAGGCGAAGCGCGCGCCATAGTCCGACGGCGCCCAGACCGGCGGCGATGAACGGCAGCACGATCTGTCCGCCATGGGTGTGGCCGGCGAGCGTCAGCGCGACGCGCGCCGGCACCTGGGGGAAAATATCCGGCTCGTGCACCAGCAGGATGACCGGATCGTCGGTGCGTGATGCGCTCGAGCGTGCCGGGCAGATCGTCGACGCCCTGGAATTGGCTGGGTCCGAGCCAGTGCGCGAGCTGATCGCCGAGCCCGGCCAGCCAGAAGCGGCGGCCGCGGTCGCCCAGCAGCACGGCGTCGTTTTCCAGCACCGGCATGTGCACCGCGGCCAACGCGCTGCGCACGCCCTCGATGTCGTACCACCAGTCGTGATTGCCGAGGATCGCATAGACGCCGAGCGGCGCCTTCAGGCGGGCGAGTTCGGCCGCCCAGGCCGGATGCGGCACCCGCTCGGTGACGAAACGATGGGTGGCGAAATAATCGCCCAGGATCACCACCAGGTCGGAGTTGAGCGCATTGGCGCCATCGACCACCTGGCGCACGCGCTCGAGCCCCATATTGGGGCCGCCGGCATGCAGGTCGGCGATCACGGTGATGGTGAGCCGGTGCTTGTCGGGCCAGCCCGGCGGCACCGGCCGGTAGTCGGTGATGACCAGGTCACGGGCAGCTTCCACCGCCGCATAGGCCGCCGTGCCCGGCATCACCAGGCCGGCAAGACCGGTCAGGCCCAGCCCGCTCTTGAGCAGGCCGCGGCGGGTCAGGCCGCGCCGGGGCGCGCGGTTGGATGAATTGGCTGGATGCACCGATCGTCATGCGCGCAGTAGCTACTCCGGAACCGTGAATGGACAATGGCCGGCCGGCTATAATTTTCGACCATCCTTAACGGGCGCGCCGGCGGTCTTCGGCCGCGGGGTCGGCAGCGGCACCGCCTCGGCGACCTCGCTCGGCGGCGGCGGCTCGCGCACGTCCCACTGGCAGATGCGGTAGCCCTGCCGGCGCTCGGCGATATCGAGATGGATGTGGCCATCGTGATGGCCGTCGGCGCCGGGACCGAGCACCGTGGTGAACCGTTCGCAGGCGCTCTCGCGCAGGTCCGCGCGCAAATCCTTGGGCGCGGTCATGTCGGTCAAGCCAATCATGCGGCCGTCGGCGAGCGTAAACGAGCGCACATCGACGGCATTGCCTTTGCCGTGCTCGCTGAGCTTGGCGCCGACGACCCGATTGCGGCCGCGGCATTCGAAGTCGTCGTAGGTCTCGACGCTGCGCAGGACGCCACCGATTGCGCTCAGGCGCGGCGCCGCTTCGTCGCGGATCCAGGCGGTGAGCGATTCCGCCATTTCACAGCGCAGCAGCGGCGCCGGCTTCAGCTCGATGCGCGTGCGGTCGGCCAGCAGCACCGCGTCGAGCTGCACCATGTCGCCGCCGCCGCAGGCGCCCGGCCCGATCAGGCGCGGCATCGGCTCGATGGCGGCGATCTCCTCAAGCCGCAGGCGGCAATCGGACGGCTTGCTGGTGACGTCGGCGGAATTGAAATCGGGGCCGGCGGCTTCTCGGAAGGACAGCGGCTCCAGCCAGACCGGCGGGCGCGGACGCGGCAACGGGACGTCCTCGGCAGCGGCAAGGCCGCAGCCGAAAGCAGCAAGGATAATGGTGGTAGTGAATACCCGCACGGGAGCGATCTTGGGCACAATTGCGGCATTTTTACACGGGATGCGCCATTGAGCCAAAAGGGCAGCCGCCCCGCCCGTAACACGAAACCTTGCGCCGGTCCGTGCGGGCGCTAACCTTAGCCCCGGCCGGCGAGGGGCGCCGGCCCAAGAAGCGATTGTCCAGGAGGGGAATGCCATGCTCGGGCTGATGCAGGATTGGCCGCTGCTGTTGCATCGGATCATCGACCACGCCGCCAAGTTTCATGGCGAGCGCAAGGTCATCACCCGCTCGATCGAAGGCCCGTTCCACACCACCAATTATAAGCAGATCCGCGCCCGCTCCCTGAAGGTGGCGCAGCGGCTCGACAAGGACGGCATCAAGCTCGGCGACCGGGTGGCGACGCTGGCCTGGAACACCTGGCGGCACCTGGAGGCCTGGTACGGCATCCTCGGCATCGGCGCGATCTATCACACCGTCAATCCGCGGCTGTTCCCCGAGCAGATCGTGTGGATCGTCAATCACGCCGAGGACCGCGTGCTGATCACCGACCTCACCTTCGTGCCGATCCTGGAAAAGATCGCCGACCAGCTTCCCACCATCGAGCGCTACATCGTGCTCACCGATGCCGCGCATATGCCGAAGACCACGCTGAAGAACGCGGTCGCCTACGAGGACTGGATCGCCGAGGTGGACGGCGATTTCGCTTGGGCGCAGTTCGACGAGAACACCGCCGCCGGCATGTGCTACACCTCCGGCACCACCGGCCATCCGAAGGGCGTGCTCTATTCGCACCGCTCCAACGTGCTGCACGCCTTCATGGCCGCACTGCCGGATTCCAAGGGCATCTCCTCGCGCGACGTGGTGATGCCGGTGGTGCCGATGTTCCACGCCAATTGCTGGTCGCTCGCCTTTTCGACGCCGATGGTCGGCGCCACGCTGGTGATGCCGGGCGCCAAGATGGACGGCGCCTCGATCTATGAACTGCTCAACACATACAAAGTGAGCTTCACCGCCGCGGTGCCGACGGTGTGGCTGATGCTGCTGCACGACCTGGAAAAGACCGGCGGCAAGCTGCCTCACTTGAAGCGCGTGGTGATCGGCGGCTCGGCCTGCCCGCGCGCCATGACCAAGACGTTCCAGGAGGTCTATGGCGTCGAGGTGGTGCACGCCTGGGGCATGACCGAGATGAGCCCGCTCGGCTCGCTCTGCACCATGAAGCCGGAATATGCCGTGCTCGAAGGCGAGGCGCGGCTCGACGTCAAGATGAAGCAGGGCCATCCGCCGTTCGGCGTCGAGATGAAAATCACCGACGACGCCGGCAAGGACCTGCCGTGGGACGGCAAGACCTTCGGCCGCCTGAAAGTGCGCGGTCCGGCGGTGGCCAGAAGCTACTACAAGGTCGATAACGATCCGGTGTTCGAGAAGGACGGCTGGTTCGACACCGGCGACGTCGCCACCATGGACCAGTACGGCTACATGCAGATCACCGACCGCGCCAAGGACGTGATCAAATCCGGCGGCGAATGGATTTCCACCATCGATCTGGAGAACCTGGCGGTCGGCCACCCGAAAGTCGCGGAAGCCGCCGTGATCGGCGTCGCGCATCCGAAATGGGACGAGCGGCCGCTTCTGGTGATCGTGCTCAAGAAGGGCGAGACGGCAACCAAGGACGACATCCTCGGCTTCATGCAGGGCAAGACCGCCAAATGGTGGATGCCGGACGACGTGGTGTTCGTCGATGAAATTCCGCACACGGCGACGGGGAAAATTCAGAAGATCACGCTACGCCAGCAATTCAAGGACTACGTGCTGCCGAGCGTGCAGGCGGCGGAGTGAGGGGGCCGCGGATGCCGGGAATAACCGCGCCAACGCAGGGGGTTAGTCCTAGCGGCTGAACTCTCTTAACGTGTCGCCAGCTGAAATCGGTCCGACACCATGCCGGAGGCATCGATGCGCAAAATGATTCTGGGAGCAACTGCGATTGTCGGCATTGCCGCTTCGGTGATGTTCGCGACGAGCAACACTCAGGCCGATCCTTATAAATGGTGCGCCGTGCTCAACATGGGCGATGCCGCCTACAATTGCGGCTTCGTCACGCTCGAGCAATGTCGCGCGACTGTCAGCGGCATCGGCGGCTTCTGCGAACTCAACCAGTTCTACAATGAGCCTGGCAGGAAGCCGGCAAAGCCCGCACGCATGCGCCGTCCGGATTGACTGACGCCGTTGAATTTGCCGGTTACGTTTTTTTGGCGCGCGTGTATTACTCGGCGGCCTGCAAGCCGAGTTTCAGCTGGTCCTGCGCGGCGGCCATGCGCTGCGTCACCTCGAGGTCGCGATCGCGCAATTGCAGGCAAGCATCGGCCCAAATCTGAACGATGCGGTCGAGTTCCTCGAGCGTGAGCGGATTGATCATGTGACCGGCCTTGAATATCGCGCGCGCGCCGATATGCCGCCGCTTGTTGCGCTGCATGTAGTCGCGCGCAGCTTGGATCCCCTGCCCCGGCTCGACCACCATGTGCACCAGGCCGGCCTCTTTCATTTCCTCGGCGCTGTAGATGCGGCCGGTGAGCATCATCTCTTCGGCGAAGGTCGCGCCGACTCGCCGCGTCACCAGGCTGTAGGCGCCCATGGCGGGGAACAACCCGAACATGGCCTCCGGGAAGCCGAACTTGGCGTCACGCTCGGCGATGATGACGTTGAACGACAATAGCGACTCGAAGCCGCCGCTGAGAGCGTCGCCTTGCGCCAGGCCGATGGTGATCATCGGCAGGCCGAGCGTCTCCATGTTCCGCTGCAGGATGCGCACGCAGGATTCGCCGTAGTCGACCAGCGCCTGCCGGTCGCGCTCGCGGATCTTGGCGAGAAAGTGATCGAGGTCGCCGCCGAGATTGAACACGCCGGGTGTGCGTGAGCCGAGCAGCAGATACCGCAATTCGGTCGGGCGGTCCTCGAAGGCCGCTACGATGCCGCGTTGCCAGGCGTGGAAGTCTTCCAGCAGATCGGGGTTATGGCTCGGCCGGCCGCGCGGCCGCATGAACGTCCAAAGCGCGCCCGCCTGCTCGTCCCAGGTGACCTCCAGCTGTTCGAGCTCGAACAGCTGGCGCGCGGCGGCGCCTTTCATCAGATCGATCGGCTTCGGATCGATCAGCGAAATCGCGGTCTCTTCGAGCGGAGGCGACAGACGCCAATCCATCGCGCGGTTTGGGGCCAAAGCGTGCGATAACGCGATATTCGACATTTTCACGCACCAAATTTACTATTTTTTTACCCTAACAGAAAGTTGTACTCGCGACAAACAACAATCATTTGTTAACCCTACGCGAAACGCAGAACTCGTCTGTTCCGTGCACGCGGGTGTGCGAAAACGCGCGGAAAAATCGTTTCGAAATGAATATTACCTAATAAAGAAATTCTCCCGCCGCGCGTTTGCGGGGCTCCCGAGTTCCATTTCGATAACCGTTGCTTCTGCTGGATAAGCCGTGCTACTGAGCGCGAATTCGAATTCGCGACCGATTTCCGCGCTGAATGAGTCGCTGTTTGCGCCGATCGCTTCGCTGATCGTCGGCGCCATCGCCTGCTCGATCATCGGTGTGGCGGTAGCACTGCGCGTTGGCGATCCCTCAATCGTGGCCACGTCGGTCGCGATCTTTGCGGTCGGCATGCTGCGCATCGCGTCAGCCCTAGAGTCGCGCTTCGAAGGACGGCCGCGACAGGTCATTGCCCCCACCCTCGCTTCCCACTATCCCTCCCGCATGGCCAGCCTCGAGGCAGGAACCGCGGCGGGCGGCGGCGTGCGGTTCCTCGGCGACGCCCGCGCCTATTGGCGGCTGCTCATGCGAGGCGCCCTGCTGCTAATGGTCACGCTCGGCATTTACCGCTTCTGGCTGGCGACCGATGTACGCCGCTTTCTATGGTCGAACACCGAGCTGGCGGGCGAAAGCCTGGAATTTACCGGCACGCCGCTGGAGCTTTTGCTCGGCTTCCTTGTCGCCGTCGCCATTCTCATTCCGGTCTATGCCGGCTTCTTCGTGGCGGCGCTCGATCTCGGCCCGCTCGGAAGACTGTCGGGTGTAATCGCCTTCGCAGCGCTCGGCTTGCTCGGCCAATACGCGATCTATCGCGCGCGCCGCTATCGGCTGACGCGCACGATCTATCGCGGCGTGCGCTTCCACCAGAGCGGCTCGGCCTGGCGCTATGCCTTTTGCGCGGTGTTCTGGTGGAGCCTCACCGCGCTCACCTGCGGCCTGGCCTATCCGTTCCAGATCGCCAGCCTGGAACGCTACAAGATGCGCAACACCTATTACGGCGATCTGGCCGGGAGTTTCACAGGCTCGGGCTTGCGCTTGTTCCTGCGCGGAATTCCGATGTGGTTCCTGGTGTTCGCGCCGCTGGCGCTCGCGGTCGGAGCTGTCATCGACGTGGTGGACTGGCAGGCGCTGGCTGACGCGGTAGCGCTTGGTGGCGACGACGTCATGGGCCGCATCGAGAGCAGCAACCCCGGCTTCGCCGAGGTGATCGTCTTCGCTATGCTGATGGGCGGGATCGCCGCCGGCGCCGCCGCCCTGCTCTATCCGGCGTTCCAGGCCTTGATGCTGCGCTGGTGGTCGTCCGGCCTGTGCTTCGGCGAGATCGCGATGCGATCGAGCTTGCGCACGCGGCACGTCTATGGCGCCTATATGCGCTTCCTGTGGTACGCGATCCTGTTCTGCGTTGTCATGGCGGTGATCGGTGTCCCCGCCCTGCTGCTGGTGGGCGTCCTTGCCGGCCACGACCAGGCCGGCACCGGACCCGATATCGCGGCGACCGTGGTCCTGCTGGTCGGCTATGTGATTGTCGCGCTCGGCTTTTCGACCATCTATCGTGCGACGGTCATGTTCTTACTCTGGCAGTTGGGCATGGAATCGCTGCAATTGTTCGGTCTTTCGGCGCTCGACCGGGTCAAAGCCAGCGGCGGTCCAAGCTCGGCGCTGGGCGAGGGCCTGGCCGATGCACTCAATGTGGGCGGATATTGATGCCGATGGGCGATGACATTTCACACATGACGACCGGCGCCGGCATTTATTTCGACGGCATGACGAGCGCCCGCCATGACGCCGTGGTGATGCCGGCCGCCTCTAGCCTGCAAATTGCAGGTCGCGACGACCGGCTTTTGGCCGAATGGCCCTATGACGAGATCGAAGGCCTGGTCGCGCCGGACAACGTGCTCCGCCTCGGCCGCCGCGGTAATGCCCTGCTCGAACGCGTGGAAATCCGCGACCCTGCTTTCGCCGCCGCCGTTGACGCCCGCTCTCACCGCGTGGACCGCACCGGCACGCTACAGCGCCGCCAGCGCGCCAGCGTCATCGGCTGGACCGTCGCCGCCACGCTGTCGCTGCTGGCGGTCGGCTATTTCGGCGTGCCGGCGATTGCCGAACGGCTGGCGCCGCTGGTGCCGATGACTATCGAGCCCAAGCTGGGCGATGCGGTCGACATGCAGGTGCGCGGCATCCTCGACACCCGGCCCGCGGGTGCCGCGTTTGAATGCGGAACGGCCGATACCGAGAAGCCGGGGCGCGCCGCGCTCGCCCGACTGATGCAGCGGCTCGAGACTGCCGCCGCGCTGCCGATGCCGCTGCGAACCGTCGTAGTGCGCCGGAACGACGCCAATGCCATCGCGCTGCCGGGCGGGCAGATTTATGTTTTCCGCGGCCTGATCGCGAAAGCCGACAATGCCGACGAGGTGGCCGGCGTGATCGCGCACGAGATCGGCCATGTCGCGCACCGCGACGGCACCAAATCCGTGCTGCAGGCAGGCGGCTTGTCATTGCTGTTCGGCATGCTGCTCGGCGATTTCATCGGCGGCGGGGCGGTCGTGCTGGCCGCCCGCACCGTGCTGCAGTCGTCTTATTCGCGCGAGGTGGAAGCCGCCGCCGACCGCTATGGCGCCGAACTGATGAACAAGGCCGGCGGCAATGCGCGCGCGCTCGCCATTTTGCTGGGCAAGATCGGCGGGGCGACCGAGCCGGGCATGAAGATCCTGCTCGACCAACCGGAGACCAAGGCGCGCGTCGCGGCCATCAACAAGATTGGCAGCGCACGGCCGTCACCGCCCTTTCTCGACGCCGCCGAATGGGCGGCCTTGAAGCGAATTTGCGCGGGGTAACGGGCATGGCGCGACGACCCACATTTGGCGATGAGCCGATGTCGCGGCTGGCCGCATGGTCCGGCCGCCTCGCGCTGTTCGCGCTCGCCGTGGCGGCGCTCTCGGTCATCATCGTGCGTTCCGGCTTGCTCGAAATCGTGCCGGCGCTCGCCACCTTCGCGGCCGCGTTGATATTCGCGGCGCTGGCGGTGCTGCTTTCGTTGGTGGCCTTCATCGTGATCTGGCGCCAGGGCTTGTCCGGACTCGGCTCGGCGATATTGGGATTGATCTTAGGCGCGATGCTGCTCGCCTATCCGGGCTATCTCGGCTATCGCGCCAGTAAGCTGCCGGCCATCCACGACATCACCACCGATCCGGGCAACCCGCCGCGCTTCGACGTGCTGGCGCGTCTGCGTCCGCGCGGCAGCAACGACTATGCCGGCGCGGCGGTGGCGCGAGCGCAACAGGCGGCCTATCCCGACATCGCGCCGCTGCAAGTGAACGCGCCGGCCAAGCTCGCCTATGACGTCGCGCTCGCGCTGGTGACCAAGCGCAAATGGCACGTGGTCGACGCCCGCCCGCCGGCCGTCGGCCGCCGCGAGGCGGTCATCGAGGCGGTCGCGCGCACGCCGATCATGGGTTTCCGCGACGACGTGGTGATCCGCGTCAGCGCGGCCGGCGACGGCGCGCGCGTCGATATGCGCTCGGCCTCGCGTTATGGCTTGCACGATTTCGGCGCCAATGCCGCGCGCGTCCGCAGCCTGCTCGAGGATATCGACGATGCGGTGAGCTCGGCGCCGGAGCCGCGCCCGGAGCAGGAGAAAAAGCCGCAGCCGGCGCCCAAGCGGCCGACCGACAAACGGCGATAGACCAAATTTCGTTTCGGCCGGCCGGTGCCGCCGCTGATGTTTTTCTTTCGCGTGATCTGTTCCGAAAACCGGTTCCCACTTTTCGAGATCACGCGCCTGCCAAGCGATAAACGCCGTCGATCGCCGGCTGCCCATCGGTTTCGACCAGCCCTCGCGTCACCAGATCCTCCAGATGCGCCAGCGTCGAGAGCCCGGCCGCACCGGTGAGGCGTGGATCGATGCCGATATAGATCGCGCGCACGATGGACGGGATGTCGGTTTCGCCTTTCGCGAGCCGATGCAGGATCGACGCCTCGCGCGCCTTGCGATGCAGGATGTAGTAGTTCACGAAGCGCCCGGCGTCGTCGATTGCGGGGCCGTGACCGGGGAAGTAGATGCGCTCGCCGCGCCGCGCCAGCTTGTTGAGCGAGGCCATGTAGTCGCTCATGGCGCCGTCGGGCGGCGCCACGATCGAGGTGGCCCAGGCCATCACATGATCGCCGACGAACAACGCGTTGTTTTCCTTGAAGGCATAAGCCATGTGATTGGCGGTGTGACCGGGCGTCGCCACCGCCTCGATGGTCCAGCCTTCGCCGGCAACGTTTTCGCCATCCTTGAGCGCGACGTCGGGGCGGAAGTCGCGATCGCCGCTGGAATCGAGCGGATTGTGCTCGCCGATATGCAACGGCCGCGCGGCGCGATGCGGCCCCTCGGCATAGACCGTGGCGCCGGTCGCCGCCTTGATCGCCGGCACCGCCGGCGAATGGTCGCGATGGGTGTGGGTGACGAAAATATGCGTCACCGTCTCGTTGCGCACGGCGTCGAGCAGCGCGCCGATGTGGCGCTCGTCGACCGGACCAGGGTCGATGATGGCGACCTGGCCGCGGCCGACGATGTAGCTGAGCGTGCCCTTGAAGGTGAACGGCCCGGGATTGTCGGCCATGATCCGCCGCACGCCGGGCATGACCTCGTCCACCGTGTCGGGCGAGAGATCGAGGTTTTTGTCGAAGGGGATGTCGTCAGCCATTGCGCGACTTATGAACACGTCGGCCCGCGAATTCCAACTGATTTTTTCAATGGGCCTTTAGGGCCGGAATTTCCCCGCTACTTGACGACCAGGACGCCATTCGCTTCCTGGTTAAAATCATCGAAAAAATTATAACTGCCCGGCGCCAAAGGCCGCAGCCGGATAATGCCCTCGCTGTTGGGCGTCACGACCTTCTCCACCCGCAAACTCACGCTTTCGAATTCCATCGGCGTAGAGTTCGAGATTCTTCACCC
This sequence comes from uncultured Alphaproteobacteria bacterium, assembly GCA_963817045.1. Classification (GTDB taxonomy): domain Bacteria; phylum Pseudomonadota; class Alphaproteobacteria; order Rhizobiales; family Xanthobacteraceae; genus Pseudolabrys. Next base: position 44,590 of record CAWFMZ010000023.1, read on the forward strand.
GCAGCTCAATCGGCACATTGGCCGGCGCATGCAGCTCGGCCGGCTGGAAGCGGTGATTCTTGATGCTGACGCTGATGGTCACCGGTTGCTGCGCGCGCACTTGTCCGGCGATAAGCGCGCCGACAACGACGAGCAACGCCATTACGATCCTTGCGAAACGCCTGGTCATGACAGCTCCTTGCTGCACGCTTGTTCGACCATCAGAATTCAACCGCAACCTTAAACTTCGCGCGGTGGCGCGAAAATTCGGCGAGATTGAGCGGAACACCTGGATTGTTGACTTCGCGACCCCAGACCTGCGTGTTCCAGGCGGCTGTCATAAATACCTTGGGGGCGAGCTGGACGTAGAGCGTCGGCCCGATGAAGACCGCGTCGCCGGTAAAGCTGTTGAACCAGGTGCCATCGTACTGACGCAGATACCAGACCTCGGCGCCAACGAAAACCGACGGGACGATGCGGTAAGACAGCGCCGCCGAGATGCCGCCGGTCGATTCCTTCTCCCAGCCGGCGCCGATGCCATCCGGATCGTGCGTGCCTTCCGGCTCGTAGAGAAGATTGGAGCCGAGATAGAGCCGGTTCTTGATCAGCTCCAGGTCGGCATTGACTTTCAGCTCCAGTCCGAAATTCTTTACACGCGCGCCGCCGGTCTCGTCGATGCGGCGCCATTCCGGTTCGGCCGACAGCGTAATCGCGAGCGGCGACGACGGCCCACGATCGAGCAGAAGATATCTGATCTCGCCGAAAATGCCGCTGAGTGCGATCTCGTTGCGGTCATCGAGATCGGTCACACCCTTGATGCTGTGCCCGGCGACCAGGGGACCGAACTCGAATTGGACATATTGGTTCGGTGTGAACTCGAATTCGAGCTTGGTCTCGCTCGCCCAATAGCGCCCATTGCGCTTGCCCATGCGCGCAACCGTTTCCGGCGAGAATTCCTTCTCCCCTTCCAGGCCGATGCCGGAACCTTCGGTGAAGCCGAACACGTACTTCGTTTCGACGTCGCGATAGACGACCGGTTTGTCCTGCGCGCGGGCGCCGAAAATCGTCGCGGTGAAAAACAGCGCAGCCAGCAAAAGCGCACGCTTGTGCCAATCGATACGCATTGAACTTTTCCTCATCCGCCGAGTTCAAGGCCCGGCAACAAGTTTGTTATCGCACCCGATGTGCGTAACAAATTCAATACGAAAAATTTTCGCGCGGCTGTCAATCCATGCAGGCAAACATTAGAGACTTTCTAGTTCGAAATTTTTCTAATTTGAATGTGCGGACTGGCGCGCTGCAGCGGAACTCCGGTGCGGAAATCACTTTGCGCGCCTACTCCGCCGACACGCCGGTCTCCTTGATGATACGCGCATATTTGCCGCTTTCCGCGTCGACGAAGGCGCGGAACTGATCGACCGACATCGGCTCCACATCCGCGCCGGCATCCACCAGTTTCTGCCGAACATCGGAGTCGTTGAGGACCTTGTTGATCTCGCTGTTGAGCCGCGCAACGATCTCCGGCGGCGTCCCGCGCGGCGCGAACACTCCCGCCCACAGCGAAAAGTCGAAATCCTTGATCCCCGCGCTCTCGGCGACGGTCGGCACGTTGGGCGCAATGCCCGAACGCTTGGCCGTCGACACGGCTAGCACCTTCGCCAGGCCGCCCTTCAGCAGCGGCATCGCCGCCGGCATGCCCGGAAAGTAAAGGTCGACATGGGCGCCGATGAGATCGTTCAACGCTGGCCCGGCGCCCTTGTACGGCACATGGGTGAGATTGCCGTGGGTTTTGGCCTTGAGCAGTTCGCCGGCGAAATGCCCCGGCGTGCCGGTTCCCGCCGACGCGAATGTCAGCTTGCTGGTCGGCAAGGCCGCCAGAAATTCCGCCATGGTCGAATACGGCGCCTTGGCGGGAACGACCAAAGCGAGCGGGACGATGGCAAGCAGGGCGACCGGCTGCAGATCCTTGTCGGGATCGTAGCTGAGACCCTTCACCCAATGCTGGTTGATAGCCACTTCCGCGGTCTGGCCAATGAGCAGCGTCAGCCCGTCGGGCGTCGCGACCGTTACACTGCGGGCGCCGATGGCGCCGCTGGCGCCGGCGCGATTTTCCACGATGACCGACTGCCCGAGCGCCGTCGAAAGCTTGGGCGCGACAATGCGCGCCACGACATCGCCGGTGCCGCCGGCCGCATAGGCGACGATCAGGTGGACCGGGCTGCTCGGATAAGTCTGGCCCCATGCCGGCAACGCCGTCACAGCCAGCCCGGCCGCCAGCGCCGCACTGCGCAAGGTGCGCAACGTCATTAGCGACATCGTTGATCCTCCCCGACCGCGTCGATTTTGGCCCGCATTCTTCCGGTGCGGTCCTTAGCGCGGGAGGTTCGGCTTTGTGCCGCCGTCTGGTCAATACAAAAGTTGCAATCTGGACCGGCGATGGCCGGCGGAACGTCGGGCGACGGCTTCGGCCCGCGGCTCAGTGTGTTCGAATAGCCGCTTTAGATCCGCGGCCGGCCGCGGCTGCACTGAACAGGAAGCCCTGAGCTTCGTTGCAGCCTTCCGACGTAGACGCGCCAATTGCTCTTTCGTCTCGACACCTTCGGCGGTTGTGGTGATGCCCATGCTGCTGCTCAAGCCGACAACGGCGCGAACGATGGCGACGCTGTCTTCCTTCGTCGCCAAATCGTGGATGAAGGATTGGTCGATCTTGATCTTGTCAAATGGGAAACTGCGAAGATAACCGAGCGAGGAATAACCGGTGCCGAAGTCATCCATCGCGATCCTGATACCGAGAGCGCGGAGTCGATGCAGAACTGCGAAGGCGTTGTCATTATCCTGCAACAGCACCAGTTCGGTGATTTCCAGTTCGAGCCGACTGGCCGGCAGACCGCTGGCCGCAAGGGCACCAATGACGGTCGGCACCAGGTTGCGGCTCTTGAACTGCGCCGGCGACAGGTTCACCGCCACGGTTACATGCTGCGGCCAATGCACCGCCTCGGCGCAGGCCTGCCGTATCACCCATTCGCCCAGCGGCACGATGAGGCCGGTTTCCTCCGCGACCGGGATGAACTCGGCGGGCGGGATCGTGCCGCGCTCGGGATGATGCCAGCGCAGCAGTGCCTCGCAGCTGGTGATTTGCTCGCTTTTAACGTCGACGATGGGCTGATAGTACAGCTCGAACTCGCCGTTCACGATCGCCTTGCGCAGATCGAGCTCGATCGCGCGGCGCGCCTGCATGCGGGCGTCCATTTCGAGCTCGAAAAAGCGATAGACGCCGCCGCCGTCGGCTTTGGCGCGGTACAGCGCGAGATCCGCGTTCTTCATCAACGCGTCCGGGTTTGTCGCCGTCACCCGGCGCGACGGCGATGCCGACGCTGGCGCCGACGATCACCTGATGGCCGTTGAGATCGTAGGGAGCTCCGACGACCTCGATCAGGCGCGCGGCAAGCGCGCTGACATCCGACGACTGGGCCGATGCAACTTGCACGATCGCGAACTCGTCGCCGCCTAGCCGCGCCACCAGATCCTCGCTGCGCACGCAGCCGCGCATGCGGTCGGCCGCCGCCTGCAGCAACAAATCTCCGATGGGGTGCCCGAGCGTATCGTTGACGCTCTTGAAACGATCGAGATCGATACTGAGCACGGCGATGGTTTCCGAACGCCGCAGCCGGTTTAGGGCCGTTTCGATCCGCTCGTAGAACGTCACGCGGTTCGGCAGGTCGGTGAGCGCATCGTAGTGCGCCAAGTGCTTGATTTTTTCCTCGGCGAGAAGTCGCTCGGTGATGTCCTCGTGGGTGGCAACCCAGCCGCCGTCCGCGATCGGTTGATTGACGATGGAAATGATCCGGCCATCGGGCAAGTTTGTGATCTTGCTGAAGCTGGTTCCTTGAGCGACCGAGGCCAGAAGTTCAGTCCTATAGGCGTCGACATCGTCGGCGCTAAAGCCACCGGTTGCGACCCGTTGATCGAGGACTTCCTGAATAGTGCAGCCAGGCTTCACCTTCTCCGGCGACAATTCGAACATGTCGAGGTAACGCTTATTGCAAACGACCAGGCGGGCCGATGAATCGAACATCACCAAGCCCTGCGACATATTGTTCACCGCGGCGTCCAGGCGTCCGATTTGCGCCGCCAGATTGCGCTGAGTATCGTGCAAAACGCCGAGGGTCCGATCGAGCACGCGCAACGGAAATGTTCGCAGCGCGAAATACGCGCCAAAGCCGATCAACGAACATACAAAAGCGACTATCCAGGTCTCATAGAGGGTCTTCCGCAGGCTCTCCTCAACGACGAAGACACCAACGGTCGAACCTGCAACGACAATCGGGGTGCTGCGGGTCGCAATCGGAGCGCCCAAATGCGCGCCATCTTCGAGCACGAGACGATTGGCTTGATCATAGATTTTCTGGCGGATGGGCTCTTCGCCGGTCTCGGGCAACTGGATCAGCTCGGCAAGCCGCAGTTGCTGATACTGCCATACGCCATCATGCGTATAAATGTACTGCGCGACTCGCGCGGCGCTCAATCGGGCCTTGAACATCAAATTGCGCCGAGGCGTCGAAGTAGTCGTGGATGAAATAGACGCTCGGCGTCGCGACAGTGACCGCGATCGCGACGGTGAGCCCGATCGCGCTGACCAGTTTTCTGAGTGGGATAATCGGCATTATTCAGCGTCCGGCAGAGTTTCCGTTTCACGCAGCGTTTTCAATCCCTGCGGCGACCGCAGGAATTCCATAAACCGTTGGGCGTGCAGCGCTACTGGCGCGCGGAACGATGAAGTACAGATGCTTGGCGAAGCGATAAGCGCCGCTTTCAAAGTTCGCGAGCGTCGGTTCAACCCCATCGAGCGGCACAACATGGAGATTGCGATGCTCTGTCTTAAGCTGCGTCACGGTGGTTCCGATCAGTGAGCCTGGCGTGCGCTCCGCCAATGCGACGTTGTCCTGATCGGTCGCCGCAGTCGGCACCTCGGCGCGGCGACGCGCTGTTTCGATTGCCGCGTCCATGCCGGCGAACAATTCTGCGAGCAGCGCCGTATCGGTATCGCTACGCGGACGAAGAATAATCCGGATCGGCGTGCCGTCGGCCCAGGTCGGTTTTTCGGCGGCAAAGATCCTGGCGAGATCGGCGCTCTTCAACCCGTTTGGGGTGGAATGAGATGTCGCTATCACATAGGCGGCTCGCAGCACCGCGACCTGGCGCAAGCCTGCGGCGGATTCATCCGATTTCAGCGGCCGGGCGGGGACCGCGATGTCGAGTCGACCGTCGGCCAAGGCACGGATGGCGCCGGTGCTGCCGAGACTGGCGACGACTTCGACCTTGACGCCGGTCGCGGCGGTGAATTCGGCGCCGACCTGTTGCAGCATTCCGATCGCAGTGCCGGTGCCGCCCAAACGCAATGTGTCCGCGGCCGCTGCGTTGCCTACAGGCAGCGCGCCGACGAGCAGGAGAACGATCGCTATTTTTGAAAATGATGCAGATATGATCGCTATCCCAACAACTAAGATGGGACAGTGCACATCAGACAGGTCAAATTGACGCTAATACGGGCAGGCTATTGCCTGAACTGGTAAGCAAGGCGTTTAGGTTTTTTTAAATTACCGCCTCAATGAATTTCCGGCTCCGGGATCGCGCCAAGCGGCGCCAGGAAATCGAAATCGCAGCCTTCGTCAGCTTGCCCAATATGCTCTGAATAAAGCGCGCCATAGCCGCGCGGATAGCGCGGTGCCGGCCGCTGCCAGGCGGCGCGGCGGCGGGCCAGCTCCTCGTCACTCACATCCAGATGAATGCGGCGCGCGGCCACATCGACTTCGATCTCGTCACCGGTTTTGACGAATGCGAGCGGTCCGCCGACGAAGCTTTCCGGCGCCACGTGCAGAATGCAGGCGCCATAGCTGGTGCCGCTCATGCGTGCATCCGAGATGCGCAGCATGTCGCGTACGCCGGCCTTCAGCAATTTGGTCGGAATCGGCAGTTGCCCCCATTCCGGCATGCCGGGCCCGCCCTTCGGCCCGCCGTTCTTGAGCACCAGCACGTGGTCGGGCGTGACCTCGAGATCGTCGCGCTCGACCTCGCGCGCCATGTGGTTGTAATCCTCGAAGGCGATCGCTGGGCCACGATGGTGCAGCAGGCGCTTGTCCGCTGCCGACGGCTTCATCACGCAGCCGCGCGGCGCCAGATTGCCGGTCAGCACCGCAGTCGCGCCTTCGCTGGAGACCGGATCGCTCAGCGGATGGATGACGTCGCGCTTGTAGACCTCCGCGCCGGCGATATTTTCGCCGATGGTCTTGCCGGTCACCGTCAGACACGACAAATCGAGTTTGTATTTCAGCTCCGCCATCAACGCGCGTAAGCCACCGGCATAAAAGAAATCCTCCATCAGGAATTCGCCGGACGGGCGCACATTGGCGAGCACCGGCACTTCGCGCGACAGTTCGTCGAAGCGCTTCATGTCGAGCGCTAAGCCCGCGCGGCGCGCCATCGCCACCACATGGATGATGGCATTGGTCGAGCCGCCCATCGCCATGTGCACGCGGATGGCGTTGTCGAAGGCGGCCTTCGTCAAGATGCGGTGCGGCGTCAGATCCTCCCAGACCATCTCGACGGCGCGCCGGCCGGCGGCGGCGCACATGCGCGGATGCGCGGCATCGGCGGCGGGGATGGAGGACGCGCCCGGCAGCGACAGGCCAACCGCCTCGGCGATCGCCATCATGGTGGCCGCCGTGCCCATCACCATGCAGGTGCCGAAGCTGCGGGCGATGCCGCCTTCGATCTCCGCCCATTGCTCTTCGCTGATGCGGCCGGCGCGTTTCTCGTCCCAGTATTTCCAGGCATCGGAACCGGAGCCGAGCACCTGCCCGTGCCAATTGCCCCGCAACTGCGGACCGGCCGGCACGTAGATCGCCGGCACACCCATGCTGATGGCGCCCATGATCAGGCCCGGCGTGGTCTTGTCGCAGCCGCCGAGCAGCACCGCGCCGTCGATCGGATGGCTACGCAGCAATTCCTCCGCCTCCATCGCCAGCAGGTTGCGATAGAGCATGGTGGACGGTTTGACGAACGGCTCCGACAGCGACATCGCCGGCAGCTCAACCGGGAAGCCGCCGGCCTGCAGCACGCCGCGCTTCACATCCTCCGCGCGCGCGCGCAGATGCGAGTGGCAGAAATTGATGTCGCTCCAGGTGTTGACGATGCCGATGACCGGCTTGCCGGTCCAATCGACGGAGTCATAGCCGCCCTGGCGCAGCCGCGAGCGATGACCGAACGAGCGCAGGTCGCTGACGCCGAGCCAGCGGTGGCTGCGCAGGTTTTGCGGACGCTTACGGGTTGTCATGCATCAGTATGTCCGAACCACGCGCGCGTCACTCAATCGATAGGTTGGCGGCGTGCACCACCTTTTCCCATTTGGCGGTTTCGGCGGCAACGGTCTTGCCGAATTCGGCGGCCGGCCCCGGCATCGGAATGCCGCCTAGATCGGCGAGCTTCTT
>CAWFMZ010000024.1:0-43939 GCA_963817045.1 uncultured Alphaproteobacteria bacterium
TGCGGTTTCGGATTGCCTGTTTCGGACATTACCGCTTCCTAAACTGCTTCCTGCTCAATCCCTCCACGGAAGAATCTTCGGGCAAGAGCCTGGAATAGCGGACCGTGTTGGCGATGGATTTATGTCGCAGATAATCCTGTATTACCCTCGCATCCACACAATCATTTGCGAGTTTGAAGCCGGTGGACGGCGAAGCACAGCGGGGTCGGTGTGGAAACTCGTCCCCCCTGCCGCCCGCGTGAAGTCTTGGAATACCCGTTAAGTGCCAAATAGCGACATGCCGCAAAGCCCGCATGATGTTGATTCTTGACCAATGGGACATAGCCTGTTTATACTCGCTGATACGTTGATGTAACGCTCACTGCAATTTGAAGAACTATAACCGCCAGCGATCGGTACCGCATACTTAAAAGTGCATATCGGTGACAGATACAAGGCCTTTTAGATGCCGATGATTTCGTTTTGAAAGTGAGCAAATCGTTGCATAGTAATAGAATATGTTTGGACACGATTGCCTCTACTTCCCTAATTGGCCGCCGCTGGTGCCAACACCGCGATATCACCAGAGCTATTAACAGGTACTTGGTGGTGAAGTTTCACCATCGGGTCTAATACCCGAACTTCAGAAACGATGACTCATGTTAGACGATGTGCGTGGATGATCGCTTCGGAAACATGAGTCAAATCGAACACATGGGCGGTTATGAACAAACCCGCCTAACGCCGCAGGTGGTCGCGGGTGACGCAACTGGTCTAAGCTATTACCCTCGATGCGCTTTGGCTTGATGGCGGTACCTCACGGTCTCGACAAGCTTCGCGAAAGGATGGCTGCGATGGGCCTCGAGATCTGCCTCAACAGACGGAAAAAACGGCCGCTTGCGCCAGCGAAAAAATCGGCGATAAGCGTCACTGTAACGATCCAATTCCTTTATTAGATGGCAAGCTCGCTTGCGCCTGAAAAAACAACAGCGTCCGCCCAGTTGCGGTTGCCGAGCTGCAAAGGAGGTGATGAGGGTAGTGAGTCCTTGCCCAAAGTTACAGGGTAACCTTTGCAGGTTTCCGTCGGATCATAATGTTGCATCTATTTTTTAGCTCGATCCAATTTTTTGATGGTTTCGAGCGATATGGCGTACTGTAGCCTATCGATTTGCTACGATACACGTTTCCCAGATGCCATAAGCGTTCCTAAGGGCGACCTTTAAAGCGCGAAGATAGTGCGCTGCGGAGTGGATGACGTTGTCTCGAGAACAAGAACAGAAGCCGCAAGTTCAATCTGCCGTTATCCAATCGAAGTTCAAACAAGGATTGGCGCTACATCAGCAGGAAAACTTGCCGACGCCAAAGACATCTAATACCAAATCGCGTTACCCGCGACCCATCTGCGGCGCTACAGCGGGTTGGTGACGGCCATCCAGGTGTTTGATTTGACTCACGTTTACGATGCGATCATTCCCGCACAACATCGGGTAATATGAGTCTAGGTTTCCGAGTTTGGGTATAAGTCCTGCGGCACCAGCTTACACTAATGCGCTGCATGTGCTGGGAGTTATTGCCTTTCAATCTCGTCGTTCCGAAGAAGCAATTGCATATTACGACAGGGCCATAGCGCTGAAGCCAGGCTATGCGAGCGTGTCCACCAACCGTGGGAATGCGCTACGTGACGTAAAGCGTTCCGAGGAAGCGCTAGCGAGCTACGATAGGGCCATCGCACTGGAACTGGACCTTGCGATGGCGCATTATAACCGCGCGAGCCGCTAGCTTGTTCCCAGATTGCGGTAGTGAAGGGCGGCTTGCGGTGAAATCGTCAAGATGGTCTGTTGCGGAGTGGACGACGTTGATTAAAAAACAAGAACAGAATCCGCAGAATCAATTTGTGGGGTACCCAAGCCAAATTCAATCACGGAATGGCGCTGCATCAGCAGGGAAAACTTGCGGAGGCGGAGGACATCTACGGGAAGTTCTAAGCAGCAGCCGAACCACTTCGATGCGCTGCATCTGCTTGGTGTCATTGCCGCTCAAACGCGGCGCACGGAGCGGGCGGTTGAACTGATCAGGAAGGCGATCGGGCTGAATGCAAACGTCGCCGCTGCTCACAGCAACCTAGGCGAGGCGCTGCTAGACCTGAAGCGCCCAAAGGATGCGCTGGCAAGCTTCGACAAGGCGATCGCGCTCGAGCCAGACTATGCTGAGGCGTACAACAACCGAGGGATCGCGCTGCACGATTTGCAGCGTCCAGCGGAAGCCCTGGCGAGCTACGACCGGGCGATCGCGCTCAAGCCAGACTATGCCGAGGCGCACAACAACCGCGGGATGGCGCTGATGCACCTGAAGCGCCCAGAGGACGCGCTTACGAGCTATGACCAGGCGATCGCGCTGAAGCCTGACTTTGCGATAGCGTACAACAACCGCGGGATCGCGCTGCTCGATTTGGCGTCCAGCGGAAGCGCTGGCGAGCTACGCCCAGGCGATTGCGCTGAATCCAGACTATGCCGAGGCGTACAACAACCGCGGGATGGCGCTGATGGACCTGAAACGCCCAGAGGACGCGCTTGCGAGCTATGACAGGGCGATCGCGCTGAAGCCGGACTTTGCCGGGGCATACAGCAACCGCGGTAATGCACTGAGGACCTGAAACCCGACGGATGCGCTGGCGAGTTATGACAAGGCGATCGCGCTGAAGCCAGACTTTGCGATGGCGTATTGGAACCAAAGCCTTTGCATGTTGCTACTGGGACGTTTTGAACAAGGTTGGCGTCAGTTTGAATGGCGTAAGAAGTGCGGTGGACCGATCGCGGCTCGGTGCTATCCTCAACCGCTCTGGCTCGGCGAAGAAGACATCGCGGGCAAGACCCTATTCATCTGGTGTGAGCAAGGACTTGGTGACACCATACAGTTCTGCCGATACGCCAAGCTTGCAGAAGCGCGTAACGCGAAGGTCATTATGTCCGTGCAGGAGCCTCTGCGTGGGTTGTTGAAGCAGATCAGCCCCACAATCCAGATCATAAATCAAGGCGAAGTGCCGACCGATTTTGACTATCACTGTCCATTGCTGAGCTTGCCGCTCGCGTTTCGGACGACGCTAGAGACAATACCAGCAGAGCTGCAATACCTAAAAGCAGACGAGGAACTGCGAGTTGCATGGGCCGCTCGTCTGTCGCCAAAGACTAAGCCTAGACTAGGATTGGTCTGGAGCGGGAGGACAACTCACCCGAATGATCATAACCGCTCGATCGAACTGGAGCAGTTTATCCCAATTCTTGGTTCACATTTAGACTGGATATGTCTGCAAAAAGAAATAAGGGAAAAAGACTTAGCCCTGCTTCGGCAACTCGGTCACATCGCATTTTTCGGGGATGAGTTGAGAGACTTCAGCGATACAACTGCGTTGCTGACTCAGATGGACCTGGTTGTCACGGTCGATACCAGTGTGGCTCATCTTGCAGGTGCGATGGGCAAGCCTGTCTGGTTATTGTTGCCTTACGATCCAGATTGGCGGTGGCTGCTAGATCGAGACGATAGCCCTTGGTATCCGAGTGCAAGGTTGTTCAGGCAGCAGGAGATCGGCAACTGGGCAGCGGTCATTGATCAGGTCGCGAACGAGTTACGTTCGGCGATCCGCGTGCACGCGCATTGATGCACTAGTACAAGCATGATGCGGTCTGAACCGCATCGCGAACTAATCTTTTTGCAGATTTTTTGTGACCTTTGGGGAGAAGGGAACGACTGAGAAAGAAAAAATCTGGCACTCCCGAATTCATTATGCGGGGCCGGGGGGGGCCGCGGACCCAGTTTAAGATTTGCTGTAGTATTACTCGGGAAGGGACAATTGATAAGGCGGCCCGCGTAGGCAGTAATAAGTTTCTCAGAGGTTCCCGCCTCAATAGCGGGGCTGCCCGTCTGCCCCCGGACCCGCTTATGGATTTTAGCCGTGCTGGACCGCGTTAGGCGAGGTCAGGATTTTGTTGCCTAATTACTACAACGGAAGGGATTTAGGGCAACTAGGACTGGACAGCAGAGAATCACCACAATTCGCGCCAATCCGGGAGCCATCCTGCTTTGCGGTCACCTGGCGGAGGAAAGAATGTCGGCAAGGGTATTGTTAGTGGGTCTATTCGGGGCCGGCGTTTTGCTCGGCGGCTGCGCGCAATACATAGAGTACACCCTACAGCCCGCGTCAGAATCGAACCTAACCGCTCGCGACAGGAAGCTGCTTGCGGCAGCGCCTTATAAGAATGCGGCAATTCCCGTGTCATATCAGCGGCAAATCGTAACCTATGACCGCAAGGAGCAGCCGGGCACGATCCTGGTCGATACCGACGCGCGTGTTCTCTATTACGTGCTGTCCGGCGGCACGGCTATCCGCTATGGCGTCACCGTCGGCGAAGAAGCAATGGCCTGGTCGGGCGTCGCGAAAGTCGGCCGCATGGCCGAATGGCCTCCATGGATTCCAACAGCGAGCGAAAAACAACGCTTGGGCGTCCCAAACTATGTTAGCCCGGGCCCGCAGAATCCGATGGGCGCGCGCGCCTTGTATTTGTTCGAGGGCAACAAGGACACCCTCTACCGCATCCACGGCACTAACCAGCCGGAATATATCGGCCAGGCGATTTCCTCGGGCTGCATCCGCATGACCAACGAGGATGTCATCGACCTCTACAAGCGGGTCAAGCCGGGCACAGTGGTGGTGGTGCTGGCGCCGCACCAGGACTTTTTTGGATTTTTTTCGAGGTTGTTGTGAAGAGTGTCGGAGCAGAGGAAATTTTTCTGACGGGACTCCTAGTTTCATTAGCGGGGCCCTCCGTCTGCCCCCGGACTCGTTGCGCCAGAATGAGCCGGGACGTAGGCTGTATCGCCACCCGAAGCGCGGTGGAATTGGGACGCCGCCTAATCATTCGGAGGTTACTATGCCGTCAAATCATCCGCTAGGTCCACCGTCACCGCCGCCACCGCCGCAGTCGGATATTCGTGTGAAAACGAATATTCGTCACATCGGAACCACAGCGCACAATCTGCCACTCTACACGTTCAAGTACCTCGGCAATGATGATCTGTACGAAGGCGTCATGGCACAGGACGTGCTCAACGTGATGCCCGCAGCGGTAAGCGTCGGGGGAGACGGATATTACCGAGTGAACTACGAGATGCTCGGCATAGAATTGCGCCATCTCAGCCCATCAAATCATCCGCAGGGTCCACCGTCGCCGCCGCCACCGCCGCAGTCGGATATTCGTGTGAAAACAAATATCCGCCAGATCGGCACCACCGTGTTCGGCCTGCCGCTTTATCAATTCAAATACATCGGTGCGCCCGAAACGTACGAGGGCGTTATGGCCCAAGACGTGCTGCAAGTAATGCCTGCCGCCGTCTCGGTTGGCGCGGACGGATACTATCGTGTCAATTACAACGCGCTGGGAACCAGCATGAGACAGGTAGCTTAATCGAACACCCTGGGTCCATGGGGCGGCGGCAGCGGTGGTTTCTCCCAACAAGCACCTTCAGCCCCTTCATCTCTTACCCCTTTGCCATAGGCGGTTTGCTCGGAGGCGGCGGGAGCGTCGGCCTCCTGCCCGGCAGCAGCCTTAGTGGGGGCGGCGGCGTTGGCGGTGGAAAATAACCGCGCGGTAGTAGAATTCTTTTAGACTGATGATAGTCCCGCCCGGCCAAAACCGAGCGGGACTTTCTTTTTGCAGCAACAGGTTGAGAGAGTACCGGCCAGCATCGCCAGGACTCACACGGCCAAGCAGTCACCTATGACCGGCTTGATCAAGCTCCGCGATCCCGGCGATTATTGGGGGCTGGGTCGAATTTGCGTCAGAATGAGCCGGGACGTAGGCTGTATCGCCACCCGAAGCGCGGTGGCATTGGGACGCCGCCTAACCATGTGGAGGGTACTATGCCGTCAAATCATCCGCCGGGCCCACCGTCACCACCGCCGCCGCCGCACTCGGATATTCGTGCGAAAACGAATATCCGTCAGGTCGGAACCACAGCGCACAATCTCCCGCTCTACACGTTCAAGTACCTCGGCAATGATGATCTGTACGAAGGCGTCATGGCACAGGACGTGCTCAACGTGATGCCCGCAGCGGTGAGCGTCGGGGAGGACGGATATTACCGAGTGAACTACGATATGCTCGGCATAGAAATGCGCCATCTCAGCCCATCAAATCATCCGCTGGGTCCACCGTCGCCGCCACCGCCGCCGAGGTCGGATATTCGTGTGAAAACAAATATCCGCCAGATCGGCACCACCGTGTTCGGGCTACCGCTTTATCACTTCAAATATTTCGGAAGGCCCGAAACGTACGAGGGCGTCATGGCTCAAGACGTGTTGCAAGTAATGCCTGCCGCCGTCTCGGTTGGCGCGGACGGATACTATCGCGTCAGTTACAACGCGCTGGGAACCAGCATGCGACAGATCGCCTAACTGCTACGCGCCCCCTTGAATAAAAAAGCCCCGCCAAAAAGAGGCGGGGCTTTTAGTCGATTAGGGGTTGCGATCACATATTAAATGGTCGCGGTTATTTTTCGCGCTCGACGGACCACTAAGGACAGGTAAGAGAAAATCCACCGAACGCAAAGAAGCTATCACAGTGAACGTGGATCGGCCCGCCGCTTGAGCTGGTTGCAGTAGCATGGCTTCCCGAGGTTGATGTAGATGAAGTCGTGGTCGCCTTCACCGTACCACCGCTCCCGCTAGCACTAGCGCTGCCGCCTCCTGAGACTGATGTATATGTGGTCACGGTCAACCCGGAGCCACTGGCGGTACTCGAAGCGCCCGCCGAACCGGCCATCGCATCGCCGGTACTGAACATCAGACCAAGCAACAGGCAAGGAGACACCAAGCTCTTTAAGACTTTCATCGACACCTCCCATGGGATTGAGGTGGCACTATGCTAGTCCTCACCCTCTTTCGGAGCAACAACAATATGAGAACGGTCGCGTCAGGTTTTGTCCAATAGAAAGACCGCCTCGCGGTGGCCTCTCCGAAATCCGATCGGGTGTTTTGCTAGCGTTGATGGCCGAGGCCAATACCAAGCTTGAGTGCCTGCTGGCGCAGAGCACCAATCGTGCGTTTCATCTGCTTAGAAATTTTTATAACCGGTGTCTTTGCCTTTGAGTGCGCTTTCAGCATGCGACGGTCACCTTTGGTCCGCCGTGCGCGTTATCGCCTTCATGCTAAAAGGTTCCTCTGCGATTGGAGCAATTTTGATTTTGAATGCGCACATCTGATCTCTTCAGTCAGGACGGGAAGTGTAACCGCTCACGTCGAGAACCCGAACGTGATTGCAGCCGCGACCGAGACACCACGCGGCAAGCGTTCGCACACCGTTTTCGCACATGTTGCCGAGGGCCATAAGATTTGTAGAGTGATAAAAACTCCAAGAGGCTATGTGGGAGTGTTGGCGTTGTCTCAAGAACAAGAGCAGAAACTGCAAGTGCAGAAGCCAATTTCTGCGGCAATAGAAGCGAAGTTCAATCAGGCGACCGCATTGCATCAGCAGGGAAAACTTGCCGATGCGGAACGCGTCTGTCGAAAAATTCTGCGCCGGGAGCCGAACCACTTTGATGCGCTACACCTACTCGGGGTTATTGCTAAACAGACTCGACGCACGGAGAGGGCAGTCGAGCTGATCAAAAAGGCGATTGGGCTGAACGCAAACGTCGCCGCTGCACACAACAACCTAGGCAATGCGCTTCTTGACCTAAGGCGTCCCGCCGACGCGCTGGCGAGCTACGACAAGGCGATCACGCTAAAGCCCGACTATGCGATGGCGCACAACAACCGTGGGAATGTGCTGCATGAGCTGAAGCGTCCCGCGGATGCGCTGGTGAGCTACGATAGGGCAATTGCACTAAACCCCGACTTTGCGACGGCGCACTATAACCGCGGGCTTGCGCTGGAGGATCTAAAACGACCTGCGGACGCGCTGTCAAGCTACGACAAAGCAATCGCACTGAAGCCGGACTATGCCGAGGCATACAATAACCGCGGGAATGCGCTGAAAAACCTAAATCATCCCGCCGACGCATTGGCTAGCTGCGACAAGGCAATCGCGCTCAAGCCCGACTATGCGATGGCGCACAACAACCGCGGTAATGCGCTGTTGGACCTGAAGCGTCCCGAAGACGCGCTGGCGAGTTACGACAAGGCAATTGCACTAAAGCCGGATTTCGCCGAGGCGCATTGGAACCAAAGCCTTTGCTTATTGCTGCTGGGGCGTTTTGAACAAGGTTGGCGTCAGTACGAATGGCGGAAAAAGGGCGATAAAGCGATCGCGACTCGTTCCTTTCCTCAGCCGCTCTGGCTCGGTGAAGAGAAGATTACGGGCAAGACCCTATTCATCTGGTGGGAGCAGGGGCTTGGCGACACCATACAGTTTTGCCGATACGCCAAGCTTGCGGAAGCACGGGGCGCGAAGGTTATTATGTCGGTGCAGCAACCTTTGCATGGGCTGCTGAAGCAGATCAGCCCCACAATCCAGATTATTGGTCCAGACGAAGTCCCGACCGATTTTGACTATCACTGTCCATTGCTGAGCTTGCCGCTCGCGTTTCGGACTACGCTTGAAACAATACCGGCAAATATCCCCTACCTTAGAGCTAATGTAGAAAAATCACTTTTCTGGAAGGAAAAGCTTGGTGAAAAAAGCAAACCAAGAATTGGATTAGTGTGGTCAGGGGGGTTTAGACCCAATCAACCAGATTTATGGGCGGTCAATAGCCGCAGAAACATTCCTTTGGCTAAACTTGTTGCGCTAAAAAATCCAAAGATTGAATATCATAGCTTGCAAAAAGGTCAGCCCGCTGAGGCAGAACTGGCTGAACTAAAACGTACGAAATGGGACGGTCCCGATATTATAGATTTCACAAGCCTGCTAAACGATTTTTCAGATACAGCGGCGCTGGTAGAAAACCTAGACTTGGTAATTGCCGTAGATACCGCCACGGCTCACTTGGCTGGGGCTATGGGAAAGCCCGTATGGATTCTCAATCGCTTTGATACTTGCTGGCGCTGGCTGCTCGATCGGGACGATAGCCCTTGGTATCCGAGTGCAAGGTTATTCAGGCAGCAGCAGATCGGGAACTGGGCGGGCGTCATTGATCGGGCGAAGAACGAACTACGTTCAGTAATCGGTTGAGCCCAAACGCAACAACTCTCATGCAGATCATGAACATGGCGACCGGTGACTTCGGGATATGCAAGATCGCGATGGCGGAATTCTCGTCATGGCGACCCTGTTCGGAATGTTTCCCTTTTTGAAGACGCTCTTCGCCGACGGCGGATATCAAGGACCGCAATTTGCGAAAGCGGTTGTAAAAGTTCTCCCGCATCTCGATGTTGAAATCGTCAAACGTTCCGATCGGGTCAAAGGATTTGTGGTTTTGCCCCAACGCTGGATCGTCGAGCGTACCATCGCTTGGCTCAATCGCTGCCGAAGACTCGCCAAGGATTGGGAGAACTTCAACCGCAAGGCGCTCGCGTTCTTGCGCCTTGCCTCAATTCGCCTCATGCTCAGAAAACTCTGTAATCAACGCTGAAGTCTCCGGACGGAACTCTTAGGCTCTCAGGCCTAGGCACCTGTGACGAATTTCACAAGGTAGCGATGATCCTGACTGATAGCTCTCGCACGAGCCCGTGAGCGACATCGATACTGCTGTGGTGGATAGTCTGAAAGCGCTTGACCCGGAACGGCCGATTAGAGAAGCGGACATCGCGCTACTTATTCGATCACTTCGTCGG
Source organism: uncultured Alphaproteobacteria bacterium (assembly GCA_963817045.1). GTDB lineage: Bacteria > Pseudomonadota > Alphaproteobacteria > Rhizobiales > Xanthobacteraceae > Pseudolabrys. The sequence goes on from CAWFMZ010000024.1 coordinate 9,746, forward strand.
CCGCGACCAGCAGGCCCGGCGGAACGGCGAGGTCGAGCGCCTTTGCGGTCTTGAGGTTGATGACCAGTTATACCAAGTCGCGTTACCCGCGACCCACCTGCGGCGTTGCGGCAGGTTTGTTATGACCGTCCAGGTCTTTGATTGAACTCACGTTTACGAAGCGATCATCCCCGCACAAAGTTGGGTAATATAAGTCATCGTTTCTGAGTTTTGGTATTAGAGCCCGGTTGGCTGCGGGGCATTGCGGGGCGGCGAGCGCCCACTTGATCGCTCTATATGGGTACGGCTACAGGCTCACCTAGATCATGCTTGATGTCTGCTATTCTCCAGTGGTCGCGTACTTCAGCCGATGGAAAGACATCATTGTGTACGTATATTAATTCGCCACGATGGGGATGAACGATTTTGCCATAAAATAGCACGTGCGTTTTGCAAAGCAGGCGGTCAATCTTCAACCGGTCCTCTTCGCTGTGGTACTCAAGATAGACCACCTTGGCGTTGCGAAAGCTCTCAATGATAGAGGTTATGATGGGGATTTCGCAGCCTTCGGTGTCGATCTTAATGATGTCGGGGCGATCCAGCCCGATAACCCTTGTAAAGGCATCAGCTGCGACAAGTTGCACCTCTTCCTGAGAATTGCTGCTCAGTGCGTTGTGAATAACGGAATTCGTGACGCTGTCGGGACCTCCAATATAGATCGAGTGCTTGGTCGTAATACTGTGCAGCCCGACGTTGAAAACCCGGACATTGGGGCGACCCCGGACATTGCGCCTCAACAACAAGTATGGCTGCCGCGCCGGTTCCACACCGACAACCCGAGCGTTCGGATAGTTCAGTGCGAAGAATATGACGCTCGCTCCAATATTTGCTCCGATGTCGAGCACGCTCCCGACATTTTTTAGGAATGGAATTTTCGGGTAAGTTTTTCCGGCCAGGGTCTCGCTCGCGTGTTGCTCCGATACACCATTGGCAAACACTTCAAAATCGAATTTATAATCACCCGACTCGCGCTTAAGGAGTAAAGTCTTACCGATTTGGGCCCGAGCTCTTATTTGGTCACGAGCTTCCCTTAGGTATTGTTCAATTCCTTTTTTTACAATCGCGACATCCTCAGCATTAATCTTGGACTATATTTCCTCTCCATCTCGTCTATAGTAGATCAAAATGACTGCCGCGTCTGACCGTATAATTAAGAAAGACCCCTTCTAGACGGAACACTCCAAAAAATTCATACAATGCACGTCTGAAAGCGATATCCTCTCCAGCCCGCTTGGTGCGAAATGACGGTTCTTCTGGGAAGCCGCCTATGGCTAGAGCGACAGATCGGCGAACAATTATGTTGGAGGATAGGCTTTGTTCCATCATCAGTTTTGCTGTCGGCCGACACCTCACGGTGGCTGTTGATGAGCTTTACGGGAAATTCTGACCGCGTTAATCCACGGTCGCCGATCGAGTAGGCTAATCGCAGTGGCAAATAGTTGATCGCCATAAGCATCGTCTGCGTCGAGAAAGCAGACGTATTCGCCTTTGGCATGGCGCAATCCTGCATTGCGGGTTTTTGCGGGCCCACCATTCGTCTCCTGTTGGATTATTCTCAGGTGTTCGGTCGTCTGCTTCAGTTGTTCAGCGACCGCGAGCGTGTTGTCAGAGGATCTATCGTCGACGACTATGATTTCTGTGGGGTTGATTCGTTGTTTGACGATGGATGACACCGCATTCGGCAGGTAATCAGCCGCGTTGTAACAAGGAATAACCACCGAGATTTTCATTTATAACTCTCTGGAATCGCACATCACTTTGGCGGCTTAGATTGACATTTATGACTTATGTCATGCCAGCCCGGCTCGAAGTATTCTAGGCAGGTGGGCGAAACGAGACGGAACAACGGAGCATAAGTTCGACCTATGCGACGGCCCTCATGGCATTCTCAGCCGATGGCTCGGCCACGGCTTACGTTGTATCGGGGGGTCTATCAACTCACAATTGCTTCGGCTACCGACGTGTCCGCCGATTTGGTTCTAACAGAGCCGCATTAGAATCCACGCGGAACGATGGCTGATTTTAAGGCGTGGGAGCGCGAGCCGCATGGAAGAAAGCCACAGGTATGAAAATGGACTCGCGACACTAATCAAAATGTACAGCGATGATACGCAAGAATATGCCCGTGTCCCCACTCTCCGAGAATTACTCTACGCGCGCCATGATGAAGTTCGGCTTCAGTCATACTACGACGGCAATGATTTGAATTGGCAGCCCGACGATCGCTTCAATTTTAATGTGAAGGATGACCAAATCGCAGGCGTCGGTTCAACTCCTGTAGAAGCTGTCGCCAAACTTTGGCTCGCTATTTCGGCATCACAGCGAAAAAAGTTCCTGCACTCGTAGCCGTGCTCACAAATCGTCGCCTATCCGAAAGCTTCGACATAGAGGTGAGCGGGCGGGGATATCGATGCACGATCTCGCGCTTTGCTGACGGTCGGCTCGGTGAAATTTTTCTGAGCAACAATAAGGCCGGGAGCGACAGTGACACCGCCGCTAAGGATAGCGCCGCGGTGTGCAGCATCGCCTTGCAACACGGCGTTCCGGTCGCAACGATTCTCCAGTCGCTTGCTCTCTTCGTTCGAGCGATGCTGCCCAACGACCCGTTTCTCGATCGATCCGATCATCGTCTGCACCGCCTGAAGCTGCGCCGCCAGCACGATCAGGCTGGCGTGAGCATCGACCGGTAAGCGCGAATCCCCATCCTGCGCAACAATCGCCAGCAACTCCTTGACCCCTTCGTGCCCTTGCGCAGCCGCAATGCCGAGTTCGGCCAAATGTGCCCGCAAGGCATTGATCAACTGGGTGCGTTGCCGCATCAGCAGATCGCGCACTCGATGCTGCATCAACCGGCCCTGTTGCTCCGCCGACTTGACCGCGACGAACCGCATGGTTGGGCGCTTGGTCGCCGCGTCTGCCCCTACGGATTTTGATGTGACTGGATATTCCGCGGTTCCAAGTTGCAGTGAGAGCTAGCCCATCGTGATAGCGCAGCGTAGGCTTCTAGGGATTCCCTGTCCGGACGGGCTCTTACGCGTTATGACCTTCGTCGAGACAGCCGTTGCACAAAGCGTTGTTGGGGAGCTCGCCTCCCTGCTTCCTATGGGCAAATGGCCAGAGCGACCTCCAGTTAACACTCTGCGGGGAGTAGATTTCTACTCTGCTCGGGATCTCGTCCTTGCTCTGGCAAGAGGGGCCCAGCTCTTCAAGAACAGCCATGGCTATTTGCCTAAGCTTGCGTCGCCGGGGACATTCTCCGAGCAAATTTTCTTACGCAAATACTTCGCGCCACTGCCGATGCCATCGCTTGCCGATAAGCTAGCAGCCCGCGACTATGTAAAGGCATGCCTAGGTGACGACTTTCTCCCCGCGGTCGTTTGGGTGGGTGATAATGTCGGCGAGCTAGAGGCGGCAAAACTGCATAATGGATCGTTTGTCTTAAAGGCAAACAATGGATGCAAATTCGTTATGTTTCTAGACTTGCCAAACGATCTCACGGCGAAGCGCGGCGAGATCGAGAAGAATGCAACGCATTGGCTCAAATCTCGTTACGGTTATGCCTGGGGCGAGTGGCAATATTGCACATTCAAGCCCAAGCTGTTCCTCGAGAAATTCCTGGATTTTAATGGGAAAAACGTGCCTGACGATTTCAAAATATTCTGTTTTGGCGGGAAAGCCCGTCTCATCGAGGTTGACGTGGACCGCTTTACAAACAAGGTTAAAACAGCATTCTACGATCCTTCTTGGAAACACATTCCGGTTGCCTATAAGCTCGAGCCGATACAGCGCGAACGTCCTGATAATCTCGATCTGATGATCCACGTCGCGGAGACGATAGCCAAGGCCATGGATTTTGTGCGGATCGACCTATATTCAGACGGGAAGCGAAACATCAAGTTCGGAGAGATTACATTCACACCCGGCAATGCGGAATCGCGGTTCTCCGATATCCGATTTGACAAGTGGCTGGGCACCCTTTTTGCAAAAGGCCCACATGAGTCGTTCCAAAGGAATTAAGCGTACAAACCATGCGCCGATCTCTCGAATGCGTCAGTCCGTTCGACTAACGTCGAGAAAGTTTCGTCAACCAAGTGATGCATTGAAACCATCGGCGTTTTCCGTCGAGGCCGCAGAGAAGTGGGCATTGGAAAGGTCCCGTAGTTTGCCTGCGGATCGTTTTAGGCTCATGGCTTTCTGGTACATCGACTTTTTTGTGCAGTGGGTGCCAGGAGATCGAAAGACGCGCTACACGGTGCGGCTCGCCCAATCCGGAAACTACGGCCTTGCTTGCGGGCTCACCCCTGCTCGGCATGATCCAGATCCCGATTTTGTCGGAAAGGACACGCGACAGATCTTAAGAGACAATCTCTGCCGAGACTATCTTGATCGCACCGCGTTGGTAGACTTACTTATCTCCAATGTTTCAAAACCAGCACAACGATGGATAACACTCGATGACACGATCCACGCCAAATATCCCGGTCGATCCCGTTTATTTGGCGATGAGGCCGAACGGGTCCTTCGGCGTAAAGGTGCAAATAGTCTCAAGGGGAGCAAACCACGAGCCGTCGTGGTGGGAGCCACCTCGGGCATAATTGATGAACTGACAAAGCGGGGATTTGAGGTCTCCGCTGCCGACCTTTCGCCTGAGGTTGTGGGAAAGAAACTGGGCGGAGTAACGGTACGCGACGGCAAGACAGCCAATGCCCAACTTATAAAGGAAGCTGATCTCGCAATCATCACCGGGATGACGCTGTCGAACCGAACCCTGCCAGGGCTCATGAAATTGGCAAAAAAATACAACACGTCGACGATGATTTGGGCGATAACCGGAAAAAACTTCGGATACTATTATACCGAGAACGGGGTGGACTGCGTAATATCAGACTTTTTAATGCTGCCCGGTCCGGCGACGTTGACGATCTGGCGCCGGAAAAACTGATGCTGCTGAACGGTACCAGAATTTGCAAACTCGTTTAAATGTCGTTGTTGGGTCATTAGCGGACAAACCATCACGGGCAAAAATCGATCGGTTGAGCTGGCTTCCAAAAGCGGACAAAATTTGCGGCGCAGCGAATGTCCGCTAAGTGGCAAAAACGGACTCATGCACCGCAGCAAAAGACATCCTCATTTGATAACTTCGTCGGCGCGGGCGAGCAGATAGGCCGGTATTTCGAAGCCGAGCGTCTTGGCTGTTTGCAGGTTAATGACGAAGTCGAACTTGGTCGGCAACTGGACCGGCATCTCGGCCGGTTTCTCGCCCTTGAGAATGCGGCCCGCATAGAGGCCGGTCTGGCGAAACTGGTCCGCGAAGTTCGATCCGTAGCTCATCAGCCCGCCGGCGACCGCAAACTCCCGGCGATGGTAGATCGCGGGAAGCGCATGGCGCGCCGCCAGCGTGAGGATTTGCACGCGCCGGGCGACGAACAACGCCTCGGGACTGTTCAGGAATGCATCGATCTGTTTTTTCACAAACGTCACGAAGGCCGCATCGATGTCGCTATTCGTGCTGGCGGTGACGACTTCGATTTGCCGTCCGATGTTCGAAGCCGCCGCCCGCACTTCTTTGACAAAGGGCTCAGTAATAAACGGATTGTCAGGATTGCCGCCGGATCAGGCCGCGCCGTTATGGCAGACCATAGTGACGCGCCTACATTCCTCGGGGTGGTACAAGATGTTAGCCATCCCAGACAGTTGACAGGCCACCGGTGCCCAAAGTCGGCGGCACCGCGCCCCAACGGCGCATGATTCGTTTTGTACGTCGCATTCCGAACCCAGCCTCTGGTGGACACGAGGTGGGGAAAGCCCCAACGCAACCGAATAGGGCGCTCCGTAAACCTGCCGCTAATTGCTCGGCCTATTTGGCGCTCGCAATTTGATCTTCGTCTCGTTTTGCGCGGTCAATCGCGTCGATCGCGTGTTGTACGGCATAGAAACGTTCTTCCATTTTCTCCGTGTGGCCGCGTTTGTATTCTTTGGCCAACGCTTCGGCGAGCGTGCGACGCTCGGTTACCATTCTCTCTCGTGCTTTCAACAGAGTTCTTTATGTGCTCACTTTCCTGATTCATACGGCCCTCCCTTTGAGGGCAAAACGCCCGCGGTTGTTGTCGCGTCCGTGTCGCGCGGACTTGCCGAGCGCCATTGTAAATCATTGAAACGCATTGAGAACGCTTGCAACACATTGCGACAAGGAAAAGGGCCTAACTGAAAAGCTAAGCCCTTGTTTTTGTTGGCGACCCCGGCAGGATTCGAACCTGCGACCCCCAGCTTAGAAGGCTGGTGCTCTATCCGGCTGAGCTACGGGGTCTTGCCTTAGCGCTCAAGGTTTACATGCGCCGCGGGCCTATTGAAAGGTGCGCGCTGGAGTTTGCGCGGTTAACGTGGGCCGCCCGGAGGCCCCGCGATGACCGCCATGGCCGACTTCACCTGCGCCGACCTGTCGCAGCTCTACCGGAGCGGCGAGCTGTCGCCCGTCGAGGTTGCGCGCGATTGCCTGACCCGCATTGCCGCCAACGCCAGCGGTCAATGCATTCCTGCGCCATTGAACCCGAGGGCGTGCTGGCGGCGGCCTCCTCATCGGAAGCGCGATGGCGGGCCGGCAGCCCGCTCGGCCCGATCGACGGCGTGCCGGCGTCGATCAAGGACAATATCTGGGTCAAGGGCCTGCCCACCCGGCGCGGCTCCAAGACCAGCGACGCAACGCCGGCAGCGGCCGATTCCCCGGCGGTGGCGCGCCTGCGCGAGCAGGGCGCCGTCATCCTCGGCAAGACCTGCATGCCCGAGCATGGCTGGATCGGCGTCTGCCATAGCCCGATTGACAGGCATCACCCGCAATCCATGGAATCTCGAGCACACGCCGGGCGGCTCGACCGGCGGCGGGGCGGTGGCGGCGTTGCTGGGCTTGGGCGTGCTGCATCTGGGCACCGACGGCGCCGGCTCGCTGCGCATCCCGGCTGCCTTCACCGGCGTGTTCGGCATGAAGCCGAGCTTCGGCCGGGTGCCGGTCTATCCGGCGCTCCTGCTCAACGTGCTCTCGCACCAGGGGCCGATCACCCGTACTGTCGCCGATGCCGCGCTGATGCTGTCGGTGATCGCGCAGCCGGATGCACGCGATATGGCGGCCTGGAATACGCCGGCGCCGAATTTCACTCGCCGGCTTGGATGGACGGCGTGCGCGGCTTGCGCGTGGCCTTTTCGCCGCGGCTCGGCCAGGACGTGGCGCTCGACCCCGAAATCGAGGCGGCCTCACGCAAGGCGGCGCGCGCACTGGAAGAGCAGGGCGCCGTCGGTCGAGGAGGCCGATCCGCCGCTTGAGCGTGCGCGTGACCTGCATCCGGGCGATGTGGTGGCCGGTGGCGGCGGCGATCGTCGACGCGGTGCCGCCCGAGCGGCGCGCCGAGATGGATCGCGGCTTGCTGGCGATCGCCGATCGCGGGCGCTGCTATACGGTGAGCGATTATCTCGCCGCCTATACCGCGCGCGCCGAGTTGCACAACGCCATGCTGCACTTCCACCAGCGCTACGACCTGCTGCTGACGCCGACCATGCCAATTACCGCGCTCAAGGCGGGGTGCGAGATGCCGGATAGCGGCGACTTCGGCGACGACTGGCTCAACTGGTCGCCCTACACCTATCCGTTCAACCTGACGCAGCAGCCGGCCGCCTCGGTGCCCTGCGGCTTGGCGCGCAACGGCCTGCCGATGGGCGTGCAGATCGTCGGGGCGTTGCGGGCCGATCAATTGGTGTTGCGGGCGTCCAGAGCTGATCGAACAGGCAATGCCGATGCCGCAGCTTCCGGGCCTCAGCTGACCGAATTTTCTCTCGATAAATAAAGGCCTTAGAGATCAGCTATTGCGGCGGTTAATCTAACTTCTCAGAATGTTCGACTAGTCATTTGGACAAACAATTCGTTACGCTTTCGGCTAAGCCATAACGCACAACGCGCATCACAGCGGTCCGGTCGCCCGCGCTCACAATCCGTTCACGCCGCGGCCACGACCTCGACACCTTCGAGCGCTGAACTAAAAGTGGCGATCGGCGCACTAACAGTGACGACCCGTCGCCATACTGGGAGGCTCCCCCGATGTTCACCTCCGTCCGCACCGGTCTTGCCGCCGCGCTCATCGCCCTTTCCGTCATCCCCACCATCGCCGCCGACAAGGCCTTCAAGCGTAGCGATCTCGACGATTCAGCGATCAAACTCGAGGCGCAGATCAAAAACGACGCCGGGACAGTGACCAAGCCGGCGGCGACGGTGCGCCGCGACGCCGACGCCGCTTTCCAGAAGAACGATTTCCGCACTGGCATGACCATGCTCGGCCAGCTCATCACGGTGGCGCCCACCGATGCAACGAGCTGGCTGCGCTTGTCGCGCACGGTGCTGCAGATCCGGCCGCGCGACGATAACGAGCGCGCGCTGCTGCTCGATCGCGCCTCAACCGCGGCCTATATCGCCTATCAGCGCGCGACCGACCGCAATCTGGAAGCCGACAGCCTGACTGTGCTCGGCCGCACGCTCACCGACCGCAAGGAATGGCGCCCGGCGCTCGATTCCATGCGGCTGGCGCTCGATCTGCGCGAGACCGCCGACCTGCGCGGCCAATACGAACGCTTGCGCACCGAGCACGGCTTCCGGTTCCTGGATTACTCGGTCGACTCTGACGCTGTTTCACCCCGCGCGTGCTTCCAGTTCTCCGAGGAATTGCCCGGCCGGCGCACCGATTTCTCGCCCTACGTGGTGGTCGCCGGCCAGGACAAGCCGGCGATCTCGGCCAATGACAAGCAGCTCTGCGTCGAAGGCCTCAAGCACGGCGAACGCTACGCCATCACGCTGCGCGCCGGCCTGCCGTCGGTGGTCAGGGAGACGCTGGCGAAATCGGCCGACTTCACCATCTTCGTGCGCGACCGCAAGCCGTTCGTGCGCTTTTCCGGCAAGGCCTATGTGCTGCCGCGCGCCGGCCAGCGCGGCATTCCGCTGCTCAGCGTCAACACCAGCGCGGTCGTGCTGTCGGTCTATCGCGTCGGCGACCGCAATCTGCTCGACACCGTGCTCGGCTACGATTTCCAGCGAAACTTGCGCCCCTACGAGGCCGAGCGGCTGGCCAATGAGCGCGGCGCCAAGGTATGGGGCGGCGAACTGACGGTGGAGCCGAAGCTCAATACCGAGGTCGCTACCGCGTTTCCGGTCGACCAGGCGCTCGGCGATCTCAAGCCCGGCGTCTATGTCATGACGGCGACGCCGAAAGACCTGGCGTCGAACGACTACGACCAGCGCGCAACCCAATGGTTCATCGTTTCCGATCTGGGATTGACCGCCTATAGCGGCCATGACGGCATCGACGTCTTTATTCACTCGCTGGAAAGCGCCGAGCCGCGCGGGCAAGTCGAGGTCCGGCTGATCGCGCGCAACAACGAGATGCTGGCGGCCAAGCTCGACCGACAACAACGGCTTCGTGCATTTCGAAGCGGGTCTTTCGCGCGGCGAGGGCGGCCTGGCGCCGGCCGCGATCGTCGTCGCCGATAAAGCCGATTATGCATTCCTCAGCCTGAAATCGCCGGCTTTCGATCTGTCCGACCGCGGCGTGGCGGGCCGGCAGGTGCCGGCTGGGCTCGATGCCTTCGTTTATACCGAGCGCGGCGTCTATCGCAGCGGTGAAACCGTGCACATAACCTCGCTGTTGCGCGACGCGCGCGGCATCGCCGCCGCTGCGCCGCTCACTCTGGTGGTCGCACGCCCGGACGGAGTCGAATATCGCCGCACGTTGCTGGCCGACCAGGGCCTCGGCGGCCACAGCTGGAGCGTGCCGATCGTCTCATCCGCCTCGACCGGCACTTGGCGCGTGCAGGCCTACACCGATCCTAAGCGTCCGGCGGTCGGCGAGGCCAGCTTCCTGGTGGAAGACTATGTGGCCGACCGCATCGAATTCGATCTCACCTCGGCGGCCAAAATCATCCCGCGCAATGCCTCCGCGCAGCTCAGCGTGGACGGACATTTCCTCTACGGCGCGCCGGCCTCCAATCTCGATCTGCAGGGCACGGTGACGATCGCGGCGGCGAAAGAGCGGCCGGGCTTTGCCGGCTATGCCTTCGGGCTCGCCGACGATGAGGTGACGGCCGCGCGTCAGGACATCGAAGATCTGCCGGCAACTGACGCCGCCGGCAAGGCGAGCTTCCCGCTCAAGCTCGACAAGATTCCGGTGACCTCGCGCCCGCTCGAAGCGCTGATCGTTGTGACCATGGCGGAGTTCGGCGGCCGCGCGGTCGAGCGCAAGCTCACGCTGCCGATCGCGCCCGATGCGCCGATGATCGGCGTCAAGCCGGCGTTCTCCGGCCGCTCGCTCGGCGACGGCGCCAATGCCGATTTCGACGTGGTGATGGCCGGCCCCGACGGCAAGACGCTGGCGCAAAGCGGCCTGCGCTACGAGCTGCTCAAGGTCGAGACCAGCTATCAGTGGTATCGCCAGAACGGTCAGTGGGAATACGAGCCGGTCAAGCGCACCGAGCGCGTGGCCAACGGCACCGTGGATGTCACCACCGACAAGCCGGCGCGGATTTCAATGCCGGTGAAATGGGGGCGCTATCGCCTGGAAGTGTCGACCGGCGTGCCGAACGGCGCCATAACCTCGCTCACCTTCGATGCCGGCTTCTATGCGGAAGCCAACGCCGATACACCCGACTTGCTGGAGGTCGCGCTCGACAAGTCGGATTTTAAATCCGGCGACGCCATGAACGTGGCGGTGACGGCGCGCACGGCCGGCCGCCTTATGCTCAATGTGTTTACCGACAAGCTGGTCGCCAGCACGTCGCAAGACGTGAAGGCCGGCGCCGTGCGGGTGCCGCTGACCGTGGGCAGGGACTGGGGCACCGGTGCCTATCTCGTTGCCACCTTGCGCCGTCCGCTCGATGCGCCGGCGCAACGCATGCCCGGCCGCGCCATCGGGGTGCAATGGTTCTCGATCGATCGCTCCGAGCGCACGCTTACGCTCGACATGAAGCTGCCGGGAACGCTGCGGCCCAATTCCGCGCTCGGCGTGCCAATCAAACTCGCGGGGCTTAGCCCTGGCGAGGAGGCGCGCGTCGTGGTGGCCGCCGTCGATGTCGGCATCCTCAATCTCACTAATTACAAGCCGCCGGCGCCCGACAATTATTATCTCGGCCAGCGCCAGCTTACCGCCGAAATCCGCGATCTCTACGGGCAACTGATCGACGGCATGCAAGGCGTACGCGGGCAAATCCGCTCGGGCGGCGACTCCGGCGCCGAATTGGCTGGCTCGCCGCCGACGCAGGCGCCGCTCGCGCTCTATTCCGGCATCGTGCAGGTCGGCGCCGATAGCACCGCGCAGGTGGCGTTCGATATCCCAGCGTTTGCCGGCACCGTGCGCGTGATGGCGGTGGCCTGGAGCAAGGACAAGGTCGGCAAAACCTCCGGCGACGTTGTGGTGCGCGATCCGGTGGTGCTGACCGCGACGCTGCCGCGCTTCCTGCGCACCGGCGACCGTGGCGCCGTGCAACTCGAGTTGGACAACGTGGAAGGCGCGGCCGGCGACTACAGCCTCGCCGTGAGCAGCGAAGGTACCGTCAAGCTCGACGGCGACAAGCCGCTCACGCTCAAGCTTGCCGCCAAGGAGCGCGACCATGTCGCGGTGCCGGTGTCCGCCGCGGGCTCAGGGCCGAGCACGGTCAAAGTTAGCGTGACGGGGCCCAATGGCTTTGCGCTCGAGCGCGCCTATGCACTCGACGTGCGGCCGGCAAACCAAATCCTGACGCGCCGGACAGTGCGCGCACTCGCCAGTAGCGAGACGCTGACGCTATCGAATGACATGTTCGCCGATTTCGTGCCGGGAACCGGACGCGTCGGCTTGTCGGTTGCGATATCGGCCTCGCTCGACATCGCCACGCTGCTGAGCGAGCTCGACCGCTATCCGTTCGGCTGTTCCGAGCAGATCACCAGTCGCGCGGTGGCGATGCTCTATGTCAATGAGTTGGCCGTGCAGGCGCGGCTTGCGCTCGACGGCGACATCGACCAGCGCATCAAAGACGCCATCCAGCGTCTACTGGCGCGGCAGGACTCGAACGGTTCGTTCGGCCTGTGGTCGGTCGGCGGCAGGGATCCGTGGCTCGACGCCTATGTCACCGATTTCCTCACCCGCGCGCGCGAGCGCAAATTCGAGGTGCCGGCGGCGGCGTTCACGCTGGCGCTCGATCGGCTGCGCAACTACGTGGCGAGCGCGCCCGATCCGAACAAGAACGGCGGCCGCGATCTCGCCTATGCGCTCTACGTGCTGGCGCGCAACGGCGTGGCGCCGGTCGGCGACCTGCGTTACATCGCCGACACCAAACTTAACGATCTGGCGACGCCAATCGCCAAGGCGCAAGTCGCCGCCGCGCTCGCCATGCTCGGCGACAACGCGCGCGCGGATCGGGTTTATCTCGCCGCACTCGACACCATCGCGCCACAGCCCAAGCTCGATCTCGGACGCGAAGACTACGGCTCGGCGCTGCGCGACTCCGCGGCGCTGGTGACGCTCGCCTCGGAAGGGCACGCCACTCAGAAGACCATCGACGGCGCGGTGGCGCGCGTCGATGCTGCGCGCGCTCTCTCGAACGCAACGTCGACGCAGGAAGACGCCTGGCTGGTGCTTGCCGCCCGCGCGCTTGCCAAGCAGCTCAACGCCATTTCGCTGTCCGTCAACGGCGAGACGCGGCAAGGCACGTTCTATCGCAGCCTGCGTGCCGACGAGCTTGCGGCGCCCCTGGGCGTCACCAACCACGGCAGCGGCACGGTGCAGGCGGTGGTGTCGGTGAGCGGGTCGCCGCTGACGCCGGAGCCTGCCGCCGAGCGCGGCTTCAAGATCGAGCGCAACTATTTCACGCTCGACGGTGAGCCGGCTAATCCGGCGAGCGCCAAGCAGAACCAGCGCTTCGTCGTGGTGCTGAAAATGACCGAGCCGCAGCCGCAGTTCGGCCGCGTGATCGTGGCCGACTATCTGCCGGCCGGCTTCGAGATCGACAATCCGCGCCTGGTGTCGTCGGGCGAGACCGGAACGCTCAGCTGGATCACCGATGCCACTGAGCCGGTGAACAGCGAATTCCGCGACGACCGTTTCACTGCGGCATTCGAGCGCCGGCAGGATTCGCCGCCGGTGTTCTCGGTCGCCTATGTGGTGCGCGCGGTGTCGCCCGGCCACTACGTGCTGCCGCAGGCGATCGTCGAGGATATGTATCGGCCCGATCGCTTCGGGCGCACCGCCACCGGTGCGATCGAACTCACGGCGGCAAAATGAAGCCCTGGCGGCGCATCTTAGCGAGCTTTGCCGGCGCGGTCGCCGTGACCGCGCTGGCCGGCGGCGCGTGGGTGTATTCGCTGGGGACGCCGCCGCTCGGCAAAGATCTCGAAATCTCGCACGTGGTGCTCGACCGCGAGGGCACGCTGTTGCGCGCCTATGCCACCAGTGAAGGGCGCTGGCGGCTGCCGGCAACCGAAAAGGTTGTCGATCCGCGCTTTTTGAAGCTGCTCTTTGCGTATGAAGACAAGCGTTTCCGCACGCACCGCGGCGTCGATCCGATGGCGATCGCGCGCGCCGCCATCCAATTCGCCGGCAGTGGTCATATCGTCTCCGGCGGCTCCACCATTACCATGCAAGTCGCGCGGCTACTGGAGCCGCGCCAGCATCGCAACGCGTCCGCCAAGCTGCGCCAGATCACGCGCGCGCTCGAGCTCGAGCAGGCGCTCAGCAAGAACGAGATTCTGGCGGTGTATCTGACCCTGGCGCCCTATGGCGGCAATTTGGAAGGAATCCGCGCCGCTTCGCTCAGCTATTTCGGCAAGGAGCCGCGGCGGCTATCGTTGGCTGAAGCAGCGCTGCTGGTGGCGCTGCCGCAGTCGCCGGAATTGCGCCGGCCGGATCGTTTTCCGGACGCGGCGCGGGCGGCGCGCGACCGCGTGCTCGATCGCGCGGCGGCGGCGGGCGTGCTGCCGCGCGACGAGATCGCGCGCGCGAAATTCGAGCCGGTTCCGCATGAGCGCAAGGTATTGCCGGTCCTGGCGCCGCATGCCGCCGATCAGGTCGTTGCCGCCGAGCCCGATCGCCGCATTCACCGGCTCACCATCGACGCCAGCTTGCAGAAGACGTTGCAGGAGCTGGCGCGCGAGCGCGCCCACGCGCTCGGCCCGCAGATTTCGCTCGCCATCCTCGCGGTCGACAACGAGAGCGGCGAGGTGCGGGCGCGCGTGGCCTCCGCCGACTATTTTGACGAGCGCCGTGCCGGCCAGGTGGACATGACGCAGGCGCTTCGCTCGCCCGGCTCGACCTTGAAGCCGTTTATCTATGGGCTCGGCTTTGAGGACGGCTTGCTGCACCCGGAAACGCTGATCGAAGACAAGCCGGCGCGCTACGGCAGCTATACGCCGGAGAATTTCGACCTCACGTTCCAGGGTACGGTGACGGTGCGCCGCGCACTGCAAATGTCGCTCAACGTTCCCGCCATCGCGGTGCTCGGCCAGGTCGGCGTCAATCGACTTCGTGCGCGGCTGACGCAGACCGGCGCCGCGCTGGTGCTGCCCAAGGGCGAGGCGCCCGGTCTCGCCATGGGTCTCGGCGGCGTCGGCATCAAGCTGTCAGATCTGGTGATGCTCTATACCGGGCTGGCCCGGCTCGGCGCGGCGCTGCCGCTCAGCGAGCGCAATGGCGTGACCGCGTCCGGTCCGCGCCGGCTGCTCGATCCGGTCGCCGCCTGGTATGTCGGCAATATCCTGATCGGCGCGCCGCCGCCCGATAACGCGTCGCACGGACGCATCGCATTCAAGACCGGCACCTCCTACGGCTATCGCGACGCCTGGGCGGTCGGCTTCGACGGCCGCATGACCATCGGCGTCTGGGTTGGGCGGGCGGATGGTGCGCCGGTGCCCGGGCTGGTCGGCCGCGCCGCCGCGGCGCCCATCCTGTTCGATGCCTTCGCGCGCGCCGGCAACGCGCCGGCGGCGCTGGCGCATGCGCCCAAGGGCGCGGTCTTTGCCGCTACCAGCAAGCTACCGCCGCCATTGCAACGCTTCAGTCCCGACGGGGGCCCGAGCGCTGTGTCCGAGCCGCCGCGCATCATGTTTCCGCCCGACGGCGCGCGCATCGAACTGGCCAGAGGCGGTACGGCGGAGTCGGTCGCGCTCAAGATCGCCGGCGGCGCCCCGCCGCTCACCGTCATGGTCAACGGCGTACCGCTTGCGGCGCAAGGCGGCCGGCGCACGGTGTTCTTTGAGCCGGATGGCCCGGGCTTCGTGCGGTTGACGGTGATGGACGCCCGCGGCGCCGGCGACAGCGTGAGCGTTCGCCTGCAATAACATTGGCACAATCGCGTGGAATGACAGGCCCTTGCCTTCGGCTTATTGTCCGGGCCAATGCGCAGAATCAACCCAGAATTGGTCGACCGATGAGCACGGCCAGCAACGACGCGCGGCAATCGCTGCGCCCGGCGCGGAGCCTGGCCACGGCGCTGGACTATGCCGGTGCCACGCACCGGCGCGCGGCGGCGTTGTTGATCGTCTTTTCGCTGGCCGTGTTCCTGCCGGGCTTCTTCCAGATTCCGCCGGTCGACCGCGACGAGGCGCGCTTCGCGCAAGCCACCAAGCAAATGCTGGAAAGCGGCGAATATATCGACATCCGCTTCCAGGACGAGGTTCGCTACAAGAAGCCGGTCGGCATCTACTGGCTGCAGGCGGCAGTAGTGAAGGCGGGCGAGGCGGTCGGCATCCCGGATGCGCGCACCACCATCTGGCTTTACCGGCTGCCGTCGCTCATCGGCGCCATCGGCGCCGTGCTGCTGACCTACTGGACCGCACTTGCCTTTGTGGCGCGCCGCACCGCGCTGCTGGCGGCGCTGATGATGGCGAGTTCCATCCTGCTCGGGGTGGAGGCGCGGCTCGCCAAGACCGACGCCGTGCTGTTGTTGACCTCGGTGGCAGCGATGGGCGCGTTGGCGCGCATCTATCTGATGAGCCGGCGCACGCCCGACCTTGCGGTCGGCTGGCGGCTGCCGGCGATCCTGTGGACCGCGCTGGCGGGCGGCGTGTTGCTGAAAGGTCCGCTGATCCTGATGTTCGTTGGGCTCGCCGCGCTCGCGCTGTCGATTGCCGACCGCTCCGGCCGCTGGCTCTGGTCGCTGCGCCCGGTCGCCGGCCTAGCCTGGCTGATCGTGCTGGTGCTGCCCTGGTTCGCGGCAATCATTGCCAAGTCCGGCGCCAGCTTCTTCGCGCAATCGGTCGGCGAGGACATGCTGGCCAAGATCATCAGCGGGCAGGAGGCGCATGGCGCCCCGCCGGGATTCTACTTCCTGCTGTTCTGGGTGACGTTCTGGCCCGGCTCGGTGTTGGCGGGACTGGCCGCGCCACGGGTGTGGCAGGCGCGGCGCGAACCCGGCGCGCGCTTCCTGCTCGCCTGGCTGATCCCCTCCTGGGTGGTGTTCGAGGCGGTGCTTACCAAGCTGCCGCATTACGTGCTGCCGCTCTATCCCGCGATCGCGATTTTGATCGCCGGCATTCTCGAGCCGGGCGGCCTCGTAACTAAACGCTGGCTGGTGCGCGGTACGATCGGCTGGTTCGTTTTTCCTGTGGCGATCGCGATTGCGGTCGGCGTCGGTTTCATCGTCGTTGGCGACGATCTCGGCCTGGTCGCTTGGCCGTTCGCGGCGGCGGCCATGATCTTTGGCCTGTTCGCCTGGTGGCTCTATGACGTGGACGGCGCCGAACGCTCATTATTGCGCGGCATGATGGCGTCGGTGTTCATCGCCATCACCGTTTATGCGGTGACGGTTCCTTTGTTGCCGGCGCTGTTTCCGAGCGCGATGATTTCTAAGGGGGTTCGCGCAACCGGTTGCGAGCAGCCGCAAGTGGCCTCCACATTCGCTTATCAGGAGCCAAGCCTAGTCTTCCTGCTCGGCACCGCCACCCGTTTCACCGATGGCACCGGCGCTGCCATATTTCTCGGGCAGGGGCCATGCCATTTCGCGGTTGTCGATGTGCGCAACGTAGCAAGCTTCGTGCAACGCGCGAATTCAATCGGAGTGCTTTACTCGCTGAGCCAGCGCGTCGACGGCTACAATATCAGTATCGGGCGGCCGGTGGCGCTCACCGTGTTTCGCTCGGCGGGAACGCCATGACCGCGGCGAATGGGCGCAAGCAAGGCGATGCCGGCGCGGCGCAGTCGCCATTGCGTCGCTGCGGCGGCAATGTGACCGCAGCGTTCGTCATGCTGACGCGCCAGGCGCGCGTTCATGGACGAAATCCGTGGCCGCTGGCGCCACGGCAGCTCGCGATCCCGGCCGGGCTGGCGGTGGTGATCTTCCTGCTCGTGATGTTCTTGACCGACGCAGCCGCGATCCGCGGCGTCGCTCATCTGCCGCGCTGGGTCGTCTGGTTCTTCGACCAGATCACCGACTTCGGCAAGTCGGGTTGGTTTCTGTGGCCGCTCGGCATTTTGTTTCTGGCGGTCGCCGCGCTGCCGAGCCTGCCGCGCGTGCCGCAGTTCGTGCTGGCGGCAGTGATGGTGCGGGCCGGCTTCCTGTTCGTCGCGATTAGCGTGCCCGGGCTGTTCGTGAACGTGGTCAAACATATTTTCGGGCGGGCGCGGCCGATGGTCGGCGGAAGCCTCGATCCTTATCTATTCAGCCCATTCAGTTGGCCTGCCGCCTATGCCGGATTGCCATCAGGGCACGCCGCCACAGCGTTCTCCGTGCTGGTCGCCTTCGGCACGCTGTGGCCGCGCGGGCGCACCATCTTGTGGATCTATGCCTTGCTGATTGCGGCGAGCCGCGTGGTGGTGACCGCGCATTATCCGAGCGACGTGCTAGCCGGCGCCCTGGTCGGCGTGGTCGGCGCGCTGCTGGTGCGCCGCTATTTTGCGTCGCGGAGGCTCGGTTTCTCGACTGGGGCGGATGGCGCCGTGCACCAATTTCCTGGACCGTCGCTCAAGCGGATCAAATCTGTTGCCCGAGCGCTCTTGGCGCAATAGATGGTTGCGCGGACGGGACCTCAAGAATGAACGCCAACGATCCAGCGGTTGCCGTCGTCGTGCCGGTGCGCAACGAGGCCGGCAATATCGCAGGCCTGGTGGCCGAGATCGCCGCCGCGCTCGACGGGCAATGGCGCTTCGAGGTTATCTACGTCAATGACGGCTCAAGCGACGGCACCGAAGCCGAGCTCAAGCGGCTGATGGCGCAATATCCCTGGCTGCACCGCGTGCGCCATAAGCAATCTTGCGGCCAGTCGGCGGCGGTGCGCTCGGGCGTCGCGGCGGCGCGCGCGCCGCTAATCGTCACGCTCGACGGCGACGGGCAGAACGATCCCGCCTTCATTCCGGCCATGCTGCGCGCGCTCGAAGCAGGCGCGCCGCACGTCGGGCTGATCGCCGGCCAGCGGGTGGGGCGCAAGGCCAGCGGCTTCAAGAAATTGCAATCGCGTATCGCCAATGCCGTGCGCGGCGCGGTGCTGCGCGACGGCACCCGCGACACCGGTTGCGGCCTGAAGGCTTTTCCGCGCGAGGTCTTCCTGCGCCTGCCTTATTTCGATGGCTTGCATCGTTTCCTGCCGGCGTTGGTGCGGCGCGACGGCTATACGATCGGCTATGTCGACGTAGTCGATCGGCCGCGCGGCGCCGGCGTGTCGAATTACGGGATGTGGGACCGGCTATGGATCGGCATCCTTGATCTTGCCGGCGTGTGGTGGTTGATCCGCCGCAAGCAACGGACTCCGGAAATCGTGGAGGAGTAGCGCGTGATCCCGAAAAGTGGGAACCGGTTTTCGGATAAGATCACGCGCAAATAAAGGAAGACACTTATGCTGATCGATATCACGCGCGCCTTGGGCGGCTATCTGCACGAGGTTTTCTTAGGCAACGCCGACTGGGGAATCCTGGTGGGCTACGTGGCGCAGGTGATGTTCGCCATGCGCTTCGTGGTGCAGTGGATCGCTTCGGAGCGGGCCGGGCGCAGCGTGGTGCCGACCGCGTTCTGGGTGTTCTCTATAGGCGGCGGCTTGATGCTGCTCGGCTACGCGCTCTATCGCAAGGACCCGGTGTTCATCATCGGGCAGGCGTTTGGCGTGTTCGTCTATCTGCGCAATCTTCAGTTCGTCATGCGCGGCGGCGGGCAGGGCGCGGCGGCGTAATCTATTTAGTGGCGTGCAACGCCTTGAAGCCGTGTTCGAGATCGGCGATCAGGTCGTCGGGATCTTCCAAACCGATGTGAAAGCGCAGCGTCGGCCCGCCCGGCGCCCACTTGGTCGCGGTGCGATACTCGGCGCAGTCGAAAGAGATCACCAGGCTCTCGAAGCCGCCCCATGAAAAGCCCATGCCGAACAGCGCCAGCTCGTTCATGAAGGCGTACACCGATTTCTCGCTGGTGGGCTTGAGCACGATGCTGAACAGCCCACAGCCGCCGGAAAAATCCCGCTGCCAGATTTTGTGGCCGGGATCGCTCTCGAGCGCCGGATGCAACACGCGCAAGACTTCCGGCCGCTTCGCCAGCCAGCGCGCAACGGATAATCCCGACTGGTAGTGGCGGGCGAGCCGCACGCCGAGCGTGCGCAAGCCGCGCAACGCGAGATACATATCGTCGGGGCCGACGCACAGGCCCATGGTGTAGACGATGTTCTTGAGCGCGGGCAGCGTCTTGGCGTTCGCCGATACGCAACCGATCATAACGTCGGAATGGCCGCCGATATATTTGGTGCCGGCCTGGATCGACAGATCGACACCCTTCTCGAAGGCGCGGAAATACAACGGCGTCGCCCAGGTGTTGTCGGTCAGCACGACCGCGCCCTTGTCATGCGCGACCTTGGCGATGGCCGGAATGTCCTGCATCTCGAAACTTTGCGAGCCGGGCGCTTCGACGAACACCGCGCGCGTGTTCGGCTTGAACAGTTTCGCGATATCGGCGCCGATCAGCGGATCGTAATAGCTGGTCTCGACACCCAGCCGCTTGAACACGCCATCGCAGAAGTTGCGGGTCGGCCGGTAGACGCTGTCGGTGACCAGGATATGGTCGCCGGAGCCGGCGACCGCGAGCAGGGCGGTCGCAATCGCGGCCAATCCCGACGGCAGCAGTGCCACGCCGGCACAGCCGTCGCCTTCGAGCTCGGCAAGCGCTTGTTCCAGCGCTTCCGTGGTGGGGGTGCCGCGGCGGCCGTATTGATAGCGGGAGCGGTGGGCGACCTGATCCTCGGCGGTGGAATAAAGCAGGGTCGAGGCGTGATAGACCGGCGGATTGATGAAGCCGTGAAAGGCTTGGCTGTCGCGGCCGGCGGTAACCAGCCGCGTTGCGGGCTTGATCGGGGATTTCGGCTTTTTCGCCATGGCCTTTCACCTGCTCCAGTCGGTCGCCACACAATGAAACCCGGCGCCGCGACGGCATATCGGCCGCATCGGTCGCAAGCGTCAACCCCTTGACCTGCCGGTTCGATCGTTCTGTGATGCAATCGATTGAGGGGTCGTGGAAACTGCCCGGGACCAAGCTTTTTCCGCCGCGCAACAAAGACGCGGTGGCGGAACAATGCTTGGCCGATCGGTGACGGGCACCACAACCGCATCGGCGCCAATGAGGTCGCGACATGAAACGCATTGCCAGCATTCTCGCGCTCACCGTCATCTTGGCCGCGCAAGGCGCATCCGCGCAGACGCTGAAGGCGGTGAAGGATCGCGGCCTTCTCAATTGCGGCGCCAACGGCACGCTGGCCGGCTTCGGGCTGCCGGACGCGCAGGGCAATTGGACCGGTCTCGACGTCGATGTCTGCCGCGCCGTCGCCGCCGCCATCTTCAACGACGCGAGCAAGGTCAAGTTCGTTCCGTTGTCGGCCAAGGATCGCTTCACCGCGCTGCAATCGGGCGAAGTCGACTTGCTGCTGCGCAACACCACCTGGACGAGTTCGCGCGATTCCTCGCTCGGCCTCAACTTCACCGGCGTCGATTACTACGACGGCCAGGGTTTCATGGTGCGCAAGGCGCTGAAGGTGAATTCGGCGCTCGAGCTCAACGGCGCCTCGGTGTGCGTGCAGCAGGGCACCACCACCGAGCTCAATCTGGCGGATTTCTTCCGCGCTCATAATATGCAGATGAAGAGCGTGACCTTCGCGACCGCGAACGAAGCGGTGAAGGCCTATGACGCCGGCCGCTGCGACGCCTACACCACCGACGCGTCCGGCCTCTACGCCGAGCGGCTACGGCTCGCCAATTCGAGCGATCATATCGTGCTGCCGGAAATCATTTCCAAGGAACCGCTCGGCCCGGCGGTCCGGCATGGCGACGACCAGTGGTTCGACATCGTCAAGTGGGTGCTGTTCGCGATGCTTAACGCCGAGGAATTGAACATCACGCAGAAGAACGTCGACGACATGACGAAGTCGACCAATCCGGAAATCAAGCGCTTCGTCGGCACCGAAGGCAATTATGGCGAGCAATTGGGCCTGACCAAGGATTGGGCGGTCCGCATCATCAAGCTCGTGGGCAATTACGGCGAGTTGTTCGAACGCAACGTGGGGCAGGGCTCGCCGCTGAAGATCGAACGCGGTCTGAACAAATTGTGGAACAAGGGCGGCATCCAATACGCGCCGCCGGTCCGCTGAGCGAGAATTGAAGCCAAGTCGCCGCCGGCTGCGGCGGTTCGGCTTGGGACGCCATCGCGTGCTGTCGTCAGGCCGACGAGGGGCAAATGTCGATTGACCTTCCGGGCGGATTAGCCCCCGCGCGGGTTGCATTTTACAACAACCGCAAGGTCCGCAGCATCGCCTATCAGGTCGCGCTGTGCGCGATGGTCGGATTTCTCGTCTACGAGGCGGCCAGCAACGCCATCGACCATCTGCGGCGCGCGCACATCGCCTCCGGTTTCGGCTTTTGGAACAACACCGCCGGCTTCGATATCAGCCAGACCCTGATCCCGTTCAGCTCGCAGTCCTCCAGCTACGGCCGCGCTTTCTGGGTTGGGCTGCTCAACACCTTGCTGGTGGCCGGCCTCGGCATCGTGTTCGCCACGATCCTCGGCTTCATCATCGGCATCGCGCGGCTGTCGAAGAACTGGCTGGTGGCCAAGGTCGCCGGCGGCTACGTCGAAACCATCCGCAATATCCCGCTGCTGCTGCAATTGCTGTTCTGGTACAACGCCGTGCTCAAGACGCTGCCGGAGACCCGCGACAGCTATGCGCTTCCCGGCGGCGGCTTCCTCAACAATCGCGGGCTGGTGCTGCCGAACCCGATCGCGCAAGCGGGTGAGGGCGCATTGGCGCTGACGATCTTGGCCGGGATTCTGGCGGCCTTGGTGTTCCGCAGTCTGGGCCAAGCGCCGCCAGGAGCGCACCGGCCAGCAGGCGCCGGTGCTCGCGGTCGGCGCCGCGCTGGTGATCGTGCCGGCCGCGATATTCGTGCTCGTGCACGGGTTTCCGTTCACCTTCGATATGCCGCAGCGCGGGCGTTTCAATATCACGGGCGGCCTCGAGGTGCTGCCCGAATTCGCCGCGCTGTTGTTCGGCCTGTCGATCTATACCGCCGCCTTCATCGCCGAAGTGGTACGCGCCGGCATCTCGGCTGTGTCGCTCGGGCAGACCGAGGCGGCCTATGCGCTGGGTTTGCGGCCGCGCACGACGCTGCGGCTGATCGTGCTGCCGCAGGCGATGCGGGTCATCATTCCGCCGCTCACCAGCCAATACCTGAACCTGACCAAGAATTCGTCGCTGGCGGTGGCCATCGGCTATCCCGATCTGGTGCAAGTGTTTACCGGCACGGTGCTGAACCAGACCGGGCAGGCGGTCGAAGTCGTCGCCATCACCATGGCGGTCTATCTCACCATCAGCCTCACGACGTCGCTGTTGATGAATGTCTACAACAGCCGCATCGCCCTGGTGGAACGGTGAGGGCACCGCCATGACCATGGCCGAAGGCGATCTCGCCGTTACCGAAATCAAATTCGTGCGCGTCGCCGCCATCGAGGCGAGGCCGCCGCCGGCGGCGATGGCCGGCGCGATCGGCTGGCTGCGGGCCAACCTGCTGTCGACGCCGACCAATATCGCACTGACGATCCTGATCGTGCTGCTGCTGGCCTGGGTGATCCCCGGGCTGGTCAAGTTCCTGCTGATCGACGCGGTGTGGACCGGCAGTGATCGCGACGCCTGTCGTGAAGTCGTCCAGCATCGCACGATCGGCGCCTGCTGGCCGTTCGTCTGGGAGCGCTGGTCCTATTTCGTGTATGGCTCCTACCCGATCCCGCAACGCTGGCGCGTCGACGTGTTCTTCGCGATGTTGGCGGCCGGCGTGGTGTGGCTGCTCTGGCTCGAGGCGCCGCGCCGCGATCTTGCCGCCGGCTATTTCTTCGTCGTGCTGCCGATTTGCTCGTTCGTCCTGCTGACCGGCTGGCGGACCATCGGATTGCCGCCGGTCGACACCGTGCTGTGGGGCGGCGTGCTGGTGACCATCGTCGTGGCGTCGGTCGGCATCGTGCTTTCGCTGCCGCTCGGCATCCTGCTGGCGCTCGGGCGGCGCTCGCAGATGCCCACGGTCAAGCTGTTTTCGGTGACGTTCATCGAATTCGTCCGCGGCGTGCCGCTGGTGACCGTGCTGTTCATGGCGAGCGTGATGCTGCCCTTGTTCGTGCCCGAGCGGATCGAGCCGGACAAATTGCTGCGCGCGCTGATCGGTATCGCGCTGTTTGCGTCGGCCTATATGGCGGAGGTGGTGCGCGCCGGTTTGCAGGCGATCCCCAAGGGGCAGTTCGAAGGCGCCATGGCGGTGGGCTTGGGCTATTGGCAGATGATGCGGCTCATCATTCTGCCGCAAGCGCTGAAGATCACCATCCCGAATATCGTCAACACCTATATCGGACTGTTCAAGGATACTACGCTGGTGTTCATCGTCGGGATTTTCGACTTCCTGCTCACGGTCGAGGTGGCGCGCATCGATCCGAAATGGGCGACGCCGGTGACCAGCACGACCGGCTACGCGGTGGCGGCGATGTTTTATCTTATCTTCTGCTACAGCATGTCGCGCTATGCCCGCGCGATGGAAGCCCGGCTCGCCAAGGGCGAAAAACGGTAGCGCATGATTTCGAAAACTGGGAACCGGTTTTCGGACGAAATCATGCACAACCAAAAAGAGGCTATGCCATGAGTGCCGCCGGAAATTCCGCGCTCCAACTCAAGCCGACGCAGCTCGCGACCGCCGTGGCGGTGGAACTCGTCGGCGTGAACAAGTGGTTCGGCGAATTCCACGTGTTGCGCGACATCAATCTCAAGGTGATGGGCGGCGAGCGCATCGTCATCTGCGGGCCTTCCGGCTCCGGCAAATCGACCATGATCCGCTGCATCAACCGGCTCGAGGAGCATCAGCAGGGACGCATCATCATCGACGGCGTCGAGCTGACCGACGACCTCAAGAAGATCGACGAAGTGCGCCGCGACGTCGGCATGGTGTTCCAGCATTTCAATCTGTTTCCGCATCTCACCGTGCTGGAGAACTGCACGCTGGCGCCGATCTGGGTGCGCAAGACGCCGAAGCTGGAAGCCGAGGAGATCGCGCTGCACTATCTAACGCGGGTCAAGATCCCCGAGCAGGCCGCCAAATATCCCGGTCAGCTTTCCGGCGGGCAGCAGCAGCGGGTGGCGATCGCGCGGGCGCTCTGCATGAACCCGAAAATCATGCTGTTCGACGAACCGACCTCTGCGCTCGACCCGGAAATGGTCAAGGAGGTGCTCGACACCATGGTCGGTCTTGCCGAGGACGGCATGACCATGCTCGTGGTTACCCATGAGATGGGCTTTGCCCGCCAGGTCGCCAATCGCGTGGTGTTCATGGATCTCGGACAGATCGTCGAGGTGAACGTGCCGGAGGAATTCTTCGCCCACCCGCAGCACGAGCGCACCAAGCTGTTCCTGAGCCAGATTTTACGGTGAAGATCACCGGGCGCTGCATCCAGGGGCAGGGCGGCTGCGTAGCTCTGAGCGTCTAACCAGGGAGAGGTGCCATGAGCAATGGAAATATCACTTTGGTGCAAAGCCTTTATGCTGCCTTTGGGCGCGACGATATCGTCGCGGCGATGGCGCCCGATGTGGACTGGGAAGTGGTCGGCCGTAGCACGGACTATCCGACTTTAGGGCAGCGCAAGGGCCCGCAGGGCGTGCAAGAATTCTTCCGACTGGTCGGCGAGTTGCAGCAGGCGCATGACTTTGCGCCGGGCGAATTCAACGCCAGCGGCGACAAGGTGTTTGTAACCGGCCACTACGCCTGGACGATAAAAAAGACCGGTCGCAAGGCCGCGAGCCGATTGGATCCACGTGTTCACGATCAAGGGCGGCAAAGTCACGGCGTTCCGCGAATTCACCGACACCGCGCAGTTCGCCGAGGCCAACCGCGCTTAGTGGTCGAGCGGGCCCTGCGCCCGCTTCCAGGCGTCGATGCCGCCTTCGACGTGCAGCGCCGCGATCAAGCCCGGCGTCCTGCGCGGCCTGCACCGCCATGGCCGAGCGCTCGCCATAGGCGCAGTAGAACACGATGCGCTTGTCGGTGGCGCGGGCGAGTTCGCGCAGCATGCCGCCGGCGCGGATATTGTCCGGCAAGTCGCCATAAGGTGCGTGTAGCGCACCCGGAATGCTGCCGTGCTTTTGGCGCTCGCTGGTCTCGCGCAGATCGACGAAGGCGACGTCGGGCCGGCCGATCAGCGCGATCGCCTGTACGGCGGTGAGCGCCCAGCCGCGGCGCGCTATTTCTTGCTGCGCCAGCCCGATCTTCATGTTGGACGGCACCGCGACGTCCATCATCTTCGGGTTCGGCAATTTCAGGTTGGCCATCAGCGCGACATAGTCGTCGATCGACTTGACCTGCAGGCGCGGATTGTAGCGCTTCTCCTCGCCGATGGTGGACACGGTGTCGCCTTTGTAGTCGTGCGCCGGGAAACACCAGGGTCTCGTCGGGCAGCCGCAGCAATTTTCCGAACAGCGATTCATATTGCGCGCGCGCGTCGCCGTTCTGGAAATCGGTGCGGCCGGTGCCGCGGATCAGCAGCGTGTCGCCGGTGAACACGCGGTCGCCCATCAAGAAGCTGTAGGAATTGTCGGTGTGGCCGGGCGTGTAGAGCACGTCCATGCTCAGGCCTTCGATGGTGAGCTTGTCGCCTTCGGCGAGCCGCATCGACACCACGTCGGCCTTGGTGTTCTCGCCCATCACGGTGATGCAATGGGTGCGGTCGCGCAGCGCGCCCAGGCCGGTGATGTGGTCGGCGTGCAGGTGGGTATCGACCGCCTTGACCAGCTTGAGGTCGAGCTCGCGGATCAATTGCAGATAGCGGTCGACCTTCTCCAGCACCGGATCGATGATCAGCGCCTCGCCTCCGCTGCGGCTGGCGAGCAGATAGGAATAGGTGCCGGAGACGCTGTCGAACAATTGGCGGAAGATCATCGTAGCCTCGCGTCAGTGTGACGAGTCACATGCAAGAAATCATATATAAGCGCCGGCGGTCTTGATGCCTAGTCCTTGACCACCGGCAGATCCGGCCGCCCGCCCCATTCCGACCAGGAGCCGTCATAGATGCGCGGCAGCTCCTTGCCGAGCGCGTCGAGGCCGAGCGCGAGCACAACGGCGGTGACGCCGGAGCCGCAGCTGGTGATCACCGGCTTGTCGAGATCGACGCCGGCATTGGCGAAGGCCTGCGCGATTTTCTCGCGCGAGGCCAGGCGGCCGTTCTCGAGGATATCGGTGAACGGCACGTTGAGCGCGCCCGGCATGTGACCGGAGCGCAAGCCGGCGCGCGGCTCCGGCCTCGCGGCCGGCAAAGCGCCCGGCCGAGCGCGCATCGACCACCTGCGCGCTATCGTCGTTGAGCGCCACCTGCACGTCGGAGACCATGGCCACCGCGCCGGTGTCCATCGTCGCCTTGAATTTGCGCGCCGCGCGCTTGACCGCGCCGGCTTCGACCGGACGGGATTCCGCCTTCCATTGCGGAAAGCCGCCGTCGAGGATGTACACATCGCGCGCGCCGAAGATGCGGAATGTCCACCACACGCGCGGCGCCGAATAGAGGCCGGTGCCGTCATAGACCACGATGGTGTCGGTCTCGGCAATGCCGAGTGCACCCACCGCCGCGC
Organism: uncultured Alphaproteobacteria bacterium; assembly: GCA_963817045.1. Lineage (GTDB taxonomy): Bacteria > Pseudomonadota > Alphaproteobacteria > Rhizobiales > Xanthobacteraceae > Pseudolabrys. Next base: position 36,888 of record CAWFMZ010000024.1, read on the forward strand.
CGAATTGATCCGGCCCCGGCAGCATGTGCGGCAGGTCGGTGGACGCATCAGCGATCGCGTTGATGTCGAAGAACACCGCGCCCGGAATATGGCCAGCGAGATATTCCGCCTTGGGGTCGCGCTTCTGCGTCGGCAGATAATAGGAAGCGTCGACGATAACGACGTCCGGCTTGCCGGCTTGGCCTGCGAGCCATTCGGTGGATTTGAGCCAGCGGCTGGTTGGTGTGGTGATCATATTTTCCGGCCAATTAAAACATCAATGCGCAGCATCATCCAATCGTTCCGCGCGGGCAATGCCGAAATCATATCAGGCTTTTGGAGGCGCTGCGTGCCCCGGATGCGGCGCAGCACGAGCGCCAGCGAAGCGATGCGCCGCTGATCCGGGGCCCAGCTGAAAAAAGAAGAAAGCTGGGTCCCGGGTCTGCAGCGCACCGTTCGCTTTGCTCACGCTGCGCTGCGCCCGGGACACGCCCCGAATGCTCTACACCAACGCCAAACGCACGCGGCGGTTCTGTTTGCCCTTCTTTTCGATTTGCGTCACCCGCACGGCGCCGATTTCCTTCAACGCGCGCACATGGGTGCCGCCGCAGGGCTGCAGGTCGAGGTTCGCGATCTCGATCAGCCGCACGCGGCCGGTGCCCATCGGCGGCTTCACCGACATGGTCTTGACCAGCCCGGGATTGGCCGCGAGTTCGTCGTCGCTGATCCAGCGGCTGGTGACGGCCGCATTGGACGCGATCATCTCGTTCACGCGTGCCGTGATCGCGTCCTTGTCGAGGCCGGCTTCCGGGATGTCGAAGTCGAGCCGGCTTTCTCTCTCGCCGACCGAGCCGCCGGTCACCGCATAGGGCAGCACAGCGGAGAGAAGATGCAGAGCCGTATGCATGCGCATGCGGGCGTAACGCTTGTCCCAATCGATCGCCGCGGTGACCTTGTCGCCGACTTTGAGGGCAGGCGAGCCTGTTGCCGGCACGTGGGCGATCTCGGTTTTTCCTGGGTCGGTGTAAACCGCATTGTCGATCGCGATGCGCGTGCCATCCGCCGTAGTGATTATTCCGGTGTCGCCGGGCTGGCCGCCTGAATTGGCATAGAACACCGTGCGATCGAGCACGATGCCGCCTTGCTCGGTCACGGCGACGACGCGCGCTTCGCACTCCTTCAAATAGGAGTCGTCGCGGAAAAGACATTCAGTCGGCATCGAATTTTTCCCTGGCGCATGATCCCCGAAAACCGGTGCCCTTTTCGGGATCATGGCCTCATTTCTTTTCGAACGGAATGGAAATCGCGGACTTGCGTTCCAGCCATTCCGGCACCGGCAGATTTTTCGAGCGCAGGAAGGCCGGGTTGAACAGCTTGGATTGATAGCGCGAGCCGTAGTCGGCGAGCACCGTCACGATGGTGTGGCCGGGGCCGAGGTCTTTCGCCAGACGAATGGCGCCCGCCACATTGATGCCGGAAGAACCGCCGAGGCAGAGACCTTCATGCAGAAGAAGATCGAAGATCATCGGCACCGCCTCTTCGTCTGGAATGAGATAGGCCTTGTCGACCTTCAAGTCTGCAATGATCGGCGTCACGCGGCCGAGTCCGATGCCCTCGGTGATCGATCCGCCTTCGCTCGCTTTTGCCTCGCCATGGGCGAATAGATTGTACATGGCCGCGCCGCGCGGGTCGGCAACCCCGATCACGATGTCTTTTTTCTTTTCGCGCAGGCAGGCGGACACGCCGGCGATGGTGCCGCCGGTGCCGATGGCGCAAATGAATCCATCAATCTTGCCATCGGTTTGCTGCCAGATCTCGGGACCGGTGGAGACGTAATGGGCCTTGCGGTTGTCCAGATTGTTCCATTGATCGGCGAAGATGACGCCGTTCTTCTCGGACTTTTTGAGTTGCTCGGCCAGCCTCCTGCCGACATGTTGGTAATTGTTCGGATTACTGAACGGAACCGCCGGCACCTCGACCAGCTCGGCCCCGCACAGCCGCAGCATGTCCTTTTTCTCTTCGCTCTGCGTCTGCGGAATGACGATGAGGGTGCGGTAGCCGCGCGCATTGGCGACCAGCGCGAGGCCGATGCCGGTGTTGCCGGCGGTCGCCTCCACCACCAATCCGCCAGCGCGCAGCTCGCCGCGCTTTTCCGCTTCCAGGATCATCTGCCGGCCGGCGCGATCCTTCACCGAGCCGCCCGGATTCATGAACTCGGCCTTGCCGAGAATGGTGCAGGAAGTCGCCTCGGAAGCGCGTCTGAGCTTGATCAGTGGCGTATGGCCGATGGCGTCAACGATGCCGTCGCGGATCTGCATGCCCGGTTCCGGGTGGCCGTGGGGACGCGTCGACCCTAGTGGACCCCTAAAGGAGCCACAAGACCGGCCTTGGGTGCCCCGAAATACCGGCGCAGGGCGAGCCGGCGTTCATTTTTGGAACAGACAATTCAATTGCTGCCCAGCGTGGCAATACCCTTGAAACCATATCGCCGCATTGGCCGGAGGTAATGAGGCAAGTTCACCACTTCTTACCGGGCAACCACCTATCAGTGAGCGTTAGGACGCAATGCATTGCGTTTGGCGCGCAGCACAGGCATAGCGGTTGCGAAATATCGCAAGAGCCGTGACCCATGAAGCGCAGCGACAACCGCATTCTCACCACGCATGTCGGCAGCCTGATCCGGCCGCCGGCGTTGCAGGAATTCCTGCGCGCCAAGCAGGCCGGCAAGCCGTACGACAAGCAGGACTATGAGAGATGCCTCACCGAGTCCGTCGCGACAATCGTGCGTCAGCAGGCGCAGGCCGGCGTCGACGTGGTGAGCGACGGCGAGTTCGGCAAATCGATCAGCTGGTCGCAATATGCGCTGGAGCGGCTCTCCGGATTCGAGCGGCGGCCGATCAAGAACGAGGCCGCCAATCCATTCAAGCGCGGCGCCGACCGCACGCGGTTCCCGGAATTCTACGCCGAGCTCGACGCCCATGACGGCGTCGTCACCTCCGTCGATGCGGTCTGCGTCGGCCCGATCAAATACACCGGCCAGGCCGAGTTGCAGCGCGACATCGACAACTTCAAGGCGGCGCTCAAGGACGTGAAAGTCGAGGAAGCGTTCCTGCCGGTGGCAGCGCCAGCGAGCGTGATCCCTGATCGCAAGAACGAATTCTACAAGAGCGAAGAGGAATTGCAGGCCGCGATCGCCGAAGCGATGCGCACCGAATACAAGATGATCATCGACGCCGGCTTCCTGGTGCAGCTCGACGACGCGCGCAATGCCGTCACCTATGACCGCATGGTGCCGCCGGCGACCTTCGCCGACTACCGGCGCTGGCTCTCACAACAGGTCGATATCATCAACCACGCCATCGAAGGCTTACCGGCCGACCGCATCCGCTATCACGTGTGCTGGGGCAGCTGGCCGGGCCCGCATGTCAGTGACGTGCCGCTGAAGGACATCGTCGATCTGATCCTGAAGGTGAAGGTCGGCGCCTATGTGATCGAGGGCGCCAATCCACGCCATGAGCACGAATGGAAAGTGTGGGCGAATGCCAAGCTGGCGCCGGGCCAGCTGCTGATCCCCGGCGTCATCAGCCACGCCACCAATGTGGTCGAGCATCCCGAACTGGTGGCCGAGCGCATCGTGCGGCTGGCCCGGATCGTCGGGCGCGAGAACGTCATCGCCGGCACCGATTGCGGCTTCGCGCAGGGGCCGTTCCACCGCCGCGTGCACCCCTCGATCATGTGGGCAAAGCTGGAGGCGCTCAGCCAGGGCGCCCGGCTTGCGAGCAAGGAACTGTGGCCCTAGCATCGCGATTGACCGGCCGCAGAAGCCGGCGATCAGGGAGAGCCCCATGAATGTCAACGCCCAGCCGCGCAGCGGCCTTGCGATCCCGTTCGACCATGCGCGCCTCGACCGGCTGATGGACGAGGCCGGCATCGACCTGGTGATCGCGACCTCCAAGCACAATGTGCAGTACCTGCTCGGCGGCCACCGCGCCAATTTCTTCGACTACATGGATGCCACCGGCGTCACCCGCTATCTGCCGGTGTTCATCTATCCCAAGGGCGCGCCGGAAAAAGCGGCCTATATCGGCCACCGGCTGGAAAAGTTTCAGCGCGACGTCAAGCCGATGTGGACACCGGAGACGCAGACCAACACCGCCGGCTCGGTCGATGCCATGCAGAAGGCGTGCGACTATATCCGCAAGGCCGGCCTGAAGACCAAACGCATCGCCGCCGAATTCGGATTCCTGCCTTACGATGCTTCTGTCGTGCTGCGGGCTGCATTCGCCGATGCGGCCTGGGTGGATGCGCTGTTCGTGCTGGAACGCCAGCGGGTAAAAAAATCCGCCGACGAACTGGCGAAACTGAAGATCGCTTCGGAAGCGGTGCTCGCGTCAATGCAGGCGGTGATCGCTAATCATGGACCCGGCGCGAGCAAGAACGACGTGGTCGAAGCGCTGCGGCGCGAAGAAACCAATCGCGGCCTCATCTTCGAATATTGCCTGATCACCTGCGGCACCAGCCTCAACCGCGCGCCCTCCGACCAGAAGTGGGAGAAGGGCGACATCATGTCGATCGACTCCGGCGGCAATTATCACGGCTATATCGGCGATATTTGCCGTATGGCGATCCAGGGCGAGCCGGACGCCGAGCTACAAGACTTGCTGGCCGAGATCGAGAGCATCCAGCGCGCGGCCATGAAGCCGATCCGCGCCGGAGCGATGGGACGCGAAATCTACGCTGCCGCCGAGCCGCTGCGCTCGAAGTCGAAGCACCACAATCACCTTGAATTCCTCGGCCACGGCATGGGGCTCGTGAGCCACGAGGCGCCGCGGCTCACCAACCGCGGGCCGGTGCCTTATCCGGCGACCGATGCCGACCTTCCGCTCGAAGCCGGCGAGGTGATCTCGGTGGAGACCACGCTGCTGCATCCGAGCCGCGGCTTCATCAAGCTCGAGGACACCGTTGTCGTCACCGACACTGGCCACGAGATTTACGGCGAGGGTGCGCGCGGCTGGAATAGGGCCGGGACGCGGTCGCGGGGCTAACGCTTTTTGCCTTGGCGTCGATCTGCGTCGCCAGCGCGGTGAGGGCGTCCGCGACTTTCACCGGATATTCGACGCCGGGTTCCAATCGCGCAACGGCTCCGGCAGGCGCGCGAGATCGCGCGCGGCGCGTTCGCGAATTTGCGCGAGCGTTGGCGACGGCGCGATGCGTTTGCCTGCGCGCATCACCGGCACGACAAGGGCCTCGCCCGGTTGTTTGTCGCTTTCGAGCGACAGGATATCGCCGCGCATGCGGCCGTCGCTGTCGTAAGCGCGCCACACCTGCTTGCGGCCGGGCCAGGTGACCTTGCCTTCCGACAGTTTGCGCTTCGGCTTGCCGGCATATTCCTGCAGCTTGTAGGCGCAATCGAAGGCGGGGGCAGTCGATCGAGGTGGCGAGATTGACGCCAATGCCGAAGCCGTCGATCGGCGCGCCGCGTTTCATCATGGCCGCGAGCACGTCTTCGTCGACGCCGCCGCTCACCAGGATGATGACGTCGCGCAGGCCGCCGTCGTCGAGAATGCGCCGCACCTTGCGCGCCATCGCGGTGAGGTCGCCGCTGTCGATGCGCACGCCGCGGATCGCGATGCCGTCGGCCTTCAGCCTCGGCGCCAGTTCGACCACTTTGCGCGCGCCGGCTTCGGTGTCGTAGGTGTCGATCAGCAGGATCACGCCCTCGGGGCGCGCGCGCGCGAAATGCTCGAACGCCTGCATCTCGTCGTCGTGCACCTGCACGAAGGAGTGCGCCATGGTGCCGACGATCGGGATGCCGTAGCGCTCGCCGGCCTGTACATTAGCGGCGCCGGCAAAGCCCGCGATGTAACTGGCGCGCGCCGAATAGAGTCCGGCCTCGGCGCCGTGGGCGGTGCGCAGTCCGAAATCGGAGAGCGACTTGCCGGGCGCCGCCAGCACCATGCGGGCGGCCTTGGACGCGATCAGGGTCTGTAAATTCAGAATGTTGATCAGCCGGGTTTCCACCAGCTGCGCCTGCGGAAGCGGCGCGGTGATGCGCATCAGCGGCTCGTTGGGAAAGCATACGGTGCCTTCCGGAATGCGCATGCACGTCGCCGGTGAAGCGGAAGCCCGCCAGGTAGTCGAGCAGGTTGTTGCGGAATCGGCCGGTGCTTTTGAGCCAGTCGATGTCGGCAGCGGAAAATTGAGCGTCTCGAGATAATCGAGTGCGTCGGCCAGCCCGCGGCGAGCAGGAACGAGCGCCGCGCCGGCAAGCGCCGCACGAAGAACTCGAACACCGCCTCGCCGTCCTCGCCACGATCCAGATAGGCCTGGATCATGTTGAGTTCGTAGAGATCGGTGAGTGAGCGGACTGCTCGAGGGCATCATGGCCCCTCGCGAAGGGCGGGCTTTTAGACTGTCGGACGGAAAAGAATGGCTTCCCGGGCTGTTTCGCCAGGCCGAGCATTTTCAACGGTTTACGCTTACAAACTATCTAACGTTGTTTAGGTCACGCAAATGTTTTTTACCGCGCGGAAGGTCCGGTTGTCGTCCGCCGAGAGTTGAAGCGATGATCACTAGCGGTGCGCCTCCCAGAAAATCCCTTGCCGGGCCCGACGTTGTAATCCGCGGCTTCGCCGCATTTTCTCGTATCAAAATCGATGCGCCACTGCGCACTTAGTTTGATTGATATCGGATCCGCGGTGGAATTCTCGGCCCGAAATCACACCTAGGAAAATGACAATGATCTTGGCTTAACAGGTTTTTTCGCGCGGAATTGGAGGATTTGGCGTTGCCGATTTCCATAGCGGCTGGGACATATGCGATGCATCGGTTCTTCGTGCGCTTCCTCGGCCTTCACTACGTAAGTGAACAAGTTTGCTCCAAAATCTTTGAGCTAATAACACTCCTAACCCGCCTCCCATTTTTTAAAAGCCAGCCACCTTTGATTTTAAGGGCGCTGATGCATTTGACCGGCGCCGGACCGTTCGGCTTGGGCGGCGAGGATTTCTTTTTGCAGTTCTATAACTATTCGATCGCGCGCGGCGGCATCATGGATATTTTGCCGCCCCTTCACT
>CAWFMZ010000025.1:0-46124 GCA_963817045.1 uncultured Alphaproteobacteria bacterium
GCCCGGTCAATAGGAGGTTTTCGCCCGTTTTATCGTGCCCTGGGCGGCGCATTTTGCTACACTGGTGGCTCGCGCGGCCGTCGCCGCCCAGGAGCACCGTATGCCGATCGTCAACCGCATCGCCGACCTGCATGCCGAGATCACCGCGTGGCGGCGCGACCTGCACGCCCATCCGGAGCTGCTCTACGACGTGCACCGCACCGCCGCGATCGGTCGCCGAGAAGCTCAAGGCTTCGGCTGCGACGAGGTCGTGACCGGGCATCGGCCGCACCGGCGTCGTCGGGGTGATCCGCGGCCGCAAGGGCGACGGCCGACAAGGTCGATCGGCCTGCGCGCCGACATGGACGCGCTGCCGATCGAGGAGGCCGACCGACCTGCCCTACAAGTCGACGGTGCCCGGCAAGATGCACGCCTGCGGCCATGACGGCCACACCGCGATGCTGCTCGGCGCGGCCCGCTATCTCGCCGAGACGCGCAATTTCGACGGCACCGCGGTCGTGATCTTCCAGCCGGCGGAGGAAGGCGGCGCCGGCGGCCAAGGCCATGGTCGACGACGGCCTGATGGAGCGCTTCGGCATCGACGAGGTCTACGGCATGCACAACATCCCGGCCTGCCGGTCGGCGACTTCGCCATCCGGCCGGGCCCGATCATGGCGGCGGCCGACTACGCTGCACGATCGACATCGAAGGCTCGGCGGCGCACGCGGCGCGGCCGCATCTCGGCATCGACACCGTGCTGGTCGGCGCGCAGATCGTCAACCTCTGCAGTCGGTCGTCGCGCGCAATGTCGATCCGCTGGAAGCGGCGGTGGTGTCGATCTGCATGTTCCAGGCCGGCAATACCGACAACGTCATCCCGCAGACCGCGCAGCTGCGCGGCACGGCGCGGAGCCTGATCGCCCGCGGTGCAGGATCTGGTCGAAGAGCGCATGCGCGAGATGGCCGAGGGCACGGCGGCGCCTACGGCGCCAAGGCCGACGGTCACTTACCGCCGCGGCTATCCGGTGCTCGGTCAATCACGCAACAGAGACCGAGTTCGCCGCCGCGGTCGCGGGCGAGATCGCGGGCGAGGCAAGGTCGACACCGACGTGCCGCCGGTGATGGGGGCGGAGGATTTCTCGTTCATGCTGAAGCCCGGCCGGGCGCCTTCATCTTCGTCGGCAATGGCGACAGCGCCGGGCTGCATCACCCGGCCTACAACTTCAACGACGACGTGATCCCGATCGGGACGTCTTATTGGGTGAGGCTGGTGGAGACGGCGCTGCCGGCCTGAGGCGGGGGTGGCTTTCCTGTGCTGGCGTGTGGCGGCAACGCGTGAACAATCGGCCCGTAGCGGCTTGCTCGGGCGCGGCGGCGGCGTGGCCGGAGGCCGCGCAGCCGCCCGCACGCGGGATGCGGCGCATCGGCATACTCCTGCCGCGCGGCCGCGGACGATGCGGAATTTCAGGCCGGGGTCGGGGCGTTCCTGCAGGGGCTGGCGCTATTGGGCTGGAGCATCGGCCGCAACGTGCGGATCGACACCCGCTGGGCCACGAGCCAATGCCGCCGAGATTCGCAGACACGCGGCGGAATTGGCCGCGCTCGCGCCGGACGTCATCCTGGCCGCTGGCACCTCGACCGTGCGGCCGTTGCTGCAGGCGACCCGCACCGTGCCGATCGTGTTCCCGGTCGTCACCGATCCGGTCGGCGCCGGCTTCGTCGACAGCCTGGCGCGGCCGGGCGGCAACGCCACCGGTTTCATGAATTCGAATACAGCATCGGCGGGAAATGGCTGGAGCTGCTCAAGGAGATCGCGCCGGGCGTGACGCGCGTGGCGGTCCTTCGGGATGCGACCCAAGGCTCCGGCACCAGCCAGTTTGCCGTCATCCAGGCCGTGGCGCCGTCGCTCAGGGTGGAGGTCAACCCGGTCAACATGCGCGACGCGGGCGAGATCGAGCGCGCCGTCGCGGTCTTCGCGCGCGCTCCGAATGGCGGTCTGATCGTGACGGCGAGCGGGCCGCGCTGCTTCATCGCGATCTGATCATCACGCTGGCGGCCCGGCACAAGCTGCCCGCGGTCTACTTCGACCGCTCCTTCGTCGCCGCCGGCGGCCTGATCTCCTATGGGCCCGATCATGTCGACCAGTACCGGCACGCGGCCGGCTACGTCGACCGCATCCTCAGGGGCGAGAAGCCGGCCGACCTGCCGGTGCAGGCGCCGACCAAGTACGAGCTGGTGCATCAACCTCAAGACCGCCAAGGCGCTCGGCCTCGACCGTGCCGCCGTCGGTGCTCGCCCGCGCCGACGCGGTGAATGAGTGAGACTTGTCTGACGGTAGTTCTTGCCGGTCACACGACCTTCAGCATTCTCGGCCGATGTCTTGCCTTTGTTGGGCACTTCTTCGTACTCAACGGTCTGGCCCTCATTGAGGGTGCTTAGGCCGGCCTTTTCAACGGCCGAGATGTGAACGAAAACGTCCTTCCCACCCCCGCCCGCCGGTTGAATAAATCCGTACCCTTTGGTCGGGTTGAACCACTTCCGGTGCCCTTGGCCATTCTCAAACTCCGATGTTGACGTAAGCAAGACGGCCACCGCGCAAAGATGCCAATAGCCGCCGCAGTATGTCCCGAAACGCTGCTCGTCCGGGTCGAAGAGGTGACCGAATAAGGATGGTGTCTGCTGCGGTGCAGGAGATCGGAATTGGCACAAAGCGGACATGCGGCTCGCCCCGAAGAATGTCGGGCTCTTTCGCAGTCTTAAAGCTGACATGTGACCTACGTCGGTTGCTAATCTCGATTTATGCGGACGCGGCCTACGGCACCAGCTCGGTGCGCTTGGTAACCGGGCCGGCGCTGCTCGCCGGCCGCCGGACGATCAGCTCGCCGAGGCGCGCCTCGAGCGCGCGCCAGTAGGCGAAATCGTTGAGCCGCGTGCGCTCGAACAGCGGCGAGCGCGACCGCCGCGATGAACGGCAGGCTCTGGATCACCAGCACGACCGCGAAGATGTTGATCTCGCGCACGTCCTTGATGTTGGTGGCGACCAGCACGATGGCGCCGAGCGATCAGCAGGCCCGCCAGCACCGCTTCCCAGAAGGCGTGGAAATCCGTGCTGCGGCGCAGGCCGCCCTTGGAGGTGCGCACGAACGGCAGGTGATCCTTGATCAGGCCGAAGCCGACCGCGCGCGCCACCGTCCATTGCACCGACATGGCGGCGAACACCGCGCCGATCAGCTGGCCGCTGCGGGATGCGCACGCGCAGCCGATAGAGCGTGACGAAATGCAGCCAGCGAGACGGCGAAGCTGGCGATGATCGGAATCGTCGAGAATGCGGTCGGGCACCGCGATGTCGAGGAAGGCGACGACCGGCACCCAGATGATATTGAGGATGGCGACCACGACGCCGAGCGTTTCGGCGCCCAGCCAATTGAGCCAGCCGAGCGCGAATTCGCGCTTCTGGTCGCGGGTGAGGCGGCTCGCGCCGGGCAGGAAGCGGCGCCAGTGCTTCTTCAGGATCTGGAAGCCGCCATAGGCCCAGCGGTGGCGCTGCTTCTTGTAGGCTTCGAAGCTGTCGGGCAGCAGGCCGTGGCCGTAGCGCCGGTTGGTGTAATGCGCGCGCCAGCCGAGCTCGAGCAGCGTGAGGCCGAGATCGGTGTCCTCGCAGATGGTGTCGCTCGACCAGCCGCCGGCGGCTTCCAGCGCGGCGCGGCGGATCAGGCACATGGTGCCGTGCACGATGATGGCGTTGTACTCGTTGCGCTGCACCATGCCGATGTCGAAGAAGCCGGCATATTCGCCGTTCATGGCGTGGTGCATCACGCTGCGCTCGCCGTCGCGGTGATCCTGCGGCGCCTGCACCAGGCCGACATTGGGATCGCGGAACAGCGGCACCAGGTCCTTGAGCCAGTCCGGCTGCACGACATAGTCGGCGTCGATGATGCCGATCACCTCGGCGTCGGCCGCGGTGTGCACCATGGCGAGCCGCAGCGCGCCGGCCTTGAAGCCCTGCAGGTCGTCGGCGCGCACGAACTTGAAGCGCTCGCCGAGCGTGCGGCAGTGCTCCTCGATCGGCAGCCAGAGCGCCGGATCGGGCGTGTTGTTGATCACCACCACGCATTCGAAATTCGGATAGTCGAGGCGCGCGACCGCATCGAGCGTCTGCTTGAGCATCTCCGGCGGCTCGTTGTAGCGCCGGAATATGGATCGAGACCTTCGGCGCGGTCGCCTCGGGCGCCAGCGGCGGCGCGTCGATCAGCCGCAGCGGCTTGCGGCCGAAGGCGATCGCGGCGATCTCGTCGATGCGCGCCAGCGCGATGATGACCAGCGGGATCAGCAGCAGCGACGCCAAGCCCAGCGCGAAAGCGGCGCCCGGCACGAAATAATGTCCGTTCCAATAGGCGAACACGGCGGCGAACCAGGCGCCGACCACATTGGCGGCGGCGGCGAGCGTGATCGCCTGCCACAGCGTCACCGCGTTCATCGCCAGGATCGGCAGCGACAGCAGCACGCTCACCAGCAAGGCGATGCCGGCGAGCTGCCAGTGATCGGGATCGGTGATCGGTGCCGGTCCAGCTGAACTTCGGCTGGCGCGCGGCGTCGAACAGGCCCCAATAGGGACCGACGCCGCCTTCGAAGATCTTCCACGGCTGGTCGATCGCTTCGACGATGTTGTAGTCGATGCCATAGGCCTCGGCGCGCGCGACGAAGTCGCGCAGCACGACGGCCTGCTCGATGCGGCCGGGATTGGCGTTCTTGAGATTGTAGCCGGCGCTCGGCCAGCCGAACTCGGCGATGACGATGCGCTTGCCGGGATAGGCCTGGCGCAGCTTGTCGTAGATCAGGATCGCCTGATCGACGCTCTGGCTTTCGGAGAAGCCTTCCCAATAGGGCAGGATGTGCGCGGCGATGTAGTCGACCGCCGAGACCAGCTCGGGATGCTCGATCCAGACGTGCCAGATTTCGCCGGTGGTGACCGGCACGTTGGTCGAGCGCTTGACCCGCTGAATCATCGGGATCAGGTCGCTGACCTTCTGCTCGCCGCGGTAGATGGTTTCGTTGCCGACGATGATGCCGTTGACGTTGCTGTGGCGCTTGGCGAGTTCGATCACCGAGCGGATTTCGCGCTCGTTGCGATCCTGGTGCTTGTCGATCCAGGCGCCGATCGTGACCCGCAGGCCGAATTCGGAGGCGATGCCGGGCACCAGCTCGACGCCGCCGGTGGACGAATAGGTGCGGATGGCGCGGGTCAGCGGCGCCAGCAGCTTGAGGTCGGCGCGGATTTGCGCGGCCTGCGCCCGCGTTCCGGAATCGGGATGGGCCGAGCCGCCGAACGGCGCATAGGAAACGCTGGCGAGCTGGCCTTCGACGTTGGGAGCGCTCAGGTGATCCTGCGCGAGAGCCCACAATCCGGCATGCACGCACGCCACGAGGGCGATCACGGCAGCGACGGTGCGCATAAACTCACAACCAAATGGGGCAGGATGGCAGACCCTTGAACCCGTCCCCTGGGCTCAGCCAAAGCTCAATCTACGGCAGTGCACGATAGCTCGGCGTCAGGTGTCAATTCAAGTAAGGAGCGGACATGGCAATTCCTAGGCGGCGCATGGCACCCGCATGAATATTTCGCAATAATAGCAACGCGGATCAGCGGGGAGTGGTTCCGCCCGCGGTAGCGGCGGGCGGCTGGGCGGCGGCCGCCGGGGTCGGGGCAGGCCCGGATTGAGCCAGCAGGCGTGGACCCGGCCGTTCAGGCTTTCCTGGGCCTTGGGGTCGATATGGCCCTGCCGGACCAGGCAGCGGAAAGTGGCCTGGATATGCGAGCTCGGGCAGCCGAAGCGGTCGTAAAGGTCGAGATGGCGGAAGGCGGTATCGAGGTCGTCCCGCCACAGCAGGCTGACCACCCGGCGGCCTAGCCAGACGCATTCCGGGTTGCCGGCCGGCCCGGTGAGCAGGCGGGCCGCCTCGGCGATCTCGTCGATGCTCTTCTGGCCGTCCTTGGCGCTGTCGCCGGCCGATTTCTGTTGTTCGGGCGGCTTGATATCGCCGCTCTGGGCGAACGCCGGGCTGGCGCTGAAGCTCAGGACAGCCACGCAGAACGCGGCACAGAACGCACGCAACATGGAGTTTATCGGCATTTTTCCGCCGGTTTTGATGGAAGCCACCCGCCCGCTGATCCGATCAGCTATGCGATCAGATTGGGACGCGATTACGGCGTTTGCTGCCGGCCGCCCCGGCGTCTTTGGCTTAAACACTTGAACGCTCGACCCGAACCGCCGCCTTCGGCGAAATTCTCCCAATAGCACAGACTTGGCCCCAACGGCCCAGTTTTGTCCAGCGCTTGCATGCGGTTTGCTTAAGAAGCCGGCGACCTTGGCAGCGCGAGGCGCGCGCTATAAGCCGTCCCGATGGCCATTAATCCCGCCGAACTGGGTTAAGCCGATGCGCCTTGGTCTAGCCTGCCTCGCCCTGTCGGCGATGGTCATCGCCGCGTACCTGGGCCTGGCTCGGCAGCCCGCTGACCATGCCGCAGGCCCCGGTTGCGTCCCGGCGAAAAGCTCTATTGCCTGTCCTATTCGCCGTTCCGCGGCCGCCAGACCCCGCTCGATGCCAATACGCAAATATCCGCCGCCCAGATCGAGGACGATTTGTCGCGGCTCGCGCAACTGACCGACTGCGTGCGCACCTATTCGATCGACTATGGGCAAGACCAGATCGCCGGGATCGCCGCCCGCCATGGCCTCAAGGTGATGCAGGGGATGTGGCTGTCGAGCCATCCCGACAAGAACCAGGTGCAGATCGAAACCGCCGTCGCGCTCGCCAACAAATATCCCGGCACCATCCGCGCGCTGGTGGTCGGCAACGAAGTGCTGCTGCGCGGCGAGATGTCGGCGACCGAGCTCGCCGCCACCATCCGCGCGGTCAAGGCGCGCGTGAGCGTGCCGGTGACCTATGCCGATGTGTGGGAATTCTGGCTGCGCAACCGCGACGTCGCCGCCGCCGTCGATTTCGTCACCATTCATATCCTGCCTTATTGGGAGGACTTTCCGATTCCGGCGCGCAACGCCGCCGCCCATGTCGAGTCGATCCGCCGCCAGCTGGTGCAGGCCTTTGCCGGCAAAGAGGTGATCATCGGCGAGGTCGGCTGGCCGAGCGCGGGCCGCATGCGCGAAGGCGCGCTGCCGTCGCCGGCCAACCAGGCGCGCGTCATCCAGGACGTGCTGGCGCTGGGCAAGCGCGAGAATTTCCGCGTCAACGTGATCGAGGCCTTCGACGAGCCGTGGAAGCGCGCGCTCGAAGGCACCGTCGGCGGCCATTGGGGCCTGCTCGACGACTCAACGCGCACAGCCGAAATTCGCATGGGGCGAGGCGGTGTCCAATCATCCGCTGTGGCGCTGGCAGGCGGCGGGCGGAATTTTATTCGCGTTGCTAGTGTTCGGCGCGGCCTTCGCCGCCCGGCGCGATGCGCCGGCGCCGCCCGCGCTTTGGCTGGCGGTGACGGCGAATGCGATCGCGGGCGGCTCGCTGATCGGCTGGAGCCTCGCCAATGTGCCGATCGAATCCTTGGGGCTAAGCGGCTGGTTGCGCTCGCTGGCGTTCGTTGGCGTGGCATCGCTGGCGCCGCCGAGCTTAAGCGCGGCTGTCATGCGCGGCACGCCGCTGCCGCGCTTCTCGCGCCTGCTCGGTCCCGCCGCCGACCGCAGCCGCGATCCGTTCGCGCTTGTCGTGGGCGCGATCCTGATCGCAACCACGCTGCTCGCGATGTTGTGCCGCGCTCGGCCTGGTATTCGATCCGCGCTACCGCGATTTTCCATTCGCGCCGCTGACCGCGGCCACCGTGCCGTTGTTCATGCACAGCGTCACGATGCCGAGGCCGCTCGGCCGCCACGGCGCCGCCGAATGGGCAAGCGCCGGCGTGCTCGCGTTGTCGGTGCCTTACATCGTGCTCAATGAGAGCTTCGCGAACTGTCAGTCGCTATGGCTGTGCGCGGCGCTCACCGCGCTGGCGTTCAGTCTGGCTCGGGTGCGCGACGCGCAAAGCTGAGCACCAGCAGTCCGACTGCGAGCGCCGACAAGGCGATGTTGTAGAGCACGATGCCGAAGCAGGCGACGGCGAGCGCGACGGCAAATAAGACAAGCGACGGCCGCAGCAGATTGAGCGCGGCGGCGATCAGCGCGGTCCAGCCGAACACGGAATTCTCGAACAGCGCGATCGCGACCCGGCGCGAGAAACACAGCCAGGTGTCGAGCCCGGCGGCGCAGGCGAGACCCACGCTCGACTGCTCGATGGCGAGATAGCGAATGTAGAGTGCATATCCGAGCGAGCAGAAGCCCACGATCAGCAGATAATTGGTCGCGCGCGCGCTCGGCAGGAACAGCTTCATGGCGGCGGTTTCCGACAGACGAGGTGATTATGCCGGCGCGCCGGCGCGGCCACAATCAATGCTCGGCCAGATGCGCGCCGTCGAACTTGGCCGGCCGGCAGCCGGTGCGGGTGACCGGCATGCGGGCGCATAATCGCGCCGCCGCCGCGACATCCGGCAGCGGTCCCATCACCAGGCGATAGTCGACGCCGGCCGGACGGCGCGGGCGCGGCGAAGCGACCGGGCGCAGCCCCACCAACAGCGGTCCGTAAGCGGCCTTCGTTGCCTGCCAATGCATACGTAGCGCTTCAAGATTGGCGGCGCCGCCGAGATCGATGCCGAATTCGGGTTTAGTTTGTGGCGGCGGGACCGCGGCTTCGCCGCTTGGCACGGCGGCGACGCGGAGCGGCGGCAGCGGAATAGGTTCAGGCAGGGGTTCTGCGGCTTCCCGCGTCGTCGTGGTCGCGGACCAGGATGCGGCGGCTTCGCTGGGGGCCGGCATCGCGAGCGGCGTCAGGGCTGGCAACGCCGGGGCCAGCGGTGGCGCGATGGCGATGACCGCGGGCGTGGTGGCGGGCGCGCTCGGCGCCGGCGGCGGGGTAGCGGCCGCCGGGGTCACCGGTAGCGTGGCCTTCTGCTTGATGGAGCCGGTCATGTCGTCGAGATTGCGCTCGAGAGTCGCGATGCGCGCGGTGAGCCGCTCACGGTCGGCGGCCAACTCGCGCACTTGGGCGGCCAGGCGCCGGGTCTCGGCCTCGGTTTCGGCCGCGCGCGGCGGTACCTGCATCACCACGCGTACCGGCTCGCTAACATAGGCGAGCGCAAGCTGCAGGCGTTGGCTGCCGGCCTCGGTCTGGCTGGTGATCGCCAGGGCAGCGAGCGCGATCGCCGCCGCGCTGCCCCAGCCGAACAGCCGCCAGAGCGGGCGCGCCGCGCGAGGATGCTTGCGGATGTTCGGCAAATCGGATTCCGGCGGCGCACTCTTGATCGCCATGGGTAGCCTCTGCGGAGGCGAATCACGTCATTGAAAACGTTAGCAGAATCCGGCAATGCTCGCTTCCATCGCAACACGCGAACGGGTATGCACGCACGCGCTTACCCACAGGTCCGCTCGACGCTTCGAGTGCGCCGCAATGGTGGCAACTCTGTGAGCCGAAAAAGAATGCAGCGACGAACGTGCCTTGCGATCGTGCTGGCGGCCGGCGAAGGCACCCGCATGCGCTCCGCCCGGCCGAAGGCGCTGCACGCCATCGGCGGCCGCACGCTGCTCGCGCATGTGCTCACCTCGGCGATGCGGGCGGGCGGCACCGACATCGCCGTGGTGGTCGGACCCGACCACGACGCGGTGGCGCAAGAGGCGCGCGCGCTCGCACCGCAGGCAAAGATTTTTATACAGAAGCAGCGGCGCGGCACCGCGCATGCGGTGCTGGTGGCGCGCAAAGCGATCGCGCGCAGATCTGACGGTATCTTGCCTGACGATATCCTGGTGATGTTCAGCGACACGCCCTTGGTGCGGCCGGAAACGCTCACCGAATTGCGCGCGGCGCTGGCGCGCGGCGCCGCGGTGGCGGTGCTGGGCTTCAAGCCCGCGAACCCCGCCGGCTACGGGCGGCTGCTGACGCGCAGCGACGAGCTGCTGGCGATCCGCGAGGAGCGCGACGCCAGCGATGCGGAGCGCCGGGTCGGCTTCTGCAACGGCGGCTTGATGGCGCTTTCCGGCGACACGGCGCTGGCCATTCTCGATTCGATCGGCAATGCCAATGCCAAGGGCGAGTACTATCTCACCGACGCGGTTGCCATCGCCCGCGATATGGGCTTGAAGGCGGTCGCGATCGAAACCGGAGAGGACGACATGCGCGGGATCAATACCAAGGCGCAGCTCGCCGAAACCGAGGCGGTCCTGCAGGAGCGCCTGCGCGCCGCCGCACTCGCTGCCGGCGTCACCATGATCGCGCCGGAGACGGTGTTTCTGTCGGCCGACACCAAATTCGGCAAGGACGTCACCATCGAGCCGAATGTGGTGTTCGGGCCCGGCGTCACGGTCGCGCGACGGCGCGCTGATCCGCGCCTTTTCGCATCTCGAAGGCGCCCATGTCGGCAAGGGCGCCCGCGTCGGACCGTTCGCGCGGCTGCGCCCGGGCGCCGACCTTGGGCCGGACGTGCATATCGGCAATTTCGTCGAGGTGAAGGCGGCCAAGATCGAGGCCGGCGCCAAGGCCAATCACCTTGCCTATATCGGCGACGCGCGGGTGGGCGCGGGCGCCAATATCGGCGCCGGCACCATCACCTGCAATTATGACGGCGTCGCCAAGCACCGCACCGATATCGGTAAGGGCGCCTTCATCGGCTCGAATTCGGCGCTGGTGGCGCCGGTCAAAATCGGCGACCGCGCCTATGTCGGTTCCGGCTCGGTGGTGACCAAGAACGTGCCGGCCGACGCGCTCACCATCACGCGCGGCAAGCAGGCAATTAAGCCTGGCTGGGCAAAACGCTTGCGGCGGCGCAAGGGCTTGGGCAAGAAGAAGTCGAAATCGCCCACGAAATGAGCCATGCGGTCGCATGCGCCATTGTCACATGGCGAAATGCGTTTTGATTTCCATATGTTTGCCGGGGCCGGTTAAAGCAAGACTATAGGATAGGGGCCGTCCCATCGGATGTGCGGGATCGTCGGAATTATCGGACGCGAGCCGGTCGCCGGCCATTTGGTCGAAGCGCTCAAGCGCCTCGAATACCGCGGCTACGACTCCGCCGGCGTTGCCACCCTGGATCATGGCGCGCTGGCGCGCCGGCGTGCCGAGGGCAAGCTGCAAGCGCTGGAAAAGCGGCTGGCGCGCGAGCCGCTCGCCGGCAATATCGGCATCGGCCACACCCGCTGGGCGACACACGGCAAACCAACCGAAAGCAACGCCCATCCGCACGCTACCGAGCGCGTCGCGGTCGCGCATAACGGCATCATCGAGAATTTCCGCGAGCTGCGCGAGGCGCTGATCAAGGCCGGCGCCAAGTTCGGCAGCGAAACCGATACCGAGGTGGTCGCCCATCTGGTGACCGCCGAGATGAAACAAGGCAAGCCGCCGGCCGAGGCGGTGGCCGCCGCGCTCAAGCAGCTGCGCGGCGCTTTCGCGCTCGCCTTCCTGTTCGCCGGCGAGGACGATCTGATGATCGGCGCGCGCAAGGGTTCGCCGCTCGCCATCGGCTACGGCGATGGCGAGATGTATCTCGGCTCCGATGCGATTGCGCTTGCCCCGTTCACCGACACCATCAGCTATCTCGAGGACGGCGACTGGGCGGTGCTGACGCACAAGGGCGTCGAGATCCACGACGAGCAGGACCGCAAAGTCGAACGGGCGGTGCTCAAATCCACGGCTTCCGCGCAAATGGTGGACAAGGGCAACCACAAGCACTTCATGGCCAAGGAAATCCACGAGCAGCCGGAAGTGGTCGGTCACACGCTCGCCCATTACATTGACATGACCACCGAAAAGGTTGTGCTGCCGGGAAAATTGCAGTTCGACTGGAAGAACATTAAGCGCCTGTCGCTGTCCGCCTGCGGTACCGCGTTTTACGCCGGCCTGGTGGCGAAATACTGGTTCGAGCGGTTCGCGAAATTGCCGGTGGAAATCGATATCGCGTCGGAGTTCCGCTACCGCGAAGCCCCGCTCGAGCCGGGCGATCTCGCAATCTTCATTTCGCAATCGGGCGAGACCGCCGATACGCTGGCGACGCTGCGCTACGCCAAGCAGCACAAGCAGCACGTCTTATCCGTGGTGAACGTGCCGACCTCGACCATCGCGCGCGAAAGCGACGTGGTGATGCCGACGCTGGCAGGACCCGAGATCGGCGTCGCCTCGACCAAGGCTTTCACCTGCCAGCTCGCCGTGCTGGCGTGCCTGGCGATTGCCGCCGGGCGCGCGCGCGGCGAATTGTCGGCCGCCGACGAACAAAAACTGGCGCATGCGCTGATCGAGACGCCGCGCCTGATGGCGCAGGCGCTCACGCTCGAGCCGCAGATCGAAAAGCTGGCGCAGGATCTCGCGAAAGTGCGCGACGTGCTCTATCTCGGCCGCGGCACCAGCTTCCCGATCGCGCTGGAGGGCGCGCTCAAGCTCAAGGAAATCTCCTATATCCACGCCGAAGGCTACGCCGCCGGCGAGCTCAAGCACGGGCCGATCGCGCTGATCGACGAGACTATCCCGGTGATCGTGATCGCGCCGCACGACCGCGTGTTCGAGAAAACGGTGTCGAATATGCAGGAAGTGGCCGCGCGCGGCGGCAGGATCATCCTGGTGACCGACCCGAAGGGCGCCCGCGAAGCCACCATCGATTCCATGGTGACGCTCACGCTGCCGGAGATGGCCTCGACGGTGACGCCGCTGGTCTATGCCATTCCGGTGCAGTTGATCGCCTATCATACCGCCGTCGTCATCGGCACCGACGTCGACCAGCCGCGCAATCTCGCGAAATCGGTCACGGTGGAATAGACTATTCCCATGGCCGAGATCGACCAGCAACCGGGCGAACCGCCAACCGCCACCGTGACGGCGCCGTCGCAAACCAGCATGTTCGGCCGCATCCGCAATTATTTCCTCACCGGCCTGGTGGTGGCCGGGCCGGTATTGATCACGGCCTATCTCACCTGGTCATTCATCACCTGGGTGGACAGCCTGGTGCGCCCGCTCATCCCGCCGCAATACCGGCCGGAAACCTATCTGCCCTGGCCGATCCCAGGCACCGGGCTGGTCATCGCCGTGGTTGGGCTCACGCTGCTCGGCTTCCTCACCGCCAACCTCGTCGGACGCACGCTGGTCGGATGGGGCGAGGGCCTGCTCAACCGCATGCCGATCGTGCGGCCGATCTACAAGACCATGAAGCAGATTTTCGAGACGCTGTTCTCGAAGACCGGTTCGAGCTTCCGGCAGGTGGCGCTAGTGGAATTCCCGGCGCCCGGCATGTGGTCGCTGGTGTTCCTGTCGCAGCCGCCGAGCGACGACGTCGTCAAGCGGCTGCCGCAGGGCGAGCATGTTTCCGCGTTCATGCCCTGCACGCCTAACCCGACCACCGGATTCTTCTTCTATGTGCTGCGCAAGGATCTCATCGTGCTCGACATCTCGGTGGAGAATGCGATGACGCTGCTGATCTCGGCCGGCATGGTGCAGCCCGATGGCGAGGCGCAGAAGAAGCTGGCGGCGCTCGCCGCCACCGCGCAGGCGGCGCGCCGGGCGGCGAAAAAATACCCGTGAGCAAGCGGTTGCAGTTTCCCGATCAGCCGCGCGTGCTCGTGATCACGATGCGGCGGCTCGGCGACGTGTTGTTGACGACGCCACTGGTGCGCGCCCTGCGGCGCGGTCTGCCCGGCAGCCACGTTGACATGCTGGTATTCAGCGGCAGCGAGGGAATCCTCGCCGGCAATACCGATCTCGAGCGTGTGATCGTCGTTGCCGCAGCGGCCGAGTGTCGCGGCCATGACAAAATTGCTCGCCCAGCTTTGGCGCCGCTACGATGTGGCCATTTCCACGCAGAGCGGCGACCGGCCGACGTTCTTGGCGGCGGTCGCCGGGTGTTTGAGTGTCGGATTGGTCGATCCGAACGGAGCGGCCTGGAAACGCTGGCTGCTCAGCCGCGCGGTCGTGGCCGATACAAATGTCCATCGCGTGATCAGTCTGCTGCGGCTCGCCGCGCCGCTCGGCATCGATGAGCGGCCGGATGTCGTGCTGCCCGCGTCGGTGGCGCCGATTGCGCCGCGCGCCCGCTACGCGGTCGTCCATGTCAAGCCGATGCAGCGGGTGAAACAATGGACCGACGACGGCTGGCGCGCGCTGGCCGCGGGCTTGGCGCAACGCGGCCTCGCGGTCGTCGCGACGGGCGGCGATGCGCCGGACGAGCGGGCCTATCTCGATCGCATCTGGAATCCCGTGCGTCCGCCGGTCGAACGCATGGACGGACAGCTCGGATGGGGAGAGTTGGCGACACTTTTGTCCGGCGCCGCGGTCTATGTCGGCCCCGACACCTCGATGACCCATCTCGCGGCGGCGGCCGGTTGCCCGACGGTCGCGATCTATGGGCCAGTCAGCCCGCGCGGCATCGGTCCTTGGCCGGTTGGTGGCTTGCGCGAGCCGTGGGCGCATGCCGGCACCATCCAGCACCGCGGCAATGTGTGGGTGGTGCAGAATCCGCTGCCCTGCATGCCGTGCGATCTGCTGGGCTGCGAACGTCATGTGGAAAGCCACAGCATATGCCTGGATGAACTTCCCGTGAGCCAGATGCTGCAGGCGGTCGATCGGGCGCTCAGCCCGCCCGGATCAGCTTGATCGCCTCGTCCTTGCCGAACAGATAGAGCAGGTGGCGTAGCGCCTGGCCGCGCGGCGTCTCCAGCGTGGCGTCGCGCGCCAGGATCAGCGCCGCGTCGTCGCGCGCCGCGCCCAGATATTTGCCGTGCGTCTCGATGCGGGCGATGCGGAAGCCGGGCAGGCCGCTCTGCCGCGTGCCGAGCAGGTCGCCTTCGCCGCGCAGCTTCAGATCCTCCTCGGCGATGCGAAAGCCGTCCTCGGTTTCGCGCAAAATGGCGAGCCGCGCCTTGGCGGTCTCGCCGAGCGGCGCCTTGTAGAGCAGCAGGCAGGTCGAGTGGCCGGCGCCGCGACCGATGCGCCCGCGCAACTGGTGCAGTTGCGCGAGCCCGAAGCGCTCGGCGTGCTCGATCACCATGATGGTGGCTTCCGGCACGTCGACGCCGACTTCGATCACCGTGGTGGCGACCAGCAGTTGCGTCTCGCCGGCCGCGAAGCGCGCCATGGCGGCATCTTTCTCCGCGCCCTTCATGCGGCCATGCACCAGATCGACTTTTTTGCCGAAGCGCTGGCGCAATTCCTCGAAGCGCGCCTCGCGCGGCGGCAAGATCGATCTTTTCGGATTCCTCCACCAGCGGGCAGACCCAATAGGCGCGCTTGCCCTCGCGCAGCGCGCGGCCGACCGCGTCCTCGACCTCCTCGATGCGCGACGAGCGGAATGGCGCGGGTGTCGATCGGCTGGCGGCCGGGCGGCTTCTCGCGCAATTCGGAGACATCCATGTCGCCGAAATACGTGAGCACCAGCGTGCGCGGGATCGGCGTGGCGGTGAGCACCAGCACGTCCACCGCTTCGCCCTTCTGCGCCAGCGCCAGCCGCTGGTGCACGCCGAAGCGGTGCTGCTCGTCGACGATGGCGAGCGCGAGATCGTGGAACGCGACTTCCTCCTGGAACAGCGCATGGGTGCCGATCAGGAGATCGATGTCGCCGAGCGCCAGCCGGTCGAGAATAGTCTCGCGCTCGCCGCCGCGCTCGCGGCCGGTGAGGATGGCGACGCGCAGGCCGGCGGCCTCGGCCAGCGGCGCGATGGTGTTGAGATGCTGGCGGGCGAGGATTTCGGTCGGCGCCATGAAGGCGGCCTGCCGTCCGGCTTCGATCACGGCGGCCGCCGCGATCAGCGCCACCACGGTCTTGCCGGAGCCGACATCGCCTTGCAGCAGCCGCAGCATGCGTTGCGGCCGGGCGAGGTCGGTGATGATGTCGTCGACCGCGTGCTGCTGCGAATGGGTGAGCGCATAGGGCAGGCTCTTGAGGATGCGTGCGCGCAGACGGCCCTCGCTGGCCGAGCCGCGGCCGGCTTGCCGGCGCATATGAGCGCGCACCAGCGCGAGCGCGAGCTGGCCGGCGAGCAATTCGTCATAGGCCAGCCGCGTCCATGCCAGACTTTCCGGCGCGATGTCGTGCGGCTCGGCCGGCCGGTGCAGATGGCGGAGCGCGGCGGCGAAGGCGGGAAAGCGCTCGCGCGCGACCCAGGCCTCGTCCTGCCATTCCGGCAGCTCGGGCAGCCGCGCCAGCGCGCCGTCGATCGCGCGCCGCACATTGCCGGGCGATCAAGTCCTTCGGTGAGCGGATAGACCGGCTCGATCAGCGGCAGCGCGGCGAAGCCTTTCTCGTCCACCACGCGGTCGGGATGCACCATCTGCAGCATGCCGTCGTAGAATTCGGCGCTGCCGGAGACGTAGCGCGTCTCGCCCACCGGCAAGAGCTTCTCCAGGTAGTCCTTGCGCGCGTTGAAGTAGGTCAGCGTGATGTCGCCGGTGTCGTCGTGGGCGTAGATGCGATAGGGCGCGCGCGCGCGATGCGGCGGCGCCGGCCGGTGATCGTCGACCGTCACCGCCACGGTGACCACCTGGCCGGCCTGCACGTCGCGCAGCTTCGGCCGCGCGCGGCGGTCGATGGCGCCCGACGGGCAGATGAAACAGCAGGTCGACCACGCGCGGCGCCTCACGGTCGAGCAGCCGGGCATAGAGCTGCTCCAGCTTCGGCCCGACGCCGGGCAGGCTGGTGAGCGAGGCGAACAGGGGGTTGAGCACGAGCGGCCGCATGCGATCATCATTACAGAGTTTATCGTCATGCTCGGCCTGGCCGGGCATCCATGCTTCTGTTTTGTCAAATAACCAAGACGTGGATGACCAGCGCCGGCCATGACAAATCAGACGTTGCCCTTTATATAAACCCCGCCCGGCCCCGTCCGGGTTTTTGGCGTTGGAGCGACACGATGACCGGATCGCAGATTTCGAGCCAAGGGCTGGACGCGCGCCGGCGCCGGCTGTTGTTCCGCTCCTGGCGGCGCGGCATGCGCGAGATGGATCTGGTGCTCGGCCGCTTCGCCGACGCGCAGATCGGCGCTCTGAGCGACGCCGAGCTCGACGAATTCGAGCGGCTGCTCGAAATCTCGGACCAGCAGATGTTCGCCTGGGTTAGCGGCGCGGAAACGGTGCCAGCCGACATCGACACCGCGCTGCTCCGCCGCGTGCTCGCGTCTCACCGCGACGGTCCAACGACGCCGTGAAAATGATGGCGAAGTCTCCCGCCGAATTGCTGAAACCTGGGCAAGCGCTCACGCTGGCGCAGGTCGCCGACGGCGCCGAAGGCTTGGTGCTGGCGGATCTCGCGCGCGCCATCGCGGCGCGCCCGGCTGCGCCGGCGATTTCGCTCGCCGTAATCTGTCGCGACGGTCAGCGCATGGCGGCGCTCGCGCGCGCGCTCACGTTCTTCGGCCCCGACATTCTGACGCTGGAATTCCCGGCCTGGGATTGTCTGCCCTACGACCGGGTATCTCCCAATGCGTCGGTGGTGGCGCAGCGCATGACCGCGCTGTCGCGGCTGGCGCGCGTGAAGGGCCGCGACAAGCCGTCGGTATTGCTGACCACGGTGAACGCCGCGCTGCAGCGCGTGCCGGCGCGCGAGTTCGTCGCCACCCACGCGCTGTCGGTCGCGCCCGGCAATGTCATCGGCATGGCGAGCATCATCGCATGGCTGGAGCTCAACGGCTTCACGCGCGCCTCCACCGTGCGCGAGCCGGGCGACTACGCCGTGCGCGGCGGCATCCTCGATTTGTTCCCGCCCGGCATGGACATGCCGGTGCGCTTCGACTTCTTCGGCGACGCGCTCGAGACCATCCGCAGCTTCGACGCGCAGACCCAGCGCAGCGAAACTCAGTTGCGCGGGCTCGATCTGGTGCCGGTGGCGGAATTCCAGCTCATCACCGAAACCATCCGCCGCTTCCGCACCGGTTATGTCGCCGAGTTCGGCGCCGCTACGCCCGACGATCTGCTGTACGAAGCGGTGAGCGAGGGCCGCCGCTATCCGGGCATGGAGCACTGGCTGCCGCTGTTCCACAACACGCTTGAAACCCTATTCGACTATCTGCCCGGGACGCGGCTGGCGCTCGAGCATCTGGCGGAAGACGCCGCGCATGAGCGCCTCACGCAAATCGCCGATTACTACGACGCGCGCCGTGAGGCGCTGAAGGACGGCGTGACACCGCCTTACAAGCCGCTGCCGCCGGCGCGGCTTTATCTGGCGGAGGCGGAATGGAGAGAGCGCCTCGACAGTTCGGCCTTGGCGCGGCTGACGCCGTTCGCAGTGCCGGAGGCCGCGAGCGTGATCGACGTCGGCGCGCGCGCCGGCCACAACTTCGCGGCCGAGCGCGCCGAGCCGGGCGCCAACGTGTTCGAGGCCGTCGGCAAGCACGTGCTGGCGCTGCAGGCGGCGGGCAAGCGGGTGGCGATCGCGCTCTGGAGCGAGGGCGCGCGCGAACGCATGAGCCACGTGCTCGCCGATCACCAACTGCACAATCTCACCTCCGTGGCGTCCTGGCCGCAGGCGGTGAGCCTGCCAAAGCCGGCGGTGGCGCTGGCGGTACTCGGCATCGAGTCCGGTTTCGAGACCGCGCACGTTGGCATCGTCAGCGAGCAGGACATTCTCGGCGACAGACTTGTGCGCCCGCGCCGCGCCATGCGGCGGGCAGATAATTTCATCGCCGAGGCGACCAGCCTCGCGCCCGGCGATTTGGTGGTGCACGTCGATCACGGCATCGGGCGCTTTGCCGGCTTGCAGCCGATCATGGCGGCGGGCGCGCCGCACGACTGCCTGGAAATCCACTACGCCGAGGGCGCCAAGCTGTTCCTGCCGGTGGAGAACGTCGACCTGCTGTCGCGCTACGGCTCCGAGCAGACCACTGTCGAACTCGACCGGCTCGGCGGCGGCAACTGGCAGGCGCGCAAGGCGCGCATGAAGAGCCGCATCCGCGAGATCGCCGGCGAATTGATCAAGGTCGCGGCCGAACGGCTGTTGCGCGAGGCGCCGCGGCTCAATGTCGGGCCGGGCGCCTATGACGAATTCTGCGCCGGCTTCCCCTACGAGGAGACCGACGACCAGCTCGCCGCCATCGACGCGACCATTAAGGATCTCGGCGCCGGCCGCCCGATGGAGCGGCTGATCTGCGGCGACGTCGGCTTCGGCAAGACGGAAGTTGCGCTGCGCGCCGCCTTCATCGCCGCCATCGACGGCAGGCAGGTCGCCGTGGTGGTGCCGACCACGCTGCTGGCGCGCCAGCATTTCAAGACATTCACCGAAAGATTTCGCGGCTTCCCGGTGAACGTGGCGCATGCCTCGCGGCTGGTGACGACGGCGCAGTTGAACGCGGTGAAAGCCGGCTTGGCCTCCGGCAGCGTCGATATTGTCATCGGCACCCATGCGCTGCTCGGCAAGGCCATCAAGTTCAAGGATCTGGCGCTGCTGGTGGTGGACGAGGAGCAGCATTTCGGCGTCGCCCACAAGGAAAAGCTCAAGACGTTGCGCGCGGAAGTGCACGTGCTCACGCTCACCGCCACGCCGATCCCGCGCACCTTGCAGCTGGCGCTCACCGGCGTGCGCGATCTCTCCATCATTGCTTCGCCGCCGGTCGACCGGCTGGCGGTGCGCACCTTCGTGTCGCCGTTCGATCCCATTACGGTGCGCGAGGCGCTGCTGCGCGAGAAATACCGCGGCGGCCAGGCGTTCTATGTCTGCCCGCGTATCGAGGATCTGGCCGGCGCCAAGGATTTCCTCGACAAGAACGTGCCGGAAGTGCGCGTGGCCGTCGCGCACGGGCAGATGCCGCCGACCGTGCTCGACGACATCATGTCGGCCTTCTATGATGGCAAATACGACGTGCTGCTGTCCACCACCATCATCGAATCCGGCCTCGACATTCCGAGCGCCAATACCCTGATCGTGCACCGTGCCGATATGTTCGGCCTTTCTCAGCTCTATCAACTGCGCGGGCGGGTGGGGCGCGCCAAGCTGCGCGCCTATGCGCTGTTCACGCTGCCGGCAAGCAACGCGATCACGCCGCAGGCGGAGCGGCGGCTGAAGGTGCTGCAATCGCTCGACACGCTGGGCGCCGGCTTCCAGCTCGCCTCGCACGATCTTGATATTCGCGGCGCCGGCAATCTGCTCGGCGAGGAGCAGTCCGGCCACATCAAGGAGGTCGGCTTCGAGCTCTACCAGCAGATGCTGGAAGAGGCGGTGCTGAGCCTGAAGGCTGGCATCACCGCGCCGGCCGCCGACCGCTGGTCGCCGCAGATCACCATCGGCACGCCGGTGCTCATCCCGGAAGATTATGTCGCCGACCTGTCGGTGCGGCTGGCGCTCTACCGGAGGCTGGCCGAGATCGAGGACGAGCGCGACATCGAAAGTTTCGCGGCCGAAATGGTCGACCGCTTCGGCTCGCTGCCGCGCGAGGTCGAGCATCTGTTGCAGGTGGTGGCGATCAAGGCGCTGTGCCGGCGCGCCAATGTCGAAAAACTCGAGGCCGGGCCGAAGGGCGCGGTGCTGTCGTTCCGCGACAATATTTTCTCCAATCCTGAAGGGCTGATCGCCTACATTCGCGAGCAAGGCTCGGGCGTGCGCATGCGGCCAGATCCAAAGGATGCCACGGGCCAGCAGCTCGTGTTTTTCGACGACTGGGAGCGGCCGGAGGACCGGCTGAAAGGGACCGCTGCGATTTTACGCAAACTTGCGAGTATCGCGGAGCAAGCGAAGGCGGCGTGATAGATTCCGTTTGTCCCCGCGAAAGCGGGGACCCAGCGCGCCACATTCCGACTTGCTGCTTAAAGAACTGGATTCCCGCTTACGCGGGAATGAACGGATGTGGTTGAGGCGTCGTCACTCCGCCGCGTCGCGGCCGGCTTGCGCCATGCGGTCGATCGCGTCGGCGAGATATTCCGGCGACTGCGCGCCCGACACCGCGAACTTGCCGCCGAAGATGAAGCAGGGCACGCCCTCGACGCCGGCCGCCTTGGCGGATTGCGCTTCCTGCTCGACCTCCGCGACGTCCTGGTCGCTCGCCAGCGCCGCGCGCATATCCTCCGGGTCGAGACCGACCTCGGCGGCGGCCTGCACCAGCACGGCGTGGTTGGTGAGATCGGCGCCTTCGGTGAAATAGAGGTCCATCAGCTTCTGTTTCATCTCGCCCGCTTTGCCGATACCTTCGGCCCAGCGGATCAGTCGGTGGGCGTCGCGCGTGTTGGGCTGGCGGCTGATCTTGTCGATCGCGTAAGTGAGCCCCTCCGCCGCGGCGGCCGCGCAGACGCGCTGGGCGATGCCAGCGTAACGCTCGGGCGACCCGAATTTCTTGGTCAGATAGTCCGCGCGCGAGATGCCTTCCGGCGGGATCCAGTCATTGAGGAAATAGGGGCGCCAATGCACCTCGACCGCAATGTCGGGCCGCAGCGCGAGCGCCTTTTCCAGGCGGCGCTTGCCGATGAAGCACCACGGGCAGACCACGTCGGAGACGACTTCGATGCGGACAGGCTGATGGTCGGGCATGGCTGGCTCCTTTTGGAACTAAGCTATGCTGCGGATTACTCGGCGGCAACCGCCCAGCTGGCCATCACGCGCAGCTTCAGGCTGTCACGCGTGTCGCCGGCCTTCAGCGTCGTCAGCGTCACATTGGCGGCAATCTTGTCGCTCCCGTGCTGCGGCGCCAGCATCGCGCTGTTGAGCGCGCCGGCGATGCGCCGCGCCACCACATGCGCGCTGCGCAGGTGTGCCGTATCGGAAACAGCTCGGCTACCACCTGCATGGCGATCTCGGCCGCCGCGCTCGCGCCGATGCGCGGCGACATGAATGGCCTTGGCGCCGGCGCGCGACAGCGCGTCCACCATCTCCTGCCTGCGCCACAGCAGCGGCAGCGGCGCCGCGATCAGGCGTGCGCGCCATATGGCGAGCAGGGCGATGACGCTGTCCACGGTATTGGCAAGCTGCATTGCCACCACGGTGTCGGTCTGCAGGCCCAGCCCACCCAGTTTGGTCGCGAGCACCGATATGGCGCGGTCGGCTTCGGCATAGGTCAGCCTGCGCGGCGCGGCGCCGGTGATGCTCGCGCAATGGGGCGGATCAATCAGCGCGAGCGCTTGCGCGCGCCCGCTTAAGATCATTTGGCGTCCCCGTGCCACCAGGTTTCCGGCAAGTAGCCGAACAGGGAAGTCTGCGAGGAATGCTTGATTCGTATCCAGCGCGCCACCCATTGCTTGGGCGGGAAATATAGCGGCACCACGTAGAAGCCGGACAGCAGCACGCGGTCGAGTGCGCGGGTGGCGGCGACGAAATCCTCGCGGCTGGTGGCGCTGAGCATTGCGGCGATCATGGCGTCGACCGTCTTCGACTTGACGCCCATGTAGTTGCGGCTGCCTTCTTGCGTGGCCGCATCCGAGCCCCAGTAGAAGCTCTGCTCGTTGCCGGGCGACAGCGACTGCTCCCAGCGATACTGCAGCATGTCGAAATCGAAGGTGATGCGCCGGCGCTCGAATTGCGTGGCGTCCACGCTGCGCACGCGCGCGTCGATGCCGGCGAGCTTGAGATTGCGTACGAAGGCGAGCGCCAGCCGCTCCTGGTCGCGCGTGGTGGTGAGGATTTCGAACACTAACGGCCGCCCGGTGGCGGTGTGCACCAGTTGGGTGCCCTTGAGCGCGTAGCCGGCCGCCGCGAACAGCGCGAACGCCCGACGCAGACCGGCGCGATCGCGGCCGGAGCCGTCGGTGACCGGCGGCGCCCAGCTGCCGTCCATGATGTCGGCGCGCACCGTGCCGGGAAACGGCGCCAGCAGTTCGCGCTCGCGCGCATTGGCGGGCACGTCGTGGGCGGAGAGATCGCAGCCGTCGAAATAGCTGGCGGTGCGCTTGTAGAGATCGAAGAAATAATTGTGGTTGAGCCATTCGAAGTCGAACAGCTGCAGGATCGCCTCGCGCACGCGCACATCGGCGAATATCGGCCGGCGCGTGTTGAACACCAGGCCCTCCATGCCCTTCGGCAGCCCGTAGGGAAACTCCTCCTTGACCACGCGGCTCTCGCGCAGCGCCGGGAAATCATAAGCGGTCTGCCAGCGGCCGGGATCGGTCTCCGCGCGCACATCGAAGAGGCCTTTCTTGAAAGCCTCGAAGTGGGTGTTGCCGTCGCGGTAATAGTCGAAGCGGATGGCGTCGAAATTCCATGAGCCGCGATTGATTGGCAGCTCGCGCCCCCAGTAGTTCGGGTCGCGCTTTAAGGTGACGTTCTCGCCCGGCTTGACCGCGCTCACCGTATAGGGACCGCTGCCGAGCAGCGGCTCGAACGTCGTCTCCTCGAACTTGTCGGGATTGATCGCGTGCTTGGCCAGCACCGGCATCAGGCCGATGATCAGCGGCAATTCGCGATCGTCGGCGCCGGCCAGATCGAAGCGCACGCTGCGCGCGTCGGTCGCCACCGCCTTGACGACCTTGGCGTAGTAGATGCGGTAGTTCGGCCGGCCTTTGTCGCGCAACAGCTCCCAGGAAAAAATTACATCGTCGGGCGTCACCGGCTTGCCGTCGGCAAAGCGCGCGGCCGGATTGAGCGTGAAGGTCACGACGCTGCGCGCGGCATCGGTCTCCACGGTTTCGGCGAGCAGGCCGTAGAGAGTGAACGGCTCGTCATAGCCGCGCGCGAGCAGGCTCTCGATCACATAGCCGCGGATACTGGCGGCGGGCAGCCCTTTGACGATGAACGGATTGAGGCTGTCGAAGGTGCCGAGCACGCCTTGCACCAGCTGGCCGCCCTTGGGCGCCGCAGGATCGGCATAGCTCGGATGGCTGAAATCGGCCCCCCAGGCCGGCTCGCCGTGCATGGCGATGGCGTGACGCGCGGCCGCCGCTCGTGCTGGCGTGCGGGCGAGCCCGCTGGCGGCCAGGAGCGCGCCAAACATCACCGTGCGCCGGGATGCCTGCCATTGCATCAGCGCGGGGGAGGGCAAAGAGGGCGCGAACGGGGGTCGGATGCGATTCGGTTCCGGTTTTGCGCAATTTATCACAGGGGTGAGGCGCTGAGCGGCCCTCGATTTTCAGCGCATTCGTGGCTTTATTGCAGGCGCAATATCGGCTATCAGGCACCCCTGAAGTGTCACGCTCCCGCCGTATTTCACGGGGACACAGCCGTGCTTAGGAGACGTCCGTTCGGGTGGGGCCTAGGCCGTGAGCGGTGCGAGGAAAAAGGACGATTTGCAATGGATTATCGGATCGCATCGGCCCGGCCGCTGGGCCGGGCGCTAACCGCCGCTATCGCCGGCGCGGGATTGCTAGCAACGGCTATGGTAGTGGTAACGCCCGCGCTCGCGCAGCAGCCGCCGGCGCAGCCCGCCAAGCCGGCGGCGCCGAAACAGGCGCCCGCGAAACCGGCGGCACAACAGAAGCCACAGCAGCCGCCGCAAGCGCAGCAGCAGCCCCCGCAGCAGCAACAGCCACAGGCCGGCGCGGATCAACCGCCGCCGCTGATGTATTCGCCGTGGTTGAAGGTTTGCGGCAAGGGCCCGGAAACCAACAACAAGGAAGTCTGCGTTCTCACCAAGGACGGCCGGCTGGAAAACGGTATGCCGGTCGCGATCGTCCAGCTGTTCGAGCCGGAAGGCGAGGCCAAGGTTCTGCGCGTCACCGTTCCGCTCGGCATGCAGTTGCAGCACGGCACCCGCATGATGATCGACCAAAATCAGCCGACGCAGTCGCCCTACAAGATCTGCTTCCCGGTCGGCTGCATGTCCGACTATCCGGTCCCCGACGACTTGATCGGCAAGATGAAGAAGGGGCAGCAGATTGTCATTCAGGCCATCAACATGCAGGGCACGCCGATCAGCCTGCCGCTGCCGCTCGCCGATTTCGCCAAGGCTTATGACGGACCGCCGACCGATCCGAAGGTGGTCGAAGAGCAGCAGCGCAAATTGCAGGAAGAGCTGCAGAAACGGGCGGAAGACGCGCGCAAGAAACTGGAGAGCCAGCAGCCGACGGCGCAAGCTCCGGCGGCCGCGCAAAAGAAATAATTCGGCGATCATCGCTGCAATAAACGCGAAAGGCACGACTTCGGCCGCGCCTTTTGTTTATGCGTGGTTCGCGGATCGTCGCGCGATCAATTCAACTGGCTGTTGCGCGGGCGATAGGTGCCGCTGTCGTCCTGCACAAACACTTCGTTGACTTGCGGATGGCGGATCGGCTTGTCGGAGGTATCCGGCAGCAGGTTTTGCTCGGAGACATAGGCGATGTATTCGCTTTCCGCGTTTTCGGCGAACAAGTGATAGAACGGCTGGTCCTTGACCGGGCGCACCTCGGCGGGGATCGACTTCCACCATTCCTCGGTGTTGTCGAACTCAGGATCGATGTCGAACACCACGCCGCGGAACGGATAGACGCGGTGCTTGACCACCTGACCGATCTTGTATTTGGCGACCCGTATTTTGTTCATGGCAGGAATCACATAGTGCACGATTGCGGCATTAGCCAGCCCACAAACTAAAGTGAGTAGCGGGTGCCCATTTCCGGGTCCTTGGCGGCGACGAGCTTGGCGAGGTCGAGCAGCACCTTGGCCTGTTTCCAGGTGGCGTCGTCCTGCATCTTGCCATCGATCATCACCGCGCCGGCGCCGTCCGGCATGGCGGCGACGATCTTCTTGGCAAAGGCGACTTCCGCCGGATCGGGCGAGAACACCGTCTTGGCGATTGCGATCTGCGAGGGGTGCAGCGACCAGGCGCCCAGGCAGCCCATGAGAAACGCGTTGCGGAATTGCGCCTCGCAGGCGGCGGCGTCGGAGAAATCGCCGAACGGACCGTAGAACGGTTTGATGCCGGCGGCGGCGCAGGCGTCGACCATCTTGGCGATCGTGTAGTGCCAGAGGTCCTGCTGGAACGCCGCGCGCGGCGCGTCCCCTTGCGCATCGGCGAGCACCTTGTACTCGGGATGGCCGCCGCCGACGCGCGTGGTCTTCATCGCGCGCGAGGCCGCGAGATCGGCGGGCCCGAGACTCATGCCGTGCATGCGCGGGGAGGCACTCGCGATCGCCTCCACATTATTGACGCCTTGCGCGGTCTCCAGGATGGCGTGGATCAGGATCGGCTTCCTGATTTTGTGGCGCGCTTCGAGCTGCGCCAGCAGTTGATCGAGATAGTGGATGTCCCAGGGGCCGTCGACCTTCGGCAACATGATGACGTCGAGCTTGTCGCCGACCGCGCCGACAATCTCGATCACGTCGTCGAGCGCCCAGGGCGAATTGAGCGCGTTGATGCGCGTCCACAGCCCGGTCGCCCCGTAGTCGACCGCCTTGGCCATGGCGATGAAGCCTTTGCGAGCCACTTCCTTGGCCTCGACCGGAATGGCGTCTTCCAGATTGCCCAGCACCACGTCGACTTGGCGCGCCAGTTCGGGAACCTTGGCGCGCAGCTTCTCCAGGTGCGGCGGCACGAAATGGATCATGCGCTCCAGCCGCACCGGCAGCTCGCGCAGCGGCGCCGGGGCGCCGATGGCAAGCGGGGCAAAGAACTGACGCGGCATCTTCAAGGTATGGTCCTTCCAAATGGCCGTTCTGCCCTTTAGAGGAATGCAAAGGCCGCGCCAAGTGGGTATACGTCGGGCATGCAACCGCTGTCCGGCCTTCTCGTGCTCGATTTCACCACGCTGCTGCCCGGGCCGCTGGCGAGCCTGATGCTGGCGGAAGCCGGCGCCGAGGTGCTCAAGATCGAAAAGCCGGGCGGCGAGGACGTGCGGCACTTCCCGCCGCGTTTCGACGGCGAGAGCGCGCCATTCGCCATACTCAATCGCGACAAGAAAAGTCTCGCGCTCGATCTCAAGACCGAAGCCGATCGCGCTAAGCTCATGCCGCTGATCGAGCGCGCCGACATCCTGATGGAGCAATTCCGTCCCGGCGTGATGGCACGGCTTAGACTGGGCTACGACGACCTGCGCGCACTCAACCCGCGGCTGATCTATTGTTCAATTACCGGCTACGGCCAGAGCGGCCCGCGCGTCGACGAGGCCGGGCACGACATCAACTACATCGGCAATACCGGGCTACTCGATCTGCAGCCGGGGCCGCTCGAGCGGCCCGTGGTGCCGCCGATGCTGGTGGCCGACATCGCCGGCGGCAGCTTTCCGGCGGTGATCAATATTCTGCTAGCTTTGCGCGCGCGCGACCAGAGCGGGCAGGGCTGCCACATCGACATCGCCATGACCGACGCCATGTTCACCTTCGGCTGGGCCGCGCTGGCGCTCGGGGCCGCGACGGGGAAATTTCCCAAGCCGGGCGAACTGTGGTTGGCGGGCGGCTCGCCGCGCTATCAGCTCTATCCGACCAAGGACGGCAAAATCGTCGCCTGCGGGGCGCTCGAGCAGAAATTCTGGATCGCCTTCACTCAGGCGATCGGATTGGCGGCGGAATTTATCGATGACATCCGCGCGCCGATGGCGACGCGCGACGCGGTGGCCACGCTGATCGCGGCGCGCACCTCGGACGACTGGCGGCCGATTTTTGCCGCCGCCGATTGTTGCGCGACGATTGTTGTGCCGCTGGAACAGGCCATGCGCGATCCGCATTTCGTTGGGCGCGGCTTGTTCGCGCACCAGGTCGCCAGCGCGTCGGGCAAAACCATTCCGGCGCTGCCGCTGCCGATTTCTCCGGAATTCCGGGATAAGCCGGACGTGAAGAAAGCCCCGAAGCTCACTTAGTCGTCATGGCCGGGACAAGGCCGGGCATGACAGTTAGGAGCTACAACGCCTCGCCGCGCATCAGCCGCGGCTGAGCGGCGGCTGGGGTTACGCCTTCGCGCATCACCGTGCGGCGCAGCGGCCCGATGCGGTCGATCAGGTAAAGCCCCAAGCTGCGCATGCCCTGCACTGGGAGGAAATCCGTGAGCAGCGTGCGGTTGAGCAGATCGATAGCGAGCGTGCGGCTGCCGACGTCGGCGCGCCGCATCGTGTCGTAGGCAGTGAGCACGTCGGCGCCGCCGATGTCGCAGCCGTCGCGGTGCGCCGCGATGGCGAGTTCGCCAATGCTGGCGGCATCGCGCAAGCCGAGATTGAGCCCCTGCGCGCCGATCGGCGGGATCACATGCGCGGCTTCGCCCACCAGTGCGACGCGCTTGTCGCCGAAACGCCTGGCGGTCGCAACGCTGAGCGGAAACAGCCCGCGTCCTGGTTCGACCTCGATCTTGCCGAGGATCGAATGTGAGGCGCGCTCGATCGCGGCAGACAGCGCGGCGTCATCGAGCGCGGCGATGGCGTCGGCTTGTGCCGGATCGAGCACCCACACCAGGCTCGAGCGTTGGCCCGGCAGCGGTACCAGCGTGAACGGCCCACTCGGGGTATGGAATTCGGTCGAGGCGTCGCGGTGCGGGCGCGAATGCTTGAAACAAACGGTGAGCGCGACTTGCTTGTATTCGCGCTCGTCAAGCGAAATACCGGCGGCATCCCGGCAGAGCGAGCGCCGTCCGTCGGCGCCGATGACGAGCGGCGCGCACAGCGTATCGCCGCTCTTCAGCGTCACCGTCACGGCGGCGTCTCCCGGCTCGACGCTGCGCACCTCGTCCTCCACCATGCGCAAGTTGGCGAGCGCGTGGGCGCGTTGCTCGAGTGCGGCGACCAGATGGCGGTTCTCGATGTTGTGACCGAATGCGTCCAGGTCGATTTCGTCGGCGGAGAATTTCACCTCCGGCGCGCGCCACAGCCGGCCGGTGTCGTCGACGATGCGCATCACCCGCATTGGCGCCGCCTGCGCTTCGCACAATTCCCACACGCCGAGGGTCATAAGCGCCGTCACCGAACCGCCGAGCAGGGCGGTGGTGCGGTTGTCGGGCTTGGCCGGGCGCTTTACCGCCAGCATGGTGGTTATGCCGCCGGAGGCGAGCGCGATCGCGGCGGTCAGCCCGGCCGGCCCGCCGCCCACCACGATGGCGGAAGCCCCGCCGCCGCTGCCATATTTGTCCGGCATCAAAGCGTCTGATCCTGTTGCGCGCTAACCGATTAGCATGCGCCGGGCCGGTGCGGAAACCACGCTAGAGGCTTCCGGATACCCCGGTCCGGACCGATGCGCTATGCACGGGCTTAAAGGTGTCCATTCGATGAGCGAGGCCGCCGACCACGATCTTTCCCATCTGTCGCCCGCCGCCAGCCGGCTGGGCGCCGTCTTCGCGCGCCCGAAAGTGCTGGCCGTCATTTGCGTGGTCGCATTGGCGGGGCTCGGCTGGCTCTGTCTCGCGCTGCTAATCGTCGGCATGGGCGGCCCCGTCCATGCGCTCGGCCCCGGCATGGGCGCGCTCGATTGGCTGCCGCGCGCGATCGAAGTGTTGTGCAGCCCCAGTTTCGGCCTTGCGCTGTTCGCCATGCCGCACGGCGGCTGGAGCGCGAGCGGCTTCGCGCTTGTTGCGTTGATGTGGGGCGCCATGACGCTCGCCATGATGCTGCCGAGCGCTTCGCCCATGATCCTCACTTACGCCGAAATCGCCGACACCGCCGCGCGCAAGGGCGAGCGCATCGTCTCGCCGTTCATGCTGGCCGCCGGCTACATGTTGGTGTGGCTCGGCTTCGCCGCCGCCGCCACGCTGGCGCAGTTCGCGTTTACGCGCGCCGCGCTGCTCGACGCCGGCATGGCCTCGGCAAGCGGGTTGTTCTCCGGCGCGATCTTCGTCGGCGCCGGCGTCTACCAGTTCTCCGCGCTCAAGCACGCCTGTCTCAGGCAATGTCAGCATCCGTTCCCATTCTTCTTCGCGCATTGGGCGACCACACCGCGCGGCGTGTTCCGGCTCGGCGCCAAACAGGGCCTTTATTGCCTGGGCTGCTGCTGGGCGATGATGCTGGTGATGTTCGCGGTCGGCGTCATGAACGTGATCTGGATGGCGGGGCTCGGCATGCTGATGACGATCGAGAAGATCGGCACCGGCAGACGATTTACACATATGGTCGGCGCCGCATTGATCGCCGTCGGAGTCGCCTTCGTGCTGTCGGCGCTAGCGGCGCATTGGCCGGTGCGCGCGATTTGAGCTAGAAAATCAAAAGACCGGGAGTGCAATAGTGACTGAAGCGTGGACCCTGAAAGGCGAGATGGCGTTGTCATGCAGCTGCACGGTGTTCTGCCCCTGCGTGCTCTCGCTCGGCGATCATCCGCCGACCGAAGAGCGCTGCCAGACCTGGGCTGGCATCCGCATCGACGACGGACACATCGACAGCGAAGATCTTTCCGGGCTGCGCGTAGGCCTTATGATGGATCTGCCGGGCATCATGTCGCGCGGCAACTGGACCGCGGCGCTGTTCGTCGACGACAAGGCCTCGGCGCTCGCGGTGAAAGGCCTCACCCGCATCTTCACCGGCCGCGTCGGCGGCACCACGCATCTGCTCTCGATCCTGGTCGGGCAATTCCTCGGCGTGCGCCAGGTGCCGATCAGCTACGAGACGCAAGGCGAGACGCGCATCGTGCGCATCGAGAAATATGTCGACGGCGCCATTACGCCGGTGCGAGGCAAGCAGCCCGGCCAGAACGTGGTCATCCGCAACAGCGAATACTGGATCGGGCCCGACGTCATCGTCGCGCGCGCCGACAAGTCGCGTTTCCGCGGCTTCGGGCGCAACTGGAATCTGGCCGGCCGTTCGGCCGAGATCGTCAAGCTCGACTGGGGTAACCAATAGCGCATGGTCCCGAAAAGTGGGAACCGGTTTTCGGATAAGACCATGCGCAAAGAAAAAATCATGACGAAATTTGAACGCGTTCGCGCCTTCACCATTCATATCTTCACCGCCTGCGGCGCGGCGCTGGCGTTGCTGGCTCTGACATTTGCGACTGGCGGCTATTGGGCGGCGATGTTCTTCTGCCTTGGTCTCGCGCTGGTGGTCGATGGCGTCGACGGCCCGCTGGCGCGCGCATTCAAGGTGGCGGAAATTTTGCCGCGCTGGTCGGGCGACACGCTCGATCTCATCGTCGACTTCGTCACCTATGTTTTCGTGCCGGCCTATGCGATCGCCGCCAGCGGCCTGTTGCCGCAAGTGCTGGCGATACCCGCCGGCATCGTGGTGGTGATCACCGGCGCGCTGTATTTCGCCGACCGCCAGATGAAGACACCCGATAATTATTTCCACGGCTTTCCTGCGGTGTGGAATCTGGCCGCGTTCTATCTTTATCTGCTGGAGCCGCCGCTTTGGCTCGCCGCCGCGATGATTGTCATTCTCGCCATCTTGACCTTCGCGCCGATCAAGTTCCTGCACCCGCTGCGCGTCAAGCGCCTGCGCCCGCTCAATATCGCGCTGCTGGCCGCATGGGCCGTGCTGGCACTGTGGGCGGTGATCCAGAATCTCGATCCGGGGCTTTATGTGACCTGGCCGCTGACGGCGATCGCGGTTTATTTCTTCGTCGCCGGCCTGTTGCGCCGGCCGGCCTGATTGTGCTCGCTTCGGTCTAAACCTTGCGGGAGTTCTCCATGTCACGACCCATTCTTCTGATTGCCGGCGGCAGCCGCGGCATCGGCGCTTCGACCGCGCGGCTGGCAGGCGCGCGCGGCTACGACGTGGCGGTCAACTACAAGAGCAATGCCAAGGCCGCCGCCAGCGTCGTCGATGCGGTGAAAGCTGCCGGCGGCAAGGCGGTCGCGCTGCAGGGCGACATGGCGATCGGAAGAGACGATCGAGCGCGTGTTCGATCAGGCGACGAAAGAGCTCGGCCCGCTCACCCATTTCGTGCACAGCGCCGGGATCGGCGGTAAAAACTCCAGACTCGAGGCCGCCAGCGCGGAGACGATCCGCGAGGTGATCGACGTCAACCTCTATGGCGGCATACTCTGCGCGCGCGCGGCGGTGCGGCGCATGTCGACCGCGCATGGCGGCAGCGGCGGCTCGATCGTCATGCTCGGTTCGATCGCGAGCGTCACCGGCGGCGCCGGCGAATACGTCTTCTATGCCGCGGCAAAAGGCGGCATCGACGCGCTCACGGTCGGACTTGCGCGCGAGGTGGCGAAGGAGGGCATCCGCTTCAACACCATCCGCCCGGGACCGACCAGAACCGAGATCCACGAGCCCGGCCGGCTCGAGCGGATTACGCCGCTGCTGCCGATGGGCAGGCCGGGCGAGCCGGAGGAAATCGCCGAGGCGATCCTGTTCCTGCTGTCGGACGCGGCGTCCTACATCAGCGGCGCCACCCTGAATGTCTCGGGGGCGCGCTAACCCGGTCCCCGTGCCTGCGGCATGTACCTTGTGTTCGGCGCCTGGCTGCCTATGATCGCCGCCGAAACCCATCCACATAACAATCCAAGTCTATTCAGGGAGTGAAACATGGTTGCGGCAGTGCGCGTTCACAAACACGGCGGTCCCGAGGTCCTCACGCTTCGACGACATCGAAGTCCCGGCGCCCGGCCAGGGCCAGATCAAGATCAAGCAGCACGCCTGCGGCGTGAATTTCATCGACACCTATTTCCGCATGGGCATGTATCCGTCGCCGGTCGGCATGCCGTTCGTTTCCGGCAACGAAGGCGCCGGGCAGGTGACCGCGGTCGGCCCGGGCGTGACCGACGTCAAGGTGGGCGACCGCGTCGCCTATGTGGTGCCGCTCGGCGGCTATTCGGCCGAGCGCCTGCTGCCGGCCGAGCGCGCGGTGAAGTTGCCCGACAACATCACCTATGAGCAGGCCGCCGCCATGATGCTCAAGGGCATGACCGTGCAATATCTGCTCAACCGCACCTTCAAGGTGGGCAAGGGCACGATCTGTCTGATTCACGCCGCCGCCGGCGGCGTCGGCCTGATCGCCTGCCAGTGGGCCAACCATCTCGGCGCCACCGTGATCGGCACCGTCGGCTCCAAGGACAAGGCCGAGCTCGCCAAGAAGAACGGCGCCCACCACACCATCCTCTATCGCGACGAGGACTTCGTGGCGAAGGTGAAGGAGATCACCAGCGGCAAGCTGTGCGACGTGGTCTATGACGGCATCGGCAAGACCACGTTCCCGGCCTCGCTCGATTGCATTCGCCCGCTCGGCATGTTCGTGAGCTTCGGCAGCGCGTCCGGGCCGATCGAGGCCTTCAACATCAACCTGCTGCAGACCAAGGGCTCGCTGTTCGCCACCCGTCCGACGCTCAACCACTACGCGGCCAAGCGCGAGGATCTGGTGGCGACCGCCAAGGATCTGTTCGAGAAGGTCGGCTCGGGCGCGGTGAAGATTCCGGTCAACCAGAAATATGCGCTCAAGGACGCCGCCCAGGCGCACAAGGACCTGGAAGGCCGCAACACCACCGGCTCGTCGATCCTGATTCCGTAGCAAGTCGTCTCGGCAGAGCGATACGCTCCGGTGACAGACGCGCTCAAACCTTGGGGCAGGGTGTCCACCTTCGGCCTCGCGGTCATCGCCTTGCTGGCCGGGCAATTCGTCGCGCTGGTCGGCGCTGACCTGGTGGTTCGGGCGCAGCCTGGGCCATTTGCCGGATTTCACCGGCGACGGCATCGCGGTGACGCTCGTCATCTTGGTGTCGACGCCGGTGCAGGTCGGCCTGCTGGCGCTGTTCGCGCAACGTCGCGGGATCGGCGCCGCCGATTATCTCGGCTTGATCTGGCCGCGCCGCGGCGAAGTGGTGTTCGGCTTTGCCGCCCTCGTGGTCGTGATCGTCGCCGGCAACGTGCTGAGCTGGCTGCTCGGGCGCAGTCTGGTCACGCCGTTCCAGGTCGACATCTATCCGCACGGCGAGCGCGGGCGGCTGGCTGCTCTGGCTGTGGCTCGCCGTGGTGGTGGCCACGCCGATCGGCGAGGAGATCCTGTTCCGCGGCTTTCTGTTTCGCGGCTGGCTGCAGGCACCGCGCGATGTCTGGCCCGTTATCGTCGTCACCTCGCTGCTGTGGGCGATCATCCATGTGCAATACGACTGGTACGTGATCGGCCAGGTGTTCGCGTTCGGCCTGCTGCTCGGCTGGATGCGCTGGGCCACCGGCTCGACCATCCTGACCATCCTGCTGCACGCGCTGATCAATACTCGAAGGCATGATCGAAACCTCGTGGGCCTGAAATGGCTGACATAGATCCGCGAGCGCTCGGCGCGCGCGCCTAGAGCAGCGCGGCGATTTTCGCGAAGGCCGGGTGCTGGTTGATGCCGCCCGGCAGCCGCGGCAGGCCGACCACATCGACGCCATGCGAAAAGCGCGCGATGCTGGCGACCGTGTCGTCGAGCTCGACCGTGATTGCGCTCGCTCTCGCTCACCACGATGGCCGCGATTTTCAGATTGCGCTGCGCCAGCACGTCGAGCGCGGTGAGGGTGTGGCTGATGGTGCCGAGATAGCCGCCGACCACCAGCAGCAGCGGAATATCGCAGCGCCGCCATCCAGTCGAGCACCGTGCGGTTGGCATCGAGCGGCACCATGATGCCGCCGACGCCCTCGATGAACAGGATGCCGTTCGCCGCATCGATCGCCTCGCGGCTGAACGCGATCAGCTGCTCGAATTCGATGCTGCGGCCTTCGCGCGCGGCGGCGAGATCGGGCGACAGCGGCGCGCGGAAGCGCCAGGGCGCGATGCGCTCGATCTCGTCGGCCGACACCGGCTGCCCGAGCGCGCCGAGCAGCACCGCCGGATCGCTGGTCTCGACCACGGAAGGATCGTAGCCGCTCACCACCGGCTTGAGCGCGTCGACCGCGCTGCCCGGCCTCGCGCAGATAGCGGATCAGCCCGGCGGTGACGAAGGTCTTGCCGATGTCGGTGCCGGTCGAGGTGACGAAATAGGCGCTCACGGCGTTCAGTTGCGCCAAAATCTTGTCGCGCACGATGTCGGCGAGCCGCGCGATCTGATCGTCGGGATGCTGCGCGGTGAAGGTCAGCCGCAGGCGCGCGGTGCCGGCCGGCACCGTGGGCGGGCGGATGGCGGCGGCGAGGAAGCCTTCATCGGCGAGCAGGCGCGAGGCCGCGAGCGTTGCTTCTTCCGTCGCCGATGATCACCGGCACGATCGGGCTCTGCGCCTCGCGGCAGCCCGGCGCGCTTGGTGAAGGCTTTGGCCTTTTGCACCGGCAGCGCGGCGTAAGCCGGCTCGCGCTCGATCAGGTCGAGCGCGGCGATGGCGGCGGCGACGCAGGACGGCGGCAGGCCGGTCGAATAGATCAGCGTGCGCGCGCGGTTGCGGATCAGGTCGATCACCGGCGCCGAGGCGCACAGATAGCCGCCATAGGCGCCGATCGCTTTCGACAGCGTGCCCATCTGCAGCGGCATCGGAATATGCGTGTTGCCGCACGAAGCTCGAGCCGCGCCCGCCGCCGACCACGCCCAGCCCATGCGCGTCGTCCGACATCAGCCAGGCGTCGTGTTCGTTCGGCCAGCGCCAGCAGTTCGGCGAGCGGCGCCAGATCGCCGTCCATGGAGAACACGCCGTCGGTGACGATCAGCGCGTGGTCGTGCTCGGCGCGATGCTCGGCCAGCAATTCGCGCGCATGCGCCGACGTCGTTGTGGCGGAACGTCATCACCTTGCCGCGCGACAGTTGCGCGCCGGCGAACAGGCAGGCATGCGACAGCTCATCCGCCAGCACCAGGCCGTCGCGGCCGATCAGCACCGGGATGATGCCGGCATTGGCGAGATAGCCGGAGCCGAACACGCAGGCGGCCTCGGTCTGTTTGATGCGGGCGAGGCGCGCCTCCAGCTCGGCATAGAGCGGGTGATTGCCGGTGACCAGGCGCGAGGCGCCGGAGCCGGCGCCGTAGCTCTCGATCGCCGCGATCGGCCGCTTGCTTGATGGCCGGATGCTGGGTCAGGTTGAGATAGTCGTTGCAGGAAAACGACAGCAGCCGCTTGCCGTCGCGCTCGACCCAGATGCCGTCCTCGCGCACGGTCTCGGCCAGCGCCCGGCGCAGATGGCGGCGCTGCAAATCGTCGAGCTTTGCCTTGCGCGAATTGGTCGAGCGAGTTCATGGTGACCTTGACTAGCACATTAGGCTAAATGCCCGCCAAGGCTGGAAATAGGGACACGCCAAATGGCGGGCGATACCAGCAAAAACAGCGAGCCGCCCGACTGGTACGCGGCCGGTCTCGACCACGTCTGGCTGCCCTATGCCCAGATGAAGACCGCGGCCTCGCCGCTGCCGGTGGCGCGCACGCAGGGCTCGCGCATCGTGCTCGCCGACGGCCGCGAACTGATCGACGGCGTCGCCAGCTGGTGGACCGCCTGCCACGGCTACAACCAGCCGCACATCCGGCACGCGGTGGCCAAGCCAGCTCAAGCAGATGCCGCATGTGATGTTCGGCGGGCTGGCGCACGAGCCGGCGCTGACGCTGGCGCGGCGGCTCGCGGCTCTGCTGCCGGGCGATCTCAGCCGCGTATTCTTTTCCGACTCCGGCTCGGTCGCGGTCGAGGTCGCGCTGAAGATGGCAGTGCAATACTGGATCAATCGCGGCGTGAAGGGACGCAGGCAGTTCGTCGCCTTCAAGGGCGGCTATCACGGCGACACCACCGGCGCCATGGCGGTGAGCGACACCGAAGGCGGCATGCATGCGCTGTTCGCCGGTTTGCTGCCAAAGCACCACCTCGTCGATTTGCCGGACAACGATGAGCGCGCGGCGGCGCTCGACAAATTGCTGGCGCGAGCGCGCCGACAGCATCGCCGCCATCATCGTCGAGCCGCTGGTGCAGGGCGCCGGCGGCATGAAGTTTCACGACGCCAGCGTGCTCAAGCGCCTGCGCGCGCTCGCCGACCAATACGACGTGCTGCTGATCTTCGACGAGATGTTCACCGGCTTCGGCCGCACCGGCACCATGTTCGCCTGCGAGGCCGCCGGCGTGACGCCCGACATCATCACGCTGTCGAAGGCGCTCACCGGCGGCACGCTGCCGCTGGCCGCGACCGTCGCGACGCAAAAAGTGTTCGACGCGTTCTGGTCCGACGATCCGAAGAAGGCGCTGATGCACGGGCCGAGCTACATGGCCAACGCGCTCGGCTGCGCCGCCGCCAATGCCTCGCTCGATTTGTTCGAGCAGCGAGCCGCGCTTGCAACAGGTCGCCGCCATCTCGTCCGCGCTGTTGCAAGGGCTGGCGCCCTGCCGCAGCATGACGGGCGTCAAGGACGTGCGCGTCAAGGGCGCCATCGGCGTGGTC
This sequence comes from uncultured Alphaproteobacteria bacterium, assembly GCA_963817045.1. Classification (GTDB taxonomy): domain Bacteria; phylum Pseudomonadota; class Alphaproteobacteria; order Rhizobiales; family Xanthobacteraceae; genus Pseudolabrys. The sequence goes on from CAWFMZ010000025.1 coordinate 37,031, forward strand.
GAGATGCGAACGCATCGATAATCTCGACGCCTTGCGCGCGCGCTTCGTGGCGGAGGGCGTGTTCGTGCGCCCGTTCGGCAACATCATCTATCTCACGCCGGCTTTCACCATCTCAGCCGAAGAACTGAAAAAACTGACCGACGCCGTGGTGACGGTCGTGCACTCGCTCAAACCATAATCGAGGGAACCATGCCTGCTTACAACGGACCGGCGATCGACACCCATCATCACATCTGGCTGCGCAAGGACGTGGCGTGGCTGGCCGATCCACCGATCCCGCGCATGTTCGGCGATTATTTCGGCCTGCGCCGCGACTATCCGGTGGAAGAGTGGATCAACGACATCGTGCCGCAGGGCGTGGTGAAGTCGGTGCACGTCACCGCCATGTGGGGACCGGGGCGCGCGCTCGACGAGACACGCTGGCTGCAAGCGGTCGCCGACAAACACGGCTTTCCGCACGGCATCGTCTGCAATGCCGACCTGGCCGATCCCGCTCTCGACGCCGCGCTGAAGGCGCAGAAACAATTCGCCAATCTACGCGGCGTGCGTCAGATGCTGTACTGGGACAGCGATCCGGTGCGCCGGTCAGTGCCGCGGCCGGACTACTGCAACGCCCCCGAATTCCGCCGCGGCTTCGCGCTGCTGGAAAAATACGATCTGAGTTTCGAATTGCAGGTCTATGCCGGGCAGGCGGCCTATGCGGCCGAATTGGTGAAGGCGTTCCCCAATGTGCGCATGATCCTGGTGCACGCCGGCATGCTGACGGAGCGCACGCCGCATATGATCGAGCAGTGGCGCGGCGCGCTCACGACCCTGGCGGCGTTTTCCAACGTGCATGTGAAGCTTTCTGGGATCGGCATGTACAGCTCGGGGCTAACCTTGCCGCAGGCGCGGCAGGTGATCCGCGACTCGATCCAGATTTTCGGCGTCGAGCGCACCATCTACGGCAGCAATTTTCCGCTGGAGAAATTGCACGCGAGCTACGCCGATTTCTTCGGCGTCTACCGCACGGTGCTTTCCGAATACACCGAGGCCGAGCAGCGCAAGGTGCTGCACGACAATGCGGTGAAGTTTTATCGGCTGTAGTTGCCTCGATCTTCAAGCGCCCGCTTCGTCAACGCGCGGCGGGCGAACGACGGTCACCGTACAGGGAGATTGCGCGGCGACCTGGGCGGACACGCTGCCCAGAAGCTTGCGCAGCAGCGAATTCTGCCGCGCGCCGATCAGGATGTGATCGACGTGATTGGCTTGCCCGAATTCGAGAATCGCCGCGGCTGGATCGAGCGCCTCGATCACGTGCACGGTGAGCCGGATTTCCCCCAGCTTCAGCGGCTCGGCCCAATGCTTGAGGGCAACCATACGGTCGATGTGCTTGTTGTGACCTTGCTCATCGAGCGTCATGTCGAGGGTGAGCCGGGCCTGTTTGAGCACGTTGAGGCACGCAAGTCGTGCCGAAGGCAGCGTCGCGAGTATGCGCGCGGCGGTAACGCGCAACGCGTCGTTGATTGAGGCAGAGCTTTCCGCAAGATCGATGGCGACAGCAATGATCGGGGCCGACGACAGCTGCGCCGCAAGCGCCGGCCGGGCAATCGAACGCGGCAATTCCTTGTTGAACCGCCGCCGCAGCACGGTCGTCCAAGAATCGTGCTGCAAGCGTTCGGATCGGTGCGTCAGCTTGACCTCGCTTGGGTGGCTCAGATTGAAGGCAAGCTGCGCGGCGGTCGGGTGGCGCCAGGCCGGCTCGATCGCGAGGCAACGCAGCACGATTTCCTGCAGCCAGGGCGGATAGTCACCCCGCAACTTGCGCGGCGGGACCGGATCGCGCCAAAGCCGCCGGCGCATGCCGCGCAGCGTTTCGCTTTCGCCGAACGGCCGCACGCCGGTCGAGAAGAAATAAAGCAGGACACCCAGCGCGAACAAATCGCTGTGCGGATCCCTGCGGATCCCGCGCAGTTGCTCGGGCGACATGTAGGGCGCGGTGCCGAAGGGCAGGCGAAACTCCTCCTGCATCAAATCCGGGAGCTGATCGTGATGCGACAGACCGAAGTCGAGCAGCACGGCTTCGCCGCTCGGACGGAACATGATGTTGCTCGGCTTGACGTCGAGATGGACGACGTGCTGCCGGTGCAGATCGTCGAGCGCGGTCGCGATTTTGACGCCGATCTCGGCGACTTCCGCATAAGGCAAGGGCAGTTCGGAGAGCCGCGGCAGTAATGTCTTGCCCGGGATGGCCTCCATTACGATGAAGGGCTGCACGGCAAAATCGCCGGCGGCGACGAACTTCGGGACGTGAACCCCGGACAGCCGCGGCAGAATCATCTGCTCCATTTCGAAGCTGACGATGGCGGCCGGGTCGGCGCCTTCGCCGATCCGCGGCACCTTCATCAACATCGGCATCGTGGCGCCGGGGCGCGAAACTCGCCACAGCACAGCCATACCGCCGCTATGCACGCGTTCCTCGAGCCGGAAGCCGTCGACGATCACGCCGGGTTCGTGCAGCGGCTTGACCATTTATTGCCCCAGCAACAGCCGCTCGGCCAGCCAATCCGGCAGACCTTTTTTCAAGATCTGGCCGGCGGCCTGTTCGACGTCGTAAGGCGCACGGCAGTAAGTCAGTTCGTTCTTTTCGGTATCGAGCATGGCATAGGAGGCCGCCGCATTGCGGTCGCGCGGCTGCCCCACCGAGCCGAGCACCGCGAGCCAGCGCCGTCCTGGCAGCAATGGTACGGCCATGCCGGTGGTCGGCGTGAAGGCGGACATCTTGGCCGTTGCCGACATGCTGTAGAGCGCGGGCTGGTGGATGTGGCCGCAAAAGCTGACATGAGCGGAGATGGCGCTGATGCTGCGGGCCGCCTCCACGGTGCTCTTCACATAGATCCAGCTCCTGGGATTGCTCGCATCGGCGTGCACATACAGCCGGTCGCTTTCCTTGTGCGTGAACGGTAAGCCGGCCAAGAATTGCCGCTCGGAAGCACCGAGCTCGCCGCGCGTCCATTCGATGACGATCTGGGCTTCCATATTCATCTGTTCGCGCGGATTACCGATCGCGCTGTCGTGGTTGCCGAGCACGGCCACGGCGCCGTCGTCGACCAACTCCATGACGGTCGCCACCGTCCATTCCGGATCGGCGCCATAGCCGACATAGTCGCCGAGCAGAACAATCCGCTCGGCACCGTAGCCGCGCGCTTGCGCCAGACAGGCGCTGAACGCCTGCCGGTTGGCATGGATGTCGGCGAAAATGGCAATCAGCACGGTGTTGCCCCGAAAGCGCGACGGTGGCCCGATTGCGTCACGGTGCGTTGATCTTTGTCAACGCGTTAGTTCAAAATCCCACCGCCGTCCCGTGCAAATCGTATTCGTCGGCGCGTTCGATCTTCACGGTCGCGATCTCGCCGACGCGCAGCGGCCGGCGGCTTGCCACGTAAACGGCGCCGTCGATCTCGGGCGCGTCGGCCATCGAGCGGCCTTTCGCAACGGTTGAGCCGACCTCATCGATGATGACGCGCTGGCGGGTGCCGACTTTGCGCTTGAGGCGGCGGGTCGAAATCTTCTGCTGCGCCTGCATGAAGCGGTGCCAGCGCTCCTCCTTCACTTCGTCCGGCACTGCTGCGGCCAGATCGTTGGCGGCGGCGCCCTTTACCGGTTCGTAGCGGAAGCAGCCGACGCGATCGAGCGTGGCTTGCTCCAGCCATTGCAGCAGCAGTTCGAAATCCGCGTCGGTCTCGCCGGGAAAGCCGACGATGAAGGTCGAGCGCAGCGTGAGGTCGGGACAGATCTCGCGCCAGCGCGCTATGCGCTCCAAGGTTTTTTCCTGCGCGGCCGGGCGGCGCATGCGCTTGAGCACATCGGACGCGGCGTGCTGGAATGGGATGTCGAGATAGGGCAGCACCTTGCGCTCGGCCATGAGCGGAATAACCGCGTCGACGTGCGGGTAGGGGTAGACGTAATGCAGCCGCACCCAGACGCCGAGCTCGCCCAAAGCGCTTGCGAGATCGATGAACTTCGCGCGCAACTCGCGGCCGCGCCACTGGTTCGCGGCATATTTAATGTCGAGCCCGTAGGCGGACGTGTCCTGCGAGATCACCAACAGTTCCTTGACGCCGGCGGCGACCAGCTTCTCCGCCTCGCGCAGCACGTCGGCGATCGGGCGCGATACCAGATCGCCGCGCAGGCGCGGGATGATGCAGAACGTGCAGCGGTTGTTGCAGCCTTCGGAAATCTTCAAGTAGGCGTAGTGGCGCGGCGTCAGCTTGATGCCTTCCGGCGGCACCAGATCGAGAAACGGATCGTGCCGCGGCGGAACCACGCGGTGAACCGCTTCAACAACGCTCTCATATTGCTGCGGGCCGGTGATCGCCAGCACTTGCGGGTAGGCGGCGGAAATGCTCTCCGGCTCGGCGCCCATGCAGCCGGTGACGATGACCTTGCCGTTGTCCTTTAGCGCCTTGCGAATGGCCGAAAGAGATTCCGCCTTGGCGCTGTCGAGAAAGCCGCAGGTGTTGACGATGACCAGGTCGGAGCCGTGGTGATCGCGCGATAGCTCATAGCCCTCGGCGCGCAGGCGGGTGACGATGCGCTCGCTGTCGACCAGCGCCTTCGGGCAGCCGAGCGAGACGAAACTCACCTTCGGCGCGCCAGTATCGGTTTTAGCGGTGGGATCACGCATGCCGGCAAGGAGCTAGTCGCGATCCGGCGCGATAGCAAGGCCGGCGGGCCTACCCATTGCGCCAAGCTTCCGCCTCTTCGTAGAACTTCTTCTCCCAGGCCGCCTGGTTGTCCATGCCCTCGCGGATGAAGGGCGTGAACACCGCCAGATGCAGCAGCAGCCAATTGAGGACATTGGCCGGAAAGCGCAGCGGCTTGCGGAAATCGACAAACAGCACCACGCGCGTATGCGGCGTGCGGTTCCAGGCCTCGTGCTCAAAGGCGTCGTCGAACACCACCGCTGCGCCTTCCTTCCAGCGGTAGACCTCGTTTTCGACCCGGATGCCCAGTTGCTCGCGCGGCTCCGGCACGATCAGCCCGAGATGCAGGCGCAACACGCCGTTATAGGGTCCGCGGTGCGGCGGCAGGTGCTTGCCTGGCTCCAGGATCGAGAACATCACCGTGATCAGGCCGGGGATCTTCTGGCATGTGGTCCAAGTCTGCGGACACAGTTTGATATTGTTGTCGGAGTAGAAGCCGTAGCCGCACAGAAAAAACGTCTTCCAGCCGCGGTCCTGGCTGATGGTGGCGACGTCGGTCGCCAATTCGTGAAAACCGGGCAGGTCGTCCTTACGCGTGAGCAAATGGTCGAGCTCGGCACGGATGGCGCGCCATTCGCGCTCGATCTCCGCCGTCCACGGGAACACCGCGTTGTCGTAGATCGGCGGGTTGCCGAGCTTGCTGTATTTGAGATTGAGCCGTTCGACGAAAGCCACCACGCCCATGAACAGGCGTGTGACCAGCCTCGGCCGCTCCATCGGCTTGATGCCGACGGTGCCGAAATTCTGGGTGGGATTTTGGGCGGGTTCGGCTGGTTGCTCTGCGACGCTCACCCGTTACTCCTCAGCCACGCGCCCTATACGACGTTGTCACAATAGCAACGGGCGCTGGGGGACGGAAGTTCCCGCCCGCGGGCGGCCGTCCACCGCCCCAATTGGCGCGCCGGCGCCGCGGCGCTATGCTGGTGGCCCTGGAAAGGCGGTCCCATGAAGTGTTTAGTCCTCGTTTTTGCCTTGCTGCTTGGTGGCATTTCGACGCTGCCAGCTACGGCCGGCGAGACGGCGGTCTGGCGTTATAACCGGCACAGCCAGGAGCCGGCGTTCCCGCTTAGCGAGCGGGCGCAGTCGGTCTGGGCCTCGGGCGCCTGTTGGATGGACTGCGGCTCCTACACCGCCTGGAATCTGGCCGCCTGCCTTGAGCGGGACACACAGCGACATTGCCTCAAGCGCGCCGACGCCGCCGACCGCGCTTGCCAACGCGCATGCCGCACCCGCGGCGGGCCGCTGCTGCCGATCGATACGTTGTTTCCGATTGATTTCTAGCGGCCGCCCAGTTTCAGCATCTCCCGCGCCTCCGCCGGCGTGGCGACCTGATCGCCCAGAATGTCGATGATCCTCGCCGCCTTCTCCACCAGCGCGGCGTTGCTCGGCGTCAGCTTGCCCTTCTCCAGATAGAGATTGTCTTCCAGCCCGACCCGCACGTGGCCGCCGAGCAGCACGGTTTGCGCGGCGATGGGGAATTGGTGCAACGAAATGCCGAATGCAAACCAGATGCAGTCGGACGGCAGCAGGCTGCGCATGTAGGCGACCGCCTCCGAGGTGGCGGGTTGCCCCCAGGAAATCCCGAGGCAGATCTGGAACAATCCGGGCGGTTTGATGTGGCCGGTCTCGATCAGCCGCTTGGCCAGCATTAGGTGGCCGGCCTCGAACACTTCGAGTTCGGGCGTGACGTTCGCCTCGCGGATCGCCACCGCCATCGCTTCGAGATGGCTGGGCGTGTTGACGAAAACCTGGCCGCCCATGTTCATGCTGCCCATGTCGAGGCTGCAGATTTCCGGCTTCAGCTCGACCACATGGCGCACGCGCTCGGCCGGCAACGACAGCGTGCTGCCGGGGCCGGGCTTGAGCGGATCGTCGGCGCCGGGAATGAACCGCGCGCCGGGACCGGTGGTGAGATTGATCAGCACGTCGGTGCCGCTGGCGCGGATGCGGTCGACGACCTCGCGATAGAGCGCCGGGTCCATGCTCGGCCGCGTGGTCTGCGGATCGCGCACGTGGATGTGAACGATGGCCGCGCCCGCATTGGCGGCGTCGATGGCCGACGCGGCGATCTGCGTCGGCGTCACCGGCACGGCGGCATTGCGCGAGGGAGTATCGGCCGAGCCGGTTACCGCACAGGCGATCATCACTTTACGTTGCATCATCGGCCCCGGGAAAGCGTGCTATCTCATAAAGATAGATTGGTTTCTTGGCGGAAGGGGTGAGATTCGAACTCACGAGGGAGCTGCGCCCCCTGCCGGTTTTCAAGACCGGTGCCTTAAACCACTCGGCCACCCTTCCATCTTGTTGATCTATAGAGAATTTCTAGTCTGAGCAATTTCCAGAAAAGTCCGTTGCTACCGAAATTGCTACCGAAGCCATTCATTTCGTGATCCCACTGCCCCTCATTGCGACGCGAAATGCCTTGTCGAGTTCTGCCGCGGCGTCCTCCTGCATAGTCTCCGTGACGTGGGAATATAGGTCGAGCGTGGTGTTGATGGTCGAGTGTCCAAGGCGCTCCTGCGCCACGAGTTCGCATACCTTATCGGCCGCCTTAAAGACGTTCCGCGCGTCCGCTTCCATTATCTGCGATGCCAAAAGACATACTTCAGGTCGGACCACTTCATTGAGGGCGGATCAGTAAGCTCGACGTAATTTAGCGCACTATTGCAGGTAGTCATCCACACCTCCCATTCGGGTTCCATGCGGTCCAGAAAACGCCATCTTTTCAATACGGTGTTATCTGCAAAAGCGGGTTCTAACCGCTTCGCAGCGGGAGGCAGGATGAACGGCTTCGGGGGTAACGGCCAATTGAGCCGTTTTTTGCGCCTGCTTGGGCTGGGGGCAGGCTGCCTAGCGCTCGCCAATTGCGCTAACGGCAACATGTCCAGCCGCGTCGATCCCAATTCAATCGCCATTACAACTACCGCCGATGCAAGGCACGGACACCACCGAATAATCCTCAATGCGGATCGAGCCGCAATCCAGTATGTGAACAATGCCGATGGTAACGGCGCCATCGTCGGCCGCAGGCCCGCCGATTGTCCGCATTCTTTCTGCGGCTGTGAAGCATCACGCTATTTATTCGGCCATGTTCGTGCGGACCTCAATTTAGCTTCTAACTGGGCTAGGAAATTTCCACGCACCTCGCCGGCACCTGGAATGGCGGCGGTGCGCAACCATCATGTGTTTGTGCTGATGAGCCATGTCGGCGGCAGCAATTGGCAGGTGCACGATGGCAATTCTGGCCACGGTTTAACCCGTGAGCATGTGCGGTCGATTAGCGGATACACCGTGGTCAATCCGCAAGGCACCGGCATAACCGCACCGCTCATAGCGCAGGCGCGGGCCGAATGATGGCACCGGCACGTCGTCGGGATAACTACGCTCGTCCAAAACAGTTTGTCCCGATGTCCGCTTATGGCTTAACGGACCATCCAACCGTAGCCGCGTTTGCCCGCTTTTGGGGAACAGCGGACATTGCCGGATTTTAGAGCAAGTTGGCTCGGTCGCTTTTGATGTGGTGGACGGCGCCCGCTCCCAGCAACGAGCTGCCCTAGGGTGGTCGTTGCGATCGAAATCACATCAGGGAGCCTTCGACATGCAAATCACCACGATCGGTTTGGATATCGCCAAGAACGTGTTCCAAGTTCACGGCATTGATGCGACCGAGAAGGTCGTTGTCAGGAAGCAACTTCGTCGCGGCCAGTTGATAAAGTTCTTCGAAGTTCTGGCGCCGTGCCTTATCGGCATGGAAGCCTGCGCCACGGCACATTATTGGGCGCGTGAGCTGACGAAGCTCGGGCATCAGGTTCGGCTGATGCCGGCGAAGGACGTGAAGGCCTACGTCAAGCGCAACAAGAACGATTCCGCCGACGCCGAGGCGATCTGCGAAGCGGTCAGGCGCCCGACCATGCGGTTCGTACCGGTCAAGTCGGCCGAGCAGCAGGGCCAGCTGATGCAGCACCGCACGCGCGATCTTTTGATGCGGCAGCGTACCCAGGTGATCAATGCACTACGAGCGCATTTGGCCGAGCTCGGCATCGTGGCCGCACAGGGACGCGAAGGCATCAAGGAATTACTGGCGATCGTTGCAGATGATAAGGACGCACGCTTGCCGATCGATGCGCGACGATGAAAATGCGACTCCTTCAAATCTCTGCAATTTATTCGGCGGGGCAAGAATCTGGATTGGATCGCCACTGGCGTCGAACTCGAAGCGAGAATTGCCCGACTTTCTGATGTTATCGAGCATCAAGTTTCTATCTCGCCTACGAACAATAGCGTTCGTCAACTCCGGCAGGTGTCGAAGATGGCACAGCCGATCCCATGCTTTACGTTACTACCCGAAC
>CAWFMZ010000026.1:0-162331 GCA_963817045.1 uncultured Alphaproteobacteria bacterium
TGTGGCGGCGCATGCAGGCCGCGTCGCAGCTCAAGCGGCTGGTTGCGAGCATCCTGTTCATCGAGCAGCCGATCACACCGCGCCCGCGCGCTCGACAGCGACGTATCGCCGCTGTCTCAGGTCAAGCCGGTTATCATCGATGGAATCCGATAACGATCTTAGCGCCTTCCCGCGCGCGCGCGGCCTGGGCTATGTCGGCGTCTCAAGCAAATGCTGCAAGGGCCTGTACAAATCCGTTCTCAATGCCGCTCGCTGCAGCAATTGGAATGCGCAAACACGCCGCAACCGCTACTTCATGACAGGCGAAGATCTGACGACCCAGGCGGGGCTCGCGGTCCAACAAGACCTCGCGCTGGTCAACCTGATCGGCCTTCGGCACGTCGAACGCAACGGCCATCACTACGTCAATGGCATGGCCAGCTTGCCTAAAGCCGAGCAGGCCGGCTTCCTCGCCGCCCATCCCGACCTCTACGAGCAAAGCCAAGGCGCGGTGCGGCTGAAAATTCGGAACGGGCGCCTGGACATCGGATCGCTGGCCGCGCCCGGCTTTGCCTCCGGTGCCTATCCTGATTGGGATGGGCTTGCGCCGCTGGCCGCCGCGCCGCAATCCGCTACTGTCAGCAACGCGTGAGCGACCCATTCGAAATCGCGCCGACGGATCAGAAATCGTGGAACGCCGTTGACGCCTCTATCATCGATTGAACGCGAATGCGTCGTTCAGTGCCGGCCTTCGTAGAGATCGCGGCCGAGTACCAGCGCGCGAAATTCTGCCATCGGCAATGCCGCGCTTGAGCATCCAGAAGCCGCAATCGGGATGAATGTATTTCACCCGGCCGACGCCGAGCACCTTGTCGGCATGCTCGATCGCGCGGGCGATCGAATTGGCGGATTCGATGACGGTCTGTTTGATGTCCACAACGCCCAGCCCGAAACCGATCTCCGGCCGCAATCCCTTGAACACGACAAGCTCCTCGGCGGGCCGATGCGCGTTCTCCATGACGATGTGGTCGGCGTGCAGCTTGTTCAGGTAATCGATGAGCTGGCCCCATCCGCCCTTCTGAATCGTCTGGCCGCCGTAATTGCCGAAGCAAAGATGCACGGCCGGCGTGGTCGGAATTGCGTCGAGCACGCGGTTCATCGCCTCCGCAGCCCATTCCCATTCATCTGGACTGCCGGGTAGATTGGCTTCGTCGACCTGGATCACCTCGGCGTCGATGTACTTAACCTGTGCGGCCAGGACATTGGCGATCGCCATGGCGAGCGCGGCCTTGTCCTTGTAATGACTGTCGAGCAGCATCTTGGCCAGCATATGCGGCCCGGTGAGCGTGAACTTGAGCGGACGCGTGGCGAGCTTCTTCGCGCGCGCGCAGGCTGCCGGCAAGTCGAGCGAGCCGGGACCGATCGGGCTCTCGACCACGCCTGGCGGACGCGTTCGGAATTTGTGATCCGGTGATTTCTTGAATGTCAGCCATTCGGCCAGACCAATCTCGCGCCGCACGCCCGCCATCGGCCGCACGAAATATTCGATCATCCCGTTGGTTTCGGGGTGATTCACATCGAAGCGATAAAGCTCGCCGTCGCAAACCAGATCGATGCCAGCCTGTTCCTGCGTGTCTATAACAACCCGCGTCGCGTCGATGACCGCTTGCTCGGACGGCAACGCCACCAGCCAGTCCGGCACCGGATAGGAGCCGACGGTGGTGGTTAGGATGCGCGAGTTGGAACTCTTGGCGTTCATGGTTGACCTTTGTGTGCTGTTGCCAAGGGCTAATCCGTCAAAACCGCGAACATATTCGCCGGCGGTCGCATGGCACGGTCTTGTGCCGCGGCTACAGCCCGTCCCGCTATTTTTAGTATTATGTAACCGTATAGTTACGCGCGTCGTTCTGTCAAACGCGGGGCGCTTGTCAATTTTGAAACAATTCGTGCGCCTTCCACCAGTGCCTCGAACTTTGCCCACACGATAGTTTCGTGGATTTCGTCGTTGCCGGCGAAGCTCGCGAAGCCGCAATCGGTGCCCGCAATGACGCGCTCCCGGCCGAAGGCGTCGATCCAGCGCCCGAGCCGCTGGGCGATCAATTCCGGATGCTCCACCATGACGTTGGATTGGGTGATCATGCCCGGAATCATGATCACGTCGTTGGGGAGCTTGGCGTCCCGCCAGGCGGTCCACTCATGCTCATGCCGGGGATTGGCAGCCTCGAAGGAAAACGCGCCCGCGTTGAGCCGGCCGAGAATATCGACGATGTGCTTGACCTCAATATCGTGTATGCGCGGGCCAAAATTGATGCCGTAGCAGGTGTGGAAACGCACGCGATCCTTGGGAATTCCACGCAAGGCATGGTTGATGGCCTCAACTCGCACAGCGATCCATTTGCGGCACTCGTCCATCGTCTTATCAGGATGGCATACGTAATAAGTGACCAAATGCGGATCGTCGACTTGAAGCAGAAAGCCGGCGTCGACGATGGCGCGATACTCTTCCCGCATCGCCTCGGCGAGCGCAAAAAGATAATCCTCGTCGGACTTGTAGTAGGCGTTGCGATTCCAGTCCTCGACGCTCGAAACCGAGGTCGATGGCACGAAGGCATCGGCGACATCGACACCTGACAATGCAGCCTTGAGATTGTTGAGATCCGTTTTGAGATGCTCCGTGCCGCGATAATTGACCGGCCCCGTGCACAGGTAATGCGTGTGCCGGGTATGCACGTTCACCAGCTGCGGCCTGTAATAGTCCGGAAACTGCCTGACTTCCCGTGAACCAGCCCAAGGGCTTTGATTCCGGTCGGCGGTATCGACTTCGAATTCGCCCAGGCGCTCGTTGATATAGGTGATGAAGCTCGGCTTGCTCATCTCCCCATCGTCGACGATATCAAGGCCGATATCGACCTGCTTACGCACGATGTCCGATACCGCCTTCCGAACGCGCGCACTGTACAGCGCGTCGTCGATCTTTTCGCCGCCGCGACGCGCGACGTTCATCGCGTAAAGATCCGTCGGGCGCGGCAAGCTGCCGACATGGGTCGTGAGAATTCGGTCAGTGCTGCGTTGCATTGCATTTCCTCGGCTTTGACTTATTCGCGCGCCAGGATTCTTACGCTGATAGCGCGTGCGCATTCAAGAGCGCATTGCGCACCCGTGATCTGGCGGATTCTTTGTACCAGCGCGCTAGAGAGATTATTGCATTTGCGGGCCTGATCTGCGGTGTGACCTGGCCTGGCTTTTTTGGACCGAGCATTGAGGATGGCGTCTCGCGATATTCCGTAACCTTTCATTCTACGAACCAAATCTGAAATTATCACCGAACGAAGTTTTCGGTAAAAACAGGGAATTTAAATATCTATCTTTGCTGAACTGCTCCGAGCCGCGGAAAAAGCGCGAGGCCATTGGTGCGTTCGATCGCCAGCAAATCAGCCGAGGGAAGCCCAAACTTCAACAGGCCGTCGAGAGTGGCTGGTATGGGCAGATACGGGAAATCCGTTCCGAATAAAACCTGCGAGAGTGGGACAAGACTCAGCAGGGCGCCCAGATTAGTTGGCCCGACAGACGTCGAAATATCGTAGAAGAGCCGCTTAAGCTCATACATGCCGCCGTTCGGAAGCCGCGCGGCTACTTTCTTGTCGACATTGGCGAGACGAACCATACGCTCGGCCAGCGGGGGCATCGCCCCTCCTGAATGCGAAAAAATGAAACGGATATCGCTAAACCGCGACAACGAACCGCTATAGAGAAGGCTCGCGATCGCGCGAGCCGTGTCGAAAAGGAATTCGATAGACGAGGACGGCACGTCAGGAATTAGCGAGCCGCAGCAACCTGGCGTCGTGGGATGAAAATAGACTACTGCCCGTCTCCGGTTTAGTTCCTCAAAGACAGGCGCGAACGAGGTATCGCCCGGCCATTTGTCGCCATAGCTCGTCATCAGACCAATGCCGTCGGCTTTGAGCACATCTAAAGCGTATTCAAGCTCGCGCAAACTGCCATCGACATCCGGCAGCGGCAACGCTGCAAAAATGCCAAATCTGGTCGGATAAGCCTTTGCCATGTCCGCGGCATAGTCGTTGCATTTACGCGCCAATGCCCGCGCCGCTTGCGCGTCGCCAAACCAAATTCCAGGTGTTGAAATGGATGTCATCGCGGTCGCAATACTGGCGCGATCCATCGCATCGAGCGATTGCTGCGGCGTCCATTTCAGTACGTGGGTGAATCCGGGTGCAACGCCCAAAATTCTGTCGCGCGCCGCTTCAATGTAGGGCGGCGGCAAGATGTGGTGATGGACATCAATGCGATGCGGTGGTTGTGGAGGTTCAATCGGCGCAGATTGGGACCGAGCACTGGCAGGTATGAGTAGCCCAGCAACCGCGCTCGCCGAGGCCCGCAGGAGAAATCCGCGGCGCGATGTACAGCACGTACAGGCCGGCGAACTTTGACCGTCAATCTCCGAGCAGCGCATCGGCAATATCATGGTAATTCCCGATGAATCCATCGACTATCGATGATTACAGGGCGATCTGGAGAGCCGCTTCTCAGGCCGCAAGCCGCGCGTCCTTAGCTTCTATCACTTCAAAGCCGAGATTCTTAAGAAGGCGATAGAGTGTGTCGATCTCCTCTTGCCGGGGCTTCGGCATCGGTGCGCGCATGAACGGACTCGGGATCAAGCCGCGCAGCCACGTCGCGGTTTTGTAGCGAATGTGGAGCCGCCCCATGTCGGCCACGTATTCATGCAACTGTACAAGGCCGCCGTCCCAGATATTGCGCGCCTTGTCGATATCCTTAGCGTCCCAGGCGGCAAGGTGATCGAGCATCGGTTCGAGGGCAAAATTCCAGAAGCCCGAGAGCGTCCCGTCGAACAAGTTTGTTGCCTTGTACTCGTGGAAACGTGATGCCAGCGCCCCCATCACAGCGACGTGCCGATCTAGGCCGCGCAATCCCTTCGCGATGATGCGGAAGCCGTCATACATGTAGGTCATTTTCCATCCGACGACGTTCTCTACTTCACGACAGATTCTCAACGTCGCCTCGAGCGGCAGACCCGGAAAGAATGGCGGCTTCGCGCCCCCGACAGGATGCGTCACGATCGGCAGGTCGACGACCCGGTCTTGGGCGACAATCTGGTCAAGCCAGATTTCCGGATAGTTGTCGGCATCCCAGCAAGAGGTGACGTCCTGCGCTCCGCCCGGCGGCGTGACGAAGATGCCGTCCACGCCGAGCGCTTTGCAGTCTTTCGCCGTCTCGACTTGCTCGTCCGTAGTCATCGCCCACGTGCCGGCGATAATCGGAAGTTTGCCATGGGCTTCTTCCATTGCGATTTCGAGCACGCGTCGCTTCTCTTGGCGTGTGAGATAAAAAATCTCACCCGCTTCGGGGTTGATGCAAAGCCCGCCTCCAGCGCGCAGGAATTTATCGTTTTTGAGGAAATACTGCAGAAAGCGCCGATAGGCCATCTCATCCACCTTCATGTGCTGGTCAAACGGTAAGAGTACCGCGACGTAAAGATTGTCCCCGACAGTCTGTACTAGCTTGCTCATGCTGCACCTATGTTTGTAGAAGCCGAATTGCGCTGGTGTTTCTCAAGCAAGGGGCTGCGCGTCGATCAGAACGAATGCCACCACGCAAGGCGCGTTCGATCGGTTGGCCCATGCGTGGTTTGTCCCGCGCTGAACCAGAATATCACCGGCAACGAGCTTAGCCTCGCCGATGTCCATAATGGCCAAGATTTCACCAGAAAGAACGATGGCATAGTCGATCGACCGCGTCCGATGCATATGGGCATGGCGAACTTCACCACCCTTGCTCGCGGACTTCGCGGTTTCGTCGATGGCAACGGAGCCGCCCATCGCTGCCGCCTTCGCGGCCCAATCCTTATCGGGCGGAAACTGGACGACGCGAAAGACGCTGCCCGATGCTGGTGGCGCGACCTGTATCGGCAGCGCACAAGGATCCTTGGCTTTTGCAGCGCTGTTGTCGGCAGGCGTTGCAAACGTCTTCCAGAAGTCGGTCACGGCGAAGTTCGGTTGATCCATGATCGGCATGATGTGCGGCGACACCGCGTCCGACGCGATAATCGACTGGCCTTGGGGGTCATGTCCGGTCACGACACGCCGGAACCGTTTGATTTCGGCCCCAGGTGCGACTTTGGCTTGAGATGACGACTGACTTATTTAGGAACCCCTTGAGAAAGTTGACTGCAAATTAGGTTGCGCTCGGCTCTACGGCGAGATTTAGCGCTCAGCTTTGCGGGATGACGGGGAGCAACAGGTGCGAAGGCCTTTTTGCATCGTGGTAGATATTGTGCAGCGTCGTTTTGCTGCTGCAAATGTGATTGGGCACATACTCGGCGTTAGTTGCCCCACCAACGCCCGTCGGCATATCCGTGCTTGCGATTTCGATACAGATGCGGTGGCCACGTCCGAATAGATTTGCCGTGGCCATGATCTCGATGGCGTATTCGGTAATCTCTCCTGGAATGACCTTCTGCTGAGCTTGCCTGGTCAAAGGATGCCATGGCCGACCGAGCTTGGAACGCACCAGATCGATGGCGCGATGGGAAGCCTTGAGCCAGCCCCGCGTTACTTCGCGCTCATGCAGATCTTGCGGCAGTTCCCGTTCTCCTTCGCGTACTGTCCGGACCGACGGGTCAGGCCCGACATCTTTCAAAGCAACGATCCAGTTGGTGTCCTCTTGATCGATCGCCGCAAATAAATTCAATACCGCCGGTCCCGCAATCAACAGGTCTTCAGGCAATGGATCGCTCATATAACGCAGCTTCTGTACGGTGTTCGTCTGAGTTGGCGGCATTTGCACAAAGGCATCGGGTGGAAGCTCATCGTCCACGCTTGAAGGCGTGAACGGCGCGGTCTGTAGCCGTTCCCAGCTTTTGAGGTAAAATTTCGTCCATTGGGTTTCCGGCAACGGCCAGTCGCTGCCGCTGCGCCACTCATTGGCCCCCATCACCCAATAGCGAACCGACGGCTCGCTCATAATGCCGGTGTCGATATTTTTCAGCCAATGATCGTGCCAGCGCAGGATTTCGCTGTGGAAGCTGTGAAATGGCCGCTCGAGATGGGCAGGTCCGGTAAACATCAGTTTCTTCGGCGCTGACATTTTCTCGAAGTAGTTCTGCGCACCGTTGAGATGGGTCTTATAGGTGTAAGCGTACCAGCCGGCCCCAGTGTAGGTTGGGACCTTGATGCGCTCCAGTGCTTGTTCGGCCTCGCGGACTACCGCTTCCTTGTCATAAGGGTCGATCAGCAGATCGAAATAAGGCGGCATGTGCTGACCCTTCTGCGTCAGCACGTTGTAGATGTGCGGATACATTCGGTAGTCGGGATTTTTCATCGCTTCTTGCCAAAGCGCTTCCCGCTCCGGCGGCAACGCCCCAGGTTTGCCTTTGTTCTGATGCATGGCCGCGAAATGCATGATCAGATAGCGGAAAAGATGCAGCACCCCGCCGGGGTATTCCTCGCGAAAACTGCCCATCACGCCGAATGCACCGCGCGGGTCGAGCGGAAAGATTGCTTTCAGATGAGGCGGATTTTGCCGCGCGACATGAAACTGCTCGGCGCCGAAACCGGAAATCCCGACCATGCCGACATTGCCGTCGCACCACGGCTGGGCCGCGATCCATTCGATCAGGTCGTAGCTATCCCATTGCCGGCTGCCGCCGCCGTCAGATTTGCCCACGCCGCGCGGTGACCCGATTACGTGGACATAGCCGCGCGAGACGAAGAACTTCGTGTCGCCGGCCTCCAGCAGACCCGCCCAAAGCGAAGACCAGGCCGGCTGCGGAGGCAGTGTTTTTGCGACATCGGGCCCTTGTAAATCCTTGTTATAGATCGAGAACGCCAGCAGGGCTGGAAATTTCTCGGCAGAATCAGGCCGATAGATGTCGATCGACAGATTGACGCCGTCGCGCATCGGCACGACGAAGTCTTTTTCCGCAATCATCCCGTGATAACTAGGAGGGCGGTCATAGCTGCCCGGCGGACAATCGCTCGCCGCCGGCAACCCGGCCACTGAACGCGAACTAACAGTCATGAATCAGAGTCCTTTTTGTCACATGGAAGACTTACGGAAGCACCAGCTTCGCCGGATCGAGCGCAGTACGATAAAGACCGAGCTCCTTGCCAATGTTGATAAAGACCTTCAGATCG
The DNA here is from genome assembly GCA_963817045.1 of uncultured Alphaproteobacteria bacterium. Classification (GTDB taxonomy): domain Bacteria; phylum Pseudomonadota; class Alphaproteobacteria; order Rhizobiales; family Xanthobacteraceae; genus Pseudolabrys. Next base: position 8,151 of record CAWFMZ010000026.1, read on the forward strand.
TCAGGCTTGGCCTTGTTTTCGAACGTCGGGAAATGCGGTGAATTGAAACTGAGATATTTCTTCTCGATGTCCTTGGCTTCTTGCGGATTTTCTTTGATGAAGCCGAGGCCTTCATCGATAGCGGCGCGGAAATTCTTTACGACATCCGGATTCTTTTTTGCCCATTCGCCGGTTGTCATCCAGGCACTGACCAGTACATCCGGGTCGACCTCGCCAAAGTATTCCGCTGCGATATAGCCGATGTCGCCTGCGATAATCCGCGTGCGCATTGGATCGACGATAGCGACAAGATCAAGCGTGCCCCCCTTCAACAGATCTGGAAGCTGCGGCAGCGGTGCTTCAATTATTTTAACTTGATCGACGGGCACTTTATTGTTGATTAGCCATTTGCGCAAAACTACATCAATCACGCTGTTGATGCCCGGCACACCCACTTTCTTGCCTGCGATATCAGCGGGCTTTTCAATTCTCACGTCTTTGCGCGCCAGCAAACTGATAAAGGGACTTGCTTTGGTGTGGTGGGCTGCACCCGCGATCAACACAAAGTCGAGGCCGCCATCAACCGCCTGCAAGAGAACCGGCACCGTCGTCATACCGATCTGTATGCTACCCGACACGATGGCCGATGGAATATTGGTAACGACGGGTAACTTTGTCGGCGTCGCATCGATGTCATGCTTGGCAAAGAAGCCTTTCTCTTTAGCAACATAGACGGCCAAAAAGTCAGTTGCGGGTGGATAACCAATCGCAACTTTAGCCGGTTCAGCGATCGCCGGGTTTGCAATACAAGTTGCAAATAGACCTCCCAGAACCGCAAGGCTTCGAAAGTTCATCATAGCGTTTCCTCCCAGGTTATTTTGTTAGCCGCTCAGATTGCGCCAGCGTAGAACGCGACGTTCAAACAACATGACTGTGTGATTGGCAGCGAACCCCATGACGCCGAGCAAAATAAGACCGGCATAGAGATCTGCACTGCGATAGACGCGCTGGGCGTAAAAGATCTCCCACCCCAGTCCCGGCAATGAAGCCTGCATTTCAGTGACGACCGTCAAAATAAGCGAGATTGCCAAACTGACGCGAAGTCCGGCGATGATGTCTGGAAAGGCGGCCGGCAGCGCGATTTTTTGCAGGAATTCGCGGCGGCTAAAGCCGAGAACGTCCGATACTTGCCGCAGCTCTGGCTGCACCGAGCTGAAGCCGTGCACTGTGGCCAGCAGAACCGGCCAGATTGCGCCGAAGGCAATTACGGAAAGCGACATCCCATTCGACAGCCCAAGAAAAAGCACCGCGATTGGGATAATTGCGGACGCCGGCAGCGGCCGGATAAAATCGAGTGTCGGCTCCAGAAGATCACGAGCAAGACGTGACGATCCGATTGCAGCGCCGATTACGATGCCTACGAGCGATGCGAGCGCCCAGCCGAGCAACATTCGTAGCCCCGTTGCGGCGAACGGTGTCCAGATCGAGCCATCCAAAACTCGCGTAAGGAGCACCGACCCCGCGCGCGAGGGCGATGGGAAAAATATCGGCGAAATAAATCTTAACTCGGCGAGTAGTTGCCAAGTTAGGATGATCGCAAGTGCAAATCCGAGTGCTGCGATCTTGATAGGATCGATCGCCCTCATCGGCCGGCCCTCGACAAGACGACCGCAGCGGGGCCGATGTTGCGCAAGAGCGCGTTGAGCGCGTAACCGATCACGCACAGCCATAAAAGCTGCGCGTACATGACATCCACTTGCAGCGATTGCTGCGCCAACATCAGACTGTATCCAAGCCCGCGCGGATTGAGCACAATCTCAACAGTGACCGCGACAACAAGTGCTATGCCAGCGGCGACGCGCAGGCTGACATTGATTCTGGCAAATGCCGCGGGAAGAATGATTTTGTGCAATCGCTCCATAAAGGTCATTTCGAGAACTTCGGCAACCTCAAGTAGACGCGGTTCGACTGCTTGGACTGCAGAAATTGTAACGAGCAGGATCGGCCATACGCATGCGTATGCAACGATGGTTGCTTCCATGGATACGCCGAAGCCAAACATCATCAGCACGAGCGGCATAAATGCAACCGCCGGGATTGGTCGCAGTGCTTCAATGGTCGGGCCAACTATGCGCTCAAGAACCGACGAAAGGCCGAGCACGGCACCGGAGATGACGCCGACGATGGCGGCAATCGAAAGACCCAGCAAGGCGGTCTCGAATGTTTGTACGGTAGCAACTAGAATCGAGCCGTCACCTAAGCCTGCTATTCCAGCAAGAAAGATGTCTGAAGGCCGCGATAGAGAATCAAGCGTGAGAACGCCTGTGCGGCTCGATATTTCCCAGATGGCGAAAAAAAGTGCCGGCAGAATTGATCCGATGAGAAGGCGTCGCATAATTCAATGCCTCCGCAACAGGCCAAAAAGGCGATGGCGGTGGGCGAGGAAGCGGGGGTCTTCACGGGTCGAGAGTTGATCGCGCGGGCGCGGCAGATCGGCATCGATCGTTTCAATAATCCGCGCAGGAGTGTCGCCCAGCACCACGACACGATCACCGAGATAGATCGCTTCTTCGAGATCGTGGGTGATGAAAACCACGGTCATGTGTTGTTCAGCGCTTAGGAGCAAAATCTCGTCCTGAAGTGCCTGGCGTGTCATCGCGTCGAGCGCGCCAAACGGCTCGTCCATCAAAAGGATCTTCGGATGTTGAGCGAGGCACCGGGCGATCTGCACGCGTTGCTGCATGCCCCCCGAAAGTTGCCCCGGGTATTGGTTCGCGGCATGTTCGAGGCCCATCTTCGTTAGGAGCCCTGCGATGATGGATTCTCGTTCCAGCCGTCGAATACCCTGCGCTTCGAGACTGAGCGCAATGTTGGCTTTAACGTTGCGCCACGGCAGCAGTGCTTTCGAGTAATCCTGGAAGATGATGGCACGTTCGCGCGAAGGGCCGGAAACGGCCTGACCACGAAACCGAACTTCACCAGCCGTGGGCTGAATGAGCCCAGCGAGAAGCCGCAGAAGTGTCGTCTTGCCCGATCCCGAAGGGCCCACGATACACAAGAACTCTCCCTCGCGAACCTCAAGGGTGATGTTCGCAAGCACCGAACGCCGCTCCAGTGGCGAAACGCCGAACGACAGTCCGACCTGGTGCATCGACACGGCAGGTCTCGCCGCCTCGCCTGTGGCGCCTGTGACGGGTCGCTCCGCCCTTACCTGCACACGCGTCCTCCCGACGCTCAGCGTTTCCAGTCATTCGCACTATTGCTACGTGCTAGATTTTTTATTTGAACAGGTTCACAATTGAACGAGTTCAAAACACTGTCAAGGTCCCTCCCCCGCGGATCGGCCAATCGAAATTTGCCAAATGACGTGAAGCTGAAGCGCATATTGACCGGAACCAAAATGGCAATGCTAGACCCCGCCGCGCGTCCACTCGGGCAAAGGGAGCGGAACAAGATCGACAAACTGCGTCGCATCAAGGATGCGGCGCGTGAGCTGTTCATCGCGAAGGGATTCGACGATACCACGACCCGCGAAATTGCGATCCGTGCGGGCGTCGGCTTAGGTACGATTTTTGTTTATGCCGCGAATAAGCGCGACCTGCTCTTTCTCATCGCAAATGACGAGCTGGAAAACATAACCAAAGAAGCCGAGGCCTCCGTCAGGGAACAAGCATCACTGCTTGAGAATCTCCTGGACGTATTCGGACACCACTACAGGTTTTTCAGGCGGCAGCCGGCTCTATCGCGCCTCGTGCTGCGCGAAATGGTATTTTATGATTCCGGCGCACAAGCCGGCCGATTTCAGCAGACGCGGGAACAACTCATCGAACTCATTGGCAAGATCGCACAAATTGCCATCATGCAAAACAGCGCATCCTCTAACGAAACGCCACAATTTATCGGTTGGACAATTTTCTGCATTTTTCAGGTCGAATTACGCCGCTGGCTGTCGCATGACAATCCGAATCTACGCGAGGGACTGGGGGCATTGCAGCGAGCGCTGACCTTGTTCATTAAGGGTCTGAAGCCAACGTGCAATGCCCTCGTACTTCGACACCTGGTGTATCGCAAACCTACACAAAATTGAGTTCCAAAAAAAGCGCTGATGATGTTGTCTTGTGTAAATTGCTAAGAGTTAATTGATCCAAGCCATTCTTAATTTCGGCGCACCCAAATCGCATTGCGTTACGATTTAGTCGTTCATTCTGCTCCCATGGCATAGCAGGTTGATAGGCTGAATTTCGTCGACCTGGAAAATCGCGCGCCTTCATCGGGCATCTCTCGAATAACTGCAGCTTCATGCGATCACGTGTTCCGTTCGGACGAGAAATGAATTTGGTATGTCAGTTCGGTTTTCGAGAAGGCGGTCATGGACGCCTCCTTGCTCGTCGAGTCGAAGAATGCATGCAGTAATTGATCTCGGTGGCTGGAGTGTAGTGTACTATTCCGTTATATTCCGCTCGGCTCACCCGATGAATGTTGGTCGCGATGACGATCCGAGTTTAAAAAAAAGAGCTGATATGGGTGGGAATGCCGAAACGTATAGGGGGCAATCATGGCAGAGCAGTCCGACAATTCCGTGCTGTCCACGCTGGATAACGCACCGCTAACAAGCCGCTTCTGGATTACGATAACCGTATTGGCGCTGCAGTTCATTTTTGAATATTTTGACTTTTTTATAGTCGGCTACTTGGTGGCGGTGATCGGCCCGCAATGGAAGCTCACCTTCGGGCAGTCCTCCGTGATGCTGCTGAGCGCCGGCGTCGGCGCGACCATTGGGGCGCTGGTGTTCGGAAGACTTGCGGACATCTGGGGCCGCAAACCATTGATCGTGGTCGGCACGCTGCTCTATGCCTTGAGCGCCGGCTCCATCGCCTTGATACCAGAGGGCTCATGGGTTCTATTCACCGCATTACGTTTCCTGGTCGGACTTGGACTCGGCGCCGCCACAACGGCGCAAAGCGCCTTGATTGTCGAATTCACGCCGACACGGCATCGAACGATCATCGGCAGCGCCATGAATGCTCCGATCGCCGTCGGCATCCTGATCGCTGTCGTTTCGTCCGCTACCCTGCTCAACGCCATTGGCTGGCGCGGTCTGGCCGCGTTGGGGATATTTCCAGTCGTGATCGCGCTGCGATCATCCTTTGGGTGCCTGAGTTGATTCGCTGGCTCATCGCCGACAACCACGTCGAAAGGGCACGTTCGAACCTGGCGTGGATGCTGAGGTTGCCTTTTGATTCCATTGCCGTGCCGGCGTCGCTGCCGCAAGTTGCTCCGCAAGCCAAGCTGAGCGAGCTTTATCAGGAGCGCACGCGGTTCTGGTTCACCATCGTGATCTGGTTGGGCGCGACGACTGCGATCTACGGCATCCTACTGTGGGGACCGACGATCGTGGCGCTGCTGATGAAGATATCGCCGCGCGAGGCTGCCAAGTACTTCGTCGTCATGAGCTTGTGCGCGCTGGCCCTGCGAGTGCCGTTCCTGTTCCTGGCACAATGGTACGGCAGGCGGTTTTGCGGCATCCTGGTCGGATATGTCGTCGGCTTTTGCCTCATGGCCGCCGCTTTCGGCCACGCCAGCTTCATCGGCACGATACCCCTGTTCCTTGTTTTCTTGATCATGGCATACGCGTTTCTCGATGCTGGATTCGGCAATATTACGCCCTATACCGCCGAGATGTTTCCCGTACGTCTTGCCGCTCGCGGGGTGGGCCTTTCGCAAGCCGCGAACGGGGTGGGAAAGATTTTGGGCCCGTTGTGCCTGGCATTTATCGCCGGCTCGTCCAATGTGATCACGCCGCAGGCCACGGAGGCGGCGGTTGTGCCGGCTTTCCTCTTTCTCGGGGCATGCGCATTAATGACGGGCCTCGCCTTTACCTTCGTTCGCATCGAGACGCATGGAAGGCCGCTTACCCTTCGGGGTTCATGGGAGCAAGGAGGCAGCGAATCCGTGGCCTCTGTCCCTAAAGGTCGCTGAAGGCGCCCCGGCGTCGAGACGGGCAGTAACGTTTGATGTCGAAGGACCACCGCGTGTTCAAACCGCCCCCAGCTGGGGCTGCCCGACGCCTGGCAATGCTTCTAGCCGGTTCCACTCTACGAAGCGCCACCCTGTGTCGGGCCGGAACCAAGGAACACTCCGGCCTCACCTCGGGCCTTGCCCGCGGGCCCCTCGATAGGATCGTCGAGGGAATGAGCATCTCGGCTGGTGATAGCCTGACGAAACAAATTCGAAGCTCGGAAAGGAAGACCAGATCATGGTGCGCGCAAAGACGGAGCATAAGGTGAAACGCTGGCACGATCAGCGCTGGCTTCTCGACACGGTGATTCAGTCCGTCGGCATGGAATGGGACCAGCCGCGTCTCGGCTACACGTTGTACCCGGCCGGCCCCGATGCGATCGGCGATTTCCGCACCGTCGGGATGCGGGTGCGAAAATTCGCCGATATGCATCGTGAGTTCGCCGCCGCGGCGCGCCGGCGCGAGATCAAGGCTGAGAATTTCGACAAGCAGGGCCGCAAGGTATCGGCGCGCGAAAGCTATTTCATCGCGGCGATGCTCTACTCGGCGGCCCGCTGGCCGATCTTCGAGAACAACGCCAAATCGATCGAATATAATACGCGTATGGTGGTCTGCTACGACAAGTTCGTAGCACTCATGAATCGTCCGATTAAGCGCGTGGAAGTGCCCTTCGGCGGCAAGGGAAAATCGCTGCCGGGTTATCTCCATCTCCCGCGTGAACCCAAGCCGGGGGAGAAATTTCCATGTGTCATCGGCATCGATGGTATGGACGGCTTCAAGGAAATCATGTGCTCCATGTACGGAGACAAGTTCATGGAGCGTGGCATGGCCAACTTCATCTATGACGGGCCAGGCCAGGGTGAGTGCACGATCCGGGAAATTTTTGTCACTGAAAAGAACCATATGGATGCCGCAGTAGCCGTCTACAATTGGCTTGCGAAGCACCCGCACATCGACAAGGACCGCATTGTGCTGTGGGGCATCAGTATGGGGACCTATTTTGGACTTCAGGCTGCGGCGGCCCTCGGCGACAAGCTGCGGGGCGCGGCTGTGACCTTCGTTTGCCACGAGCCCGGCATGAACGGGCTCATGGACATGTCGGCACCCTCGTTCAAGATGCGCTTTATGTATATGTCGGGGCACGACGACGAGGCGAAATTTGACGCGTTCAAAAAGAAATTTACGTTGCATCCCTATGCTAGCAAGATCAAATGCCCAGTGCTGATCCAGGCGGGCGAGGATGATGAACTGTCGCCAATCGAGTTCACGGACGAGCTGATCAAGAAGATAAAGCCTGCCAAAAAATTTGTCGTCTACGAAGGCGAGCGGCACGCCATCGGCGGCAACAACCTTTCGTCGTCTCTCGGAGAAAACTGGTTCACCATGCTAGCGGACTGGTGCCTCGACCGCATCGAGGGCAAGCCCGCGCCGAACGAGCGTGTGTTCATCAACGGATATGGGCAAACCAATGTGACGCCTTACGACAACAAGGGATAGGGTTCATGTCGGCCTACGGCTTCAAGCCAGATCTGAAGCTTAATCCTCGTCTCACCAGCATCGTGGATCAGAATTATCCAAGATATAGCGCCGGCGAACTGGCGCGCCGGCGCGCGCTCATGACGAAGGCTATGGCCGACGCAGGCGTCGATCACCTTGTCGCCTATGCATCGTTCTTCCGTGGCGGCCCAGTTTATTGGCTGTCCGACTGGCTGACCACCTACGAAGCCGTGCTCGTTTTCACGGCTGCACAGAGCGACACGCTTTTCATCCAGTTTTACAATCATCTACCGCAAGCGCGGGAAATTATGCCCGGGACCGATATTCGTTGGGGTGGCGAATTAACGATCCAGAGCGTGATCGACGAACTCGATCGCCGAGGCGCCAAGGCCAGGCGCGTCGGGGCGGTCGGCATGCTTCCGATGGGCTATTACAAGGCACTCGCCGCAAAATTCGATGACGTGGCCGATCTTAACCGGGCGCATATGCGGCTGCGACTGGTCAAGTCCCAAGAGGAAATCGATTGGTATCGAATTGCAGCCCGATTAAGCGACCTGCCGATTGACGCGTTAAGGCGCGAAATCAAACCGGGTCTCGACGAACGCGATCTCAGTGCGATTACGGAAGCCGCGTACCTGCCGTGGCGCGGGACGACCATCATCCACTTTTTCGGCACGACATCGATGCATAATTCCGACATCTGCGTTCCGCGCCAACACCTCACGACCCGCAAAATTGACAAAGGCGACGTAATCTCGTGCGAACTCACGGCGAGTTTCTGGGAACACTGGGGCCAAGTGCTGCGAACGTTTACGGTCGGAGAGCCCTTTACACCGCTTTATCAGAGGTTGCACGACACAGCAGACGCCGCCTATGACGCGATTTTCAAGGTGCTGCGTCCAGGCTGCCTTGTGCACGAACTGGCTGTCGGCGCCAAGGTTATCGAGGAGGCCGGATTTACGTTCTATGACGACCTCGTGCACGGCTTCGGGGGTGGCTATTTTCCGCCGATCGTCGGCTCGCCAACCCGAAAGAATGATCCATTGCCCAATATGACATTAGAGCCAGGCATGATGGTAGTAATCCAGCCAAACGTCATCACCAAGGATCAGAGGGCCGGCGTGCAGACCGGCGACCTCGTCGTCATCACCGAAAGCGGTGCCGAGTGCCTTCAGGCGGCGCCGCGCGGCCCGTTCCATCTTAGCGCATAGTCATGGCCTTAGACCCAGGCTACTAATGCATCGCCATAGCGTGGTCATAGTAGCTTAGATCGTTGTACTTGTGCAGATCGGCTAGCGCCCTTTGCGGGTGACCGTGCGCGCTGCGCAGTACCAGCACCGTCTTGATGCCATCGATATTGAGCTGAGCCTTAGGTTCGAAGCCATCCTTGTCCGCCAGCAACACGGCATAGGTCGCCGCCGCCAATTCTGGACTCATGTTGGGTACTTTTTCGGCCAAGAGCGCGCAGGCAGCTTGCGCGTTGGCCCGATCATAGAGCCAGGCGAGCGCGTCCAGATAGCCGCGAATGAATCCAACCAGGGCCTCAGGGTTGGCCTTAGCCCAGGACTGTCGCGCCGCGCCCACCAAACCTTGACAATGTGGGAATACCTCGGAGGCGCTTTGCAGCAATCGTAAGCCCAACTTCTGCGCAATAAGTTCGAAAGGTGTCAGCAACAAAGTGCCTGCATGTTTTCCTGCCTTTAGTGCTTCCCATCGCTGCATCACGCCACCGGCACGTTCGAACTGGACATCGTTGTCGCCAAGGCCATTTATCGACAGCATCTTGCGCAAAACAAATGCGAAGCCGGTCGTGAGCGCGTCGACGGAAAGCACTTTGCCGCGCAGGTCGGCATAACTTCGGATGTTGGCCTGCACGACAAGCCGCAGAAAGGCGTTGTCTCCACCCATAAACACGAATAGATCAGGCTCGTGTTTGATCGCCGCCTCTCCTTGACCCTCCTGATATGCGACGACATTGTCGAAGGCAGTCAGGCCGATCTCCCAATCGCCATTGATGAGCCCTCCAAGCTGTTGCACCGAATTGGCCGTAAAGTGGAGTTTGACATCAATGCCCTGTCTGTTGAAGAAACCACACTCTATTCCAGCCCAAAGCGGAAGATTGAATTCGCCGGGGAAAACAACAGTGTTGAGAGGCTTAAAGTCCATCGCCGCATCTCTCTCTGACAAATCTGTTTGCGTTCATGGTTGTGACCTGACCTGGCGTCTTTATAACAAGCGATGTGAGAGAATGGCATCCCGCCATATTCCGTAATCTGCCATTGTGCGAATCCGCCAGCGCGCGATCGCCCTGCCCGTGCAAGGCTTTGCCAATTCAAGTTTTGTTTGACGCAACGTTTTTGCGAAAACGAATCAAATTGCTCGGATCAGCGAGCTGGTGCGCAAGCACAGCACCGCGGGGCTAGGCCTCGACCGCGCCTATGAGTGGGACGAAATTCTCATGCTGTCGCACCTGATCATCGAAAATATTTTCCTGGGCACGCCATCTTCAAGATACTCAACGCTTGCGTCGGATGAAACAGGAATTGCCGCGCGTCGGCCGCCACCTTCGGGGAAAAGTGTCAATATCAAATAGTTTTTTCTTGAAGGCTCCGATGAAGCACGAGGTGTAGGCGTCGAGATCACAGGCAAGTGGACGATCTCCCGCGCCTCGCAAGCCGAACGGACCCATCAGGCTTGCCTAACATGATTTTAATGCTGTCGTAGTTTGTAAATAATAGCTGATCAAGTTGCGCGCCGGTAATTTTAAGAGGGACACACACACACCCTTAATTAGTTGTTTTTCGAATGTCTCATATACACTCGCATTCGTCCGAACAGCGTTTGGAATTTGAATGCCTATTTGCCGAATGACGTTCAAAATTCGGTCATCGAGCGCGATGTGATCTCGAATTAACCCGAAGCCCGACATCAAAAAATCGCGAGCTCCCTTATTCTTGATGTAGCTCATACGTTCCGAGACAAAGTTTACCTTGTCTAGTGATGATCCTTTGAGGTTGGCAACGTCTTTCAAAAATCCTTTTGGTCCGCCCTTATACTCACGCAAGTAGTTCAGATTGCGCATTAAGGCCGCTGTCTTACGGCATGAACTGCGCTTTTTGCCGCAATAGCGTGTCCCGATTTTCCGCAGGACAGCCCAAATTGCCTCTGCTGCTTTTGATTTGGATAATCTTGTGAGCCGCTCCCATTTTATGTGCGCCCGAATGCGCTTTTCCCTCAGTCGTTCCGCAGGGCCTGCATTACCCGCTACAACAACCTGACTGACGACTCCTAGCCAAATGTCATCGGTCGATGCCTTCCGCCAATTGTTTGGAGGGCAGGGTTGAAGATATAGCCAACTACCTTAGGCAATCGCCTCAGAACACCCTCCCTGGTGCCGTAAGCGGGATTTCGAACCATGAATCTGCATCGCCGTACCCTTTAAAATCTGTTGAGAATTCAGTTAGTTAGGTAGCAGAGACGTAACAGGCGCGAAAGCCCGGGCATTCAGCCCGTCGAATAATCAGGCGTCGCCAACGAGCGCAATCCGAGTTAGCCGTGCGCTGTTGGGCGCGCGGCTGCAGCCCATGCGCCGTCGCCGAGCCAGTGCGAGGGATGATTGCAAATCTGCTTCAACCGCATGAGGAAGGCCAGCACGATGCCCCTTAAACCGGCAAAGAACTACTGCGCGTCATGAAGCGCGGCCGTACCATCCTGCTCGCCGAAAACACAGATTTTCAGTACACACAGCACCGCGCCATTCGCGCGGGTTTCTATCGCACAAACATATCCGTTAGCTAGACTTTCGCTACCGCCCGATAATAGTACCCGAGGTCCTCATATTTTTGACAATCGGCAAGCTTCTTTTGTGGGCGGCCATACTCGCTCCGCAGAGCAAGAACGGTCTTCATGCCATCGCTATCGAGGCGCGCTGCAGGGTCAAAACCTCCCTTTTCGGCCAGGAGCAAACCATAGGTGGCAGCGGCCAGTTCGGCGGTCATTTGCGGGACATTTTCCATAAGGATTGCGCAGGCAGCTTGCGCGTTGTCCTTTTGATAAAGCCAACGAAGGGCCACCAGATAGCCTGCAATAAATCTTTCGAGTCTGTCAGCGTTGTCTTTTGCCCAAACGCGGTTCGTTACACCCACCACGCCCTGATAGTGCGGCAACACTTCGGACGCCGACTGCAATACGTGCAGACCGAAGCTGCGGCCGGTCAACTCATATGGCGTCAAAAGCAAGGTGCCGGCGTGCCGGCCCTCCTTCAGGGCATCGTAGCGTTGCACCGCGCCGCCGGCACGCTCGAAGCAAACGTCGCCTTCGGACAAGCCATTTAACGCCAGCATCTTACGAAGGACAAATGCAAAGCCAGTCGTCATCGCGTCGACGGAGAGCACCCTGCCCTTCAGATCAGCATATGACTTGATGTCCGGTTGAACCACCAATCGCAGAAAGGCATTGTCGCCACCCATGAACGCAAAGAGATCAGGCTCGCGATCGAGAACCGCTTCGCCTTGGCCTTCCTGATAGGCGACGATATTGTCGAATCCTGTGAGACCGATTTCCCAGGTCCCATTCACGAGCCCGGTAATCTGCTCGACCGAACTGCGCGTGTAGCTCGGCTGAACATCGAGGTCCTGCTCCGCAAAAAACTCCTGACGAATACCCGCCCAGAGCGGAAGGTTGGCGCCTCCCGGAAAAACAATAATGCTCAGCAGTTGAGACATTAGAATCACCTATTTCTGCCGGACTTACAGTCAGCTCGCAATGACCGGGACGATCAGACGGGAAGCGCGTTGCACGTCGTGATAGATTGAATCACTTCCCACCTTAAACCAACTGTATTGGTGCGTGAACAAAGAGTCCGTCAGCGGAGAGTCACCATTGGCAATTTCCAAGCGGAGGCGATGCCCCTTCTTGAAGACATTTGAGAACGGGAGGAGCTCGATCTCCAGTTTGACAACCTGACCCGGTTTGAGCGGTTGGGGATTTTGATGTGTGTAGAACGGTCGATACCCCGTCGACAGCGCCTCATCCTTCTCGCGATGCGAGGCCCGCAACCAGCCCTTGCTAATATTGACGGAATTGGGTTGCAATCCTTTTTTCCGATCGTCGTCCGACTGCGGAAATTGGTCCGAAACTCTGGCAAATACATCCGTGTCTGTATTACTCGACGAAAGATAGAGCTCCAGGACGGCATGCCCCGTAAGTTCTAAATCCTGCTGGAGTGGCTCGCTCGTGAACGTCAATATGCGTCCGATCGGGTCCGGGCCCTGTGGTCCCATTCCGACCACGCCGAGCTTCCACTTGCGATCCGGATAGTTGAATACGGTTGGATTATTCGCATCTTTAGGCCCATCCCATGACAAACTGCCGTCGTTAAGAGACGAAAGAGACCTCGAGGATTCGCTGCTCAGAAATAGGGACTTATATTCCGCACGCTTGAGCGGCCATTCCGCCTCTTCGCGGAAAGTGTCTGCGCCGCGGATAAACAATCGCACCGGCGCACCGCTCATCGGGTCTTTGCCCTTCTCCTTCAAGAAATAATCGTAGAAGGGCAGCAACGCTTCCGCGTGATAGGCAATTTGCTCGAAAAGATCATGGGCCTCAAATACGTCGCGCGCGCCTGTAACAACGAGCTTCTTCGGGGCAGTTATTTTTTCGTAACCTATTATATTGCCGCGCAGATGAAGGGCCATCTTTCCCCAATGACCGATCGACAAAGTCGGCACCTTGATCTCATCGAGCCGTTCCCAGGGCGAAATCTCCCTCCACCATTCATCATAAGTGGGGTGCTCTGCGAGCATACGGGCTAAGTCGACCGACAGAAGCTTCCCGACCGGCTCACCGGGCGGGCGATGCAAATTGTTGATCCGAACCATCTGGTACCACCAGGGCAGGAAGTCGCAGTAAATTCCGCCGTGGTAAGCGACGTCGCGGTACATATCGACCGCGCCATCGTAGGGCGCGAGGCACTTGAGGCTGGGCGGGTTCATGATACCCATGAACCACTGCGACCAACAATAATAGGATTGACCGTAACCGCCGACGCGTCGATTGCTCCAAGGTTGGCGCGCGCACCATTCGATGATCTCGTAGAGATCCTGCTGCTCGTCCTTGCTCAGGAAGTTGTACTCGCCCTGCGACAAGCCGGTGCCTCGGACATCGACGTGAACCACGGCATAACCCTGGGCCTCGACATACCAGTCCACCGGACCGACTTCCCGCCACAGGAATAGCGTGGAATGTGGGATGCTGTCGGTTTGATGCTGGTAGGGCGAGACCGCGAGCAGGACCGGGAATTGTCCATCCGCATACGGACGATAGACGCGCGCCGAAAGACGCACGCCGTCACGCATCGCGATGCCGACATCCGTTTCGACTTTAAGATCGTGGATCTTTTTGTAAGTCCGATCAGCCGTCACTGCTAGCTCCTCTTTTCACGCCACTAGGCCCCTACCACCAACTCCAACTCCTACCGAGCAGCGCCAATGAGATCGATGGGAAAAACGTAACCACCAGAAGAAAGAGCCCCATTGTGATGGTCATGGGCATAGTCCCCATGAATATCTGCCACGTCGTAATTTTTGCGTTGCCAAGGTTGGCTTTCACGACAAAGGCCGACATCCCAAGCGGAGGCGTCAACAGCCCTATCTCGATCGCGACGATTGTTATCAGGCCGAACCAGACGAGATTTGTGCCAAAGCCCTGGATTACCGGCAATACAAATGGAAGAAGAATGAGCATGATCGATAGCAAATCGAGGAAGCACCCGAGCAGAAGGACGACCGCGAGATAGCCGAACAGGACCACAACGAAGCTCAGCTGGGCCGTCTGCAGCCACTGGCCAACCGCATAGGGCAATCCAGATAACGTCAACATCTGCGAATAGAGTTGGGCCGCCATCAGCAGAAAACAGATGGCGGCGGTGACTTTGCCCGCCTCGATCGCAACTTCCCAGAACACTCTTAAGGTAATTTCTCGCCGGGCAACGCCGATCAAAAAAGCCGCAAGCGCACCCACGCCTCCGGCCTCGGTCGGCGTAAAGAAGCCACCATAGATGCCACCGAGAACGATCGTGACCAGCGTGCAGATCGGGATCATCTTTACCGCGAGAATGTACATAGGCACATGCTCGACTTCGCCGCTCGAACGTGACGGTTGCACGGCATATACAAAGTACGGCCGCCATCGCGCCTGAACCAGAATGCACAAGCTGAAGAAAATCGCGAGCAGGATGCCGGGCAGGATGCCGGAAGTGAACAGGTCGCCGATGGAGATATTGGCGAGAACGCCGAAGACAATCATTAGCAGGCTGGGAGGAATGAGCATTCCCAGCACGGAACTGCCGGTGACGACGCCGACGGCGAAAGGCAGGCTGTGGCCGTGACGAACCATCTGCGGCACGGCCACTTTCGTGAAGACTGAAGCCGACGCAATGGATGTGCCGGTGCAAGCGGCAAACACGGCATTCGCCGCGACCGTCGCAATACCTAAGCCGCCGCGAATGCGTTTTGTCAGGTGCGCCGCCACATCGAACGTGTCACGTCCCATTCCTGTGACGGAGACAAACAGCCCCATCATAACGAAGAGTGGGATCACGCCGAAATCCGCGGAGGCGATGGACGTCGTCACCGAAC
The DNA here is from genome assembly GCA_963817045.1 of uncultured Alphaproteobacteria bacterium. Lineage (GTDB taxonomy): Bacteria > Pseudomonadota > Alphaproteobacteria > Rhizobiales > Xanthobacteraceae > Pseudolabrys. The sequence continues at coordinate 23,283 of CAWFMZ010000026.1, forward strand.
TCGCTAAAAGCTTGCCTGCAACCGCGAAGCTCTTGATCGACCAAACGCCCAGAAACGAAAGCAGCATCATGGCGACGCCGATATGCATGCCCGTCTGGATGAGAAATAGACTTCCGAATATGCATGCAGCGCCGATTGCGATGTCAGACATCGCTCGGCTCCGCGACCGCGCGCCGAAGTTCCCGCCAAGCGAGCAGGAAGTGCTGGACCGCCGCAGCCGCGGCCCCCAGCACGACCGTCCCCACGAATGGCCAAACAGAGATCTCGATGTAGCCGGAGGTCCCTTTGTAATAACCGCCCTGATAGTTCTCGACAAAGTTCGGCACGACGAACCAGACAACGAGCACGAACAAAATGGCGCCGATCAATTGAAACAAAGCGTAGAAGTAGATCGCCAGCCGCGGTCGCCACCTAGCGACAGCTGACATGATAAGATCGTTAGAGATGTGACGATCTTCGCGTGCGGTATTTGCTATCTGCAGGAAGACGACGGACACGATCGAGAGCCCAAGGAACTCCGTGACCCCCGGAACGGGGTGATTGAACAACCCCCGGCCGAGAACGTCGGCGTTAACCAAGACGCTCATTACGACGATCAGAATAGTCCCGCAGATACTGAGCGCGACGGTCAGCAGACCAAAGCCGGATCGCGGCAAAACGCCCGGCTTTGGAAGTTCGTCCGTACCCTGATCGCCGCCTTGGGCGCTCATGCCGCTATCGGTTTTCTGTTAGGGCCGCTCACCACAAGAGCGATCACTCGCGGTCCCAGTTGCGAACGGGCTTGATGCCATCTTTGCGAGCCTCATTCATCAGAGCGCTCAGAGCCTGGTTACCCGGCAGGCCTTGTTTCTCCATCGACGCCGCCCATTCTTTCGCAATATTCGGCATCGCGTCGGCCCACTTTTTCCGCTCTTCTTGCGGGAATTCGTAGAGATGCGCATTGAAGCTCGGAAGCGACTTGTAGCCAGCTTCGCCGGCGGTCATGTACGCCTTGTCTGATTGGGCACCCCATTGTTCGCCCACTTCGAGAAAGATTTTCTGGACCGCTGGCGGCAGCTTGCCGAAGCTGTCCTTGTTCATAGTCAGGACAACCGAGTATTGGGCGCCGAATCCCACTTTCGTGACGTAAGGAGCGGCCTCCGGGAATTTCATTGCAGAAAACGTCGACGGGAAAACGATGAACCCTTCGAACACACCGTTTTTGGTCGAGTTATAATATTCCATCATGTTGCTCTGAACCGGTGTCGCGCCGGTGCCGCGCAGCCAGGCAAGCGCCGCTCCGGCGGTGCCGATCTTACGTCCCTTGACGTCCTCGAATTTCTTGACCGGAAATGTTGTGAGGAGCTCGAAAGAATCGGCCCCGGTTCCTCCCAAACGCACTTGGTTAAATTTGGCGTACTGAGCGGGGAACGCCGGAATCGTCTGATGTAACCTGTTCATCACGCGATCCAGCAGCTCAATGTCCGTAGTCAAGAATGGGGCGACAAGCGTGATCTGCTCAAGTGGCAGCTTGTCGGGGAAGAAGATCGTCGGGACGAATCCGATATCGGCGAGCCCATCCTTGATGCCGTCAAGCATTTGGTAAGGCTTCAGCAAGGAGCCCGCATACGCTTCTTGCCATTAAATCTGAACATCCAGATTAGCCTCTTTGATCCGCTTGTCTACTTCGGGGATGAAAAACTTTCCGACCAGCGCGAGCGACGGTAATGCCGCCGGCGGCTGCCCCGCAGCAACCGTCAGGCTGATTTTTTGCTCAGCGAGCGCTGGCGTAGCTATAAGCGCCACAGAAAGCGCAGCTGCTCCAAGAACTTTCGCGATCATAGTTCTCCTCCCCCACAGTTCAATTTTACGGTTTGTGGATCGTTCGCCTGTCTCACAATGAGAGCCGCTTCGGCGCATAAAGGCACCCTGCTTCTTACTCCTTTTAGAACTGATGGCCAAGGTTTCAGGTTGCAGTTTGCGGCCTGTCTAATGCCGCGGATCTCGACGCTGATAGGCGCGCTAAGCAATCGAAATACTTGATGGTGAAGGAATCAACCTGTCGTGCTTATTTGACCTGACCTGGGTTTCTTATACCAATTGATGTGAGAGAATGGCATCCGGCGATATTCCGTAACCTGTCATTAGGCGAATCCGACATCGCGACGATCGCCCTGCCCGTCCAAGGCTTTGCCAATTCAAGTTTTGTTTGACGCAAGGTTTACCCGAAACAACGCCAAATTGCTCGGACCGCGCGACTCGTGTGCCCCACGGCGGCACGGGTAAAAAGTTGCACCACTGACCCGCGGGACGCGACCGCTAAAAAAGCCCCGGACGATGCCGGGGCTTTAAGTATCATTCGGCCGAAATCGCTGCGTCGACTTATTAGGCAGCCTTGACCTCAATTTTCTTCGCGGGTTTTTGCGCCTCAAGCTTCTTGGGAAGTGTCAGCGTGAGTACGCCCTTCTTGAAGCTCGCTTCAATTTTATCCGCGTCGACGCCTTCCGGCAGCTCGAAGCGCCGCTCGAAAGAGCCAAAGCTGCGTTCACGCATATAATAGTCCTTCTTCTTCTCCTCCTTTTCGTCCTGCTTCTCGCCTTTGATGATCAGATTGCCATCGGCAACCTTTACTTCGATGTTCTTCTCATCCATCCCGGGCAATTCGGCCGTAAGCTCAAAGGCCTTCTCCCTTTCGGCGATGTCGACCGCTGGCTTGGTTTCCCAATCCACCTCGCGTTGCCAGAACGGCTCGATATCGAATATCGAGCGGCGAGTGGGAAGCTGCCAGAAGCCGCGACCGAAATCGTCGAATAGGCGATCGAATTCCCGGCGAAGGCTCAAGAAGGGTGCCCACGCCTGTGTAGCCGACGGGACGTTGGCAGCCTTTTCCTGAATTTTTACAGGGATTTTGGTTACATTTTCAGCCATGACGAATTCCTCCATATGGAGACAAGCCATGTGTGATCAATCGCGCGAAAAAATAATTGTCCCTTGGGGCAATCGGAAGCGGGTTTAATGAAGGTGCAACGGTAAAACGGTTACACGCACTCGCGCCGCAGCGTGCAACAACGCGACTTTAGGCAACCTCCAGCCTTTTTCAGACTGCTAGGTTTAGCAGTGACAAGATAAGCGACTTCGCAGTCTATCAGCTTAGCGGCATCAAATTCGAAGCGACTCGCCTTCATTGCCGTCGCGATTTTGCTAGCGCAACAAATAGCCTTACGCTTTGCAAATCTTTGTTGTGGCTTCCATCGTCCTTGTCGGTCTTGGTTTTTGAATCGACGCCCACCGGCTGCACTGCTCTTATGGCATCGATAACGTTGTCGGGCCCCAGACCGCCAGCGATGATGACGGGGATACGCACATTCTCTACGATCTTCCTGTCGATTTCCCAGCTGTGGGTTACACCAAGCGCACCTATCTGTCTGTCCCCTGCCCGATGACTGTCTAAAAGCAGCATGTCGGCGATTCCATCGTAGCTTTTAGCGATGGAGATGCTTTCGTCACCGACTACAGGAATACTTCGCATCACGGTGAGGGGGCCACATTGCGTCTTGAGGTCTCGCACCATCGACGGTGGGAGCAGATCAGTCGACGCGCCAAGGTGCAGAATTGCAGGTTTCAGTTCTGATACGACATGCTTGATGAGTCGCATATCAGATGAGAGCAACAGCGCCGAGCCTTTAGATGATGACGGAACGGCAGAAAATATAAGCCGTGCATCATCAATGCTGCGCTCGCGCGGAAATGAGCCATCCCCTACCAAGACTCCTATGTGATCAACGCCCAGATTTCCGAGCGCATTCGCTTCTTCGGGACTTGAGATCTCATAAATCTGAACAAGCATCTGATAAAACGATCGTCGCTATCTGGCCGGCCCAGCGAACTATCTGAATCTTTTTCATTTATTTTATTAGATATTAAAGCTGCGAGACAGATGCACACGTTCTAACGGATATTGAGTATGAAATCGTACTGGCCGGCGACGCCGTCGCCAGCGTCCGGTATCCGCATCAGCAATTCGCGCTGGAATAGGCCGTCACGCAGATTCGCTGGCTCGTTGGGAAAATAGAGTTGCGTGGTCAGTAGACGGCTGCCCGGCGCTTGAACCTTGACGTGATAGTGCCTCGTGCGGCCGGGGTAGAGCGCCGGCACGATGGTGCGAAAGCGGAACGCGCCGTCGGGCTCGGTGATGACATGGCCACGATATCGGAAACCGATGTTGTCGTATTGGCCCTTTTCATCCGCATGCCAGAGATCGACCACCGCTCCGGTAAGCGGGCGGCAGCTTCTCGTCAGCACAAAGCCAGAAAGTTCGAACCGACGACCTCCAGCGCCAGGCTCTCGCAGGTCACTGCGCGCCGGCGATCTTGGCTTGAAAAACGGCCCCTCGGTTTGGCGGAGGGTCGGTTCGTCGCCATCGCGACAGGAAGGCGTGGGCGTAAGCTCCTGCGTCAGGACAGCGTCCACACTGGACAGTTCCCACCCCGCGGCAAGCATGCCGGTGTTGAGCAGAAATCGCCGGCGAGTTGGTTTCGATAGTAGTCTGTTCATGACCATAGCCCAGCTGTTGATCGATATGAACCAAGACCAGTGGCTCACCTCATCCGAGATGTTACTGCCGTTTGCTCGGCCCGTGTACCGGCTTCAAGTACGCCGTTTCTAGATTGCACGCCTTCGCGTTGTACCGTGTCACCGTAATTACGTTGCTAAGCATGCGAGCGTTTCTGCAAACTGGATTTCTTGTTCCTTGGGCTAATCTCCGGCGGTGCCGAGGCGACGCCCCCGGGCAACATCAGGGCGCTCACCACTCCGAGCCACGGAAGCCACGCGAATTCTGGCAGCTTGAGCCCAAAATGCAAATGGGTTAGCTGTCTGAAGTAACCGGCCGGCCTCCCAGATCGCGCACGCCGATGGCTCAAGTAGCCCCCAATCAGGGCGGCGGGGGAAAATCAACGAAAGTAATCGGATGTATTTCAGCAATTGTAGGAGATTTGCAGCCTTTCTTGCCGCGCGGTGCGCCACCAATATGCCAGTCATCATAGAAAAATTGCCCACTGATCCTTGCGAAAATCGGAGGGCGCAGAACTCGCACCGCACCGTATTTTAGGTCTTTTCCATCCAAGGCTTTGTCCAAAAGCACATTTCGTACGGCTGTTGTCGCTGCAAGCACACGATCATCTTTCACAAATTTCTTGTCGGGTCGCGGCGCTTCAACGATGAAACAGCGAACCATGCTTTTGTCTGTCTGTGCGATTTGGATATGATAATCGCCGTCCGTTTCAGCGGCGATCAAATGAATCCATCCCGTTGTGGAGATTATTTCGCCCTCAACAAGACCAGACGCATTAGGGGCGGCCGGATAGCGCACATGGTCCATCTTGCGGCTGTGACCTTTTGCGCCCGGCGGCGGCTTGATTGCCAGAAGCGTCGATAGGTCAACGTTCGTGGAAAAAAAATTGGTATTGGTCGGAATCGATGTTTTGATTTCCCAGCGGGCGGCACCAGGCTTGAACGTTTTGGCTCTCTTCGCAGCAGCCGTTGCCGGCAAAGACAGAAATGACCAAGCCAGAATAACCGCAACGGAGGCTAAAAAACGCCGCGTGTTATGAGGCATTCACCCCTCCACATATGTGGTAACCAGGTAAAGATCGCACAGAAGTTGCAAAAAGCGAACATCTACGGTCAACCAGTTTGGCAATTTGGCCAAAAAAGACTGGAAATTCAAAGCAGGTTCAGTGGGCCCTGGAGGACTCGAACCTCCAACCGATCGATTTTGGGGCGGGCCGCCCGATGTGATTTTTCGACTGGACTTCCTGGTCAGGAAGAGCGTGCATGCGGTACTGGCATGACGGTTGAGACCGATTGCCGCTCGATTGGAGTGAGCAGCGGCGAAGTCTCGGGTTTGCGTGAGCACTGCCAAAATCAAAGCCTGCGCCACCAATATAATTCCCCGACCAACCCGTTTCTCTGTTTTGAGTGCATATCTCTAGCCAGGAATTCGGTGACGACGTCGGAGACGCCCGCACCACCAAATTGCTGCTTCGAGACGATGACCTACTTGCGCCGCGAATTCGCGGACTAAACCGTCTCTGCTGAACGCGCGGTATCAACACGTCCACGAAAAAGCCCGAGAATACCGGACCAATTCGCGTTTCTGCCAAGAGCAAAATCGGAGTGAGGCCAATCTCTTAAGGCGTGGCGGAGGGAGTGTCCGTCCAGAATCAAAAATTACGACGCAATATCAATTTGTTATGAATCAGCCTCTGTTTGTACCCACAAAATTACCCGCAGATGGATGCAGGATTTCGGCGGCCAGTGGCGAATGCCGGCGATGTACTCACTTTTATGAGTTCGCTGGCAGCCACCTTTGTGCGCAAACATCGCTCTCAATGATGAGATGATTCCGCTTTACGATACGAATCCAAGTCGGATGGAATTTTCGGAAAGGACAGGGGATTGTTTCGGCGGGAGATTCGACTAGTCGGAGGTAACGTGATAATAACAAACATTCATGACTCAAAAACAATGACAGGATTATAATGCAAAAGAGTAGAGCGAAGAAAACGAATAAGCAGAAAGGTTCCGGAGAAAAGGGCATCATCATCGTCAGCGGCAAGAATAGGAAGGGTCAGCCGGGTTCCACCCGAATGCTGAAATCCCCAACCGTTGCCTCCAAAGCAAAAGACATCACGGAAAAAGGGTATCGGGTAACTGAAGCAGTAGATTGTACCGCGGTTTAACGCAAGGCATTGGCGTTAAATCTGAGATTTTGCCAGCGCGCTTGCCAGGAAATTCAACCGCCGCGCTGCCCGCGCGCCTCCTGAATGCTATCTGTGTGTACCGAAAACCTAAAACGCGCCCGTAATGGTGGCGAAGTCCGCCAAGGATGTGGTGCGATTTGATGCTTCCGGCCCACTGACCGGGCGCGGGGCCGGTAGATCTTTATCCAATGACCCGTGCGTTCTGATGTTGTTGTAATAGCGTGCGTAGGATCGCAGAATCCGGCGCAGATGTGCCTCGCCCAAGACGACGATGTGGTCCACATACTCTAGCGAATGAGGTCGCAGAGTTAGCCAATGCATCGGCTCACTACAGGGTAAGGAATGGTTTATGGCAATGTCGTGCCATTTTTGAGAAAAGTCATCCCGCGAAGCCGTTGGTGCATGATGCGAAGTGTGGGCGCACCATTAGTGATCACTAGCTTTACGTGTGTCTGCTCCTTAGCGGGGTCGTATGAATGCGTGCGATCAAACTGTTCACCGCTGTACCGTGGTTTGATGATGTCGCCGCCGTAGGGTGCGAATGCCTCGTCCGTGAGCGCCTGCGCCTGGATTGAGCATCGCGCTAGTGCATCCATGGTCCTATCCTTGTCCTACCAAAAATTGAAATGTACTCGTATATCAAGGTTCATCTGATGTAGCCCGTAAATATCTGTCTTAAAAGCGCCGCTCAAAGAAGGCTGAATTCGTCGTCACCCAGATCCGGGGGCGAATGCTATCAAATAAAGTTTATAACCTAAGCGGGATTGTGATGTAGTTTTCATCCGTGCACGCCCCGCCCACGCGGCTAATACGCGCTTCAATCTTGCGTTCGCTGTTTTTTCGCCAGAGGTCAGCCATGGTGGGCAAGCGTCTGCTAGTCAAGGTGTCGCACAAGCCGGGAGTGCGCCTCGCCGCTTCAGCCAGGCTTGGAGTTTCAGGTCCAGAACTCACGCTCACGCCGCTGTTCGAAGTGCCGGCCGCTGCCCGTACTGGACTCGCGCTTGCCGACGACGCGGCACGCGAACATCGATGGTATCTGGCCGAGACGCAGGAGCCCGCATACGACGAGATAAGCGGTGTGAACGACTGGGATATCGCCCACCGCTTCCTTGGCGACGCATTCGGCCTCGATAGCGACGCAAAACTCTTGGCAATCGAGCCAGATATCGAACAGGCGTGGCCGGTCGCCCCGCCGCCTGGCACGCCTGGACCAGCGATCACTGCAGCGGCCCCATGCGAGCCCGAACCGCAACAGGGAGATCCGCTCCCGCCGGGCCCCGGTTTTGCCTGGCACCTGGGAAAGCGCTTCAGCGCACTTCACGATGCCCGCAACGCGGTAATGAATTCCGGCAGCGACGTCACAATCGTCCATCTCGATACCGGCTTCGATCCCGCGCACAAGACCGTGCCCCAGAACATCGACAAAGGGCGGCAGCGGAACTTCGTCGAGACTGATCATCCAAACGATGCGACGGACAGAGCGCCGACGCAGGGCCTGCTGACAAATCGCGGCCACGGCACGGGAACGCTCAGCATCTTGGCCGGCAACAAGCTCAATGGAGTGCTGCCGCCAGAAGCAAACACGAATGACTATCTCGGCGGCGCGCCGCTCGCGCGGGTAGTGCCTGTGCGCATCGCCAACTCGGTGGTCCATCTCTGGACCAGCACGGTCGCCCAGGGTTTCGACTATGCGCGGCAGATCAAAGCCGACGTGGTGTCGATGAGCATGGGCGGCCTGCCTTCCATCGCCTGGGCCGATGCGGTCAATGCCGCCTACGAGGCGGGCATTGTGCTGGTTTGCGCTGCGGGCAACAATTACGACGGCTGGCCCACCAGTTCGATCGTGTGGCCGGCGCAATTCAAGCGGGTCATTGCCGCATGCGGGATCATGGCGGACGGGCGGCCGTACTTCAATTTGCCACGCTGGATCATGCAAGGAAATTACGGACCGCTGAGCAAGATGACGACCGCCATGGCGGCCTTCACGCCGAATATTTCCTGGGCGAAGCTCGGTTGCGCGAATGTCATCGATCTCGACGGCGCCGGCACGTCGAGCGCAACGCCGCAGATCGCTGCGGCGGCGGCATTGTGGTTACGCAAATACAAGAGCACTTTCAATTACGCCCAGCCCTGGATGCGGGTCGAGGCCGTACGCAAGGCGCTGTTCGACAGCGCCGACCGGGGCGGCCGCGAAGCGTCCGATCCGGACGAATTTTTCGGCGAGGGAATCATGCACGCGAATGCCGCGCTAGCGATCCCGCCGGCGGCCGATGCTGGGCTTCAAAAGACGCCGGCGGACGACTCGAGCTATACCTTTCTGCGGGCCGCCACCGGCATGGGCATCGACGCCGATCCGAGGCGCGCCGACCTATTCCGTCTCGAACTCACGCAACTGGCGCTCGGCTCGAGCGCCGCGCGGCAGGCGGTGCCCGATCCCGGCGTTAAACCGGGTCAGGTATCGGAGCGGCAGCGGCAACTTTTCATGCAAGCCATTCTCGACGAGGGAAAATCCTCGCTGGCCCTGCGGCGCTATCTGGAATCACAGCTCGGTCGTGCCGCGAGCGTGCCCGGCGCCGCCGTGCCCACGCCGCAACCCGCGACCGCCGCGGCCAAACCGGCAGTGCCGGCCACGCAAGCGAAAGCGCCGCTGACCGGAACGCAATTGCTGCGTCAGGTCCGCCAACAGCCGCCGGCACGGCGACGGCTGCAAATTTTTGCCGTCGACCCCGGCTTCAGTAACCGGCTCGACACCGCCTTCATCAACCGCGCCGTGGTCGACGTCCGTTGGGAGGCCACGCCGACCAACAATAATCTTCTGCAACCGGGGCCGATTGGCGAATATGTCGAGATCGTTGACATCGATCCGGCGAGCGGCGCCGCCTATGAACCGGTCGACCTGAACGACCCTTTCCTTCTCGCCCAGGACGGGCTTGCGCCGTCGGAGGGCAACCCGAAATTCCACCAGCAGATGATCTACGCCGTGACCATGCGCACCATCGAAACCTTCGAGAATGCGCTGGGGCGGCGCGCGCTGTGGGCCAGCAAGCGAATCGACACGCCGGCCAAGGATCCCGAAAGCGGAGAGCCGATCACGCGCTACCATGACTTATATGTGCCGCGGCTGCGCATCTATCCGCACGCCTTGCGCCAAGCCAATGCCTATTACAGCCCCGACAAGATCGCGCTGCTGCTCGGCTATTTCCCCGAGCAAATTGCTGGCGGCGATGGAAGCGCCCTGGGCGGCATGGTGTTCACCTGCCTGTCGCACGACATCGTCGCTCACGAAACTACCCATGCGCTGCTCGATGGGTTGCATCACCGTTATCAGGAACCCACCAACGTTGACGTGCTGGCATTCCACGAGGCCTTCGCCGATATCGTCGCGATATTCCAGCACTTCCAGTTCCCCGAATTGCTGCGCTTCGAGCTTGCCCGCACGCAAGGTAATCTGCGCATCGGCGCCCTGCTGGCCAGCCTGGCGCAGCAGTTCGGCGAAGCCACCGGCCGATCGAGGGCGCTGCGCAGCGCCATCGGCGTCGATCCAGCCACCACTAATTATGCCAACACCACCGAACCGCACAGCCGCGGCTCAATCCTGGTCGCTGCGGTGTTCGACGCCTTTCTCAGCATCTACCAGCGGCGCATCGACGATCTGCTGCGGATCGCCACGGCCGGCACCGGCATCCTGCGGCCAGGCGCGATCCATCCCGATCTGGTCAGCAGGCTCGCCGGCGAAGCCGCCAAGAGCGCAGGACACGTCCTGCACATTTGCATTCGCGCGCTCGATTATTGCCCGCCGGTCGATATCACCTTCGCCGATTATCTGCGCGCGCTGATCACCGCCGATGCCGACTTGGTTGCTAATGACACGTACGGTTACCGCGTCGCCTTCCTGCAGGCGTTCCGGGCGCGCGGCATCTATCCCGACGACATCCGCACGCTCTCGGTTGCTAGCCTGCGCTGGCGTTCGCCGACCGAGCAGCCCGCCAAGCTTGGCGATGCCATCCGTCGAATGGACCTTGGCTGGAACCGTTCGATCGATCGCCGGCAAGCCTATAATGCGTCCAAACAAAACGCGGCCTTGCTGCACGGATGGCTGGCGGATCCCGCCAATGTTGGCGATCGGTTCGGTCAGCAGTTCGGCTTGAACTTGTCGCCCGAGCCGCCCAGCGGGACCTTTGACGGGTTCATCCGCGACGAAATCAATAAGCGGCCGCGGTTCGAGGTGCACTCGGTGCGGCCGGCGCATCGGGTCTCGCCCGATGACGACATCCGCACCGATGTCATCATCGTCATTACCCAGCGGCGCATGGTTCCGACCGATCCGAAGAATCCGTCCGCGGGCACATTCATGTTCCGTGGCGGCTGTACGCTGGTGGTCGACCCGTCGAATGCGACCGATCCGATCCGCTACAGCATCGTCAAGAGCATCTGGAGCGAGAAGTCGAATGGATTGGCAGCGACGTTTCCAGGCCGACCAGGGCCTGAACTTGCGCTCGCTCTATTTCGACACCGACTCCAGCTCCGAAGCGAAAGAGCCGTTCGCGCTGCTGCACATCGGACATTGAGGGACGACATCCAATGGCCAAGCGTAGGAGAAGACATCCAATGGAGAAGCGCACGAGGAAAGGCGGAGCCGGATCCGCATCGCCCGTCGCGGCAACGAAAACAGCCGCGCCGGCCAACGCCAAACCCGCGGCTGCGGCCAAATCTGCGTCCCCGGCCGCCCAAAGTTCGTTGCGGGTACGCATGTATCGCCAGGGGCTTGGCGACTGTTTTCTCGTCACCCTGCCGAAGCAGGACGGTTCGCCGTTTTATCTGATGATCGATTGCGGCGTCATTCTCGGCACCCCGAATGCCCCCGACATAATGAAGGACGTAGTCCGGAGCATCATCGCCGATACTGGGGGCCACGTGGATCTTCTGGCGGTGACGCACGAGCACTGGGACCATGTGTCCGGCTTCAACCAGGCGAGCGAACTGTTCGCGCCGCCCGGCGCCGCCGACAGGAGCGGGCGCCTCACCGTCGGCGAAGTCTGGGTGGCTTGGACCGAGGACCCGAGCGATGTTTTGGCGAATCAATTGCGCAAGCGCAGGGACGACTACGTGGCTAAGCTCGCCGGCTTCGTCGCCGCGATGAGCAACAATCCGCAGGCGCTAGAGAACGAAAGCGTCGGCGGGACAGTGAATGGCGTCAACCAAGTGCTGAGCTTCTTCGGGGTGGACGCCAAGAGCGGCAACATCGTGAACAGCACCGGCGCCGCGTTCGACTTCGCCCGTAAGCTGTCGGACAAGGTGCGCTATTGCCTGCCGTCCGATCCACCGGCCACGCTGTCAAGCGTCCCCGGCGTGCGCATTTACGCACTCGGCCCTCCGCGTGACGAGCAGGCGCTACGCAAGACCGATTTCGACCACCGAGGTCTATCGCGAGCTCTCCGACACGGGAGCGGCGTCGTCATTCTTCGCTTCCGCCGCCTATGCCATGCCGGCCGCCGACAGCGATCTGGGCCAGCTCAAAGACGACTTCGACCACCACAATCCGTTCGACCGCATCTATCAGCATGATCTGCGACCCCTAGAGGCGGCGAGCGAGGCGCCCGACGGCGCGCCGGACATGATGGGCGACTTCTTCGGGCAATATTATTTCGGCCACTATCCCGACCCGCTCGCGCCCGACCAGTCGTGGCGGCGCATCGATGCGGATTGGCTCGGAGCGGCGGCCGAATTCGCGCTGCAGCTCGACTGCGCGACCAACAACACCAGCCTGGTTCTTGCGTTTGAGCTCATCGACAGTGGCAAGGTGCTGCTCTTTGCCGCCGATGCGCAGGTCGGCAATTGGCTTTCATGGCAGACACTGTCGTGGAAACTCTCGGACACCGTGACCGTTAGCGGGACCGACTTGCTAAAGCGGACGACGTTCTACAAGGTCGGCCACCATGGCAGCCACAACGCGACGCTCAGGGCAAAAGGTCTTGAGCTCATGCGCACGGATGATTTTGTCGCGTTCATTCCCGTTGACCACGCAATGGCGGTCAAGAAGCGTTGGGGCAAGATGCCCCTGCCCGGCCTGGTCGACGCCCTCAAGGAGCGAAGCAAGGGCCGTGTCGTCCGCATCGACGAGGACTATGCCGTCCCAAGCGGGGACAAGGGCACAGCGGCTACCTTTGCAAAGAATCTCAAAACCGCTGCACTGTTCTATGAGTGGACTATGCCGATCCGCTGAAATGACACACGACAACGCGGAATAGCGAATCCGATTGCGCGCTTGAATAGACTTGCGGCGGCTCTAAGCCCAATTGGTCTCCAGTTATAAGTGCCTCGGCATTCCGGTTCGGATATTGCGAAGCGAGCCCCAAATAATTCCAAGTTATGTGTTGCCAGCACCAATTAAGCTCCGCCCCCTGATCGTTTAGTTTGTCGCTAGACCAACGATTCCGTCAACCGATGGCAATAGTGCAGTGTGAGAAAGGAGGGACGGACTGCTTTTTCATATTTTGCCCATCCAGTCGCCTCTCACAAAACCTGCACAAATTGAGCTGGGAAGTTTGGAGGAGAATAATTCGGCAGTCTGCTGCGTCGCTCCAAAAGCGAGGCGTGGACTTTCGACCCAGCAGCTACGTAGCGGTGCCGACCCAAATGGATGATCCATCGCGATTTGAAGCCCGTGGCGGGATCTTTAATTCGTTTAGGCAGGTACTCGGCGAGCCACCAGAAGCCGCTCAATGATTCGTGTTGCTGAGCGGTCGGATCTGGAGCTGCTGTGTATTGGTCACTAAGGGCGGGAAGAATGGTTGCTTCTGTGCTTGGATCAAAACGCAATTCACATTTCTTGGCCTCCTCCACCATCCATTTAAGCGCGATTTTCGAAAGACCGGATTCGGCTTCGACATAACCGCCACCGACATCGCAATGCGCACCTGCAAACCAGACCTGTTCTATGCCCGCCGGGATATTTGGATCATGCCCCCACAAGTTTTGCACAAAGTAGCTGCGGCGTTCGTCCATGGCGACCGCGTGTCTTACAACTTTGACGCTGGGATTGTTTGCTGTGAATTCTAAGTATTCTGGGTGCCACAACCACCCGACGGAGCTGACTGTGTCCCAAAGCCCAATAAAATCGATTGAAACCTTTCGACAGAATGTCTTTCTGAAGCCGCCTGATATCGACCAATCCGTTTCTCTTTTGTATTGCGCCCATGCGAACGGGATCAACTCTTCGTTACCTTGACTGAGCAATCCAACTTTGTGAATCATGCCGGCGAGCGCGCGGGCCGTGTAGGCCCCTCGACTAAAGCCGAAAATGAAGATCTGGTCGCCGTCCTGATAATACCGCATAAGAAAGCGGTAGCCGTCCGTGACGTGCTCCTCGAGGAGCCAAGCGATAGCGAGATCGAGGCGCGTAACGATCCATTTCTTGATTTTTCCCCACATTCCAGGTGGAGGAAATGTACCAATTCCCGGCTGGTAGTAGGCAAATTGATCGCCTTTACTCCGATCAAGCATCGCGTACAGCTTCACCACATTCGTGTTGGTGGCAGCGTACTCGTTGTTCGTGCCGTCAAAACATAAAATAATTTTACGGCCCACTTGTGCCTCCAGCTCAATCTACGATCACGGTCGTCAGCCGAACTGAAAACTTCGTCGCAGCAATGTGTAAACTCGCCATGTTATTCGGCGCGTGATGTTGTCACTCAAATTCAAGAGCCAGAACATACATTCGAGTTCACGTAGTTTCGTCAAGCTTCAATTCAATTGTTTGCGATTAGGCGTTGCGCATCGCGAACCGGAAGTTCATGATCGCGCCAATCCCCAAGGGTATCCCTACGCCAATTAGTAACGCGTTCAGCGCGAGCAGCCGATATTTCATTTCACCCCCCAAGCTGGGTGTTCGATTGATGTTTCTTCCTTCACGAACCACGCGAGTGCATCGTCAATTCTAGTTCTCGTTGCATGCGAGAGTAAAGGAAATTTTCCCGCACCACCATCGTTTAGCGGTGCGAGAGCCAGTTATAACAATGACTCGCTGTCCCCGAGACTACGGGCGTAGTGGTGCGGCCCATGATGGCACAGAGCAGCGCGATCATTGCGCCGCTTTAGGCGATTTTATCACCTCATTAATGCGAATGCAGTTCTCGGTACACACAGGGATAGCGCCGATCTTACGGGGACGATCAACATCATCAATCCGTACTTTCTCTTCTTTCTTCGTGCCTCGCGAAAGCTCTGCAAGCTTGGCACAGCCAAATAACGCGGGCGTAGTTGGACCCGGAACTGACGGTGAATTACGCACTTATATTCAACTGCTAGGCGTGGAGCCAGAAAGCGCTTTCCGCGAACTGGTCGCCCTTCCACCAGTTGCGCGTGCTCGTCCCGTAGCGGAAGTTCTTTGCTCCAGCCTGGCTTTGCAGCGGCGCGGTGACCTCGCCCGCGGCGTTGCGCTTTGCCAGCTCGTCCTGGGTTTCGGGCACAACCGCGACGATGTGGCCCGAACGCCCGTCCTCTTTTCGCCGCGCCACGATCAAACCGATGGCGCCCTGGTTCGCCTCCTGCTGCAGCTTGGTCAGCGTGCCGGTCTGCCGCCAACCAAAGCGCGGGCCGAAATCGCGCAGCCAGCGGAATAAGTCGTTGGCGCGCTGCTCGTCGATCGTCTGGCCAATCATTGGCTGCACGGTCTGGCCTTGCGCCAAGCGCTCGATCGCACCCGGCGTCCACCAGACGCGGGGCAGATACACGCCCGCGAGATGGCAATAGTCATGGGTGTAGATGTTGCAGAAGGTCAGGCCGTCGTGCGGCTGGTAGCGCTTATTCGCCGCCTTATCGACGGCGAGATAGTCGATGATCTTCGCCAGCTCGGCGCATAGCTCGGCGGGCGTCGTGCCCACGCGGTCCGGCTGATCGGGCTCGTTGAGCGAATGCGCGTCGGCGGGCGCCGTCCGCTTGGTGATGGTGCCGGGCTGGCGCGGTATGAACACCGCCACAATGCCGCTGACGGGCGGAGTCGGTTGCGGGGCCACGACCGGAATATCGGTGGCCATCGGCGCAGCCTTGAGGAAACTCGCCGAAGCGAAGCCCTGGATGTGCGCGCCATTCAGACTGGTTTCGATTTCTAGAAAACCTTTGACCACGTTTGCCGTCACTGCACGCACCAAGTGGCCGTCCGGCAGGTGAGCGATCACATTGGCCGTGGGCGGCGTACTGATTTTGGGCTCGCTGCGCACACGCAACGAGCCAATCCGCGTATCGGCCACGAAGAACGGTCCGGTCGCCGTCACCGGCGTCGGCGGCGGAACGACCGCAGCGCCCGCGGGCGGCTGGACGATTGCCGGCGTATTGCCGGGCAGCGCCACGGTTCGTGACAGGCGGATGAAGTCGAAAATTTGCTCGCCGTAGAAGCGACTCCCGTCGAAGTGGCCCTGCTTCAATCCCTTCGCTGGATTGAACCCACCGGTGTTATAGGCGATCGCCACCGCGCACATTTCAAGATCGGTGAGCGATGGCTTGTTGTCGAATCGGATGTGCTTGGCCGCGGCGTGCAATTCTTCCAGGGCTTTGCCTAAGGTCTCGCTGAATTGCTCGTATTTTTTCTGCAAAAAGTAATCGGGGTCGGTAAGGAAGAATTGCAGGTCGTACTGAAACACACCGTAGCCGTGGCAGAATTTGTTTGGGTTTGCTACTGAACCCGTGAATCCAGGAACCTGCTGAGCCATATCGACAAGGGCTTGGCGTGCAATAGCGAACATTGCCGGGCCGTTCGCCTTGCTCATGAGATCGGACTTGGTCTTCGGAAACGCCCTGCGGCCCCTGTCGGAATCGAGCGTGTCTCCAACACACAGTGCGACGACCCGCTGGGTTGTGAGCGGCTTCTTGCGCAGAATAGGCCAAACATCGCCGGTCTCCTGGCACGCGATGGCCACCATAAAGTCCACGTCGAATGCGGTACCCGCGATGGCGGCCTGGATGTCGGTCTGAAAATTCTGCTTGAACCACAGAATGTCTGCCGCGGTCGCCATGCGCTTCTCCCTTTAAATTGTGGAATCCGCGATATGAGGCTCGTACATTTCCCTACTTTTGAATTGCGCAAATTGCATCAAAGATGAACGACGTGCTGAACTCACAACCACTTCCACTTCATAGTGGGCTTGCCAACGGCTGACGTATTATAAAGCGCCGCCCTTTGATTTCAAATGCATGCAAGTGCTTAAAATATTCTCTAATATTACGACAGCAAATCCTCTTCTAAATGGGCGCTCCGACATCAATTGATCGTTCTGCGGCGTAAGTTGCAGAGCCAGGTCCGGCTCACGACTATAACGATCGCTGGTTCTTTATCCAGCTGCATCGCTGGTTTCCCTGCGGTGCATGAGTCCGCTTATAATGCTGTGGACGGCTCCTCCACCGGCACGTGAGTGCCATGAACGTGGGTGCGAGGCAGCCGGGGCTAGGGCACTATGCGCAAAAGATGCCCATTAGCTCGGCCCCGATATCATTCATTCCGTCACAAATCCGCTGTCACGGTTGACCGGCGCGCTCCAGATTTATGGCGGCGATTTCTTCGCTGTCACACGTAGCGAGTGGAATTCGGAAACACTTTGCGAACAGCGCGCGCAAGCAGATCGGACGGTACGACTCTTCGAAGCAGCCAACGCAACCATGCGCGCGTAGAATTTCCAAATCTGGCACATCGCGTCAGTTATTGCAGCGCAATATTATTGCAGCGATTGGAGGAATAGCGAACATCGCGAAACTGACGCGATTGGCCCAGAGCAGACGTTCGGGGGATGCTGTTTCGTGCTGCCCCTTGACGAAATCGACGCGAGTTGACGGGTTTAGGCCATTGCATCTTTACGCTACGGTGCATTTCCGAAAATGTTGTGTGCCTTTGCCTTGCACTCAACTCTTGTATAATATAAATTTTTACTACCTGCAAACTGAAGATTTGTTCGGGATCGAGCAACATGAAGCAATTGACCATGCTTTTTATTGCAGCAGTCGCCAGTTGTTTGCTGCCCGCGATGGCTGCTGCTGCGTGTCCGAAAGGTTACGTGCCATGCGGCGAGCAACTCCAACTCTGCTGCCCAGCAAGGCCATAAAGCTTAAGTGGCTCGGGGTAGGAAGCGGAGCATTTATAGCTCTTGTTATTGTCGTGGTCTGGTTTGCGTGGCCGCGACAAGGAAAAGAGACAATAACAGCCATTCTCCTTGAAACTGGATATTTGGAGATCGTACCACCAACCACATTCGGCGGGCCGGGAACGATTAATACGATCGAGTTTTTAAGTAATGGAAAAGTGGAGATGCATCCAACGTGTGACATCGAACCCGGGTTTCTTGCCGATAAAATTCAAAAATCCCAGACCGTTGATCGTGAGTTGAAGCAGTCACTTGAGAAGAAGCTGGATGTTTCTGCGGAGATTAAGGAAAAGTTGGCGGCGATAGCCGGTATAAGCCAGATCAGTTCCGTCCACTTGAAGCTTGAGAACGCCAGTGTCCTCTTGATTACTGACGAATCGTTAATATCCGCGCGGCACGCCTTGCTGAAGGGTGAATGCGAGGATGCGGTAATAGAGAACGTTTCAAGCGGTGGCATCGTGTGCCAGACGCGATCGGTCCTGGAAGCCGATGTCATTTATGAAATAAATTATAATGACACGGTTTCGATTGGCGAACGTGCTAAGTTGACATCGGAAGCCGCAGCAAAGCTCAATCTGGACGCTCGTCAAGACTCGGATAACCGGATTTCGGGCCATCAGCTGTTCTTTGGCGTCAAGCTGGCACCTAAGCCAATTCTTGCCTCTAACTCTAGTGAGGTGAAGTGTACTGTCTTGAAGAAATAGGCTGGGCCGAAAATTCCGGAATTGGCCGATACTGTTGAAAAAAGATTTTTGGCATTTGTCAGTGGACGCCTGGCGACTTTCTGTCCAGCAGACCGTCAGGGCCCCGCGCGTTGAACCGTAACACCCAATCCCGGATGATCTGCAGACCAACGGTGCTGATCTTCGCCGCCTCGGAGCGGGTCGCACCATCGTAGATCGCTGCAAGTGTCAGAAGTCGACGGGCCTGCGGACCGTCTTTGGTCTTCTTTGCCAAACTGCGGAGCTGAGATGCATTAAAATCCCGCCGCAATGGTATCGGAAGCGACATGGCGAACCTCCTTCGTTCGCCGTGTTGAATCAGACCTCCGCCGATTTGTGAATCCCCACGCCTTCAGGGACTTGGTATTAATCAGCTCCATCCGCTGGTATTCGAGATTGATTAGCGCGCCGTCGACGCCGCGCTGATTACGATCGAGAATGTGCGAGCCGGTATCGCGCCGCTCCGACTTCGCGCCAGCGCCCCAGTAATTCGACCAGTCGACCCACGGAGTTGCACGGTGCGCCACCGCCTTAGCGCCGCCCCAACAGCGGGCATGGCAACAAAAATATTATACTATGCATACGCATGCCCTCAACGCAAAAGGATCAACGCAACCCTTCTCGTTGTGTAGTTCGATGCCTGCAAAACAAGATGCAGTCGCGATCGCGGTGGACACCTCACGAAAAGTTGTCACGTGCATGCCCGCGGCGCATTTCACTTCTGATCGGGCTTGCGGTTATGATGATCTCCGGCCTGATCGGTGCTTGAGGGGTAGTCGGCAATGGCTGAGGACGTCTGGACTGTGCTCGTCCAGCGAGCCCTAGAATTCGCCCATTTGCGCGCGGGCGATCTCGTCAGCACTACGTTCAAGGATGCGGGCTCGTTCGTCGGCTCGCTTGCGCACAGCGCTCCGCTCGCCAGAGACAAGCAGCAGCTGCAGCAGCTCGAGACCGACATCAAGAACGCGGTGGCCGCCATCAAGCCCGTCGTCGACGCGATCAAACTGCAGATCGACAAGTGCGTGGCGGCGATTAACGACATCGGCAGCATTGTGTCGGCCTCGCCCTTCAAGGCGGAAATGGCCGGGCAGGCGGCGATCCGCCTTGCCGATATACCGGTCGCCTTCGACGCGGCGCTGGGCATCGTCGCCGACAAGATCGCCGAGCCGGAGCACGATCCGGCCAAGCACAAGCAGATCGTCGACCGTATCCGCGGGATCACCGAACCGTGGAAGAGCCCGTTCGTCGGCCTGGCGGCCGATGCCTCCCAGGCTTTCGATGCGCTCTGTCACACGTTGCTCGGGATCGACCACGCTGGCGCCAATCTCGCCGACCATCTCGATTGGGACCGGCAGGCCTTCCGCATCACTGCCAAGCTGGTGCAGGCTGGCCCGCAGCAGCTCGGTCCTATAGGCTTCGACGGCACCAGCGTCGAAGCTTTCCTAAACTATCATACGCCGGCCAAGCTCGGCGTCACGGTCAAGTCCAATCTCAAGGCTGGTCTGCGGTCGGACCTTCTCCTGCAGAAGATCATCCCGGCGGAGGCGTCGACGGCGGATTCAGATTCGGTCGCCATCACCCTCGATACCAAGGACGGACTGACATTCGGCGACGGTCCCAACAAGCGGCTGACAGTGCCGGTCCGCTTCTCGTTCCCCGGCGTCGAGCTGCGCGAGCTCGCCATTGCGCTGCCCGCCGGGCAGGAAGGCAGCGGCCGCATTGACGTCATGTTCACCATCGCCGGCAAGCTCGGCGACGTGCTCGGCGTCGTGGCCGAGGGCGGCGGCATCACCGTCGCCTGGAGCGGCGGGGGCGCCATCGACATCACGCCCAAGCCGCCCGACGCGAGCGGGCTCAAGGTCGATGCCGGCGTGGTCAAGGGCGGCGGGTTCCTGCGCTACAAGGAGGCGACACACGAATACGGGGGCGTGCTCGATCTCAAGTTCACCGAGATCGGCATAACCGCGATCGGGCTGGTGACCACCCAGCCGTTCTCCTTCGTCGTCGTCATCGGCGTGCATTTCGCGCCCAAGATCGATCTCGGATTTGGCTTCACCCTCAACGGCCTTGGCGGCCTGCTCGCCATCGAGCGAAGACTTGCGAGCGACGAGCTGGTCAAGGGCCTGCGCGAAGGTGCCGTCGCGTCCCTGCTCTTCCCGGATGATCCCGTCACCGCCGCGCCGGGCATCCTTGACCGGCTGGGGAAAATCTTCCCGGTGCAGCAGGGCGGCTTCGTGGTCGGGCCGATCGCCGAGCTCGGCTGGGGTTCGCAGGCAGGGTTCCTGAAGGCGCGGGTCGGGATCGTGCTCGCCCTTCCGGAGCCGGCCATTGTCATCCTCGGCGCGGTGCAGATCGGCGTGCCCTCCGCCGATGCGCCCGAGAACCTGCGCATCGTCGACCTGCGCGCCGAGCTGATGGCGGAGATCACGCCGGACTTCTTCCTCGTCCGCGTGAGCCTCGCCAATTCCAAGGTCGCCGGCATCACGATCAGCGGCGACATGGGCATGCTGATCCGCTGGTCGGGCGGTGGCGCCTTCGCGCTGTCGGCCGGCGGCTTCTTCCCCAAATATACGCCGCCGCCGGAGCTCGCGGACCTGCAGCGCATGGCGCTCGAGATGTCGCCGCCGGTGGACTTCCTAACGCTGCGCGCCACCGCCTATTTCGCCATCACTGCCAACACGCTGCAGTTCGGCGGCAGCGTCTCATTGTCGGCCGATCTCGGCCCGGTGTCCGGCCATGCGTCCCTGTCCGTCGACGCGCTGTTCCAATGGGCGCCGCGTTTCGCCTTCGATTTCATTGTCGACGCAAACGTGGAGATCAAGGCCTTCGGCGCCACCATCGCCGGAGTCTCGTTCCATGGCGAGCTGTCGGGAATGAAGCCCTGGCACCTCGAGGGGACCGCCAGTGTCGACATCCTGTTCTGGACTGCGCATTTCGACATTGGGCCGATCGAATGGGGCGATCGCGACACCACGCCCCAAGAGATCAAGTCGCCGGTGACCCTGATCCAGCAGGCGCTGAGCGCCGACGCGGCCTGGACGACGCGGCTGCCCACCGGCTCCGACCAGATCGTGCGGCTCGTTCCCGACGACACGACCCCGCTGCTGGTGCACCCATTGGGCGCGCTCGAAGCGAAGCAGCACCTCGTCCCGCTCGAGGTCACCATCGACCGCATCGGCTCCGCGGCCGTCGACACGCGCCGCGTCAATCTGGCGGATCCCAAGATCGGCGGCCGTGACGCCGCACTGGTGTCGCATGCCACCGACACCTTCGCGCCCGGCCACTTCATCCAGATGAGCGGCGATCAGCAGGTGTCGCGGCCCGACTTCGAGGATTTCCCCTGCGGGCTGCGGCTCGCTGCCGCCAAAGGTGCAGTGCATGGCGCCGCCACCGGCGTCGTTTACGAATGGCACACCGTGTTCCCGCACAGCGGGATCAAGATCCCGCGCATCAAATGGACCATGGCGGCGATCGCCGGCATGGCGCTGCGCAACTCGGCGGTGGCGGCGGGGCTGCGGGCGGGCCGCAACGCCTACATGCCGATGCGCACGGCCGGCGGCCCGAATACGCTGGGGCTTAATGACGCCGGGCGGGTCAGCATTCGGCGGCTCAATGACCTCACGCGGCCAGCCGGAACACCGGCCGCCATGACCACGACCGAGGCCGCGCAGCTGATGGGGGGCCTCGGCCAGACCGACGCATTGCAACTCGTCGCCGTGGGGCTCGCCGCATGAACTCGCTCACCAAGGCCAAGAACTTCGTCGCCGACGCCTTCCTGATAGCGCCGCTGACACCCTTCGTTCCGGAGAACATCAAGCTCGGCTCCTACACGTTCCTGCCCTGGGTCAGGAGCGGCCTCGCCGCGCAGGTGATCAATCCCGCCGCCGGATCGCTGCGCGCCGCTGCGGACATTGAAGTCACCGTCCAGGGCGACAACGGGTCCACCGCGAAGGTGGACAAGAAGGTCACCTTGCGCGGCCCCGGCGACGTGGTCGGGATCGACTCGCACGAGATCGTGCGGCGCGTGCCAGCGTCGAACAGTTTCAACGTCGAAGAGAGCTTCCTGGCCCACATCGAGTTCAATCGGCCCGAGCTGCCCTGGCTATTCTCGCCACTTGCGCCCGATGCGAACGATCATCTCAAACCGTGGCTTGCGCTCGTCGTGTGCGAGGCGAGCCGCGCGACCCTGCAGCCGGGAGCCGCCGGCCTGCCGCAGCAGCTCATCACCCACATGAGCGAGCTGCAGCCCCTCGACGATGTCTGGGCATGGGCGCATGCGCAGGTGATCGGTCCGCCGGACGGCGCGTCGGTCGATCCGCCGCCGCCCGGACGGCCGGCGACGCCCGTGCCCGGCGTCGACGACCGGCTCACTGAGGATTACGCCCCGATCAACCTGTCCCGCATCCTGTGCCCGCGCAAGCTCGACCCAGGCAAAAGCTACATCGCCTGCCTGGTGCCGACCTTCGACTGCGGCGTCAAGGCCGGGCTCGGGCAATCCGGCGGAACCCTGGATCCGGCGTGGCAGCGCAATACCAATGACGGCGACCAGCAAATCACGCTGCCGGTCTACGACTCGTGGCGGTTCTCCATCGGTGAGGCGGGCGACTTCGAGTCCCTCGCCGAGCGGCTGGTCGGCATGCCGGCTCCCTGGCAGATCGGCCGGCGCATGATCGACGCGAGCGCGCCGCGCGGCGGCATCCAGCCGCTTCCGGCCGGCACGCCCGGCGAGATGCAGGTGCTGCGCTGTGCGCTCGTATCGCCGACGCCGATCCCGGACACCGCTCCGGCGGCCGAGATGAGCGCGTGGACGGCGGCGACCCGCGACGTCCTCCGCACCGTGATCGACACCAGCCAGGGCACGGCCGACCTGCCGCGCGTCGGTCCGCGTGTCTACGCCCAGTTCCAGCGGGCGCAGAAGACAATCGGAAAGGTCTTCGGGGATCCGCCGGCCACCACTGCCAATTCCGAGAAGGACTGGTTCACCGATCTGAACACGGCACCGATGCACCGCATCGTGGCCGGGCTCGGCACGCGCGTGGTGCAGAAGGATCGCGAGCCGCTGATGCAGGGAGCCTGGCAGCAGGTCGGCGACATCAACGCGGTCAATCTAGTGCTCACCCGCATCCAGTTTGGCCGCTTCCTCGGCGAGGCCCTGCTTGACCGTCACTTCGCGGTCCTCGGATTGGGCGAACTCGCCCAGACTCTGCGCGGGGTGCAGGGCAAGATCCGCATGGGCGGCTCAGCGACGACGGTGCACGGCATGGTGGGTCAGAGCAGGGTGCCGGCCGCCGCGATGACGGCCGCGTTCCGCCGCGCCACGCGTACACGCGGGCCGGTGGGCCGTGTCGTCCGCAACGGCGCGGCGCTGCGGCAGATGCTGGCCGCCGGCGAATCCTTCAAGGACATGCGCCTGACCTATGCGGAACCCGACGGCGTGAGCGGACTCTCCGATCGGGCCATCGCCGCTATTCCGCCCGAAGTCCTGGCCAGGAAGCTCGGTGTGCCGGCCCAGACGGCGCGCAAGACGGCAACCGAGAAGCTCGGCCGCCGGCCGGGAGCGACCAGCACGGCCGATCGGGTCCTCGCGCCGGCGTCGAACTGGCACGTACCGGCCACCATCGATGTGGCAACCGCGGCGGCGACCCGGATCAATGAGGCGGTCGACACGGCGCCCGCGAGCCTGGGCGCCGACCCCGCTCGGGCGGAAGCCATCGCGCCGCTGCTGCTCGCGGTTGCCAACGGCAGCGTCGGAGCACCTGCCCAAGCCGCCAGACTTGGCGTTCAGCGCATCCACGAGCAGTTGCCGTTCTCGTCCGCTCCGGCGCCCGTCGCGGGACCCAATATCGGACATGTTGGCGGCGTCGCCATCCATGAGGACCTCGCCGTTACGCGCGCCATTGTCGCGGCCCGCGCCGCCGCTGGCACGCGGATCCTCAATGTGCCGGCGGTCGCGCCCATCGTGGCGGCGCATGCGGCGGTGGCGGCTGCTGCTGCGCCGGCCGCGGCCGCGCTAGCACCAGCCGCTGCGATCAACGCGCTTCAGCGCTTCGAGACCGCGACCTCGCACCGGCTGATTACCGAGCTGGCCAAGTCTCGCGCGGTTCCGGCGAGCACGATGGCCAGCGCGCTGTCTCAGTTCGCGCAGGGCATCGGCGTGGCCGGGATGAAGCCGACGCCGGATCGGCCGGCGTCATGGTGTCGCGCGCGGGCCTGCTCGGCGCGGTGGCGCCGGCGACGACCGCCACGGCCTATGCCAAGTCCCGGCTGAATTGGATCCCGAGCTGGGTTCCATCGAAGTGGTTCAATGACGGGATGGTGACACCGATCATGGCGGCCCCACGCTTCGACCGCGCCATGTACCAGGCGCTCGACGAATACAATCGCGATTGGCTCGTGCCCGGTCTCGGCAGCATCAAGGAGACCGATTTCGTCACCCTGCTGCTGACCAACCCGACGTTCACCGAGGCCTTCCTGGTCGGCCTGTCGGACGAGATGGGGCGCGAGCTCCTCTGGCGTGACTATCCCACCGACCAGCGCGGCACATATTTCGACCGCTTCTGGAACGAGAACGCGGACGAGCTCAACAACGACATCCACCGGTTCTCCCGCACGCCGGTCGGCTCGCACATTGCGCAAAGCGCCGGCTCGACCGAAGGCCGCGTCGTGCTGGTGATGCGCGGCGAGCTGTTCCGGCGCTATCCCGACGCCATCGTCGTCGCCGTTCGCGAACAGCGCGACGCGCAGGGCAATCCACAGTTTGCCGATCCGCCGGCCGACGGTGAGGAGGGCTCGATCCTCTTCCACGCCCACCTCAATCCCAATTACCAGCTGGTCGGTTTCAACCTGACTAAGACGCAGTTGCTCACTGAATTGTGGTGGTTCCTCATCGCTGAGCATCCGACGGCGCCGCGCTTCGGCCTCGAGCTAATCGGCAAGCAGCCGCCCGCAAACCTGCAGCGCGCGAACATGCATTGGGACGACCTCGGGCCGCGCACGTTCGGCCGGTTCCTGGCGACCGGGGCGCTCGGCGGTAACCCGACCATCAAGGATGCCGACAGCTTCCCGCCAACCACCGGCTGGCCCGGCAACGCCGCCATCGTGGCCAGAACTCTGCTGCACGATCCCGTACGCGCCGCCTTCGACGCCCCTAGCCTCATCAATCGTTGACGCCCATGCCGGACCATCCCGATCTCATCAAGCTGCGCTCCGATGCGGCGGCAGTTTCGGCGCAACGCGAGCAGACAGTCACGGCCATGGCGCAGAAGGCGGCGCAGCTCGCCACCCTCAAGGCGGAGTTCACGCGGCACGTGCTCGCCGGCAATGCCGCCGCTGCCAAGGCGGCGCAGGCGCAGCACGACCAGATCGCCAAGCAGCGTGGGCAGGACGCCGCCACCCTGATCAGGCTCGACAACTCGGCGCGCGACGCAATCGGCGGCCTCGTCTTCCGCCGCGATCCTTGCGACGCTGATCCGCTGCACCCGCTGCTCCTTCTGCCGCTGCGTCTGGAGACGCGCTACACGCCCGATAACTCGGCGCTGCGCGTGCGCATCTTCCCCGATGACATCCATATGGACCAAGTCAATCATGGCATCAGCGAAGCCGAGAACGCGGCGGCCGTGGCCTATTGGAACGGGGTCTGGCGCGGGTCCGATACGGACGCCCCATGGGCCGACTTCGTCCGGAAGGTGGGAAAGCGCCGCGCGACCTGGGTCGCGCTGCAGACGCAGCCAACCAATCTAGCGCGGCGCGCTGCCGAACCGGCGCCGGTGTTCCAACCGGTTTCGCCTGTCGCCAAGACCGGCGCCATGGCGCGCCTGCTCCCCGACTGTTTCACCGTGGTCGCGGTTCAGGGCGCCGACACCAGCACCGCGGTCGGCAAGGCGATCGCGTCGGCGGTGCCGGTCGCGCTTTTTGCCGACGACGGGGCCGAACTGAAGGACGTCAACGGCGTCAAGGTCCAGGCCGGCCGGGAGTGGCTCGTCGACTATGCGGAAGCCGAGCGCATCGGCATGGCCGTCACGCTCAAGCTCAAGCATCCCGGCGCCACCGTCGACCGCCTGTTCGTGTTCGGGGTGCGCGTCAGCCTCGATCCGGCCGCAGCGGGAAAGGAATTGGCTGCGCTGCTCACCGCGCACCGCTGCGGTCCCGGGCTCGCCTTCGTGCCACAAGGTTCGCCCACCAACAACACCGAGACCAATCGCACCACTTGGCAGCGCGCCATCGAGCCGAATGCGCCGTCACGCGATCCGCTGCTGGCGCCGGACGCGCGCTCCAACGCCGCCGTCCTGGCGAGCGCGTTCGGCATCGATTCCGGGATCGTCGCCGAAATCGATCACGCCGGCGAGCGCGAGCAGGCCGGCGCCCAAGCGATGAACGTCGCCATGTGGGGTCCCTCCTGGGGGAGTTTCCTGGACAAGATCAACAAGGTCGGCAGCAACGGCGCCGCGCTCACCCAAGGGATGCGGGAGTCCGCGCGCGTTCTGCACCGCGATGCGGTGCGCGGACGCGGGCCCATTCCGGCGATCCGTGTCGGCAACCAGCCCTACGGCGTCCTCCCGGTGTCGAGCTTGGATAAGGACTGGGCCGTGCCCGCCGGCTCCTTCGAGCAGGAGCTCCTGGCGCTGCTGCGGCGCATCCGCGCCAAGTGGCGCGCTTGTCTCGATAACGTTCCGCTGCTCGGGAAGGGCGACGTGGACGAGACGCTGCGCGACCTCCTCGGCTCGACTGCGGTCTCGCAGGGACTGCGCGTCCGCGGAGTGGTGGCGGGTCCGCTCGAGCAGCTTCTGCCGCAGTTCATTGGCACCCCGACCAGTGATGCCTTCCTGCAGGCGACCATCGAGGATCTGCTCTGGGAAGAGGTCATCGCCAACGCCTCGCTGATTTCTCCGGTCGGCTCGCTCGCGAGCAAGAGCTTTCCGCTGCCGCTTCCGGCGGTGGACAAGACCGACCCGGACTTCATCAAGGCGACCCTGGCTGGACAGTCGCCCGGCGCCACCAGCGTGCTGCAGGTGCTGATCGGTCTCGCGTGGGATCGCGCCGAGCAGGAGGTTCAGCGGGCCGGCGCATTCGGGCGGATCGGCGAAATCATCGGCCATGTCTCAGCGCTAGCCGCTCCCGATCGCGAGCGCATCCTGTCGCTTGCGACCCGCGCCGAACAGGTAGACGCTGGGGTCCTGAGGACCGAGGCCGAGCGGGTCCGCCAGGCGACCGCCACTGCGACGCTACCCACGCTTGAAGAATATCAGCCGGTCGGCGCAGTCCGCCGTTCGTTCGGCGAGCTCGCGATCGACAGCACTGTGGCCGCCAATCGCACGCGGTTCAGCGGGTTCGCCCTGCAGGCTTGGCTCGAAGCGCGCGCGCGGCTCAACGAGCTCACCGCGGCCCTGGGCGAGATCGCCACCACCGAGATCGAGGAACGCCGGCTCCTCTTCGCCGAGGCGCTCGACCTCGCGTCACATCGCATCGATGCGTGGCTGACGGCGCTGGTCGAAACGCGGCGCCAGGCGCTGCGCGCCGCGAAGTCCGCAAGGCATCACCATCGGTGCCTATGGTTGGGTGCAAGACATCGAGCCGACGGGCCAGCCCGAGCTCGACGGCGGCTTCGTGCATGCACCGAGCCTCACCCACGCGGTCACGGCCGGCGTCCTGCGCAGCGCCTACCTGTCTCACAATGCTGACGCCAGCGGCGACGGCGCGCTTTCCTTCGACCTGACCAGCGCGCGCATCCGCGATTTGTTGCATCTCATCGACGGCACGCGCCAGGCCCAGCCGCTCGGAGCCTTGCTGGGCTACAGCATCGAGCGCGCGATGCACGAGGCCGGGCTCGACCGTTTCATTCTGTCCCTGCGCAAAGTCGCGCCCCGCTTCCAGGGCAAGCTCAACGATCGCGGTGAAACGCTGCAGCCGGAGGCTCTCGAAGCTGTCACCGCGAATAACATCACCGACGGCGTCACGCTCGTGCACAAGTTCAAGTCCGAACCCGACATCATCAAGAGCCAGCTCAATGCGGCCCCGAAGGACAATCCTTATTTGACGCAGGCGTGGAAGCCGGCGACCGACGCCCAATGGGACAAGATGCAGAAGATCATCCAGGCTGCCGCGCAGGCGCTCGAGTTCGTCAGCAGCCTTATGCTGGCGGAGTCTGTGCACCAGATGGTTCAGGGAAACATCGCCAGGGCCTCGGCAGCACTCGACGCGGCCGGCACCGGAGACGCCGTGCCGCCCATGCCGCAAGTGATCGCCACCCCGGCGGTCGGACTGCCGGTGTCGCATGCGATTCTGCTGGTCTCCGCGGGAGCGGACTCATGGAGCCGGACGCGACCGCGCGCGGCCGCCGAGCCACATCTCGAGGCGTGGGTGGCGGAACGCCTCGGCGATCCGGCGACCATCGTCGTCGCCACGGATCAGCACGGGGCGCCGGTCACATTCGCCCAATCCGGCTTCTGCGCGCTCGACGTGGTCTACGATGTCGCCGACCGCGCTGGCTTCGAGCGGCGGCTGCGGGCGCGGCTTGCCGACCGGCTCCCGGCCGACACCGCGTTTACCGAGACCCGGCAGGCGAGTTGGGCGCCCAACCTGCGCGCCATCGGCGACGTGTTCCAGCTCGCGGCGTCGCTGCGCGCGCTCTTCGCCGCCGCGCGCCCGGCGACGCCACTCGATCTCGTGCTGCCCAACGCCAGCGGTCCCCTTGTGCTCCCGAACTCCAGCGCTCCTAGCGCGCCGCCGACCCGGCAGATCACCGCCGCCTCGCTCGCCGAGGCGCACGGGCGGGCACAGGCTGCCCATGACCTGCTGACGCTGCGCACCGCCTCCCTCGGCGCGCTGCTGAAGCAGGCCAATGTCACAGCGGCGCAGCTCGCGCCGGCCGTGGAGACGCTGGCCGACTTCGGCATCGTCGCTCCGGCGACGCCGACGGATGACTTGGGAGACCTTGCGCATCTTGCCTTCGCCGAGGCGAACCGCCGTCTCGATGTCTCCAAAGACGCGCTTGCCAAGCCTTCGACCCACGACACTGTCATCGCCGTCGGCCAGGCCTTGTTCGGCGACGGATTCTGGATCGTGCCGGGCATCGCGCCGAATCAGGCGTCCGACGGATGGGACGCCGCGCTGGCCGCTCCCCCGCCGGGCGCGACCGCGACTGCCACGCGCATGTTCCTCGCCGACCTCGCCTCGGTGCGCGACGGCGTGCGGCGCTACGTTGAGGCGGGGCTGCTCACCGAAGCGCTCGGCCATACCGTCCCGCTGCGCGTCGCCCAGCTCGCCGGTCTCGGGAAGGTTCCGCCCCAGGGCTGGATCGACAGTCCGCTCGATCCCGAAGCTCCGACGCCCGACACGGCGATCGGCAGCTACGTGATGGACGTCGCCGGCGCCTACGGGGCGGGCCAGCCCACGTTCGCCCTGGTCGTCGATCAATGGGTGGAGATGCTGCCGGTGCGCGAGCGCCGCGGCGAGGCTGCCAATGCGCCGGTCGACGCCCGCCAGACCACCGGCATCGCCTTCAACGCCGCGGCGCCTCTCTCTCGGCCGCCGCAGTCGCTGCTCCTCGCCGTCTCGCCCGACAATAAGCGCTGGACGACGGGAGCCGTCATGAATGTGCTCGAGGACGCGCTCGATCTCGCCAAGATCCGCACCGTCACCCTGGAGCGGACCAACGGTGCCGCCCGGCTGCTGCCGGCCCTGTACGAGCAAAGCTGGTCGCTGCAGGGCGAAAAGGTCTTCGATCTCTCCGGCACCCTGTCGGTCGCGGCGCGAGCGGAGGCAGTCGTGCAATTCATCAAGGAAGGATGAGCCGTGACTGCGATCAATGCGCTCAAGGTGCGCGCGCTGCCGGACGCGCTCAAGGCCATCGCGCTCGAGCCGCCCGGCTGGACCCGGCTCGAGCCGCAGTCGCGCAGCGGCGATCCGGCGCCCGGGCTCGAGGCGCGGATGCACGACCCGCTGTGGCTGCTGGGCCGGCAGTGGCAGTTCGGCGAGTTCCGCGGCGAGGATGCCGGAACGCCGCTCCTGGCGCATATCGACACGACCAGCGCGCGCGTCACCGCCTGGCGTCCGGGCGAACTCCTGGACAAGGCGCCGGTGCTTCCCTGGTCGGCTGATGATCCGCTCGAGCCCACCATCGAGCGCGAGCCGCCGGCCGCGCGCGGCCCCGGCCTGCGGCAGCGGGCAGAAGCCGGCTCCCTGCTGGTGGCGGCGCTCGCCGAGGCCGGAGTTCGACGCGCGCGCGAAGCTGCTCGGCCTATGCCCGCTGTTCAATCCTGGCGAGACCGCGCAGGCGCCGCGCCTCTTCGCGACCCTCGCGCTCTCCTGTCCCGACAGCGAGAAGGCGGCGGCCCTGCTCGAGACGGGCGACGTGGGCGTCGCGTCGGTTGCCGGCGCCGCCGCAGCGGCGCGGACGGCCGCGCTCGCCTGGCTCGCATGGTATCGCGAGAGCGTCTCGCCGCGGCTCGACGCCGCAGCGGACGCCTGGATCCCGGAACGGCTCGAGCACCGTTTCTCGCTGCGCGTCGGCAGCGGCAACTCCCAGCGCGTGCTGGTGGCGCCGTCGCATGACAGCAACGGCATCGACTGGTACGCCTTCGACCACGCGGCAGACCAGAAGCTCACCATTGCGCGCGAGCCGGCGGGGGCGGCGGACGCGCCGCGGCAGCTCACCGTCATCGTCTCCCCTCTGCGCTATGCCGGCATGCCGGCGGACCGCCTGTGGCAGTTCGAGGACGGGTCAGTCAATTTCGGCGCGCTCGAGGTCCAGCCCAACGACCTCGCGCGGCTATGCCTCGTCGAGTTCACCATGATCTATGGCAACGACTGGTTCGTCGTGCCTGTGGACGTCGACCACGGCAGCTTCACCCGAATTGGCAAGCTGACCTACGTGACGACGTTCGGCGAGGAGCGCCAGGTTCCGCCGGCGGACAACACCCATCGCAGCGGCCGTTTCCGGCTGTTCGAGATAGCCGTCGCCGGCGAGCCGGATACGACCTTGCCGGGCCTGTTCGTGCCGCCGTCGGCGCTGTTGCCGGTCGCCGGCCGGCCGCTTGAGGACGTGGTGCTGCTGCGCGACCAGGGTGCCCACATGGCCTGGGCGGTGGAAAAGACCGTGCAGTCCGTGAGCGGCGATCCGCGCAGCCGCTCCGACGAGCCGCGCAGCGATCCGAGGCCGCGTCCCATGCACGCCGGCGCCGACCTGCAATACACGCTGGAGACCTCCGTCCCGCTCAACTGGATTCCGCTGGTGCCCGTTCCCACCACGGGGCCCACCGCGGGGCAGGGCGGCTTCGTACTGCGCAAGGGCACCATGACCGACCGTGACGAGGCGCTCGGTCAGTTGCTGGCACCGACGCCTTATACGTTGCAGGAAGAGGAGGTCCCGCGCGAGGGGGTCCGCGTGACGCGCATTCCGCACCTTGCCCGCGCGGCGGACGGCAGCCGTCTGCGCTGGGTGGCGCGGCGCGTCGGCCTCGGCCGCGGCGAGGGTTCGAGTGGCCTTGCCTTCGACAGCGCCACGCGGTGAGGGCGCGGCAGTTCCGCTGAATCGTCATGTCCATGAGAAGTCACAAACTACAAACCGCGCTAATCTGTCGGCGGCCGACCGCCACGGGCCCCGAAGGTCGTGCGGACGAGGCCGAGGGCGAGAAGCAACACCATCATGACGATAACGGCGGGGACGATGATCAGGAAGGTCCCGAGCACGAAGACGAGCACCAAGGCGACGACGAGGCCGACCAGCAGCAGCACTAGGATGGTGCCGAGCCATCCTAGCCGTGCGAAGTGAACGCGGTCGCGGCGTCCAATGGAAACAAAAATGCGCGCGCCGGACTCGCGCGGCGGCTCGCGCTCGGGCTGAATGATCTCGATCTCGGGGCGACCGTCCCGGTCTTTCGGTGGATCCGCCATAGTGCCTCCGCAAGACTGCGGCGGCGGAAACCCGGGAAATGTCAGCGGATCGCGAAGCTCTTTTCCAGAAGCTTGCGGTCCTGCTGCCAGACCTCGAGCGTCCACTCGCCCTTTACGAACTCCCACGGGTCATCGAGGCTCTAGCCGCGCGCTCCATAGAAACACGCAACAGATTGGCCTCCCACCTATCTCCAATGGACGTCACGCATCACCAACCGGCGGAGCATAGCGGAAGCAAGGAGGTGATGCACAGGGTGGCAGGTCAGATGGCCTACATGGGTGTGTTGTGTGTACCGAAAACCTAAACCCGAACGTAGTGGTGATGAAGTCCACCACGTATGGAGTGCGATTTGATGCTTCCGGTCCGCTGAACTGGGCGCGAGAGCGGCGTATCTTTACCCATTGCCCGGTGCGTTCTGATGTCATTGTAATAGCGTGCGCAGGATTGCAGAATCCGGCGCAGATGCGCCTCGCCAATGTGGCCCACACACCCACGCCGGACGCCATAGCTGCCGCTCCCCGCACAGCATGGAACCAGCCGACGCCTCTAAAGGGTTTTCAAATACTCTATGATCGCCCAGCGTTCGTCCGGGGTTAAACCGGTGCCGTATTCGTGGCCGCCATTACCGTTCCCGTTCATGGGGTCGACCACGAAGGTCCCGTTGCTGAACGGCGACCGGTCGATCACGAAGCCGACGTATTTAGGATCGAACAAGCGACTGCCGACCTTGAAATTGGTCGTCCGTTCCGTCGCGGGCAGCAACAGCTCCCAAAGGTTCGGAATCGAGCCGTTGTGAAGATAAGGCGCGGTCGCCCAGATGCCGTGCAGAACGCGCGATTCGTAGGCCGCGCCTGTCCATGCTCAAAATTATAATTCGGGGTAAATCCCTAGAGTTCTGCACCTCGTGGCCATACCATCGTGGGCATGATTACGATTCTTTCCGCTTTCATTTCGCTGCTCTCCTTCCGCCTTCGTAGCCGCGCCGGCCTAGAACTTGAGCTTGTCGCCCTTCGCCACCAAGTCACTGTCCTGAGCCAGCAGCGCAAAGGCCGGCTTCGGCTTTTCGCCACAGATAAGTTGCTCTGGGTGTGGCTTTACCGGATCTGGCCGCAGGCCTTGAACGCCATGGTGCTGGTGAAGCCAGCAACCGTCATCCAGTGGCATCGCAAAGGCTTCCGGCTCTACTGGTCGTGGCGATCACGCCGTCGGGGACGACCCATGATGAGCGCCGAGATCCGTGATCTGATCCGCCGCATGAGCCTGGCCAATCCGCTCTGGGGCGCGCCCCAAATCCACGGCGAACTTCTCAAGCTCGGCATCGAAGTCAGCCAAGCCACGGTCGGCAGATTCATGCCGTGGCGGCCCAAAGTACCCTCCCCGACCTGGCGTAGCTTTCTGCACAACCACCTGACCGACATTGCGGCGATCGACATGTTCGTTGTCGCAACTGCGACATTCCAACTTCTCTCTGCCTTGATCGTCCTCAGCCATGACCGCCGAAGGATTATTTATGTCGCGGTTACCAATAATCCAACCCAAGTCTGGCTCGCGCAGCAAATGACCGAGGCCTTTCCCTGGGACACCGCGTCCCGCTATCTGCTGCGGGACCGGGACGCATCATATGGCCCGGTCTTTCGCGATCGAGTTCGGGTGATGGGCATCAAAGAGGTTGTTACCGCGCCGCGGTCACCTTGGCAGAACGCCTATGTCGAGCGCCTCATCGGCTCGATCCGCCGCGAATGTTTGGATCACATCATCATCTTTAACGAGCATCACTTGCGCCGCGTCTTATCGTCATATTTTCAATATCATCACCAAACCAGAACGCATCTCTCGCTCGACAAGGATTGCCCCGAGACCCGTCCAATACACCCGCCAACCGCTGGCAAGATCATTGCCTTCCCGCAGGTCGGTGGTTTGCATCATCGCTACGAACGTCGCGCCGCGTGAGCCATTTCGGTGACCGAAAAGGCGGCACGTTTCGGCGTGGGAGCCGTTCTGCCTTATAACCGTATCGCTCGGACACAATCGCGCCCGGAACTCATGCATGGTGCCCAGCTCGCAGCAGCGACCAATATTCTATCCAACTTATCAAATCTCGTCGGCCGCGATCTCATCGGCAAACCAATTCCCAGGCCGGATAGGTTTTTGAGCAGGGACAACATCCGATCCGACAATGGCGCTGAGATGACGGCGAAGGTCGTGCGCAACTGGCTGACCCAGGTCGGAGCCAAGACCCTTTATATCGAACCAGGCAGCCCCTGGGAGAACGGCTACTGCAAATCCTTCAACGGGAAACTACGCGATGAGCTGCTGAACGGCGAAATCTTCTACAGCCTGAAGGAAGCACAAGTCGTCATCGAGCAATGGCGAAGGCACTACAACACGATCAGACCGCACTCGGCGCTCAACTACAAGCCGCCGGCGCCGCAGACATTCGCGCCGTTGGCTCACCATCTAGATGAGATCATACCGATGCAGTAATCTCTATCCCGCTGGTACAAAAAAGCCGTCAGGCCAGGGTCACGGGAGTGGAATTGACCTCAATAAGCATTTGGTACCGTGACTCTTTCCTCCAATTGTTTGTATACTAAATCTAGTGGCTGGCTGTGCGGCGTGAATGACCGGTAAGTCATTTAAGACCGCACATGTCAAAGCGCTGGGGTGTTACGTCAGCTGTGAGCATTCAATAGGTGTACAACTAGAGCGCTAGGAGCGGACAAAAATGGCCAATCAACATGTCGTCACTCGAGTCGCGATATTCGCAACAGCTTTGAGTATCCTGTGGAGTCAGAACGTCGCGGCCGCGGATAATGTAACATTCGTCACGGACTTCGGCTTCAATGGGCGTCACGCCTATTATTACGTTGCTCTCGAAAAAGGCTATTACAAAGCGGCGAACCTCGACGTGAAGATCGTTCGCGGTCAGGGCTCGACCGACGCGGTAAAGCAGGTTGCCTCCGGCACCGCGCAGATCGGATTTGCCGATACATCGGCCGTGATCTTCGCCAAAGCCAATGACGGGATCCCAGTCAAGCTCGTGTCAGTAATCTACGCAAAGCCACCGCACGCGATCTATGTCCTGAAGGACTCCGGCATCAGTAAGCCGAAAGATCTCGAAGGTCGAAAACTCGCGGATACGGCATTCAGTGCGATGCCGAAGATGTTTAGCGCCTACGCTAAGGCCGCCGGCATAGACGCCTCCAAGGTGACATGGGTCGTCGCTGGCAGCGATGCCCTCCCCGGGATGCTATCGCTTGGGCGCGTCGACGGCATCGGCCAATACACCGTGGGCGAACCCCTTCTTAAGAAAGCCGCCGAACCGAAAGACATTGTCCAGCTCGCATATTCGGACGTCGGTCTCGATTACTATGGATCTGGCATCGTCACGATGGAAAGCACACTACAATCGAACCCCGACATGGTTCGCCGTTTTGTGGCGGCCACGCTTCATGGGCTAAAGGATGCCATGGCAAATCCGAAGGAAGCTGGTGAGATCATGCATAAGTATCATCGTGAAGTCGACGATGGCATTGCGAGCGCTGAAACCGTAAAAGTTGGCCAGTTAGCAACTGTGCCTGGCGCAGCACTCGGCTCCATCGATGCGGCCCGCGTTCAGCGAACGATCGACATCGTTGCAGGCGCCTATACACTCAAGAATCCAGTCAAGGCGGACGACATCTTCTCACCCGGCTTCGTGCCGAAATAACGATGCACGGATGAAAATTGTGGCGGCGGTCGCTTTCATCCGGTGGCCGCCGCTTCCTTTTCCGCCTGTCAAGTAATTCGTTCAATTGATTATAAACGGCTGATCGATCGGAAACTTATCGGACAGCAGGCGGGACATGCCGTGCTCGATCACAATCAAGTCCTGGATATGCCAGTGCAGGCGCTGGGGCTCGATTGCCAGAATCATGCCGTCTTCCAGCACGGTTTCACTGCCATTGCGCAGTACCGGCTCCTGCTGATGGAACCAGGCACCCATGCTGTGCCCAACCAGCGATGCCGAGTATTCGATGCCGTGCTTTCTGAATTCATCGACAACGAACTGGTAGATATCTCCCGCCGTACGTCCCGCGGTGCAGCGCTCGATCGTGCGGCGATGGACATCCAGCGTTAAGGCATAGCCCTTCTGCTGTTCCTCGTTCGGCTTACCCAGGATGGCCAGACGCGACTGGTGCCCGGCATAGCCCTTGAAGTAGGCGACATAGTCGTTGCGCACGAAATCTCCCCTTTGGAATTTCACGTCGCTTTCGCCGCCATACATCACCGGATTGGAGCTCGAATTGAGTATGCCGTGCACCCAACCGAATCCATGCCGCAGGCAGCTCTCGACGATGCGGGCATGCACCTCGCGCTCGCTTTCGCCGGGGCGGATGGTCGGGAACACCTCCAACAAAACTTCGTCCAGCATATCGGCGGCGTTTTTCTGTAGCGTGATCTCGCCTGCGGTCTTGATCCAGCGCACTTCGTCCATTATGCGCGAGCAATTGATCATTTGCAGCTTCGGCAAAGCGCGCTGGATTTCCTCCCAATGTGCCGCGCTCAACCCGTCCTTCTCGAACCCGACTCGCGCGCCGCCAAGCCCGAGATCGGCGAGAGCATTGGCCACGCGCGTGTAAAGCGATTCGACATAAGCCTTGTAGACCACGGTCTTGCCGACCCATGAGTCGCGGGCGACGAGTTTTTCGGCAAAGGAATCGAGCACCACAACCGGCTCGCCTTTGCGCGGCCACACCAGCATGAAGCCGCGCACGGTGCTGGCAATGTCGAGATGCCGCGCCAGCGTTCCCGGCAAGGCGATGCCGGCCAGATAGGTGAAGTTCGCCCCCGTGCGCACGGCGATGGCGTCGAGACCGTTTGCGTCCATGTAGCACTCGAGACGCGGCACATTGGCAATGATTTTAAGGCCTGACGGCGCCATCGGACAAAGCTCCTGGTTTGCAAATGCGACACGCGCTCAGCGCATGTAGCGAACTTCAAGCGTGGTGACGCCTTCGTCGGTCCGGTACGGGCCATGCTTCATGCCCGGCGGGCGGCAGGCATACATGCCCTTCTTAAAATACTGGTCGCCGTCCCATTGGCTGCCTTCCAGGATATAGACCTCCTCCCAGAAATCGTGGACGAAGGTCTCCGTGCTGCGGCAGCCGGGATCGACTTTCAGCATCCGGGTCACGAACATCTTGTCCGGGTCCTCGGTGGAGAATCTTCTGATAGTGGCCGGGAGGCGCTCCGGGGACCGGCACCCAGGGAATATTGTCGACGGGAAAAAACTCCAGTTCGGGTTTGGGCATTGCTCTCTCCTTCGCACGCAGACAGGGCGGGTTGGGAAAACGGCGGGAATTTCAGGCTTTGCGTTTCTGCAATTGCAGCCGCATCGCCAGCGCGCGGCGGACATGCCGGCGCGCAAGGATTTCGGCGCGCTTGGCCTCGCCGTCACGGATGGCGCGGATTATGTGCAGGTGCTCGCGCCGCGCCAACTCGATGCTGCCCGGCAGCACGAAGGTCGAATGGCGCAGCAGACCGAGCGTATCGACGATCGTGGTGAGCGACTGCAACAGATACTGGTTGTGGGCGGCGCGATAGATCACCTGATGCAGTTTGGCGTTGATCACCACCAGCTTGGCGGGCTCGCCCCTTTCCTTGGCTTCGGTCGCGGCAATGCCGAACAGCGAGCGCACCTCCGCCGCCGTCGCATTCTTGGCAGCCAATGCCGCGGCGGTACCTTCAAGCGTTTCACGCACCGCATAAAGGTCGATAAGCTGTTTCGGCGTGAGCTCGGCGACCATCACGCCGTTCCACGGGCCGGTGGTCAGCAAGCCTTCGGAGATGATGCGGTGGAAGGCCTCGCGCACCGGCGTGCGACTGATCTTCAGCCACTGCGCCACTTCTAGCTCGCGAATATGCGGCCCCGGCGGAATGCGGCCGGCGCGAATGGCGTCGCGCAGCGCACGATAGGCGAAGGCGCCGAGCGATTCATGCGCGCCCTGCACCGGCGGTTCAGCTTTGAACAGATCGATGACCGAGGAGTGGCTGCGGATTTTGTCTTTGACGTTATGCATAAATTGAGTTTTTCAACGCTAGTTCTTGGACGCCCAGGGAACGACGAGCCGTTCGACGAACTCGACCGCATAGTAGAGCACGATGCTCATGATGGTAAGTATCAAGAGCGCGCCAAATGCGAGCGGTGTCCGAGACTGGGATGTCGAGATCAAAATCAAGTAGCCCAGCCCCTGATCCGATCCGACAAATTCTCCAATCACAGCACCAATGACGGAAAAAGTGATCGCTATTTTTAAACCTACAAAGATGTGCGGAAGTGCGGTCGGGAATCTGATTTTGACGAATGTTTGATACGTCGTCGCCGACAGCGATCGGATCAAATCAATTAGCGCTGGCGGCACCGCCGACAATCCCGACGCAGTAGCAACAACGATAGGAAAAAAGCACACCAGGAAAACCACGAGGATTTTCGGCATGGCCCCGAACCCAATCCACAGCACGAGCAGGGGAGCGATGGCAACCTTTGGCATCGACTGAAGCGCAAGCAGGATTGGATAAATCGTGTTCTGCAAGAATGGCGAATACACCACTGCGACGGCCAGCGGGATACTCACGGCAATCGACAGGGCGAAGCCTACAAGAACCTCGTACAGAGTCACCATGGAGTGCCATGCCAATTCCGCACGCCAATCGATCATCGAATCGCCGATTGCACTTGGCGCCGGCAGCAGCCAGCTTGGAACGCCGCTCCATCGGGCAAGCACTTCCCATAACCCAATCAGTGCTAACAGCGTAATTGTCGGCCCAAGAACCGAGGCAACCAAAGACGTTCCCTGCTCCAGCTCTTCGATTTCCCCGGGCATGTTCTCGGCTGGCTTGGTCATCATGCAGCGACAGTCCCGCCATGGTAAATCACGGACCGAATTTCGTCCGAATAGGCCTTGAATTCCGGCGTAAACTCCATGTCGAGCGTTCGTGGTCGGGGAAGATCAATTTTTAAGATTTTAGCGATGCGGCCAGGCCGTGGCGACATGGCAACCACGCGATCGGCGAGGAAGATTGCTTCTACGATGTTGTGGGTCACAAAGATGACCGTCTTTTTGTGGGTATCCCAGATACGAAGAAGCTCAAAACCGAGTTCTTCGCGCGTCATGGCATCCAGCGCCGCGAACGGCTCAT
Organism: uncultured Alphaproteobacteria bacterium; assembly: GCA_963817045.1. GTDB lineage: Bacteria > Pseudomonadota > Alphaproteobacteria > Rhizobiales > Xanthobacteraceae > Pseudolabrys. The sequence goes on from CAWFMZ010000026.1 coordinate 62,950, forward strand.
CCATGAGCAATACCGATGGATTGTAAATCAGCGCGCGGCTGAGCGCGACCCGCTGCTGCATTCCGCCCGAGAGTTCCCGCGGGTAACTTGCTTCAAATCCCTTAAGACCGACTAGCTTCAGCAGATCCATTGCGCGTGGCCTGCTTTCTTCGATGTCGAGGCCCAGAATCTCTGCCGGCAAAAGCACGTTATCCAGCGCGGCACGCCATGGCAGCAGGACGGGCTCTTGAAATACGATCCCGACGTCCCGGGTCGGCTGTAACAGCGACTTGCCGTCGTAGAGCAAGGTGCCGCGCGAGGGGCGGATGAGCGCGCCAATGATCTTAAGCAGCGTCGACTTGCCGCAACCGGACGGGCCGACCAAAGTGATGAATTCGTTCTGCCGGATTTCCAGATTGACGTCTTCGAGCGCGGAAACGCGGCCGCTGCGCGAATTGTAGACCTTAAACAAATTTTCAATCTTAATTTTCAGCATTCTCGATTTTCAGCATTGCGTGTCCGGCGCCCATCACCCGGCACAATCCGCGATAGCGCGACCGTTGGCAACGCCCGGGCCGGCGGACGAATGTTATTGGCCGGCGCACCTTATTGCTTGCAAGCGTGCACCGGCTTTCCCAATACAGCAAATACCATCGGCCCGATCAGAACCAGTTGAATTCCAAACAATTTAGTATACAAATTATCGGCGTGCCAACAAGCGTCAGCCTGCGCCACTTTGGCGCGGGTGTGCCGGTTCGATACGGCCAGTTTGGTACGGCCAATATGCCGGCCCCCCATCGGCTGAGGCCAGTGCAACGCTGGGTCGAACGAAACTGCCGCCAATCGGTCAACCATGATCGCGATGGCTGTTACATAAGTGGAGGAAAAATTGCTTCCGGCAAAAATGAAGGCGTCTATTTTCGAGAAATACGGCGGCCCCGAGGTCCTCCACTATACCGATTTTCCCCTTCCGCAGCTGCGCCGCGGCGAGGCATTGGTCAAGGTGCATGCGGTCGGGCTCAACGGCTACGACCTGATGGCGCGCGCCGGACGCTACAAACCAAACAAGGGCAAGTTTCCGCACATCCTCGGCGGAGATTTCGGCGGCGAACTGGTCGCGCTTGGGCCAGAAACAACTTGCGATTTCTCACTCGGTACGCGCGTTACCAGTTGGTGGATTCTGCCCTGCGAGCGCTGCGAGCAATGCATGGCCGGCCATCATAACCGCTGCGCGCGCGACTATCGCTACCTCGGCGCGCACGAACACGGCGCCTATGCCGAATACGTTAAGCTTCCGGCCGATCATCTGATCATGCTGCTGCCGAATGTGAGCTACGAATCCGCCGCCGGCTTTCCCAACCCCTTTGGCACCGCTTGGCACATGCTGATCGACCGCGGCCGCTTGCAGGCGGGCGAGACCGTACTGATCAACTCCGCGAGTTCGGGCGTGAGCATGGCGGCGATCCAGATCTGCAAGCTCGCCGGCGCCTACGTCTACACGACCTCGAGCGCCGACTGGAAACTGGAGAAGGCCAAGGAGCTCAATGCCGACGAGACAATCAACTACAACGAAGTCGATTTCGTCGACGAGATCATGAAGCGCACCAACAAACGCGGCGTCGATGTGGTCGTCGAGCATGTCGGCGGCGATTTCCTCGACAAGTCGATCCGCTGCCTGACTCGCGGCGGCCGCCTGATTACCGTCGGTGGTACCAAATCCTACGAATGCACCATCGCGGTGAACTATATTTTCCATAAGGAGTTGCAGATCATCGGCTCGAACAGCGCCACCAAGCACGATCTCGAGGTCATGATGCCACTGCTCGACAACGGCAAGCTCAAGACCGTGGTCGACCGCGTGTTCCCGCTAAGCGAAGCCGCCGAGGCGCATCGCTACCTCGAATCGGCCAAGCAGTTCGGCAAGGTCATCTTGCGCGTCGAGCACTAACGCCCACTCCGGCAGCCCGATGCTGACAGCCCCCTCACGCGTGGATATCGCGGCCCTGATCGCGGCTGCGCGGGGGCGCTGGGATACAGCTCTGTCCGAGCCGGATTCAAAGGCGCTGCTGCGCGAGATCGGCATTCCCGTTCCCGTCGGACAGGTAGTCGCGTCGCCCGCTGCGGCGGCTGAAGCCGCCGCAGCGGTCGGCTTTCCGGTCGTGGTGAAGGCGGTATCGCGCGCCCTCACCCACAAGACCGATGCCGGCGCCATCGTGTTCCCGGTGGCGACGCCGGCCGACGCGGCCGCCGCCTGCGGCCTGATCGCCGAGCGCGTGGCCCGCGTGCGGCCGGACATCGTGCTCGATGGATTTCTGATCGAGGCATTTCAGCCCGCCAAGCTTGAATGGATCCTGAGCCTGCGCATCGATCCGCAATTCGGGCCGCTGGTCATGTTCGGCCTCGGCGGGATTTTCGTCGAACTGCTCGGACAGGTTTCTTTCCGGCTCGCACCGCTCAGCGAAACGGATATCGACGGTCTGCTGGCGGATAGGCTGGTGGCGCGCGCGCTCGATGGGCTGCGCGGCGATCCGCCGGCGGACCGCAACAGTCTCAAAGCCGCGATCCGGGCGCTTTCCGCCTTCGGCGCGTCGAACAACATCGCTGCGGGCATCGCCGAAATCGAGATCAATCCCTTGATCGCGACCGCGCGCGGCGTCGTCGCGCTCGATGCACTGGTTTTGCTTCGCCCTGGGAGTTAGCAATGCGAGATATCACCCCACTCATAGCGCCACGCTCGATTGCGGTCATCGGCGCTTCGTCAAACCCGACCAAGTCGGGCGGCGTTCTGTTCGCCAATCTCGCCAATGGCGGCTTCAAGGGCGCGCTCTACCCGATCAATAAGGGCGCGGCCGAGATTGTGGGGCACAAGGCCTATCCAGCGCTGGCCGACGTGCCGGAGCGGGTCGACCTCGTCTACATTGTGCTGCCGCAGGCACATGTCGCCGAGGCGATCAAGCAATGCGTCGACGCCAAGGCGCGTTCGGCCTGCATCATCACCGCCGGATTCTCCGAGGCGAGCGAAAAGGGCCGCACCGACGAGGACGCCTTGCGCAAGATCGCCGCACAGTCCGGCCTGCTGATGGCTGGCCCGAACACCATCGGCATGGTCAATGTCGATTGCGGCATGATGGGAAGCTTCGTGAATTTTCCGCGCTGGGAAAGGGGCGGCGTGTCGTTCTTCACCCAGACCGGCATCTTCACCGGCGCGGTCATGCTGCACGTGATGAGCGCGGAAACCCAACGCCTGCCGGTGTCGAAAAGCATCGACGTCGGCAACAAGATCGACGTCGATGAAGTCGACTTCCTGAATTTCATCAAGAACGACGCGGCGACCAAGGTGGTCGGCCTGTATATCGAAAGCGTGCGCGAGCCGCGGCTGTTCCTGGAGACGGCGCGCGAGGTACGCAAGAGCAAGCCGATTGTGCTGCTCAAGCCTGGCCAGACCAAGGAAGGCGCGCGCGCTTCCGCTTCGCATACCGGATCGCTGGCGGCGGACGACAAGATCCTCGATGACGGCTTGCGCCAATACGGCATCGCCCGCGCCGAGGACGAGGCCGATTTCCTCAACGCCCTGCGCGCGCTCGCCATGCTGCCGAAGCCGAAAGGCAAGCGCGTCGGCATCGCCACCACCAGCGGCGCACTCGGCGTCATTTCCACCGACCTGGTGGTGCGCGGCGGGCTCGAGCTCGCCACGTTCGAGCCGGCCACCATCGCCGCCATGCGCACGATCCTGCCGGACTGGCTCGATCCGGCCAATCCGTTCGACTTCTGGATCAGCATTGACGTGAAAGGGCCGAAGGAAGCGCACGAGACCGGCCTCACCTCGATCTTTGCCGATCCGAATGTCGACCTCGTGCTGTGCACGTTGCTGGCGCCGGCCAATGCGGACTTTGCCGGCTTCGGCGAGCTGATGAAGCGGTTGCGCAAGACCTATGACAAGCCGGTCACGGTCGCGATCTACGGCGGCACCGCCCGCGCGCGCTGGGTCGCCGAGCTGGAAGGCGCCGATGTGCCGGTGTTCAACACCACGCGCGAAGCCGCGCGCGCGCTGTCGCTGCTGGTGCAGGCGACACTCTAGGCGGCGGGGCTCATCAGTCTGAGCGCAGTGTGCGCATAAATCTTGGCGCAGTCGACGACGTCCTGCTCATTGGCATAGTCGTCGATGCCGGCCGAGAGCATCGGCTGCGGGCCGTAGCAGACCGACGGCACGCCGAGGTCACGCCAGCGCCGGGCATCGCTGCCGGGAAGGCGCACGACGTAATTCGGCTTTTTGCCCCGCACCGCGTGCGCCGCAGCGGCGAGCTCCACGACCAGTGGATTTTGCAGCGACGCCCAATTGGCATCCCAGACCTTGGTGACGGTGACGCCGATGTCGGGATCACCGGCGCAGGCACGCCTGATCCGCTCTTCGATGTCCCTGGCGGAAATCCCCGGCGGCAATCGGATGTCAAGCTGCGAGCGAGCGCGGGTCGCGATCTGGCTGCGCACGGTCCCGGCCGCGAGATTGCCGGCATTCAGCGAAACGCGCAGGCCGAGATTGCCCTCGCCGCCCGTCACGCCGGTCAGCTCCGCTGGCGGCGTGGCATAGAGCTCGTTGATTGCGTCGAGGCGGGCCAGCAGAGCGGCGAGCTTCATGACGGCGGTGCTACCCGCGAGCGCGCGCGAGGAATGGCCGGACGGGCCTTTCACTTCGATATCGATCCAGAGCAGCCCCTTTTCGGCGACGGCGAAATCCATAAAGCCCGGGCCCTCGCCGCTGATCATGAAATCGCCGGCAAGATTGGGCCGGTTTTTCAACAGGAACACAGCGCCGCGCTCGCCGAACATCACCTCGTCCGAGACCGCGGTCATCGACAGGCGGCCGCGCCAGGCTTTGCGCCGGCGATGCAGCGCCGCGGTGGCAAGACACATCGCCGCCAGCGCCCCTTTCATATTGCCCATGCCGAGGCCGTAGAGCCGGCCCTCGGCCTTGCTCAGCTTAAAGACCGGAACCGACCAGGCGGATTCGTCACCCGCCTCCATCGTGTCCATATGCGCGTTGAAGACCACGTGGCGTCCGGACGAATCCCCGTCCACTTGGCCGACTACGTTTGGCGCCTCGTCATCGGCCTTGATGGTTTCCGTCGCCATGCCATGGCCGGAAAGATAGTCCCGCACCACCGCGGCAACCTCCGTGGTCCGGCCCGGCGGGTTGACGCTAGGCACGGCGACCAGCCGGCTGCACAGGTCGACGAGCTCGCCGCGGGCGGCGTCGATGTCGCCGCAAACGGCATCGGTCACAATCTTGAAGTCGCTCATCACGCCAGCCTACCACCCTAATGCAATGCCATCGCGTCGGCCGTCGGCGCCGCCGCGCAGCAATCCGCGTTCCCAATCAATCCAGACCGCCTGGGCCGTGCCCAACGGGTTCTGCGCGCGCGTGACATTGTGCCCAAGCTTGCGTAATCCATCAATCGCCGCAACGGACACCGCGCCCTCCACGTCAAACTGATCGCCGCGCGCGAAAATGCGCGGTTGGTCGATCGATTCCTGGATGCTCATACCGTAATCGAGGATGTTGGTCATGATCTGGATCTGGCCGAACGGCTGGAAATGGCCGCCGGTGACGCCGAATGGCATCACCGCCTTGCCGCCCCGCGTCAGCAGCGCCGGGATAATGGTGTTCAGCGGCCGCTTGCGCGGAGCGATCGCGTTCGGGTGACCGCGTGTGAGCACGAAGCCGCCGGCGCGATTGTGGAACATGACGCCGGAACGCGGGCTGACTATGCCACAGCCGAAATCGTCGAATATCGAATTGATCAGCGCAATGGTATTTCGGTCCTTGTCGACGACCGCAAGAAATGCCGTATCGCGGTGCTCCGGAAGCGGCACCGGCGTAAGATCGACGAGGCGGCTGTCGAAAGAAACGCGTGCTCGTATTTTCTCCGCGCGCTTTTCCGAAAGTAGTTCCGTGACAGGTACCGTGCCGGTGCGCGGATCGCCGATAAAACAATCGCGGTCCGCGAAAGCCTGCCGACCCACCTCAGCCATGACGTGATAGCGCTCGACCGAGTCGTGAGGCCACGACGCGAGATTGAACCCCTCTAAAGCCTTTGCCATCAGCAGGGGCGCAACGCCCTGGCCGTTGGGCGGGCATTCCCACAAACGGTAGCCGCGATAGCCGACGCTGATCGGATCGACATATTCCGGCGCGAAGCTGGCGAAGTCGTCGAGCGTGTGCAGCCCGCCGAGCGCGCGCAAACTATCGACCATGTCGCGTGCAATCCATCCGCGGTAGAAGGCATCAGGCCCGTCCGCGGCGATGCTGCGCAGGGCGGCGGCGAGCGCCGGCTGGCGGTGGATCGTGCCCGGCTGCGGTGGCGCGCCGTTAAACAGAAAGGCGTTGGCCGCGGCCGGATTGCGCCTTAGCTTGCCGACCTGCTTCGCCCAATCGCGGGCGACACGTTCGGTGACCGGATAGCCCCGCTCGGCCGCTTCGATGGCGGGTTGAAGCAAAGCGGCGAATTCCATCGTGCCATGGTCGGCGATGAGCCTCGCCCAGGATGCGACCGCGCCGGGCACCGAAACCGCATGCGCGCTTTCCGTTTCGATCGCGGCGATTCCGTGTGATTCGTAAAAGTCGATGCTGGCGGCTTGCGGTGCCCAGCCCGATCCGTTGAGGGCGACGACCTCGCCCTCCCCGCGCCGCATCAGCAGCGCAAAGCAATCGCCGCCGATGCCGGTCTGCGTCGGCTCGACCACGCCGAGGAGCGCCATGGCTGCGACCGCGGCATCGATGGCGTTGCCGCCCTTGCGCAGCACGTCGAGCGCGGCGAGCGTCGCCGAGGGATGCGACGTTGCCGCCATTCCGCGGGTGCCCAAGGCCTCGGACCGGCCCGGAAGTTCGAAATCGCGCATGGACTGTCAGAGCACCGCGAGGCTCGCGTTGCGCAAATCCGTGATCAGCATCGAGGACGGCGCGTGGGTGATGCAGAACGGCGGCTTGGCGTTCTTGACGGCGAGCTGCGGCGTCAATCCGCAGGCCCAGAACACCGGTATCTCGCCCTCGCCCACCTCGCCGTCGCCGACATTCTGGTAGCGCTTGGAAAGATCGACCCCGATCGCCGCCGGATCGCCAATATGCACTGGCGCACCGTGCACATTGGGAAAGCGCGAGGTGATCTGGATGGCGCGGATCGCGTCGGCCGGCTTAAAGGCGCGCATGGTCACCAGCAGCGGGCCGCGGAACGGACCAGCCGGCACGGTTTCGACATTGGTTACGTAGACGCCGGCAACGCTGTTGCGTTCGAGGAATTTCAGGCGCAGGCCAGCTTCCAGCATCGCCTCTTCGAACGAGAACGAACAGCCAAGCGCGAAGGTCACCAGATCATCGCGCCAATGGCTGCTGATGTCGCTCACTTCCTCCGCGAATTCGCCGTCACGAAAAATGTGGTAGCGCGGAATATCGGTGCGGATGTCGAGGTCTTCGGCCAGCGTCGGCAGCCGCGGATCGCCCACGTCCGAGCGCGCGATCAGCGGGCAAGGCTTCGAATTGCGCTGGCAATAGAGCAGGAAGTCGGCGCTCCAGTCGCGCGGCAGGATGCAGATATTGGCCTGCACGTAGCCGGCAGCGATCGCCGCAGTATAGCCGGTATAGCCGCCCGAGCGGATGGCGCGCCGCGCCGCGCGCGGGTCCGTGCGATCCCAGGTCACGGCATTTCGAAGCGGTATCGCCGACATATGACCTTCCGCTGACTTCCCGCCGAGCTTCCGTGCACCCAAGCCCGGACCGGATGACGCAGCCGAACCCCTCCGGAATGGGTTTGCAATTTTGTATACTAAATCATACGATTTCCGGGCTCGGGTCAAGGTCCCCTCGTGCGATGCGATAGCGTCGGCGCGGTGGAGGCGGAGGATTATCAATGAGTAAAATCGGGACTGCCTTTCGCACGGCTTTGTTGGTGGCGACGGCGCTCCTCGGCGCGGCTTTGGCGCAAAGCGCCGGGGCCGCCGACAGCGTCACGCTGATCACCGACTTCGGATACAACGGCCGTCACTCTTATTTCTTCGTGGCGCTCGACAAGGGCTATTACAAGGACGCCGGGATCGACGTGAAGATCGTCGGCGGCAAGGGTTCGGTCGATGCGATCCGCCAGGTCGCCGCCGGCAATGCGAATTTCGGCTTCGCCGATGCCGGATCGCTGGTACTCTGCGCGCGCCAATGACAGTATCCCGGTCAAGATGGTGGCGGTGGTCTATGCCCGTCCGCCGCAGGCGATCTTTTGTGCCGCGGAAGCCGGGCTGAAGACGCCGAAGGATCTCGAAGGCAAGTCGATCGCCAATCCGGCCGGCGGATCGATCCCCGACATGTTCCCGGCCTTCGCCAAGGCGGCCGGCATCGACGCCGCCAAGGTGAATTGGGTGGTGGCGGCGAGTTCCGCGCTGCCCGGCCTGCTCGCCAGCGGCAAGGTGCCGTGCGTCGGCCAGTTCACGGTCGGCGAGCCGCTGCTGCGCGCGCAAGCCGCGCCGAAGAAGCTGGTGCGCTTCGCCTATTCCGATCCGGGCCTGAGCTATTACGGCAACGGCATCATCGCCACCGAGGAGACGATCAAGTCCAATCCCGATCTGGTCCGCCGCTTCGTCGCGGCCACCATCAAGGGGCTGAAATCGGCGATCGCCGATCCGGCCGATGCCGGCGCGATCATGCACAAGTTGCATCCGGAAGTGAGCGCCGACGTCGCCAAGGGCGAGACCGAAGTCGGTCGCCGAACTGGCGCAGGTCAAAGGTAGGCCGCTCGCCGAAATCGATCCCGCCGGAATCCAGGCGACGATCGACGTCGTCAACGGCGCGTTCAAGCTCAAGTCCCAGGTGAAGGCCGGCGACGTCTACGTGCCGGGCTTCGTCGCGAAATGACGGAATAACGTCGGCAACGTTTCAGCGAGGTCGTCTTTGCAGGTAGCACGAGTTGCAGTGCCGGATCTTGTCTCCAATTCCTACTTTCCGGCAATCGCTGCCATCGCTCTGGACTTCTTCGCCAAGGAAGGGCTCGACGCGCAGCACCGGCTGATCTTTCCGAACTACAAGGCCTACGAGGCCTTGCGGGACGGCGAGGTCGACTTCGTCGCCGGACCGGCGCATGTAGTTCTGCTGGCGTTTCCCGAATGGCAGGGCGCCAAGCTGCTCGCCGCTTTGTCGCAGGGCATGTATTGGCTGCTGGTGATGCGCGCCGATCTCGACGTCAAGCTGGGCGACGTCGAAGCGGTGAAGGGGCGGACCATCGGTGCTGCGCCTTTGGTAGAACTGACCTTCAAGCATTTGCTGGCGGAGAGCGGCATCGACCTTGTGCGCGACCAGGTGAAGATCGTCGACGTCAAACGCGCGCATGAACGCGGCGTCTCGTTCGGCGTCGCCGCCGCCAAGGCGCTGGAGGACGGGCAGATCGACGGCTTCTGGGCCAATGCCATGGGCGCGCAAAACGCCATCCGCAGCGGCGTCGGCAAGGTGGTGCTCGACGTGCGCCGCGGCATCGGGCCGAAGGCCGCGTTTCACTACACCTTTCCTGCGTTGGTCACGAGCGACAAGACCATTGCCCGCGATCCGGATATGGTCGCGGCCGGAATGCGCGCGGTCGTTGGCGCGCAGCGCGCACTGGCCAAGGACGGCAGCCTCGCCGCAAAGGTCGGGCAGAAACTGTTTCCGCCGCTTGAGGCCGGGCGTATCGCTGATGTGGTCGGGCGCGACCTACCCTATTACCGGCCGGATATTTCCGATGAATCGCTTACCGGGCTCATCCGCTTCTCGCAGGCGACCGGACTGCTAAAAGGAACGCCGACGCGCGAGCAGATGGTAGCGACGCAATTCAATCGCTATTTAGCGGGCTAGTGGCCCTTGTCGGGTCCGAAAACTCCATCCATTTGATTCGCGATCGCCAGCGAATCAGAACATGATTGCTTGGATTGACCTGACCTGGCTTTTTTTGAACCTAGCGTTGCGAGAATGGCTTCGAAATGAGCTGGTCATGGTGGGCACATGGATGGCTTGCATCAAGTCGGGAGGGGGCGCCGCGCGTCGGACCCGCGCTGTTCCATAACCTGCCATTATGCGAATTCACTATCTTAACGTCGCCGAGACGCTCGGCGAAATATTCGCCTCTTCAGCGCCGACGTGCGCGAGCGCAGCAGGACCGGCCTGGTTGTGGATGGCGCGCTGGCCCAGCCGCTTGAGCGTTCCGTCTGCTGAGAACATGAACTCAAGCGCGTCGATGACGCTCGACTTTCCGCTACCGTTCGGCGCAAAGATTACGAGGCAGGTCTTCTTGCTGAAGTCGAAGGTCTTGGGCTGCAGATAGGCGCGGAAGCCCGTTAGAACCAATTTCTGGAGAAAGAAGGGCGGCTCAGCCAACAGAGGTCTCCGCGATGGACGGTGCGGCCCGTTCTTCCGCCAGCTTGAGGATCGCGTCCCTGGCCAACGTAATCGCATTCTTCGCGGGTGTGGTGGTCAAGATCTGCGCGACGACAACATCGGCGACGCCGGCGTCGACTCCTTCCGCCTCCTTCAGCGCCTTACCTAGCGCGGCGAGGAAGGATTCCGGCGTTTCCGGCTCGTCCTGGTCTGGACGGGACAAATCCTCACCGTCGTTCGTCGTCATCGGTCACCTCAAGCCAGAAGTCCGTCCGGCGTGTGATTCTGGGTCGGATGTGAGCTTCGAGTTTAACGTCGGATCACGGCACTCGCCCCTGCCGCGAGATGCTTGGGGGCTGTCTCATTGGTACAAGGCAGAACAGTTACTTACTTGCATACATACAAGCGCCAAAAAGCCAATAAAATAAGGCACGCTTGTATAGAATGGGGATTTTGGAAACTGCTGCTCTATGCAGAAGCATTGTTAGGAAGTCGGTTGAGCGAGTTGATTTCGAACTCGACGTCAGCCGACGCTTCAGAAAACACCTGTTTTAAAGGACGTCTCGAAACCGTATCTCCAAGTGAAAGTACAGAGCTCCGGAGAAAGCGCCGCACTAGAGAACGGATTTGGAAGCTAGCGGCGTTCCAAGGTCCAGAGGTTGGTCTCAAGATGCTGCAAATTCCTCGCGATTTCTCGCAGCAAAATCGCAACTGAGAGCCGTTCGCCACTGGATGGTGGCGGAGGGAGTGGGATTCGAACCCACGTTACGGTTTCCCGTAAACACGCTTTCCAAGCGTGCGCCTTCAGCCACTCGGCCACCCCTCCTCACCAGCTGTCGCAAAGGCGCACGCCTTTTACATGAAGACGCGCGCGCGGCGCGCTGTTGCGCCGTCAGCCACTCGGGTACCGCTCCTCGGCAGCTGATAGATAAGGTCATGCCGACGCAGGCGGCCTTTTACAAGCCGCAAAGCCGCGTCTCGAGCCGTCATTCCGCGATCGAATATCGCCGATAAATATATGCATTAATCTGTTTATTTTTCAATGATTGACCGATCACGGAATAAAGGCGCAAAATATCAATAGGCTTTAGGCCCTGATTTTCAGGCCATTGGCGGGGCGCGGAGCATCTGAGAAATCCCAATGACGGGTGACGGATCCGCACTGCACATGGTGCTCACCGGCGATCCGGGGCTGTTCGCCATCGTGCGGCTGTCGCTAGAAGTCAGCCTGAGCGCCGTGCTGTTCGCGGCGCTGATCGGTGTGCCGGTCGGGGCGTTCCTGGCGCTCACGCGCTTTCCGGGGCGCGAGGCCGCTATCGTCACGCTCAATGCGATGATGGGCCTGCCGCCGGTGGTGGTGGGGTTGGCGATTTTCCTGGCGCTGTCGCGCTCGGGGCCCCTCGGGGCATGGGGCCTGCTGTTCACGCCGCAGGCAATGGTGATTGCGCAAACCGTGCTGGTGGCACCGATCATTGCGGCGCTGACGCGGCAAACCATTGAAGATCTATGGGTCGAGTACCGCGACGAGTTCGCCGCCATGAATGTCGGCCCCGCCGGCCGGGTCATGACGCTGGTCTGGGACGCACGATTTTCCCTTGTGACAGCGCTACTTGCGGGCTTCGGGCGGGCGGCGGCGGAAGTCGGCGCCATCATTATCGTCGGCGGCAATATCGACGGCTTCACCCGCACCATGACCACGGCGATCGCGCTGGAAACCTCCAAAGGCGACCTGCCGCTCGCCGTCGGCCTCGGCATGGTGCTGATATCCATCGTCATTTTGATCAATGCGCTGGCCTGGGGCGCGCGCCGCGCCGGCGAACGCTACGCGGGATGACCATGCGCGCACCCGCCAACGACCTGCCTGTCATGCTCGTAGGAGTCGGAATCCTCGCCGGCGAGGTGACGATCCTCGACGATATTTCGCTGACGCTCGCATCTGGCGCACCGACAGTTCTGATTGGACCGAACGGCTCCGGCAAGACCACTCTGCTGCGCGCCGCCATGGGACTTATCCCCGTCACGCGCGGCCGCATCAGCTGGGGCGGCCGCGACGCCAAGCCGCCGGACCGCCGCGCCATCCTGTTCCAGCGCCCGACCATGCTTCGCCGCAGCGCCGCCGGTAACGTCCGCTACGCGCTGGCCGCGGCGGGCGTGCCGCGTGGCCAGCGCGCCAACCGCACCGCCGAATTGCTGGCGCTGGTCGGCCTCGACGGACTTGGAAGCCGCCCGGCGCGGCGGCTGTCGGGCGGCGAGCAGCAGCGGCTGGCACTAGCGCGCGCATTGGCGCGCGATCCGGAAGTGCTGTTTCTCGATGAGCCAACCGCCAGCCTCGATCCCGCCGCCACCAAGGCGATCGAGGACATCGTGCGCGCCATCGCCGCGCGCGGCGTCAAGGTGGTGATGGCGACACACGATCTCGGCGAAGCAAAACGATTGGCCGGCGATATCGTGCTGCTGCATCGCGGCCGCGTGATCGAGAACGGCCCCGCGCCAGACTTTTTCGCGCAGCCGCGCACACAAGAGGCGCGGAAATTTATTGCAGGGGAGTTGCTGGTGTGAATGAAACGCGCTCCGCCGTCATCCCGGCCGAGCGCAAGCGAGAGCCGGGATCCAGTAACCCCGGTCCACGCGATACGGACAAACCATCGTTACTGGGTCCCCGCCTGCGCGGGGACGACAATCGGGACAATGGAGGATCTCATGTTCAATCGTCGCACATTGATCGCCGCCATAGCATTTGGCGCCGTCGTCATCGCTGCATCGCCAAGCATCGCGCAGGACAAGTCGATCGTGGTCGCCTCGACCACCTCGACGCAGGATTCCGGCCTGTTCGACTATCTGCTGCCGCTCTACAAGCAGAAGACCGGCGTGACCGTCAAAGTCGTATCGCAAGGCACCGGCCAGGCGCTCGACACCGGCCGGCGCGGCGACGCCGACGTGGTGTTCGTGCACGCCAAATCGGCGGAAGAAAAATTCCTCGCCGAGGGCGAAGGCGTGAAGCGCTATCCGGTGATGTATAATGACTTCGTGCTGATCGGGCCGAAAAGCGATCCCGCCGGCATCAAGGGCATGAAGGACGTCGGCAAGGCCTTCGTCACTATCAAGGACAAGCAGGCCACATTCATCTCGCGCGGCGACAAATCCGGCACCCATGTCGCCGAGCTGGCGCTCTGGAAGGCGTCCGGTATCGACATCGAGAAGGACAAGGCCGCCTGGTACAAGGCGATCGGTCAGGGCATGGGCGCCGCGCTCAACACCGCTGGCGCCAGCAACGCTTACGTGCTGTCCGACCGCGGCACCTGGACCCATTACAAGAACAAGGGCGACCTGCAGATCCTAGTTGAAGGCGACAGGCGCATGTTCAACCAGTACGGCGTCATGCTGGTGAATCCGGCCAAGCACCCGAACGTGAAGAAGGAGCTCGGCCAGCAGTTCATCGACTATCTGATTTCGCCGGAAGGGCAGAAGGACATTGCCAACTACAAGATCGACGGCGAGCAGTTATTCTATCCGAACGCCAACGATCCGAGCGCGTGATGCGCGCGCCCTTGCTGCACCTCCGTGCTTGCGGGAATGGGTGCTGAATGCGGGACGACCGCGGTGAAGCAATTTCAGCAGGTCATCACCGGGCAAGAGGCGTGAAGCGCCGTCTTTGCGCCCGAAGTCCCGGCGATCCCGAATATTTGGCAAAGGTATAGCGACCCTGCGAATGCAGGTTCACTCAAGAACGCCTGCTGACGCGCCGCACACCTTGCACATTCGCTGCGTGCGGCGCGGTTCGCGTCGTGCCGAGCAGCGCGCCTTTGGCGGCGGGCCGCTGCGGAGGCGGGCCGAGCTCGACGACAAGCGGGTCGTTCGAGCTGCCGCAGTATTCGGCAACGGCCTTGGCGAAATCATCGAGTACAGCGGCCAGTTTTCCGCTCGGAGGCGGTGGTGAAAGATCCCCCAGAACCCAGACCGTGTGGCAACGTTTGAACACGCCGGCAATTGATTTCAGATCTTTTTGCAGCAATCTCTTAAACCGGACGAGGTTGGCTTCGCTTTCCAGTGCATCGGCGGAAATCATCGGCCCGATGCCGTCAATGATGACAACCTGGGCTTGGCTCCACGGCCAATAGGAAATGGTCGTTGGCCCCGGATCGTCGGGAAAGGAACGCTCCGTCGCGCTCGCGGCAAATTCGAGCAGGCAATCGAGGCCGAGATAGCGCACTTTGTTCTGCTTGAAGGCAAACTCCGTCCCGATGCCCGCCGCCATGGAGGTTCGGCCCGATCCGATCGGGCCGCCGATCACGACCTGGCAAGGCTGTGTATTCGGCGGTGCACCGGCGTCGATCAGACCTTGCAAGGTTTTGGCATCGTTACCTTCGATCCCCGGCGCCGCATCGGCCAGCCGGAACAGATAAGGTATCGATGCCTTTTGCCAAATTATTTTCTGCCGCAACCAGCGTGGCGCGAGCAGCACGGCGACCACGACGACAATCAAAGAGATTGCCAAGGCCGGAGGCGCCGTCAAATGAAACGCAAATCCGAGGATCCCGCCCAGCGCCATATAGCCGGCCGCGACCAATGCGTTGTCGCGCAGCAGATTGGTGTCGAGCGGAAACGCGCCGGTCGCCTGTTTCACCGAACTGCGATACGCGCTCCACTCCCAAAATCCCACGATGAAAATGGTAAGCAGCAAGCCAGGCACCAGACCCGTGTTGAGGTGGAGTTTGCCGCCCCAACCTAATTCCACCATCACGAAGCCGCACGCCAGCGTGGCGGCGAAATCGATGATGATGCCGAGGCAGATGTGCCCGAATTGATCCGCCAGCCATGTGTAAGAGTAGGTCGCGGCCGTCTGCACTTCCTTGCCGTAGGCATCGGCCCAAAACTGCCGCAACAGATCCTTGGAGGTAAGGTTTGGGGCGGTCGGTCCAACCGAGTCGCGCGGCGCAAGTTTGTCGGAGTTCACGGCTTCCCCGCGAGTAATCCCAGCCAAAGCCTACTGCGACTAAGTGGCACGACAGGCATTTCAATTCTAACGATCAAATATTGTCTCGACAACTCTAACCGCCCCGGACCGGAGAATCTACAGTCAAGTCAAGATTTGGTCGGCAAAAATTCAACAGAAATCTGGCCGTCATCTTCGGCGCGGCGTACCACTCGGCAATTGCGGGAAAAGACCAAAGTAAAATCATCAGGAATCTCGGTCCGTAGGCCGATCGTGAATGCCCACTCTTGGCACTTTGCGGACATGGCATTCGCGTTGGCGAATGTCTGCTATTTGAGGGAATAGCGGACGTGGCGCACCGTATGTTTATAAGTCCACGCCCACGTTAGCCTGCCCCCTGCGAGATGAACTTGGGTGTTCAGGTGGGCCTGCAGGCCCTCGATGCCGCCTTCCGAACCCTTGGGGATAGCCTTGACACCACGGTCGGCCGAGTCCGAGTATGCGCATTGTAAGTCGGACGCGGAGGTTTGTATGGCACCACCGGGTCAGAGTGCCGCGACGATTGCGATCGCAAACGTTCGGGCGGTCGCATAGCGGCAAATTGCGAACGGCACGCCGGGAACGGCCTTCGCGGGTCGCATCAGTCAGGCAAGACCCCAATTCGGCCGTTCCCGACGCGCACTTTGCCGATGACGGCCTAACGGCCGAATTTTTCAACCTGTCTTGCGCTGCGCTTTGTGCCGGTCGACGCCTTTTCGGCCTTCCTCGGTGTCCGCCTGCCAGATGTTTTGATGAGTCTTGTGTTTTCTCTCGTCCCATTCATGCGCAACGCTTTCGCCCATGAACACGACGAAGACCTCGCAGCCATCAGGATACTCGTAAGGGCCGTGCAGTTCATCCCAGCCGAACACGTAGTCGCCGGGACGCAAATCCTTGCCGGCCACGCACATGCGCCCCTTGAGCACGACGATGGAGTGCCAGCTCTTGTGGGCATGCTCGGGCTCGACATAGCCGGGCGGAAATTTGACCTTCATGTCGATCCGCCCCATCGCCTTGTCATGGGCGAAGATCTTGACTTGCACGCCGTCCGGCAGCTTCAGGACGGATTTTGACCCTTCCTGCCACGGGATTTCATCGTCGTGGATGGCACGAAAGGTGTGGTCATAGTCCGGCTGCAGGTCGGGCTTCATGAATACCCCACCCCCGTCTCACGCCTGCGAGATGAACTTGGTGTTCATGTAGGCCTGCAAGCCTTCGATGCCGCCTTCCGAACCGTAGCCCAATTCCTTGACGCCGCCGAACGGCGTCTCCGGCGTCGAGATGGCGATGCTGTTGATCCCGACCATGCCGGATTGGATGGCATCGCCGATCGCGGTGGCGGTGGCGCCGGACGAGGTGAAGGCGTATGCGGCCAGCCCGAACGGCAGCGAATTGGCGCGCTCGACCACCTCGTCGAAGGTCTTGAACGGCACGATGGGAGCGACCGGACCGAACGGCTCCTCGGTCATGATCTTGGCATCGTCGGGCACGTCGGTGATCACCGTCGGCTGGAAGAAGAAGCCCTGGTTGCCGTGGCGCGAGCCGCCGGTGGCGATCTTGCCGCCGCGCGCCTTGGCGTCATTGACGAAACTTTCCATGGCGTCGAGCCGGCGCGGATTGGCGAGCGGTCCTAAGGTGATGCCCTTTTCCAGCCCGTCGCCCATCTTGAGGCCCCTGGCATATTCGGTGAAGCGGGCGAGGAACTTCGAATAGGACGCCTCCTGCACATAGAAGCGCGTCGGCGAGATACAGACCTGGCCGGCATTGCGGTACTTGAACGCGGCGATGGTGTCGGCGGCCTTTTCGGGATCGGCGTCGGCGAACACGACCACGGGAGAGTGGCCGCCAAGCTCCATGGTGGCGCGCTTCATGCCCTTGGCGGCGAGCCCGGCAAGATGCTTGCCGACCGGGATCGAGCCGGTGAAGGAAATCTTTTTGACGATCTTGGACGGGATCAGGTGCTCCGACACATTGGCCGGCACGCCGAACACCAGATTGAGCACGCCCGCCGGCAAGCCGGCGTCGGCGAAGCATTTCACCAGCTCGACGCAGCCGCCCGGGGTTTCTTCCGAGGCCTTGATGATGAGCGAGCAGCCGGCCGCCAATGCGCCGGCGATCTTGCGCACCGGAGTGAGCGTCGGGAAATTCCACGGCGTGAACGCCGCGACCACGCCGACCGGCTCCTGCAGCACGATCTGGCGCACGCCCTTCTGGCGGCCCGGCACCACGCGGCCATAGGAGCGGCGGCCTTCCTCGGCATACCAGTCGATGATGTCGGCCGAGGTCAGCACCTCGGCGCGCGATTCAGGGTAAGCCTTGCCCTGCTCCTGGGTCTGCACCTTGGAGATGTGATCGTAGCGCTCGCGCACCAGATCGGCGGCCTTGCGCATGATCTTGGCGCGATCATAGGCCGAGGTCGCTTTCCACACCTGGAAGCCCTTGGCGGCCGCGGCAAGCGCGGCGTCGAGATCGGCGGTCGAGGCATGCGGCAGATGGGCCAGCGCCTTGCCGGTGGCCGGGTTGATCACGTCCTCACCCTTGCGGCCTTCGCCGTTGAGCCATTTGCCGTCGATGTAAAGCGCGAGTTCGGAATACATAGGAACCTCGTTGTTACCCGGAACAATCTTAATGCGATCTTGGGCGGTGGATTAGCACTTTCGTGAACGAGCGGCCACCCTGCCCGCCATCAGCCGAGAAAAGCGCCGCCGCTGACGTGGATGGTCTGCCCGGTGACATAACGGCCGCCGGGGCCGGCGAGAAAACGCACCATGGCGGCGACGTCGTCCGGCTTGCCGCGCTCGCCGGTGATGGTGCCGTGGGTGAGATGATGCGCCGGGTTGGGCGAGGAGCCCGGCCGCGTGGTGTCGATGGCGCCGGGCACCACGCAATTGGCGGTGATGCGGTCGGGGCTAAGATCGTGCGCGAGCGCGCGGGTGAAGCCGACCAGCCCGGCTTTCGCCGTCATCACATGGGCGCGGCCTTTCGAGCCGATATGCGCACTCATGCCGCCGATATTGATGATGGTGCCGCCGCCGGCTTTTTTCATGGCCGGCAGGCAGGCGTGCACGCCATGGAACGCGGAGTCGAGCGTGGCGTTCATCACCTCGCGCCAGTCGGCATAGCTCATTTTATCGATCGGTTGCTCGCGGCGGAGCGAGGCGTTGTTAACCAGGATGTCGATGCGCCCGAAGCGCTTGAGCGCGGCCTGCGCCATCGCATCGACCGCGGCGGGATCGGCAACGTCGGCGAGCACGGCCATGGCCTTGCCGCCGGCCGCTTCGATCTCGCGCACCACGCCGTCGGCCTCCGCCTGGTTCGTGCGCGCATTCACCACCACCGACGCACCAGCGGCAGCCAGCTGGCGCGCGATGGCGCGGCCGATATTGCGTCCGGCGCCAGTGACGATGGCGACCTTGCCCACAAGTTCTTGGCCGGCGAGTTCGTTGCTATCGCTCATGACGTCATTTACCCCCGCAGTGGCGCAAGATCGATCTTGCCATCATAAAGCCTGGAAAGCAGCTTGAGCGCAGCGGCGCTGCGCGCCGCATCCCAGCCGCCGTGGCGCGCGTTGAGCGCGAATTTCTCTTCGATGTCGGCGCGCGTAAGCGGCTCGTTGGCGCCGCCGCGGAAATGCGACTGCCGCTCCTCGACCACGCGGCCGTCGTTGAGCACGGCGCGGATGTGACCGGTGAAGCCGTTCGGATACTGGTTATTCGGATCGATGACGTAGCGCACCTTTGCGGCGAGCGCGAGCACGGCCGGATCGCGCACCGCAGCGTCGGTGAAGGCATCGAGCCCGACGCCGCCGCGCACGAAGCCGGTGGCGAGAATAAAGGGCGTGGCGAATTTTGCGGCGTAGCCGTTGGGCGGGCGCTGTTTCGCCGCCAAGGGTTCCCACAGCCGGTGCACGGTGCCTTCCGCCACCTCGCAGACCATTTCCTTGACGTCGCCGGGCTTGATACCGCGCGCCGCCAGCCGCCGCGCGCAGTCGATGTAAGG
This sequence comes from uncultured Alphaproteobacteria bacterium, assembly GCA_963817045.1. Taxonomy (GTDB): domain Bacteria; phylum Pseudomonadota; class Alphaproteobacteria; order Rhizobiales; family Xanthobacteraceae; genus Pseudolabrys. The sequence continues at coordinate 82,281 of CAWFMZ010000026.1, forward strand.
ATGCGCCATGGTGCCGCACGGATAGGGCTTGAAGGCGAGCGTCTCGGTCACCCAGCGCGTGCCGAAATCGGCGAGCAATGCGGCGTAGTTTCCCTCGGAGGTGCGCGCGAAGCCATGAAACAATCCGTGCACGCCCTCGAACACTGTGCGGGGCCCAAGGAAACCGCCGCGCGCCAGCAGCGCCGCGCGCAGGCCCGATTGCGCCGCCCAGCCGGGATGCAACCGTTTGGTCCAGGTGCCCTCCGCCAGATATTCGATGATGCCGGAGGCGAAGCTGCCGGCAATGCCGAGCGCATCGACAATCTGCTTGGGCGGCAGCCCGAGCGCGGCGCCACAGCCTGCGGCGGCGCCCATCACGCCAAATATCGCGGTCGGGTGGAAACCAGCATTGTGCACGGCCTTCGGCACCACCGTGGAGAGCCGGCACATCGTCTCGGTGCCGACCGCGATACCGAGCAGCGCCGCGGCGCCGTCCGGCCGATGGCGCTCGCAGGCCGCCAGCACCGCCGGCACAATCACCGCCCCGGCATGCACCGGCCCGCCCTCGAAGCTATCGTCGAAATCCTCACCGTGCGCCGCTGTGCCGTTCACAAAGGCGGCGCCGGCGGAACTCAAAGTGCGGGCGTGGCCGATCGCCGTACACGGCCCGTCGTCGTCGAGGCTGGCGAGCGCGGCTTTAATGTAGTCCTCGTGGCGCGCGGTGACGCAGAGGCCGGCGACGTCGACCAGCAGATCCTCGCATTTGGTGCGCACGGCGGACGGCAGCTTTTTAGCGTCGAGCGCGGCGATGCGTGCAGCCAGCTGCTCCGCGACGAAAACTTTGGGAAGATTACCGCTCACGACTCATTCCATTTGCGCATGATCTTGTGCGAAAACTGGTTTCCATCCCCGATCAGGGTCGAGGACATGCTTTTCGGGATCATGCGCTATCATCCAACTGCGACGTTGCGGCGCGCATTACCGCCGCGCAGGCTGTTGGCCAGCGCCACGACGGTGAAGGTGATCACCAGCATCAGCAGGCCGAGCACCGAGATGGCGGCGAGATCGCCGCTTTCGTTGAGATCGTAGATCAGCACCGACAGCACCTTGGTCTCCGAGGTGAACAGCATGATCGCCGCCGACAATTCGCGGATGACGCCGACAAAGATGAAACACCAGGTCGCGATCACGCTGGTGCGCAAGAGCGGCGCGGTGATCTGCCAGAGCGCGCGCAGGCGGGTGGCGCCCAAGATGCGGCTTGCGTCTTCCAGTTCCGGATGCACGGAGCGAAACGCCGATTGCAACTGCTGGTAGGCAGCCGGCAAGGCCAGCGTCACGAAGGCGATCAGCAGAATCCACAAGGTGCCATAGAGCACGAAAGGCGGCCGCGTGTATGTGAAGAAAAGGCCGACGCCGAGCACGATGCCGGGAATGGCGACCGGCGCGGTCGCCAGGAAGCCAAGCACGCGATAGCCGGTGACCGCCTGGCGCGTGGTGACGTAAGAGATTACTAGCGCGAGGATGGTGCCAGCGGTCGCCGCCAGCGTGCCGAGGATAAACGTATTGCGCAGCGCGAGTTGCGTCGCCGACAATTCGAAGAAAACGAAGCGCACGTTCTGCAAGGTGAAATTGCCGAGCGAAACCAAGTGCGAGGCCACCTTCGAGAACGAGGCGTTGAGCAGCGCGAAATAGGGCAGGAACACCGGGCACATCAGCACCAGCATGGCGACCGCCAGCATCACCCAGCGCCAGCCGCCGAGCCGCACGATGCGCGGCTCGCTGTTCTTGCCGCCGACCACCGAATAGCCGCGCCGGCCCAGCACCACGTGCTCGGCGCGCAGCAGGATGACGGTGAGCACCAGGAGCGGCAGCGAGGCGGCCGCAGCCAGCTCCGGCTTGGGCGGGAACTGGAACAGGCTCCAGATCTTGGTGGTCATGGTGTGGAAGCCGGCCGGCATCGCCAGGATCGCCGGCGAGCCGAACAGCGTCATCGCCTGCAGGAACGCCACCAGCGCGCCCGCCAGCACCGCCGGCAGCGCCAGCGGAATGGTAATGCGGCGCGCGGTATCCCAGGTCTTGCCGCCGAGAATGGCGGAGGCGTCCTCGAGATCGCCGGGCGTGCGGTCGAGCGCATTGGCGACCAGCACAAAGACATAAGGAAACGTGTAGCAGCTGATGACGAAGACGAGGCCGGCGAAACTGTAGATATTGAGCAGGTGCGCATCCGGTGGCGCGCCGGTGATCTCGCGAAAAAGCTGATTGAGCAGTCCGCTATTGGGCGCCGCCAGCAGCTCCCAGGCGATGGCGCCGAGGAACGGCGGCGTGACGAACGACGCCGTCACCAGGATGCGCACGGTGCGTCGCAGCGGCATGTCGGTGCGCGCCACCAGCCAGCCCATCGGCGCCGCCACCACGCAGCAGATCAGCGCCGACAAAGTCGCCAGAGCGAATGTTGTGAGCAGAGGATCGAGATAGGCGGCGTCCGACACCAGCCGATCGAAATTACCGACGGTGAAGGCGCCGCTCTTGTCGGTGAAGGCGTAGTACACTAGCCAAGACAGCGGCATCACGATCAGCGCACACAGGATCAACGCGAACGCCAGCAGTACTGGCTTCGAGACATCGATCCCGAATTTGCGAGGCGCTGGCGCCGGCATTGCTGGTATGGCGATTGTCATCACACCTTGAAAATCTCTGCGTACCGCTTCTTGACCGCGTCCGCCTGCGCGTGGACGCCTTCCGGATCCTCCTTCATCAGCTTGATGTCGGCGAGCTTGCGGACGCCGGGCTTTTCCACGGTCTGGCTATGCGGCGAATACTGGCGAGCGTAATCGACGAGAATCTGCTGGGCCTCGCGCGAGTGCATCCAGTTCTGGAACAGGCGCGCCGCGTTCGGATTGGGCGCAGCCTTAAAGACCGCGCTTGGACCGGCGGCGAGCGGCGTGCCCTCCTCCGGATAGATGATGTCGACCGGCTGGCCCGCTTCCTTGTAGCGGATGACAAGGTAGCCCGCGCCGTCCACCATGACCGCGCGTTCGCCGAGCGATATCCTCTTCGGCGTATCGGTCGCCGACTGGACCTGCATGACGTTCTGCTTAGCCAACTTCTCGAAGTAGGCCCAGCCCAGATCGCGCGCGATCTCGAACGTCGCGTTCATGATCGTGCCGCTATAGGCCGGATGTGCCTTGACCAGTTTGCCCACCCACTTCGGGTCGAGCAGATCTTTGAAGCTCTTCGGCGCGTCTTCCTTCTTCACCAGGTTGGTGTTGTAGGCGAGCGGAGAGATCAGAATTCGCGTCGTTACATGCAGCCCCTCCGGGTCGTAGTAGCGCTTGTCGAAATGCTGCACGACCTCTTCCGGTAGGTATGGTGCGAGCCAGCCGTTGCGTTTCCAGATTATACAATGCGCCTGGTCTGCGGTGTTGACGACGTCGACGGCGTGAATATTGGAGGAATACTCCTGACCGATGCGGGTAAAAACGCGCTCGGCACCGGATCGCTCCACGCGCACAACGATGCCGGCAAACTTCGCCTCGAATGCCTTGCCGAGACGTTCCGCGAACTGCAGGTCCATCGCCGTGTAAAAAGAAAGCTTGCCTTCTTTTATCGCCGCCTCGATCAAGGCCGGCGTCACCGCGTCCGGCGCAGGCGCCGCGGCGACCCGCGCGGCGAAGGCGCTGAGGCCAAGCGCCCCAGCTCCTTTGAGCACATCGCGTTTCGAAAACCGTTTGGTCATGGCGTGCCCGTTTTTTTCTCGGTCCACGCGCGGGCCGAGGAATATTACCTTAGACGTGGAACAGCTTGACGTAGTGCGCCTTGATCTCCTCGCCCAGCTTCAACACCGCCGCCGGATCGTCCCTCATCAGCTTGATCTGGCTGAGCGGCGTGCGGCCGGCCTTTTCCTTGGCCTGCGGGTGCGCCGAACGCAGGCCGCCGATGTTGATGCAAAGTTGCTGACACTCGGGCGAGAAGGAGAAGCTCTGGAACAGCCGCGCCGCGTTCGGATTGGGCGCCGTCTTGAACAGCCCGTTCGGCCCGATGATCAGCGGCGTGCCTTCGGTGGCGTAGACTGGCTCGACCGGCTGGCCAGCTTCTTTTTCCTGCAGGATCAGGTATTCGACGCCGTCGGCCTGCACCGCGCGCTCGCCGAGCGCAAGCTTCTTCGGCGGATCGGCGGCGGACTGCACCTGCAGGATATTCTGCTGGGCTAGTTTCTCGAAAAAGCCCCAGCCGAGGTCGCGCGAAGTCTGGTAGGTCGCGGTCATAATGGTGCCGCTGTAGCCCGGATGCGCCTTGATGATCTTGCCCTTCCATTTCGGGTCGAGCAGGTCGGCAAAGCTCTTGGGCGCCTCTTCCTTTTTCACCAAGGTGGTGTTGTAGGCGATGATGCAGAGGAAGATGCGGAAGCTGGCGTAGTTGCCATCCGCATCCTTGTGCTCGGCCGGATAGAATTTCGCCACGTCTTCCGGGACATAAGGCGCCAGCATGTCCTTGTCTTTCCAATAGACGAGGTGCGAGGCGTCCGACGAGTTGACCACGTCGACGGCGTGCACGTTGGCGCTATATTCCTGACCGATACGTTGCAGCAGACGTTCGGCGCCAGTGCGCTCCACCTTGCAGGACACACCGGGATACTTGGCCTCGAATGCCTTGCCGATCTGTTCGGACAGCTTCAGGTCGACCGAGGTGTACCAGACCACCTTGCCTTCCTTCTTGGCCGCCTCGATCAGCGCCGGCGTGATGGCGCTCGCCGGCGGCGCGGCGGACAGCACGCGGGTCGAGAACGAAGCTCCGGCGGCGAGCGCGCCCGAACCGATCAGCAAGTCTCGGCGTGAAAATTTTGTGCGTTTCATCGGCGTAGCCTCCCTGACTTTGATTTTGTTGTTTCGCCCCCGCGAAATTTTCTTATCCGATGAGTGCCCGGCATTTCTCCGGCGGCAGGACCAGCCAGATCGCGCTGCCCTGCGCGATGCTGTCGCCCGCGGCGGTGACGACCCGCAGCTGCGTGCCATCCTTGACCTCAACCATATAGTCCCGGCTGCCGCCGAGAAAGACCTGCCGCGTTACCGTTGCCGGCATGGCGTTTTCCGCTTGTTGCAGCGGCGTGGCGGAAATCTTGATGTCGTGCGGGCGGATCGAGACCGCGGTGGCGGCGCCCGGCGTCAGCTTAGCCCCGACGCAACGCAGCGCGATGCCGGCAAAGTCTATGCAGGCCTCGTCGCGGGCTTTACCCTTGATCACGTTGCTGGAGCCGATGAAGCGCGCGACGAATTCCGAGCGCGGCCGCTCGTAGATTTCTTCCGGCGATCCCGCCTGTTCGATCTTACCGGCATTCATCACCGCGATGAGGTCCGCTGTCGTCATCGCCTCCGATTGGTCGTGGGTGACGTAAACCGTGGTGTAGCGATAGGCGTCGTGCAGACGGCGCACCTCGAAGCGCATTTCCTCGCGCAAATTGGCGTCGAGATTGGACAAGGGCTCGTCGAGTAGCAGCGTCTCGGGTTCAACGATCAGCGCGCGCGCGAGCGCCACCCGCTGCTGCTGGCCGCCCGACAATTCGCCCGGGTAGCGCTCGGCCAGCGGCGCCAGCCGCGTGGTGGCGAGGATGGCGTCAAGCTTCTTGGCGATGGTGTCGCGATCCATCTTGCGCAGCTTGAGGCCGTAGATGATGTTCTCGGTCACCGTCATGTGCGGCCACAGCGCGTAGCTCTGGAAGATCATCGACATGTTGCGCCGCTCGGGCGGCAGCGACTGCGCGGGCGAGGAGATCAATTTGTCGCCGACGCGGATTTCGCCCGCGCTCGGCTCGACGAAGCCAGCGATCAGCCGCAGCGTGGTGGTCTTGCCGCAGCCCGAGGGGCCGAGCAGACAGACCAGATGGCCGTGCTCGATGGCGAGCGATATATCGTCGACCACCGCGACATCGCCATATCGCTTGCTCAGGCCTCGCAACTCAACCGACGCCACGCAAATCCTCCCTTTTGTCTTTTATTTCTCCCTTCGTGGGGAGATTTTTATGTGCCGGTGAAAGCCGGCTTGCGCTTTTCCATGAACGCTGTACGCCCTTCCGTATAATCGTTGCTGGCGAAGCATTGCGCCACCAGTTCGGCGCAGCGCTGCAGATTGCGCGCGCTCTCCTCCTTCACCGCCTCGCCGACGATGTATTTGACCGAATTCACCGTGAGCGGCGCATTGCCGCTGATGGTCGCGGCATAGTCATTGACGTATTTCTCCAGCTCGGCGTCCGGTAGCAGGCGGTTGACCAGGCCCATCTGCAGGGCCTCGGCAGCGCTGAACTGGCGCGCGGTGAAGAATATTTCCTTGGCAAACGAAGGCCCGACCACGTCCACCAGTTTCTTGATGCCCTTGAAGCCGTAGCCGAGGCCGAGCTTGGCGGCCGGCACGCCGAATTTGGAATTGTCCGAGCAGATGCGCAGATCGCAGCACAGCGCCAGCCCGACGCCGCCGCCGATACAGTAGCCGCGGATCATGGCGATGGTCGGCTTGGGGAATTCGTAGACCGCGGTGTTGGCCCGATCGACCACCGCATTGTAGCGGTCGATCGCCTCCTTGCTGGAGCGCTCGCTCTCGAACTTGGAGATGTCGGCGCCCGACACGAAGGCCTTGCCGCCGGCGCCGGTCACCACCACGACGCGGATCGCCTTGTCGGCGGCGAAGTCGGCGAGGATGCCCTGCGCGGCCTCCCACATATCGAGCGACACCGCATTGTGCCGCTCGGGATTGTTGAAAATCAGTGTGCCGACGCCGCCCTCCTTGCGTGACAGCATTTTGTCGGTCTGCGTCATTCTGCGTAACTCCGTTGTTCCTCGAAGTGGCCTCACACCGCCTTGGCGGCGTGCAACTCCGTGATTTCCTCGTCCGCGAAACCGAATTCCTTGAGCACCTCGTCGGTGTGCTGTCCGAGCCCGGGCGGCGTCACCACAATCTTGCTCGGCGTGCGCGACAGCGAAATCGGCTGGCCGACGAAGGTCTGTTCCTTGCCATCGGGCCTGGTCGCGTTTTGCGCGATGCCTAGGTGCTTGACCTGTTCGTCGGCGAACACCTGGTCGATCGAATTGATCGGCCCGCATGGCACGCCGGCCTTGTTGAAGATGTCTATCCATTCCGTACCGGTCTTACCAACCGTCTTGGCCTCGATCGCGGCGTTGACCGCGTCGCGGTTCTTCGAGCGCAGCGCGCCGGTCTTGAAATCCTCGCGCGTGATGAAGTCGGGCGCGCCGATGGCTTGGCACAGGCGGTCCCACATGACGTGGCCGGCCGAGGCGATGTTGATATAGCCGTCCTTGGTCTTGAACACGCCGGTCGGGATGGTGGTCGGATGATTGTTGCCGGCCTGCTTGGCCACCTCGTGCGCCTGCAGCCAGCGCGCGGCCTGGAAATCGAGCATGAAGATCTGCGCCTGCAGCAGCGAGGTGGTGATCCACTGTCCCTCGCCCGAGCTTTCGCGCTCGAGCAGCGCGACCATGATACCGAGCGCACAGAACAGGCCGGCGCAGAGATCGGCGACGGGAATGCCCACGCGCACCGGACCCTGGCCGGGCAGACCGGTGATCGACATCAGCCCGCCCATGCCCTGCGCGATCTGGTCGACGCCCGGCCGGTCGCGATAGGGGCCGTCCTGGCCGAAGCCGGAGATGCTGGCGAGGACGATGCGTTTGTTGACCTTGCGCAGATCGTCGTAGGCGATGCCGAGCCGGTTTTTCACGTCGGGGCGGAAATTCTCCACCACCACATCGGCCTTCTCGACCATGCGCAGAAAGGCGGCGCGCCCCTGTGGCGACTTGAGGTCGAGCGTCATGCTGCGCTTGTTGCGATGCAGGTTCTGGAAATCCGGCCCTTGGCGTGGCCCGCCCGGCCCCTCGCCTTTCTCCAGATGCGGCGGTGTCTCGATCTTGATGACGTTGGCGCCCCAATCGGCGAGCTGGCGGACACAGGTCGGCCCGGAACGGACGCGCGTGAGATCGAGGACGGTGAAGCGGGAAAGGGCCTGGGAGGCCCTGGCAAACGGCATTGCGACGGCTCCGGCTAGCTTATTACGGCCCATAACTGCGATTTGGCGCCCGACATTCCCCGATCCAAGGCGGCTTGTCCATCAGGCCGAATGTGCGGTTTCGGGCAGTTTATTCATCATTTGGCGGAATAAGGGATATCCCTGCCTTGAAAAGACCACGACCACCTGTCATATGACCGGCACGGATGAATGACCCAATCTCGGGTATGCGGGTTGCGTGCACGAAACTCATTAAAACGAATTTCGCCCCGCCTCTTCCGTTTCTCAAACTAACGACAACCCTGGCCACGCGGGATGTCTTTAAACCCCGCGATTCCGCCGTTCGCATCAGCGAACCGGCCGCTTCGCCATATAAGAAAGAGACTCTTTGACTTCATTTAACGACTTCGGCCTCGTAGAGCCGATCACCCGCGCTCTCGTGGATGAAAAATACGTCACTCCCACTCCGATCCAAGCCCAGACCATCCCCCTCGCCATGCAAGGCCGCGACGTCATCGGCATTGCGCAGACCGGAACCGGCAAGACCGCGGCTTTCGCGCTGCCGATCATCAATCACCTGCACACCAAGCGCCTGCGGCCCGATAAAAAGGCCTGCCGCGTGCTGGTGCTCTCGCCCACGCGCGAATTGTCCGGCCAGATCGCCGACAGCTTCCGCGCCTATGGGCGGCACATCCGCCCGCTGGCGATTGCGCTCGCCATCGGCGGCGTGCCGATCAACAAGCAGATCCGCTCGCTGGCGCACGGCGTCGAAGTACTGGTGGCCACGCCCGGCCGCCTGATCGATCTGGTGAACCAGCGCGCGCTGCGCCTCGACCAGGTCGAGGTGCTGGTGCTGGACGAAGCCGACCGCATGCTCGACATGGGCTTCATCCACGACATCAAGCGAATCGTCGCCATGCTGCGCAAGGAACGGCAGACGCTGTTCTTCTCCGCCACCATGCCGCAGGAAATCACCAAGCTCGCCGACCAGATGCTGCGCGATCCCGCCCGTGTGGCGGTGACGCCGCAAGCCTCCACCGTCGAGAAGGTCCAGCAGCGCGTCATCCTGACCGAAAAGGCATCGAAGCCGGCATTGCTGGCTGAGTTGCTCAAGAGCGAACCGGTCGAGCGCGTGCTGGTGTTCACGCGCACCAAGCACGGCGCCGACAAGGTGGTGCGCGGCTTGCAAAACGCCGGACACGCCGCCGAGGCGATACACGGCAACAAGTCGCAGAACCAGCGCGAGCGTGTGCTCGCTAACTTTCGTATCGGGTCCTTGCGCATCTTGATCGCCACCGACATCGCCGCCCGCGGCATCGACGTGGACGGCGTCAGCCACGTGATCAATTACGATCTGCCGAATATCCCCGAGAGCTACGTCCACCGCATCGGCCGCACCGCGCGCGCCGGCGCCGAAGGCGTGGCGATCTCGTTCTGCGATTACGAGGAAGCGCCGTTCCTGCGCGATATCGAACGGCTGATCCGGATGGCGATCCCGGCCATCGACCGCCGCACCGGCCAGCGCCCCGCCCATAGGCCGGCGCAGCAAAATGCCGGCAACCGCAATGGCGGGAGACCGCATCGTAACGGCCGCCAGCAGCGCGGATACGGCGGTGGAAATGGCGGCGGCGGGAACAGTCGTCACCAGGGAAATAACGGCCACCGCTCGCAAGCTCCAGGCAACGGCCACCAAGGCCGCTACCCGAGCCAGAATGGTCAGCAGGCCGCCCCCCGGGCGGATGCCACGTCGGGGGAGCCAAACGGCATCGGAAATGTTACATTCCTCCAGCGTCCGAACGAGCCGCGCCGCAACGCCGGCCACCGGACGCAAAGCTGAAGCCGGAGACAACTGGATGGCGAAGGAAGAACTGCTGGAGTTCGACGGTACGGTGACCGAGGTTCTGCCGGATGGCAATTTCCGGGTGAAGCTCGATAACGAACATGAGGTGCTGGCCTATACGGCCGGGAAGATGCGCAAATTCCGCATCCGCACCGGCGTCGGTGACCGGGTGATCGTGGAAATGTCGCCCTATGACTTGCAGCGCGGACGTATCAGCTTCCGCCACAAGGGCGACGCGCCAACCCCGGGCCCGCAGCAGCGCCGGCCGAACTTCCGCCGGCGTTAACGCACGCCGGCAGCGGGTTCGACCGGCTGCCAACGAAACGCCAACGACAGCCGTCACGGCCAGCGGGATGCGCCGTCAATTCGACATCAAAGTCGGCAAGGTCATCGCCGATAATATGCTGCGTGTGACGCCGCCCAATACAAATTCGCGCAGGCGGGAGTGGCCGTAGCCGCCTATGACCATGAAGTCGGCTGAGATGTCGGCGGCATGGGACAGGATCGCGTCCGGCACATTGATGTCCTCGGTCGCGATACGCTTGACCTCAACATTGAGTCCGTGACGGGAAAGATGTCGCCCGATATCGGCCATCGATACTTCGGGGTTCTTGGCCGAGCCGGTCGCCACGGTAAACACTTCGATCATCTTGGCGCCCTTGAGCAACGGGATGGCATCGCCGATGGCGCGAGCCGCGGTTCGACTTCCGTCCCAGCCGACCATGACGCGATCAAATTTTGCGCCCTGCGTCTGGACGTATGGGACGACGATCACCGGACGCCCGGACTCGAACAAGGCACCCTCGACAATAAGTCCTTCCTGCCCGGTCTTATTTGGTTCGGCCTGCCGGATCACGGAGAGGTCGTAGCGACGGGCAATACGACCGAACGTATCGCCGACATTGCCTGGCGCGACGTCAAGAATCTGCAATTCGGTCATAACGCCAGCTTGCTTGGCCGAAGCCTCAAAGCGCGCCACAGCCTCATTCGCCAGATTCCTGTTTGCGACGCGCTGGGCGTCGATGACCTCGATGGGAATTCCGGCAATCAGGTTCGGGCTGGCCTTTGGGTTGACGACGAAGGCGACGCCGTCAAGATTCGCTTTGAATGTGCTGGCCAGCGAGATGGCGTAGTGCATCGCCGCATCGCGCTCTACGCCCATCGTAAGATTAACGACAATATCCTTTATCATGGCTCACTCTTTCTTTGACCGAGACTCGTCCTGACCTGACGGTTTGTCGTACCAGCGGAACGCAAACTACTGCATCGGTATAATCGCATCCAGTTTGAAAGATAACAGTACCAATGTCTGGCGGCCTCGCCGACACCGGTGTGATGTTCGAAATGGGTTAAACCGCGACCCTCCTCAACCGGGGCGCAATGTCCGCACGGTTTTGCAACGGGAACAATAGGGGCCTTTGCCCCACAAACCCCACATTACGGCAGGCTAAATCAATCAGTCCGGCCCCCGCGGATTGAGCATGATATCGTTGCTCGGCGCCGCCGGCGGGGCGCCGCGCAAGACAGGGCGTGCCATGAAAACTGTATTCGTTCGGCAACTCGTTCGTCACTGCGCGCTGGCGCTCGTCCTCGCCGGCGGCCTCGGCTCCGCCGCCGCGCAGGAGAAACCGGGCCGTGCCGAGCAGCACGAAGCCAGCAAAGGCGTGCTGCGGCTGCTGCCGACCGACGCCGTCAGCGAACATTCCATCGGTACGAGCAAAGGCAAGCTCGCCTATACGGCGACCGCCGGGACGCTCGCGTTCTACGACCCGTCCGGCGAGCAAAGCGCGGCGGTGTTCTACACCGCCTATGTCGCCAAGGAAGCCGGCGCGAACCGGCCGCTGACCTTCGTGTTCAACGGCGGACCGGGCGCGGCTTCCGCATTCCTGCATCTCGGGCTGGTCGGCCCGCGCATTCTCGATCTCGGCCCGGACGGCCACGACGCGGCGCGCGCCGAGCTGCGCGACAATCCCGACACCTGGCTCTCCTTCACCGACCTGGTGCTGGTCGACCCGATCGGCACCGGCTGGAGCCGCGCGGTCAAGCCGGACGACGCCAAGCATTTCTGGAGCATCCGCAGCGACGCCGATTCATTCGCCAAAGCAATCGCGCTCTACGTCGCCAACAACAACCGCGCGGCGTCGCCGAAATATCTGTTCGGCGAAAGCTACGGCGGCTTCCGCGCCGCCAAGGTGGCGCGCGCGTTGCAGCGCGACCAGGGCATCGTGATCTCCGGCATCGTGATGCTGTCGCCCATGCTGGAAGGCTGGCTCACCTTCGGCGACGACGAGTCCGCGCTGCGCGCGGCCTTGCAATTGCCGTCGCTGGCGGCGGCCGAGCTCGAACGCAAGAATGCTTTCAGCCGCGCGGCGCTGGCCGAGGCGGAAAAATTTGCCATGACCGACTATCTGGTGACGATGGCCGGAGCGCCGCCGCCGGGCAACGCGGGAGCTGCGTTCTACGGCCGCGTGGCGCAAATGACCGGGCTGCCGGTGGACGTGGTGACGCAGGCGCGCGGCTTCGTCGCCGACGCGTTCGTGAAAGGCCTGCGTCCGAATGGCAAGATCGTCAGCCGCTATGACGCGAGTTTCGCGGTCGACGATCCCTATCCCGAGCTAAGATCGTCACGCAGCGGTGACCCGATCCTCGATGGCGTCAGCCGCGCTTACGGCGGCGCCATGGCGTCTTACGCCCGCAACGAGCTCGGCTTCAAGACCGAGATGACCTATGCGCTGCTCCCGGGCGACGTCACCAGCCATTGGGACTGGCAGGGCGGTCGGCTGCAGGCCAGCGCGGAAGACGATCTGCGCACGCTGCTCGCGTTCGGCCCGTCGTTCCGCCTGCTGATCGCGCATGGATATTCGGACATGATCACGCCCTACGGCATGACGCGCTATGTGCTCGATCACCTGCCGCCGATCGGCCCGCCTGGGCGCGCGCAGCTCAAGCTCTATCGCGGCGGGCACATGCTTTATCTCGATCCGCAGTCGCGCAAGGCGTTCAGCGCCGACGCCGCGGCGTTCTATCGGGGCGGGGAATAGTTAAGCGGTTCCGCTAAATTCCAGCACGTCGAAGCCGACGTGGCGGTCGACCATATAAATCAACCCGCGCGCGTCGAGCATCACGTCATTGCTCTGCGGCGCAGCGCGGCCGCCCACCGGCTCCGGAATAAAATAGCCCACCTCGCGCGGCGCCATCGGGTCGGCCACGTCGATAATGCGCAGACCGGCGCCAAACCACACCGCGTGCACCAGCGTGCCGGTCATGCGCTCGTGGAACTGGTGCGCGCCGAAGCGCGCGCCCGGCATGCGGGCGAACGGCGAGTCCAGTTCGCTCACCTCGAACAGCGAAAGCGGCTTCACCGCGCCATAGTCGGACACGTCAAAGACGGAAATGCCGGCATGCGGGCGGCCGCGGCGAGCGTCGGCTTCGCCGGCGCTTTGGGTCTGGTCCTCTTCGTCGATCGTGAGCGCAATGCGCTTAGCCCCGATCTTGCCGGGCACCGGCATCACCGTGTGGGTCGGCTCCGGAAACGGCGGGTGATAGTTGTACGACGCCACGGTTTTCGGCTGCGTGAGGTCGGCCACATCGACAATGCGAAAACCGCCGTGCCAGCAGCTTGCAAACATCTCGTCGCCGAAGCGCAATGCGTGGTGCAGCCGGTGCCGCTTGCCCGACCAGCTCGGCTTTTCGCCAGCGGCGATATTTTGGCCCGGCATCCACCAGCGCGAGACTTCCCTAGGGGCTTTCGGATCGCGCAGGTCGTAGATGACTAGGATGTTGCCGATGAAGCCGTCCATCTCGGTCGAGATGTAGGCGTAGCGCGCGTCCATGTCGAAGCGATGCACGCCGATGCCGCCGGTCAACTGGTGATGGATCAGCTTGGGCGCCGCCGGATTGGACACGTCGTAGATGCGGAAGCCGCCGTTGCGATAGGGCTGTTTTTCCGCCGCTTCGATTTCGACGATGTCGGCTTCGCCCACGTTGAGCTTCTGCGCCAGCTCGCCGCGCGTCGGTTCGCGCCCGAGCGCGTCGTGCAATTCGCGGCGCACGCCCGGCATCTGCTCGGCGCGCCGGCCGACCGGCGTCGGGTTGCGCTCGTGGTTGACCAGCATCAGATCGCCAGCCACCCGCACCTTGTGGCTGTGCGAGCTGGGATCGTCGAGCATGACGCTCGCCACCAGGCGCGGATGGGCCGGGTCGGCAATGTCGACGATCGAGGTGCCAAGTTGCTGTTTGTTCGGGATGTGCCCGACATAGGCGTAATGGCCGGCGACGGTGACTTGCCCAGCGCCGGGCAGATCGAGATGACCCAGGCGCCGCACATTGCGGGCGAGCGCGCCGTTCGGCCGGTCGCCTTGTTCATGGTTTTTCCTGCGCATGATCTTCGCCGGACTTTTCGGGATCATGCGCTCACTTATCCACGGTGGCGCCAGAGGCCTTAACGATTGCCGTCCATTTCGGAATTTCCGCGGCAATATAGGCTTTGAACTGTTCCGGCGTGTCGCCGGCGATATCGACGCCGAGCCGGCCGAGCGACGCCTGCACGCCCGGATCGTGCAGCGCCTTGACGGCGGCATCATGCAGCTTCGCGACGATCTCGGGCGGCGTGCCGGTTGGCGCCACCAGCCCATGCCAGGTACTGGCGTCAAAGCCTTTCAGGCCAGCTTCGTCCATGGTCGGCAGATCGGGCAGGACCGTCGTGCGCTTGAGTGTGGTCACGGCAATTGTGCGCACCTTGCCGCCCTTGATGTGGCCGACCACCGAGGCGGCGGTTGCGAACATCATCTGGTCGTGACCGGCGATCACGTCCTGCAACGCCGGCGCGGCGCCCTTGTAGGGCACGTGCACGATATCGACATGCGCCTCGGCCTTGAACAATTCTCCGGCGAGATGCGCAGCCGCGCCATAGCCAGACGAAGCGAAATTGATCTTGCCGGGCTGCGCCTTGCAGAGGGCGATAAGTTCCTTCAGCGAATGCGCCGGCACGCTCGGATTGACCACCAAGATATTGGCCTGCGTGCCGATCAGCGTGATCGGCACGAAATCCTTTTGCGGGCTGTAGGTGAGCTGCTTGTATAGGCTTTCGTTGGTGGCGAGGATGCTGTTGTTGCCCATCAGCAGCGTGTAGCCGTCAGCGTTGGCATGGGCGACAAAATCCGCGGCGATGTTGCCGCCGGCGCCGGGGCGGTTCTCGATCACGAACGGCTGGCCGAGCAGTTCCTCCATCTTCTTGCCGACGATGCGGGCGAGCACGTCGCTCGGTCCGCCGGGCGGGAACGCCACCACCAGCATCACTGGCCGGCTCGGATATTCGGCGGCCTGCGCCGGCATGGCGAGCACCAGCAAAGCAGCGATGCCGGCGGCGTGCGCGGCACGGCGTGCCTGGTTCGCGAGGAATGTCATGACGTTAGACCTCCAACTTAGCAACCGCGCGCAGCATCCGTTCGAAAGCGACTCAGCAACGTCACATACTATCTTCGAGCCAGTCGGCGGCAAAATCGATGCCGACCTGACGGTTGTCGACATGGGCATGTTCCGCCCCGCCTTCTTCCGTCGTGAAGATCTTGATCGTTTTATTCTTCGAGCCGACCGCATCATAAAGCTTCCGGGCATTCTCGACCGGCACGACCCGATCGTTGCCGCCGTGGGTGACGAGAAACGGACAAGTGATGTTCTTCGCCACGTCCTTCAGCGAAAACTTTTTAGCGATCACGATGCCCTCTTCCGCCGTCGCGGCGCCCACCACCCAGCGGAACTGAAAATTCGATTGCGCCACCGTGGTCGGCGAACTGGCGTTTTTCTGCCTGATCTTTTCCTGCCAGTCGGCCAAGTCCCAATGCAGCGCGGATAGCGCGATGCAAGCGGCATAGCGCTTCTCGAAGGCGGCGATGCGCGACGAATAATAGCCGCCGAAGCTGTAGCCCATGATCGCGATGCGCTTGGCGTCAACGTCCGGCCGCTGGGCGAGATAGTCGAAGGCCGCAGCGCCGGGCACTTCGTAGTCATAGCGACTCGGCATATCACGGATGCGGCGGGTCTCGCCCATGCCGGGGCCATCGAACGCGAGCGTGTTGAAGCCGCGACGCGCGAACTCACGGCCGGCGAAGAAGATGCTCATCTCCTTGGCATTGTCCATGCCGTTTATCACCACGACCGTCGGCGCCGGGCGATCCATCGCGGACGCTTTCATGAACAACGCGGGGAGCGTCGTTCCCAGATAAGGCACCTCGACGAATTCGATCGTCGGCTCGCGCAGGCGGATGCCGGTGTGCCAGCAATGATAGGCTTTCTCGCCCTGTGCCCGTTTGTCGGGGCCGGGCGCGATGAACCGCTCCGCGTTGTAATGATAGATGCCAGCGCGCAGATAGTAGTCGCCGGCGGTGATCTTGTGGCCTTTGGCGAGCGCCGCATCGGCGCGGCTTTCGACTTGCTCACCCATAGCGCGCCATTCTTCCCGCCATGCCTGCGGTTCGTTCTGCCGCACCCGCAGCCTTTCGCAGACGCGATCGATCTCCTCAAGCGACACGACACCGTAGGGCGCCATGCCCTTCAGGATCAGGGTCGCATTCGACCAGAGAAAGTTATCGCCGAAATGATCGATCCAAGGTCCGCGGCTCATAAGAGGTCCCTTTGCAAGCGGGTCGGCTGTTCACCGCAGTCAGCCTCGGCGTATTGGCGAGGTTGAGCGGCGGTGTTGGAGATTTTGTCGAGGATAGGCTCGCGTAACAGATTACTGCGCTTTGATACCTTTGGCCTCGATGAACGTGCTCCAGTTCTTGATCTCGTTCTGGAGCTGCGCCTGCAATGCCGGTCCAGGCCGGAAATCAGTCGTGATGTCGAGAGCGGCCAGCCGCTCGCGAACGACGGGCGATGCCAGGGCGCGTTCGATGGCCTTCTCCAGCTTCGCCTTCACGGCGTCCGGCAGAGCCTTCGGCCCGAACACGCCGAACCAAAACTGAAGTTCGACATTGGCGTGGCTGACGCCAGCTTCCGCCAAGGTCGGCACGCCGGGCAGAACCGGCGAGCGCTCCTTGCCGGTGACCGCCAGGGCCTTGATCTTTTTGCTCTCCACGAAAGGCTTCGCCACCTGGCTGGACGCCATGATGAGGTCGACCTGTCCGGCGACTAGATCGGCCATCGCCGGTCCGCCACCTCGATAAGGTACGGTGACGGCGTCAATCTTCGCACCGTCGCTGACGACCTCCCAGACAAGCTGCGCGACCGAGCCCAGTCCGGCCGACGCGTAGTTCATCTTTTTCCCCGACGACCGGGAGAGCGCGATCAGTTCCTGGACATTGTTTGCCGGGACCGTGCTGGCCACGCACAGTGCGAGCGGCGAGTGCGCCACCGACGCGACAGCGTCGAGTTGCGTGACCGGGTCAAAGGGTGGCTGCATATCCTTGAAACCCGGCCGGATCGCGATCGCGTTCTCCGCCATCAAGAGGGTGTAGCCATCCGGATTGGCTCCCGCGACAGTCCGCCAGGCGAGCAAGCCACTCGCACCGGCGATATTCTCGACATAGATGGTCTGTCCGATTTCGGTGCTCAGCGCGCCAGTCAATAGCCGGGCGAGGACATCGGTCGCGCCGCCCGGCGCGAAGCCGACGACGAGCCGGATCGGGCGGGTAGGATAGTCGGTCGCGACCTGCGCGCGCGAAACCACCGGCGCGGTGAGAACGGCGCCTGCGAACAAAATCGCCAACAATTTTCGCATGCTGGTTTCCTCATCCTGCGTTCGAGTTGGCCACCAGACGCGGCTAGTGCCTGACATGAATGGACTTTTTTAACCCCGAACGATAGGGGTAGCAATCTGGAGTTCCGCATGAGCCGACTGCCGATCACCATCGCAACCTGGGATTACGATCGCGTGCGCGCGCTCACCGACGGCCGCGTGCAGGTCGAGGGCTGCGACGTCAATTGCATCACCATGCCGGTCGAGGAATGCTTCGAGCGCGCGTATTTCCACGGCGAGTTCGAAGTGGCCGAGATCGGCTTCAGCCCGTTTCTGATCGCATTGTTGCGCGGGCCCACGCCCTATGTGGCGCTGCCCGTTTTCCTGTCGCGTACGTTCCGGCACTCGGCGGTCTATATCCGCAGCGACCGCGGCAACCGGACCTGTTCGCCACGCTGGATGAAGCGATGGCCTATCACGGCGAGACCGATGTGCCGGCGGATTCCGCGCGGCGCGCGCTGGCAGGCGTTCCTGCAACGGACCGATCGCGGCTATCGGTTGCGCCGCGACCTGCACTACCGCGACAACTTAAAGCGCACCTTGGAGACCGGGCAGTCGTCGCCGGTGCCGGCGTTTCTGTGGCCGATGCTGACGGAATTGAAAATACCGGCGCTGATGATCCGCGCCACCGAATCGGACATGTTCGAGGCCGCGACGCTGAAGAAAGCGCGATCGTTGAACCCGCGCCTTGTTGCGATCGAGTTGCACGGTAGTCACGATCTTGCCGGCGACAACCCGCAAGGACTGGCCGACGCCGTCAGTCGATTTCTCGTCGAGGTGGGACTTTAACCATCGACATGATGGCCGCCGGTTCGGCCAGACGGCCCGTCCCGCTTTGGTTTGCCGCGACGGCCTCCTTTCATTTTCGTTTCGTTCTCCCTTTCAAGTGCAACTTAGTGTCATCAAAGAATAGTCCATGAACGCCTTCGACTTTCGGTCGCCGCGCTTTCGCTAGATCAGGACAATAATTCGGGCCCCCTTGATGTAAGTCAAAGCGGCAGCGCAGCAATTTAGCTGTCGTACGCAGGGCTCATTCCTGCCGACGGTCGGCATTTTTGAGCAAGCGTTTTATGTGCCGGCATTGGCATGCCGAACCGCCGGCGCAACCATAACGTTGCTTAATCGGCGAAGCGTGAATCCGGCAGCTCGAAACGACGCCAAACGCACGCCGGCGTGAAGGTTCGAAGTGAATGATGCAAGAATCAATTGGAGGAGATTGGAAATGAAAATGCGCTGGGCTTTTCTTGCGACTTTTGTCCTTTGCAGCATGCTTGGATTTAGCGTCGCTAAGGCGGCCGAACCCAACAAGATCAAAGTTGGCATCCTGCTTCCGCTCACCGGGCCGTTCGCGGCGGTGGCCGAAACTCAGAAACAGGGCGCGCTGTTGGCGATCGACGTCGTCAACAAGAGGGGCGGTCTCAATATGCCCTGGGGCAAAGTGACAGTCGAAGGCGTCGTCGACGACGATGAAGCCAAGCTCGATGTCGGCGTTCGCCGTTATCGTTATCTGGTTTCCGAAGGCGTCAAAGGCGTCGGCGGTCAAACCTGGGCGCCGCTCGCTTATGCTCTCAACGCCATCGTTTCCAAGGAACCGATGCCTTACTTCCCGATCTGTGTGATGGCGAAGGAAGCGTTCCAGAAAGGCAAGCTCGCCGATTCCAGCTTCGCCGCCGCCTACAGCCCGTGGACGGTCGGCTATATGGCCGGCAAGTCGGCGGTCCAGACACTGGGCAAGAAGCGCGTCTTCTTCCTCGCCCGTACCGACAGCTGGGGCTGGGACATGCGCGACGGCGCCTATGCCGCCGCCAAGGAATTCGGCGCCGAGATCGTCGGGTATGACGAGACAGCGCTCGGCACCAACGATTTCACCACCATCCTGCAGAAGGTCCGCGCCGCAAAGCCGGATGTTCTGATTGCGGCGCAGTTCGCGGCCAACTCGGTGGCGCTCCTCAAGCAGGTCTCCCAAATGGGCCTGGGCAAGGAGATGACCATCTTCAACGCCTTCATCACCAACGTGGTCGCCAAGGGACTGCCGCCGGAAGCGCTGCAGGGCGTCTACGCCATGCACTACTTCTACTACGACCTCAGCACGTTTGCTGATAAGGCGGCGGCCAAGAGTGCGCAGGAGTTCACCGAAGTGTTCCGCGCCAAATACGGCACCCCGCCCGATGCCTATGCGACCATCGCCTACGTCGCCTACATGGAGATGTTCCGCGGCTTCGAGGCGGCCAAGTCGTTCGATGCAAAACAGGTCTCGGCGGCTCTGATGGCAGGCGGCGGTCAATTCAACACCGTCAAGGGCCCGGCCACCTGGCGCCAGGACCATTCAGCCGCCTTTAAATATGCGGCCTTCCTGGTGAAGGGCAAAGGCGCCGCCGACCGAAAGAACGAATGGGATCTGTTCAGCGTGGAAGGTTCCTTGGGCGGCGACTCCGTCTTGCCAACGCTCAAGGACCTTGGTTACTGATCCCCGCTTCGACCGGGCGATCGTCTCCTCCGGTCGATGAAACGCCGTCAATCTCCGCCCCGGCGCTTGCCTCACGCACGCGCCGGGGCGTTTGACGAAAGGTTCCGCTGTGACTGACGAGCGCGCCGAAATCATCCGGGCGGAAGGTATTACCAAACGGTTCGGCGCCCTGGTTGCCGTCGACAACGTCAATTATCTACTGCGGGAGAACGAGGTCGCCGGCATCATCGGGTCGAACGGCGCCGGCAAGACAACGTTTTTCAATCTGCTGACGGGCTATTACCCGCCCAATCAAGGCACCATCCGCTATAAAGGCGAAGACATCACCCACATGACGCCCCAGCAACGGGTCGCCCGGGGTTTGATGCGGACGTTCCAGCTCACGGCCACGTTCGATAATCTCAGCGTAATCGACAATCTGGTGCTTGCCTTTTTCCGGGCTCACCGGAAATCGTCCATGCTGCAGCTGCTGCTGAACACCTGCAAGGGACAGCGCAACGATCCGAAGATCGTCGAGACCCTGGAAACTTTCGATCTGCACGGTTTGCGCGATCGGCTCGTGAAAAACCTCAGCCTGGGCGAAAAACGGCGCCTGGAAATCGCGATGGCGGTCCTGGTCGAGCCCAAGGTGCTGCTGCTCGACGAACCGCTCGCCGGGCTCGCCGAATCCGAGATTCAGGGCGTGCTGAACGTGCTTCGCGCGCGTGTCGGCCGGCAGACGATCCTGATCGTGGAACACAAGATTTCCCACGTGCAGGGTTTTCTGCAGCGACTCACGGTCATGCATGACGGCCGCATCATCGCCGACGGCGGGGTTGAGGAATGTCTGCGCGATCCGGAAGTGCGCCGGAGTTATTGGCAGATCGACACCACCGGCGAGCAGGACAGGACCGTCGTCGCATGACGAACAGTGACGATATCCTGACGGTCGCCGGGCTGAACGTCGCCTACGGCGAATCGAAGGCGCTGTTCGACGTCAGCATGAGCGTGCGGCGGAACCAGGTCGTCGCCTGCGTCGGCCGCAATGGCGCCGGCAAGAGCACGCTGCTTAAGAGCATTGCCGGATTCCTCAAACCGACATCGGGATCGATCGCCTCCAATGGCGCGAGCCTGGTCGGCAAGGCCGCATTCACCGTCGCCGGAATGGGAATCAAATACATTCCGCAGGACAAGAAGGTGTTTTCCGATCTGACGGTGCGGGAGAATCTCGAGCTCGGCAGCTACGCCAGCCAGGATTACGACTGGGCTCCGGTCTTCAACTATTTCCCCAAGCTGAAGATACTGATGGACCGCAAGGCCGGCTATTTGAGCGGCGGCGAGCGGCAGATGTTGATGGTCGGCCGCGCCATCCTGGGCCAGCCCAAACTGCTGCTGGTGGACGAGCCGACCGAAGGGTTGGCCCCCAGCATCGTGATGCACCTGCGGGACGTTTTTAAGGAGCTGAGCAAGAAAACGGCGCTGGTGATCGTCGAGCAGAACCTGCCCTTGGTGTGTGCCATCGCCGACAAGGTCTACGCCTTGAAGGAAGGCCGCATCATGGCAGAGCTAACGGACCGCGCGTTGCTCAAGCCAGAGACGTGCGAGAAATATCTCTAGAACAGGATCGATAAGGACGCCCGCGATGAACGTTGTGAGATGGTGGTGGGGTTTGCTGCTGGCGTTCGCGCTGCTGGCGCTGGTGCGGGTATTTCTGCCGCTGCCGTTCGCCAACGAGATCATTATTTTTTCGATTTACACCATGGGCTGCAACTACCTGCTCGGCCGAGTGGGCTTCATCTCGTTCGGGCAGCCGGCCTATCTGGCGGTGGGCGCCTATGCCGCCGCATTTTATCTCTTCTACTTCGGCAACAATCCCTATATCGGCATTCTGATCGGCGTGCTGGCGGGGATCGCCGTGTCCTTCGCCATCGGTCCGCTGTTCGTGCGGTTGCGTGGCGACTACTTCGCTTTGGTCAATCTCGCGCTCGCGGTGATCATCTTCTATCTCATGCAGAAGGTTCTGGCCGACATCACGCACGGCGACAACGGCCTGTGGTTCTTGACCAGCATGACTTCCACACCGGTGCTGGACCTGTCGCGGCCCGATCAGTTCTTCATCTTCGCCTTTCTGGTCGCCTTCGCGCTTTGGGCCTTCTACAAATATCTCGACGACTCAATCTTCGGCGCCTTGTGCCTGGCGACCAAGCTCAACGACGACAAGGTAAAGTTCCTCGGCTACAGCAGCTTCAATATCCGGCTGTTCGCCTTTGTCATCGCCAACACGACCACCGCTCTCGCCGGGGCGATGTATGCCATCTATCTCGGCTTCGTCAGCCCGGAGATCACCAGCCCGGCGCGCGCCGCCGACCCGGTGGTGGTGACGATTCTTGGCGGGGTGGGCACACTGTACGGGCCGCTCGTCGGCTCGATCGTCTATACCGGCATGAAGGACGTGCTCAGCAAGGTACTGGGCAATTGGGAGCTCGTCATCGGCTTCGTGCTGGTGTTCATCATGCTCGCCGGCGAAAAGGGCATCTGGGGCACGTTGGAGCCGCTGATCAAGAAGACGTTCCTGCGTGCAAGGGGCGGCGCGGCCGACCAGGGCGGGAGCAGCCGATGATCGACACGCAACTGCTGATTTCCGGCATCGTCTTCGGCTTGAGCCTGGGCGGCATCTTTTTCCTGATGACGATCGGGCTGTCGCTTTGTTTCGGCCTGATGCGCATCATCAGCCTCGACCAGTTGCTGTATTATTCGATCGGCGGGTACATCACCTACTCCGTCAGCCTGGCGGTCGGAAACATCTGGCTCGGCGTGCTAGGCGGAGTGATTGTCGGAGGCCTCGCCGCCTTCGCGGTGGAACGAATTGTTTTCCGGCGCATCTACGATCGGGACTTGCCCTTCACCATGATCACGTCTTTCGGCGTGCTGATCGGCGGTGTCGGCGTCATCAAGTATTTCTGGGGGCTGGTGCCGCGTCCGGTGCCGGTGCCGATCGATGTCCAGGTTTTCATCATCGGAACGGAAATCCCGGTCTATCGCCTGGTGATCATCGGCATAGCCGGCCTCGTCTATGTCGGCATTTGGCTGTTCCTCAACCGCACCATCATCGGCAAGGCGATCCGCGCCGGGACCGAGGACGTCGAGCATGTCGAGGGCCTCGGCATCAACGTCTACCGGCTATTCACCATCACCTTTGTCATCGCCGGAGGATTGTCCGGACTGGCCGGCGGCCTGCATGCGCCGTTGATCATGGTCGATCCGAATATGGGGCTCGAAGTGCTGGCCTTTGTCTTCATGGTCGTCATCATCGGCGGCCTAGGCAGCATCAAGGGCACGCTGGTGTCGAGCTTCCTGGTTGGGCAAGTGGTTTCGATCGGCTCGCTGATCTACGCACCGCTGGCGCAGATGGCGCCCTTCGCCATCATGTTGCTGATCCTGCTGGTCAAGCCGACCGGGCTTTTCGGCAGCCAAATGCTGAAGCGATAGCGGGCCGTTACGCCGCTGCGGGCGCGCGTAAAATAATTGCTTTCAATCAGGCCGGAATCTGCTTCCGCTCGGCCGCGCGTTTTGCCTTGATGGCGGCAAGGATCTTTTCCGAGGTAGCGGGCAACGCCGTGACGCGCACGCCGACTGCGTCGTAGATCGCATTCAAGATCGCCGCCGCCGTCGGCACCGCGGTCGGCTCGCCGACGCCCTTGGCGCCAAATGGCCCGGTAGGATCGAAGCCCTGCACAATGTCGACCTCGATCTGCGGCATGTCGAGTGAAGTCGGCATGATGTAGTTGGTGAGATTGGGATTGACGTGGCGCCCATTGGCGTCGAACAGCATTTCCTCCTGCAAGGCCATCCCGATCCCCATCGAAATGCCGCCCTCGACCTGGCCTTCAACCAGCATAGGATTGATGGCGGTGCCGCAGTCATGGGCGGCGCAGATGCGCAGGAGCTCGACCTCGCCGGTCTCGTCATCGACGTCGATCTCGGCGATCTGCGTGGCATAGACGTAAGTGGCGAACGGCTTGCCCTGCCCGGTCTCCGGGTCCAAGGCGACGGTGGGCGGATTCCACGAGGCGCTGCCGATGGCGGGCTGGCCGAGCACGACTTGCGCGCGATGCGCCACCGCACCGATGGCGACCGCGCGTTGCGGGTAGTTTTTCACCTGGATCTTGCGATCCTTAGCCTCGAGCTGGCTCGTCTTGACGCCAAGCATGGGCGCCGCCGTCTCGAACAGGATCGCTTTGGCGGCTTCTGCGGCGAGCCAGATGGCATTGCCGGTGACATAAGTCGTGCGGCTGGCAATAGCCCCGGTATCCATCGGAGTCGTGTCGGTATCGGCGGAAACGACATGCACGTCGTCGGTGGCGATGCCGAGCGCCTCGGCCGCGATCTGGCCGAGCACCGTGAGCGAACCTTGGCCGGTCTCGACCGTGCCGGTGAGCACCGTGGCGGTGCCGTCCTCATTGACCTTCACCGTCGCCGCGCTTGGATTGGCGTCGACGGTGAAACCGATCGGATACCACATGCAAGCAATGCCGCGCCCGCGCCGCTTCATGAGCGCGGTTCCCAGCCGAAGCGATCGGCCGCCTTGCGCAGCGATTCCTTGATGACCACGCTGTGCAACACTTGTCCGGTCGGACTCGGCGAGCCTTCGTCGAAGGCATTGAGCAGGCGGATTTCCAGCGGATCTTTGCCGAGCGCCTTGGCGATGTCGTCCATCTGCGATTCGTAGGCGAAGCACACCTGCGGCGCGCCGAAGCCGCGCATCGCTCCGGTCATGGTCTTGTTGGTGTAGACGACGAAGGCCTCGGCTACCACATTGTCGATCTTGTAGGGTCCGGGCGACAGGATGCAGGCCTTGCCGAGCGTGGTCGCGCTCCACGAGCAATAGGCACCGCCGTCGAGCACGAGCCGAATCTGGCGCGCGAGGATGCGGCCTTCCTTAGTCACGCCGGTCTTGTAATCCATGATGATGGGATGACGCGTCGTGGTCGAGGTGAACTCCTCGCTGCGCGTGAACACGCCCTTCACCGGGCGGCCGGTCTTCTTCGACAAAAGCGCCAGTGCCGGTTCCTGCGAGATTTCGTTCTTGCCGCCGAAATTGCCGCCGACGATGGTGCCAATGATGCGGATGCGGTTCATCGGGAGCTTCAGCGTACGCGCCATGTCGGACCGCGCCAGCGTAATGCGCCCGATCGTCGCCCAGATGGTGAGGCGGCCATTGGCATCCCAGTCGACGATCGCCGCGTGCGGCTCCAGCGAAACATGCTCGACCATCTGGGTGCTGTAGCGGTCCTCGAAGATACGGTCGGATTCGGCAAATCCCTTCTCGACGTCGCCTTTGCGGATCACCTTGGTCGCATAAATGTTGCTGTTGGGCGCGTGTACCTTGGGGGAGTCCTCACGCATGGCCGCGACCGGATCGAGCACCGCCGGCAGCGGCTCGTATTCGACCACGATCTTCGCCAATGCCTCGTTGGCAATCTGTTCGGTGATGGCCGCCACCGCCGCAACGCCGTCGCCGGCATGGCGCACGATCGGATCGGCGAGCACCGGCTGGTCCTGAAACGTCGGTCCGAAGGAATTGACCGGAATCTCCTTGCCGGTGAGCACCGCCATCACGCCGGGCATGGCCTCGGCCGCGCTAGTATCGATGTGCTTGATGCGGGCGGAGGCAATGCCGGCGCGCTTGATGCGCGCATAGAGCATACCGGGGAACTTGAGATCGTCGATGTATTTGGTCTGCCCGAGGCCGTGCAGCCGGCCGTCCGGCCGCGTCGCGCGCTGGCCGACCGCGCGGGTCTGCTGGCGCGCATCGACCGTCAGCGGCTCGATTGGGAAAGGCTCGCGCGGCACGACCGCCGGCAGCCGCAGATCGACGTCGGCTCCGCGCAGCGGCTCGTCGATATCGAGCTGCTCGCGTTCGAGGACCTTGGTTTTGTCATCCATGGCGCTTTGACCTTCAGGTTCGCGCGTCAGTGAGTTGGTTGCGTGATTCGCTACGCAGGACACGGGCCGCTTCCTGCACGGCTTCGATCATCTTGGTGTAGCCGGTGCAGCGGCAAAGACTGCCGGAGAGCGCGTCGCGGATGTCCTTGACGTCGGGATCGGAATTCTCGTCGAGCAACGCCTTCGACGCCATGATGGCGCCGGGTCCGCAGAAGCCGCATTGCAGCGCGCCGTTGTCCTCGAACGCCTTCTGGATCGGGTGCAGCCGGTCACGGGTGGCAAGGCCCTCGATGGTCGTCACGCTGCGGCCGTCCGCCTGGCCGGCCAGCATCAGGCAGGAATTCACCGCCATGCCGTCGACGATCACGGTGCAGGCGCCGCAGTCGCCGACATCGCAGCCGAGCTTGGCGCCGGTCAGATGAAAATGCTCGCGCAACAGCTGCAGCAAAGTGGTTTCCGGCGGCACCGTGGCGCCGCGGACCTGGCCGTTGACGATCACCGTTACGTCGGTCACTGGACAAGTTCCTTGGTTTTCGTCTTGGCGCGCGCATGCGCGTTCGCGAGCGCCCGCTTCACTAGTACGGCGATCAATTCGCGCCGGTAGTCGGCGCTGGCGCGAAAATCGCTGATCGGCTTCGCCTCGGTAGCGGCGATGCGACCGGCTTCGGTCATCGTTTCGGCCGTGATCTTGCGGCCGTCGAGATAAGCTTCCGCCTTGGGCACGCGAATGACGGTCGGGGCGACCGCGCCGAGTGAAATGCGCGGCGCCGCGAATGCACCCTTAGCGTTGTCAATCCAGAAGGCGGCCGCGGCATTGACCAGCGCGAGCGCCTGGCCCTTGCGCAAGCCGAATTTCTCGAATGCCGCCGGCTTGCCGAGATTCGCTTTGGGAATGACGATGTCGACGAGCAGTTCGCCGGGCTTGAGGCTGGTCTTGCGCGGACCAACGAACAAATTGGCAAGCGGCATTTGCCGTTGGCCTTCGGCGCTGGCGACCGTTATCGCCGCATCGAGCGCCATCAGCGTCGGGCCGCTATCCATCGACGGCACGCAGGTCACCAGATTGCCGCCGATAGTGCCGAGGTTGCGCGTCTGCATGGCGCCAATCGTATGGGCGGCATCGACCAGGGCCGGGAACATGTCGCGGATCACGGGCGAGCGCATGATCTCGGTATGGGTGACCAGGGCGCCGATGTGGAGCCCGTCATCGGCAACGGCGATATTTTTGAGTTCGTCCACGCGCGAGATATCGATCATCATGCCGGGACCGTTGTTTGAAAATTTCAGGTCGGCCAACAGGTCGGTGCCGCCGGCCAGAATCTTGGCAGCGTCGCCGTGCTCGCCGAGCAGCGCCACGGCGTGTCCGAGATCGTTAGCCGATACATATCCGAACGCCTTCATCCGGCCTGTTTCCTTAGTGTCGGCCCACAGAATAGGCGGCTATACCGGCGTAATCTATATCAATTTGACGCATCTTTCAGACCGAAGTTAATCAGAATTCACGACCCATAATGAGGTTGTCGAGCGAATACTCGCCCCCGCCATTCACGAGAAAGTAGAGCGCCGCAATCGTCCACATCAGCGTGTATTCGAGGCCGAGCTGGTTCCAGAAATATTTGCCGACACGCCAACGCTCGATGTTGGACACCGCCAGGAAAAGCACGATCGGCAAGGCTGCGGGGCGCGTGAACAGGCCGACGGCCAGCAGCGGCCCGCAGATGAGTTGCGTCACGGAGATCGCCGGCGCCCACACGATTCCCGGGCGATAACCCTGTTTGTCCATGTAATCGGCGAGCATTCTTACGCTGCGCAGCGGCTGTCCGGTCGTGGGAAAGCAGTCGAAAGTATTGCGTAACCCATGCGGCACCAGCGCAAGCCCAACCGAGACACGCAGCAGCGCTTCGGCCCAGGGGCCAAAGGCTTGGTAGAATCCTTCGAGTTGCGGAAAGACGAGAGGGAGCGAAAGCTCAGGCATGAAGCCCTTCGTCTTCGGCTATCGGCCTATAGCCTGATTTCACCGAGATTGATGCTGGCACCGAGCTTGGCGGTGACCGCTTTTTTGGCCTGACCCCGTGTGATCTCGACGACGTATTCGCCGGAATTCTCATTCAGCCGATCGAATTTGAAATCGCCGTAATTGTCGGTCGCGGCCTCTGCAATCATGGTGCCGTTCTTGAGCAGGCGCACGCTCGCGCCCTCGACGCAATCGACGGCGCCATTCGCCTCCGAAGACACGGAACCGCCGATGAAGCAGGTCGAGTAGCGCCATAAATTCTTGTAGTAGACACGCGGCATCGTGGCGAGCTCTGGCTTTATGACTTCAAGCTCCTGCTCGCGCGCGATCTTCGTCATCTCGTCATCGTCCACGTAGACCGCACGCATCGCGCCGGTGGGACACGACTGCTGCCCGCGCGTCTGGCGCCAGCCCTGATCGATCAGATGGGCATCGAAGGTCCAAGCCTGCGGCAACGAGAGCTCTTCGTTCCACCAGATATGGCCATAGGGACAGGCGTCGACCAAATCCTTGCGGCCCTTCGCCTTGACCGGATCAATCAGCACGATGCCGTCGTCACGCTTCGTAATTGCGCCGCCGCCCTTGGCAACGCAGGGCGCGTTGTCGCAGTGATTGCACATCGTCGGCACGTAGGCGATGTCGACCATCGGCGCCTGCCCGCGCTCTTTCTGCAGGATATTGATCCACTTATGGCCGTGTTTCGGCATCGGCGCCGAATAGCCGGGGAACTCGTTGCCGACATATTCGTCCATGGCCGCGAGCGTGCACAGATTGCAATTGGTGCACTCGGCGACGTCGATGATCATGTTCCATTTATTCATCGTTGATCTCGCATCGATTCAGACCACGTTTCGCGCTGACCGATCTTCACTTCGGTATTTGCGGTACGATGAGATGAAAGAGCTTCAGCGATGCTCCGCTCGCCGCCTGTATGGTCGCGGTCTCGGAGGGGCCGAGGTAAATGCCGGCACCCTTTTCGACGTCGTAATTCTTATTGTTGAGCCGGATGCTGCCTTTGCCTTCCATGAGATAGATGAGCTGGTGCTTGTCGATGGCATCCGGCTTGAACGTTTCAGCCGATTTGAGCCAGCGCAACGAACCAAGCACGTTGCGCGCCTTGCACAGCGCCTCGTTCAGCACCTCGGTGACCTCGCCTTGGCCAGCCGATGCCTTTTTGGGCAGCTTGTTGGTATCGATGAATGTAAGCGACATAATCGTTTTCCTCTGCTTTCGGAATAGGGTCAGGTCTGGATCCACGCTTTGCCGTCCTTGCGTTCCCAGCGCAGGTCGTCGTCGGTGCCTTCGAGGATCGTGGTCTTGAAACGATTGGGCGCCTGCCACTCGAAATAGAACAGCGGCTCGGTGGCGCGCAGACGGTGCTTCTCCTCGGCCGGGATGAAGATCATGTCTCCGGGGCCGACCGGCCGTATGCCGGCGTCCGATTCCACCGTCGCCTTGCCGTCGATGATGAAATAGAAGTGCTCGCAGTTCTTGTGCAGGTGCAAGGGCGACGCCGCGCCCTTTTTGTAGTGCATGACGCCGGCCAGCATGTCGTCGATATTGGCCAGCTCCTGATTGACGAAAAAAATACGTTCGCGCGCCGCTTTGGCGTCGATCAGCGAGGGCAGTTCGTTCTCCTTGAATACATAAGCCATCAGATCATCTCCTCTTTGTTATCCGTTATTTCGCCGGTACCAGCGCCGCCTCTGGCGTGCGCTTAACCTGCGAGTCTTTCTCCGTTTGGGCGAATGCCTCTGAGATGTATTCGGTCTTGCCGTCCCACGGCTCGATTTCGACTAGGCCCTGCGAACCGGCGAGCGCATGTGTCGACTTGGTCTGCGAGCGGTGCGGCATCAACAGGTTGATCACGCCGCCGCGATCGACCGACCGGCCGGGCTCACCCATCGGTTCGTACAACGCCGAGGATTCGTAGCTGTGGGCGACGCCGCGCGAAAGCCGCTCGGTGAGCACCGCCGCGCAGATCACCGCGCCACGATCGTTGTAGACTTTGACCAGATCGTGCTGCTTGATGCCGCGCGCCGCGGCATCCTGCGAATTCATGCGTACGATCCAATAGTACCAATCCTTCACCTTCACCCGGTGGTCCGGGATGTTGAGCAGGAAGCTGTCCTTGCCGTCGCCCTGGGTGTGGAAGCTGTATTTGCTGTGCGGCGTGAGCAGCTGCAGCGGATATTTCCGGAACAGCGCGCCCGATTGCGGGCCCTCCCATGACGGCACGTATTCGACGACCGGCGGCCGCTCAGGATCGTTGATACGCTTGAGGCTATTGCACTCGAACTCGAGCTTGCCCGATTGGGTCTGCAGGCCTTTGAGGAACTCCACTGAATAGTCGGACGGCATTGGATGCGGCTCCGGAACGTCTTTCTTACGGCCTTCCAAGAACCAGCGGAATGACACCGGCACACGCAACTTCTCCTTCTCCGCCGGGACGACGTAGTAGCCGCGTTTGATGAACTTCTTCCACGACATCTTCTTCGGCAAATCGGATGCATCAAACAGGCGCTTGACCCAATCGAGTTCATTGACGCCTTCGGAGAAATAATTGGCGAGCCCGAGACGCTTGCTGATCTCGTTGAAAATCCAGTAGTCGGACTTGGACTCCCCGAGTGGCTCGATTGCGGGCGCCTGAAAAATGATGACCCGATGGTTGAGCTGCTGCTGGCCGTGATGGCCGTAGCCACCGAGCGCCGCCCATTCGCTGATATCGACCCGCTCGAAATTGGTGCAGGCCGGCAGGATGACATCGGCAAATTTGGTATCGCCCTCGAACCAGATCGCCTGGCTGACAACGAACTCAAGGTTCGGCGACTGAAACATCTTCACGTGGCGGTTAGTATTGTTCATCGTGGGGATCAACGAACCGCCGTACTTGAACATCATTCGCACAGGCGCGTGACCGGGCGCCGGGTAGCTGAACTTGGCGAACTGCATTTCGATCGATTTGCCGTTCCACGGGTAGCCGCCGTCGGCTTTGCCTTCGAGAATGGCCTCCGGAAGATAGATGCGCGGAATTTTCTGCTGTGGCGTATTCATGGTCGGGAGCTGTGGCATGCGCTGGTACAGCTCAACTGCCATCGCAGTCTTCTCAATATCGCCGGACATGCCCCCGTCGGCATAACCCGGGAAAAAGAAGTTGAGATCGACTGGGGCACCCCATTGCAGATTGCCCATGTTGATGCCGGGCTTACCCAGACCCTGCATGGCGATCAGGCACACCATTGTGCGCGCCCATTGAATGCCGGTTTGATTGCGGCATGCGCCACCATGACCGTTGCCCCAACCGCCGCAGCCTAGATAAGTACGTTTGGACGCCCATTCGCGAGCCAGCGCCCGCACATCCTTAGCGGCGACGCCGGTCTCCATCTCCTGCCACTCCGGCGACTTGGGCACGCCATCGCGCTCGCCCATGACATAGGCCTTCCAGGCATCGAAGCCGACCGTATGCGTTGCCACGTATTCCTTGTCGTAGAGTCCTTCCTTGATCCAAACGTAAGCGATCGCCAAAGCGAGTGCCGGTGACGTCGTCGGCTTTGGGCAGATCCATTTGCCCGACAGGAATTGCGCGGACGAGTTATAGTAGGGATCGATGTGCACGACTTTGATGCCGAGTTTCTTTAGCCACTGCCGGCGCACCGTGCCTTCCTGTGCGCCGTATGAGCCACTTGTGGTGTCGGGGTCGGCCGCCCAGAACACAACCATTTCGCAGTTTTGCAGTAGATCCTCGACGGTGCCGTAAGTCTCGCACTGGCCGACGCGCATGGTGTAGCCCCAGTGATGCACGGCGCCCCAGTACCAGCCTTCCCAGGAGTCGGGATTATGATGCACCGGCGTGTGGCCGACGGCATTGGCGAAGCGGTACAAAGCGCTGAGGTAATAGCCGATATGGCCCCAGGTATGATGCGACCCGTGTGAGACCGCCATGGCGCCCGGCCCGTGATCGCGCCTAACGCGTTGGATCTCGCTTGCTACGAGGTCGAGCGCTTCTTCCCAACTGATCCGCACGTAATCTGATTTGCCCCGATTCTCCGGGTTGCGTTCGCCCTTCGGATCGAAATCGACCCGCTTCATCGGATAGAGCAAGCGGTCGGGCGAGTAGATCATCGCCTTGCTATTTTGCCCGTGCGGCGCGAGTGTCGTCTTGCGAGGCGGCGTAAATTTCATGCCGCGCGCATCGATCGTCCAGGGCTGCGGATCAGTTTCGTCAAAGTCGATCGGCGTGGTGCGGATGATCTTGCCGTCCTTGACGTAGACAAATAGCGGGCCGCCGTTCGCCATGTTGCAATAACGCATGGAACCGTCCGGCATCGGCGTACCGAAGCTCCAGTGCGCGGTCTGCATCATCATCAGGGTCTGCGCGAACCAATTGGTCAGGTCCTCGGACCCTTCGACGCCAAGAACGAAATCCTTCTGCGCGTTGATCTGATTGAGCCAATTGATCGGCGGTGTCATCAGCGACGCGCCGATCGTGGCGTTCTTGAAGGCAAGCGTGATGTCGGGCTTCGCATGTTGGCCGGCGCCCGATTTGATCTTGCCGTCGCGCAGTTCGATCCAGCGGCCGGTGCCCTCGTCGCGCGCCTTGATCTGGGCGACCAGATTGCGCTCCTTGAGACGTGCAGCAAAATGCGGATGCCGCCAGGCCTGGAACCTGAGCAGTTGCGGCACCGCGAAAAGAATGAGCGCGAATTTCGCCTGCGAAAACATCTTGCACTTCCCCGCCATGATCGATGCGCGTATGGACCGCCGTTTGCCGCGCCAACTCTACCGGCGCGGCAGCGGCTAGTTCGCGATTATACGATTTTCGGTCACCCGTTCACGCGTTAAGTTTCGACCCATATCAGTTGCCCTGGAACACCGGCTTCTGCTTGGCGACGAAGGCCTCGTAGGCGCGCTCGTAGTCCTTGGTCTGCATGCAGATCGCCTGTGCCTGCGCCTCGGCTTCGATCGCCTCGTCGATGCCCATGTTCCATTCCTGATGCAGGCACTTCTTGGTCATCGAGTTGGCGAAGGTCGGGCCATCCGACAACGCCTTTGCCAGCGCCTGCGCGTCGGCGAGCACGGTTTCCGGCTCGCTCAGTTTATTGTAGAAGCCCCAGCGCTCCGCCTCGAGGCCGTCCATGGCGCGACCGGTGTAGAGCAGCTCCGACGCGCGACCGTGGCCGATGATGCGCGGCAGGATATTGCAGGCGCCCATGTCGGCGCCGGCGAGGCCGACGCGCACGAACAGGAAGGCGACCTTGCTGCGCGCCGTGCCGACGCGCAAATCCGACGCCATGGCGATGATCGAGCCCGCTCCGGCGCAGATGCCGTCGATCGCCGCAACGATCGGCTGCGGACAGGCCCGCATCTCCTTGACGAGCTGACCGGTCATGCGCGTGAAGGCGATGAGGCCCGCCATGTCGTCCTTGCGCTGCATCTCCACCAGCGGGCCGATGATCTCGTGCACGTCGCCGCCGGAGCAGAAATTGCCGCCGGCGCCGGTGATCACAATGTTCTTGATGCCATCGGCATATTGAAGGTTGCGGAACAAGTCGCGCAGCTCGGCATAGGACTCGAGCGTCAGCGGGTTCTTCCGTTCCGGCCGATTCAAGGTGATGGTCGCCACCTTGCCGCTCACCGACCAGAGGAAATGCTTCGGCTTGTAATTGGAAAAATCGAGCCCGGCGGGACGAAATCGTGTGGCTGTATCGTTCATTGGTTTTGGTCCTCTTGATGACTGTCGTTGTTGGAATTAGCCGGCGAAAGTGAGCCCGCCGCTCACGCTCATTACCTGGCCGGTGATGTATTCGGCTTGCGGGCTGGCGAAAAATACGACGGCGTCGGCGATTTCCTCGGGCTTGGCGAAGCGACGGAACGGGATCGCTTTGAGGAAGGCCTCGCGCAGCTTCTCCGAACGGGTGGCGAGCATCGGCGTATCGGTCGGACCCGGGCACACGCAGTTGACGTTGATCGAGTAGCGGGCGACCTCGCGCGCGAGCGACTTGGTGAAGGCAATCAGCCCACCCTTGGCGCCGGCGTAAACCGTCTCGCCGCTGCTGCCGACACGGCCGGCATCGCTGGCGATATTGATGACCTTGCCGCCGTTGGCGGCAATCATCGGCGGCAGCAGGGCCTGCGTCAGATGCACCGGGCCGGCGAGGTTGATGGCAATCACGCGGTTGATGAACTCCGGCGTGTTCTGCATGTAGGGTTGGATGTCGCCCCAGCCGGCAGCGTTCACCAGGATATCGACGCGCGGATAGCGCTTGAGCACCTCGGCGGCGGCGGCGCGGATCGAGGAGGAATTCAGCTAGATCGATGGCGACAAAATCGACCTTCAGGTCGGCGCCGGCGGCTTCCTTCTTCAGCGTCTCGCCGGCCGCGGCGTTCACGTCGGCGCAGATCGCCGTCGCGCCCTCGCGGGCGAATGCCATCACCGTAGCCTTGCCGATGCCGGAGGCACCGCCGGTGACCAATACTACTTTGCCGTCGAATTTCATCGCGCCGCTCCACTCTTGCTCTGTGTCGAAGGTTCGGCCGCGCCCGCCAGGAACGCCGTCACGCGTTTCTGCGTCTCGGGATTGGTGAGTAGCGACCGGGTGAATTCCAATTCGTCGGTATAGCCGCCGCGGCCAGGCTGGCAGGCGGCGGCGATGCAGGCCTTGCTGGCGGCGAGCGCCGCGGCCGGCAGATCGGCGATGCGTTTGGCGATCTCGGACGCGCGCGCGGGCAATTCGGCGCGCGGCACCGACCAATGCACCACGCCAAGCGCGGCAGCGCTCGCGCCGTCGAGCACTTCGGCGCCGAGGATCAGCCGGCTGGCGAGCGCAGGCCCGCACAGGCGTGTGAGCCTCTGGGTGCCGCCGGCACCAGGGATCAGGCCGAGGCGGGCTTCCGGCAGGCCGACTTTCGCTTCATCGGCCGCGATGCGCAGATCGCAGGCGAGCGCCAGCTCAACACCGCCGCCCATGGCCGCGCCGCTGATCTCGGCGAGCGTGACCTGCCGCAGTTTCTCGATGCGGGCGTAGAGCCGCTGGATGCCGGCGACATAGGCGTACATGCGGTCCGGGCCGTCGGCCATATCCATGCGCCCGCGCATTTCCTTCAGATCAGCACCGGCGCAGAATACCTTCTGGTCGGAGCGGATATGCAGGACGGTGCAATCGGCGAGCTGGTCGAGCTTCGCTTCGAACAAACGCACCCATTCTTCGCTGATCGCGTTCACCGGTGGGTGGCTCATCGTCAGCGTAGTCACGCGGCCGGCGGTCTGGGTCACGAACATGGTCAGGCCCGCCTTTCCTGCCCGGATTGCGCGACCAGCGC
The DNA here is from genome assembly GCA_963817045.1 of uncultured Alphaproteobacteria bacterium. Taxonomy (GTDB): domain Bacteria; phylum Pseudomonadota; class Alphaproteobacteria; order Rhizobiales; family Xanthobacteraceae; genus Pseudolabrys. The sequence continues at coordinate 117,572 of CAWFMZ010000026.1, forward strand.
GCGGCTGATCACCAGTCGCTGGATGTCGTTGGTACCCTCGTAGATCTTACTGCCGCGCACGGCGCGGTAAATTCGCTCAACCCCGGCCTCGGCCATGTAGCCGGCGCCGCCCATGGTCTGGATCGCGTCGGAACAGATGCGCTCGGCGGCTTCGGTGGCAAACAACTTCGCCATCGAGGCTTCCTTCAGGCAGGGCATGCCCTGGCTGCGCAGTGCGGCGGCATGCAGGACCAACTGCCGCGCGGCTTCGAGCCCGGTCGCCATGTCAGCGAGCCGGAACGCCACCGCCTGATGCTCGATGATGGTCTTGCCGAAGCTGCGGCGCTCCTGTGCATAGGCGAGCGCGATTTCGTGCGCGGCACGCGCCATGCCCACCGCTTGCGCGGCGATGCCGATGCGGCCGCCTTCCAGGTTGGCAAGCGCAATACGGTAGCCCTGGCCTTCGGCGCCCAGCCGGTTCTCCTCCGACACGCAGAGTTCCTCGAATCGGATTTCGCAAGTATCGGATGCCTGCTGCCCCATCTTGCTCTCGATGCGGCCGACGCAATAGCCCGATTGCTTGGTCTCGACGATGAAGCAGCTGATCCCCTGCTTGCCCAGCCCGAGGTCAGTCGCGGCAAAAACCAGTGCAACGTCGGCGTTCTTGCCCGAGGTGACGAACTGTTTTGTTCCATTAAGAATGTAAGTTCCGCGCCGCCGTTCGGCACGGGTCCGGATCGCGCCGGCGTCCGAGCCGCTTTGCGGTTCGGTAAGACAGAAGGCACTCAGCAACTCGCCCCGCGCCATCGGCCGTAAATACTTTTCCTTCTGCTCGGGCGTTCCATATTCAACGAGCGGCATGCAGCCGACGGAGTTATGACCACTCATAATCGTCGAGACGGCGCCATCGCCGGCCGCGATCTCCTCGAGCGAAAGCGCATAGGCGACGTAGTCGGTGCCGGCCCCGTCCCATTCAGGGGGAACCGTCATTCCCATGAAGCCAAGTTTGCCCAACTCGCGGAGCGCGGCACGCGGAAACACCGCCTGGCTATCCCATTCGGCCGAATGAGGCGCCAAGGCGCGCTGCGCGAATTCGCGCGCGGTGTCCCGAACCTGCTCCTGCTCCTCGGTCAGCAGCATTGTCCCTACTCGGCAGCCTGGCGGCGCTTGCTGGCGCGCGCCTTCAACAATTCCCGCGCCACGATCAGTTTCTGCACTTCGGTGGCGCCCTCGTAGATGCGTAGCGCACGGATTTCCCGGTAAAGCGCCTCGACTTTGACGCCGACCCGCACGCCATTTCCGCCGAAGATTTGCACGGCGCGATCGATGACCCGTTGCGCCATTTCGGTCGAAAAGGCCTTTGCCGTCGATGCCTCGCGGGTAATGCGCGCCGCACCGCGATCCTTTTCCCAGGCGGCGCGGTAAACCAGCAAGGCCGCGGCGTCGATGTCGATGGCGCTGTCCGCCAGCGCGGCCTGCGTGAGTTGCAGGTCGGCCAGCGGCGCCCCGAACATGTTGCGCGTTGCCGCGCGCTCGATCATCTCATCGAACGCGCGCCGGGCCAGCCCGAGTGCCGCGGCGGCGACGGATGATCGGAAGATATCGAGCGTCGCCATCGCAACCTTGAAGCCTTCGCCCGCGCCGCCGAGCCTGTTTGTCAGCGGGACGCGGCAGCCGGTGAAGCGAAGCGTCGCAAGTGGATGCGGAGCAATGACGTCAATGCGGCCGGCGATTTCGAGACCCGGCGTATCGGCGTCGACGACGAAACTGGAAAGCCCCTTCGCACCGGGGGCCTCGCCGGTTCGCGCGAACACGACGTAGTGATCCGCGATTCCGCCGTTGGAGATCCAGGTTTTGAGACCGTCGATGCGGACATGCGCCGGCCCGTCCTTGGTCGCGGTCGTTGCCAGCGCGCTGACGTCGGATCCCGCTTCGGGTTCCGAGAGCGCGAACGCCGCGATATGACGGCCGTCGCGAACCGGCGGCAAATATTTGGCTTTGGTCTCATCGCTGCCGAAAAGCGATATCGAGCCGGTACCCAGGCCTTGCATGGCGAACGCAAAATCAGCGAGGCTGTCATGCCAGGAGAGAATCTCACGCGCGGCGCAAATCGTCCGCACGTCGAGTTTTTCCGACAGACCGCCGTAAGCCGCCGGCACAACGGCCTTGAGCCAACCCGCGTCTCCCAAGGCACGAACGAGGGTTCGGCAGGATTGATCCACGTTTGCGTGGTCAATGTACTGGCCAACCTTTTTGTTAGCCCAATCCGCGAGCGCCGGGCCAAATTGCCGGTGCTGCTCGTCAAAAAAAGGCCAAGCAAGATGAGCGAGCGGCGACATCAGCGGTCACCACCATTTAGATTGAGTCCTTTGTCGCGCAGCATGAAGCGTTGGACCTTTCCGGTCGCGGTTTTTGGCAAACTGTCGACGAATTCGATCCAGCGCGGATATTTCCAAGGCCCAATAGCGCGTTTCACGTGCACTTTAAGCTCTTCATAAAGTGACCGGCTCGCATCGTTGTCTTTTTGATTCTTGAGCACGACGAATGCTTTTGGCTTGATCAGCCCGTTATCATCTTCGACAGGCACGACCGCAGCCTCGAGGACTTTCGGATGGGAAACCAACGCGTCCTCGACCTCGAACGGCGAAACCCATATACCGCTGACCTTGAACATGTCGTCGGTGCGGCCGCAGTAGGTGTACACCCCATCCGGACGCCGCAGGTATTTGTCGCCGGTGCGAGTCCATTCACCCAGGAAGGTGCGGCGCGATTTCTCGCGCTGATTCCAATAGCCGGCCGCCGACGATTCACCGCGCACCAAAAGCTCGCCCAATTCATTGTCGCTGACGTCTTGCCCATTGTCGTCGACCAGCCTGAGATCGTAGCCGTCGACCGGCACGCCGGATGTGCCGTACTCCACCGCATTCGGAAGATTGGTCAGAAAAAGATGCCCCAATTCGGTCGAGCCGACGCCGTTGACGATGTCGATGCCGAACCGTTGCTTCCAGGCTTCCCCGACATGGGCGGGTAATGGCTCGCCGGCCGAGAAGCAGAGTCGCAACCGGCTCGACATGTATTCCGGTTTGCATTCGGGATCGGCAAGAATGGCGGCATAAAGCGTAGGCACTGCGAAAAACATCGTCGGCTGATATCCGCGCAGCGTCTCGAATACCGTCTGCGGAGTCGGCCGCTCCGGATAGAGTACCGAGGTCGCGCCGACCGACATCGAGCACAACATGGTGCCGAGCCCGTAAGCGAAGAACAGCTTCGGCGGCGAAAAGACCACGTCGTCTTCACGGATGCCGATGCGGCACTGCCCCGAGGTGCGCGCGATGTTCATCGGCGTCGAATGCACATGCATCGTTCCCTTCGGCATTCCGGTCGTGCCGGACGAATAGAGCCAGTAGGCGACCTCATCGGCACAAGTTCTGGCGGGCGCCGAGCCTTCATTCTCGGCCGCCAACAACGTGTCCAGCCGCGGCACCGACGCCGGGCCTCCGCCAACGACTATAACGGCCTTGAGGTTCGGCAGGTCCGCCGCGGCTTCCTGGACGACAGGGAGCAGCGCGGTCGAGACAAACACCGCCTTGGCTCGCGAATCTTCGAACAGGTAGCGATATTGGTCGACGGTCAGCCGCGTGTTGACCAGCACCGGAACAATGCCCGCCCGGATAGCGCCCCAGAACAGCACGGGAAAGTCGACGGTGTCGAGCAGAACGAGGGCGATGCGGTTTTCCGGTTCAATCCCCATGCGTGCCAGCATCGGGCCGATACGCGCCGCATTGTCGCGCAGTTCGCCATAGGTCAGATTGCGCGACGGGTCGATGAACGCGGTCTTCTCGCCCCGTCCCTCGGCGACGTTGCGATCCACGAAATCGACAGCGGCATTATAGTCGTGAACGTCGGTCATTCCTGCGGCTTACCCTTCGATATTGCAGGTAAATCTTGCTTGTGCATGGTGGCCATTGAGCTATCTCACTTGGCCTTGGCGAGGATGATGCGCGCGTCCACCGCCAGGCAGCCGTCGTCGAGCGCCAGACAGGGGTTGAGGTCCACTTCGTCGATCTGCGGGTGCTCCTCCAGCATCCGGCCAAGCGAGACCAGCATGGCGGCGATGGCGTCGACATTGAGTTCCTTGCGGCCGCGCGCGCCGGCGATGATCTTCGGCGGCAGCGTGTCGTGGATAAGCGCGCGCGCCTGCTCGATGCCGAACGGCGCCAGGCGGAAACCGACGCGCTTGAGCACTTCGACATAGATGCCGCCGAGCCCGAACATCACCACCGGGCCGAACAGCTTGTCGCGGATCGCGCCCAGTACCAGCTCGGTCGCCGCCGGCATCATTTTCTGCACCAGCACGCTCGGCTTGCTGATTCCAGGCGCCGCCTTGCGGACATTGTCGACGAGCTGCGCATAGGATTTTTCCAGCGCACTGTCGGAACCGATGCCGAGCATTACGCCGCCGATGTCGGATTTGTGCAGGATCTGCGCCGACACCACTTTGATCACGACCGGGTAGCCGATCTCTCTGGCGGCCGCTAAGGCGCCCTCCAGCGAATTGACCATTTTGAACGGCGGCACCGGGATGTCGTACTGCTTGCACACCGCGTAGGCTTCCGGTTCGAGCAGGCTAACGCGCCCCTCTTTGGCAGTAGCGGCGATCAGTTGCGCCGCCGGCCCTTCCTTGGTGGCCACTCGAGTCTTTCCGTCAGCTTGCGCGGCCGACGCGCGAATGAGTGCCGTAATTCGAGAGATTGGCCGCGACCCGCGCGACCGTGTCCGGGTAATCGAAGGTCGGCAGGCTGGCGCCTTCTAAGCCGCGGCGCAATTCGTCGGCGAAGTCGCCGAAGGTGATGACATTGAGCAGCGGCTTCGGCGTGCTGCCTTGCGACTGGAACGCGCCGGCGACCTCCTTGGCGAGCAGCGGCTGATCGAGGAACGCGCTGGGCGCCAGGATCTGGATCACCGAGTCGACGTTCGGGTCCTTGAACAGGATCTGCAGCACCTGATGGTGCAAGTGCTCGAAATGTGCGGCGGTGAGGTCGATATAACCGGGCGGATGGCCGATATTGGCGGCGGGCGACAAGATCGCCTTCAACGCCGCGTGGGTTTCATTGGTGAACGACGCCATCTTGATGCCGGGCAATTCGGAAATCTCGTCGATGCACATCGTTCCCGGCCCGCCCATGTGGGTGAGTACGGCGACGCGGTTGCCCTTCGGCACCGGCTGCATCGAGAACGCGCGCAGCGTGTCGTAGAACTCCGCGACGCTACGCACGCGCATCAATCCGAACTGGCGGAATGCGCCTTCGTAGATCGCCTCGGCGCCGGCGATCGCACCGGTGTGGGAGAGCGCCGCGGTCGAGCCCAATTCGCTGCGGCCGCTTTTCAGCACCACCACCGGCTTGACCGCGGCGGCTTCGCAGGCCGCCTGGAAAAAGCCGCGCGGATCGGACAGACCTTCGAGATAGATGCCGATGACGCGCGTCGTTACGTCGTCCTTCAAGAAGGTGAGCAGCTCGGCCATCTGAACGTCGGCCATGTTGCCCATGGAGACATATTTGTTCAGGCCCACCCGGCCGCTTGTGCCCGAAGCAAACAGAAATGAATTGCCGAAGGCGCCGCTCTGCGTGAGCACGCTGATGCCGCCGCGCGGATAGGAGCCGATGTCGAAATTGGTGTTGAAGCCGCTCACCGTATCCATGACGCCGACGCAGTTCGGACCGATGAGCCGTATCGAGGCGGAGCGCAGAATGTCGATCAGATCCTTCTGCCGCTGCTTGGCCTCAGGCGAGTCGATCTCGCCAAAGCCCGCCGACATGCAGATCGCGCCCTTGATGTCATTGAAGCGGCGTTTCCGCTCGACCAGCTCCTTGGCAACCTGCACGGTCAGCTCGGCCGCCACCATCAGAATGCACAGCTCGACCGGTTCGGGGATGTCGCTCACGCTCTTGTAGCAAGGCAGTCCCAGGATGCCCTTTTCGCGCGGATTGACCGGGAACAATTTCCCTTTGTAGCCCATGGAGATCATGTGGCGCAGCGCGGTGTTGCCCGGCTTCTTCGGGTCCGATGAGGCGCCCACCACGGCGACGCTTTTCGGATTGAAAAACACGCTCAGCGCGGAACCGTCTTGCGCTGCTTGTTCCGGTTCTTTGCCCACGAAATCGACCGCGGCGTTATAGTCGCGAAGCACCATCGTCAGCCTCGCCCATGAAATATCGACTTTCGAAATTTACTGACTAATCGCAGGCCTCTCCTTGACTTCGGTCAGGTGATCTCCCGATGCTGTTTGCCGCGCAATGTCTTGATTTTAGTCATGGAAATACGCCGCTATTCGGTGCAATTTTTCACTTCAGGAGCGATCCGATGCATGCACCGGGCCCGCGGCCGAAGAAACGTCTGCTGAGATTGAAGCTGAATGGGCGCTGGCGCGAAGACGCGGTCGCCGAAAAGGATTTACTCGTCGACTATTTGCGCGACGTCGCGCACCTCACCGGTGTGAAGACCGGCTGCGATGGCGGCGAGTGTGGCGCGTGCACTGTGTTGGTCGACGGCGAGGCAGTGCCATCCTGCATCACGCTCGCGGTGCGCTGCGAGGGCCGCCACGTCGAAACGATCGAAGGCTTGGCAACGCAGGGCAACCTAAACCGATTACAGCGCGCCTTTCACGAGAAGCTGGGCGCGCAATGCGGCTTCTGCACGCCGGGAATGATCATGGCGGCGGAAGCGCTCTTGCGCCGAAATCCGGCACCGAGCGACGGCGAAATACGCACTGCTCTATCGGGAAATCTTTGCCGGTGCACGGGCTATGTGAAGATCATCGAGTCAGTCAAGGCGGCCGCGGGGACAACGTCATGACGGCTGATCCGATCGCACCCGGCAAGCTCGCGCGCCGCGGCGTTCCGCTTATCGATGGCCTTGAAAAGGTCACCGGGCGCGCACGCTATACGGCAGACCTCGACCATGCCGATGCTCTGGTCGGACGCATCCTGCGCAGCCCCGTCAGCCACGGCGACATCGTTCGACTGGACGTCTCCAAGGCGCGCGCGCTCGAAGGCGTGGCGGCGGTCGTCACCGGCGATGACTGTCCGCACACTTACGGCGTGCTGCCCATCGCCATGAACGAATATCCGCTGGCGCGCGGACGCGTGCGCTATCGCGGCGAGCCGATCGCGGCAGTGGCGGCTATCGATGCGGAGACCGCCGAGCGCGCGCTCCAGCTGATCGAACTCGAAGTGAAGGAACTGCCCGCTTATTATACATCCGAGACGGCGCGCGCGCCGGATGCGGTGCTTCTGCACGACGACAAACCTGGCAATCTCGAACGCGACGTGCATCATCAGTTCGGCGATGTCGCGCAAGGTTTTGCCGCCGCCGATCTGGTGCGCGAGGAGCACTTCAGTTGCGCTGAGATCAACCACGCGCAGATCGAGCCGCACGCCAGCCTTTCCGAGTTCGATCCGCTTACCGGCCGCCTGACGGTGCAGACCGTGTCCCAGGTCGGCTATTACCTGCATCTGATGCTTGCGGAATGCCTGGAGATGGACTCCTCGCGCATCCGCGTGATCAAGCCATTCATCGGCGGCGGTTTCGGCGCTCGCGTCGAAGCGTTCAATTTCGAGATCGTCACTGCGCTGCTCGCGAAGGCTGCCGCCGGCAAGGTGATGATGCAGCTGACGCGCGAGGAAACCTTCATCACCCATCGCGCGCGTCCGCAGACCGATATCCGACTGAAACTCGGGATGACTAAGACCGGCCGCATGACCGCCTGCGAATGCCACGTGGTGCAGCGCGGCGGCGCCTATGCCGGTTACGGCATCATTACCATTCTCTATGCCGGCGCGCTGTTGCAAGGCCTCTACGATATTCCTGCGATCAAGTACGACGGTTACCGGGTCTACGCCAATCTGCCGCCCTGTGGCGCCATGCGCGGGCACGGTTCGGTCAACACGCGTCACGCGTTCGAATGTCTGGTCGACCGCATGGCACGCGAACTCGGGCTCGACCCGTTCGCCGTGCGGCGCGCCAATCTGTTGCAAGCGCCGACCCGCACCATGAATGACCTGGTGGTCAACAGTTACGGACTGGCGGAATGCCTCGACAAGGTCGAGCGCGCCAGCGGCTGGCGCGAGCGGCTCGGCAAGCTGCCGCCGGGCAAGGGCCTCGGCATGGCCTGTTCGCATTACGTCAGCGGCGCCGCCAAGCCGATCCACCGCACCGGCGAGCCGCATGCGGTGGTGAACCTCAAACTGGACTTCGATGGCGGAGTGACGGCGCTCACCGGCGCCGCCGATATCGGCCAGGGCTCCTCCACCATGGTGGCGATCGCGGTGGCCGAGACGCTGGACATTTCGCTCGATCGCGTCCGCGTTATCGCCGCCGATACCGCCGTCACGCCCAAGGATAATGGCGCCTATTCGTCGCGCATCACCTTTATGGTGGGCAACGCTGCGATCGACGCCGCCAAGAATCTTAAGGCCATCCTGGTCAAGGCCGCCGCGAAGAAGCTCGAGGCGCGCCCTGAAGACATCGAATGCGGTGAAGTGTTCCGTGTCGGCAAAGGCGATCAATCGAGCCTGCCCTTCGCCGATGTCGTTGCCGCCGCACTGGTCGACGAAGGCGCCATCACCGTGAAGGGCTCGTTCACCTGCCCGCCGGAATTCCACGGCGGCAAGCACCGGGGTGGCGCCGTGGGCTCGACCATGGGTTTCAGTTACGCCGCCCAGGTCGTCGAGGTCAGCATCGACGATGCGACCGGCTTGATCACAGTCGACAAGGTATGGGTGGCGCTCGACTGCGGCCATGCCATCAATCCGCTGGCGGTCGAAGGACAGATCGAAGGATCGGTCTGGATGGGCATGGGACAGGCGATGTGCGAGGAGACGCGCTATCTCGAAGGCCTGCCGGCGCACGCCAGCTTCCTCGAATATCGCATGCCGACGATCGAGGATTCGCCACCGATCGAGGTGCAGATCGTCGAAACGCACGATCCTTACGGTCCGTTCGGCGCCAAGGAAGCGAGCGAAGGTGCGCTGGCCGGCTTCCCGCCGGCTCTGGTCAACGCCATCGCCAACGCGCTCAAGATCGACCTCAACGAGATTCCGGTGACGCCGGACCGCCTGATGGAAGCGCTGATCCAGCGCCGGCGGCAGGCGAAGCTTGCCAAGACCTTGAAGGCCGCATCATGACCGCACCGTTGGCCGAGTTCCGTCTTGCCCAGCCGAGCACCGTCAAAGAGGCGATTGCGGCGTGTCTCAAGCATCCGGGCAGTCGGTTCATCGCGGGCGGAACTGATCTGCTCGTGAACATGCGGCGTGGCATCAACAGCCCAGATTTACTGATCGATCTTTCCGGCATCGACGAACTGACCGAGATCAAGACCAGCGAACGCGGCGTGACGATTGGCGCCGGGGTGTCCATCGCCACTCTCGCTCGCGACACGGTGATCGCCACCCAATATCGCGCACTTGCGCAAGCCGCCGAAGCGATCGCCGGGCCCGGTCACCGCATCATGGCAACCGTTGGCGGCAATTTGTGCCTTGATACCCGCTGCATTTACTACAATCAAAGCGAATGGTGGCGGAGCGCGAACGCTTATTGTCTCAAGAATCGCGGGGATACTTGCCATGTCGCCCCGCAGGGACAGCGCTGTCATGCCGCCTTCTGCGGCGATCTGGCGCCCGCTCTGCTCGTCTTTGGCGCCGAAGTTGACATTGCCGGCGCACAGGGCGAGCGGCGAATTTCTCTGAGCGAGCTTTATGTTGAAGACGGCAAGGCCCATCTCGCTCTGGCCGCCGGCGAGATCGTCGTGGCGGTCCATCTGCCGGCAGCCCCGCCTCCATCGGCTTATGAAAAAGTGCGGGTGCGCGGAGCCATCGACTTTCCATTGGCAGGCGTAGCGGCTGCGCTCGCGGCATCCGGGACAAAAGTCAGTTCGCTCCGCATCGCGCTGACAGGCACTAATTCGCGGCCGTTCCTTCTCGCCGGTACCGAAGCCTTTGCCGGCCGATCGGTCGACGAGAAACTGCTGCAAGAGATCGATCGGCTGGTGCAGAAGCAAGTCCAGCCCATGCGGACCACGATTGCATCGGCCAATTATCGCCGCGTCGCCGCCGCTGCGATTGCACGGCGTCTGACCGCAAGGCTTTTCGCCGAAGGTACGGCTTGAGCCTGCCGAGTCTATAAAGCGGGAATGACGGCCGTGGCTTCCAGCTCGATCTTCGCCGGCGTATCGAGCAGATCGGCAACAAAAATCATGCTCATCGCGGGGAAATGGCTTCCGATCAGCGATTTCCAAATGCGCCCGAGTTCGCGCCGGCCGGCGAGATAGCCAGGCTTGTCGATGCAGAACGCGGTCATTCGGCAAATATGCGCCGGTTTGCCGCCGGCTTCCGCCAGAATGGCGAGTATGTTTTTGAGCGCCTGCTCGAATTGCGGCACCAGCTCCTCGCTGTGGAATTTCTGGTCGGCGTCCCAGCCGACCTGGCCAGCGACGAAGACGATGCGGCCAGTCGGCACGCTGATGCCGTTGGCGTAGCCGATCGGCGGCAACCAGCCGCGGTGGATGGAGAATCTGCATTGACATTGGAAGGCCCCTGTAGTGATGCCGTGAGGCAGGCGTCAACGCCCAGCCGTCTCGACGTTTGGACAAAATATCAGCTGAATTGCCGTCAACGCACCGCCCGCAAGGTGCCTCGCACGGCGCTGCGATCGTCGGCAGCGAGCTGACGTAGCTTGGCAACGTCTTTAACCACGACGTGGGATGCGTCGACCACGACGCCGATGCTTCGCAATCTCGCAAAGGCACGAGATAACGACTCCGGCGTCAAGCCAAGCCGTCCGGCGATCAGGACTTTGTCATAAGGCAACGCGAGTGCGCAGTGACCGTGCTCTGCCAATGACAGCGACGCGAGAAACTCGGCGACCCGCTGCACTCCGCTTTGCGCCTTGAGCTGCTCGACCTGTTGAACGAGATGATGCATGTGCTGGGAGACAGACGCGATCATCGCCAACGCAATATCGGGGCTTTGACGGATGCAACGGACAATATGATCGGCAGGGATACGTGCGACGCGCGCCTCCGTTACCGCTTCGGCGGTGGCGATGTATCGATTGCCTGTGAATGCGACCGCCTCCGCGAAACTATCGCCTTTGGTCATGATTTCGATCACGGTCTCATCGCCGGACGGCGTACTGCGATAAAGTTTCACCCATCCGTCGATCACGATAAAAAAAGCTGTCGCCGGATCGTCTTGGCGAATGATCCATTCGTGCGGGCGCAACATCACAGCGGTCGCGGGCGCGATGATGTGCTCGACGGTCTCCGCTTTGAGTCCCCGAAATACCGCGATGCGGGTAATGATTTGAAGATCGCCGGCCGTCAGTTTTGAAGACATTGGGTACGCCTCAAACCAAACCAGTCTTATACCAAAACTCAGAAACGATGACTTATATTACCCGACCTTGTGCGCGGATGATCGCTTCGTAAACGTGAGTCAATCAAAGACCTGGACGGTCATAACAAACCTGCCGAAACGCCGCAGGTGGGTTGCGGGTAACGCGACTTGGTATTACTCATGAAGATGACCGGGTGTGCCGCCTTGATCTTGATCAAGGATTACCGGGCCTCGATTATTCATTTATGCTGCAGCGCACAATCGCAATTTAATTACCGCGCAAATCAACGGAATCTGAGCCGTCGTCCGCGTATGGCGCATCGTCCGTGCGGCTCCTAGCATAAAGCAAATCAAAGGCGTGGTTGGTTCCGCCGCCCCGGCGAGACGGCCTTCGAACGCCGCCCGCCGCCGGTCGTGCGGCGGTCCACCAGCTTGTGCATCGTCGCAATGGTGATCGAACCGAGGGTAGCGCGCGCGATATCGTCGATCTCGTTAAGCACTTCGCGCAAGGCTTGGTCTTCCGGCGTTGTCTCGGCGGCCCCGGAGTCCTGTTCGACGGAGCTTAAGTCTTCGAACAGCTGGGCCACGTCGAGAAGCGTCGTTCGCCGTGCGTTGCCGGCAAATTGATATCCGCCACCCGCGCCGCGAACCGAGCGGACGAGGCCGGCACGGCCCATGACGTGCATAACCTTCGCCAGATGGTGACTGGAGACGCCGTATTTCTCGCCAATATCCGCGACCGAAACCTGACGGCCTTCGCGCGCGGTCAGTTCCAGGACCGCGAAGATGGCCAGCCGGCTCGAAATCTGTAACCTCATGACATTGTCATCCGCATGCCGATCCAATCGAAATCCTGATTGCCGTGCTGCCTATTCAATCGAGGTCCTTTTCAAGCTGGATGTAGGGCCCGGCCATCATCCCTTCGCTGCGGAAATACAGCATCTGAAGGGAGGCATCCCTTGCCACCATCGTTCGCATTTTGCCGACGCCCGCTTTCGTGAATTCACTGGAGATAGCTTCGAACAACGCACTCCCGATGCCATGCAAGCGCATTTCCGGTTCAACCGACAACGCAAAGACCCAGCCGCAGGGCGTCGACCCGAATTCCCAAGCGCGCACCTCGCCGATAATGAAGCCGAGCAGGCGCGGGCTCGTTCGGTCCGCACGATTCTCGGCCACCAGAAAGAACCGCTCGTGCGGCCGTTGCCTGCCGTAACGGCGAAACACATCGTTCCAATAGTCCGGCTTGGCGAGTTTGGTGACGTGGGCGTCGAGCGCGATCACGTTCGCCATGTCGGCAGCTTGTACGCGGCGGACCCGCATGGCGGCGTCGGCCTTTGCTGCACGCGCTTTTGCGGCTTTAGCCAAGTGAGCTGGCCTTTCATTCCGGTTCACAAATCAATAGCGCATAATTAGGCATTGTGGTACCGATTTATAGCCCCGCGAGCGAGAAGGAGCCTTGCCGTGCACCACCACGATCATGCTCGACCGGAGGATGGGTCCCGGATGTGGCGGACTGCCGACGGCATCCATCTCGATCTGCGCGGCATGCAGCCGCCGGAGCCGATGGTGACGGTTTTACGCGCGATCGAGAGCGGCGAGGTCGATACCGTGCTGGTTGGCCATTTCGACTGCGAGCCGATCTTCCTTTATCCGGAACTCGAAGAGCGCGGCTGGAGCCACGAAATCGTCGAGTCGCACTGCGGCGACTGCGAGGGCGGCTTCATGCTGCGCATGGTGCGCTGGGGCTGAGCTCCCTCAGATTTCAGATATATTGTCCCGCGTCGACGCGCAGCACTTCGCCGGTGATGGCGCGGGCGCCGTCGGACAGCAGGAACAGAACCGCATTGCTGATGTCCTGCGGATCGGCAAGCTCGGAGAGCGCCGCTTCGGCCACGGCCCGGCCAAGAATTTCTTCCGGCAAGGCGCGCGCCATGTCGGTCATCACCATGCCGGGCGCGACCGCATTGACGGTGACGCCTTTCTTGCCGAATTCACGCGCCGCGGTCTTGGTCAGGCCGATCAGGCCAGCCTTGGCTGCCGCGTAATTGGCCTGGCCGAATTTGCCGCGCATGCCGTTGATCGACGTGATGTTGACGATGCGGCCGAAGCCCTGCGCCACCATCAGCGGCGCGACGGCTCGGATCATGTTGAACGCGCCGGTAAGATTGACATTGAGCACGGCCGCCCAATCGGCATCGCTCATTTTGGCGATCGAGCGGTCGCGCGTGATGCCGGCGTTGTTGACCAGCAGGGTCGGCGCCTGGGGAAATTCCGCGATGGCAGTTTTCACGGCGTTGGTGTCAGCGATATCGATGCGGACATACCGATGCGGGAAGCTATCAAGGTGCTCCGGCTCGCCGACATCGAAGACGGACACCTGTGCTCCGGCCTGCGCCGAGCGCGTCGGCAATCGCCCGGCCGATGCCGCGGCTGCCGCCGGTGACGATGGCGCGGTGATCGCGAAAGTCGAAACGCGGCTGGCAAGCAAGTTTCGATTTGACCAGCATCGAGGAGGACATCAAACAAGCTGTTGGTCGAAACAGAGCTGTTGCGAGGGACGAAACCCACTACGTTGGAGATAGGCGAGCAGGTCGTGGTCTTGCCAATCGACTTCGGTGCGCACCTTCTCGACGCGCAACGTGCCGAGGTTGGCCAATAATTGCGACACCAGAGCGCGGCCGACACCTTTATTCCGATAATCCGGATCGACGCCAATCGTATCGATAACGGCGGTGGTTTCGACCCGGCCGAATTCGCCAAGATCGACGCGCGCCATGATGAAGCCGACAGGCACCGTATCAAGCTCGGCGACCAGCGAGACGCAGACATCCGATTCGGTCAGCGCGTCCGCCAGCTTGCGCTGAAAATATCCGGCGCGGTCGCGCCCGGTAATCCGGCGATCGATCGCCACCAGCGCACGCAGATCGCCTTCGGCCATCGAACGCACCGGTATCCGATCGCGCGCGAGCGGCCCGTAGTCCGCAGCGGGCTCGCCGCTGTAATTGATCTCGGTGGCCTCTCCCACGTGTTGCGGAAGGGTGATGCCACTCCTTGTCTTGTCACTCGTCATCGGGAGCCTCCGCCAGCGGCGTCAAAACGGAACGCTCCAGCACCAGGCGCGGCGCCAGCCCGAAGCCGGAAGAATCGAAGAACCGCAGCAAGCCGGTGTTGGTCCAATCGGCTTGCGATTGCAGCGATTGCACCTTCTTTTCACGCATGACCTTGGTGAGGCCCTCCATCAATGCGTGGCCGACGCCGTGCTCCCTGCTGTCGTGATCAACACCGACCGCGTCGAGCGTCGCGATCGCCTGCTCCCGGCCGAATTCCCCGCGCAAGATGCGGGCGAAGGCAAAACCGACCAGCGCCCCTTTGCGGACGACGCCGACATGCACGAAATCTTCCGGATGCTGCTTGGCGTGAGCCAGCCGTTTCTCGAAAAAACGGCGGCGCGGTTCGCCCACGTGCGCCGAATCGATGGCGATAACGCGTTCGAGATCGGCAGGACGTAACGGACGGACCGTGTTGTCAGTGGTCGCGGCAATTTTATTCATGCAAGAGCCTCATGCATTCTCGACGTATTCCTGGAAGAGCCGGGCTTCGGTTTCGGCATCCATGTTGTCTTCGAGCATTGGCAGCAACGCCATGTCTTCTTTTTGAGCGTGCGGCACCAGACTGTCGTTCAGTTGCAGTCCGAGACGGCGGAATTCGGTCCAGCGCGCGGCATCGAATCCCTGCGCACGGACGTCGCCGATCAGCTTGACCAGCGCAGTGCCGATCGGGCGGATGATCGAGTGCTCGTGGGTCAAGTGCGCACCAATCCCCTGATTGCCCGCCTCGCTGAGGTAGGGAAACAACTCCGCCTCCTCGAAGGCGAAATGACGCTCGACCTCGCCTGGCAGCTCGGCGGCGAGGTCACTCATGAGCTTCGCCACCATCGGATCTTTCGCGTCCGGAACGTCGGTCCGGTGGCGCGCGATGGTCTGCGTCAGCCGCTCCAGCAGGGCGATGACGGCGGCGTGCTCCTCGTGCAACTTTTGGCAGACGCGGTTTTCGAAATTCATAACTCAACCGTGCAACTGCTCGTACTTGGCGAGCAGCTCCTCTTTCGTTTCATTCCAATCCGGATTGAGCTCGATGCAATTCGCCGGACAGACCAGCTTGCACTGCGGCTCATCCTCGGCGCCGACGCACTCGGTGCATTTCAGCGGATCGATGACGTACATCGGATTGCCGGCGGTGATTGCCTTGTTCGGGCACACCGGCTCGCAAGCATCGCAAGCCGTGCAGGCTTCATTGATTATCAGGGCCATAGCGTCGTCTCCTTACGTTCTCATGCTGCCTTCGGCGCCCGGTTCGTGGCGGCAAGTTTTTCAAACCGAAATGCGCCCCACAACGCAGCGCCGATCGCGCCTGCATACATTGAATCCGGATGGCTGCGGACCGCGACCTTCATGTCCTTGATGTGCGAGATATCCTCTTCGAGGGCGGCGACCAGCCCTTTGTCGAGGGCGAGCCCGCCGGTCACCATCACCGCGCCATCGACCACCCCGATCGATTTCAGCAGTTTGGACAGCCGGGCCGCCATCGAAAGATGGATGCCTTTGAGGATGTTCGGTGTCGTAATGCCGCGCGAAACCATGTTGATCACGTCGGTCTCCGCCAGCACGGCGCAAATGCTGCTCACGACCTCGGGATTGTCGCCTTGGCTCGACAGCGTTCCGATCTCTTCCTGCGCAATGCCGAGATAGCGGGCGATGTTCTCGAGAAATTGCCCGGAGCCCGATGCGCACTGGCTCGTCATCTTGTAGCTGAGCACTTTGCCGCGCCCATCGATCTGAATCGCACGGCCGTGCAGCGCGCCGATGTCGAGCGCTGCCCGCGATTCCGGGTCGAGGTAGATGGCGCCGCGCGCATGCGTCGTCATCGAGTAGAAATGGCCGGTATGGAACGGCACGCTTTCCGCTTCGCCCGTGGTCGCAACATAATTGACATCCTCAGGACGAAGTTTTGCGTCTTCGAGCACGGCGTCATAGGCGACGCGGGCCAGTTCCATGGGATCGCGTTGCCGGATGCGCATCACGTAGCGCGACAACCAGGTTTCCTCGCCGTTCTCGACCTTGAACAGCGCCGCCTTGATGGTGCTGGTGCCGATGTCGATTCCCGCCGCGATGGTCATTGTTGCGCTCCCGTCCGCCTGCCCCGAATGCGCCCGGCGCGCAAACTCCGCCGCGCCGAGCGCGCCGGTGTAGATCGAGTCCGGATTGATGTTGATGGTGACCTCTCCGTAATTCTCCTTGATGACCTTCCGCAACTCGCGCACCGCAGCCTCGTTCTTGGCGACGCCGCCGGTGAAGGTGAATTCATTGGTGACCCCGCCCGAGCGCGAGATGATGGAGATCGCGCGCAATATGATGGCGCGGTGCAGCCCGGCGAGAATATCTTCGCGCTTTTCCCCGAGCGAAAGCCGGTCGCGCAGCTCGGCGCCGGCGAACACGGTGCAGGTCGAGTTGATGCGCGCCGGCTTGTCCGACTTCATGGCCATCGGGCCCAATTCGTGCAGACCCATATTCATCTCGTCGGCAATATAGCCAAGATACCGCCCGCAGCCCGCTGCACAGCGGTCATTCATCTGAAAGTTTGCAACGATCCCGTGCTCATCGATTTGAATGCCCTTGGTATCCTGACCGCCGATATCGAGCACGGTGCGCGTTTGCGGATACATCAGGTGGGCGCCGAGGCCGTGGCACAGGATTTCCGAGCGGATATGCTCCTTGGAGAACGGCAGCGTCACCCGGCCATAGCCGGTGCCGACGAGATAGGTTTCCTCCAAATCGACCGCGAGCGCAGCCTCGATCATCTTCTGGATGTCGGCCGCCGCCGATTTAACCGAATCGTCCGTTTTCAGCACGCGCGCGAGCGCCCGACGGAATTTATCGCTCAGCTCGCCCGCCGGCGGCCGGTTCTCCACCTCGATAATCGACTTGTCGTAGACGTTGAGCAGCAGGTCGTAGGGAAGGTTCGCATCGCGCGCGACCTCTTCGGCATGGCTGTGGTAGCGCGAGCCCGCGATGTCCCGGAAGAAGTCCGATTTGCGCTTGGCGCCAGGCGCATAAAGCTCGGGCGCCTCCTTGCGCAGCCGCTGGAACACTTCGCCGAGCGAATTCTTCACACCAGACCCGAGCTTGGCAAAACGTTCGCCTTGAATTTGGCCGATGCAGGTCTGCTCGAGATCGTCGAGCTGTTCGAGAAACTGCTCGAGACGAAACGCTCGCTCCAGCGAACCAAGGAAGGTGTCGAGATCAATCAGCGCATGAGCGTCGGTAAGCGCCCGCCGGAACAGCGTGAACTGCCCGTCGACGCGCGCCTCCTGGCTCGCCACGCGCGCGGCAGTCGCGTAGTTCGAGCGCGAATTGGTGATGCCGTGACCGATCACTTTGCGATCCTCGTCGAGGAGGACAGCCTTGGTCGTCGTCGAACCAAGATCGATGCCGACGAAAGTCTTCATGCATTCCTCCTCAAGCCGCCGCGTCCACGCCGGCACGCTTCTGATCGATCATCTGGAAATAGCTCTCAAGACGGTTCTTGATGTTGGCCGCCGAGAAATAGCGCGGATCGACCAAGTCGGATTCCACGAACGCCGCCGGCTTGCCGGTGCGCTTCTCGACCTCGCGCATCATCAGCAACTGCCCAGCCGAGAAGCTGTTGCAGCTCTTGATCGAGTTGATCAGCAGGCCGTCCGCCTCGTATTCGTTGATGTAGTTGACCAGCATGTCGATACGCATCGGCAGGCTGCGGTTGGTGTAGACGCCGAGGCAATATTCGGCGAGCGTCTCCAATGGATTTTTTGGATCGTGGCGGAAGCCGAAATCGTAGACGCCGCCGACCTTGGTGTAGCTCGACGCGACGACGACCGCGCCTTCGTCGTAGAACATTTTCCAGAACTGGCGGAAGCTGGTGTAATTGGGCGGCCCCTCGACCACCAGCCGGTACTTCTCCTTGCCCATGTCGCCATCGGGGGTGACCGGCCCCAGACCTTTGGCCTGGCGGTCTTCGACCTCCTCGCGCAGGAACTGGTAGTAGTCGACCGCGTCCTGGGTGCCGCGGAAGGCGCCGAAGATCGGCCCGATGTAATAGATGCCGCCGAAATAGGCGTCGATCGGCGACGGTTTGGACTTGGCGCTTTGCAGCACGCGGACGAGATCGTCCTCGGCCTTGGTCGACTTCTTCAGGTATTCGCGCAGCCGGTCGATATCGAACTTAACTCCGGATACGCGCTCGAGCGTGGGGATGACCTCGTCCTTCAGCTGCTTCACCATGTACTCGATCATGTTCTTGGTGATCTTGCCGTCGCCCATGTAGGGCGTGTGCAACATGATCGTCTCGCACTTGTACTGCTCGCGCAGGAGTTCGAACCACTTCATGAAGGTGAAGCAGCCGGTATAGGAGAGCAGCAGCACATTGGGATCGGGAAATTTCTTGCCGTTGGGGGCGAGATTGCCCTTGGCCATCATGCCGATGTCCGACTTCACGTAGGTGCAGACGTCCTCCGAATGGCCGATCTTTTCCGCCTCGAGCACGTAGCTGCCGCTGATGCGGCGCAGCCCGTTCTGAATGGCGTTGACCTCCGGCAGATTGTTCAGGAGGTCGAAGCACATGATCAGTTCATTGAGATTGCCGGGCACGAAGGTGGCCGCCACCTTGTCGCCGGTCTCAGGCGCGCTGGTCAGGCGATCGTAATGAGTGGCCATCATCTCCTTCTGCTTCACCATGGAAGCATCCTTGACGGCCTCCTTCGCCTTCGCCGGCGCCTTGGAGGTGACAATCTTTGTCTGCGTCGTCATGCTCCGCTCCATAGTTTGATTGAATCGGCGAAGGTGCCGGCCTGCTCTCGGATCGGCTGCATCTGGCCGGAGTTCTCGGCGTACTTAAACGCGATGTAAGGGATGCCGGCTTCCTTGAGCACGTGCTGCAGCATCGGCCGCTCGAGCAACGCCGGATCGCAGAAGCTCGGCGCGGCGAAAATCACGCCTTCCGCCGCGGTGCGTTTGACCGCGCGGACGAGATGCTGGCCCTTTTCCTTCTGATTGGGTTCGTACTTGGCCGCCGTCGACTCGGAATGATGCAGGAAAGCATCCGAAAGATTCCGGAGCGGATCGCCCTCGACCGCGACGTCGCCGGTGAGCCAGCGGGTGACCAGCAGGAGATCGTCGTCCACCACGTAGCAGCCGGAAAGTTCGAGCGACTTGATCAGGTTGAGCGGCGGCTGTTCGCAGAACATGCCGGTCAGCACGATGCGACAATTGTCGCGCATCGGCCGCTCCTCGGCACGCGCCGCGGCAAGATAATCGCGCAGCATGATGGTATGCTCCTCGACCGGCAGCACGAGACCGGCGCGCACCATCAGATAGACTTCGGCGGCGGGCGCCTGCCACGGTTTCTCCGCCCTGAAGTCGTAGAGATCGCGCACCAAGCGGCGGTTCTCGTTGTAGACCGCGATCGAGTGCCGAAGCTCGTCGTCGGTTATCGGCTTGCCGCGCAGTTCGCCGAGATCGTGCCTGAGCTCGGCCAGCTCGTTGACGTAGAAATTTCCCCCGATATCGTCCCGATAGTTCTGCGGAACGTCGAAATAATGCGAATAGACGTGGGGGAACATCATCTTCCACATGCCGGACAGATTGCGGATCACGTCGCAGATCGACGGGAACAGCATGCCGTCGACGAAATCGATGCGGCCGGACACGCCAAGCTCAATGGTCGAGCGCGGAATGCGGCAGATATAGCTCTGGTAATAGGCGTCGCCGTGGATGACCTCGAGCTGATCGCCGCCGCCAACGATGCCGAGCGGCAGCATCCCGGCTGCGTGAATGATCTCGCGCGGCACGTAGATCGGCATGTAGCCGATCACCTTGCGGCCGGGCTTGGCGGCTTTCCATTGGCGCGCAGACGTGAAGGATAGATCCTCGAACAGCGCGTTCGCGCGTGCGACGATGTCGGCCGTAGCCGATGGGTTCAACGATGTTGCCATTGCGGCGACCTCTTCGCGATAAAAGCTTCGAGTCCTGCCACCGCGTCGTGGGTGGCCATGAGTTCGTCGAGATAAAGCCGTTCAACGGCGCGGATCTTGTCCTTGACGCGCGCGACGTAATCGAGCCGCGCCGCCTTGACCGCGTGGCGCAATGAGCTCGCGCTCTTCGGCTTCAGATGTTCCTCGAAATAGGCAAGCGCGGCATGCTCCGGATCGGCGACTGCTTCATGCGCGATGCCGATGGCCGCCGCTTGCGCGCCGGTAATGCTGCGGCCGGATACCAGAAGATCGAACGCGCGTTGCGGGCCGACCAGTTCCGGCAACAGGCAGGAGGCGGCCGGCGCGAACACGCCGAGCTTCATTTCCGGCTGGCCGAGATTGGCATCGGGCGCGACGAACATAAGATGACCGGCAAGCGCAAGTTCCAAGCCCGCCGCCGAGGCATTGGCCGCGCACCGCCACCAGCAGCGGCACCGGCGATTCGACCATGCGCAGGACCAGACGATGCAGGCCCGCCAGCATGGCGGCGCATTGACCCGGCAGATGTTCCTCGACGCTGGCACCGAAACTGAAATGCGGGCCTTCGGCATCGAGCAGCACGGCGCCGAGTTGGCCGTTGCCGAGATGCTCGGCCAGCGCCGCGTCAAGCGCCGCGATCATGGCGGCGTCGACGAGGTTGGCCTTCGGTTTATTCAACCGCAGCCGCAGCAAGCGGCCGTCCGCCTCGTGCCAGATCTTGAGCGGCTGGCTCACAGCTAAGACCTCGCCCGCGGCATGATGCTTTCGGTGAGTTCGTCGCTCCATGGCGTGTTGGCGGCGAGCGCGCGGCGCAGCGCCACGAAATCGATTTCCCGCCCGGTCTCCCGCGTGCCTTCGTTGAAGGCGCGGAAACCCGCGCGCCCTTCCGTCATCATGTTGAGAGCCAGCCAGTCGCGCGCGTTTTCCTTGTTGGAATTCCACGCGTTGAGCTTCGGCTTGCGCAGCTCCTCGACGGTCTTGGTGGTGCATTCGGGGAAGGTGTAGAGCAGCTTGGTGCACAGCGCCTCGACCTTCTCGTCGAGCAGGCTGAGGTCGATGGTGCCGCGCTTGAGCAGCGCCTGGCCTTCGGCAGCCGCGGCGCCGGTCTTGGGCTCGCCGTGCACGATGCGCCCATACTCGTCGAGGTAACGATCGGTGATCACCGTCGGGTTGGCGACGAATTTGCCGTCGACTTTCAACGCCGGCACGACGTCGCAGATGACGCCGAGACGATAGGCCTTGTGCGCCGAGAACGGCTCGCACAGCAGGCCGGAAACCATCGCCTGCTCGCAACCGATCATGTAGGGGAGGAAGTCGGTCGCCCCGCCGATCGGGGCCGAGCCGTGCTTGGGGCCGGCCTGACCGAAGCGAGCAAGATCCTGCGCAATCGAGAAGTCGCAGGCCATGCCGATTTCCTGGCCGCCGCCGATGCGCATGCCGTTCACGCGGCAAATCACCGGCTTGTCGCAGCCGAGGATCGCCGAGACCATGTCGTTGAACAGCCGCATATAGCCGCGGTATTCCTGCGGATTGCCGGCGTAGTACTCGGCGTATTCCTTGGTGTTGCCACCGGTGCAAAAGGCTTTGTCGCCCGACGCCGGTGAAGACCACCGCGACGACGTCGCGCGCGGCGCTGGCGGCGCGAAAGGCCAGAATGGTCGCCTTCACCATGTCGGTCGTGTAGGAGTTGAATTGGCTGGGATTGTCGAGCGTGATCCAGGCGTTGAACAGCCCGGCCACCGGCTTGCCGTCGGTTCCCTTCACCGGACGCTTCTCGTAGTGCACGCCCTTTGAGACCGTCTCGCGCACAGGCTCGGTGACGAGATTGTGATCCTTGGGCTCGGATTTTTGCACGGCGACGACGCGGGCAGCTTCAGCGGTCATTGCGATGCTCCTAACGGTGCGGGAACGAGAACGGCACGACGCTTGATCGCGCCGGCATGGACTGCCTCGAACACCTGATTGATCTCGCTGAGCGGATGTTTTTCGACGAACGGCGTGACCTTGACGCGGCCGTTCATCACGAGCTCCAAGGCCGCGGGATAGAGTTCGGGCGGACATCCCCAGTTTCCGATCGCCCGCGCGTGATAGGCCATCAAGTTCGAGAGCCGC
This sequence comes from uncultured Alphaproteobacteria bacterium, assembly GCA_963817045.1. Lineage (GTDB taxonomy): Bacteria > Pseudomonadota > Alphaproteobacteria > Rhizobiales > Xanthobacteraceae > Pseudolabrys. The sequence continues at coordinate 140,102 of CAWFMZ010000026.1, forward strand.
ACCTCGACCTTGTCCATGGTGAATCCGACGACGGCGAGCGTCGCGCCATGATTGAGCAGACTGAAGGCCGTCTCCTGGCCGGCGCGGGTGCCGGAACATTCGAAAATAATCCACTCGGTCTGGCGCAGACCATGTTCCTTGGCGAAGGCCTGGATGGCCGTTTTGAGGTCGCGCGCCGACATCTGCTTCGAGTTCAGCGTGAGCGCGGCGCCCTGCCCGGTAATGGCGGCGAGTTTGTCCTGGTTCACGTCAATCGCGATGACGACGCCGCCTAAGGCGGCCGCGATCTGCGCGGCATAGCCGCCGACGCCGCCAACCCCGTTGACGATGACCAGATCTCCTTTCGTGACCCCGGCCTGCACCACCGCCTGGTAGGGCGTGGTCACTGCATCCGCGATCACGGAAAGATCGGCCAGTTCAATTCCGACGCCAGCCAGGCGGTGCTCATCGACAACGCACAACCCGCGCGCCGGCACGACGATGTGCGTGGCGAAGCCGCCATGAATATCGTTGCCCGGCATCTTCTGGTTCGGGCAGATCGTCGCCTTGCCGCGCTGGCAGGCATCGCAGTGGCCACACGGGATTACCGCAGGAATAATAACCGCGCGGTCGGTGTACCAGAGAGCATCGGTGCCGGTGTCGATGACGTGGCCGCTGATCTCATGCCCGAGCGTCAGCGGCAGTTCATGCTTGGTGCGCACGCCGTCGTAATAATAGCCGAGATCGGTGTGGCAGACCCCACAGCCGGCGATTTCGACCAGGACTTCATCGGGGCCCAGCGGACCGATTTCGAATTCCATCGGGACCAGAGGCTTGCCCGCGCCCGTCATCATCCAACGAACCGGCTTGGCGCTCATCGATTTGCCCTCCAGAATGACCGCTGAGCCCGTTGCCGGGCCCGCGCATGGCCTTGGTTTTCATTCTTCAATCGCCGACAATGGGACTGCCTTGATCAAGGTCAAGGAAGAGCAAAAAAACGCATTCTAGTACTTAAATACATATTGGAGCCGGATGCCCGTGAAATGGCTCTAATCAGAGGATAATGGCCATGGCAGCCTCGCCGAGTATCTCGATTGCGATCATTGGCAGCGGCGGCGCCGGCGCCCTGACCACCGTGGATTCCCTGTTCGAGACGGCCGCCGCCGCAGGCTGGCAAGGCCTGTTTACCCGCACCATGGGCCCCCAAATCCGCGGCGGTGAAGCGGCAGGGCTACTACGCCTGGCCGTTGACCCGGTCGAAAGTCTGCCCGACCGGTTCGACCTCATGATCGGCATCGATTGGCTGAACGCCGCCCGTTTCGGCGCCGAAATCAAGGCTGGACTGCAGACTTTGGTGATCAGCGATCCGCGCGGCGGCGACTTGCCGCCGATGGTAACCCAATCCGGCGCCCGCGTCGTCGAAGTTCCGATGAAGGAGATGGCCAAGGCCATCCCCGACGGGCGCCCCAACATGATCGCGCTCGGCATTGCCGGCCGGTTGCTCGGCTTTACCGTCGAGCAAACGTTTGCGCCGATCGAGAAACGTCTGGCCGACAAGGGCCCGGCCGCCATCGAGGCCAGCCTGGCCGGCATCAAGGTCGGCTTCGGCGCCGCCGCAGGTATCGATTTCGGCCTGCAACTTGCCGCGCCGAAACCGAGTTCCGCCCGCCGGTGGCTGCTGTCGGGCAACGAGGCGACCGCGCTCGGCGCTATTCGCGGCGGCGTTCGTTTTGCCGCCGCCTATCCGATCACACCGGCGACCGAAATCCTCGAATGGCTGGCGCCGAACCTTGCCAAAGTCGGCGGGACGCTGCTGCAGGCCGAAGACGAACTCGCCGCCATCAACATGATCATCGGCGCATCGTATGGCGGCACGCCGTCATTGACGGCAACCTCCGGCCCCGGGCTTTCGTTGATGATCGAAGCGCTCGGCCTCGCCACCTCCGCGGAAATCCCGATCGTGGTCGTGGACGTGATGCGCGGCGGGCCATCGACCGGCATTCCCACGAAGTCCGAGCAGGGCGACCTGAATATCGCCATCTACGGCATGCACGGCGACGCACCCCATCTCGTGCTGGCGCCGCAATCGGTCGGCGATTGCATGTTCACCACGCAATGGGCGACTTATCTCGCGGAAGCCCTGCAGGCGCCCGCCATCGTTCTATCCGACCAATTCATGGGACAGTCGCGCGCGGCCATCGAACGGCCGGCCGACGTCGCCTTCATCGGCGCGCGCAGCATCGCCAGCGAAATTTCCGGCACCTATATGCGCCACGCCATGACGGCCAATGGCGTGTCGCCGATGGCCATTCCCGGAACGCGCGGCGGGCAATATACGGCCGACGGGCTTACCCATTCCGAGCGCGCGACCCCGACCAGCGGCGCCGCCGACCATCTGGCCCAGCTCGACAAGCGGCGTGACAAGCTCGATCGCTTCAACTACGGCGACCATTGGGCGAGCATCAAAGGCAGCGGCGATCTTGCGGTCATCACCTGGGGTTCGCTCACCGGCGCCGCGCGCGAAGCGGTCGAACGGGCGGCCGCGGACGGCATCGACGCCCGCATGGTCGCGCCGCGTCTGTTGGCGCCGATCCAGCCGGAACAGATGGCGGCCGCCCTTAAAGGCGTCAAACGCATCCTGGTTGTCGAGCAGACCCATGGCGGCCAGTTCAACAAATTCCTGCGCGCCCACTACGACCTGCCGGCGCCGGTTCGCGTGTTCAACCGCCCGGGACCGCTGCCGATCACCGCCGGCGAAATCCATCGCGCGATCGCGGATTGGAGATAACCCATGTCGAGCGTCGCCTATAAACAAGCAGACTATAAATCCGACGTGAAGCCGATCTGGTGTCCCGGCTGCGGCGACTATCACGTGCTGATGTCGTTTGGCCGTGCCTTCGCTCAATTGGGCCTGCCGCCCGAGCAGATCGCCGTGATATCCGGCATCGGCTGCTCGTCGCGCATTCCCGCCTATACCAATTGCTACGGCTTTCACGGCGTGCACGGCCGCTCGCTGGCGCTCGCCGCCGGACTAAAAGTGACGCGGCCCGACTTGACCGTCGTGGTGGCCAGCGGCGACGGCGACGGCTACTCGATCGGCGGCAACCACTTCCTGCACGCCTGCCGCCGCAACATCGACATGACTTACGTCGTCATGGACAACCACATCTACGGCATGACCAAAGGCCAGCCTTCGCCCACGACCGAACCGGAGTTCGACACCGCGCTGTCGCCGGGCGGAACCCGGGTGCGGCCGTTCCATCCGCTGGTGGTGGCGCTCGCCTCGGGAGCGAACTTCATCGCCCGCTGCTTCTCCGGCGATCCGAACGCAACCGCCGACGTGCTGGCGCAAGCGATCAAGCATCCGGGATTTTCCTTTATCGAAATTCTCAGCCCCTGCGTGACCTTCCGGCCCGACGAAAAGGCGTGGAAGGACCAGGTGCACGCGGCCCCGGTCACCGAGACCTCGGATCAAGGCAAGGCCGCGCGCCGGCTGATGACCGACGACGGCTTCAACATCGGCATTCTGTACCGCGGCACTCGCACGCCCTATCAGCCCGCGGCCGGCGCAACCAATATCGACTTGTCGGAGCTGGAAAAGGACTTCGTGCTATGAGCAAGACCCCGGGCGCCCCGAAAGTCGCCAACCTCAACGATCTGCTGGCGGTCGCCTATCAGATCGAGATCGACGCGGTCGACCGCTACAAGCTGCTGGCCGACCAAATGGAAACCCACAATAATCCGGAACTGGTCAAGATCTTCCGCGATCTGGCCCGCGCCGAAGGCATCCATGGCGAGGAAATCCGCCGCATGGCCGGCGATTTCGACGTCGCCGCCCGCGCCCGCGAAATTGCGAAATTCGAGCACGGCGAGAGCCCGGAAGAGGCCGAGCTCGGCGCCGCGCATTACATGATGACGCCGTGGCATGCCTTGCAGCTTTCGCTCGCCGGCGAAGAGCGGGCGCTCGCCTATTTCACGTCCATCGTGGAGACCACGAAGGATCCGAAGGTCAAGACGCTGGCGGCAGAACTGGTCGAAGAGGAAGCCGAGCACGTCCAGCTCGTGCATCGGCTGCTGCAAGCGCTATCCGAAGCCGAGCGAGAACTGGGCCGACGATCTCGATCCGCCGGTCTCGCAGGAATAGGACTGAACCTACCCTCATGGTGAGGAGCACGCGAAGCGTGCGTCTCGAACCATGAGGCCGCCTTCATCCTTCGAGACGCGCCCTTCGGGCGCTCCTCAGGATGAGGCGGATTTAGCCAACGCTCCGCCGTCCGTATTCTTTACCGGCCCAGGGTAGGCCGTAGTCCAAGCCGCCCGCTCTCGAAAAGAACCGAGGGCGCGCGGGACGCCAAGGGTCTCGGCGCGCCTTTGCCTACCCTACGAAGCTTGGTGCAAGGCCCGGCGTCAAATTGCCTTCTTGCGCTCGTCGCGCACCCGCACGGCCTTGCCTTGCGATCTCGGCACCTCGCCAGGCGATTTGACCACGACCTTGCAGGTCACACCGACCAGCGACTTGATGTGGTGCGTGACTTCAGCGCCTTTGCGCAAGCGGTCACCGTCGAAACCAGGCGCAAGCTCGACCTCAACGGTCATCGCATCGAGGACGCCCTCGCGCGTCAGCACGATCTGGTAGTGCGGCGCCAGCCCCGGAAAACCGACCAGCACCGCTTCGACCTGCGAGGGATAGACGTTGACCCCGCGAATGATGAGCATGTCGTCATTGCGTCCGGTCACGCGCAGAATGCGCACGTGGCTGCGCCCGCACGGACATGGCTCGTCCGAGAGCCGGGTGATGTCGCGCGTGCGGTAGCGCAGCATCGGCAGCGCTTCCTTGGTCAGCGTGGTGATCACGAGCTCGCCCGCCTCCCCCATCGGCTTCGGCTGCATGGTATCGGGATCGACGATCTCGAACAGGAAGTGATCTTCCCAGCCGTGCAGGCCGTTCTTCATCTGCCGGCATTCGCAGGCGACGCCCGGCCCCATGATCTCCGACAGGCCGTAGATGTCGACCGCCTGGATGCCGAGCCGCGCCTCGATGTCGCGCCGCATGGCGTCGGTCCAGGGTTCGGCGCCGAAGATGCCGGTGTGCAGCGGCAGCTTGCGGATATCGACGCCCATGTTCTCGGCGACTTCGGCGATATTGAGCGCGTAGGACGGCGTCGCGCACAAGATCTGGGCGCCGAAGTCCTGCAGCAGCGTGACCTGCCGCTCGGTGCCGCCGCCCGACAGCGGTACTACCGTGCAGCCGAGCCGCTCGGCGCCGTAATGCGCGCCGAGCCCACCGGTGAACAGGCCGTAGCCATAGGCGTTGTGCACGATCTCGCCGGGCCGCGCGCCCATGGTGGCGAGACAGCGCGCCATCAGGTCGGCCCACAGGTTGAGGTCGTTTTTGGTGTATCCGACCACGGTTGGCTTGCCGGTGGTGCCGGAGGAGGCATGCAGGCGCAGCAGCTGATCGCGCGGCACCGCGAACAGGCCGAACGGATAGTTGTCGCGCAGGTCGGTCTTCACCGTGAAGGGAAAACGCGCGAGGTCGGCGAGCGATTTGAGATCGCTCGGCTTCACGCCGGCGGCGTCGAATTTCTTCTTGTAATGCGGGATCTTGTTGTAGGCGCGCTCGAGCGTGGTCTTCAGGCGCGTAAGCTGCAATGCCTTCAGCTCGCTGCGCGACATGCACTCGGCAGCGCGATCGAACATATAGTCGGACGTTTCACGCCCCGCGGTTTGCGCACTCATGACGTTTTCTCCCCCGAGAAATTATGTGGCGTTTGAATTTCATGGCGAGGTCCATCCCGGCTTGACCGCCGGTCCGGGAACGCCGGACCCGCGTATCGGGGTATGGGGCAGCGCGAAGCCCTGATTGTAGGCGGCGCGCGTGATCAAAATGAATTTTATCGCCCAGCCGGTGGCGAAAACCGAAAGCCCGGCGAGCGCGAACAGAGCCGCGGCGGCGACGGGCAGGATCAAACCCGCGGCGACGAGCACCAACGGAAGCACGAGGCCGGCGGCGAAGAACCAGGCTCGACAGGCGGTGAAGATTTCGAGCGTGCGGGTCGGCACGCCTTCGCTTTCAAGCGCGTGGAAGTACCGCCGCCAGGTCCAGGACCGCGTCGCGGCCAATACGACCAGCGTCAACGCCATCGGCCTGACGGCGGCGCCCAAGTCCGGCAGCACGGCCGCCAACAGCAGGAACAGCCCGCAGCCCTCGGCAAGGCCGGTCGCCATGATGAAGGCGATGACGCGCGGGTTGCGCCAAGCCGGTATGCCCTTGGACTGCTCAAGGATCATGCCCTGGCAGAACAGGAACAGCAGGGCGACCAGCGCCGCCGCCAACAGGACCAGCGGGTAACCGAACCACAGCGCAAAGAGCGCGAGCGGAAACAGCAGGCCGGCGACCCACGCTTCGCGCGACATCCAGGAGCGTTGCGGCTGGCGCAGCACGTGAAGGAAGCGCAACGGCCGGCCGATCTTGAACATCAGCAGCGTCAGACCGCAGGCAATGAGCGCGAGCGCAATAAGGCCCGGCAACAATATCGGGGTCCCACCAAGGCTGGCGATGGTGGCAAAGCCGAACAGTCCGGTGCCGGCGCCGCCGCACAGGAAATTCGCCGAGGCCTTCCAGTCCCAATGTTTCTGATGCCAGGGCTCGACCCCGCGGGTGCGAATGCGCCCGGCCTGCGCATCCGAAACCGCGGGCGGCGCATCCGGCGCCGGAGCGGCCGCAGCCTTGTCGTAGAGATAATGGAAGCCCGGGGAGGTCTCCAGCTCGGCGTGCATCTGGAAACTCTTGTGCGCACGCAGCAGCTTGGAAACGTTGCTGTCGGGGTCTTCGATATCGCCGAAATGAAGTGCGTCGGCGATGCAGGAGTTGACGCAAGCCGGCGTCGCGCGCGGATCGCTGCCCGGCGTCAGACCGTTCTCGATGCCGAAATCGATGCGATCGGAGCAGAACGTGCATTTCTGCGCGACCCCAAGGCGCGCGGGATCCTCGCGCTCTATCTCGTTCTGCATCCCCTCGTCCCCATAGGCGAAGTCCTCCTTGGTGATCTTGAAGCGGGCCTGATAGGGACAGGCGACGTCGCAATAGGCGCAGCCGATGCAGATCTCGTAGTCGATGGTGACAATGCCGTCGGCGCGCTGACGCGTCGCGGTGGTCGGACAAACATGCATGCAGGGCGGGTCGGCGCAGTGCTGGCAGCCGACCGGCACAAAGGTGCGCTTCACATCCGGGAACGAGCCGGCCTCGACGTCGAGCACCGAGCGCCATTGCACCGCCGGCGAGGTGGCGTTGGCATGCCGGCAGGCCGCGGTGCAGGTCTGACAGCCGACGCAACGCTCGAGATCGGCGACCATCGCCCAGCGGGTCATGTCGCCCCCGCAAGGCGCGTGATCTTGACCTTGACCAGGTCGGCGCTCGATCCAGTGGCGTCGGTGAGATCAAGCAGCATCGGCACCAAGGCGTTCATGCTCGGCGCATTGAAGTCCTTGGCATAGGGCGTCACCCAATGATCGAACTGGCCGATGATCAACAACGTGTCGGGGCGGATACCCTCGCGCAACATCACCTTACCTTTGGTGCTGTTGAGCGGCGAGCGCACTTCGACCTGGTCGCCGTCGGCAATACCGAGTTTCTCGGCCGCGCTTTCGTTCATCACCACGCTGCCGTGGCCCATGACGTTGTCGGCGACTTCCTTGATCAGTTGACCGGCGACATTGTTGCCCCAGGAATATTGCATGCTGCGCGAGGTGACGAGCCAGAACGGGTAGTCGGCGATCTCAACCTTGAAGTGCTTGGCGAGCGCATCTTCCCAGAGCGCGCCCAAGTCGCGCCAATGCGGCAGCGCCTCATATTCGGCGAGCTGCTTGTCCCACCAGGTGATGCCGTGCTCGTGCAGGCGGCGCTCGAGCTCCTTGCCGACGCGCAGCAATCGCTCCTGGTAGGGTTGCTCGAAGCGCAGGCCCTGCTCGACCAGCTTCGGATAGAGATACCACATCAGGCGCGAGAACGGCTTGACGCGAAAACCATTGGCGCGGAACCAGTCGAGCCCTTGCGTCTCGGCGCCATCGGTGATCTCCGCGCTCGCCGCCCGGCAGCTGGCGTCCCAGATCTCTTCGACGCTGTGCGGCTTCGTCACATCGAGCGAAAAATCGTAATTCTCGCCCTTAAGCTTGACGTCGGCGCCGCCGCGATTGATCGCCGTGTTGTATTCCTCGAGCAGTCCGGTGCGGCGCGCGAGCTCGGTTGCGATCCAGGTTAAATCTTTCGCTTCGCCCTGCGGTGGCACCGCTGGATCGCGCAAGGCGAAGCCCTGATGCTCCCAAAACTGCTCGATATATTTGGTGCCGCCGATCCGCATCAGCTGCAGACCCTCGAGGTCGGTGCAGTCGGGCAGCAGCACGTCGGCGACATGATTGGTTTCATCGCGCGTCAAGGCGAAGCAGACGGTGAACGGGAACTTCGCCATGGTCTCGCCGACCGCCTTGGTGTCCCAGAACGAAATCGCCGGATTGATGCGATAGACCAACCACACGTCAGGCGGCGGAGCATGCGGGAGCTTGTCGAAATCCTCCTTCTGCATCATCCAGGCCAGGTGGGTCGGCCCGAGCGCCTGGCTCCAGGCCGAGTTGGCGACCAGCGGCACCAGCGTGCGATGCGCGCTGCGCGCCGTCGGGCGCGAAATCCACTCTTCCTTGCTCGTCGGGTTCATCGGATAATGCATGAACCCGTCGGGGCCCGGCGTGACGCTCGACCAGCGATTGTCGGCCGGGCGATTGAGCCGCACCGTGGTGCCGAGCGTTCCGCCCGGCACGTCGAGGGCGCCGACCAGGCAGGGAATGAGCGTGCGCGCCCAGCAGCATTCGTAGCCGCCCCAGCCATTATTGACGGTCTTGCCGAATGCGATGGCGACCGGCCGGAACGGCAGCGTCATGCCTTCGATCTCGATGGTCTCGCCGACATGGGCATGCGCCAGGAACTCGTTGGTGACGCGCCGGATGCTGGCGGCCGGGACATCGCAGATCGCCGCCGCCCATTCCGGCGTATAGGCCTTCACGTGGGCGACCAGATGATCGAAGGACGGACGGACCGCGGCTGCCTTATGCGTGATGGTGTCCTGATCGGCGCCAACCTCGATGCCGTCGACCGTGTAGCTGCCTTCGAGCGCCGGATCGATATCGGGGGTGTCAAACGGCACCGCGCGTCCGCTCTTTAGATCGATCACCAGCGGCTTCTGCGTTTCTTGATCGCGCAGGAAAAATCCGCCGGCACCGATCAGATAAGGCGACGAGGTGCGCAGTTTGAGAAATGGAATATCGAGTTTTTCGCGCGCGGTTTCATGCAAGAGCACGTGGATCATGGCGAATAGAAAGGCAGAGTCGGTCTTTGGCTTGATCGGAATCCACTCGGCCGAGCAGGCGCCGGTCACCGAGAGGTGCGGTTCGATCTGCACACGCTTCATGCCGCGGTTGCGCGCGTCGGCGTGGCGTTTGACCCCGCACACGCCGCCCGAGGCCTCGACATTGGCGCCGAATGACAGGACATAATCGCAGAGCGGGGTATCGGGGCACACGGTGAACGCGCGGTGCCAGAGTTCGCCGTACAAATGCTCAGAGTGCGTGCATTTGACGCCTTGACCGGAACCAAAACTTAAATCGACGGGCCCCCACGCCGACAGAAACGCGGGGAGCGTGCCCATGTAAGCGGTCGGCGTGCCGCCGCCGCCGAAGCTCGCGGCGAGACGTGGAAATCCGCCGGCGTCGGTCGGGCCGGCCGCGCGCGCGGCTTTCATCTTGTCGGCAACCAGATCGAGCGCTTCGTCCCAGGAGATGCGAACGAAACCCGGGTCCTCGTTGCGGCCCTTCTTCGGGTTGGTCCGCTTCATCGGATAAAGCACGCGGTTCGGGCTGTAGGATTTTTGCACCAGCCCAAACGCCTTGACGCAGGCCTTGCCGCCGCCGGGATGGATCGCGGCAGCTTTAAAATTCGGGTTGATCTCGGTGGCCACCCCGTCCTGGATACGCACGGTCAGCAGGTCCGGCCCCGCTACGCATTGGTAGCAATAGGTCGAAACGACGCGTTCCTGCGGCGGCTTGCTTCCCGGCATAGCCTCATCCTCAGTCCGAGCGGGGGACGTGTCTAGAGTGCGATCCGTTCAGATTGAATCACTGTGCATCCCTAACATTTTACACGCGCATGATCTTTCCGAAAACCGGTTCCCACTTTTCGGGATCATGCGCTCGTCGCCAGGGCCAGAAACGTCAGGTACCGACCTTCACGGCAGCGGCCTCGCCGGCATCGGCTTGCAGCGACACCGAATAGCCGGCCGTGAGCGCATCCATGTTGAGATCGAGAAAGCCGCGCGGCGTCTCGGCCCGCACCGCCTGCTCGACCCGTTTGCGGTCGCAGATTCCGCTCAGCGCAACCAAGGCGCCGAGCGCAACAATGTTTGTCACCCGCTCGCTGCCCAGCTGCAAGGCCGTGCGGCTGAGCGGCAGGTGATAGCGGCGGTAATCGCCCACCGGCAGTTCGGGGCACAGCCGCGTGTCGGCGATGACCAGCGCGCCCGGCTTGAGCAGCGGCCAAGACGGCTTGATGGCGAGCCGGTCGAGCAGCACCAGATGGTCGAGCGCGGTTGTGATGGGGAAGTCCACCTCGGTGTCGGAAATCACCAGGTCGGCATTGCAGTAGCCGCCGCGCGAGGTCGGCTCGTAGGTCTGCGACTGCGCCACCTGGTTGCCAGCGGCGGCAAGCGCGTCGGCCAATATCTTGGCGGCAAGGATAAGGCCCTGCCCGCCGGTGCCGCCGATGCGAAGTTCGATCCGCGTGTTCATCACGATGTTCCCGCGCGCGCCGCCGCCGCGCGCCGGTAGGCGGCGCCGTATTCGGGGCGGCTGTTTTTCGTCAGGACGCCGGTCGGCAGCGCATTCGGGCGGAACGGCGTGTCGACCGTGTCGAGATAGGCGCTGGGGCGGATCTCGCTCTTCTGCCGCATGATCATTTCCGACGAAGAGCCCAAATCGTTCTTACGCCCGAAGATCTCCGTGCAGTCGGACAGGATTTCGACAAAAGCGAACCCCGGGTGCTCGAGCCCAGCCTTGATCAGTTCCTTGAGCTTGGGGACATGGTGCGTCACTTCGCGGCCGACGAACCCCGCCCCAGCCGCGGTGGCGAGCGCGCAGGCGTCGAAATGCGGCTCCTGGTTACCGAGCGGAGTTGTCGTCGTCAGCCGTGTTTCCGACGTGGTCGGCGACACCTGGCCGCCGGTCATGCCGTAAACTTCATTGTTGAGCATCAAGCAGGTCAGCTTGAGATTGCGCCGACAAGCGTGGATCAAATGATTGCCGCCGATCGCCAGACAGTCGCCGTCACCGGTGATGACGACGACATGCAGATCGGGACGCGCTAGCGCCAGGCCCGTCGCATAAGCGAGCGGCCGGCCGTGCGTGACGTGGAAAGTGTTGGCGTCGATATAGGCCGACAGCCGCCCGGCGCAGCCGATGCCGGAGACGAACGCGAGCTTGTCCTTGTCGAGGCGGAGATCGTGGATCGCCCACAACAGTGCCCGCAAGGCGATGCCATGCCCACAACCCGGGCAGAGGAAGTGCGGCATCATCTCCTTGCGGAGATAGTCGGTGACGTCGAAGTCGGCGGCGGTGTCGATGAGCATCACGTCCCCCTCGCGAGCGCCGCGGCACGCGCGGCGATATCGACCGGAGTGATCGCCTCGCCGCTGAAAAGATGAAGACCTTCGACCGGCTTGCCGGCAAGCACGCGCTCGACCACGAACTGGAGCTGACCGGTGTTCATTTCCGGCACCAGCACGGCGCGCGCCTTGGCCGCGGCCTGGCGCAGCTGCTTTTCCGGGAACGGCCAGAAGGTGATCGGACGGAACAACCCAACGCGCAGCCCTTGTGCGCGGCACAGTTCGACGGCGCGCGCCGCTGCACGGGCGCTGATGCCGATGGCAACGATCACCACGTCGGCGTCGGCGCAGTGCAGCGCTTCCGAGGAGTTGATCAGGTCGCGATGCCGTTCCAGCTTGGAAAAAAGCCGCGACAGGTTGCGGGTGACCGCTTCCGGGTTTTGGGTCGGGAAGCCGTTCTCGCCGTGCGTCAGGCCGGTGGTGTGGGTGCGATAGCCGTCGCCCGGCTTAGCCATCGCGGGGATAGCGTCGCTGCCTGTGTCATAAGGCTTGAAGACCGCGCGCGGGCCACTCGCCCATTTGCGTTCGACGTTGCGATGTCCGGCGCCATTGAGCGCGACAGTTTCGGAGAGTTGTGCGATCACTTGGTCATACAGCAGCACCGCCGGCGTGCGGCACTGCTCGGCCAGATCGAAGGCGCGGATCGTCTCGCTGTAGATTTCGCCCACCGAGGCCGGCGTGAGCGCAATGATCGGATAATCGCCATGGCTGCCCCAGCGCGCCTGCATCAGATCGGCCTGCGACGGCCGGGTCGGCATGCCGGTGGAGGGGCCGCCGCGCATGACATTGACGATGACGCAAGGGATCTCGGCGCCGGCGGCGTAGCCGATATTTTCCTGCTTGAGCGAAAATCCCGGACCGCTGGTCGCGGTCATGGCTTTGACGCCGCCCATCGAGGCGCCGATCACGGCCGCCATCGAGGCGATTTCGTCTTCCATCTGCACGAATACGCCGCCGACTTCGGGCAGTTGGCGCGCCAGCCGTTCGGCGATTTCCGATGACGGCGTGATCGGATATCCAGCAAAGAATCGACAGCCGGCGGCGATGGCGCCCAGCGCGCAGGCGTGGTTGCCGGAGATCAGCTTCACGGCGTTCTTGCCGGTCAACGCGGTATCGACGGCATTCATCGGGCAAGCCCTCCCTGCGCAACGGCGGCATCGAGATGCACGCGAATTGCGAAATCCGGACACAACCATTCGCACAGCCGGCAACCCGTGCACTTGTCCGGCTCGGCTAGCTCGGCGATGCGGTCCGCGTTGAGGATCAGACAACGCTCGGGGCACATTTTCACGCAAATATCGCAGCTCTTGCACCACGCGGGAATGATTTCGAGACGTACCCGGTAGGCCGCATCGGCGGGCACCGGCGCCCGCGTCACCGGCGCTTCCACCGCCGGCGTGGTATTGCGCGCCTCTTCGATCCAACCACGACCGCGGCGGAATGCCTCCAGATTGACGGTGATGGTCTTCTTCGGCACGAATTCGGCGACCGTGCGCTCCCAATCTGTGGCCGTAAACTCCAATGCCGTCGACAGCGCGCCGAGCAGGATGACGTTCGCCGCGCGCTCGTTACCGAGTTGCTCGGCAATGTGGGTGGCGTCGATGGCGTAGGCTTCCCCGACATGCGCGACAACTTCGGCCGGCGTTTCTTTCGAATAGCGCAGCGGCGCGCCGGGATGGCGGTTGAGGCACGCGAATGGCGGCACGATGCGTTTTGTGTCACAGATAAAAATGCCAGTGCCGGGCTTGAGGAACGGCAGCCAGCGCAATCCTTCGGCCCATTCCAGCGCGACCAGGATATCGACTTCGCCTTTCGGAATGGTCGGCGACCAGACCTGCCGCCCGAACCGCACATGGCTGAACACGGAGCCGCCACGCTTGGCCATGCCGTGTACTTCGCTCTGCTTGACTTCGAAGCCCTGGCTCTGCGCCAGCAAAGCGAGCACCTTGGACACCATGATGACGCCCTGCCCGCCGACACCGACGATGAGGACGTTGAATGCGTCATCCGCGGTATCGGCCGTCACCGCCCGAGACTTCGGCGACGCAGGGCTCGGACGTACGCTGGCGACTGGATCTCTCATTGCATCACCGGCGCAGCGGTCTTGATGCAATCCACGGCGCAAACCTGGGCGCACAGCGTGCAACCGATGCAAAGCGACTGGTCGATGTGCACCTTGTGCCGGCCCTCGAACGACTGGTCGCTCCAGGTAATGGCTGGGCAGCCAAGGTTCATGCACGCCTGACAGGCATTGCATTGTTCCGTGACGACCTCGAAGGGCGGACCCTTGATTTTGACCGGGTCGAGCACGCATGGCCGGTCGGCGATCAGCACGGCAACGCCGCGATAATTGATGGCGTCGCGCAATGCGTGATGCACGGCGGCAAGGTCATAGGAATCGACGGTGCGCACCCATTTGACTCCGATTGCGCGAACCAGTGCTTCGTAGTCCACCTTCGGCGCGTCCTCGCCCCTGAGCGTCTTGCCGGTGCCGGGATGTTGCTGGCCTCCGGTCATCGCCGTCACATGATTGTCGAGCAGCAACACCGCGATATTGGCCTGGTTGTAGACAGCGTTGATGAGCTGCGGAATACCGGCATGCAGGAAGGTCGAATCGCCGATTGTTGCGACGATCGGTTTGGTTTCGCCGGCCTTGGCCATGCCGACGGCGTTGCCGATCGACGATCCCATCGACACGGTTGTGTCCATGCCGCGCAACGGATCGAGGCATGCCAAGGTATAACAGCCGATATCCCCGGCGACGCGTGCGCCGGCCGCGCGCACCGCCATGAAGCTCGAGGTGTGCGGGCAGCCGGCGCAAAGCACCGGCGGACGCACCAGCGGTTCCGGTGTCCAGCCGCTTTGCCGCGGCCGCGGCGTCAGGATGCCTGCCTGTTCGAATCCGGCGCGGACGAGCTCGGGCGACAATTCGCCGGCACGCGGGAAAAAGCACTTGCCCTCAACCTTAAATCCGAGCGCGCGGATTTCCTTTTCAATGACCGGTTCGAGTTCCTCGACCACGAAGATGCGGTCGACCGATTCGCAATAGCGGCGCAGCAAGTCATCCGGCAGCGGCCAGGAGGCGCCGAGCTTCAACACATTGGCGTCGGGCAGCACTTCACGCACATAGGAGTAGCAGGTTCCCGCCGTGATGACGCCGAAGCTGGTGTCGCCCTTCTCCCAGCGATTGAGCGAGGACTTCAGTAAGATAGGCTTTGAGCTTCGCCTCGCGCTCGATCACCACACCATGGCGCGGCCGGGCGTAGGCCGGGATCATGACGTTCTTCGACGGTTTCTCGATGAACGGGCGTTGCGGTGGCTCATGGCGTTCGCCGATCGCGACCGGACTGCGGGTATGCGACAGCCGCGTCGTGCTGCGCACGATCACTGGGGTATCGAATTGCTCCGAAAGATCGAACGCGAGACGGGTGAAATCGAGCGCTTCCTGGGCATCGCTCGGCTCAAGCACCGGCACGGTCGCGAGTGCACCATAGATTCGCGTGTCCTGCTCGTTCTGCGAGCTGTGAATGCCGGGATCGTCGCAGACGGCGAGGACCAGCCCGCCGTTCACGCCAATGTAGGTTATCGACATGAATGCATCGGCGGCGACGTTGAGGCCGACATGTTTCATGGCGGCGAGCGCGCGCCGCCCGGCGAAGGAGGCGCCGATTGCAACGTCGAGCGCGACCTTTTCGTTGGTCGACCACTGGGCGTGCAAATCTTCGGCCGGATGGTCGGCCAGTGTCTCGAGGATTTCAGTGCTCGGAGTACCGGGATAGGCGGCGGCGACCTTTACGCCGGCTTCCCAGGCGCCGCGCGCGATCGCTTCATTACCGGTCAACGGCCGAACATCTTTCGCCGCACCGGGCGATAGCGCGACGGCCTCCAATGCTTCGTGCATCTGTTCCCCCGACGGCGGAGCCCGCCTTTTTGCCTAATTTGCCATCATTGTTGAAACATCAACGGGCGTAATTGAGCTAAATCAATTGGTTATCGTTTAAACGCGGTCGCGCGCGCGCATTTTGAGGTATTTCGTGTGAAGGCAGCGGCCGCTATCGCAATGCGGCGTATTTGGCGGCCTTGGCCTTGAGCCGCTCGAGGGTCTTGGCCTTGTCGACGACAAAACGGCTGTGCGAGCCGGCGCAGATCGGCTCAAGATTGTCCTTGGCGGCGATCTCGAAGGTGACTTTGCGCCCCTCGACCACACTCACAGTCGCGGTGATCTCGACGGTCATACCGGGCAGCGTCGGGGCGAGATGGCGGATCGACACATCGATGCCAACAGAATCCTCATTGGCGTCAGCGTGTTCGAGGATGAGGTCGCGGCATGTGTGTTCGATGTCGTGCACCAGACGGGGCGTGGCGTAGACGCGGCCTTCCTCGCCCATGAATCCGATTGTTCGGTCGCGATCGATCTCAATACGGCTGGTCCGCGAGACTTCCGGACGAAGGCTCTCTTTCATCGACATCCTCCTCACCATTCCATCGCAACCAAGCTGCAATTAAATTGACTTCCAGCCCGGTCTGCTTGACCAACGTCAATCCCCGAGCGTTTTTAGATACCCAAATAGGCTTCCCTTACCCGGCGATCGGCCTGGATTTCGGCGGCAGGCCCGCTCAGCGTTACTCGCCCGGTCTCCAGGACGTAGGCGCGGTCGGCGATTGCCAACGCAGCGCGCGCATTCTGTTCCACCAAAAGGATAGTGAGGTTGTCATCCCTGAGCGCGCGGATCGCCGTGAGCAACTGGTCAACCAGGTTGGGGGCCAGACCCATTGATGGCTCGTCCAATAACAGCAGCCGCGGCTTGGCCATCAAAGCGCGTCCGATCGCAAGCATCTGCTGCTGACCGCCGGACAAGGCGCCTGCCGGCGTTTCCAAAATCGCATCGAGCATCGGGAACAGTGCGCAGACCCGCGCCAGCGACGGTTGCAGATCTGCGTCGCGGCGACACCATGCACCGAGCTTTAGATTGTCGATCACGGATAAGGGCGCAAATACTTGTCGGCCTTCCGGCACTTGCGAGATGCCAAACGCCACCCGCGCATGCGCAGGCTGCTTCTCGATCGGCTCGCCTTCGAACCGGATCGCGCCATCGGTAATCGGCTGCACGCCGGAAATGGCGTGCATCAGCGTCGTCTTGCCGGCCCCATTGGCGCCAATCAAAGTGACGATCTCGCCGGCGTCGACATGGAGCGTGACGCCGTGCAGGACTTCGATGCGGCCATAGGCGCTCCTGACATTCTCAATCGAAAGCATGCGCGGCCTCCCGCGAACCGTGAACACCCAGATAGGCTTCGATCACCTCCACGTTGGACCGCACCTGTTCGGGAGTGCCTTCCGCGAGCGTTCGACCCCTTGCGAGGACATGAACTCGATCGGAGATATTCATCACCAGACGCATATCATGTTCGACCAGCACAACTGTGATTCCATCCTTCACGATAGAGCGGATGACGTGATCGAGTTCCTGGGTTTCGACCGGATTGCAGCCGGCGGCCGGCTCGTCGAGCAACAGCACCGTCGGTTCGCTAGCCAGCGCACGCGCGATTTCGAGGCGCTTGAGGGCGCCGTATGCGAGCGAACCAGCCGGACGATGGTCTGCATCGGCGAGGCCAACGCGGGCAAGCGCCGCACGAGCCGCTTCGCGGGTCGCCTGATTCTGGCGCGCCACCGTTGGCCAATGCAGCAGATCGGCCAGAATGCCGGTCCGCTCGTGACGGTGACGGCCGACCATCACATTTTTCAGCACCGACATACGGGAAAAAATCTGTAGGTTCTGAAATGTCCGCGATAGCCCGCGGCGCGCGAGCTGGTCGGGCGCAAGCCCAGTCACCGTTTCACCGGCGAGCCGGATGCCGCCGTCGTGCGGCGTGTAGATACCCGATACCAGATTGAGCAGCGTCGTCTTGCCAGAACCGTTCGGCCCGATAATCGAGAACACCTGACCGGAAGCGATCGAGATGTTGACGCCATCGATCGCCCGCACGCCACCGAAGGTAATCGACAGCCGATCGGCCTCCAGGATCAACATTTCCGCCATCCAGCGAGCGCCACGGTAACGGACGGCACGATGCCCTGGCGTAGGAAGATCATGAAAACCATTACGATGAGTTCGAGCAACGCTTGCTCGTATTCATGGAAAACGGTGAGCGCCTGCGGCAACACGACCAGCACGGCTGCTCCCACCAAAGAGCCGAATATCGACCCCATGCCGCCCAGCACGACCATGGCGACCAATTCGATCGATCGCAGGAATCCCGCCACGTCCGGTGTGACGAGACCGTTGAACAGCGCCAGATAGGATCCGGCCACCGACGCGTACATGGCGGAGATGATGAAAATGATAAGCTTCTTGCGCGCCACGTCGATGCCGAGCACGCGCGCGGCGATTTCGCTGTCGTGGATGGCTTGCAGCGCCCGGCCGGTCGGGCTTTCCATCAGATTGAGCGCGAGCAGAAATCCGCCGACGACCGTCGCCCCGGAGATCCAATACCAGGCATCCGATCCACGCGCGCGCCAGCCGAAAAGTGTCAGCGGGGGGACGCTCATGCCATCCGGACCACCGGTCCAGCCCGCCTCGTTGCTTAACGCGATGGCGACGAGCAGTCCTAATCCAAGCGTCGCGACCGCGAGATAGTGTTCTTTCAGCCTGAGAATCGGCCGGCCCACCACGAATGCGACTGCGCCCGAAATCATTGCCCCGGCGAACAAGCACAGCCAGGAAGGCACGCCGAAATGGACTGGGCCGATGGCGACGGAATACGCGCCGATACCGAGGAAGCCGGCATGACCTAGGCTGACTTGACCGGCAAAGCCCATGAGCAGGTTGAGGCCCACGACCGCCAACGCGTAAATGAAAACAAGTGCGCCAATCCGGTAGTAATACGCCGACGGAAAGAACAGCGGCAGGATAATGACGATTGCCGCGACCAATATCGCCGGCATCCACCGAGTTTCGAACAGCGCGCGCAAGCTCACACCCGTTCGATTTTAATCCGGCCGAATAAGCCCTGCGGCATGGCAACCAAGACGACAAGGATAATCAGGAAAGCGACCGCGTCCTTATAATTCGAAGAGAGATATCCCGCGCTGAAGGCCTCAATCATTCCAATCAGAAGGCCGCCGACCACGGCGCCGAGCGCGCTGCCGATTTCCACCGAGCATGGCGGCCGCGAAACCTTTCAGCGCCAGCAATGTCCCCGCATCGTAACTGGTCAGCGTGATCGGCGTGATGAGAATGCCGGCGACCGCCCCGATTGCCGCCGAAACCGCAAATGAGAAGTCAACAATGTGCCGCGTATTGACGCCGATCAGCCGCGCCGCCAAGCGATTGGCCGCGGTCGCGATCACCGCCTTGCCGAGCAAGGTGCGGTCGACCAATAGCCATAGCAAAATCAAAATGACGGTGGCGCCGGCCAGCACGACCAGGCTTTGCGGCAATATGGCAGCGCCACCGAACTGGATCGGATCGGCGCCAAACAGCGGGGGCAGGCTATGGAAACGCTTGTCGAAAACGATCTGGAACACACCGCGCAGGAACACCGAGGCGCCGATTGTAATCATGATCAGCGCCACGGGGCTCGCCCCGCGCGCCGGCTCGATGGCAAAACGGTGTAAAGCCAATCCTACGGCGGTCGTCACGATGATGGCGATGAGCGCGGCCAACGGCAACGGAACGCCGGCAAGCGCCATGAAGACCGTCGTCATCCCGCCCAGCATGACGAACTCGCCCTGGGCGAAATTGATGATATCGGATGCGTTGTAGATCAACGTAAAACCAAGGGCGACCAACGCGTAGATGGCGCCCACGGTCAGTCCCGAGAAGGCAAACTGCAGCAACTCGGCCATCGCGTCGAAGGCCTCGTATGGCTTGGGTTCAATAGCAGCAGGGCGAAGCGGGCAAGCTCTGGCGAGCCTGCCCGATCGTTATCTCACGTGCCGGGGACCAGCGTCCAGTCGCCGCCTTTGATCTCCAGCATATGGAACGCCGACAGGTCGAGGCCCATATGATCGGTCGCTGTCATGTTCACGATCCCGCCGGTTCCGATATAGCCTTTGGTCCGCTCGATCTCGTCGCGGACCTTCGCTTTGTCGGCGCTCTTAGCACGCTGCATCGCCTGAACCAGAATCATACGAGACCGTCATAGGCGTGACCGCCGAAGGTCGAGACCGCCTGTCCGGATTTCTGTTGATACGTGCGCGTATAATTCACGACGACGGGCTTCTGCGGATCGTTATTCGGGAGCTTGTCCGCAATGAGCAGCGCCGCAGCCGGCAACCGCACGCCTTCGGCCGCGGGGCCAGCAAGCTCGATGAACTGCTTGGAGGCGACACCGTGACTTTGGTACAGCGGCAGCTTAATTCCGAGTTGCTGGTAGTTGCGCGTCACGATCGCCGGGCCTTGACCAAAACCCGGATTGACCAAGGCCTGCACGCCAGCCTTATTTTTGATGTTCGTGAGCTGTGGGGTCATATCGCTGTCGCGCGGCCCGTAGCTCTCCTCGGTGGCGATGGTGATACCCGCCTTGGGAGCGACAGCAACGCACTGGTCGTGCATCGACTTGCCGAAGGCATCGGTGCCCGAGATCATCGCGATCGTCGTCAGCTTACGGGTCTTGAGATCGGCAAAGATCTTCTCGCACGCCATCTTGTCGGTGTGCGGCGTCTTGAAAACCCACTTGCGCACGGGTTCGATAATCTGAATGGCGCCCGCCAACGAAATGAACGGAATATTGGCGTCCTCGAACACCGGGATCATGGCCAGGGTCGAGCCGGTGGTGCTGCCGCCCACCATGGCAACGATCTTGTCTTCTTCCACCAGACGGGTGGCGAAGGTGCGCGCGTTATCGGCATTGCCAGCATCGTCATAAACGATGAGCTGCAATTTCTGGCCGTTCACGCCGCCTTTCGCATTGATCTCATCGACATAGATTTCCAACGTCTTTTTTTCCGGATCGCCGAGGAACGAAGCCGGCCCGGTCACCGACAGGACGGAGCCGATTTTGATTTGCGCGGATGCCTGCGGCCCGGCGCTGAGCAGGGCGAGGACGCCAAGCCCAGCGGTCGCGATAACGCGTTGTAATGCCCTCATGGGATCCCCCGTTACGATTATTAATTTTACCGACAATATCTAACAGAGCGGACAAACCCTAGACTTGACCTAACGCAAGGCGGGAGCCGCCCGCCCAGGGCCACAATCAAAGGCGCTCGCGTAGGAATATGTTCACTGGAATTATGCGATGACGATATCGGGCACGGTAGGGCTCGCGGCCGTTATCTACCAATCAGGCTTTAAAATCGATGATTTCTTCGACCCGCCTCGCCAATCTGCTGCACGCGGATCAGGTAAAGGTAGCCGGGGTTTTACAAGAAAATGCGCGTGACGTCGCCGGCTTCTGCTCGGCGATGACCCTCGTCGACCTCACGTCGCGGAGCCGTTTCAGGATTTCTCAAGACCTTGGATCGCAGGCCCAGGGCTGCCGGCTCGATGCGCGCGGAATCGCCGAAATCGGCCCGATGCTCGAGCGGACACTCGATCAAAATGTCGAACTGAATATCCTGAATCTGGTTTGGCAAAGCGGAAGCAGAGGGAGGCGGCCTCCGCTCGGCCTTTGTGCGCGCCATGGAATCCGGCATTCCGACGGTGACAGCGGTAAGGGAGCCTTATGCCGATGCATGGTCGGAATTCCACGGGCGGCTTGCCGTCGATCTCGCGGCGGATCTAGGCGCTGTCCACGCCTGGTGCCGAGAATCGGTGCGGCAGCTGAGAGCGACGCGGCGCAGCGAATTGTCGCCAACCGGCTAAACGCAGGGCCTCCGCCATGGGTGAAAGCGAAATCGCCGCGATCGGCATCGTGACCGTGTCCGATCGCGCCAGCGCCGGAACCTATCGGGATACGAGCGGCCCGGCCATCGAAGAGTTCCTGCGCGAGGTGGTGACGACGCCTTGGCGTGCCGTGCGGCGTCTGGTTCCCGATGGAATTCGACAGCGTGCGCGACGCGCTGATCGATCTCGCCGATCGCGAGCGTTGCGATTTGATCTTCACCGCCGGCGGCACCGGACCGGCGCCGCGCGATCTCACGCCCGAAGCCACGGCCGCCGCCTGCACGCGCATGACGCCGGGGTTCGGCGAGCTGATGCGAATGGAAAGCTTGAAGCAGGTACCGACCGCGATCCTCTCGCGTCAGACCGCCGGCATCCGCGGCGCGAGCCTGATCGTCAATCTGCCCGGCCGGCCGACCTCGATCCGCTTCACGCTGCAGGCGGTGTTTCCGGCGATTCCCTATTGCCTGGATTTGATCGGCGCCGGCCGCATCGAGACGGACCCCGCGCGATGCAAGGCATTTCGGCCGCCACAGTAGGTCACATCAACTCGCCGCCGGCGACCACAATGCTCTGCCCGTTGATCGAGGCGGACGACGGCAGGCAAAGCCAGCCGACCGCCTCGGCCACCTCGTCCGGGCGGATCAAACGCCCTTGTGGATTGTGGGCAGTCAGTTCGCGCAACGCCTGCTCCTGCGTGCGGCCGGTCTTGGCGACGATAT
>CAWFMZ010000027.1:0-166222 GCA_963817045.1 uncultured Alphaproteobacteria bacterium
AGTCTTTTTGCACTGGGAATTAAAAATTCTGTGGGCTGTAGGCGCGGCTTTCGTGTAAAGATGTGAGGGACCTCATCGCCTCACGTTAAACTCACAGGCGACTTCGGTAATGCGATTGAGGTCATACGAATTCGGCAGGCCAGTGCTTCCCGTTTCGGGTTTTCGCCAAAAATTCGTCGCCCTGCGACTTTCGACTTTTGCAACACAATCTGCCAATAGCGACCATTGCTGGATCCGCATTTTAAAGGCCGCCGTCGACCCGGAACCTGCATTCCGTAGTGTCAGGGGGCCAACGAGGTTTCGCTCATGATCGACGCTAATCCATGCGGGCCATTGGCGGTTAGCTGGTGATCGCTTGAGCCTCGAACTGCCTGACGCAAGACCTTGCCCATCTCATTGCGAGGCAGGGCCGCGATATAGTGGACGCGGGCTTGGTGAATTCCGCGGAGCTCTTGGTTGAGTGCGGCAATCAGCCGTTCAAATCGATTGGTGTTGGGGATTCGACGACGACATGGATTTCTTCCTCGCCGCGATCGTTCTGCATGGAAAACAGACAGACGCCGCTGACGCCAAAGAGTTCGCCCAACCGATCCTCGATTGGCGCCGGGAAAATTTTGTCTCCTCGCACATTGATGACGTCAGTGACGCGTCCTTGCAGCGCGATGCGCCCGTCCGATCGCATGACAGCCAGATCGCCGGGGCAGAAGAACCCGTCCTTGAAGAAGGCCCGCGTCGCCGCTTCGTCATGGAGATAGCCGGTCGGCCCGCCTGCGGTGCTGACCCGCATCCGCCCGATCTCGCCGGTCGGCACGGGACGATCGGATTTATCGACGATCTCGACCACGCGGCCGAGCACGAGCCGGTGCCATCGGTGGTCCTCCGGAGTCTCCAGGGGGGTGAAGGCGATGACCCCAGCCTCAGTGGAAGCGATATAATTGAACAGACGAGGTGTGATGCGGGCCTTGGCCTGGTCGACTTGGCTCCGGGTCATAGCTCCGGCGCCGACAGCAAGCTGCAGCGTTTCGTTGCGCGGGAACGCATCTGCGGGCGCGGCTAGAATGGCGGCGAGTATTAGAGGGGTGAGCACCGCGTGGGTGATTCCGGGGCGCGACAGCGCTTGGTATGGTTCGTGCCCTTGCTCGATAAGGGTAGCGCCGCCTACGGTCCAAGGGCTGGCCGCCCACTTGTAAGCGAGCCCGATCCAAGCCCTAACGCCGAACACACTAAGCAAAGTGTGCTGGTTTATGCCGAATAATTCGACATGGAACCGCAGCAAATCAGCGTCGCAGGCAGGACTCATCAGTACCATTTTGTGGATGCCCGTCGTGCCTGAGGTCAGCAGGATGTGACCGCCCAACGGGTGTGGCGCTTCGGACGCTTCGAGCCCCAGGGCAGGTTCGCCGGCCAGTGATACTGATAGCAGAGGTAAGCCCAGCTCGGTGCATAGGTTGTCAAGACCGGCCCGGGTCTCGCTTGCGCTGGTGATGACACAGCGCACGTTCGGCAGGCCGAACGTGCCCACCGCCGCCCCAGACCCCACGGCCAAGGTGGTCATGCCCAAACTGCGCAGGGCCAGGCTGAGAATCCAAAAATCTAGAAGGTTGTAGACGGCCAGCACCGCGTAACCGGGCCCGACATAGCCCCGCCGTGCAAAGTAACCACGTGCTACGGCGATGAGTTCGGCGAACGAGCGGTATGACCAGGGCCGGCCATTATAGATCACCGCCGTTCTATCAGGCGTTTGTTTCGCCCAGTCGAATATCATTTGGGTGATCATCGGTAGCGCGCTGGCCCGTTTTAAATGGTGGTCTGCGATGTAGGCTAGTCGACGGCTATTGTTGATTAAAGGGTAGGACAAACGTCGCCTGCCCCAGCAAGGCAATAATTTGCTGGACGGCTCGTTTTTGGGTGGCTGGCATCAGCAACCGCAGGCTCGGCTTTGCTGGTCTCCTCGCCGGTCGCGGTCAATCTGTAGCCGGTCGACGCCCGTACCAATAATTTGACCCGAGCGCGATGCTCAAACGAGGTTATCCGCCGCGAGACCGTGGAATGGACAACTTTCAACTGAAGGGCGACCTCGCGCAACGAGCCCATATTCGCAGCGGCCAGAAGGATTCGAAAACCGTTCCATCGTGTGGCTTGGTTCCAATTCTAGTTAATGACGGGCTTTTGCGGTTCGACGGCTTCCAATCCGGAGAATTTTGAATAAATTTCGAACAGCGAAGCCGTGTCGTTGTCGCCGTAACCTTGCGATATTGCGGCGAGGTGCATTTGCAAGGCCGCCTGGAAGATCGGCGTCGGCGCGGCGATAGACCGCGCGAACTCGCTGATCACGCGGGCATCCTTGCGTGCGATCCCGTAGGTCCCGCGCGAGGTCACGTAATCGCGCTCGACCATCATCTTCCCACGCAGGCCCCAGATTTTTGAGCTCCCGAAGCTATCGTCAACCAGTGGCTGGACCAGCGTTAGATCCAGTCCAGACTTGCGCGCGAGCGACATCGCCTCCGCCGTCGCCGCATTGTAAATCAGGACAAGGAAATTCATCACGTATTTGAGCTTACTAGCGTTGCCGAATTCACCAAGAAACGTGCGCGATCGCGTAAACGTCTTGAGCGGCTCTTCGGCCTTGCCGAACGCTTCGGCATCGCCGCTGGCGTATAGCGTCAGATTGCCTGCGAGCACGATGGGCCGCGTACCGCTCACCGTGCAATCCAGCAAGGTTACGCCGATGGTCCTTAGCTTGTCGCGGGCAGCAGCCTTGTCCGCGATGCCCAAAGTGCACGTGTCGACGACGATGGTTCCGCCGCGCTTGGCTTCGAGGATACTGTCGCTACCCGTCGTCACGGCATGAAACGCTGCCTCGCTGGCGAGCGAAATGATGATGATATCTGATACCTCGGCGACGGCTCGCGCGGACGTTGCAGGCTTTCCACCGTGAGCCGCAAGCTCGTCCATGCAAGCCAGGCGCACATCCGTTCCAACGACGTCATACCCGGCTTTGGCCATTCTCAAAGCCATGGCCGAGCCCATAGCGCCAAGACCAATAACACCAACTTTTCTCGTCATGTTTGTACTCCAAGAGAATTTGGCGCCGCTGGATCAACGCTGCGTCTCGCGCAGAACGCATTGCGCACCGCAATCAATCCGAAAAGCGAGCGGAGAACGACAGTCCCGACGAAATGCTGCCGCCACCGGCCCACCCTTGAACTTTGAGCGCGGACTGAAGAACCCAACCACGGCAGTGCCAGTAGCCGCGCCCACGTCGCACGCGGCAACTTGACCGCCGCCACGCCGAGAAGCGTGATGAACTCGCGCCGCCGCATGCTGCTTGCCCTCGTTATGCCAAGAGTCGGTATCATGCGGCGCGTTCGACCCGCGTATTGATCTCGCTGCGCAGTCCCCCAAAGTCGATCGGCTTCGTAAATAGCGCCTCGGCGCCGCCCTCTAATGCTTTGCGTTTGGTCTCCGCATCGCCATAGGCCGTGATCATGATGATTGGAACATCCGGCCGCATCGCCTTCGCCTTGGGTAGGAGTTCAAGGCCGCTCATCCCCGGCATATTGATGTCGGACAGGATCAGGATGATAGACATGCCCGCCGCATCAGTGATGCGCTGAAGGGCAGCGGGAGCGGACGGGGCAAACTCCATGGTGAAGCGGCCCGCGCGTAGGTCATGCCGGAACTGCTGGCGGAACAGTAGCTCCACATCCGGCTCATCGTCGACCACGAGAATGAGAAGGTTCACGGTCGTTCTCCTGATTTGGCGATGGTTGCAGCCCCACGCGGCAGAACTATCCTGAACTCAGTAAACTCGCCGGGCTTGGTATCGACCTCTATAGACCCGCCATGTTGCTTGACGATGATGTCGTGACTGATTGACAGACCAAGCCCAGTACCCTCGCCGACGGGCTTAGTCGTGAAGAAGGGGTTGAACATCCGCTCCTTTACTTCGGGCGGAATGCCGGTGCCGTTGTCGCGGATCCTAATTTCGATGCTGTCTCCGAGGTTCTTGGTCGCGGCGGCGAGAGTGGGCTCATAATTGCCCCCATTTGCTTCCGCTTTGCGCTTCGTCGCCGCGTAAAAGCCGTTCGAAATCAGATTGAGAAGGACCCGTGTGATCTCCTGCGGAAAGACGTCGACTTCACCGGCAGCCGGATCAAAGGACCTCTCCAGTGTAATGTTGAACCCTTGCCTCTCGGCCCGCGCCCCATGATAGGCGAGATTGAGGCTCTCCTCGACGATGGTGTTAATCTCGACGGGTCGGTGCTCTTGTGAGCCCTGACGCGAATGCAACAGCATGTTCTTGACGATCGAGTCGGCGCGCTTGCCGTGCTGCACGACCTTGTCGAGATTACCCTGCAACATATCCGCAATCTCGCTGATCTCCACCTGCAGTTTGTTGTCGAGGTTGGCTCCAGCCAGCGCCTGCCGCAATTCGTCGATGAGTTCGACCGATACGGCCGAGAAATTGTTCACGAAATTGAGCGGGTTCTTGATCTCGTGCGCGATGCCGGCGGTGAGCTGTCCGAGCGAGGCGAGCTTCTCGGTCTGGACCAAGCGGTCTTGCGCGGTCCGCAGGTCCTCCAGCGACTTCGCCAGATCGCGAGTGCGGGCCTCGACGCTCTCGAACAAGCGCGCATTCTGGATCGCCACCACTGACTGGTCGGCAAAGGTTTGTAACAGTTCGGTGGTGGATTGTGGGAACTCACCTGGCGTTTTGCGCCGGACTACCAGCGCTCCGACGATGTGATCGGGGCGGAGCAGCGGAATTATCAGGATGCTGCGATAGCCCTCGCGCAGGATGATCTCGTTGACTGGGGAGGGCTGGTTGCGAATGTCGGGGACCTGGATTGGTTTGCGCTGCGTTGTCGCCGCCCCAATATTCGCGTCGCCGAGACCGATGTGCCGGTCGGCAATTGCCGCGATCATGGTCTCGCTCATGCCGTAGGTAGCATGCATGCGAAACTCCTTGCGCTCCTCGTCGAACACGTAGATCGCGCCAGCATCCGTGCGTGAGAGCTGGACCGCCCGGCCGACGATGGTGGTGAGGACTGTTTCAAGGTCCAGCGTAGAGTTCACTGCCTGGCTGACCTCGCCGAGCGCCTGCAACTCCTCGACAGAACGAGCAAGTTCGCGAGTACGGGCCTGAACTTCGTCAAACAACCGCACGTTTTCGATCGCGATTACGGCCTGGTCGGCAAAAGTTTCGGCCAGTTCTATTTGTTTGTCGGTGAATGGTTTTACGTCCGATCGCGTTAACATCATTACGCCGATTGGCTGACCTTCACGCAGCAGTGGAACACCGAGCACGGTGCGATACCCGCCGATACGGATGGCCTCGCCTAACGTATACTCTGGAACGGCCTTGATGTCGGGCACATGAACGGTTCTGGCTTCAAGCACTACTCGCCCGAGGGTCGTTGATCCACGCCCCGGTACGATTGGATGATCTCGCATATAGTCGTCGAATTCGCGCGAGAAGCCAAAGCTCGCAACAAACGGATAGGCATCATCTTTCGGACGATGGATGGCAGCGCTATCCGAATCGCAAAGCCGCGCTGCCGACTTGACCAGCGTTTCAAAAACGACCTGCAAATCGAACGTCGAGCGGCTGATGACCTTGAGCACGTCGGCGGTGGCTGTCTGCTGCTGCAGCAATTCTCGGAGCTCATTGAGCAGGCGCGTGTTCTCAATGGCGATGACCGCCTGTGCGGCGAAGTTTGTTAACAGTTCGATCTGCTTGTCGCTAAATGCCTGCACCTCCTGCCGGTAGATGCTGATCACCCCGATTAACTCATCCTCCTTGAGCATCGGCACCGAGACGATCGTTCGGTAGCCGCCAAGCTCTGCACCGGCAACCACGAAAGGATCGCGCTGGCGGTACGCCTCGCGCTTGGTGCTGTCGAGGATTTGAGTTACTTGTTTGGTCTTCGCAGCGCGGCCGAGAGTGCTTTCAGGGGGCGGGTGGAGTGGCCGATTTTTGCGTTGCTCGATGAATGCCGCTGGCGCGTTGTGGAACGCCGTGGCTTGAAATGAACCTCCTTTGTACAAATAGAGCGTGCCGAACTTTGCGCCGCAGATACGGGTTGCGTTCTCTAGCATTGCGCTGAACACCGGCTCCAGCTCACCGGGCGAACCACTGATGACCTTGAGCACATCGGCGGTAGCCGTCTGCTGTTGAAGCGATTCGCGCAGCTCATTGAGCAGCCGCGTGTTCTCGATGGCGATGACGGCTTGAGCGGCGAAGTTTTGCACAAGCTCGACCTGCTTGTCGGTGAACGGGCGAACCTCCTGGCGATAGATGGCAATCGCACCGATAAGGTTGTCCTCTTTGAGCATCGGTACAATCAGAAGAGTCCGAGCACCAGCGACTTTGGCAATCGGCTCATCAGGATTTTCCGCGGCGATATCGGAAATGTGGACGATCTGTTTCGTGTCGGCAACGCGGTAAAGGAAATGTGCCGCGCGACGAGGGGCAACAGGATCGCGTTGCTGTTCGGTAGCCCAAGCCAGCGGTGCGTTGTGCAGAGCAACGTGCCGGAACGCATCGGTTTCGTAGAGTAATAAATTGCCGAAGCTGGCCTCACAGATGCGGACCGCGTTCTCCAATATCGATTCAAACACTGGTTTCAGCTCACCTGGCGACTTACTGATGACCTGCAGCACCTCCGAGGTTGCAGTCTGCTGTTCCAGCAACTCGGAGAGGTCGTTGGTGCGCTGGCGCAGCTCGCTGAGTAGTCGCGTGTTCTCAATGGCGATGACGGCCTGGGCGGCAAAATTGGTCACCAGCTCGATCTGCTTATCGCTGAATGGACGCACCTCCTCCCGATAGACCGCAATCGCGCCCAGGGGCGCGTTGTTCTTGAGCATTGGCACGACAACCAGCGTGCGGGCCCCAGCAATTTCGGCCAGGGCCACGGCGGCCGGCTCACGCTCGATATAGCTCCGATGCAGCCTGAGATCCGCGACATGCTGCGTTTTCTTGCTTTGCACGGCGAGGACAAGGTTATTGCTAGGACCCGGAGTGAACACTGCTTCGCGGGTTCGCTTTTCCGCCCATGCTGGCGGTACGCCATGCATCGCCGCCATTCGGAATTTTTCACCCTCGGTGAGCACCAACATTCCAAATTTCGCTTCGCAGATGCGGGTCGCATTCATAAGAATGGCGTTGAAGACCGGCTCAAGCTCGCCGGGCGAACTTGAGATGACTTTCAGCACCTCCGAGGTCGCGGTCTGCTGTTCCAACGCCTCGGTCAGTTCCTGAGTGCGCTTTTGCACGTCGTCGAACAGCCGCACGTTCTCAATCGCGATCACCGCTTGGTCGGCGAAGGTGGTGACTAGCTCGATCTGTTTGTCGGTAAACGGCCGTGGCTCTCTGCGTTGCAAAGTAAAAACCCCAACAATATTCCCTTCGCGCATTAGCGGCACGCCGAGTCCGCTACGTATACTGACTACCCCCGCATAGTCTTGCAGCCGGCGGCGGTCGAGGTCGGGATCGGACAATAGATCCGGAACATGGACGGTGCGGCTTTCGAGTATTGCGCGCCCGAAGACCGATCCACGATCCGGTTTTGTTGAGTAGCGCGCGAAATAATCGCGCTGTTCTTCCGTAAGCCCATACGTCGTGGCCACCGGATAGATATCACCCTCGCGCCGACGGATAATGCCTGTATCCGCCTCACATAACCGCGCCGCCGACTTGACCAAAGCGTCAAGTACAGCCTGCAAATCAAAAGTTGAACGGCTAATAACCTTGAGCACGTCGGCGGTGGCGGTCTGCTGCTGGAGTGACTCACGTAGCTCCTTGAGCAGGCGGGTATTTTCGATGGCGATAACGGCCTGGGCGGCGAAGTTGCTAACGAGTTCGATCTGCTTGTCGGAAAATGGCCGCACCTCTTGGCGATAAATGCCAATTGCGCCAATTACCTCACCATTCTTCAGCATCGGGACGCCGATTAAAGTCCGTGCGCCAGCAAAATCGATGAGGGCTTGGCGCATCTTGTCCCTGCGCTCCGTTACCGCCGCAACGTCGGCCGTTTGAAAAACCTTCTTTGTCCTCACCATCTGTCCAAGGTTCAGTTTTGGGTCGGGGTGGAAAACCGGCACGCTGCGTAAGAAGTCGACATAGGCTGGAGGCGCGCCATGCGTTGCGCCGATGCGGAAGTTATCTCCCTCGCGCAGCCAAAGGTTGCCAAACTTGGCGCCGCAGATTCGCACGGCGTTTTTTAGCATCGCCTCGAACACCGGTTTCAATTCGCCGGGCGAACTGCTGATAACCTGAAGTACCTCCGAGGTCGCCGTCTGTTGCTCGAGTGACTCGTCGCGCTCGCGCGTTCGGCGCTCGAGTTGTTCCTGCAAGTCGGCAATGGATACGTGTGCGGTTGGCGCTTTGCGAGCCTTGGGCCTAACCGTGCTGCGGCGTCGCACCTTTACCGGCTGTCCGCTCGCTCCACCGCGCCGCCGCATATCCGCTCCCAAGCTCAGGAGACAGCATCGTATCGGTTCAAACCAGTACTTTGATAGGGGCTGAAACCGGCATCAAAACTATTGCCGCAGTGCACAGCCAATGTCGCAATTGGGTCAAAAGCCGACAAACCATCACGGGCAAAAATCAACGTTGTCCGCTTTGGTCCAAAAGCGACCGTCCGGCGGTGGATGCGCACGTCGCATAAGGGCGAGTTATTTTCTTGGTCCCTCGACTTTGTTATCCACGATTTTTCGCGCTTCTGCGAAGGCCTCGGTAGGCGTTGAGAACGGGATTGTTACGGCCAATCTCAGCCCGTCCTCATCGTATATCGTCACGATAAAACCGGCTTGGCGAGTGAGGTCGAGACGATGAAAATTGTAAGTTTAGACTTCAGGATCACGGCTTGCGCTCCCCGCCTTAAAACGGTTGGTGCCGAAGAGCGGGGTGCTGCCCCCCAGACACGTTTTTTTAACCAGGGCGATTGCACCGTATCTGCTCATTGAAACAGTAGGCAACATCCCATGTACACCATCGCAACAGCCGCTGCGGCGGTCGGCCACCGCGTCTGGCTGCGGCCCAGCTATTTGAACCACCTGCTAGCCTCGACGCAGCACTTGCTCTATGTAGCCGTGAGGCAGAGGGCAAAGAAATCTTGCGAAACGTCATCGTTATCGCTGGGAAGGATCCGACCCTTATCGACGGTGGTGGGGAATCCTACATTCGCGCTTATGGGCGTGCCGCGCGCTGCGTTGGATACGAGCCGCACCATTTCTGCGTCAGTACCCGCGACGACGTGGAAGAAACAGAATTCGGTGTTATCCATCGCGCACGTTCACCGATTCGTCCGTTCAGAGGTCTTATGGTCGCAGCGCACGGGCCATATATCGTTGACTGCGTAGACCGGTTCGTCGGGCAGCAAAACAGCTCCCAGCTGATTCATAGTTTCGGGGCATGGAGTGGGGTCGGTGTTGCCACCGCCCAGCGATTGCGCAAGCGGGGGATTAAAGTAGTCACCGCTGCTACTCCGTGGACTACGTACAGCCACGAAACACTGGGCAAACTGCACTGGCTTCGCGCGGGACGACTGTCGTTGGTCCGGCTCCAGTTTGAGTGGGAGCTTCTCTGGACGCGCATGACTGTCGACCCCAGCGAGGGACGTGGTTTACGCGGCTCGGATATCGTCTTGGTCAACTACAATTCCGTGCGGAAAATCATTCTTCACCAGTTCGGCAGCGGAATAACTTTCGACAAGATGACTTATGCGCCAGAAGTGGCTTTCCTAAACACTGGAGCGAAGCGAGGCGAGGTGCCCGAGGCGATCGCTCGCTTGGAGCCGAAGGATGCGCCTCTTCTCGTTGCTGTTTCGCGTCACGACCCGCGCAAAGGTGTTGAAGTCCTGCTGCGCGCACTCGCAAGTCTTCGTAAGGCGGGCATTCATTTTCGTGCGTGCTTGGTTGGCGGAGGGCAGCTTCTTGCTACGCACCGCCAACTCGTCGAACGGTTTGGACTTTCAGCTTGTACTGTTGTGCCGGGACGCGTGCCAGACGCCTACGCATATCTAGAGCATGCCGATGTGTTCGCCCTGCCCTCGTTGGAAGAAGGGAGCGGTTCGGTTTCACTCCTTGAGGCCATACAAAGCGGCGTAGCGGCTGTGGTATCGCGCGTTGATGGGTTACCCGAGGATGTGATCGACGGGCACAGTGCGCTCTTGGTCGAGCCCGGCGACGCACATGCGTTGGCGGCTGCACTTGGCCGCCTTCTTACCGATTCTGATCTGCGGGCTCGAATCGCTCAGGGGGGGTGCCAGCGCTATAAGGACCGGTTTTCGGCAGAAGCCTTCGCCGCCGACCTTAAGCGCGTCTATAGCAGCCTTGGATTTGCGCCCTTGCCCGCACACGAGACAAAAATTAATTCCGTTAAAGTCGCGCAGCGAACCGTTCCGCCGGTGCCGCTACCGTCCATCGTCAACCTTGGATTTACTGTTCAGCTACCGGCTCGCGAACACGTCCCACTTGCTGGCGATGAATGTCCGTGATCTGCTGGACAATCCATTCGACGTCGCGTTCCTCAAGGTTCTCATGGGTCGGCAAATAAAATCCCGACCGGCAAATAGCCTCGGCGACCGGGAAGTGTTGGCCGCGGAATTGATTGAAGTAGATCGGCTGCGAGATGCATCGGAACGAAGAACGATCTCGTTTCGATTCCGCGCTGGGCGAGTTGCGTTCGTAGTTCATGGCTTGTGCATCCGAATGCGGAGTTCGTTCGGACGGCGTACATCCAGAACACGCTTTTGCAGTCCTTCGCTTCAGCCGGTATCTGCAGGCCGGGGATCGATCTCAATCGTTCATCGTACCACGCGCGCACACGGCGCCGCGCTGCTACAATCTCGTCAAAACGTTCGGTCTGCGCCAACCCAACGGCGGCCTGCAGATTGCTCATTCGGTAGTTGAAGCCGACATATTCGTGCCAGAAGTGACGTTCCGGATGGAAGGCGTGATGGCACAGGCGGCGTACAAGGTCCGCGAACTTCCGATCGTTGGTCGTCACCATGCCGCCTTCGCCCGTTGAAATGATCTTGTTCGCATAGAACGAAAACGTGCCCGCAAGGCCAAAGCTGCCGACACGCTGACCGAGTATCTCCGCGCCGTGCGCTTCTGCCGCGTCTTCGATGAGATGGAGGCGTCGCTCGCGCGCAATCTTCTGCAGCCGCTGCATCTGGGCGGGATGACCATAGGTGTGCACGGCGATGATCGCCTTGGTTCGCGGCGTGATCGCAGCTTCGATTAAATCGACGTCGATGTTGAGATATTTCGGCTCCGAGTCGACGAGCTTGACGGTGGCGCCGGTATAGCGCACGGCATTCGCCGTCGCGATCATGGTGAATGCCGGTATGATGACTTCATCGTCCCGGCCGATGCCGAGGGCGGCGAGCACGAGGTGAAGGGCGGCGGTTCCGTTCGCACAGGCGACCGCGAATTCACACCCGGCGTGACGCGCGAACGCCTTCTCGAATTCGCTGACGAAATGGCCCTTCGACGATATCCAATTCGAATCGATGCATCGGTTCAGATAGTCGCGTTCGTTCCCGACAAGCCGGGTTTCGGCAACAGAATAGACTTTCGATTTGCGAGGTCCGCTCGTGCAGGGCAACAGCGGCGGCTCATTGCCCGGAATGAGATCCCGGATTAACGCGAGATCGGCATTGGTCAGCAGCGTTGGCTCTTGCATGCGATCAATCCAGTGACGAGGTGGCACGCGAGGTCAGCGCGCGGCTGCGCTCATAAGTTCCGAGGTGTCTGGTGCCGCGGCTCCAGCGGAAAGTAACGAGTGTAGATCGCAAACAAGGCATCGCGAAGGTCCGCGTCGAGCCAGTCGAAGAACGCCTCCCGAACACCGATGGGTTGCGGCCTTGGCCATGGTTCGGACGCGCTGTTGCAAGCGGCGAAATTCCTCCACCGTCTTGAGGATATCGCGCTGAGAGGATTGGCCCAAGTGCGTGCGAGCAAGCGTTTGTTCAAGATGGGTGAGGGACGTGCGCCGTATCAAATCGGCGACACGCGCAATCACCGCATCCGCAGCATCGTGCTCGGGAAGACGCTGGGCGGAGACGCGCTTTGCAATCGGCTCCCATGTCGACGCGAAACTAATCAACTTTGACCAGATCGATCCCCATTCGTTGCGGATCGTGCCCCGCCTCCAATGCCGTTACGGCGATACGGAGGCATTGCTCGCACTGGCTGCACGTCGCTTGGCCTTCGCCAACGCGCCAGCAGGAATATTGCAGATCGCAAATGTCGGGATATCGCGCCCAGAGAAGCTGCTGCACATGCATCGAATGAAGGGGCCAGGTCAGGGACCCAAACTTAAATCCGTACGGCGCGAGAAGCCGCGCAAGCGAACGCTGGGTGGCCGCCGAATACATGAAATGGCAGTGCTGGACAATCTTGCCGTCAATCAGGGCGTTTACCTGAACCTCGGCTTCCGAGGCCACGAACAGCCGCGTGACTCCGAGGGCGGCGCCTGCCGCAAGAAGGCTGGACGTGTAGAGAAACGTGTCAGTGAGCTCATTGACCGCGACGCGATAGCCGAGCTGCACGGCGAAAGCATTATCCCAGCTGCTGCGAAAATCGCTCTGCGTCTCCACAAAAAGGGGATTTTTGCGTGTCTGAATAGCTTCGAAGACCTGGCGCCGCCGAGCCGTTATGTGATCCGCTAGCGGCGGCATTGGCGACGTTGTAGCAACCAGCAAGGGCCGCTCGGTCAATTCCAGAAGCAGCCCCGCCTGCAGCAGACTGTCCTTGCCTCCGCTGAACGCTGTGCCGCAGCCCGATCCGGTGATCAGTCCATACGGAACATCCACATCGCCATCGACGATAGTGATCCCAAGAGGAGCTGCGTTTTGTGAGAGGTCCATAGGCGTCGAGCGTGTCCGAGCCGTTTTGCAGCAGTTGCAGCCAGAACTGCCGCAACGCGGGCGCCTAGCCTGAGCGGAAGATGGACTTCGCACGGCCGCAGAAGCAGCCAGTGCGGATGCAGGCATATGAGAAATATATCCCACCAGAGCCGATCGGGCACCCTCGACAAATCAATGAAAGACGGAAAACTGATCGTGAAATGCGTTCGTCTGTACAGGGGGGATGCGGGTTCAACACGCCATTGAAACGTTACCGTCTGGCCTTGAACGACGGGGGCCATTAGGTGAATCTTATGCATCGATAATGAACTCCGGAAAATTCGCTCGTACGCGGCAAATCGCACGTGGTTCGCATGAAGCGTTCAGATCGATTTTCGCCCCGTACACCGAAATGTCGCCATGCTGCCGCAGCGAATGAATTCATGTCGTTCGCTAAAGAAGCATGTCGAGAAGTCGGAGGTCAACCATACTGAAAGTCCGGATTTTGATGCGCCGGCACGCAACGAGGAACGGCGTTAACCGCTGCACTTGGTTGCAAGTCGGCGACGAATAGCACTTTCGGGAAGCGAGCAGAACGGTTAGACATGTGTCATGGCGCCGTCCTCTAAAATTCACACGACGATCTGCGCGCTCGACGAACTCGATCGCTATAGCGCCCACGGCGTCACACACGTTCTATCGATCCTGGATCCCGACGTTCCTGAACCGGATGTATTCAGAACCTATCAGCCGCACTATCGGACGACCTTGCGTTTCCACGATGAGATCGATCCCGCGCCAAATTTTATTCTTCCGCAAATCGAGCATATCGAGACGATCCTGGCGTTCGGGCGTTCGCTCGCAGACGATGCTGGAGCGGGCGGCGAGCGACATGTCCTCGTCCATTGCCACATGGGCGTCTCGCGTTCGACTGCTGCGACGGCCACGCTTCTCGCGCTTGTGCATCCCGACGAGGACGAGGACAGAACTCTTCGCTCGCCTTCTCCAGCTTCGGCCTGAGGCTTGGCCGAATTGTCTCATGATCGGGCTTGCCGACGATCTGCTCGGGCGACGGGGGCGGCTCATATCGGCATTGGGCAGGTTCTATGCAGTGCAACTCGCCAACCGGCCGGAAATGGGTCCTTACATGCGGAGGGGCGGCCGCGGACGTGAGGTCGATATGGCGGCTTGTTCGGAATTGGACCGATAGCCCGACCGCCATCGGAGGTGAGTAGGAGGCTTGAATGACACAACAGCAGAATAAAATTGCCTGCGCCCCCAGCGACCTCCAAGCGCCAGTGAACGATCTGGCGCGGACATTGCGCGATTTAGTTGGGCAGCGACCCGTCGCGCTGTTCGGCTGGCCCAACTACCAGAACGCCGGGGATCACTTCATTTGGCTTGGTGAGAAAGTCTTATTCAAGAATCGACTTGGCTGTAATGTCCTCTACGAATGTTCGCCGCACACATTGGACATGCGTATGGTGGCCGGACTGCCGCCAGAAACCGTTTTGGTGATGCAGGGCGGCGGCAACCTAGGAGACCTGTACGTTGAGGATCAGCTGTTCCGCGAGATGATCATTGCCGCTTTTCCGAACCGTCGGGCTATAGTCATGCCCCAGACTGTGTACTTCGAAAGTCGCGAGCTTCTGGAACAGTCAGCCCGCCTCATGATGCTGCATCCCGACCTCCATGTCATGGCACGCGATCTGGACAGCCTCATAACACTGCGTTCGCAGATGGGATTGTCCAATTGTTACTTGCATATCGATTCGGCGTTTGCGCTCCAAGACATTGTCACCGCTCTCCTTGCAACGATGACCGCCGAACCCGAACGCGATGTGGTGTATTTGCTCAGGCGTGATAGTGAAGCAGCCGGAACCGTGGTGTTGGCAGAAGGAGCAACTCGGTACGACTGGGGGCCGGTGAACACTTGGGGCTGTTTGCCGTTGACCCTCCCGGAATCCAAATCTATCGACTTGGCACGAGATAGCTTTAACGGCCAATTCGATGCTTATTCCTGGCGGAAACTCTGCGCTGCAGTTCGCCTATTCAGCAAAGGACGCCGGATCGTCACCGACCGTCTGCACGGCCACATCCTCGCAATCATGATGGGGAAGGAACACGATTTTTACGACAACAGTTACGGCAAGAACAGTGGATTTTACAGGACCTGGACACATGTCAGCCCACTGGTCACTTTCGTGGGACGAATGGAGAGTGCCACACCGAGCGCGGCCAAAAGCGACCGGCCAGCACCCAATGCCCAACCGCAAGTGCAGGAGCCAGCTGCATTTGCATTACAAGTCAGGTTCAATCAGGGAGTGACGCTGCATCAGCAGGGGAAGCTTGCGCAGGCAGAGTACATCTATCGGGATAGTTCTGCGACAGCAGTCGAATCATTTTGGCGCGCTGCATCTGCTTGGGGTCATTGCTGCTCAATTGCAACAAACAGAGCGAGGAATTGCCCTAATCAGAACGGCGATCGGGCAAAACGCCAACGTCGCAGGTGCCCACAACAACTTAGGTAAGGCTCTTCTAGATCTAAAACGCCCAACCGAAGCGCTGGCGAGTTTCGATCGCGCCATCGCGCTGGAATCAGACCTCGCGACCGC
The DNA here is from genome assembly GCA_963817045.1 of uncultured Alphaproteobacteria bacterium. Lineage (GTDB taxonomy): Bacteria > Pseudomonadota > Alphaproteobacteria > Rhizobiales > Xanthobacteraceae > Pseudolabrys. The sequence goes on from CAWFMZ010000027.1 coordinate 15,476, forward strand.
GCACAACAATCGCGCGAATGCGCTCCTCGACTTGAAGCGTGCAGAGGAAGCATTAGCGAGTTGCGACAGGGCACTTGCGCTCATGCCCGGCCTCGCAGAGGCGCACAACAATCGTGGAATGGCACTGCAGGACCTGAAGCGTCCCGAGGACGCGCTCGCTAGCTACGACAGGGCGATCGCGCTAAGACCAAACTTTGCAGAGGCATACAACAACCGTGGGACGGCGCTGCGGGACCTGAAGCGTCCCGAGGATGCGCTCGCGCGCCAGACGAGTTGATTCTTACGATGTCGGAGGACTGGTATCCTTTCGGCATCGAGGAGCACCGGCACCCGGTGTACGGTTCCGAATTCAGTCTCGACCACATCTTTGGGCCGGCCGAGCGAAAATAGGTGGGGCTGAAATCCAGCCTTCCGAGCGGCGCGGGCGTGAGCACGCACATAGGTGGGGTGCCCTCCGGTACCTCGGAGGATGTCATTACCTGCCACCAGGATGATCGCTTCAGCCATCGAGACTCTACCATATGGAATGTCCGCTTGTGGAACAGACGACATCTGAATCGGTACCTACACAGCCTTGATACTTGATTGCTATTCTCGCTGAAGCCTAATATGCAATCTAACTATGCCTACCCTGACCTGTGATACTCCAAGGCTCCAATTTCTGATCTCCATCAGCGCTACAATACCATTCGTCGGTGACAGGTTTATGAGCCCGAGTCCACTACGTAGTGCTGCACTTGCCCACAAATGAGTGATCGGGATCAAGAGTACATAGTGGCCGGCATTCGCGACGTGTGCCGACGATGAGCGGCATCGATATCATAGTGCCATGTTACAATTACGGTCGATTCCTCCGACAATGTGTCGAGAGCGTGTTGGAGAAGTCCCATCTAGAGTTGCGGGTGTTAGTGATAGATGACGCCTCTACGGACGAGACACCCACCGTTGCGGCAGAATTGGCCCAACGGGATCCGCGCGTCTCACTTCGACGTCACATTGTGAACAGCGGGTACATTGCGACCATAAACGAAGGCATTGAGTGGGCGCAGAGCGAATACCTGCTGGTGCTCGATGCAGATGATTTTTTGTTGCCCGGAGCGCTCGACCGTGTGATCGCAGTGCTCGATGCCAATCCCGAGATTGGCTTGGTGTGGGGCGATGCGGTCGGATATCAAGCCAATAAATCGCTTCTCGTCGCAGCGCGCGGATCGGGCATAGCGGGCGCGTACGTGCTCGAACTCAGCAGCTTTAATTCAAACACTTGCGTTTTCGAACTGTATCCCTCATTCGACCGCAGTGGTGCGCACGTCTGTCCAGAAACGGCTTGGCGGATATCTTCCCGAACTGCCACACGCGGGAGATCTCGAAATGTGGGTCCGCTTCGCGCTCTACAGTAAGGTCGCTGAAGTAAAAGCGATGCAGGCATTTTATCGTCGACATGGCAGCAATATGTCCCTTGCGTATGCTGGGATTCCGGATTTCGAGCAATGCAGAAAAGTATTCAGATTGCATTATCGGAGAAATTCGCGACCGTCTGCCCAATGGGGCTGATCTCGAAATGTGGATACGGCGGCGCTATGTGTTTTGGGGTGTCACGTGGGCAAAATCGGCTTGGAGGCAAGGTAAACCGGACGCGTGCCGAAAATTGCTCATGGAAACGCTTGAAGAAATACCGTGAGTTAATAGATCGGCGCCTTGAAGAAATAAGAGGCAACCTAGAGGCGCTTCGTGCTCGCTGACCTCACATACGGTGTGCGGGCGATGCCCGACAGTCTGCCAAAACGAGCAACCAAACGGCATTGAGGATTTCGCTGTGTCAATCAATTCAACCGACAAACTCGATGACAACGTCATCAACCGATGGAGAAGAAGCAATATGGCTAAGAAAATTGCGGTAACAGGCAGGGTGAGATCGCTACTCGCTCGCCTGGAGCAAACCGATAACGCCGTCGATGTTCATCAGATTGTAGGATCGTTCGACACGCGTGGCCGGACTAGCATGGCTCCGTCAAGTACCTGATTTAACGATAAAATTCATAAGGTCAAGCTCGACGGTACCAACACGGATGCCAACAAAAATTCTTGCAGGATATCCACACGTCTGCCCGCGACTGGCGGGCAACCTCTATCGAGGCCAAGCTTAAGCAGGACCAAATGGCGTAGGACCGTCCAACGCCTTTTCTTTCCGTCCGCGACCCGGATCGTGACTATCGCCGAGGTGCGGGCGGTGTCCCGCCTGCCCGATCGATGTAGTAGCAAGTACGAAAGGCCAGAAGGGAGATTTGAATGAATTCGCGAATCGACGCGAGTCCGAACGACATTGGAAGCGGTCGTGGCAGGCTTTGGTCTATCGCTCACCCGTTTCCATTTTGCACTAACATTTGGTGAGAAGAATCAGCCACACGAGTCCCGCGAGAGCTGCGCTTCGCGCAAGACGATCCGCAGTGTCACAGGGGGCATGACATGTGCAATTGGCGCTCTTTTGCGCTCACGACACTGCGGGCCTATCTGTGGACTAAACGCCGCTGGCTGCCATTGCCAAGTCGCTGTAGTTCCCGCTGGCGCTGGCTAGGGCTTTCCGCACGAGCACACCCGCAACTGGGCGAGCCTTGAACGCCGCTAGATATTCCTGAATTTCACCGCCGTAGCGGTCGAGTAGATCGATCAGTCCTTGCCGATCATCCTTGGTACCTGGTTGATACGAGGGATTCATGAAATATTTGATTAGCTCATCGGCAACAGCCTCGACGGCATCACAGCCCGAGAACTCACCTGGGCCACCAATCTCGGTTCGATTGACCAGCAAGCCCGCTAACCTTCGCTTTTGCTAGATTGCCCTAACTGCAACTCTCCCATATTCTCGTCAGTGCAGATAAGAGCCGTAGCGGCTATCCTTTCCATCATACTGTGCACGGCAATGTCCATTTTGCCCAATGATTTCCCATCGGCCGATTCTTATGGCAGACGCCTAGCGATTGTTGTCCCCTATAGGAATCGGGCTCAACATCTCGCCCACTTTATTCCGCACATTTTGACTTATTTTGAGCGCGACAAACTTGACCGGCATATTCCGATTTCAATCCATATCATTGAGCAAAGCGGAAGCGCCCCGTTCAATCGGGGCAAACTCCTAAATTGTGGCTATAGTCTTGCACGCGACGAGGCCGATTATTTTTGCTTTCATGATGTCGATTATCTCCCGATCTGGGCAGACTATTCCTGGTCGCCTAAACCGGCTCGATTGGCGTGGCATGGACTCACGCAAAATGAAGATTGGGATCTGTATTTCGGGGCAGTGGTCATTTTCGATAAAGTGGCTTTCGAACGCGTCAATGGCTATCCGAATGCTTATTGGGGCTGGGGTCCGGAAGACGAGGAAATGGGCAAGCGATGCACTCAAGCGGGTCTTGGTTTCGACCGCCGGGATGGCACCTACCAGGCCCTTCCACATAAGTCGGCCGGTTTCGTGCCCCCGGGGGTTTTTACCGAGGAAGCGCGGCGTACCCGCGCGCTTTACGCCATGCGGCGGGAGCGCATAAGCGAACTAATGGACATAGATGGATTGCGAAATCTTAAATTCAAAAAAACGACATCGAGTGGTCCCGTTATCGTGAACGGAACCGAAGTGCCGAACGCATTTCACCACATAGTGGACATCGGAGAGCCGGAATTTTAATCAAACCTGCGATCTTATGCGGAGACTGCTGGCTGAGTCGGCTCCCTGCTGAAAAATGTGCAAAGGTGGTTGCATCTATGGGGCAGCGGGCGCTGGCTGCCACTGCGCAGCGAATCCCGGCGTCGGGCTTGGAAGTCTGTTAATGTCTATCAGAATTCGGGACGGCGGCTGCCTATATTAAACGGATGGTCTTAACGGCCTTTTCAGCCCTATCAAAGTGCTTGCTCGAGCAGGGACGATGCCATCTCTTGATATTGGGGATGGACATGAGGCGGCGCGAGTTTATCACGCTTCTCGGTGCTACGTCGGTCGCGTGGCCACTTGCAGTGCGCGCGCAGCAACCAGCGAAGCTGCCGATCATCGGTTTCTTAGGCGCAAGCACGGCTTCCGCCCAGGCGCAATGGACCACGGCCTTTGTGCAGCGGCTGCGTGAACTCGGTTGGGTTGAGGGTCGCTTTTCCCCCCGACGTGCCGCGAAGCTGACTGCCCTATGCTTTCCCTGTAGACGACATCGAGGACTTTGGAGAAGGCAGCGCCGGAGAAGCGACGCTCGAATGTTGTTCGTCCAGCGTGCGCAAGTCGCTGCCGTAGAGGTCGGTCATTAAGTAGCGAAACGACCCCCCGGGCGAGCGAGTGGACATCGCCCGGAACAGTGAGCCAGGCGTCGCGCATGTGCGAGACGTCCTCAGGTATCCCATCGCAAGCAGAAGCGACGCATGCAATCCGGGCGCGCATGGCTTCCAGCAACGCTAGAGAGCCGCTTTGTTCCTCTCGTGAGGGCAAAACGAATATATCGGCTTTATTGAGATAGTCATCGACGCTTGGAACAACCCCGTGAATAGCGACGCAATCCGAAAGATTTAGCCGCCGTAATAGTCTGCGGTGGGTCTCCAGCAAAGGGCCCCCGCTAACAAGATGCGCGGAAAACGAACAACCGGAATTCTTCGCCAGTCGCAGCGCGTGCAGCAGAACGTCGACCCCCTTTCGCGGGAAGTGTCGGGCGACCGAAACGATGACCGGACACTCACTCCGCGCCACGCGCGATCGAGGTATACCCGGCTGCGGATCTTGGAATTCCTTTTCGACCGTATAGGGAACGAGATCGCATTGCAGGTCCGCACCGAAGCGGTGATTGATCATTTTCTGCACTGAACGATAGTTGACCAAGATCCGGTCGGCGTTGCAATAACTATGCTTCTCATAGGGGCTGATCACAGTGCGAACCCAGGCCAGCGCTAACGCCGCTTTGGCATGGGCACGCAACCCATCTTCCGCGACAAGGCCGCGCCATTGGGATTCGGTCTCGTCAACGTAAGTTTTGTAAGATCCAATCAAGCTGGCGCACCGCCGTCCCATTTCTTTCAGCCGTTCGCCGACGTTTGCCGCGGGATGGCCCCAGACTCCAAAGCCGTGGACTATTACCGGAGCGGGGCCGAGCGCCATCGCGAGGTTTTCCGCTGCGCGCATGAGAATGGGCGAATGCAAGGGCAACATGATCGACCGGATTTTGCGGAAAGGGGTTTTCAACGCATGGACGGTGCCATAGGTCGTCACCTCGGTCCGCACTTTTCGATCCAGACAAATTATGTGAACGTCGTACCCTGCGAGAGTTGCCGCATGGGCATGTACCCGTACATAGCCGGAGTGAGAGTCATCGACATGGCGCTGCGGATCCCGTCCAGCGATAAAAATGACAGCGACATTGCTCACTGCATTCCTCGGTGCGGTAAGGCACCGAGCCCATCCTATTCTGCGATCGCCACACCACGCGCATTATCTGTCCGTCGTCAGATAAATTGAGTCTGATGGCGGTGTGAACTACAGGATCGACTTGCGCATCTGGTTTTAGCTTATGCGGCTTTCTTGTGATGCTGCAAGCGTCGATTTTGGATTGTGTTTCGTTTGATCCTCTCTCTTTCCTGCAAGATTGTTTGACCGCGCTCGAAGTACACGTCGGCCGGCGTTATACCATTTCCACATCAGAGTGACTTGACGATGTAGGGGAAGGACGTGATGGATTTGACGGTTTCTGGATTGCGTTCGATATAGAGGATGGCCTGTTTGAGCTTGGCGCGCACGGCGTTGATGGATTTGAGGGCGTAGTTCTTGAAGATTTTCTCGCGGATTTCATCCCAGAGATTTTCCTTCGGGTTGAGCTCTGGCGAATAGGGCGGCAGGAAGAGTAGCGAGATATTGTCGGGAAGCGCGAGGTCGCCGCAGCGATGGTTGGGGGCGCCGTCGAGAACCAAAAGGATATCCTGCCTGGCAAATTTTCGCGCGAGGACATTGAGGAAGGCTTGGAAGCACGCCGTATTCGATGTCGGCATGATCAGATAGACGCAAGTCCCGTCCTTGGGGCAGACCGCGCCGTACAAATAGATGTATTCGCGAATGAGCTGGGAGGCGACCTCGGGTCTGGTGCCGATTGGAGCCCAGCACGGCCGCGGGCGGTTGATCCGGCCGAACCGCGCTTCATCGGCGAACATGATCCGCAAGCGACGACCGCGCCTGGCGGCAGCCCGCCTGGCTTTCCTCACAGCATTTGGAAAGCCGTTTTTTTAAATGAGTTTTGAGCCGCTATGTTACGTTTGGGATGAAACGGACGCGGCATCAGCTTGCGCCAGCCATGCCGGCCCAGAAGATTATAGATGGTGCTGTTGCTGGTTTCGTGCCCGATGGCCTTTTCGTAGGCCGCCTTGAGATCGTGGATGTTCAACATTTCGCCGGCTCCGGCGGCTTTCGCAAAACGATCGAGCAATGCCTTTTCTTCGGCCAAGGTCATGTTTTCGCGCTGGCGGCCACCGATCGGCTTGGGTTTGAGCGCCTTGTGCCCGCCGCGGTCATAGGCCATGTGCGCCCGGTTCACCGTGCTCAATGACACGCCCATCGCTTCGGCAATCGCAGGCTGCGTCATCCCGCTTTCGCGCAGCAGGACCATCTGGATACGCTGGCGCTGTACTGGCCGCCCTTTCCATCGCAGCGCTTTCTTCAACTGCCGGACTTGGCCTTTGGTGCATTTGACCATCTGTTCCCTCCGAATCAGATGGTCAAGGAATCACACCTCGCGACCCGAAAACAATTCATTCCGATCTTCGGTTCCCGCCACCGTAACCTTTCGATTCAAACAGCTATGGAACCGGTATTAGATTGCTCAAATGTCGCAACGAGGCCCTAACAACGGCGACAAACACGCGATCGATGCTCGCCGAGCTTTGGGTCAGCGTAATCGAGGAACCACTGGAGCCGTTGGGTTCTGCTGCCGCTAAAGACTGCCGCTACTGACGCTAACGACACCTATAAGCTATTGATTTCGTTATATGGCGCTCCCTAGCATTACAGTTGCATTTTATTTTGACTTCTGAATCCATGGGCCACCATGATTCGGAGGATCATGGATGTGCAGGAGTGGATCACAGCGGTCGGTGCCAAGACCGCCTACATCACACCAGGCAGTCCCTGGGAGAATGGTTACGTCGAAAGCTTCAACGCACGCCTGCGCGATGAACTGCTCGATGGTGAAATATTCTACACGCTGCGTGAGGCCCAAATCATCATCGAAAGTTGGCGGCGCCACTTCAACGCAATCAGGCCCCATGAATCGCTGGGCTACAAGCCACCAGCACCGCAAGTCTTCGTGCCCGCCTTCGCCGCGTGGCCGGCTGCGCTACGTCAACCGGCTTCGCCGGCCACGCTGGCGCAACGGCCGCGTCTCAACTAACATTCCACATGGACCACTCGATGGGGGCCGATCACCCACGCCTTGGGACGCGACCCGTGTTAGAATATTTGCGGCATCTATCGCCCCCCTCAGGGGTTCCGGTGTTGTGGGCTGGCGCTTGAGCAGTTCGCCAATTGCATCCCGCACTTTGATCGGGGCAAGCTCATTCGGCAGAAGCATCTCGACCCGCCCTGCGGCCACCAGCCGTCGAGCCCGGTTGAGTTGCTCTTCACGCGGAAAAACGCGTGGAATCAGTAGCGCCGGCTTGCCGCTCGCGAGGACCTCCGAAACGGTGCAGTAGCCGGCCATTGCGACTATCGCGCGGGCACCGGCGATAACGGCGTCTATGTCCGCTCTAAACTCCAGCACTTGGACTTCGAGGCCCGATGCGTGCTTGCGCAGCATTGCGATTTGAGATTGTCCCATCAGCGGACCGGTCACTAAAACTGCGGGAACCTCAATTGGCTGCGTTCGGATCGCGCCGATCACCGCGTCCAAGGCGACGAAGCCATCAACGCCGCCTCCGGCCATTACCAGCAGGTAGCCTTTGCCGAGATCAGAAGCCCCGCGTTTCGCCGGAGGCAAACCAATTAGCCCCGTGTGATAGACCGGCACGCCGGCGGCTTGCAGACGCTCTACACGCACGTCGCCTGCCCACGGAGGCCCGTAAACGAATGCAAGGTCGTACAGATGGCCCACGGCGTCCATTAACTTTGGGCTCCACTCGGCGCGGAGGCGTTCAGGGTCGTCGTCAACTTCCCACAGCCCAAGCGCGATCGTACAGCCGCCTCGAGCGCGCAGGTACTCTAAGGCGGGCTGGAGTTCATCTTCGCGACCGAGCGGCCGGTGGTCGGAAACTAAAACGTCGGGACGAAAGCATTCGATGGCGGCCAACGAGAGGTGTGCGCGCAGCGCGCCTACATCCTTGTGCCCCATCGCGAGCCCTGCCGAAGGTCTAAACTCAGTTGCGCTCCAGGGCGAGTCGGAAGTGACAGGAGCGACCGGAAGCTTAAGGATGTCCACACCCGGCGCAACTCGCATTCCGCGGGACGCCGGGGATCCGGTTACGACGAGTGCGGTTGCGCCTTCGCTGCAGGCAACGAGAGCCTCTGCAAGCACGAGTGACAGGCGCAGGTGGCCCATACCGAGCATCTCATTGCAGAAGAGTATGGAACGCATGTGCACGAAAGTCCTCAAAGACGAGAATGCTCTTTCGATTGGGCCGGTGGCAACGCGAGCACCACCGATGGCTTAAAAAAACGCCAGCGGTTGGAATTGATCTTATCCTCGTTGAAGCGAATCGCAATTCCGCCAACCAGCGACCGACAATTCCAACATTGGTCAACTGGGATCGCTTTCATTACGCGCATTCCATCAGTCTGCAAGGGGTTTAACAAGAAGTTCACGCATGGTAGCTTCGCCGAATGAGCGACACTCCGCTGGTACTTATCTCGGGAAAGGATGTGTTGGAAGGCGTAGGCGGTCACGAGAGCTATGTCCGCGCTCATGCTTTGACCGTCACACGCCTCGGCTTCCGGCCGCATATATTCTGCATCGGGCGACGGGCGCGGACGACGACTGTTGAATTCGGTGTCGTTCATGAGGTGGCGCCGCACCTTCCGGTCGTCGCGCAAAGTCCATTGCTCGCCCGCGCGGTGGTGCGGTTTCTCATAGGGAGACCGGGCCCGCACGTCATCCACGGATTTGCAATCTGGTCTGTTGCAGCGGTACTCGCCGTCCGGGCGCTGCGCCGCCATGGACTCGAAGCGTTGGCAGTTGCGAGCGCCTATGGGACTCGCGCGTACGAGGTCGGTGCTATGCAGGATGGGCTTGAGCACCACCGCCTGTCTCACCGCATCCGGTACGGCTTGTGGCTGCGCTGGATCCGCTCAATCGACGACCACGTCGAGCGCTGGGGTTATGCCAACGCGCACGTTGTGCTCGTCAATTACAAATCGGTCAGAACTATTCTCACGAGTGCTTACGGACGTTCGTTGCACATCCGAAAGATACCGTACACCACCTCCGACGCTTTTCTGGACGGCGAAACTCTAGCGCCAAGCCTTTGTCCAGAACCCATCGCACAGCTCTGCGCTCCGGAATCTCCACTCGTCATTGCGATTTCGCGCCACGATCCTCGCAAGGGGCTCGATGTCTTACTGATCGCGCTGGCCGAACTTGCCGCGAGCGGGGTGTCTTTCCGTGCTTGCCTGATCGGCTCTGGTCGTTTGCTCGACGCTCATCGGCGGATCGCTCAAGATCTAGGCCTTGCGAAATGTGTCGCGATTGTGGGCCGAGTGGGCGACACGCGGCCCTACCTTGATCGAGCAGATGTGTTCGTGCTGCCTTCGCTGGCGGAGGCGAGCGGGTCGGTCTCGATAATCGAGGCCCTACGATCCGGAACCGCTGTCATCGCGAGCGCGTGCGACGGTATTCCGGAAGACCTTGCCGACGGAAGCGACGCCCTGCTCTGCCCACCCGGTGACGTTAGAGCCCTTACCGCTGCGCTGCGCGCTATCGTGTGCAACGTGGATCTCCGCAATAGCCTCGCAGCCGCGGGACGTAGGACCTACGAGCATCGGTTCTCGGCTGCCGGATTCATCGCTGCACTGCGTGGCGTTTATGCGGATCTGGGCGTTCGCTCCACGGAATAGTTTGAACTTTTGCTCACTGCTTCGCCGATGCCGTTATTGGCGTAACTGCGGCTGCCTTCCTTCAGCGCGGTCATTGACCGCACTCGATTTAATGACATCTCGCCGAGGACGCGCAAGATTATGCGCTTCCGATCAATCGCAACCCTCTGCCTATTCGGGGTGCCATCGATTGTAGCGCTAAAATACTCGCTGATCGGACTGGGATTTTGTTGTTTTTGCCTGATCGTTTACTTGAAGCCCGACGCAGCCGAAATCTAAACGACTGTGGGCTAACCGAATGAGCACTCGTCGATAAATCACCCTATGCGGCTTATTACAACCGGACGCGCACGCACCTGGCGTTGCAGAGGGATGCATCTCTGCAGCGAGCTGTCCAACGGACCGGCAGCATCACTGCCATCCAAATCCTCGGCGGATTGCATCATAAATATGTGCGGATATGATTTTCGGAAAGGACAACCGTCCATCGTCAACCTTGTATTTACTGTTCAGCTACCGGCTCGCGAACGCATCCCACTTGCTGGTGATGAATGTCCGTGATCTGCCGGACAATCCAATCGACGTCGCGTTCCTCGAGGTTCTCATGGGTCGGCAAATAAAGTCCCGACCGGCAAATAGCCTCCGCAATCGGGAAGTGTTGGCCGCGGAATTGATTGAAGTAGATCGGCTGCAAGTGCATCGGAACGAAGAATGATCTCGTTTCAATTCCGCGCTGGGCGAGTTGGGTTCGTAGTTCATGCCTTGTGCATCCGAATGCGGAGCTCGTCCGGACGGCGTACATCCAGAACACGCTTTTGCAGTCCTTCGCTTCAGCCGGTATCTGCAGGCCCGGGATCAATCTCAATCGTTCATCATACCACGCGCGCACACGACGCCGGGCTGCTACAATCTCGTCGAAACGTTCGGTCTGCGCCAACCCAATGGCGGCCTGCAGATTGCTCATTCGGTAGTTGAAGCCGACATATTCGTGCCAGAAGTGACGTTCGGGATGGAAAGCGTGATGGCCGAGTGTGCGCCGAACGGTCTCATAATCGCCGGGATTGTTCTTGAGCCACAGCGCAGCGCCGGCATGCCGAAACTGGTGCACGGTGATAGAGAGGCCGATAGCCTTTTCGATCCGCTCGGTGACCTGCCCGCTCAACGTCTTGGCGTCCTTGCATCCACCGGTCTCGCCGGGGAAGAGCCAGAGCTCATTCGATCCTCGCAATAACAACGAGCGAAACTCGTGGATATATTCATCAATCAGCGCCGTCAGCTCGGCGTCGAGCAAAAACTCAAGCTGTACACGGTTCTTCACGTCATAATGAGGAAACACCAGCATGTACTGAGCATTAAGTCCGCCTGGTTTGATCAGGTTTTCGTCGAGCCTGATGTGGACTAGGTTGCCTAGGCGGACAGGGGCGAACGTGAGGATGCCGATGGCAACGGCCATCTGCGCTGTCACGGCGGCCTTGATGGGCGCCTGGTCCCTTAACAACCGAGCCTGCGCCATCAGCACCGCGGGAAGGTTGACCACCTCGCTCCAGACGTCGCCGCTGAGGATCTGCCGAATGACGGTTAAATTCTTTTCGGTCATTCCACCGTGACGGTGGAATTCAAGTGAGGCGCGCATATCATCGAGCCGTTCGAGTGCGTCAGGACGCGTTCTGACCGATGTAATCCATCATGCGGCTCAATACATCGGTCATCATTTTCAAGATGTCGTCTTGCACTGCAGGCCAATCTGCGGCGTTGAAACGAGCGATCGCAAAATATCCATCGACATATCTGCGGTCGGTCATTTGCCGATATTGCGAACCTCTTGTCCTAGAAGGAATAGGTTCGGTGACTCCATATTTCGTAGGCTTGCCAAGGAAATATCCGCCATCATCGGCCAGATGTGCCGCGTGTTCGGCATATTGAACAAACGTAGGAGTCACGGCCATCATGGGATTCCCGGGAGAACCCAAATAATGACTATCCGACGACGGCAACGTGTGTCGAACCTCGGCACACACGATCAATCGAATCCTATACGTGGTGCGGCGAGGATCAGTCGGGATGCGAACTGAAAGTCCTGCCGATCCTTTTTCCTCGAGCAGGGTATCGTTTCCTGTATCAACTTTCACCGGAAGGTCACTTTGCCCGTTCTGGGTCACGTGCACGATCAGTGCATTACCGGCTTCTAACTGCGTCTTCGTCGCTTCCAGTTGATCCGATATCCATGCGACGATGCTAGATGTCACGCTATCTATTCGCTTAATCTCTCCTTCTCTGACTGCCTCAAAAGTTTCCTGATGTAGTATTTGTTCGGCTGTTCGCTTCTGCAAAAATGCAGTGGCAGCCATCCCCTTCGAATTTAATAGGCCTCCCGCTATTGTTTTCTCCCAGTTCTCGATCTGCTCCAATTCCCGGATAACGACTTCCATCTCTTTATATCGGTTCTCTTTAGATGCGATCATTTTGCTCAAGAGCAATCGAAGCAACGCGTGTCGCTGTCCCCTTGCAAAAAATTTCTCATACCGTGGATCGAACACATTTTCGCGCGCAATACGCTTGCCGCCGGATAGCATGTAGAAAATTAGTTGCCCGAGTGAATATATGTCCGCTGCAGGAGTGACTTTGATTGCTCCGCCCTCATCAAGTTCGGGAGCAATAAAAAATCGTGGACCGACGACCTCGCCGTCAACTGTGTTCCGCCCGGCGGTTTGGTCCAGTGAAATCCCAAAATCAGCTACCCAGACCCGATGGCCCACATCAGGGAACAGAATATTTCCCGGCTTTATATCGCGATGAATGACGTTTGATTTGTGCGCGTGTTCGAGCGCCAAAGCGATTTGCTTAGCAATTATGACAATACTTTCAATATTGTCCGTATAAATTCCTAGTCGGGCATCAAGGTCTCCGTGCTGGGCGATTGGCATGACCAAGAAGCTTGGCTCTTCGCCATCGTCCTGCACCTGAGCATCAACAAGCTTGATGATGTTGTCATGCTGCAAGCGCTTCAAAATTTCGACCTCTTGCCGAAATCGAGCCGTGCGATCCTTGCGGCGCAGCCGCTTTAGCGCCCACTCGCCGGGCAATTCGTTGCTAGCATCGGTTACCCGAAAAACTTCGCTTTGGCCGCCTGCACCGATGCTCTCGACCACTTTCCAGCGCTTGCCGTATGACTTTGCCATCTTGTGAACGTCGTTTTAGAGGCCGAAAAATTTCCGAGTTTAATTTGTCGGCAAGCATCACCATAGTCGTTCCGAACTTACAGGAACAACAGCAAAGTAGAGAGAAATCGAGACGCGCGAGAACTAATCGGCGGCGCTCTTCATTGCACGCTCGCGCGCTGCAAGGATAAACACTTGCATCGCTATCTTGGCGAATTTGATTTTCATTATAGCAACCGCATTGCGCTTGGTGTCGATGACATCGAACGCAGCACTCGCGCATTGCAAGGCTTCGTTGGCAAGCGAATGACTTACCGCGCCGCTGTCCGCGCGTCGCGTAGGTAAAAACTCGAGTCGCGCCAATTAGTTAGTAACCCATTGATTCAAAATGTGGAATCTGCTATATGGTTTGCGGCGGGATACGTCGGATCAACCCTCAGGCTGATTGGCGCAGTGTCGAGAGGCAGCTAGTGAGACGGTCGCCCATCGGATGGTGGCCTAAACGCTCCTAGCGGTGATGAGGCCGGGGCCCGCCGCATTTTTTAGAAATCACTCCCATCATATCCGTAAAACTCAAAGATTTGTTTTTGCTTCGCGACTAGTCGTGCCTTGCGTGGCGGCGTTGGTTGAAGTGCAACACCATAGTCGCGATAAAGTCCATTCTCTCTTGCAACGCGAGGTAATAACAGTTTCGCATTGCGTGGATTCCAGAGAGTAGGCGGTAAAATATCTACCGCTTGATAAAAAGAACTGGCAACAACATCAGCTAGCTGTAAGCCCGCGTTCAAATTGGGCGGCTCTACGTTCATAAGCCGCCAATCCAAGACCTGCCATTTTATGGTTCGCTTATTCAACCAGGTTGTGTTGCTTCTCGACTGCTGTCTCAGAATTTCGTGGTATGCAATCGTATGGCCATATGCGTGGCCGTCCCGCTTGCTAAAAATAATTTTTACGTGACGGGGATAGCCGTGAAGAGATACCGAATGCGAAACACATAATCAGTTACGCGCTCTAAAAGGAGGCGCACACAGTAGTTATAGAAATACTGGTTGGCCGAAACGGCGGGCGTTCTTGCTGCGGCGCGAGGATTTTTGTGCCCTCGCATGTTCTTTTTGTTTGAAAGCAGCGCGAAAACTCTTAGCGGATATTTCGCTAGTTCGTTGCATACGAGAGGTTTTCGCCACTCCACTAGCTGGCGGAAATGAAGCTCTTGATCGTTGCTTAATTCGACGTTTTTTAGAATGGAACGGACCCAATTCACGGTTTCCCGTTCTCGGGACGTTTGAATGAGAACGCACCCAAAAACAAGCCATTCGCTTGCTCCCGGTTCGTCCAGTGGGCGCACACGCCTAAGTCCCGGATCGCCTGCTTCATCGATCGAGGCGATGTAGTAGTACGAGGGCGCTTCGTCGGCGGCGGACATGACAATGACCAAGAAATCTCAGATCCAAAAATTTCGCGACAAGGCCCGCGAGCTAGGCGCGGACCTATCCGAAGATCAGTTTAATGCGTCCCTGAAAGCCGTGGGGCGGCATAAGCCGTCATCCGAGCCGCAACGCTCCCCCAAATCGTCCCCTAGCAAGCACTAGGACGATTAGCGCGCCGTCGAATCGGTTTCACAGGTTGATTTCGGAATCCGCATATCTAGCGGGTTGAGTCAACTGCTTGGGTGTGCCAAATCCACAATCCCGTCAGCCTTCGATTGATCCGAAATCGTCGGGTCGGCGAACCGCGTTGTCAGCGTCTTCATCGATTGCGACCAGACCAAGTCATACAGTTCACCGCGTTTTAGCCGGTGCTTCTTGGCGACCCTTGCGGGTATTGAAACTAAACAATTCCGATGCGAACAAAGAGCGATCATTGCTACCGAAATTGCTACCGAACTCGGTAGCACGAGACGGGATGAGGGCAGATGACGGTCCCGTAACCGCTAGGAAAACCCAACACAGTGGGAGCTAAAGGGACAGGCGAAAACTTATTGAAGTGGGGTGGATAGAATTTCGAGTGCGGTGCGATCGACCACTCTGCCACCTCTCCGACGCCCGAAAAGAGCCTGAAAAAGCCCGATTTGGACGGCTGCTATCTAACCAAGCAAGCCAAGACAGACAAGGCTTTGCAGCGTTATATTGTACGGCCCCAAAGGTAAACGGCCGCCGACCGCCAAGACCATGCTCGACGCCCTGAAATTCGACCGCATCCGCAAGGAATTGACCGGCGTTTTCATGACGCTCGGGCTGGTCGGCGCCCTGACCTTCGTGCTTTTTACGATGGTTTGGGAACTGGGACTTGAGCACGGTTCCGTGGTCTATCTGATCCCGGTCGTGATCGCGGCCACGCGCTGGGGCATCGTGTCGGCGATTATTGCCGCCGTCTGCGGGGTGCTCGCCTCTGCCTTTTTCTTCTATCCGCCGCTCTACAGCTTCCGCATCACGAATCCGCAGGAAGTCATTAATCTGATCCTGTTCATCTTCGTCGCGGTGGTGGTGAGCCAGCTCGCGACCCGGCTCAAACGCCAATTGGAGATGGCGCGCCAGCGCGAGATCGACCTGCGCGAACTCTACGCCTTCTCGCGCCGGCTGGCGGTGGCGTTCGACGTGTCCGACATTCACGCCGCGATCGAAGACCACCTCGCCTCCGTCATGCAGCGCAAGGTCGTCCTGTTCGCCAGCGCGCGCGATGCCGCCAGCAGCAGCGGCCGGCGCGCCGGCGTCACGGTGCCGGAGCAGGTCCTCGCCGAGGTGATCGAAGTCGCGTCCGGCCGCCGCGATGCCAACAGCGGCGTGACGGTGACCGCCGATAGCGGCGACGTCTGGCTGGTGCGCGCGGTGTCGCCCAAGAGCTCCGAGTTCGGCGTCATCGCGATTAATCTCGGTCGTGAATCGCGGGAAAGTTCGAACGAGCTGCGCATCCGTGTCGACGCGGTGCTGGCCGACGCCACCGCGACGCTTGAACGGCTGGACGTCGCCCACGCCATCAGCGAAGCGCGCATGCGCTCGCAGACCGACCAGCTGCGCGAGGCGCTGATCGGCTCGGTCTCACACGAGTTGCGCACGCCGCTCGCCTCGATTCTCGGCGCCGCCACCGTGCTGAGCGCGGCGCCGGCGCTGGCGGGCGAAAAGAACCTGCGGGCGCTGGTGCACGACGTGCGCGACGAAGCCGAGCGGCTCAACAACGACATCCAGAACCTGCTCGATGCCAGCCGCATCAGCAGCGACGGCATCAAGCCGCATATCGAATGGGCCGACCCGGCCGACATTATCAATTCGGCGATCGAGCGCTGCCGCCACCGCCTGTCCGATCGCCGCATCATGCTCAATCTGCCGGGCGATCTGCCGCTCATCCATGTCGATCCGGTGCTGGTGCAGCAGGCGTTGGTGCAGATCTTCGACAATGCGGTGAAATATTCCCATTCCGGTTCGCAAATCTCGGTGGCCGCGCGCGCCCGCGACGGACGCATGATCCTGAGCGTCAGCGACGAAGGCGCCGGACTGACCGCGGCCGAGCAGCCGAAAATTTGGGACCGCTTCGTGCGCGGCGACCGTCATGCCACGACCACCAGCGGTTCCGGTCTCGGTCTCTGGATCGCCAATGCGTTCATCGCCACCAATGGCGGCAAGATAAACGCCGTCAGCGAGGGCCCGGGCTTGGGCACCACGGTGGCTATCGAACTCCCAGTAATGCAAGCTGTCGTTGCGCAACTCGAAAGTGACACCGATGAGTGAGTCATCCCCGATCGTGCTCGTCGTCGACGACGAGATTCAAATCCGCCGCTTCCTGCGCACAGGTTTTGAGCTCAACGGCTTCGTGGTGCACGAGGCCGGCACCGGCGCCGAGGCGATCCGCTCGGCCACGCTGCGGCCGATCGACCTGGTCATCGTCGATCTCGGGCTGCCCGACATGGACGGCTCCGAGGTGGTGGAGCGCATCCGTTCCTGGTCAAGCGTGCCGATCATCGTGCTCTCGGTGCGCTCGACCGAAGCGGAGAAGGTGCATCTGCTCGAGCTTGGCGCCGACGATTATGTGGTCAAGCCGTTCGGCATGGCGGAGCTACTGGCGCGCGTGCGGGTAGCGCTGCGCCGGCAGATGCGAGCGGCGAGCGGCGAGCCGACGGTCAAGGTCGGCCCGCTCACCATCGATCTCGCCGTCCGCGCCGTGACGCTCAATGATAAGCGGCTCACCCTCACGCCGAAGGAATACCGGCTGCTGCAGGTGCTGGCGCAGCACGCCGGCAACGTGGTCACCCACCAACATCTGCTCAAGGAAGTGTGGGGCTCGATCCACGTGCACGACACGCATTATCTGCGCATCTTCGTGCGCAAGCTGCGGCAGAAGATCGAGCCGCACCCGGATTCACCCAAAATCCTGGTGACCGAACTGGGCGTCGGCTACCGGCTGGCGCAGTCGGAGAATGAAGCCGAGAGCGGCCATTGGAGCGCAGCCCAGGCGTCGGCCAAGACCGAGAGCTGAGGTCCTCTGCGTTACTCCCTCCCCCGCTGCGCGAAGGGGGAGGTTAAAAGGGCGGGTTTTCTTGACAGGCCGCACCCTTCCCCGCCATAAGCATGGCCGCAGCGGGCCTTCGGGTCCGCGTGCTTTTTCAAGGGCCCATTAAGCCCTTAAAAACACACGAAAAACCGACTGAAAGAAGCCGGTCCGGAATAGTCCGAGCACCGGGGTCGAACACAAAGGAAGAACGATGTTCGCAGTCATTAAAGCCGGCGGCAAACAGTACCGGGTGGCCGCCGAAGACGTGATCCGGATCGACCGGGTGAAGGGCGAGCCGGGCGCGATCGTCGAGTTCGGCGAAGTGCTGGTGCTCGGCGGCGACACGCCGCAGCTCGGCATGCCGACTATCGCGGGGGCGACCGTCGCCGGCGAGGTGCTCCAGCACACGCGCGGCGACAAGGTGATCGCTTTCAAGAAGCGCCGGCGCAAGAATTCGCGCCGCAAGCGCGGTTACCGCCACGAGTTTTCGGTGATCCGCATCACCGAGATCCTGACCGACGGCGCCAAGCCGTCGAAAACGGCGGCGCCGCGGCCCAAGCGCGAGCCGAAGCCCAAAGCCGAGGCCGAGGCTGTAACCGAGGCCAAGCCGGTCGAGGCGAAGGCCAAGACCCGGGCCAAGAAGCCGGCCGCAAAAAAGCCGGCCTCAAAGAGCAAGAAAAAGTGAGATGATTCCTTCACGGAATTGGTGTAAAGAGTAACGGAATTCGAAAGAGCACTCATGGCGCATAAAAAAGCAGGCGGATCATCCCGGAACGGCCGCGACTCAGCGGGCCGGCGGCTTGGCCTGAAGAAGGCGGGCGGCGAGATCGTCATCGCCGGCAATATCCTTGCGCGTCAGCGCGGCACCACGTGGCATGCCGGCCGCAATGTCGGAATTGGCACGGATCACACCCTGTTCGCGCTCGTAAACGGAAAAGTTCAGTTCGCTAAGAAAGCCAAAGGCCGCACTTACGTGTCGATCGTACCGATGACGGAGGCGGCAGCCGAGTAAAAGGTAGACCAAAATTCGAGGTCTGCCGGACATCTAGTCAAACCGGCAGGGCTCAATGGGCTCTGAGAGGGGGAGACGGGTGACCGGCTCCCCCTCTTCGCATTTCAACACTGGTGTTGAAACAAAGGAGCCCGTGCCATGACACTGCTGGAACGCATACCGAGAGAGACCTTCCACGAGGGCTGTATCCCCGTCCTTGAGACCAAGCGGCTTGCCCTGCGCGCGCCGCGCCTCGAGGACGCTAAAACGGTAGCAGCGCTCGCCAACGACCGCCGCATTGCCGAAAACACCGCGCGCATTCCGCATCCGTATAGAATGTCGGATGCCGAGGATTTCATTACCGGCGCTAACAAAGCCGGCGGCGAGGCAGTATTCCTGATCACGCTGCGCGACGCCACCGTCGTCGGCGCCTGCGGAATTGTGCCGCAGGAGCAGACGCCGGAGCTCGGCTTCTGGCTCGGCCTGCCCTATTGGGGCAAGGGCTACGCCACCGAGGCGCTGCACGCGGTGATTGACTACGCCTTCACGGATCTCGCGCACGAGGCGCTGCAAGCCGGCGCACGCGTCACCAATCCGGCCTCGCGCCGGGTGCTGGAGAAATGCGGCTTCCAGTGGACCGGCGTCGGCCTCTACCGCATCAGCTCGATCAAGTCGTCGGCGCCGATCGACCGCTTCCGGCTCGAGCGCGGCATCTGGTCCGCGCTCAAGACCTGGGGCCGCATGAAGCGGGTATCGTAAAGACTCGCGTCCCGGATGCGGTGCAGCGCGCTAGCGGTGCACCGCTGATCCGGGACCCAGTTTGCTTTCAGAGTAACCGGGGTCCCGGGTCTGCAGCGCACCGTTTCACGTTGCGCTGCGCCCGGGACAGGTAGGCTGGTGCGAGCCATTGAGTTGCGCGACAATGACCACGTCTTCGTCAGGGAGGAGCGCGATGGCCTACGACATAGACCAGTTCATCGCCGATTGCCGGACTACGCTCGCGCGCGACGGCGGACCGAAAGGGCGCGAACAGGTGCGCGCCAATCTCGAACGCCTGCTCGGCAACGCCGACTTCATCCGCGCCTATTGCGGCGACGACGCGCCGCGCGGTGTAAAGGTGCTGTACGAGGATGAGAAGCTCGGCTTCCAGGTGCTCGCCCATATCAACGACAAGGCGCACGCATCACCGCCGCACGATCATGGCCCCTCCTGGGCGATCTACGGCCAGGCCACCAAATACACCGACATGACGGAGTGGGCGCGCGAAGACGACGGCAGGGATCCCAAACATGCCAAGGCTCAAGCCGGCAAAGAAGTACCGGCTCAGCCCCGGCCAGGCCGGCATCTACCAGGACGGCGCCATTCACTCGATCGGCTATCCCGACTACGCGCGCTTCATCCGCGTCACCGGCACCGATCTCGAAAAGATCACCCGCATCAAAATCGATCTGAAGACCGGCGCGGTGGAACAGATAAACGCCCGGCAGGCGTCGTGAATCTGCACGCGGCAAACATACTGCTCCGCCCCGTCACTGCCGCCGCCGTCAAGGCCATGCTGCTCGACGGCGAGGAGTTGGCGCTCATCGACCTGCGCGAGGAACTCACGTTCTCGCAAAATCATCTGCTGTGGGCGCGCTCGGTGCCGCTGAGCCGGCTCGAACTGCGCTTCGCCCGCCTGGTGCCGCGCCGTGCCACCCGCATCGTGCTCATCGACGACAATGACGGCCTCAGCGCACGCGCGGCCAGCATTCTTGCCCGCGCCGGCTACAGCGACCTCTGTTATCTCGACGGCGGCATCGCGGCCTGGGCCGCCGCCGGCTTCGAGCTGTTCTCCGGCGTCAACGTGCCGAGCAAGGCGTTCGGCGAATTCGTCGAGCACACCAGCGGCACGCCCAGCATCAGCGGCGACGAACTCGACAAGCTCATGCGCGCCGGCACCGACATGGTGGTGCTCGACAGCCGGCCCTACGACGAATACGCGCGCATTTCGATCCCGAGCGGGATCAACGTGCCGGGCGCCGAGCTGGTGCTGCGCGTGCACGACATCGCGCCCTCGCCCGACACCCTGATCGTGGTCAACTGCGCTGGCCGCACCCGCAGCATCATCGGCGCGCAGTCGCTGATCAATGCCGGCGTGCCCAACAGGGTAGTGGCGCTGCGCAACGGCACCATGGGCTGGCATCTCGCCGGCCTAGCCTGCGATCACGGCAAGACCAACCGCCCCCCGGCGGCGAGCAGCGCGGGGCTGACTTGGGCTAAATCCAAAGCGAATGAGGTGGCGCGCCGCTTCGGCATCGCGCGCATCGACCGCGCCGCGCTCGAGCGTTGGCGCGGCGACACCACGCGCACGCTCTATATTCTCGACGTGCGCGACCCGGCCGAATACGAGGCCGGCCACCTGCCGGGCGCGCTGTCCGCCCCGGGCGGGCAATTGGTGCAGGCAACCGATCAATACGTCGGCACGCTTCAAGCGCGCATCGTGCTCAGCGACGACAACGAGGTGCGCGCGGTGATGACCGCGTCGTGGCTCAAGCAGATGGGCTGGAAGGATGTGGCGGTGCTGCCGGAAGCCGGTACTGAAAAAGGCAAGCCGGCGGACATCGTGCTCGGCGAGCTGCTTGCCGACGCAGCGGTCGAATTCTCCGACGTGCTGGCGGTCGACAACGTGAACGTCATCGATCTGTCGCGCAGTCCGAACTACCGCCGCGGCCATATTCCGGGCGCCTGGTTCGCCATTCGCTCGCGGCTCGATCGCGCGCTGCCGAGGATACCGTTGCGCAGCATGGTAGTGCTCACCTCGGAAGACGGCGTGCTCGCCGGCCTCGCCGTCGAGGAAGCACGCGCGCTCACGACGCTTCCTGTGCACTGGCTCAGGGGCGGCAACGCGGCCTGGGCCGCTGCCGGCTTTCCGCTCGCAACCGACGCCAAGATGGCGGACGAGCCGATCGACGTCTGGCTCAAGCCCTATGAGCGGCCGGGCGATCCGAAGACCGCCATGAATGAATATCTGTCGTGGGAGATCGACCTGCTCAAGCGCATCGAGCGCGACGGGACGACGCATTTCACGACAGCGACCTAACCCGTTCATCCCCGCGAAAGCGGGGACCCAGTGCTAAAGAACTGGATTCCCGCTTACGCGGGAATGAACGGAGAAAAAGCGGGCGTTCTTACTGCCGCAGCGCCGCTTCGAATTTCTCGCCGAACTCGCTGAGCTCGTCGGCATTGATGTCGCTGACTGCCCAGAGATTGAGCCCGTTCTCGCTCCAGCGCCGCACATTGAAGCCGTGCAGGCTTTCCATGGTCGCGGCGCGGTTGGCCGAGCCCGGCGCCGGCGCCGGCGCGCAGAACAGATTGATGACGTGGACGCGGCGGCGATAGACGATGGCCGCCACCGGCTTGGCATCGACATAGTCGAGCCGCCCGCCCAGCAGCGTAAAGCCCTGCGCGGTTAGGTCGGCCACCGGCGGAGCGACATCGAGTCGGCCATTGAACCAGGGCTTGACCGTGTGCTGGTCGGTCGAAACCACGTCGGTCAGGTGCTGAGCCTGCAACGAGCGCAGATGCGCCGACACGACTTCACCCAAAACGCGCTTCTGATCGTCCGTCCGCATCACCATCACCAGCAGGCCGGAGGCGGCCAGCGCGCTCAGCGTCGCGCCGAACGCGAAGCCCTTGATGACGGCGCGCCGGCTTGCTGCGACCACCGGCGGCGCCGGCAGCTTGCCTTCGATGCGGTTGCGCAGGCTCGCGGGCGCCAGATGGCGCAAGCTCGCCGGCGTCATGATCTTGCGCAGTTCATGGAATTCGCGTAAGCGCGCCGCGCAATCCGGGCAGCCCACGATATGCGCCTCGACCTCGCGCGCATGCCCGGCGTCGAGCTCGCCGTCGATCAGCGCATGCATGAGGACGCTAGCTTCATCGCAATTCATGTCGATTCACCTCCGCCTTCGGCCGCGATCCAGGCGTCGCGCAACAGGCCGCGTGCGCGCGCCAGCCGCGACATGACCGTCCCGATCGGCGCCTCGATCACCGTGGCGATATCGCGATAGGACAGATCATTGATCTCGCGCAGCACGATCACCTCCCGGAATTCCGCCGGCAATTCGCCGATCAGCCGGCGCATGGTTTCCGATTCATCGCGCCGCAGCATTGCCTGCTCTGGCGTGTCGGCGTGCTCGCGCCAGATCGGCGACGCCTGCGGCTCGCTCGCCTCCGCCGTGAAGACCAGCCGCACGTTGCCGGCGTAAGCTGCGTGGCAGACATTGCGCAGGATCGCCATCAGCCAGGGCTTGATCGGACCGCCGCGGAACGTGTCGAAATGGCGGAACGCACGCAGGTAACATTCCTGCGCCGCGTCGTCGGCGTCGCTGGCGCTGCGCATGAGATAGCGCGCGAGCGTGTAGACGTCGTCGAGATGCGGCAGGGCGAGCGTCTTGAAACGCTCCGCCTTGTCGCCGTCGTTTCCAAAAGCCGCGCCGCCCGCCATCACTGGAGTCCCGGCCATTCTTAGGGGAGCCATGCCCGCGGGCAATGCGTATCGTTCGACGCCGCCCACGGCTCGCTACTTCGCCCCAATCGCTTCAACCACAATCATGCCGGTCATATGCGGATGCAAGGAGCAAAAATAGTCGTATTTGCCCGCTGTCGCGAAAGTGAACGAGAACTTGTCGTCGGTATCCATCGCTTTCGATCGGAACGCCATGGTCTTCGAGGTCACGGTGTGCGGGATGTCGTCGTGATTGACCCAAGTGACGGTGTCGCCGGCCTTCACGGTGATCTGCTGCGGGTTGAAGGTGAAGTTGTCGATCTTCACTTCCGTTTCCGCCGCGCTGACCGGGCTTACCGCGATCGCGGCGGCCACAAGCCCAGCCATCGCGCCAAGCGCGAAAATCCTTGCAAAGTTCATGCGGTCCTCAGCTTTGCAGCGGGGTGTCGATGATGGCGAGCCGTTGCTCGCCCTGCTTGAACGTCACGCTGGCGGTGCCGAGCATGGTGCGCAGCTTGTCGTCCGGCACCTTCATCGGGCCGGCCGACGGCGCCGTGCCGGGCGCCGGCTGCGGGAACGCGGTCGAGCGCGCGGTGTGGAAGGTCACGTTGCCTTCGACCTTCTGCATCACCTGATGGATGTGGCCGTTGAGCACGGTCACCGAGCCGAAGCGCTTCAGGTAGCCGAGCGCCTTCGCGCTATCCTCGGTGCCCCAGCCCCATTGCGGATAGACCGTCCATAACGGGATATGCGCGAACACCACGATCGGCGTCGAGGCGGATTTGCCTTTCAGATCGTCCTCGATCCATGCGAGCTGCTCGTCGCCGAGGCTGCCCATGCCGCCGCCTTTCAGATTGGCGACGTTGACCAGCCCGAGGAAATGCACGCCGTTGGCGTCGAAGCTGTAATAGCCGGAGCCCTTGGTGCCGCGGCCGTAGCGCTCTTTGTAAATCTTGATGTCGGGATCGATGATGTCGTGCTCGCCCGGCACGTAGTGCACGTCGAGCTTGGCCTGCGAGATGATCTTTTCGGCGTCGTCGAATTCCAATTCCTTCGACAGATGCGTGATGTCGCCAGTGTGGATCATGAAAGCCGGCTTGGTCGGTATCGCCTTGATGCGGGTGATCGCCTCCTCCAGCGTGCCCTTGGCGTTGGGGTTGGCCGGCTTGTCGAAGCCCATGTGGCTGTCGCTGATCTGCAGAAACGTAAGACCCTTGGCGTCCGCCGCCAGCGCCTCATCGACCAGGCCGAGCGAGTGCGGCACCCCGCCGCTGATGGTCCACAGCACCCCGGTGCCGGCCCAGGTCATGCATTCCAGCACCTTGCGTCGGGTGGGACCTTCACCGCGGTCGTGATCGTGCGTCGTCATGGCCAATCTCCCTGCGATTGCGTGCTTGCAGGGGACTAGATCGGGCGACGTGGCGATTTATTCCCGGGTGAGACCTGTGGCGCCGGGCCAAGCGATGCCATATACGCTAACACCATGAAATTCCTCGACGAAGCCAAGGTCTATGTGCAATCCGGCGCGGGCGGCAACGGCGCCATCGCGTTCCGGCGCGAGAAATTCATCGAGTTCGGCGGCCCCAGCGGCGGCGACGGCGGCAAGGGCGGCGACGTGGTGCTGGAGGCGGTCAACGGCCTCAACACCCTGATCGACTACCGCTATCAGCAGCACTTCAAGGCCGAGCGCGGCGGCAACGGCATGGGCAAGGATCGCCACGGCGCCAACGGCAAGGACGTGGTGCTGAGAAGTCCCGGTCGGCACCCAGGTCTACGAGGAGGACGGCGAAACGCTGCTCGCCGACTTCATCGAAACCGGCCAGCGCGTGACGCTCATGAAAGGCGGCAATGGCGGCTTCGGCAACTCGTACTTCAAAAGTTCGACCAACCAGGCGCCGCGCAAAGCCAATCCCGGCCAATCGGGCGAAGAACGCACCATCCGTCTGCGCCTGAAGCTGATCGCCGATGCCGGGCTGATCGGGCTGCCCAATGCCGGCAAGTCCACTTTCCTCGCCGCGGTGAGCGCGGCCAAGCCGAAGATCGCCGACTATCCGTTCACCACGCTGCATCCGCAGCTCGGCGTGGTGCGCGTGGACGAACGCGAATTCGTGCTCGCCGATCTGCCCGGCCTGATCGAAGGCGCGCATGAAGGCGTCGGGCTGGGCGACAAATTCCTCGGCCACACCGAGCGCTGCCGCGTGCTGCTGCATCTCATCGACGGCACCACCGAGGACGCCGGCGAAGCCTACAAGACCGTGCGCGCCGAACTGGAGGCTTACGGCCAGGGCCTCACCGACAAGCCGGAGATCGTGGCGCTGTCGAAGGCCGACGCGCTCACGCCGGAAGCGATCAAGGCGCAAACCGCTAAACTGAAGAAGGCGTGCAAGAAAACGCCGCTGGTGCTGTCGTCGGCGTCCGGGCAGGGCGTGAAAGACGTGTTGCGCGCGCTGTTCAAGATCATCGTCACCGCGCGCAGTGACGCCGACGCGCCGGAATCAAAAGAAGAAGTCTGGCAGCCGTAGCCGCTCCGCGCCAACCCATAGTCCGCTCATTCCCGCATAAGCAGGAATCCAGAGATACAGGTAATGAGCAATTTGTTTTCAGGACTGGGTCCCCGCTTTCGCGGGGACGAGCGGAGAAAATGCTAGCCGCCTATACCTAGGCTCTTAAGATAATGCCGAAGCGTTAGGAGTTCTGCCCATGCAAACCCGCGCCGCGGTGGCCTGGAAGGCCGGCGAGCCGCTTTCCATCGAGACCATCGAGATCGAGGGCCCAAAGGCCGGCGAGGTGCTGGTCGAGATCATGGCCACCGGCGTCTGCCACACCGACGCCTACACGCTGTCGGGCGCCGACCCGGAAGGCATCTTCCCGGCCATTCTCGGCCACGAAGGCGCCGGCGTGGTGCGCGAAATCGGCGCCGGCGTAACCACGCTCAAAACCGGCGATCACGTCATCCCGCTCTACACGCCGGAATGCCGGCAATGCAAAACCTGTCTCTCTCGCCGCTCGAACCTGTGCACCGCCATCCGCGCCACGCAGGGCAAGGGCCTGATGCCGGACGGCACCAGCCGCTTCCGCTGCGACGGCGATTCCGTGTTCCACTACATGGGCTGCTCGACCTTCGCCAATTTCACCGTGCTGCCGGAAATCGCGCTCGCCAAGGTGCGCGAGGACGCGCCGTTCGACAAGATTTGTTACATCGGCTGCGGCGTCACCACCGGCATCGGCGCCGTCATCAACACCGCGAAAGTGTGGCCGGGCGCCAATGTGGCGGTGTTCGGCCTCGGCGGCATCGGGCTCAACGTCATCCAGGGCGCGCGCATGGTCGGCGCCGACAAGATCATCGGCATCGACATCAATCCGGCAAAGCGCGCCATCGCCGAGAAATTCGGCATGACGCATTTCATCAACCCGGACGAGGTCGGCCGCGACAAGGTGGTGCAGGCGATCGTCGATTTGACCGGCGGCGGCGCCGACTTCTCGTTCGAATGCATCGGCAATGTCAACGTGATGCGCCAGGCGCTGGAATGCTGCCACCGCGGCTGGGGCGAGAGCATCATCATCGGCGTCGCCGGCTCAGGCCAGGAAATCGCCACGCGGCCGTTCCAGCTGGTCACCGGCCGGGTGTGGCGCGGCACCGCCTTCGGCGGCGCGCGCGGGCGCACCGACGTGCCGAAGATCGTCGACTGGTACATGGAGGCAAGATCAATATCGACGACCTGATCACCCACACCATGCCGCTCGACAAGATCAACGACGCCTTCGACCTCATGCACGAAGGCAAGTCGATCAGGTCGGTCGTGATCTACTGAGGCGGTTTGCCTTTGGTGCACAAGCGCCGCACACCGGCGCTCGGCATATAGGTGCAATCCGACGCCCGGAACGAGCGATAGGCCTCAGTGCAGGCGGTCACGTCGCATTTCGGCGGCGGCGCTGCGGCCGCCGCCGGTGCGGCCGGCGCATTCATTTGAGCGGCGGTGTTGTCGTTCATGGGCAGACGGTCGGCCGCGGCCGGTGGCGCGGCCACGACCGGCGTATCGATCGCGCCCGCGGTCGCCGCGGCCCGACGGGCGCCCTGCTCGCTCACCCAGTCCATTCCGAACACGACATTGCAAACCGCGACGACCAGCACCGCGGCAACGGCGGCGAACGATTTCGTTCGGTCCGACAGCGAGGGGAACATGGTGCCCTGCCAACGCTGGGACTATACGGCCGGTTCCGTGCCAAAGCGAAAGGCCGGGTCAAGCCCGGCCATGACGAATG
Organism: uncultured Alphaproteobacteria bacterium; assembly: GCA_963817045.1. Classification (GTDB taxonomy): domain Bacteria; phylum Pseudomonadota; class Alphaproteobacteria; order Rhizobiales; family Xanthobacteraceae; genus Pseudolabrys. The sequence goes on from CAWFMZ010000027.1 coordinate 42,883, forward strand.
AGATAAGGCCGTGCTAAACACGCGGCGCATTTAACTCTGTCACCACTCCATGCCCAAAACGCCGTCGCTCAAGGATTTCCGCCGCATTGTCGTGAAGGTCGGCTCGTCGCTGCTGGTGGACGCCACCGCCGGCTCGCTCAAGCGCGAGTGGCTCGCCAGCTTGGCCGCCGACATCGCCGCCTTGCACAAGGAAAAGCCTGTGACCGGGTCCGCCGGAGGCGGAGCCCGGTTACGCGACGTGCTGGTGGTCTCGTCGGGCGCCATCGCGCTCGGCCGCGCCGTGCTTAAGCTGCCGGCGGGCGCGCTCAAGCTCGAGGACAGCCAGGCCGCCGCCGCGGTCGGGCAGATCGCACTGGCGCGCGCGTGGTCGGAACATTTGAGCGCGCACGGCCTCACCGCCGGCCAGGTGCTGGTCACGCTCGGCGACACCGAAGAGCGCCGCCGCTATCTCAACGCGCGCTCCACCATCGCCAAGCTGCTGGAATGGCGCTCGGTGCCGGTGATCAATGAGAACGACACCGTCGCCACCAGCGAAATCCGTTACGGCGACAACGACCGGCTGGCCGCGCGCGTCGCCACCATGATGAGCGCCGATTTGCTGGTGCTGCTGTCCGACGTCGACGGGCTGTACGACAAGCCACCTGGCCTAGCCGGCGCCAAGCGGGTCGCCGTAGTCGCGCGCATCACGCCGGAGATCGAGGCGATGGCGGGCGCGTCCGCCTCCGAGCACGCGCGCGGCGGCATGCTGACCAAGATCGAAGCGGGCAAGATCGCCACCACCGCTGGCACGCACATGATCATCGCGTCCGGCCACGTGGCGCATCCGCTGCAGGCGATCGCGGACGGCGCGCCCTGCAGCTGGTTCCTGACGCCGGCCAATCCGGTGACCGCGCGCAAGAAATGGATCGCCGGCTCTTTGGAGCCGCGCGGCGCGCTGGTGATCGACGCCGGCGCGGTCAAGGCGCTGCGCGGCGGCAAAAGTCTTCTTGCCCGCCGGCGTGATCAAGATCGAGGGCACGTTCGGGCGCGGCGACGCGGTGGTGGTGCGCGGGCCGGACGGGCACGAGATCGGCCGCGGGTTGATCGCCTATGACGCCGGCGATGCCGACAAGATCAAGGGCCGCTCCTCGGCGGATATCCTCTCCATTCTCGGCTTCGGCGGGCGGACCGAGATGATCCACCGCGACGACCTTGTTCTGGGCGGCGAATAACCTGATCCTCGCAGCCGAGGATCTGCGAGCTACGGCGCTTCTACGAGCATGAAAACGGGTTATCCCGCAGCTTATCCGCGCGGCCTCGGCGCTTGAAATCGCGCGGGTCGGCCATTGGCCGACCTAGACCGGCGCTTACCCCCGTGGCCGCCTGCCCTCGGCCATTGGCCCAGTCAGTGCCGTTGCGTGCGCGGCTTGCGCGACCGGCGGGTTATGCCCGATTTCCGCTGCACCGGATGGGTCGGCAGCGGGAAAAACGTCCCGTCGGGAAATTCCAGATACCGGCTAAACACTTGCACTTCGTCACCAGATTGGCCTTCCCCGCCGCGCCGGCCTTCGATCACGAACTTGGTGCCGACCGGAAAACGGCTGGGCAGACGCCTTGAACTATACGCCATGACAACCTCCTGCGATGCTTCACCCTGCCAGCCCAATGTGTAGGTCAATTGACCCGTTCCGGTGGTTTGCAGGTTATCCACGCTATCCCCAATTTTCGTCGCCAGGGCCGCAAGGCCGGCCTGCCTCGCCCCCGGCACCCCGACGTGATAGGAACCACCGGAAACGGGGTTTGACGGGCCTTTTCAGATGAGCGCGCCGCTAAAAAGCATTGAAGGGACTGGCGATATCGCCGCCGCCATGGGCGAGATCGGCCGCCAGGCTAGGGCCGCCGCGCGCACGCTGGCGCTCGCCTCCACCGCCCAAAAAGACCGCGCCCTGGAACTCATGGCCGGCGCCATCCGGGGGCAGATATCCCGCATTTTGGCCGCTAATGCCGAGGATATCGCCGAGGCGCGCGGCGCCGGCGTGACCGGCGCCTTCCTCGACCGGCTGGCGCTCGACGCCGCCCGGGTGGAGGCGATCGCCGCCGCCATCGACGCGGTGCGCGCGCTCAAGGATCCCGTTGGCGTCGTTACGGAATCCTGGACGCGGCCGAACGGCATGACCATTGAACGCGTGCGGGTGCCGCTCGGCGTCATCGGCATCATTTACGAAAGCCGGCCGAACGTGACCGCCGATGCCGGCGCGTTGTGCCTGAAATCGGGCAATGCCGCGATCCTGCGCGGCGGCTCCGACAGTTTGCGAACGAGCCGGGCTATCGTCGCCGCGCTCGGCCAAGGGTTACGCGAGGCCGGCCTGCCCGAGGCCGCGATCCAGCTGGTGCCGACCCGCGACCGCGCCGCGGTCGGGCTGATACTCAGCGGGCTCGACGGCAATATCGACGTTATCGTTCCGCGTGGTGGCAAAGGGCTGGTCGCCCGCGTGCAGGCCGACGCGCGCGTGCCGGTATTCGCGCACCTGGAAGGCGTCTGCCATGTCTTTGTCCACAGGGCGGCGTCGCTCGATATGGCCAAAAAAATTGTTCTAAACGCCAAGATGCGGCGCACCGGCGTCTGCGGCGCGGCCGAGACGCTGCTGGTCGATCGCGCCGCCACCTGCCTCAAGCCGCTGGTCGAGATGCTGATCGATGCCGGCTGCGAAATCCGCGGGGATAAGGCGACGCTTGCCGTGGATAAGCGCGTGAAACCGGCAACCGAGGAAGACTGGGGAACCGAATATCTCGACGCCATCATCGCCGTTAAGGTGGTCGATGGCGTTGCCGCGGCCATCGAGCATATCGAGCGCTACGGCTCCCACCACACCGACGCCATCGTCACCGACGACGCCGCGGCGGCGGAGAAATTCTTGCGCAAAGTGGATTCGGCGATCGTGCTGCACAATGCCTCGACCCAGTTCGCCGACGGCGGCGAATTCGGCTTCGGCGCCGAGATCGGCATCGCTACCGGCCGGCTGCACGCACGCGGGCCGGTCGGCGTCGACCAACTCACCACCTTCAAATACCGAATCCGCGGAAGCGGTCAGATCCGGCCGTGACAGCGCAAATACCCGCCCGCCCCGAGCGCATTCTTCCTCCCCATGCGCCCGGCATGAGGATCGGCCTGTTCGGTGGAACCTTCGATCCGCCGCACCAGGCGCACCTCGCCGCTAGCCTGCTCGCGCTCAAACGGCTCCATCTTGACCGCGTCTGGTGGCTGGTCACCCCGGGCAATCCGCTCAAAAACACCAGCGGACTGGCGCCGCTGAAGCAGCGAATTGCCGCCGCCCGCGCGCTCACGCATCATCCGCGCATCGACGTGACCGGTCTCGAAGCTGTCATCAAGACGAGATACACGTATGACACTATGAAGTGGTTGATTGCCCGCTGCCCGCGGGTCCGATTCGTCTGGATCATGGGCGCGGACAATTTGCGGAGTTTCCACCGCTGGCAGAAATGGCGCGGAATAGCGAAGCTGGTGCCGTTCGTGGTGGTCGATCGCCTCGGGCCAAGCCTCTACGCCGCCGCCAGTCCGGCGGGCCAAGCACTCGCCGGCGCGCGCATTCCCGAACCCGAAGCAGCCGCCCTGCCCTACCGCAAACCGCCGGCCTGGACCTTCCTGCACGGCCTCAAATCGGCACTGTCCTCCACCGCGCTGCGCGCCCTGCGCCAGCGCGCGGGAACTTCCGGCCGCGCCGGCAGAAAGAAGAAAACCAAGGGTGGAAAGAATTGCGCAGAATAGCTATCTTGATCACGTTCCCGGCGCGAACTGGGGCGAGTGCAACGAACGCAAAGGATAACAACCTCTGACCAAATCTGCGCTCTCTCGGGCGTCGCGTCGCGTGCCCGAACTCGTCTCCCGGCACCCCAGTGCCAAGGAAACGCTCCGCATAGTCCTCGCGCGTCTGGAAGACATGAAAGCCGAGGACAGCACCACCATCGATCTCACCGGCAAATCCTCGATAGGCGATTACATGGTCGTGACCTCCGGCCGGTCGCAGCGCCATGTCGGCGCGGTCGCCGACCATGTGGTCAAGGATCTCAAGGCAGCCGGCGTGCCCGACATCCGCGTCGAGGGCATGCGGCAAGGCGACTGGGTGCTGATCGACGCCGGCGATGTGATCGTCCATGTCTTCCGGCCGGAAGTGCGCAGCTTCTACAATCTTGAAAAGATGTGGTCGGCAGGACCGCGGGCAAGCTGATACACTCGGCGGCGCGATGCGTGTTGTCGTTGCCGCCATCGGACGTCTGAAACGGGGCCCGGAAACCGAGCTTTCCGAGCGCTACCGTAAGCGCGCGGCACAAACCGGCCGCAATCTCGGTCTGCGCGACGTCGAAATCATCGAAATCAGGGAAAGCCGCGCGGACGACGCCGGCAAGCGCATGCTCGAGGAATCGATCGCGCTCGCCAATATCATCCCGCAAGGCGCAGCGGTCGTGCTGCTCGAGCCCCATGGCGAGAACCTCGACAGTGCCAGCCTCGCCGCCCAACTGGCGAAATGGCGCGGCAATGATCGGCCCGCTATCGTCTTCATGATCGGCGGCGCCGACGGTTTGGCGCCGACCTTGCGCGCCAAGGCCGAACTACGGCTGGCGTTCGGCGCGACGACTTGGCCGCACCAATTGGTGAGGGTCATGCTGCTGGAGCAGCTTTACCGCGCCACCACGATCCTCACCGGCCACCCCTATCATCGGGCCTAGCGCATGATCCCGAAAAAGCTTGTCCCGGACTTGATCCGGGATGGGTATCGGTTTTTGAAAAAGATCATGCGCACTTATTGAGGTCCCAGATTGGTCTTAATCCGACGGCAATAGTTCGGATGGAACAATCGTCTTGCCGTCCCAAACTGCGGGCGTAACGTGGCTGCAATGATTTGCCTTGGGGGATTCCGCGGTCTCGATCCGCGCTGCGCGCTTATTGCGGCGCTCGCGCTCGGATTGCCCGTTATATTCGCCGCCCCGCTGCTGGCGCAGCAGCGGCCAGCCCAGCTCGCGCAAAACGACAAATCGGACAAGCTTGACGCGCTCAAGCAGCGCGACCAGGACCTCAAAGCCGCGCGCGATGCGCAGAGCAAATCGATCGAGGCCGAAGCCACGCTCAAGCGCGAAATCGAACAGCTGGGCGCCGATCGCCGCAAGCTCAACCAGGACCTGATCGATACCGCCGGCCGCATCCGCGGAGTTGAGGCGCAAGTTGCGGCGACGGAAGCGCGGCTCGAGCCGCTCGACGACAATGAACGCAGCATTCGCAAATCGATCGACGGGCGCCGCGCCGTGATCGGCGAAGTGCTGGCCGCGCTCCAGCGCATCGGCCACCGTCCGCCGCCGGCGCTGATCGCCAGTCCGGAGGACGCTCTACAATCGGTGCGCACCGCCATGCTGCTCGGTGCGGTGCTGCCCGAGATGCGCCATGAAGTGGAGGCGCTCGCCAACGACCTCAACGAGCTGCTTGGCGTTCGCAAGCAGATCGCCGCCGAACGCGACCGGCTGAAAACCGAGGTCGCCTCGCTTGGCAATGAGCGCACGCGCATGACCGCACTGGTCGAGGAGCGCCAAAAGCAGCAGGCCGAGCGCGAGAAGGCGCTCGACGCCGAGCGGGCACGCGCCGCCGAGCTGGCGCATCAGGTGGATAATCTCAAAGATTTGATCGCGAAGCTGGAACAGGGGCTCGATCCTGCGATTCGGGCCGCCCGCGAGGCGGCCCGCAGCGATATGCGGCCGGCGATGTCGACGCTGCGCGATCCGGGGCGGCTAGCGCCCGCGGTTGCCTTTGCGTCGCTGCGCGGACAAGTTCCAATTCCGGTTAATGGCGTGAAATTGAAGGAATATGGCGCGCCCGACGGCATCGGCGGGCTGGAAAAAGGCGTTTCCATTGCAACTCGAGCCGGCGCCCAGGTGACCGCGCCGGCAGACGGCTGGGTGGTTTACGCTGGTCCGTTCCGCTCCTATGGGCAACTCTTGATCCTTAATGCCGGCAACGGGTATCATATCTTGCTCGCTGGGATGGATCGGATATCAGTTGATCTCGGACAGTTCGTGCTGACCGGAGAACCGGTTGCGGTGATGGGAAACGGCTCCCATATCGCCGCTATCCTCGCGACAGGTTCCAGCCAACCGGTGCTTTATATCGAGTTTCGTAAGGACGGGATTCCCGTCGATCCAGGCCCATGGTGGGCGGCTGGCGAAGGCGAAAAGGTTCGCGGATGATGCGCAAGACCACACTCATTCTACTCGGCGCGGCGACCGGAGCGGCAATGACGCTGCTCGCGACTCAACCGCGGATGATCTTTGTCGGCGCAACTGCCAAGGCGGCGGCCGCGGACACCTATCGGCAGCTCAATCTGTTCGGCGACGTGTTCGAGCGTGTACGCGCCGATTACGTCGAGAAGCCGGATGACAGCAAGCTGATCGAAACCGCGATCAATGGCATGCTGGCCGGGCTCGATCCGCATTCCAGCTACATGGATCCGAAGAGCTTCAAGGACATGCAGGTGCAGACCCGCGGCGAATTCGGCGGACTCGGCATCGAGGTCACCATGGAAGACGGCCTGATCAAGGTGGTGGCGCCGATCGACGAAACGCCCGCCGCCAAGGCCGGCATCATGGCCAACGACATCATCGTCAAGCTCGATGACGACCAAGTGCAGGGTCTCACCCTCAACCAGGCGGTCGAAAAGATGCGCGGCCCGGTGAACACCAAGATCAAGCTCACCATCATGCGCAAGGGCCAGGACAAGCCGATCGAAGTGTCGATCACGCGCGACATCATCCGCGTGCGCTCGGTGCGCTCGCAGGTGGAAGGCGACGATATCGGCTATATCCGGCTCACGCAGTTCAACGAACAGACCACCGAAGGGCTGAAGAAGGCGATCGTCGACATCACAGCAAAATTGAGCGACGACAAGCTCAAGGGCTACGTTCTCGACCTGCGCAACAATCCGGGCGGCCTACTCGACCAAGCGATTTCGGTGTCGGATGCGTTCCTGCAAAAGGGCGAGATCGTGTCCACCCGCGGCCGCAATGCCGAGGAGACGCAGCGCTTCAACGCGCGGCCGGGCGACCTCACCAAGGGCAAGCCGGTGATCGTGCTGATCAACGGCGGCTCGGCCTCGGCGTCGGAAATCGTCGCCGGCGCGTTGCAGGACCACAAGCGGGCCACGGTCATCGGCACGCGTTCGTTCGGCAAGGGCTCGGTGCAGACCATCATCCCGCTCGGCTCCGGCAACGGCGCGCTGCGGCTGACCACCGCGCGCTACTTCACGCCGTCCGGCCGCTCGATCCAGGCCAAGGGCATCGTGCCCGACATCGAGGTGCTGCAAGACTTGCCGGATGACATCAAGGCTAAGACCGACACCAGCACCAAGGGCGAGGCCTCGCTGCGCGGCCACCTCAAGGGCGACGAGGGCAAGGAGCAGACCGGCTCGCAGTCCTACATTCCGCCGGACCCCAAGAACGACAAGGCGCTCATCATGGCGGAGGAGCTGTTGCGCGGCACCCAGGTCAATTCGGCGTTCCCGCCGAATGCCAAGGCCCCGGTGCCGAACTAAGCGCGCCTATCGGCACATCGAGTTCCAGCGGGGCGGCCCAAGGGCCGCCCCGTTCGTTTGTGGCGAACCCCGTCGGAATCGTCGCGTGCTAGACTTAGCGGATGATTCGCGAGGATTTTCGCCGTGTCATCGGATGATCTGAACGCCCCCCTCGGCCAGGACAAACGAAAGGGACTGCCGAAGCTCCCGGCTGCCGCCCCGCAAATTCTGGCGGGCGTACTCGGACTGTTCGGGATCGCGGTGACAGCCTGGGTGATCTTCGTCAACGATCCCTTGGGCGGCGAGCCGACGGCGGTGGTCGCCACCGGTTCGCTGGCCAAGTCGGCAGCCAAGTTGGGCGCCGCCGGCGACGGCCAGGAGCATTCCCGCTACGACGGGCCATCGTCCGACAAGACGCCGTCAGTAAATGCGGCAACGCCCGCCGCCGTCGCCCCGTCGCCCGGCAGCAAGACCATCACCATCATCGATGGCTCCAGCGGCAAGCGTCAGGACGTGATCATTCCGGGCAAATCGAGCGGCAACGCGCAGAATGCGCCGGCCGATCAGCGGTTCCTGGAAACCACACGCCATGGCGCCATCCCGAGAATCGCGCCGGACGGCGCGCGGCCGTTCACGCTCTACGCGCATCCGCGCCAGCTGCCGGCGGGCAAGACCGACGCGCCGCGCATCGCCATCATCATCGGCGGGCTCGGCATCAGCGCGTCGGGCACCGCCGACGCATTGTCGAAATTGCCGGCGCCGGTGACGTTTGCCTTCGCGCCCTATGGCCCCGACCTCGATCATTTGGCGGAACGCGCGCGGGCGCAAAATCACGAACTGCTGCTGCAGGCGCCGATGGAGCCGTTCGACTATCCCGATAACGATCCCGGCCCGCAGACGCTGCTGACCTCGCTGACATCCGACCAGAATATCGATCGGCTGCACTGGCAGATGAGCCGCTTCCAAGGCTATGTCGGGATCATGAGCTATATGGGCGCGCGTTTCACCGCGGCCGAGCCGTCGCTAGCGCCAGTGCTGCGCGAGACCGCCAAGCGTGGGCTGATCTATGTGGACGATGGCGCCTCGTCGCGCAGCGTCGCCGGCCAGGTTGCCGGCAGCCAAAACCTGCCCTTCGCGAAAACCGACATCGTGATCGACATCGTGCCAACACCGATCGAGATCGACCGCGCGCTAGCGCGGCTGGAAATGGCGGCGCGCGATCATGGAACCGCCGTCGGCCTCGCCAACGCGCTGCCGGGGACCATTACCCGCATCGCCGAATGGGCGAAAAAGGTGGAAGCACGCGGCTTCGTGCTGGTTCCGATCACCATGGTGGCGGTGAAGGAAAAGTCATCATAGTGTCATTCGAGGGCGCGAATGAAAGCTCGCGACCGGAATGACGGTGTGTGAATGCCCCCCTTCGAATCCCTGCCCTATCGCCCCTGCGCCGGCATGATGGTGTTCAACCGCGACGGTCTCGTGTTTATCGGCCGCCGCTCGAGCGGACCCGAGCACATCGACGCGACGCACGTGTGGCAGATGCCGCAGGGCGGCATCGACGAGAATGAAGACCCGTACAAGGCCGCGCTACGCGAACTCTATGAGGAAACGAATATCCGCTCGGTGGAGAAGCTGGGCGAGATCGCCGAATGGCTCGCCTATGACATCCCGCGCAACATCGTCGGTGAGGCCTGGGGCGGCAAATATCGCGGGCAGAAGCAAAAATGGTTTGCGCTGCGCTTCACCGGCAGCGACGGCGAAATCGATATCGCCAATCCCGGCGGCGGGCATGACCCGGAGTTCATCGACTGGCGCTGGGTGCCGATCAGCGAACTTGCCGATCTGGTGGTGCCGTTCAAGCGGCAGACATATGAGCGGGTGACCGCGGAGTTTGCGAAGCTTGCAAGATAACTCTGACTGTCATTGCCCGGCTTGACCGGGCAATCCAGCAAACAATGATCTTGGAGAAAATCGCAAACGTCGGCGGATACTGGATGCCCCGCCTTCGCGGGGCATGACAGCAAAAAATTCAGTGCATCGCCGTGCCGGTCAAGTGGCGGTCGACCGACTTGAAATGATCGAGCCGCGTGATCAGCTTGTCGAGGTCGGAGCCCGGCTCCGCCTCCTCGATGCGGCTCTCCAATTCGCTGATGCGGGTCGAAATTATGGCGCGATCGATGTCCTCGACCGCCTCCGCCACGTCGGCGAGCACGGTGAGCCCTTGCGCCGACACTTCGGCGAAGCCGCCGAGCACGACGATCTTCTGCGCCCCGCCCGCGCCGTGGACGGTCAGAATGCCCGGCCGCAGCGTGGCGACGAACGGCGCATGGTTGGCCAACACGCCGAAATCGCCCTCGGCGCCGGGGACGTCCACCTGCTCGACATCGCCGGAGAACAACAGCTTTTCCGGCAATACCAGATCGAAATGAAACGTGGCCATGACGCGTTCCTAGTCCGGCGTTACGCCGCTTCCGCCGCGAGATTCTTGGCCTTCTCGACCGCCTCTTCGATGGTACCAACCATGTAGAATGCGGCTTCCGGCAGGAGGTCATACTTGCCTTCGCACAAGCCCTGGAAGCCCTTGATGGTGTCGGCGAGGTCGACCAGCTTGCCGGGCGAACCGGTGAACACTTCGGCGACAAAGAACGGCTGCGATAAGAAACGCTCGATCTTGCGCGCGCGCGCCACCGCAGTCTTGTCCTCTTCCGACAGTTCATCCATGCCCAGAATGGCGATGATGTCCTGCAGCGCCTTGTAGCGCTGGAGAATTTGCTGCACCTGGCGAGCAACCGCGTAATGCTCTTCACCCACGATCAGCGGTGACAGCATGCGCGAGGTGGAGTTCGAGCGGGTCGACGGCCGGATAGATGCCCTTGGCGGCGATATCGCGCGACAGCACGGTGGTCGCATCCAAATGCGCGAACGAGGTGGCCGGCGCCGGGTCGGTCAGGTCGTCGGCCGGCACGTAGATCGCCTGCACCGAAGTAACCGAGCCCTTGTGAGTTGTGGTGATGCGCTCCTGCAGCGTGCCCATGTCGGTGGCGAGCGTCGGCTGATAGCCCACCGCCGAGGGAATGCGCCCGAGCAGCGCCGACACTTCCGAGCCGGCCTGCGTGAAGCGGAAAATATTGTCGACAAAGAACAGCACGTCCTGGCCTTGGTCGCGGAAGTGTTCCGCCACCGTCAGTCCGGAGAGGCCGACGCGGGCGCGGGCGCCCGGCGGCTCGTTCATCTGGCCGTACACCAGCGCGCACTTGGAGCCCTCGACCGAGCCTTTGTGTGGGTCTTTGTTGACGCCGGACTCGATCATCTCGTGATAGAGGTCGTTGCCTTCGCGCGTGCGCTCGCCCACGCCGGCGAACACCGAATAGCCGCCGTGCGCCTTGGCGACGTTGTTGATCAACTCCATGATCAGCACGGTCTTGCCGACGCCGGCGCCGCCGAACAAGCCGATCTTGCCGCCCTTGGCATAGGGCGCCAGCAGATCGACCACCTTGATGCCGGTGACCAGGATCTGCGCTTCGGTGGACTGGTCGGTGTAGGTCGGCGCCTCCTGATGGATCGCGCGCTTGGCCTTGGCGTTGACCGGACCTGCTTCATCGATCGGATCGCCAATCACGTTGATGATGCGACCGAGCAATTCCGGTCCGACCGGCACCGCGATTGGCTGGCCGGTGTCCATAACTTCCTGACCGCGCACGAGGCCTTCGGTAGAGTCCATGGCGACGGTGCGCACGGTCGACTCACCGAGATGCTGGGCGACTTCCAGCACCAGGCGGTTACCGTGGTTCTTGGTCTCTAACGCATTGAGAATCGCCGGTAATTCGCCTTCGAACTGAACGTCGACGACGGCGCCGATGACCTGGGTAATGCGTCCGATCTGGTTGGCTTGGGCCATTTTTATCCTCTTAGAAGTCCGGTTTCTCGGCTCAGAGCGCCTCTGCTCCGGAGATGATCTCGATCAGTTCCTTGGTGATAATCGCCTGGCGCGTGCGGTTATAGATGAGCGTCTGCTTGCGGATCATCTCGCCGGCGTTGCGGGTCGCGTTATCCATCGCGCTCATGCGCGCGCCCTGCTCGGAAGCGGCATTTTCCAACAGCGCGCGGAATACCTGCACTGACAGGTTGCGCGGCAAGAGATCGGTGAGAATTTCTTCTTCGTCCGGCTCGTATTCGTAAGCCGCGGTTGGTCCAGCCTCCTTGGCCGGCTCAAACAACGGCGGGATGATTTGCTGTGCGGTCGGGATCTGCGCGACCACCGAGCGGAAGCGCGAGAAGAACAGCGTGCAGACATCGAATTCTCCGGCATCAAACAAGGCGATGATCTTCTTGGCGACCATCTCGGCCTGCTTGAAGCCCATCTGTTTGACGCCACGCAGCTCGATGGTTTCGATGATCTGCTTGCCGTAAACCCGGCGCAGTTGGTCCTGGCCCTTGCGGCCGACGCAGAGAATCTTGACGTCCTTGCCCTGGTTCGTCAGCGTATTCGCCTTTTCGCGCGCCAGCCGCACGATCGACGAGTTGAAAGGACCGCACAGGCCGCGCTCGGCAGTGCAGACTACCAGGAGATGCACCTTGTCGTTCCCGGTTCCAGCCAAAAGCTTGGGCGCGGAATCGTTACCGGCCACCGCCGAGGCGATCGAGCCGAGCACCTTGGTCATTCTTTCCGCATAAGGACGCGCGGCTTCCGCCGCCACCTGCGCACGGCGCAGCTTGGACGCCGCGACCATCTGCATGGCCTTGGTAATCTTCTGCGTCGCCTTGGTGGCGGCGATGCGAACGCGCATGTCCTTGAGTGAAGCCATCCGGTATCAATCCTTGCGGATCACGCTTTCTCGATTCAGGTGAACGTCTTGGCGTAGCCGTCGACCGCGCCCTTGAGCTTCACCTCGTCGTCCTTGGAGAGGTCGCCGCTCTTGCTGATCGAATCGAGCAGGTCGGCGTGCGTGGTGCGCAGCAGCGTGCGCAAGCCTTGCTCGAAGGCACGCACGCGCGCGACCTCGAACCTGTCGAGATAGCCGTTGACGCCGGCATAGATCACGCAGGCCTGCTCTTCCATCTTGAGCGGCGAGAATTGCGGCTGCTTGAGCAGCTCGGTGAGGCGCGAGCCGCGCGCCAGCAGGCGTTGAGTGGTGGCGTCGAGGTCGGAGCCGAATTGCGCGAAGGCTGCCATCTCGCGGTATTGCGCGAGCTCGCCCTTGATGCGTCCGGCGACCTTCTTCATCGCCTTGGTCTGCGCGGCGGAGCCGACGCGTGACACCGACAGGCCGACGTTCACCGCCGGGCGAATACCCTGATAGAACAGGTCGGTTTCCAGAAAGATCTGGCCGTCGGTGATGGAGATGACGTTGGTGGGGATATAGGCCGACACGTCGTTGGCCTGGGTTTCTATGATCGGCAGCGCGGTCAATGACCCCGCCTTGTAGTCGTCGTTCATCTTGGCGGCGCGCTCGAGCAGGCGCGAATGCAGATAGAACACGTCGCCGGGATAGGCTTCGCGGCCCGGCGGGCGGCGCAGCAGCAGCGACATCTGGCGGTAAGCGACCGCATGCTTCGACAGGTCGTCATAGATGATGACCGCGTGCATACCGTTGTCGCGGAAATATTCACCCATGGTGCAGCCGGAAAACGGCGCCAGGTACTGCATCGGCGCCGGATCGGAAGCGGTGGCGGCGATGATGATCGAGTAGTCGAGCGCGCCCTGCTCCTCCAGCACCTTGACGAACTGGGCGACGGTGGAGCGCTTCTGGCCGATCGCGACGTAGACGCAATAAAGCTTGATCTTCTCGTCCGGCTGCGCGTTGAGCGGCTTCTGGTTGAGGATGGTGTCGAGCGCGATGGCGGTCTTGCCGGTCTGGCGGTCGCCGATGATCAGCTCGCGCTGGCCGCGGCCGATCGGGATCAGTGCGTCGATCGCCTTCAGGCCGGTGGCCATCGGCTCGTGCACCGATTTGCGCGGAATGATGCCGGGCGCTTTGACGTCGACACGCGCGCGCTTGTCAGCCTTGATCGGGCCTTTGCCGTCGATCGGATTGCCGAGCGCGTCGACCACGCGGCCGAGCAGGCCCTTGCCGACCGGAACGTCGACGATGGCGCCGGTGCGCTTGACGGTCTGGCCTTCCTTGATCTCGCGGTCGTTGCCGAAGATCACGATGCCGACATTGTCGGTTTCGAGATTGAGCGCCATCCCGCGCACGCCGTTCTCGAACTCGACCATCTCGCCGGCCTGCACGTTGTCGAGGCCGTAGACGCGGGCGATGCCGTCGCCGACGGATAATACCTGGCCGACCTCGGAGACTTCGGCTTCCTGGCCGAAGTTCTTGATCTGCTCTTTCAGGATGGCGGAAATTTCTGCGGCGCGGATATCCATCAGCGGGCCTCTTTCATCGCGATCTTGATCGCATTGAGCTTGGTACGGAGCGAACTGTCGATCATGCGGCTGCCGACCTTGACGATCAGCCCGCCGATAATGGCCGGTTCAGTCTTGACGTCGAAGTCGATGGCCTTGCCGCCGGTCACCGATTTGAGCGCGTCCCTGAGCGCGTCGAGATTCTTGTCGCTGAGCGGTTCGGCGACGGTGACTTCCGCGGTGACCTCGCCCTTGTGGCGGGCAACCAGCACGCGGAAACCGCGGATCATGTCGCGCACGGCGAACAGCCGGCGGTTGGTGGTGATGACCCGGAGGAAGTTGGCGGCGAGCCCCTTGATGCCGGCCCGGTCGAGGATCGCGGCGAGCGCGCGCAACTGCGAGTCGACGTCGAACACCGGGCTGCGCACCAGCCGGTTGAGATCGGGGCTGCCGGCGATCATCGCGTCGAATCGATCGAGGTCGGCTTTGACGGCGTCGACCGCTTTGTCTTCGCGCGCCAGCTCGAACAAGGCATTGCCGTAACGCCCAGCCATGCCGGAAATGATCGGGTCTTCGCCTGCCACTGGACGCTCGTTTTCGTTACTTCATTCACAGGCCGGGCGCCGTCGCCGAACGGCGGCGCAAATTATTGGAATCCAAGAAGGAATTCCGATTCGTGAGGACGTCGCGGGAGCCCGCGGAAACCCCCATGAATTCGAGTGGGTAGCTAACATAGGGGCGAGGGCGGTGCAACATGGCAGGTCTTGGCGCGCGAGATGCGCCCGGCCTCGCTTGGCTGCCGCTGGCGCGCGGCGGAGCGACAAATTTGCATCGCAGGGCTGCCTCGCCAGCCGAGCACGCCCGCTATAGCGTGCGCGGCGTTTTCAGCGTCAGGAGCCGACGACACAATGTCGCATGTGGATGCCAAAGGCGACGTTGCCACCAAGGCCAAGCTGCTGGTCGTGCTGCTGGCCTTCGCCTGGGGTTTCCACTGGATCGCCGCGAGTGTGGCGCTGCGCGAGGTGCCGCCCTGGAGCATGCGCTTTGCCGGCGTCGGCATCGGCGCCGCGACGTTGTTCGCCGCCGCCATTCTCACCGGGCATAATTTGCCGGTACCGCGCGGCGAGCGCCTGCATGTCATGGTGGCCGGCTTCTTCAACGTGGCGGCGTTCCAAATCCTCTCGGCCTTCGCGCAGCTAAACGGAGCAACGTCGCGCACCATCATCATCATCTATTCGATGCCGATCTGGGCCACCGTGCTCAGCCGCTTCGCGCTCGGCGAGCGACTGAACGCAATCCGCGCGCTGGCCTTCGCGCTGTGCGTGGCCGGCGTGACGATCCTGGTGTGGCCGCTGTTCGCCGGCGGGTTCCCGCTCTTCGCGCTTTACTCGCTCGGCTGCGCGCTGAGTTGGGCCTTTGCCACCGTTTACATGAAATGGGTGAAGGCCACGATCGAGCCGCTGGCGAGTGCGGCCTGGCAGTTGCTGTTCGGCTTCCTTTTCATCGCCGCCGGCATGCTGGCGTTCGATCACTATCCGCGGCTGTGGCCACTGCACACCGAATCGATAGTGGCCATCTTCTTTATCGGCGTGTTCGGCGTCGGCCTCGCGCATTTCCTGTGGTGGTCGATCGTCGGACGCTTGCCAGCGACAACGGCATCGCTCGGCTCGCTGCTGACGCCGGTGGTGGGCGTCACCGCCTCGGCCATCATGCTCGGCGAACGGCTCACCGTGCCCGACATCATAGGCTTCGTGTTGATCTTCGCCGCGGCGGCCTGCGTACTGCTGCAGCGCGACGTGAAGCACACCGAGATGCCGGAGTAATTTTCAGAAGAAACTCTGCGGATCGATGTCGACTTCCAGCCGCACATTGCCGCGCGGCTTGGGCGCGGCGGAGAGCCACACCCGCAAATAGGCCGACAGATCGAAACCGCGCGGTGCTTTCACCAGCACGCGGAAGCGATGGCGGCCGCGCACCACCGCGATCGGCGCCTCGGCCGGCCCCAGCACGCGCACGTGCTCATCCTTCGGCGCAGCGGACGCGAGCGTGCGGCCGTAGCCTTCCGCCGCGTGCCGTTCGTTGGCGGTGATCACCAGGCTGGCGAGCCGGCCGAACGGCGGATAGCCGGTCTTTTCGCGCAACGCGATCTCGCTCGAATAGAACGCCTCGCGATCGCCCAGGATCAGCGCCTTCATCACCGGATGCTCGGG
Organism: uncultured Alphaproteobacteria bacterium; assembly: GCA_963817045.1. Classification (GTDB taxonomy): domain Bacteria; phylum Pseudomonadota; class Alphaproteobacteria; order Rhizobiales; family Xanthobacteraceae; genus Pseudolabrys. The sequence continues at coordinate 58,992 of CAWFMZ010000027.1, forward strand.
CTGATGCGTCTGCAGGAAGCCCAGGCCGCGCCCCTCCTCGCGGCCGGCGCGGCCGACCACCTGATGCAGCAATTGGAACGTGCGTTCGGCCGCGCGCGGATCGCCATTACCGAGGCCCAGATCGGCGTCGACGACGCCGACCAGATTGAGCTTGGGGAAATGATGGCCCTTGGCGACGAGCTGCGTGCCGATGACGATGTCGAAGCGGCCTTGCGCCACGTCATCGAGCTCCTGGCGCAGGCGCTCCATCGATTCCACCAGATCGCTCGACAGCACGAGGATGCGGGCGCCCGGGAACAACTCGGCCGCTTCGTGTTCCAGCCGTTCGACGCCGGGGCCGATGGGGGCGAAACTTTCGGTGGCGTGGCAATTTTGGCATTCCGCCGGCGGCGGCATGGAGAAACCGCAATGGTGGCAGACCAGCCGCCGCTTGAAGCGGTGATCGACCAGCCAGGCGTCGCAATTCGGGCATTGCAGGCGGAAGCCGCAGGCGCGGCACAAGGTGAGCGGCGCATAGCCGCGGCGATTGAGAAACAACAGCGCCTGCTCGCGGCGTTCGAGCGTGGTCTGCACCGCCTCGGCCAACCGCGGCGCGATGAAGCGGCCGCGCGGCGGGCCTTCGCGCCGCATGTCGATCGCCTCGATCATCGGCAGATGCGCGCCGCCGAAGCGCTCGGGCAGATGAATGCGCTTGTAGCGGCCGCGCCGCGCGTTGACTTCCGATTCCACTGACGGCGTCGCCGAGGCCAGCAGCACCGGGATTTTCGCCAGGCTGCCGCGCACCACCGCCATGTCGCGGGCGTGGTAATGCGCGCCGTCCTCCTGCTTGTAGGCCGGGTCGTGTTCTTCATCCACCACAATGAGCCCGAGATCGGCGTAAGGCAGAAACAGCGCCGAGCGCGCGCCGACCACCACCGACACCTCGTTCGCCGCCACCGCGCTCCAGGTGCGTGCGCGCGTGCGCGGCGACAATTGCGAATGCCATTCCGCCGGCCTGGTGCCGAAGCGGGCGGTGAAGCGGTCGAGCGACTGCGCGGTGAGCGCGATTTCCGGCATCAGGATCAGCGTCTGCCGCTTGTGCCGGATATTTTCCGCCACCGCCTCGAAATAGACTTCCGTTTTGCCGGAGCCGGTGACGCCGTCGAGCAGCGTCACCGTGTAGCCACCCTGATCGACGGTCGTGCGCAGCGCATCGGCGGCGGCGAGCTGGCCGAGCGAGAATTCGGGCTTGCGGAAATCCGCATCGGGCGGCTGCGTCACCGGCTCCGGCGGCAACACCACCGTCTCCAGCGCGCCCTCGTCGATCAGTCCGTCGAGTACGCCGGCGCTGACGCCGGCTTCGCGCGCGGCATCGCCTTTGGCGCGCGTGAGCCTGTCGGCAAAGAGTTGCAGCACGCGGGCGCGCGCCGGCGTCATGCGCGCGGGCGCAGCTCCTGCAAGCCGCACGCCGATGCGTTCGCGCGCCGGGCCGAGATGCTCAGCCCTGCGCAGCGCCATGCGCAGCACCATGCCGCGCGGCGATAGCGTGTAGTCGGCGACCCAATCGACGAATTTGCGCAGCTCGGTTTTCAGCGGCGGCACGTCGAGCTTGTCCGCCACATCTTTCATGCGGTTGTGCAGGCGCGGATTGGGATTGGCGTTCTCGGCCCAGACCACGCCCATGGTCTCGCCGCGCGCACCGAGCGGCACGCTCACCAGGTCGCCGGGCGCAAGCGCAAGGCCCTCCGGCACCCGGTAGGAATAGGTCCGGTCCAGCGCCACCGGCACCAGAACGTCGATAAAGCGTGCGGCCATAGGCTTATTTTCGCTTGCGCATGATCTTGTCCGAAAGCCGGTTCCCACTTTTCGGGATCATGCGCTGGTCTGGCCGATTCCGGGCGCTTAAGGAAGGGTGAAGAAAGCGGTGACACTCTGCCCGTCATGAACACGCTCGCCGCCGCCCCCGACGTCACCGCCGAAATTAGCCGCTGGCTTAGGTTTCTCGGCGCCGAGCGGCGCATGTCGCCGAAAACGCTTACAGCCTACCGGCGCGACGTCGGCCAGTTCCTCGATTTCCTGGCCGGGCATCTGGGCGGGGCGCCTTCACTTAAAGCCTTAGCCAAGCTTTCGCCCGCCGATGTGCGCGCCTTCATGGCAGCGCGCCGCAGCAGCGGCCTGAGCAGCCGTTCCCTGATGCGAGTGCTGGCCGGCGCCCGCTCATTCGCGCGGTATTTAGAACGCAACAGCAAGGGCAAAGTCGGCGCGTTGTCAGCCGTGCGCGCGCCCAAAGTCGGCAAGACTTTGCCGAAGCCGCTGGCGATCGCCGCGGCCAAACGGATCACAGATACGGATTTGCGCGCGGGCGAAGAACGAGAGCCGTGGATCATCGCCCGCGATGCCGCCGTGCTGGCCCTGCTTTACGGCTCGGGCCTGCGCATATCGGAAGCACTCAGCCTCAAGCGCAAGGATTTGAACGCAAGCGACGCCATCACCGTCACCGGCAAGGGCAACAAGACGCGCATGGTGCCAGTGCTGCCGCAGGTCGCCAAATCGATCGCCGACTATGTCGCGCTCTGCCCGACTTGATTTGCCGGCGGACGGTGCGCTGTTCGTCGGCGCGCGCGGCGGCCCGCTCAGCCCGCGCGTAGTGCAACTGGCGATGGCGCGCCTGCGCGGCGCGCTCGGCCTGCCCGATAGCGCGACCCCGCATGCCCTGCGGCATTCCTTCGCCACGCATCTGCTGGCGCGCGGCGGAGACCTGCGCGCAATCCAGGAACTGCTCGGGCACGCCTCGCTGTCGACCACGCAAATCTATACGGCGGTCGATTCCGAGCGTTTGCTTGAGGTTTATGCCAGCACCCACCCGCGCGCGTAACACAATCGTCGCAATCCATAGTCAATCCCTCTTGCGTGCGGACGTGCTTTGCTATCATCGTGGCCGCTCCTCAACGGAGGGGGCGATGGCCGGGTCACACGAAAATCTAGAAACCGCCGAGCATGCCGAGGATGCGGCGCATTCCAACAAGAAGATCGCGCTGCTGATCGCGGTGCTGGCGCTGTTCCTGGCGTTCTCCGAGACGCTGGGCAAGAGTGCGCAGACTTCCGCCATTACCCTGAACGTGGCCTCCAACGATCTGTGGGCCTTCTTCCAGGCCAAGACCATCCGCATGACCGTGGTGCGCACAGCGGCAGAGCAGGCACAGATCAATGCCGATCAGACTGCCGATCCAGCGGCCAAGGCGGCGCTGCTGAAGCAGGTCGACAGCTGGAAGAAGACCGCCGCGCGTTACGACGACGAGCCGGAAACGCACGAAGGCCGCAAGCAGCTCGCCGAGCGCGCCAAGGAAGCCGAGCATCAACGCGACGAGGACTTAGCACGGTATCACAATTACGAATTCGCCTCGGCCGCGTTCCAGATCGGCATCGTGCTAGCATCAGCCGCCATCATTACCGGCATGATGGTGTTGGCGTCGCTTTCCGGCGCGCTCGGCATAGCGGGGCTTGCCTTCACCGCCTTCGGCCTGTGGGCGCCGCACGCTTTGGATTTTCTGACTCACACCTCTCACTGACCGGCGTCAGTCTCGGCGCTTACGCCGCCCGGCTGCGATAGGCGCGGCGGCGCATCCGCATCAGCCGGCGCAGGAAACGCCCGGCGCGCTGCGGTTTCAGCAGCCACATCAATCGATGCAGCCGCTGCCGGATCGGCTCGGTCTGCGCATGCGCCCAATCGCGCGCCCACAGGAACCAGTCGTACATCCGGCGGAACCAGGCCATCTGCAACAGCTTGTCGCGCGTGACGTCGAAGATGAAGGCTGTGAGGCCGAGGCCGAACAGCTTCGCCAGGATGCCGACGCCGATCGCGGCGAGCCAATTACGTGTCGCCAGAAAATATAGTCCGAGAAATTTCAGCGGCAGCATCAGGAAGAACGGAATGACGAAGACGAGCAGCACCGCCCAGGGCGGCAGGCGCTCGACTAGCCGCGCCATCGTTACCTTGAGCCTGCCCCAGGGAATGAGATTGACGACGCGCGCAACGATGGGCTCGAGATGGTCCCACAGCCAGGCTTCCAGCAGGAAAAGCAGCGCGAGCACGATCCAAAGCGGGCGGAGAAAGCGACACATATTCAAATAAAAGTCCCTTTCACTGCCGCAATTAAGGCAAAGCGTTTTGGATGCGGCGCAGCACGAGTGGAAGCGAAGTGGTGCGCTGCGCCCGCGACACGCCCTGCGCGCTACGTCCGCACTCGCCCGCCGTCCACGTTCAATGTCTGCCCGGTAATGAAGGCAGCGTCGTCGCTGGTGAGGAACGACACCGCGCCGACCAGGTCTTCCGGCACTTCCGGCCGCTTGATCGCCTGCATGGCGGCGACCGCGGCGTATTCCTCGTCCATGGTCTTGAAGCCGGGGCGCGGCGTGCGCACCAGCGTGCCGGGCGAGCGGGTGAGCCCCGGGGAAATGGCGTTGACGGTGATGCCGTCGCCGGCGAGGTCGGTCGCCAGCGCGCGGGTGAAGCCGACAATGCCGCCCTTGCTCGCCGCATAATGCGCAAATCCGGTGACCACCGAGCCGAGCGTGCTCGACGCCATGTTGACAACGCGGCCCCATTTGCGCGCGCGCATGCCCGGGACGAAAGCGGCGCTGACCAGGAAGGTGCCGTCGAGATTGATCGACAGCACCTTGCGCCAATCGGCGAAACTCATCTCGGAGAAATTCTTTTGCGGGAAGATTCCGGCGCAATTGACCACGATGTCGACGTGGCTGAATTTGCCGTTGACCGTCTTGGCCATGGCCGCGACCGATTGCTCCGACGACACATCGCAATTGACGGCAAGCGCCTGACGGCCAGCGGCTTCCACCAGCTTCACCGCATCGGCGCCGTTGGCGACATCGACCACCGCGATATGCACGCCGTCCTCGGCCAGCCGCTTGGCGAACGCCTGCCCGATACCGTTCGCCGCGCCGGTGATGACGGCGACTTTGTCTTTATGACCCTTGGCCATTCCACTCCCCTTTATTTCTTCTTGTCATCACCGGGCCGCGCGAAGCGCGAGTCCCGGTGATCCCGCTTAGGTGGGCTTAGTGCCATCCTAAGCGAGATGGCCGGGACAAGCCCGGCCATGACGAATGCTATATATGAATCGCGCGCTTGGCGACCGCCATGGCCGCTTCCTTCACCGCCTCCGGCAGCGTCGGGTGGGCGTGGCAGGTGCGCGCGATGTCCTCGGCCGAGGCGCCGAATTCCATGGCGAGCGCGGCTTCCGCGATCATGTTGCCGGCGTCGGCGCAAACCAGATGCACGCCGAGCACGCGGTCGGTCTTGCCGTCGGCGAGGATTTTCACGAAGCCTTCGCTGGTCATATTGACCTTGGCACGGCCATTGGCGGTCATCGGAAACTTGCCGACCGTGTAGGCGACGCCGGCGGCTTTCAGCTCTTCCTCGCATTTGCCGACCGACGCGATTTCCGGATAGGTGTAGACCACGTTCGGAATGGCGTCGTAGTTCACGTGGCCGGCCTGCCCGACCAGGATTTCGGCCAGCGCCACGCCTTCGTCCTCCGCCTTATGCGCCAACATCGGCCCGGCGATGACGTCGCCGATCGCCCAGATGCCGGGCACGCTGGTGGCGTAATAATGATCGACCATGACGCGACCGCGCTCGTCGCGCTTGACGCCCACCGCGTCCAGGCCGAGCCCCTCGGTGTAGGGCACGCGGCCGATAGCGATCAGCACCACGTCAGTCTCGATGGTTTCCGTAGCGCCGCCCTTGGCCGGCTCGATGGTCGCCTTCAGGCGCGGGCCCAAACTGTCGACTGCGGTTACCTTCGACGACAGCTTGAACGCCATGCCCTGCTTCTCGAACAGGCGCTGCGCCTGGCGGCGCACCTCGCCGTCCATGCCGGGCAACACGCCGTCGAGGAATTCCACCACCGTCACCTGCGCGCCGAGCCGGCGCCACACCGAGCCCAATTCAAGCCCGATGACGCCGGCGCCGACCACCAGCAGGTGTGCCGGCACCTTGTCGAGTACGAGCGCGCCGGTCGACGACACGATGCGCTTTTCGTCGATCTCTATGCCTTTAAGCTTGGCCACGTCGGAGCCGGTGGCGATGACAATGGATTTGGCCTCCAACGTCTGCGTCTTGCCGTCGTCGCCCTTGACCTCGACCTTACCGGGCGCGGCGATGCGCCCCGCGCCGCGAAAAGTATCGACCATGTTCTTCTTCAGCAGGTAATCGACGCCCTTGACGTTGCCATCGACGCCCTGGTCCTTGAACGCCATCATCGCGGCAAGGTCGAGCTTGGGCGCAGAAACGCCGATGCCCATTTTGCCGAAGTTGTGCCCGGCCTCCTCGAACAGCTCGGAGGCGTGCAGCAGCGCCTTCGACGGAATGCAGCCGACATTCAGACAGGTGCCGCCGAAGGTTGCGCGCTTCTCCACCACGGCGGTTTTCAGCCCCAACTGCGCCGCGCGAATGGCGCAGACATAGCCGCCCGGGCCGGTGCCGATGACGATGAGGTCGTAGGCCATGACGCGACACCTCTCCTTCGTCATGCCCGGCCTTGTGCCGGGCATCCACGCCTTTCATTGTTCAAGGAAACAAGACGTGGATGGCCGGGACAAGCCCGGCCATGACAGAGTGAACTACAAATCCAGCACGAGCCGCGCCGGGTCTTCCAGACATTCCTTCACCCGCACCAGGAAGGTGACCGCCTGCTGGCCGTCGACGACGCGGTGGTCGTAGGACAGCGCGAGATACATCATCGGCCGCGCCTCGATCTTGCCGCCGAACACCATCGGCCGCTCCTGGATCTTGTGCATGCCGAGGATGCCGGACTGCGGCGCGTTGAGGATCGGCGTCGACATCAGCGAGCCGTACACGCCGCCGTTCGAGATGGTGAAGGTGCCGCCCTGCAGCTCCTCGATCTTGAGCGTGGCGTCGCGCGCGCGTTTGCCGAAATCGGAGATCGTCTGCTCGATCTTGGCGAGCGACATTTGGTCGGCGTCGCGCACCACCGGCACCACCAGGCCGCGCTCGGTGCCGACGGCAACGCCGATATGATAATAATTCTTGTAGACGATGTCGGTGCCGTCGATCTCGGCGTTGACGGCGGGGATTTCCTTCAAGGCCTGAATGCAGGCGCGCACGAAGAAGCCCATGAAGCCGAGCTTCACCCCGTGCTTCTTCTCGAACAGTTCCTTGTATTGATTGCGCAAGGACATCACCGTGCCCATGTCGACCTCGTTGAAGGTCGTCAGCATGGCGGCGGTATTCTGCGCATCCTTCAACCGGCGCGCGATGGTCTGGCGCAGCCGCGTCATGTGCACGCGCTCTTCGCGCGCGGCATCGTCGGCCGGCGACGGCGCCCGCATCTGCACGGCGGCGGCCGCGACCGGCGTAGGCTGGGCGGCGGCGCGCTCAATCGCCGCCATCATGTCGCCCTTGCTGACCTGCCCGTGAATGCCGGTGCCGGCGACCTTGCCCGGGTCCATGCCGCTTTCCGCCGCCATTTTCCGCACCGACGGCGGCATAGGCATTGACGACGCCGCGGCCGGAGCCGGTGCAGGCCTCGGCGCCTCCGCCGGTTTTGCGGCACGCGGCGGCTTTCGGCGCGGCCGCGGCGCCTTCCTTGATCTGACCGAGCAGCGCGCCCACGCCGACCGTGTCGCCATTTTTCGCCGCGATGTCGGACAGCACGCCGGCGGCCGGCGCCGGCACTTCCAGAGTGACCTTGTCGGTTTCCAGCTCGACCAGCGGCTCGTCCACCGCCACCGCCTCGCCCGGCTGCTTGAACCATTTGCCGACGGTCGCTTCGGTGACCAGATTCGCCGAGGGTGGGCACGCGGATGTCAGCCATTACTTTTCCCTTTTCGTCATGGCCGGGCTTGTCCCGGCCATGACGGAGTGTAAATACTATCTCAACGCCTCGTCCAGCAATTGCTTGAGCTGCGCCAGGTGCTTCGACATCTGCCCGACCGCGGTCGAGGCGGAGGCCGGGCGCCCGGCGTAGCGCATATGACGGTGCTTGGCGTCGATCTGGTTGAGCACCCATTGCAGGAATACATCGACGAAGAACCAGGCGCCCATGTTGCGCGGCTCTTCCTGGCACCACACCATCTCCGCCTGCTTGAAGCGCGCCAGCTCGGACACCAGCGCCTTGGACGGGAACGGATAGAGCTGCTCGATGCGCAGCAGATAGATGTCGTCGATGCCGCGCTTCTCGCGCTCCTCGTAGAGATCGTAATAGACCTTGCCCGAGCACATGATGACGCGGCGGATCTTGTCGTCGGCCACCAGCTTGATCTTCTCGCTCGGCAGCGCCTGCGCGTCGTCCCACAGCAGCCGGTGGAACGCGGTGCCAGTCGCCATCTCGTCGAGCTGTGAGATCGCACGCTTGTGGCGCAGCAGGCTCTTCGGCGTCATCAGGATCAGCGGCTTGCGGATTTCGCGCTTCAATTGCCGGCGCAAGGCATGGAAGTAGTTCGCCGGCGTGGTGAGGTTCGCCACCTGCATGTTGTCTTCCGCGCACATCTGCAGGAAGCGCTCGAGCCGGGCGGAGGAATGCTCCGGTCCCTGGCCCTCGTAGCCGTGCGGCAACAGGCAGACCAGGCCGGACATGCGCAGCCATTTGCGTTCGCCGGAGGAGATGAACTGGTCGAACACCACCTGCGCGCCGTTGGCGAAGTCGCCGAACTGCGCCTCCCACAGCGTCAGCGCGTTCGGCTCGGCGGTGGAATAGCCGTATTCGAAGCCGAGCACGGCCTCTTCCGACAGGCTCGAATTGAGCACTTCGAAGCGCGCCTGGCCCTCGCCCAGATGATTGAACGGCGTGTGGCGCTCCTCGGTCTGCTGATCGAACAGCACCGAATGGCGCTGCGAGAAGGTGCCGCGTTCGCTGTCCTGGCCGGACAGCCGAACCGGGTGGCCTTCCTCGAGCAGCGCGCAGAAGGCCAGCGCTTCCGCGGTCGACCAGTCGATGCCCTCGCCGGTCTCGATCGACTTGGCGCGATGATCGAGAAAGCGCTGGATGGTCTTGTGGACTTTGAAGCCTTGCGGAACGGCGGTGATCTTCTTGCCGATCGCGCGCAGCTCTTCGGCCGCGACGCCGGTATTGCCGCGGCGCGGATCCTCGGCTTCGCCGGCCGCCTTCAAGCCGGCCCAGCGGCCGTCGAGCCAGTCGGCCTTGTTCGGCTTGTAGCCCTGCGCCGCCTCGAATTCGGCATCGAGGCGGGCGCGCCAGTCTGCCTTCATCTTCTCGACTTCGCCCACGGTGACGACGCCTTCGCGCAATCAGCTTCTTGCTGTAGATTTCCAGCGTGGTCGGATGCGAGCGGATCTTCTGGTACATCAGCGGCTGGGTGAACGAGGGCTCGTCGCCTTCGTTGTGGCCGAAGCGCCGGTAGCAGAACATGTCGATGACCACCGGCCGCTGGAATTTCTGCCGGTATTCGGTCGCGACCTTGGCCGCGAACACCACCGCTTCCGGATCGTCGCCGTTCACGTGGAAGATCAGCGCCTCGATCATCTTGGCGACGTCGGACGGATAGGGCGACGAGCGCGAGTAGCGCGGATAGGTGGTGAAGCCGATCTGGTTGTTGACGATGAAATGCAAGGAACCGCCGGTGCGGTAGCCCTTCAGATCCGACAGCCCGAAACATTCCGCCACCACGCCCTGGCCGGCAAAGGCGGCGTCGCCGTGCATCAGCAGCGGCATCACCATGGTGCGTTCATCGGGCTTGGCGCCGTGCTGGTCCTGCTTGGCGCGCACTTTGCCGAGCGTCACCGGATCGACGATCTCGAGATGCGACGGATTGGGGGTGAGCGACAGGTGCACCTGGTTGCCGTCGAATTCGCGGTCCGATGATGCGCCGAGGTGATACTTGACGTCGCCGGAGCCTTCGGTTTCGTCCGGCGTCGACGAGCCGCCCTTGAATTCGTGGAACAGCGCGCGGTGCGGCTTGCCCATCACCTGCGTCAGCACATTGAGCCGGCCGCGATGCGGCATGCCGAGCACGATTTCCTTCACGCCGAGATTGCCGCCGCGCTTGATGATCTGCTCGAGCGCCGGGATCAGCGATTCGCCGCCGTCGAGGCCGAAGCGCTTGGTGCCGGTGTATTTGACGTCGAGGAATTTCTCGAAGCCTTCCGCTTCGACCAGCTTGTTGAGGATGGCGCGCTTGCCTTCGCGGGTGAAGCTGATCTCCTTGTCGCGGCCCTCGATGCGCTCCTGGATCCAGGCCTTCTGCGCGGCATTGGAGATGTGCATGAACTCGACGCCGAGCGTCTGGCAATAGGTGCGGCGCAGGATCGCGACGATCTCGCGCATCGACGCGAATTCGAGGCCGAGCACCTTGTCGAGGAAAATCCTGCGGTCGAGGTCGGCTTCGGTGAAGCCGTAGGAGCGCGGATCGAGCTCCTCCTCGTTCTTCTCCGGCTCGAGCCCGAGCGGATCGAGCTTGGCGTGGAAATGGCCGCGCATGCGGTAGGCGCGGATCAGCATCAGCGCGTGGATGGAATCGCGCGTCGCCTGCTGCACGTCGGCCGAGGAAAGCTCGACGCCCTTGGCCTGCGCCTGGGCGGAAATTTTTTCGCCCAGGCTCTTTTCGGTTTCCGCCCATTGGCCGTCGAGCGCGGCCACCAGATCGCCGTCCGGGCGCAGCGGCCAGTTCGGCTTCTTCCAGGAGGCGCCGCGCGCGCTTTTGACGACGTCGGCGGCCTCGTCCTTCAGGTTCTGGAAAAACGCCCGCCACTCGGCATCGACCGCGGCGGGGTCGCTCTCGTACTTGGCGTAGAGGTCTTCGATGTAGGCGGCGTTGCCGCCGTAGAGGAAGGAGGTGCGGGCGAAGGCGGCGTTGGCGTCCTGGCGGGACATAGCGGTTCGATCCTTGCGCGGCTCAAATAGGCGCGTCGCTAGCGGCAACGGCCTGAGGGACCGGCATCCGCCGGCGGAATTGCTGTTTTAACTCTATTTATGACGCCTGTAAGTCTACGAAAGACCTAAGGACTGAATCAGGACTTCAGTACTTCTACCAGGGTTTTCCCGATTCGGGCCGGCGACGGTGATACCCTAATTCCCGCCGATTCCATTGCCGCAATTTTGGACTCGGCGTCGCCCTTGCCGCCGGAAATGATCGCGCCGGCATGGCCCATGCGCCGCCCCGGCGGCGCCGTGCGTCCGGCGATGAAGCCGACCATCGGCTTCTTGCGGCCGCGCTTGGCCTCGTCTTTCAGGAACTGCGCGGCGTCCTCCTCGGCCGAGCCGCCGATTTCGCCGATCATGACGATCGATGTGGTCTTGGGATCGGCCAGGAACATCTCCAGCATGTCGATGAATTCGGTGCCCTTGACCGGATCGCCGCCGATGCCGACCGCGGTGGTCTGCCCGAGACCCTCGCGGCTGGTCTGGAACACCGCCTCGTAGGTGAGCGTGCCGGAGCGCGACACGATGCCGACCTTGCCCGGCTTGAAGATGTTGCCCGGCATGATGCCGATCTTGCATTCGCCCGCCGTCATCACGCCCGGGCAATTCGGCCCGATCAGCCGCGACTTCGAGCCGGCGAGCGCGCGCTTGACCTTGACCATGTCCATCACCGGGATGCCTTCGGTGATGCAGACGATCAGCGGGATCTCGGCCTGGATCGCTTCGCAGATGGCGTCGGCCGCGCCCGGCGGCGGCACATAGATCACGCTGGCGTCGCAGCCGGTCTTCTCGCGCGCTTCCGCCACGGTGTCGAACACCGGCAGATTGAGATGGGTCGAGCCGCCTTTGCCGGGCGAGGTGCCGCCGACCATCTTGGTGCCGTAGGCGATGGCCGCCTGCGAATGGAAGGTGCCGTTCTTGCCGGTGAAGCCCTGGCAGATGACCTTGGTGTTCTTGTCGATGAGGATGGCCATTACGCGGCCTCCTTCACGGCCTTGACGATTTTCTGCGCGGCGTCGTCGAGATCGTCGCCCGACGTCACGTTGAGCTTGGACTCGGCGATGATCTTCTTGCCGAGATCGACATTGGTGCCTTCCAGCCGAACCACCAGCGGCACCTTCAGTCCGACTTCCTTCACCGCCGCCACCACGCCTTCGGCGATCACGTCGCACTTCATGATGCCGCCGAAGATGTTGACCAGGATGCCCTTCACGCTCGGATCGGAGGTGATGATCTTGAACGCCGCCGTGACCTTCTCCTTGGTCGCGCTGCCGCCGACGTCGAGGAAGTTGGCCGGCGCCATGCCGTAGAGCTTGATGATGTCCATGGTCGCCATCGCCAGGCCGGCGCCGTTGACCATGCAGCCGATCGAGCCGTCGAGCGCGATGTAATTGAGGTCGAATTTCGAGGCCTCGATTTCCTTCTCGTCTTCCTCGGTCAGGTCGCGCAGCGCCACGATGTCGGGATGGCGGTAGAGCGCGTTGTCGTCGAAGCCGACCTTGGCATCGAGGCAGATCAGCTTTCTGTCCTTGGTCACCACCAGCGGATTGATCTCCAGCATGCTCATGTCCTTCGTGGTGAAGGCGGCATAGAGCTTGGGCAGAATGACTTCGATCTGCTTGGCGAGATCGCCGGTGAGCTTGAGCGTCTGCGCCACCAGGCGCCCGTGATGCGGCATGATGCCGGTGGCAGGATCGACCGAAAAGGTCACGATCTTCTCGGGATGGCTCTTGGCGACCTCCTCGATGTCCATGCCGCCTTCGGTGGAGACCACGAAGGCGACGCGCGAGGTTTCGCGGTCGATCAGCGCCGACAGATAGAATTCGCGATCGATGGCCGAGCCTTCCTCGATATAGAGGCGGTTGACCTTCTTGCCGTGCGGGCCGGTCTGATGCGTGACCAGCGTCGAGCCGAGGATGCGCGCGAATTCCTTCTTCACGTCGTCGATGGATTTGACCACCTTGACGCCGCCGGCCTTGCCGCGGCCGCCGGCGTGAATTTGCGCCTTCACCACCCAGACCGGGCCGCCCAGTTCCTTGGCGCCCTTAAGCGCCTCGTCGACGCTGAACGCCGGCACGCCGCGCGGCACCGGCACGCCGAATTCGCGCAATACCGCTTTGGCCTGATACTCGTGAATATTCATAACGACCTTCGATTGTCATTGCCCGCGAAGGCGGGCAATCCAGTAATCACGAACGTGGATGATGTTACGCCAGGTTTCTATTGCACCGCTTACGTTTACTGGATGCTCCGCTTTCGCGGAGCATGACAGTTTCGAATTAGTTGGCGAGCTCGGGCGCGATCTTCTTGCAGGCCTCGACCAGGCCCTGCACCGAGGCGACCGACTTCTCGAACATGGCGCGTTCGGCGCCGTTGAGCTCGATCTCGACGATGCGCTCGACGCCCTTGGCGCCGATCACCACCGGCACGCCGACATAGAGATCCTTGACGCCGTATTCGCCGTTGAGCCAGGCGGCGCAGGGCAATACGCGCTTCTTGTCGAGCAGATAGCTTTCCGCCATCGCGATCGCCGAGGCCGCCGGCGCGTAGAAGGCCGAGCCGGTCTTGAGCAGGTTGACGATCTCGGCGCCGCCATTGGCGGTGCGCTTGACGATTTCGTCGACGCGCGCCTGCGTGGTCCAGCCCATCTTCACCAGATCGGGCACCGGAATGCCGGCCACCGCCGAGTAACGCGATGAGCGGCACCATGGTGTCGCCGTGGCCGCCGAGCACGAAGGCGGTGACGTCTTCCACCGAGACGTTGAATTCGTCGGCGAGGAAATAACGGAAGCGCGCCGAGTTCGAGCACGCCGGCCATGCCGACCACCTTCTGCTGCGGCAGGCCGCAGGATTTCTGCAGCGCCCACACCATGGCGTCGAGCGGATTGGTGATGCAGATCACGAAGGCATTGGGTGCGTATTTCTTGATGCCGGAGCCGACCTGCCCCATCACCTTGAGATTGATGTCGAGCAGATCGTCGCGGCTCATGCCGGGCTTGCGCGGCACGCCGGCGGTGACGATGCAGACGTCGGCGCCTTCGATCGACGTCGTAGGTATTGGTGCCGGTGAACTTGGCGTCGAAATCGTTGACCGGCGAGGATTGGGCGATGTCGAGCGCCTTGCCTTGCGGGATGCCTTCCATGACGTCGAACATCACGACGTCGCCGAGCTGTTTGAGGCCGATGAGATGGGCGAGCGTGCCGCCGATCTGACCGGCGCCGATCAACGCAATCTTGTTACGCGCCATGATGGGAAAACTTTCGACTTGCTGAAGCCGCGGGGCGCGGCCGCGTGGTGGTTATCCGGTCCGGCTGACGGCGACAAGACACCGAAAGAAGGAGATGCCGGTTCATCGTCTTGTATACATTATACCAGCAGACGCGCCGCCGTCGAGTCCAGAGGCTATTTCAGGTCTGCACCGTCATGGACTTCCGCGCCGGGATGGCGCCAAAATCGCCGCGCCGCATCTGTTTCCGCATCCATCGATTGCCCCGACCTCGATCAGGTTTCCACGATTTTCCCGATATCGATCGAAGGACCCTGCCGCGGGCCGTGCGGCAGGCCGAGATAGGATTGCGAGCGCATTTCGATCAGGCGCGAGGCGGTGCGCTTGAATTCGTTCGCTTCGTAGCCTTCGGTGGCGGTGTATAGCTCGTCCGGCTGCGCTTGCGCCGAGGCCAGCAGCTTCACGGCATGGTCGTAGAGCGTGTCGATCAGGATGATGAAGCGTTTGGCCTCGTTGCGGTGGGCGTAATCCATGACCGGAATGCGCTCGAGAATGATGGTGTGGAATTCGTGCGCGATCTTGAGGTAGTCGGCGGCCGCCAGCGGCTGCGCGCACAGGTCGTCGAATGAAAATCGAGCGACCCCCATCGCCGCCTCCGGCACCCGCACGATATGGCCCTTCACCACCAGTTCATGCGGCGCGCCGGCATGCTCGCCGGCAAGACGCCGCCAGGCATCGTCGAGCGCGGCGTCAGCCTTCGCATTGACCGGCACATACCAGGTCGGCATGCCGGTGAGCTTTTCCAGCCGGAAATCGACGCGCGCTTCGAGTTGCACGGCCTCGCAATGCCGTTCCAGCAGCGCGACGAAAGGAAGAAACAGCGCGCGATTGAGCCCGTCCTTGTACAACTCGCCCGGAGCCAGGTTCGACGTCGCCAGCACGACAGTGCGAAGCTCGAATAGCCGCGTGAACAGGCGGCCGAGGATCATGGCGTCGGCGATGTCGGTGACGTGAAATTCGTCGAAGCACAGCAGCCAGGTTTCCTCGGCGATGGCAGCGGCGGCGCGCTGGATCGGATCCTGGTCGGGCAGCGCGCCGTTCTTGATGTCCTGCCGATAGGCGTGAACGCGCTCATGCACATCGGCCATGAACTCGTGGAAATGGACGCGGCGCTTGCGCATCACCACGCTGGTCTCGAAGAACAGGTCCATCAACATGGTCTTGCCGCGGCCGACCTCGCCGTAGACGTACAGGCCTTTCAGCGGCGGGCCGGCCTGCTCGCGCTTGCCGAACAGCCAACCGAGCGAGGACGATTTCCGCGCCAGCCGATGCTGATCGAGGCGGTGCGCGAGCGCCGTCAATTGCTGCACGAGCACCGTCTGGCCGGGATCGGCCTCAATTTTTCCGGCGGCGATGAGCGCCGCGTAGCGCATGTTGAAGGTGTCGGGCATGAGAAACGAGCGAACGGCGTTTCGCCGGGGGTCATTGGGGAAGCGGGCGTGCCGGAACGCGACACCTAGCGCATGAGCCCGAAAAAGCCAGCCCCGGGACTGGATCCGGTAGTCGAAAGCGGACTTAGGAAAAGAACGTGCACTAGCAGAATGTTAGGCCCGATTCTGACGCAACCAAGAATAACCGGCCGATCCGCGCCGCCGGCAACCCGGCCATAGGCTGCGGCGGGGTGCCAATGCTGCGCAATTGCTGCAATAAATGCTGCAGCAAAACCGCAGCAAAGCATTGTTCGCTATGCATTTTTTGCAGATTTTGGTCCCGCTGGGGCAGGTTTCGGTCGTCTTTCTGCTGCAATGCACCATATATGCTGCAACAGGCGATTCGCTGGGGTTCCAGCGCGCGCCGGCGGGATGGAAACGCAGCCATGCAGGGCGATACGACCTTAAGGAGACCCGATATGTACCAGCCTTTGCCGGACGGCGGAATCATCCGGAAACTGTGGATGGGTGAAACCGACGCCTATCGCGACCACCTGCTCCGTCTCGACCGCGAAAGCCGCCATCGGCGCTTTTCCGGCGCGGTGGCGGATGAGGTCATCGGCCGCCATGCGGCGACGGCCAATGACATCGGCACCGTGGTGCACGGCTTCTTCGTCGACGGCGTGCTGCGCGGCGCCGCCGAACTGCGGCAGACCGGCTCGCTGTTCGCGCGCGAGGCGGAAGCCGCCTTCAGCATCGAGCAGCCGTGGCAGAGCCACGGCGTCGGAACTGAATTGCTCGAGCGTACGCTGCTGAGCGCGCGCAACCGCGGCATCAAGTCGCTGCGCATGGACTGCCTCGCCGAGAATCAGCGCATGCAGCAGCTCGCCCGCAAATTCGAGGCCGAATTTTCGTTCGATTTCGGCAGCGTGACCGGCGAAGTCGATCCGCCACGCTCGACACCGCTCTCGCTGATGCGCGAGGCCATCGCCGACAGCTACAGCATCGCCTCGGCGATTTTCGAGGTGCAGTCGCGCCTGTTCAAGCCGGCGTGATGGTTCCGCGGTCAATTTAATTGAGCGGGTAGCTCGCCTCGACCACGTAGGGGCCGCCGCCGACCGAGGCGCGCGAGGAGAACAGCACGAAGCGCGAGACGCGGAAGGCCGCGGTGCGGAAGTAGCCGCGCGCCGAAAGATATTCGGCGACCGCGTGGCTCGAGGAATCGCGCAAGCGCGCCAGCGTCACGTGCGGGGTATATTTGCGCCCCTCCGGCTCCAATCCGATGCGCTGCATCAGCCGTTCATGCTCGGCCTGCACGTCGAGCAAAGCGCGCGCCTGCGCGACCGGGGCGACCACCGCGCGCGGCTTGCGGCCGCCGAACGACATCAGCCCTTCCAGGTAAAGATCGAAAGCGTCGCGCTTGACGCGGCCGAGCATCAAGGCGACTTCCTGGGCGAGCATATCGTCGACGTCGCCGATGAAGCGCAGCGTCAGATGATAATTCTCCGGATCGATCCAGCGCGCGCCCGGCAATCCACCGCGCAGCATGCCGAGAGCCTGGGCAACATCGGCGGGAATTTCGACACCGGTGAAGAGACGCGGCATTTTAGAGTCTTCCAAATCACGATCCGCGCGCCGCGCGCACACGCACGATCAGCTCTTCGACCCGCGGCAGAATACGCGCCACGATCACGTCGACGCCGGCGGCGTTCGGGTGCAGGCCATCGCCCTGGTTGAGTTTGGCATCGGTGGCCACACCGTCGAGGAAGAATGGATAAAAGACGACCGAATGAGTCGAGGCAAGCGCCGGATAAATGGCATCGAAGGAGCGCGCATAATCCGCGCCTAGGTTGCGCGGCGCCCGCATGCCGGCGAGCAGCACGGCGATATGGCGATCCTTGAGCTTGCCTAAGGTGGTATCGAGCGCCGCCTTTGTCACATTGGGGTCCAGCCCACGCAGCGCGTCATTGGCGCCGAGTTCGAGGATCACCGCCTCGGTTCCCTCGGCAACCGACCAGTCGAGGCGCCCGAGCCCGCCGGAGGCGGTATCGCCGGAGACCCCGGCATTGGTGACGCTGGCGGCGATGCCCTTGGCTTTCAACGCCTGCGCCAGCTTGGCCGGGAAAGCAGCGTCCGCCGGCAGCCCGAAGCCGGCGCTCAGCGAGTCGCCCAGCACCACGATTTGCACCGGCCGGTCGTCGGCGGCCCGGGCGCCCGCCAGCGCGCAAAATATCGTGACCAGGACCAGGGCCGCGAAGCGCTGGACCGGAGAGGCCTTTGTCCCATATGAGCGGGGTTGCGAACGGTGAGGCCACATGACGAATAACTCCCAGGCGGGGCCGGCCATTGCGCTTGCCGGTGTCAATCTCTCGCTCGGGCAGGGGGCGGCCCGCGTTCATATCCTCAAAGACATCGCCTTGAATATAGGCAGCGGCGAGGCAATCGGCCTGGTCGGGCCGTCTGGATCGGGCAAATCCACGCTGCTGATGGTGATGGCGGGGCTGGAGCGGACCGACACCGGCATGGTGGCGGTGGCGGGCGAGAACTTAAACGCGCTCGACGAGGACGCCCTGGCGCGCTTCCGCGGCCGCAATGTCGGCATTGTGTTCCAATCGTTCCACCTGATCCCGACTATGACTGCGCTCGAAAACGTGGCGGTGCCGCTGGAATTGGCCGGCATCACCGACGCCAATGAGCGCGCCGGCAGCGAGCTTGTCGCGGTCGGCCTCGGCGAGCGGCTGCACCATTATCCGGCGCAGCTTTCTGGCGGCGAGCAGCAGCGCGTGGCGGTCGCCCGCGCGCTGGCGCCCACTCCGGCCATCGTGGTGGCCGACGAGCCGACCGGAAACCTCGACGAGGACACCGGCAAGCAGATCATCGATCTTTTGTTCGCGGGCCACGCCAAGCGCGGCTCCACGCTGGTTCTGGTCACGCATGATTCGGCGCTCGCCACCCGCTGCGGGCGCATCGTGCGGCTGCGTTCCGGCCGCATCGACGGCATGAGCGCCTCATGAGCACTGCCGCATTTTTTTTCTTTACCTCCCCCTGCAAGGGGGAGGTCGGTTCGCGTAGCGAACCGGGTGGGGGTCGCTTTGAAAAATAACCCCACCCGACCCGCCGTCGCTTCCGCTCCGGCAGGCGACCCTTCCCTTTCAGGGGAGGGAAAGGGAAAGATGCTGCCGCTGCGCTTCGCGTGGCGCGAACTACGTGGCGGCTTGCGCGGCTTCTACGTATTCGTCGCCTGCATCGCGCTCGGCTGCATGGCGATCGCCGGCGTCGGCTCGCTGGCGGCCAGCCTCACCGACGGGCTGGCGCGCCAAGGCCAGGTCATCCTCGGCGGTGATCTCGCCTTCACGCTGATCCAGCGCGAGGTGACGCCGGACGAGCGGGCGTTTCTGGAAAAACACGGCAAGGTTTCGAACGCCGCGACCATGCGCGCCATGGCGCGTAACCCCGACGGCAAAGCCACGCTGGTCGAAATGAAAGCGGTCGACGGCGTTTATCCGCTGTTTGGCGAAGCCGTGCTCGATCCGCCCGGTGCGCTCGCCGGCGCGCTGGCGCAACGCGACGGCGTATTTGGCGCCGCCGCTGACCCCATTCTGTTGACGCGGCTCGCCCTCACGCCGGGCGCGCGGCTTTCCATCGGCAACGCCAGTTTCGAAATCCGCGCCGCGCTCGCCAGCGAGCCGGACAAGCTCGCCGGCGGCATCGGCTTCGGGCCGCGACTGCTGGTGAGCGAGGCAGCGTTGCGCGCCACCAGCCTGCTGCAGCCTGGGAGTCTTGTGCGCTGGCACTATCGCCTGCGCCTGCCGGCCAACGACACGACCGATGCCGCCGCCAAAACCGTAGCGGCTCTGGCGCGCGCGCAATTCCCCGAAGCCGGCTGGGACATCCGCGGCCGCAGCAATGCCTCACCGCAACTCGAGCGCAATGTGGAGCGCTTCACCCAGTTCCTCACCATCGTCGGCTTGACCGCGCTGTTGGTCGGCGGCGTCGGCGTCGGCAATGCGGTAAAAAGCCATCTCGACCGCCGGCGCGAGGTGATCGCCACCATGAAGGCGCTCGGCGCCAGCGGCCGGCGCGTATTTGCGATCTATCTTACGCAGGTGCTGCTGCTGGCGCTGATCGGCGGCGCCATCGGCATGGCGCTGGGCGCGTTCCTGCCGTTCCTGATTTCGTGGACCTTCGGCACGATCATTCCGCTGCCGCTCGTGCCGGCGCTGCATCCGGTGGAGTTGGCGCTGGCGCTGGTCTATGGGCTGATGACGGCGCTCGCCTTCGCGCTCTGGCCGCTCGGCCGCGCCCATGACGTGCCGGTCGGCGAACTTTTCCGCGACGCGGTGAGCCCGCAGCCGCGCTGGCCGCGCAAAATCTATATCGCACTGACGGCCGTCGCCGTGCTCGCGCTCGCCGCGCTTGCCGTTCTGCTGGCCTATGACCGGCGTGTCGCCATCATCTATGTCGCCGTCGCGGCCGGCGTGTTCGTTACCCTGCGGCTGGTCGCCGGCCTGCTGATGTTCGCAGCCCGCCACGCGCCGCGCGCACGCTCGACCGTGTTGCGCATGGCCATCGCCAATATCCATCGGCCAAGCGCGTTGACGCCGACCATCGTGCTCTCGCTCGGCCTCGGCATCGCGTTGCTAGTCACCGTGATCGAGATCGACGGCAACTTGCAGCGGCAATTTACCGCCGAGCTGCCGGCCAAGGCGCCGTCGTTTTATTTCCTCGACATTCCGGCCGACCAGGCCGAACGCTTCAATGCTTTCGTGCGCGCGCAGGCGCCAGCGGCGAAGCTCGAGGCAGTGCCGATGCTGCGCGGTCGCATCATCTCCGCCAACGGCATCCCGGCCGAGAATCTCAAGCCGAAAGAAGGCGCCGCCTGGGTGCTGCAAAGCGACCGCGGCATCACTTATTCGGGCGAGATCCCCGCCGGCTCGCGGCTGGTCGAGGGCAAATGGTGGGGAGCGGACTATGACGGGCCGCCGCTGCTCTCGTTCGAGAAGAAGATCGCCGACGGCCTCGGCCTCAAGCTCGGCGACCCGGTCACCATCAACGTGCTCGGCCGCAACATCACCACCCGCATCGCCAACATGCGCAACGTCGACTGGGAGAGCCTCGGCATCAATTTCGTGATGGTGTTTTCGCCGCACGCCTTCGACGGCGCGCCACACACGCATCTGGCCACCCTCACCTACCCGGACGGCGGCACGCCGACGCAGGAAGGCGCTCTCGTCCGCGCGGTCGCCGATGCGTTTCCGATGGTCACCGCCGTGCGGGTGAAGGACGCGCTGGAAGCGGTCGGCGGCATCGTCGCCAATCTGGTGCTGGCGATCCGCGGCGCCAGCGCGCTCACTTTGCTGGCAGCGGCCTTGGTGCTGGGCGGCGCGCTCGCCGCCGGCCACCGCCATCGCGTCTACGACGCGGTGATCCTGAAGACGCTCGGCGCCACCCGCCTCCGCCTGCTTGCCGCCTACACCATCGAATATCTTTTGCTGGGGACCGCCACGGCGGTGTTCGGCGTGTTGAGCGGCTCGCTCGCCGGCTGGCTGATCGTGGCCGACCTGATGCACCTAGCGTTCGTCTGGCTGCCCTTACCGGCACTGGCCGCGGCATTTGGCGCGGTGGCGGTGACGGTGGCGCTGGGGCTGATCGGCACCTTCAGCGCGCTCGGCCAGAAACCGGCTCCCGTATTGAGAAACCTATAGATTTTGCGACATTCCGCCGCGCCGGCCGTACCCCTGATCCGAGCGGCCTTTGCATCCGGCGGTCTTTTCGCCTATAATGCCCGATACCGGATCGTTAACGATCCGCAATCATGTTGGTCATGTTAGAGCCATATCTGGCGCCAACACTCTTCGCACACTAGATTTCAGCCACGAGCGCGACGGCTACCGTCGGCGCATCTGACTTAACCGGCCAAAAGCCGGGACAAAAGAGAGGGAACTTCGATGTCGGACTTCGACCGTAATATCGCTGCCCGCGGCATCGGCGCCGCGCGCGCAACCGCGATCGATGTGGGCCTGCGCGCCTACATGATCCGGGTCTACAACTTCATGGCCGTCGGCGTCGCTCTGACCGGCGTCGTGTCGTGATCTGACTTATCAAGCGGCCGGCGGCGACGCCATTCAGGTCACTGGCGGCCGGATCACCGGGCTGACACCGATTTCGGCCGTGCGATCTTCGGCGGTCCGCTGACGATCGTGCTGTTCCTCGGCACGCTCGGCATCGTGTTCTTCATGAGCTTCCGCATCAACAAGCTGCAGGTCGGAACGGCGCTGACGCTGTTCATGCTCTATGCCGGCTTGCTCGGACTGATGCTGTCATCGGTGTTGCTCACCTATACCCAGGCGTCGATCGCCCGCACCTTCTTCATCTCGGCGGCGTCGTTCGGCGCATTGAGCCTGTACGGCTACAGCACGCAACGCGATCTCTCGCCGATCGGATCGTTCCTGGTGATGGGCCTGTTCGGGCTGATCCTGGCGATGATCGTCAACATGTTCCTGAAGAGCCGGGCTCGACTTCGCGATCTCGGCGATCGGCGTGCTGATCTTCGCCGGGCTGACCGCCTGGGATACCCAGCGGATCAAGGAGATGTATGACGCCAATGACGACGGCACCGTCGCCGGCCGCAAGACGGTGATGGGCGCGCTGACGCTTTATCTCGACTTCATCAACCTGTTCCTGTTCTGCTGCGCTTCATCGGCGACCGCCGCTAAGCGACAACAGCGAAACAGGATGCAATCCAGCGCCCCGGTCTAGGCCGGGGGATTTTGCATTTTACATGGCCGGGCTTGTCTCGGCCATTCACGTCTTTAAAACGGAGCTAGTAAGACGTGGATGCCCGCGGCAATTGCGGGCATGACTGTTAAGTGCCATGACGCTCGCCATCCGCCCTGCCATCCCCGCCGATATTCCAGCCGTTACCCACATTTACGCCCATGCCGTCGAGCACGGCACGGCGTCGTTCGAACTCACACCGCCGGACCAAGCGGAAATCGCGCGGCGGATGAGCGATCTCACATGCCAAGGGCTATCCTTATCTCGCCGCCGAGATCGACGGCACGCTCACCGGCTATGCCTATGCCGGACCCTATCGCGCGCGGCCGGCTTATCGATTGACGATCGAGGATTCGGTCTACATCGCGCCCGACACAGCATCGCCGCGGCGTCGGCCGCGCCTTGCTGGCGGCCTTGATTGAAGCCGCCGCGGCGCGCGGCTTCCGGCAGATGATCGCGGTGATCGGCGACTCGACCAGGCAGGCGGCCTCGATCGGCCTGCACGAGGCCGCCGGATTCCGGCATGTCGGCATTCTGCAAGATGTCGGCTTCAAGCACGGCCGCTGGCTCGACAGCGTGCTGATGCAGCGCGCGCTTGGTACCGGCGCGAAGACCGCGCCCTAATCAATCAGTTCACCACCAGCGACAGCGACACGTCGATCGAACGCAGCACGCGGTCGAGCTCGTGGCCGCGCCGCACGATCAGGCCGGTCGCCGAGATCACGCTGAAGGCGCCTTGGCGGCGCGCCAGCTTGGGACTTTTTTCGATGCGGTAGAGCGGCACTTCCGATGAGCGGCGGAACACGGAGAACACCGCGCGGTCTTTCAGAAAGTCGATGGCGTAATCGCGCCACTCGCCGGCGGCGACCTTGCGGCCATAGAGATCGAGAATGCGCTTGAGCTCGCGGTGGCTGAAGGTGACTTGGGTTCCGGGGGCGGGTGCACTGCGCGCCGGGGATCCGCCCCCGCGGAACTGGCTGGGATCGATTTCGCCGGAATCGAACGTCATGCGGCGCCTCCTTTTGTTGAACCAATGATCGCGCCGGGAAACGGCCACCGCAAGAGCCTCATTTTGGCAATAATTGGCGGGGGAACGGCCAAAAACACCGGCTTCCGATCACGAACTCGTTAAAAGCCCCCACAATAACGCCCTATTTTCGTCAATCGCCGGTCACGCTGGGTTGGGATAAGGCGAGCGTTGCCTCAAAGGCCCGGTCCGGTTCGAGCACCGGATTCCTCAGCCCCCCAGCCCCCCGGGGCTCAGCCGACCGGGCCAAGTTGAGCTCCGCGTACGGTTCAATCCCCTAAGTCTTCGGGCCGGCTTATTGCCGACCCGATTTTTTTTGCGCGCAGGCAATACGGAAATTAGCGCAGGTCGGCCGTGGCGGCGCCGAGCATCAGGCCGGGTTTGGCGGCAACGCCGCTTTGCACGATCACGGCAACGCGGTCGATGTCTCCCAACGCAAAATCGGCGTTCGCAAGATCGGCCACCGGCACGTTGAAAGTCTCCGCCTTGCCGCTCCAGTCGCCGAGCTTCATCCAGCGGCGCACCACGTTGGTGTAGGCTATCGTGTGGCCGCGGTTCTCGCCGCGTTCGATCGCGACCTGCGCCTTGCCGGTAATCGGGCAAAGCCAGACTTCCGCGCTGCGTTGCTCGCCTTCGGCGGCCGGAACATTCACGGACAATTTCCCGTCTGCGACGGTCATCGTCACCTGCAGCGTCAATGGTGTCGCGCGTTGCCGCGTCTGCGCGATCGCCTGCTCGATCGCCGCCTTATCGCTGCCCAGCACATGCACGATGCCGTTGACCACGACCTGCGGGGTATAGACCTCGCGGTCGCCGCGCGTATCGGCGTAGGCCCGCTCCCGGTTGCTATGGCCGTGCAGGGCAAGCGTGTCCTTCCAGCCCAGATAGTCCCAATAGTCGACGGGCAGGCTCATGGTCACCAGCGATGGGTCACGCGACAGCTCGCCGAGCAGTTTGTCGGCGGCCGGGCAAGATGAGCAGCCCTGGCTGGTGAACAATTCGATGACCGCGCGCGGCTCGCCGGCGGTAGCGGGCGGTGGCGTCATCGAGGCGGTGCAAATCGCTGCAGCCGCAAAGGCGATGTGGCGGTAGTTCATGCCGATCCCACGATCCCCCTACCCAGCGCTTGCATCATATTGGACGCCTCACCGATCACCCGCCACTCACTTCGCGGTGAGCGGAATCTAATGGCGCGGGGCGGCCCGCCGAACTCCCGATCAGCTGGCCAATTGGCGCAGCACGTATTGCAGAATTCCCCCGTTCTTGAAGTAATCGAGCTCGTCCAGCGTGTCGATGCGGCAGATTAGCGGGACACGCTTGAGCGTGCCGTTGCCGGCGACGATCTCGGCGATCAGCCGCTGGTGGGGCTTGAGTTCGCCGTGCAGGCCTCTGATCGTGACCTGCTCGTCACCCTTCATGCCCAGCGACTGCCAGGACGTACCCTCCTCGAATACCAGCGGCAGCACGCCCATGCCGATCAGGTTGGAGCGATGGATGCGTTCGAACGACTGCGTGACCACGGCACGGATGCCGAGCAGGACCGAGCCCTTGGCCGCCCAGTCGCGCGAAGAACCGGTGCCGTATTCCTTGCCGGCAAACACCACCAGCGGAACGTGGTCGCCCTTGTAGCGCATGGCGGCGTCGTAGATCGTCATGCGCTGCTTGGACGGATAATGGACGGTGACGCCGCCTTCGACGCCCGCCACCATCTGGTTCTTGATGCGGATATTGGCGAAGGTGCCGCGCATCATCACTTCGTGATTGCCGCGCCGCGTGCCGTACTGGTTGAAGTCGGCCGGCTTGACCTTGTGGTCGATCAAATATTTGCCGGCCGGCGAGTCAACCTTGATCGAGCCGGCGGGCGATATGTGGTCGGTCGTAATCGAGTCGAGCAGCAGCGCCAGCACGCGGGCATCGACGATGTCCTCGAGCGGCTTCGGTGTCTTGCCCATGCCGACGAAATAGGGCGGGTTCTGCGCGTAGGTGGACTTGCGGTCCCAGTCGAAGGTCATGCCGCCCTTGACGGTGATCTTGCGCCAGTTGGCGTCGCCCTTGAACACGTCGGCGTATTTCTTGGCGAAGATCTGCCGGGTAACGTTCTTGGCAACGAATTCCCCGATTTCTTTGTTCGACGGCCAGATGTCTTTCAGAAAGACCTTCTTGCCCGTCTGATCGACGCCGAGCGGCTCCTTCGCCAGATCGACGCTCATCGAGCCGGCTATGGCATAGGCGACCACCAGCGGCGGCGAAGCAAGATAGTTGGCACGCACGTCGGCGTTGACGCGGCCCTCGAAATTGCGATTGCCCGAAAGCACCGCGGCGGCCACCAGATCGCCGTCGTTGATCGCCTTTGAAATTTCCGGCGGCAGCGGCCCGGAATTACCGATGCAGGTGGTGCAGCCGAAACCGACCAGGTTGAAGCCGAGCTTGTCGAGATCTTTTTGCAGCCCGGATTTTTCGAGGTATTCCGCAACGACCTGAGAACCGGGCACCAGCGAGGTTTTCACCCATGGCTTGGCGGTGAGACCGCGCGCGGCGGCCTTGCGCGCCAGCAGCCCGGCGCCGATCATCACGTTCGGGTTCGAGGTGTTGGTGCAGGAGGTGATGGCCGCGATCACCACGTCGCCGTGGCCGAGATCGTGCGTGCGGCCAGCGACCGTCACGCGTTTCTTCATGTCGCCCGCCTTGCCGAATTCCTTATCCATCGACACGGCAAAACCGGCTTTGACTTCTTTCAGGGCGATGCGGTCCTGCGGGCGCTTCGGACCGGCGAGTGATGGCTCGACCGAACCGAGCTCGAGCTTGAGCACGTCGGTGAACATCGGGTCGGGCGTAGTCTTGACGCGGAACATGCCCTGCGCCTTGGCATAGGCCGCGACCAGCGCCACCACCTCGGCCGCCCGGCCGGTGTCCTTGAGATAACGGATGGTGTCGTCGTCGATCGGCGAGAAGCCGCATGTGGCGCCGTATTCCGGCGCCATATTGCCGAGCGTGGCGCGGTCGGCGATGGTGAGATGCGCGAGGCCGGGTCCGAAAAACTCGACGAACTTTCCGACCACGCCGCGCTTACGCAGCATTTCGGTGACCGTGAGGACCAGATCGGTGGCGGTGACGCCTTCCTTGAGCTTGCCGGCCAGCTTGAAGCCGATCACTTCGGGCAGCGTCATCGACAGCGGTTGGCCGAGCATGGCGGCTTCCGCTTCGATGCCGCCGACGCCCCAGCCGAGCACCGAGAGACCGTTCACCATGGTGGTGTGCGAGTCGGCGCCGACCAGCGTGTCGGGATAGGCGACCTCCATGGTTGCCGCTTTGCCGTCGACCTTCACCTTGTCCTTGCGGCTCCACACCGTGTGCGAGAGATACTCGAGATTGACTTGGTGGCAGATGCCGGTGCCGGGCGGCACCACGCGGAAATTATCGAACGAGCGCTGCGCCCATTTCAGGAATTTGTAGCGTTCCTGGTTCTGCCGGTATTCCTCGTCGACGTTCTTCTTGAACGCGGTGTTGTTGCCGAAGAAGGTGACGGCGACGGAGTGGTCGATGACGAGATCGACCGGCACCAGCGGATTGATCTTCTTGGGATCGCCGCCGAGCACCTTCATGGCGTCGCGCATGGCGGCGAGATCGACCACCGAAGGCACGCCGGTGAAATCCTGCAGCAGCACGCGCGCCGGGCGGAATGCGAATTCATGTTCCGACGTCTTGGTCTTGAGCCATTCGGCGAACGCTTTGATGTCGTCCTTGGTCACCGTGCGCCCGTCTTCGTTGCGCAGCAGATTTTCCAACAGCACCTTCATCGAGAACGGCAGCCGGGAAATTCCCTTGAGGCCGTTTCTTTCGGCGATCGGAAGACTGAAATAGGCGTAAGTTTTGCTACCAACCTGAAGGGTTTTGCAGCATCTAAAGCTATCGAGCGAAGTCATGTCGGCTGTTTCCATTCCCGAGCGGGACATCGGCGCAGGTTCGGTCTAAGCTCTTAGCAAGACACGACTATTCTCGCCGGGGAGACTTGCGCCCGAATTCCATTGAGTTAACGCCACAAGTGCGGGCTTATAAGGTCTTTTCGCGCCGGACGCCATATTAACGAGGAAACTTCCCAAAAAATGCGCAGAATATCGGGGTTTTCCGGGGCCGGCAGGGCCTTGCCGCCCGCGGCGGGCAGATTGCGGCGCGCCTGATGCGGCTCAATGGCGACAATCTGGTTTGCAACCGCGGCGGGCGCGAGGTGTTTGCGGGCCTCAATTTCAGCCTGTCCGGAGGCGAAGCACTGGTGGTGACCGGACGCAACGGCGCCGGCAAATCCTCGCTGCTGCGCGTGATTGCCGGCTTGGTACGCTTGGCCGCCGGCCGGCTCGAGCTCGATGGCGGCGAGCCCGACGCCACCATCGGCGAGCAGTCGCATTATGTCGGCCACCAGGACGCGGTGAAACCCTCGTTAGCGGTGCAGGAAAACCTGAAATTCTGGACGCAGTATCTCGGCGCCGGCGAGCGCACAATCGAGTCCGCGCTCGAAGCGGTCGACCTCGCGCCGCTCTCCGACCTGCCGGCGGCCTATCTGTCGGCCGGGCAGCGGCGGCGGCTGTCGATTGCGCGGCTGGTTGCCGTGCCGCGGCCGCTCTGGCTGCTCGACGAGCCGACTTCGGCGCTCGATGTGCCGTCGCAAGATCGGCTCGCCGACTTGATGCGCCGCCATCTCGCCGGCGGCGGCATGATCGTGGCCGCGGCGCACGGACCGATCGGCTTGGAATGCGCCCGCGAATTGAAAATGGGGCCGCCATGAGCGCGTTCATCGCCCTGGTGGTCCGCGACATGCGGCTCGCTATCCGCGTCGGCGGCGGCGCGCTGATGGGCGCGCTGTTCTTCCTGATCGTAGTGACCATGATGCCGTTCGCGCTCGGCCCCGACCTTGCGCTGCTGGCGCGCATCGGGCCGGCGATCCTCTGGCTCGGCGCACTGCTGGCGAGCCTGCTCGCGCTCGACCGCCTGTTCGCCAGCGACCACGAGGACGGATCGCTCGATCTCTTGATGATGGGTCGCATGCCGCTCGAATTGGCGGTGGCGGCGAAGGCCGCCGCGCATTGGCTGACCACGGCGCTGCCGCTGGTCGTGATCACGCCGGTGCTCGGCCTCATGCTCAATGTCGAATTGCGCGCCATGGGCACGGTGGCGCTGACATTGCTCGCCGGCACGCCGGCGCTCACCTTCATCGGGCTGATCGGCGCCGCGCTGTCGGTGGCGCTGCGGCGCGGCGGCTTGCTGCTGGCGGTATTGGTGCTGCCGCTCACTATCCCGGTACTGATTTTCGGCGTTGCAGCGGCCAATGCCGCCATCGTCGGGCCTGCGCCGTTCGGCCCACCTTTCACCATTCTTTGCGCGCTATCCTTGGCGAGCCTGGTGCTGGGGCCAGTGGCCGCCGCGGCCGCGCTCCGCCACGGATTGGAGTGATGGACATGGCCGCCATGCTTGACCGGTTGTCCGCCATTGCCCGCGCCAGCGCGTCTCATTAAAAGGCTGCCGATGCCTGTGATCGATCTCGCCAACCCAACGCGCTTTTTGACGCTGGTCAACCGCCTGCTGCCCTGGCTAGCGGCGGCGACGTTCCTGCTGTTCGCGTTCGGGCTCGTGCGCACGATGAACGCGCCCGACGATTATCAGCAGGGCGCCACCGTGAAGATCATGTTCCTGCACGTGCCGGCAGCCTGGCTCAGCATGATGTGCTGGGGCCTGATGAGCGTCGCCGCGCTCGGCACGCTGGTCTGGCGACATCCGCTGGCGGATGTGGCGGGCAAGGCGGCGGCACCAATCGGCGCTGCGTTCACCTTCATTTGCCTCATCACCGGCTCGCTCTGGGGCCGTCCGACCTGGGGCACCTATTGGGTATGGGACGCGCGGCTCACTTCGATGCTGGTGCTGTTCCTGCTCTATCTCGGCGTGCTCGCGCTCTATTGGACCGCGGAAGACCCGGGTCGCGGCTCGCGCGCGGCGGCAATCCTCGCATTGGTCGGCGCGGTCAATATTCCGATCATCAAGTTTTCGGTGGAATATTGGAACACGCTGCATCAACCGGCCTCGCTGTTTCGCAAGGGCGGCCCAGCCATCGATCCCTCCATCCTGTGGCCGCTGCTGCTCATGGCCGGCGCCTTCACGCTGCTGTTCTTCACTTTGCATCTTGCCGCCATGCGCAACGAAATCCTGCGCCGGCGCGTGCGCAGCATGCGGATCATGCAGGCGCAGGAATTGCGCGCATGAATCTCGGGCCGCATGCCGATTTCATCGTCGCCGCCTATGCGGTGACGGTATTCGTGGTGGCCGCTCTGGTGGGCTGGGTCGTTCTCGATTATTCGGCGCAGCGCCGCATCCTCGGCGATCTCGAGGAGCGCGGCGTGACACGGCGCTCGCAGCGCAAGGATGACCGATGAGCACGGCCACTGACGAAAGCTCCGGCAAAAGACGGCGTAATATCCTGATGCTGCTGCCGCTTATTGTGTTTCTCGCGCTGGCGGCGTTGTTTCTGGTCAGGCTCTGGAGCGGCGATCCCTCGCGCCTGCCGTCTGCGCTGATCGGCCGCGCCGCGCCGCCGACCGATCTGCCGCCGCTGGCCGGGCTCCAACGCGACGGCAAGGCGGTGCCCGGCCTCTCCAATGCGGCGTTCCCGGGCGAGCTGACGCTGGTCAATGTCTGGGCGTCCTGGTGCGTGCCTTGCGCCGACGAGGTGCCGTTCCTGGAGCAGTTGTCGAAGGACAAACGCATCAAACTGGTCGGCATCAATTACAAAGATCCGACCGATAATGCGCGGCGCTTCCTCAATCGCTATGGCAATCCGTTTGTCGCCGTCGGCGTCGATGCCAGCGGCCGCACCTCAATCGATTGGGGCGTCTATGGCGTGCCGGAGACCTATCTGATCGGCCGCGACGGCCATATCGCCTACAAGCTGGTCGGGCCGGTCACCGCCGAGAACCTCGTCCAGGTGCTGGAGCCGGAAATTGTGAAGGCGGCCGCCCGCTAGGATTTACGCTCAACGCTATATTTTTTGATCAGCGGCATTTGCAGCGCGCCGAACAAAAACGTCAGCGGCACCACGCCGAACAATTTGAAGCTCACCCAGAAATCCGTGGTCTGCGTTCGCCAGACGATCTCGTTCAAAACCGCCAGCGCGAAGAAGAACAGCACCCAGCGCCAGGTGAGCTTGCGCCAACCTTCCTCGCTGAGATGAAACATTGGGTCGAACATGATGCCGAGCAGCGGTTTACCGAGCGCAAGGCCGCCGAGCAGCGTGCCGCCGAACAGGACGTAGATGATGGTCGGCTTGAGCTTGATGAACTGCTCGTCGTGCAGCACCAGCGTCAGCCCGCCGAACACCAGCACGATTACGGCGGTGACCACCGGCATGATCGCGATGTGCCGCGTCATCGCGTAAGACACCGCGAGCGCGATCAGCACCGCCACCATGAAGGCGCCCGTTGCGGCAAAGATGCCGAAGCGCGCATTGGCGGCGAAGAACAGCACCAGAGGCCCGATATCGAGCACCAGCTTGAGGATGGGGTTGAGCTGCTTCTTCTCGGTCATGGTTTTTCTTTATGTCAGGAATCCAGCCCAACGATGGCGCGCGCGAAATCGCGCGCGGTAAATGCGGCAAGATCCTCGACGCCCTCGCCGACGCCGATGAAATGCACCGGCAGGCCGAAGCGGGCCGCGATCGCCACCAGGATGCCGCCGCGCGCGGTGCCGTCGAGCTTGGTCATCACCAATCCGGTAACGCCCGCTATCTTGCCGAAGATTTCCACCTGATTGAGCGCGTTCTGCCCGACGGTGGCGTCGAGCACTAGTAGCACCGCGTGCGGCGCGGTCGCATCGACCTTGCGCATGACGCGCACCATCTTTTCCAGCTCGCCCATCAGCTCGGCGCGGTTCTGCAAGCGGCCGGCGGTATCGACGAGGACAATATCCACGCCTTGCGTCTTGGCGGCGCCGAGCGCGTCGAACGCCAGCCCCGCAGCGTCGGCGCCCGGCTCGCGCGCCATCACGCTTGCGCCGGCGCGCTCGCCCCATATCTTGAGCTGATCGATGGCGGCGGCACGAAAGGTATCGCCCGCCACCAGCATCACGGTCTTGCCTTGGCTACGGAATTTGGCGGCGAGCTTGCCAATGGTCGTCGTCTTGCCGGAGCCGTTCACACCCGCCACCAGAATGACGAACGGCTTGGCCGTTATCTCTAACGGCTTGGCGACGGGCGCCAGCACCTTCTCGATTTCGCCGGCGAGTGCCGCCTTCACCTCCTCGAACGCGGTGCCCAAGTAGAAGCGGCCTTTGCTCAGCGCTTGGGCGGTGCGGCTCGCGAGCTCGGGTCCCAGATCGGCGCGGATCAATTCGCCCTCCAGTTCCTCCACCGCCGCAGCATCGAGCTCGACTTTTGACAGTTTGACGAGGGCTTCGCCGAGCGAGGACGACGAACGCTTGAGCCCGCCGCTCAGGCGTTTTAACCAGTTTTCTTGGATGCTGTCGTTCATGCGGCGCCCGTGATAGCCGTTTCGGCAAATCTTGGACAGTGACCATGACACCGGAAGAGATGCTGGCGCGCCTGCTCTATCGCGACGGGCTGATGCTGGTGGTCGACAAGCCGGCCGGCTTCGCGGTGCATCGCGGGCCGAAGGGCGGGCCGAGCCTGGAGGACTATTTCGACGCGCTGCGCTTCGGCCTGCCGCGCGCGCCGGCGCTGGCGCACCGGCTCGACCGCGACACCTCCGGCTGCCTGGTGCTCGGCCGCCACCGCAAGGCGCTCGCGCTGCTCGGCAAGCTGTTCAAGCAAGGCAAGATCGGCAAGACCTATTGGGCAGTGGTCGAGGGCGGCCCAGACGGCGAGCAAGGCCGCATCGATATTGCGCTCGGCAAACTCGACGAGCAACGCGGCTGGTGGATGAAGCCGGACAAACACGGCCAGGCTGCGGTGACGACGTGGCAAGTCATGGGACGATCGACATCTCAGCATTTTCCGGTCACCTCCCCCCTTGCGGGGGAGGTCGCCGCGCGAAGCGCGGCGGGAGGGGGGTCTGCTTCAAAGCAATACACCCCCCTCCCCCAACCCTCCCCCGCAAGAGGGGAGGGAGCGCGTTGCGGCCAGCGGCGATGCTTCTTTGCATTCAAAGCATTTGACCTGGCTCGCGCTCGAGCCGCTGACCGGGCGGACGCATCAGTTGCGGGTGCATTGCGCCGAGATGGGTTTTCCCGTCCTCGGCGACAATATTTACGGCCGCGCGCCGCGCGTGGGCGGACCGCCGTTGCATCTGCATTCGCGCGAGATCGTGGTGCCGATTTCCAAGAACAAGCCGCCGGTCGTGGTCACCGCGCCGGTGCCTGCGCATATGCTCGAGGCGCTCGGGAAGTGCGGCTGGCACGACGACGCCGAGAATGTCACGGGCAGCGCTGATAGGTCGTGACAATGCCGGTCGCCAGATCGGATCGTACCAGCAGATCGCCATGCAGCGGCGACTTCTTGACCAAGGTGAGCTGGATCTCGTCGAGATGTTTGGCGTTGGGCGCGCGGCACAACAGACGTAAGCGATGGCCGCTTTCGGCGAGTTTCGAAATCTTGCGCATCGATCGGATGTCGCAACCTTGCTCGAACATTTCGATTTGCCGCTCGTCGATCTTGATCGTGAGCACGTCGGAGGCATAGCCCGGCGAACAGGTCGCCAGATCGCCCGAGGTCCAACGGCCAATGAATGGATTGCCTTCGGCGGCCGCCGCGTTGACGCAAAGTGAGGCCATCAGAATACCCGCAATCAGCAATCGTCGCATCGCTAATACAGCATCGCCTTGATCCGCTCGGGCGCCTCGCGGTCGTAGGTCTCGCCGCCCAGCTTGCCCTGGCTTAATTCTGCAACGATGGTGCCGGTGCTCGGCAGGCTGTTGCGGTTAATCTTGGTTTCCGCTTCCCACAGCTTCGAACGCACGATCGCCTTCGAGCAGTGGAAATAGATGCTCTCGATGTGCACGATGAGCACGCAGCGCGGCAGCTTGCCGTTGACCGCGAAGCTTTGCATCAGCTCGGGATCGACCGAAATGGCGGCGCGGCCGTTCACGCGCAAGGTCTCGCCCACGCCGGGAATCAGAAACAGCAGCGCGATGCGCGGATCGCGCACGATGTTGCGGAAGCCGTCGAGCCGGTTGTTGCCCGGCCGGTCCGGGATGGCGAGCGTCTTGTCGTCGAGGATGCGCACGAAGCCGCGCGCGTCGCCCTTCGGCGAGCAGTCGAGCCCCTCCGGCCCGCTGGTCGCCACCGCCACGAACGGCGCCGCTTCGATCAGCTTGCGGTAGCTGCCGTTGATGTGGTCGATCTCCTTGACGATGGCGGCCGGCAGCTTCTCGCCATAGAGCGCTTCGAGCTGCTCTATGGTCGTTATCAGATGATCGCTTGTGCTCATGCTGCAGTCCCCTTAGGCGGCCAATAATTGCCGGCCGTCGTGTCCCACCATCGTCAGATCGAGAATAGCGCCCGGTTCGATCGGCGCCGCCAGCCGCACCGGCGTGAATTGTTCGGTGCGGCCGATGCCGCCGCGTTCGGTCAACACCAGCCGCCGGCTGCCTACTTGCGTATCGAGATAGCGCGCCAAAGCCGCCTCGCCCTTGTCGCGCAGGCGGCGGGCGCGTTCCTTGACGATGTCGCGGTCGAGCTGCGGCATGAGCGCGGCCGGCGTGCCGGGTCTGGCTGAGAACGGAAACACGTGCAGTTGCGTTAGCCCGCATTCGTCCACCAGATCGAGCGAGCGAGCGAACATTGCTTCGGTCTCGGTCGGGAAGCCGGCGATGATGTCGGCGCCGAATGCCACATCGGGCCGCAAGCTGCGCACTTTGTTGCAGAATGCGATAGCGTCGGCGGGCGAATGGCGGCGCTTCATGCGCTTGAGAATGAGATCGTCGCCGGCCTGCAACGACAGATGCAGATGCGGCATCAGCCGCGCTTCGTTGGCCAAGGCGTCGAGCAGATCGTCATCGACTTCCACCGAGTTGATCGACGACAGCCGCAGCCGCGCCAGCTCAGGAATCTCCTTGAGAATGCGCTTGACCAGCGTGCCGAGCCGCGGCGCGCCGGCGAGATCCGCGCCGTAGCTGGTGATATCGACGCCGGTGAGCACCAGTTCGCGATAGCCGCGCGCGGTGAGCCGCCGCGCCTGCGCCACCACCTCGTCCAGCGGCAGCGAGCGCGAATTGCCGCGCCCGAACGGAATAATGCAGAACGTGCAGCGATGGTCGCAGCCGTTTTGCACCTGCAGGAAGGCGCGGGTGTGGCCGTCTATACTGTCGACCGCATGGATCGTGTGGCGTTTCACCGCCATGATGTCGCCGACGGCGATACGCCGGTCATCGCCGGCCCAAATTCGCGGGTCGAGCTTTTCCTCGTTGCCGATGACGCGATCGACTTCCGGCATCGCCGCGAAGGCGCCCGGTTCGGTCTGCGCCGCGCAGCCGGTGACCACGATGCGCGCGTCGGGCCGCTCGCGCTTGATGCGCCGGATGTTCTGCCTCGCCTGCCGCACCGCTTCCGCCGTCACCGCGCAAGTGTTCACTACATAAGTGTTCACCACCACCGCGTCGTCCAGCCCGGCCGCGCCCGCCGCGCGCCGGATCACTTCCGACTCGGTCGATGTTGAGCCGGCAGCCGAAAGTGACGACGTCGACGCTCATGCGACACCCGCCTTGCCAAACAGCGCCGGATCGAAGCGGCCGGCGAATTCGAACTCCACCGGTCCGGTCATCAGCACGTGATCGTCGCTCTCGCGCCAGTCGATGGTGAGTTCGCCGCCCGGCAGCGTCACCGTTACTTTGCGGTTGCTGCGTTTGAGCCGCGCGGCGGCGACCGCGGCCGCGCAGGCGGCCGAACCGCACGCCTTGGTAAGCCCGGCGCCGCGCTCCCAGGTGCGAATGATGATGTGATCGCGCGAGACGATCTGCGCCAGCGTGATGTTGGCGCGCTCGGGAAAGATCGGATGATTTTCCAGCAGCGGCCCGAACTTGTGCAGGTCGTAGGCATTCACATCGTCGACCCAGAAGATGGCGTGCGGATTGCCCATGTTCACCACCGCGGGCGAATGCAGCACCGGCTTGTCGATCGGCCCGATCTGCAATTCGATGGCGCGGGTGTCGCGGAATTCCTCCGCCAGCGGGATCTCGTTCCACTTGAAGCGCGGCGGCCCCATGTCGACCGTGAACAGCCCGTCGGCGCCCTTCCAGCAGTTGAGAATGCCGGCGGTGGTCTCGAAGGTGAGTGCGGTCTTGCCGCTTTCCTTCGACACCAGGTCGGCGACGCAGCGCATGCCGTTGCCGCAGGCGCCGGCTTCCGAGCCGTCATTGTTGTAGATGCGGATGAAAGCGTCGGTGCCGGGCGTGCGCGGCGGATAGAGCGCCATCAACTGATCGTAGGGTGCGCCTTGCGGCGTGGCCGCCGCGCGCGCCTCCTCGGGCGCAATGGCGCCGCCGCGCGCGCGCAGATCGACCACGACGATCTCGTTGCCGATGCCGTTCATCTTCACGAAGGATTGGTTGGCGAGCGCGCCCAAATAATCGCCTATGGATTTGGCCTCAGCCCAAGCCTTTGCCCGGGTTTCGCCCGGTTTATATGGCGAATAAACGCTGATTGGCCAGAGGCGTATGATAGAATGAACTAAATGCCGCGAATTGCCGGGATCGCCGCGCCCAAACGACGGAGAACCGTGATGTCGTGCCTACGCCTTGCGGCGCCGATATTGCTCGCTTTGGCATTCGCTTTCAGCGCGGGTGCGGCGCCCGCGCAAAACCCGCCCTCGCTGCTCGGCTCGCCGGCGCCGCTGCAACCGGGCGACGCCTTCGGCGAGGAAGTGACGCTGCCGGAGCGGACGATCGTCTATCTCAAGGGCCACAGCAATTGGGACGCCGCCTTCGACACGCTGGTCGACGCCTTCAAGTCGCTCAACGAGTATCTGGACAAGCAGGGCATCAAGCCGAACGGCGCGGCCATGACCATCTACACCCAGACCGACGACACCGGCTTCCAGTTCGAGGCCGCGGTGCCGATCGCGGCGGCGCCGGAGAATCCGCCGAAAGGCGACATCGCCATCGGTCAGGCGCCGTCCGGCAAGGCGCTCAAATTCGTCCATCGCGGCTCCTACGACGCCATGGATTCGACTTACGAGGCGATTACCAATTATCTCGACGACAAACATCTCGAGGCCAAGGATCTGTTCATCGAGGAATATGCCTCCGATCCGGTGAAGGCGAACGCGGACAATCTGGTGGTCAACGTGTTCGTGCCGGTGAAATGATGGTGAATGATCATGTCAATGTCGCGTGTGCTGTTCTCCGCTCTTGTCATCTCCGCCGCGGCGCTCACGCCGCAGTCGGCCAACGCCGCCGAGAAGCTCGATAGACTGGTGACGGTCACCGGCGAGGCGACGGTGGCGGCGACGCCCGATGCCGCGGTGATCCGCATCGGCGTCTCCAGCCAGGGCAGGACCGCACGGGCGGCGAGCGATGCCAATGCCAAGGACATGACCGCCGTGCTGGCGGCGATCAACGACAGCGGCATCGCCGAGCGGGATGTGCAGACCTCATGGCTGTCGCTGCAGCCGCAATACGATCCGAACAAGACCGGCGCCGCCCGCCTGCTCGGCTTCCAGGTGAACAATCAGGTCACGGTCAAGATTCGCGACATCGGCAAATTGCCGGCCGTGCTCGATCGCGCCATCGCGGCCGGCGCCAATGAGATGTCGGGCATCGAATTCGTCGTGTCGGAGCAGCCGAAGCTGCTCGACAAGGCCCGCGCCGAGGCCATCGCCGACGCCCGTCGCAAGGCCGAGCTTTACGCCAATGCCGCCGGCATGAAAGTCGGCCGCGTCGTGGCGATCTCGGAAGAGGGCTCCGTTCCGCCGCTCCGCGTGCCCATGCCGATGCGCGCGGGCGCGGCGGCCCCGATCGCTCCCGGCGAGCAGACGCTGCGGGCGGTGGTCACGGTCAGCTACGAATTGACGTCATAAATGGGCGCACCTTGACTTGAAGGCGGCCCAACCCTAGGTTCCGCCCGCTCTCGATAGAGACGTGGAATTCAACTTCGCCGCCCGGTCCTGAGAGGCCGGAGGCCACCGCCCGACAGCGCAATGCGCCCTCGGGCGTAAAGGTGTTTTCTCCCCCGAAGGGAGGCGCGAGATGTTCGACAGCCTGTCGGAAAAACTCGGCGGCATTCTCGACCGCCTCACCCGCCGCGGCGCGCTCAGCGAAGCCGACGTCGACGCGCGCTTGCGCGAGGTGCGCCGCGCGCTGCTGGAGGCCGACGTCGCGCTCGACGTGGCGCGCGCCTTCACCGACAACGTCAAGAAGCAGGCGGTCGGCGTCGAGGTGGTGAAGTCGGTCACGCCCGGCCAGATGGTCGTCAAGATCGTGCACGACCAGCTGGTCGCGACGCTCGGCGCCGACAGCCAGGGCATCGATCTCAATGCCGCGCCGCCGGTCGCCATCATGATGGTCGGCCTGCAAGGCTCCGGCAAAACCACCACCACCGCCAAGCTCGCCCGCCGCCTCGCCGACCGGCAGAAGAACAAAGTGCTGATGGCCTCGCTCGACGTGCGCCGGCCGGCGGCGATGGAGCAACTCGCGGTGCTCGGCCGCGAGGCGCAGATCGACACGCTGCCGGTGGTCGAAGGCCAGCAGCCGCCGCAGATCGCCAAGCGCGCGCTCGAAGCCGCCCGCCTCGGCGGCTACGACGTGGTGCTGCTCGACACCGCCGGCCGCACCACGCTCGACGACGCCATGATGAGCGAGGCGGCCGAGGTCAAGCACGCCGCCAATCCGCACGAGGTGCTGCTGGTCGCCGACGCCCTCACCGGCCAGGACGCGGTCAATCTGGCGCGCGCGTTCGACGAGCGCGTCGGCCTCACCGGCATCGTGCTCACCCGCGTCGACGGCGACGGCCGCGGCGGCGCCGCGCTGTCGATGCGCGCGGTCACCAACAAGCCGATCAAGCTGATCGGCACCGGCGAAAAGCTCGACGCGCTGGAGGAATTCGACCCCGCCCGCATCGCCGGCCGCATTCTCGGCATGGGCGACATCGTCGCGCTGGTGGAGAAAGCCGCCGCCAATATCGACGCCGAGAAGGCGATGCGCGCCGCCGAGAAGATGCGCAAGGGCGCCTTCGATCTCGCCGACCTGCGCGAGCAGCTCACGCAGATGCAGGCCATGGGCGGCATGGGCGGCCTGATGGGCATGATGCCCGGCGTCGCCAAGATGAAGAACCAGATCGCCGCCGCCAATCTCGACGACAAGCTGCTCAAGCGGCAGATGGCGATCATCGACTCGATGACGCCGCAGGAGCGCCGCAACCCCGACATTCTCAAAGCCAGCCGCAAGAAGCGCATCGCCGCCGGCTCCGGCACCACGCCGGAGGCGATCAACAAGCTGCTGAAGATGCATCGCGGCATGTCCGACATGATGAAGGTGATGGGCAGCGGCAAGCGCGGCCCGCTCGCCGGCCTGGCGCAAGGCGATGGGCTTCGGCTCCGGCATGCCGTCGCCGGAGCAGATGGCCGAACTCGCCAAGAAAATGCCGCCCGGCGCGCAATTGCCGCCCGGCATGCCCGGCTTGCCGCCGACCATGCCGAAACTGCCGCCGAATTTCCCCGGCACGCCCGGCTTGCCGGGCCTGGGCGGAAAGTTTCCTGGATTGCCGGGCATTTCCGCTGCCCGGTCTCGGAAAAAAGAAGTGATCAATGTCGTCAGAAAGGAACCTGAAATGTCTCTCGTCATCCGCATGGCCCGCGCCGGAACCAAGAAGCGGCCGGTCTATCACATCGTCGTCGCCGACTCGCGTCGCCCCGCGACGGCCGCTTCATCGAGCGGCTCGGCTACTTCAATCCGCTGCTGCCGAAGGAAAAGACCGAGCGGCTCAAGCTCGATCTCGACAAGGTGCAGGCCTGGATGAAGAAGGGCGCGCAGCCGTCCGACCGCGTGACGCGCTTCCTCGATGCCGCCGGCATCCTGAAGCGCGAAAAGCGCAACAATCCGGAAAAGGCGATCCCGCGCAAGGAACGCAAGGCCAAGGACGAGGAAGCCACCAAGGCCAAGGAAGCCGGCGACGCGGCCGCCAAGACCGCCGCGACCGCCAAGGCCGCCACCGACAAGACCGCTGCGGACAAAGCCGCGGCGGACAAGGCCAAGGCAGCGGAAAAGCCGGCCGAAGCGCCGGCGGCGAGCTGACGCTCGCCGCATTGCGCCGTGGCCGACCGCATCCGCGTCGCCCGCATCGGGGCCGCGCACGGCATTCGCGGCGAGGTGAAGCTGTGGTCGTTCACCGAGGATCCGCTGGCCGTGGCGAACTACGGCCCGCTGGAAACCGAGGACGGCACGCGGCGTTTCGAAATCGAAGCGGCGCGGCCGGCCAAGGATCATCCTGGTCGCGCGCCTCGCCGGCGTCGGCGACCGCGACGCGGCGGAGAAATTGCGCAACATCGATCTGTTCGTGCCGCGCGACCGCCTGCCGCCGATCGAGGACGCCGACACGTTCTATCATGCCGACCTGGTCGGCCTGGCGGCGGTGAGCGAAGCCGGCGCCGCGCTCGGCACCGTCACCGCGATCCATAATTTCGGCGCCGGCGATCTGATCGAGATCGCGCCGGCCGCCGGCGGCGAGCCGCTGCTGCTGCCGTTCACCGAGACGACGGTGCCGACGATCGACCTGAAGGCGGGACGCATCGTGGTCGTGCCGCCGGTCGAAACCGAAGTGAAGTCGATGGCATGTGGCGCGCAAATCCAATTCCGCTCATTCCCGCGCAAGCGGGAATCCAGAGCAACTACGCATGTGCCTGGTATCTTGACTTCTGGGTCCCCGCTTTCGCGGGGACGAGCGGGAGGCAGATAGCCATGTGGCGCGCGAGCGTCCTGACGATTTTCCCGGAGATGTTTCCGGGCCCGCTGGCGTCAAGCCTCGCCGGCAAGGCGCTCGCTTCCGGCATCTGGTCGCTCGACACCCACGACATCCGCCGCTCAGCCACCGACAAGCACCGCACCGTCGACGACACGCCGGCCGGCGGCGGGCCCGGCATGGTGATGAAGGCCGACGTGCTGGCGCGCGCGCTCGACACCGTCCCGCACGACAAGCGCCCGCGCCTGCTGATGAGCCCGCGCGGCGCGCCGCTGACGCAACGGCGCGCGGCTGAACTGGCCGCCGGTCTCGGCGTGCGTGATCGTCTGCGCCCGCTTCGAGGGCGTCGACGAGCGGCTGATCGAGGCGCGCAAGCTCGAGGAAGTCTCGCTCGGCGATTTCGTGCTGTCGGGCGGCGAGATCGCGGCGCTCGCCCTGCTCGATGCCTGCGTGCGGCTGTTGCCCGGCGTCATGGGCAAGGAGGCCTCGGCCGCCGAGGAGAGCTTCGCCGACGGTCTGCTGGAATATCCGCAATACACACGGCCCCCGGTCTGGGAGGGCGAGCCGATCCCGGAGGTGCTGCTGTCCGGCGACCACGCCAAAATCGCCCAATGGCGGCGGGCGGAGGCCGAACGGCTGACCCGCGAACGCCGGCCGGACCTGTGGGCGGCCTATCAGGCCCGCAAGAAGCCCCAAAACGGGCCAAAAACACGAGGGTGACAAGGCACAAGCTTTGTCGTAGAAGCTCGCCAACCCATTCAGACCAGACAAGACCGCGCGCCGGTTGCTGGCGCTGCCGACGGAGACTTAAGCCATGAACCTCATTCAACAGCTCGAAAAAGAGCAGGTCGAGAAGCTCTCGGCCGGCAAGGAAATTCCCGACTTCGGGCCGGGCGACACCGTGCTGGTCAACGTCAAGGTGGTCGAAGGCGACAAGAGCCGCATCCAGGCCTATGAGGGCGTCTGCATCGGCCGCGCCGGCGGCGGGATCAACCAGAACTTCACCGTGCGCAAGATTTCCTACGGCGAAGGCGTCGAACGCGTGTTCCCGCTGTACTCGCCGATGATCGACTCGATCAAGCTGGTGCGCCGCGGCAAGGTGCGCCGCGCCAAGCTCTATTACCTGCGCGGCCTGCGCGGCAAGAAGGCGCGCATCGAGGCGCAGGCGACCAGCGGGCCGGAAGCGGCGGCCGAGGCCACTGAAGCCGGCAAGAAGTAAATTCGCGGCCATTCCGGAATGCATGAAGGGGCCGCCGTTCGGCCCCTTTTTCTTGCGACCGGCGGGCGCTAAATAACCCCCGAGCTAGGGAGACTTCGACGATGGCGAAACCGCGCACCCTCTACGACAAGATCTGGGACGACCATCTGGTGGACGAGCAGCCGGACGGAACCTGCCTGATCTATATCGACCGCCATCTGGTGCACGAAGTGACCTCACCGCAGGCCTTCGAGGGCCTGCGCACGGCGGGCCGCAAGGTGCACGCGCCCGACAAGACGCTGGCCGTGGTCGATCACAACGTGCCGACCTCCGACCGCAGCAAACCGAATCCCGATCCGGAAAGCACCGAGCAGATCGCGGTCATGGCGCAGAACGCCAAGGATTTCGGCATCGAATATTTCAACGAGTTCGACAAGCGCCAGGGCATCGTCCACATCATCGGCCCCGAGCAGGGCTTCACGCTGCCCGGCACCACCATCGTGTGCGGCGACAGCCACACCGCCACGCACGGCGCCTTCGGCGCGCTCGCCTACGGCATCGGCACCTCGGAAGTCGAGCACGTGCTGGCGACGCAGACGCTGATCCAGACGAAATCGAAGAACATGCGCGCACTGGTCGACGGCAAGCTGCCGCCGGGCGTCACCGCCAAGGACATCATCCTCGCCATCATCGGCGAGATCGGCACCGCCGGCGGCACCGGCTATGCGCTGGAATATGCCGGCGAGGCGATCCGCGCGATCTCGATGGAAGGGCGCATGACGATCTGCAACATGTCGGTGGAAGGCGGCGCCAAGGCCGGCTTCATCGCGCCCGACGAGAAGGCCTACGCCTATCTCAAGGACAGACCGAAAGCGCCCAAGGGCAAGGCCTGGGACGAGGCCATGCGCTACTGGGAGACGCTTGCCTCCGACGACGGCGCGCAGTTCGACCGCGAGATCAGGCTCGATGCCGCCAAGCTGCCGCCGCTGGTGACCTGGGGCACCAGCCCCGAGCAGGTGGTGTCGATCACCGGCCGCGTGCCGGTGCCGGCCGAGATTGAAGATGAAAAGAAGCGCATCGCCGCCGAGCGTTCGCTCGGCTACATGGGGCTCAGCGGCGGCGAGAAGATCGCCGACATCAAGCTCGACCGCGTGTTCATCGGCTCATGCACCAATGGCCGCATCGAGGACCTGCGCGAAGTCGCGCGCGTCGCCGCCGGCAAGACCGTGAACGCCAACGTCTATGCCATGATCGTGCCGGGCTCCGGCCTGGTGAAGGAGATGGCGGAAGCCGAAGGGCTCGACAAGATTTTCAAGGCCGCCGGCTTCGACTGGCGCGAGCCGGGCTGCTCGATGTGTCTCGCCATGAATCCGGACAAGCTGAAACCCGGCGAGCGCTGCGCCTCCACCTCCAACCGCAACTTCGAAGGCCGCCAGGGCTACAAGGGGCGCACCCACTTGGTGTCGCCCGCGATGGCGGCGGCGGCGGCGATCGCCGGCCATTTCGTCGACGTGCGGGAGTGGAAGTAGCGCAGCGGCGACATTCGAAATTCAAAAGGCCCGCCACACGCGGCGGGCCTTTTTCATTTCAAGCGCGATGACACGTTACCAGCAGCGCCAGGCGCGGCGCAGGACCCAGTGGTCACGGCGCCAGACGCGCACGCGCACCCAACCGCAGTCTGACGGCTCGCCGTAGTAATAGCCGCCGTAATACGGATAGCCCCAGCCCCAGAACGGTCCGGGGCCCCAACCCCATCCGCCGCCGCGCCAGCCACCGCCGCGCCAACCGCCGCCATGCCAACCGCCGCCACCGTGCCAACCACCGCCGCCATGCCAACCACCGCCGCCATGCCAACCACCGCCGTGGCCACCACCACCACCGTGATG
Organism: uncultured Alphaproteobacteria bacterium; assembly: GCA_963817045.1. Classification (GTDB taxonomy): domain Bacteria; phylum Pseudomonadota; class Alphaproteobacteria; order Rhizobiales; family Xanthobacteraceae; genus Pseudolabrys. Next base: position 102,317 of record CAWFMZ010000027.1, read on the forward strand.
TTGGGCCGCGGCCGGACCCGGCGTCATGGCGAGTGCGCCGGCGATCAGAGCTGCGATTGCGAAAAATTTTACGAGCTTCGACATCGATGAACCTCCGATGCCCCCAAGCCAGGTAATTATAGCCGAAAAAGCCGTGAACGCGAATTTTTGTTGGCACCCGAATATTCTTACAAGCCGGTAGCCACTCTCGGTTCAGGTCCGCGAGCAGGCTTTTTCGGAAGCGTGCGCTAATCCCAGCGGCAGCGCATCTGCGGCACGATCACCGGCCCGCTGACGCGGTATTCTTTCGCCAGCCAGGAGCGGCAATGCCGCACGGCATGGCGCCCCAGATGATGGCGCGGGTGGACGATGATGCGCGGGCGCGCGGATTGGGCGGCGAATTCGTGGGTATAGCTGCCGCCGCTGGGCGCGCTGTTGTAGCTGGCAAGCACGCGGCTGTGCTTGTCGTTGCAGCCAAAGAATTCGGCCGACGCAGGTGCCAACATCCCGGCCGAAATGGCGAACATCAGCGCCAGAAGAGCGAAGAAGTTGTAGTTTTTCGGCATATTCTCGGTCCTGCCCGCCCCGCCACAATGGTTAACGGTCGCCCATTCCGGCCCCGCCGTCAACCGGTTGGTTATATCGGCCGACTGCCCTAGAACGTTGGCATGAAAGGCCAATTTGACGATCCCTTGGCCTGGCGCGGGGCCCCGGCGCCCTCGCTCGGCGAAATCGAGGCCCTGGCGGCGGACGCCTATGCCCGGCTGCCCGAACATTTCCGCGAATTATGCGAGAATCTCGTCATCCAGGTGGCCGATTTCCCGACCGAGGAAGTTATGGACACCATGGACGTCGAGACCGAATTCGATCTGCTCGGCCTGTTCCAAGGTGTTGGTCTGCCTTTTCAATCGGCCAGTGTTCCAGAACAGCTCCCCAACATGATCTGGCTCTACCGCCGGCCGATCCTCGACTACTGGGCCGAGCACGAGGACAGCCTGGGCGCCATCGTGACCCACGTGCTGGTGCACGAGATCGGCCATCATTTCGGCCTTTCGGACGCGGACATCGAAGCGATCGAGGCGAGCGTCGACTGAACCGGCGATCAGGCGGCTGAATGGGTTCTATCGAAAGCTTGCGTTTGACGGCCGACAGCGCCGGTGAAATAGATGTTGCGGTCGCAACTAAAGAAGGACCGGCGGCATGATCGTCACCGTTTTCCGTTCCCGCTTGATGCCGGGCGTGCGCGACGACTACGTGAGCCTCGTCGACCGCATGGTCGAGCTCGCCGCCGCCATGCCGGGCTACATTTCGCACAAGGGCTTCTTTGCCGACGACGGCGAGCGCGTGACCATCGTCGAATTCGAATCGGAGGAGGCGCAGCGCGCCTGGCGCATGCACCCGGAACACCGCGACGCGCAGCGCAAGGGGCGCGAGATTTACTACGCCTCGTACAGCGTTCAGGTTTGCGAGGTTAAACGCGAATCGAAATTCGACCGCAACGCGCACGGCGTGGCGGCGGAATAGAATGCCCGGCGCCCTTGACCGGCGCCGCCCGAGCCGCCATGAAATTCCGCGCCGGTTCCCGATCCGGCCGAGCAAGAGAAGCCGCGATGGAAAAATTCACCACCCTGGAAGGCGTCGCCGCGCCCTTGAAGATGATCAATGTCGACACCGACATGGTCATCCCCAAGCAATACCTGAAGACCATCAAGCGCACCGGCCTGGGCAAGGGCCTGTTCTCCGAGATGCGCTACAAGGACGACGGCAGCGAAAACCCCGACTTCGTGCTCAACAAGCCGGCCTATCGCAAGGCCAAGATCCTGGTCGCCGGCGACAATTTCGGCTGCGGCTCTTCGCGCGAGCACGCGCCCTGGGCGCTGATGGATTTCGGTATCCGCTGCGTGATCTCCACCTCGTTCGGCGACATTTTCTACAACAACTGTTTCAAGAACGGTGTGCTGCCTATCCGCGTCAGCCCCGAGGACCTGGAGAAGCTGTTCGACGACGCCGAGCGCGGCGCCAATGCCACGCTCTCCGTCGATCTGGAGAAACAGGAAATCCACGGGCCCGACGGCGGCGTGGTCAAGTTCGAGATCGACTCCTTCCGCAAGCATTGCATGCTTAACGGCCTCGACGATATCGGACTGACCAAGCAGAAGGCGAGCAAGATCGCGAGCTACGAGGACAAAGCCAAGGCGGCGCGGCCGTGGGCGTGAGGCTCGCGCTGGTCGCGGCGCTGTGTGCGTTGTGCGCCGCGCCGGCTGTGGCGCAGAAATCGACCGAAGACGGCCTGCGCGATTGCGAGAAGCTCGCCGCGGTCAAGTTCAAGCAGGAAAATCCGGCGTTCAAGAAGTTCGCGATCGCGCGCGCCGATGTCGAAGAAGACAAATTCGCCGACAAAGTCGGCACGCAATTCGTCTCCACCGTCTATCACGGCAAGGCGGTCTATCAGGCCGGCGGCGAGCCGGCCGATGTCCGCTTCATCTGCCTGCATGGCGGGCTCGGCAAGGGCGCGGTGTTCGTCTACACGCAACACTATCGGCGTTCCAACGCCACGCGCCGATTGGATTGCGCAATCGTTGAAAGAACCGTCCGCATCGATATCGATCGGGCAGATACGTCCATGACCACGGCAATATTCGGATTGTCAGTTTCGTGATGACGCGCGCGGCGGCCGGCCGCAAACGTGGCATCGCAGTGGTCGATGTCTGGACGCAGACAGGTGACAGCTCCGTTCTGAAAACACGATACGCGTCCTTTCAGGACACGCGGTCGCCACGCATTCCAGGCGAGACGCGGCAGCAACCAATCGACAAGCGCTATTGATTTATCATCCGTTCGACATCCGCGGCGCCGATCGATCGCAGCCGAGCGATGGGCTGGCGCAGCCGCGGCGCACGACATAGGCTCGTCAACCTGCCGTCTTGGGTGACCACCGTGACCGCTGTCGAAATCAAAGTCCTGAGCACCCACGCCGCCTTTGAAGTGTTGAGCGAACTCGGGCCGCGGTTCGAGCGCACGACCGGCCACCGGCTGTCAATCGGTTACGATCCGGCCAATGTGATCAAGCGCCACATCGACGGCGGCGCTGCGTTCGATGTTGCCATCGTGACGCGGCCGGTGATCGACGACTTGGCCGAACAGGGCAAGATCATTGCCGATACTTGCGTCGATATCGGGCGCTCGGGGCTCGGCCTGGCCGTGCGCAAGGGCGCGCCCAAGCCCGACATCGGTACGATCGAAGCCTTCAAGCGCGCGCTGCTCGCCGCCACGTCGGTCGTGCGCTCCAAGGATGGCACCAGCGGCCTGTATTTCGAGACGCTGCTCGACCGCCTGGGTATCGCCGAGGCCATGCGCGGCAAGATCAGGTTGGGGGGAAGCGGCCGCATTGCCGAGCTTGTCGCCGCGGGTGAAGCGGAATTGGCCGTGCAACAGATTTCCGAACTCTTGCCGGTGACTGGCGCGGAATTCGTCGGACCGTTTCCGCCGGAACTGCAGCTTTACACGGTGTTTGCGGCGGGCATCGGCAGCGCGGCCAAGAGCGGGCAAGCCGCCGATGGCCCTCATCAATTCTTTGACGGCGCCGTCGGCGGCTGCGCTGTTCAAAGCCAAAGGGCTTGAACCGATCCTTCGATGAATGGCCTATGCTGGACGTAATTGGCGGCTGCCGCAGGAGAGCGCGATGACGCAACCGTTCGAGGGGATCCGGGTGATCGACGCCACCCATGTGCTGGCGGGGCCTTTCGCCACCTATCAACTGGCGGTGCTGGGCGCCGACGTCATCAAGGTCGAGCATCCCGACGACCCCGATCAAAGCCGCGGCGCCGGCACCGACAAGGAACTCAACCGCCGCAACATGGGCACGGCGTTCCTGACGCAAGGCTCCAACAAGCGCTCGATCACGCTCGATCTGAAACAGGAGAAAGATCGCGAAACCTTAAAAAAGCTGGTCGCCACCGCCGACGTGTTCGTGGAGAACTACCGTCCCGGTGCGTTCGAGGCGCTCGGCCTCGGCTATGAGGCGCTGGCGGCGATCAATCCGCGGCTGATCTATGCCTCGTTCTCGGCGTTCGGCCAGCACGGGCCGCGCGGCCAGCAAACCGCCTACGACCACGTGATCCAGGCCACCTCCGGCATCATGGCGATGACCGGGACAAGGGAAGTCAATCCGATCAAATTCGGCTCGCCGGCGGTCGACTACGCCACCGGCATGACCGGCGCCTTCGCCTTGGCCGCGGCGCTGTTTCAGCGCGAGCGCACCGGCAAGGGCCAGCGCATCGACATGGCGATGCTCGACGTGGCGATGATCCTGATGAGTTCGCATCTCACCGGCTATCTGCGCAACGGCGTGCACCCGAAGCCGCACGGCAACCGTCATCCCTACGCGACCAACGGCGCCTTCGCCACCAAGGACGGACTGGTGATGCTGGGCGCCAGCAATCTGCGCCAGCAGCGCCGGTTATGGACGTTGCTGGAGCGCCCCGACATGATCAAGAAGACCAACGACGAGCGCGATGCCGATCATGCGCGTGAAACGGCCGTGCTCGAAGAGATCATGCTGACGCGCACCGCCGACGAATGGGAGGAGTTCCTGCAGGCGCGCCACGTGCCGGCCGCGCGCGTGCGCACCATGGGAGAGGCGGTCGCCGATCCGCAAATTGCGACCCGCGGCGTTATCCACCGCCACAAGACCGCCGCCGGCATCGAGGGCGGCTTCGGCGTGCCGCTAGCGGCGTTCACGTTTGCGCACGGCGGCCCGCGCATCAATTCGAGCCCGCCCATGCTCGGCCAGCACAACGACGAGATTTTCAAAGAGCTCGGCGCCGCCCGACGGTGACGCAGATATCAAGCGTTCCAGAGTGAGCGAAATTCGGTCGCCGCGACTTTTTCGTATGGCACATTCCCGCTGAGTATTCCGACGTCGCGGGCGAACTGGTTCATGCCGGCCACGAAACTTTCCGTGATCGCGGCGTCGTAATACGGCAGATCGCGGCGGATCAACTCGACGATCAGATCGGCTTCCGCCGGCGGAAACAGCTTGCGGCCGACCTCGGCCGCCCGCGTCACGTTTTTCTTCAGCGCGTGTTGCGTCTTGACGATGGCGCGCACCGCCGCGGCCGCCACGTCGGGCGATTTGTCGATCAGGCGTTGCGTCGTCGCGATCGACGCCATGGTGTAGCCGAAACAGCCTTTCGGCCCGTCACCGCGCCGCACATCGAGCACAATGGTGCCGACGCCGCGGCGAACCGCCACTTCGGCGCCCATGCCGTTGGCCCAAAAGCCGTCGATCTTTCGTTCCTCCAGCGCCTTCGCAGCGGTGAGGCCGAAATTCACGCCGGCGCCAACCGCGCCGGGCACCGGCGCGATCTTTACGCCGTCGCGTTGCAGATCGATGCCGGCCTCGATCAACAGGCGGCTCAGTCCCATCTCCACCCAGGGCGCGGCACCGATGCTTCTGCCCTTGACCACGCCAACATCGCCGCGCCTGGCGGCAAAATCCACGTGCATGACCAGAAACCAATACATGCCCTGGGCTTGGGCGCAGATCAGCTTCACGCCGTCCCATTGCGGAAACGCGGCGAGCGCCGAGTGTGCCGAGCCGCCGACGAATTCCACTGCCCCATCACGCAACGCCATGTAAGCCTTATCGACCGGAAAAATCATCTTCAGCGTGACGTCGAGGCCCTCCTCCCGAAAGAAACCGAGTTCGACCGCAGCCTCCGCCGGAAAGTACGAATTCGAGATCATGTCGGGCACGGCGAGTTTCATTGCACGCTCTCAAGCGTCATCGCCGCGGCGCGTTTCTGGCTCGCCAGCATCGACGTCCGCAGCAGGAATTGCCGGGCGCGCGCCGGGTCGGCCGCGATCTCCCGCAATTCGCCGAGATTGCGCCGGCGAGTTTCCGGATCGCGCGCCTCCAGGCGCTTCTTGTTGGCGATCGATTGCTGCTGCACGAATTCGACTGCGACTGTGCGACGCTGGCGGCTGTAGAGATCGAGCAATTCGCCGGGCGCTCCCTCGAGCATAACCTGCGCGAGCTTTCCCGTCAGATTGGCCGCATCCTGGATGCCGCCGTTGAGGCCCATGCCGCCGATCGGATTATTGACATGGGCGGCATCGCCGGCCAGCAGCACGCGGCCTTTGCGGAAAGTCGACGCCACGCGTTGGTGCGTCACGTAAAGATTGCGATGCACGACGTCGTAAGGCCGCGGCGACGGGAAAAATGATTGAATGCGCGCCTGCACGCCGGCATCGCTCATGATGTCGGCCTCCGATTGCTCTGACCCGGCGGGGAACACCGTACGCCACAGGCCGGGCGGACCGTCGGCGGACACCTTGAAGCAATTGCACCAAGCGCCGGGGTCGGCGAAATAGCTGCGGTAGCAATATCCTCGTTCGGCCTCGAAATCGTACGGCGTCGTCAACACGACGAAACGCTCCGGCCAGGTGAAGCCTTCGAATGGAATGTCGCACTGCTTGCGCACGACGCTGTGGCCGCCGTCGGCGCCGATGAGATAGCTGCCGGAATGGGTCTTTATTCCCTCAGGTCCGCGCACCTCGACCGTGACCGAACCCTCGGCCTGCGTCACGCCGGTAACCTCGTGGCCGAACAGCACCTCGACATGCGGGAATTTGCGCAGCCGATCGAGGATCAGCTTGGCGGTTTTGAACTGCTCACATTGAACGACATACGGATAACGCGTGTCGTCCTTGAGCAGCGCGTGATCGAATTGCGCCACTAGTTCGTTGCCTGGCCGGTCCCAGAACTGGAAGATCGGCGCCACCAATCCGACCCGCGCCATGTCCGCTGCAAGTCCATCTTCGGCGAGCAATTCAAGCGTCGCCGGATGGGTGGTGGCGGCGCGCGGATCGGCCTGCGGCCCTGCATTGTTGTCGAACAGACGCACGCGCAAACCGCGTCGGCCAAGCAGCCAGGCGCATAGCAATCCGACGGGGCCGCCGCCCGCGATCAGCACCAGGCCGCTGTCTTTGTTCATACCTAACGCCTCTCGCAGCAACCCTCGCCTGAACCGGCAATGTAGATCAGCCTTCGATCCTAGCGTAAGATGAATTGTATTCGAGGTGCAGGCTTTTTAGGGGAGCGACATGCGCAGCGGAGTGGCTCTGTTGTTCGTAATCGCATGCACCACTCTCGCGTCCATGACTGGCAGCCGCGCCGATGAGTGGCCAAGCAGACCCATCCGCGCGATCATCCCGTTGAGCCCGGGAAGCGCGGCCGACATCATTCCAAGAATTGTTTTCGAACAATTGTCGGCCCAGCTCGGACAGCCGATCGTTATCGAAAACAAGCCGGGCGCAAGCGGCACGATCGCCGCTCGTGCCGTCGCGGTGGCGGATCCCGACGGCTACACGCTTCTGGCTCATTCGTCGGCTCACATCATCGCGCCTTCCACGGTCGCGAACCTGCCATACGATCCGATCAAGGATTTTGTCGCGGTCGCGCCGCTCGGAAATTTGCCCAACGTGCTCGTTATCGCGCCGTCGAACAACATAAAAACCGTTCAAGAGCTCGTCGCCCTCGGAAAAACCCGGCCCATTACGTTCGGATCGATCGGCGTCGGCAGCCCGATTCACCTGACGATGGAGCGGTTTCGTCTGAGCGCCGGATTCCAGGCGCAAGCGATCACATTCAAGGGCGCCCCGGAAGCCATGCTCGAGGTCATGACCGGCCGCATCGATGTGTACTACGCGCCGGTTCTGGCGGCACTGCCGCTCATCAAGGACGGCAAGGTTCTGCCGCTGGCCGTCAGCAGCCCGACACGCGCGCCTACGCTTCCCGACGTGCCGACGACGCTTGAATCCGGCTACCCGAATTCCGCCTACCGGTTCTGGATCGGCGTGTTTGCCCCCGCCAAGACGCCGAGCGATATCGTCAACAAGTTGAACGCAGAAATTCAAAAGGCGCTGCAAACACCCGCCGTCCGCGAAAAGCTCGCCAAACTCGGCGTCCAACCCATGGCGATGAATGCCGGGGAGTTTGACAAGTTCGTGAATGAGGAACTCGCGATCAATGCGGACCTTGCCAAGGCCGCGGGAATTTCGGCGCACTGATGTTGCAACCTTAGGACTTCCGGTTCGACCGGCAAGTTGTTATCTTTGTGATCCGCGCCGTGCCTTAACGGGATGAAGGACACCAAAGCGATGCCCCAGGACAAGCCCCTCGTCAGGATCGCGCCGAACAATCCGGTATTCGACCTCCCCGTCATCGTGGGCATCGAGGAAAAATTGTTCGATAAAGTCGGGCTCGACGTTCGCTTTTCGGCGACCTATGCGGACCGCGAAAAGGATAGCGTCGAATTTCCGGTTATGGCGCGGATGAAAGAGCAGATGTTCGATTGCGGCTCGGCCGACAGCTATAATGTCTGCGAATGGGCCAGCATCGACCGGCTGGAGAAAGGCAAGCGTAGCGGCAATATCGCGGCGCTGCGCGCTTCGGTTGCCGCACAGGCGATCATCACCTTCGATGAGTCGCTGCAAGTACCGCGCGATCTCGCCGACATTCCGGTCGTGGTGCAGGAGTTGACCGGGTCGCATTACACCACGCTGCAAATGCTTGAAAGCGCCGTCGGCGCCAAACACGTCAACATCGCGCGCGGCGGCCTGCCGCAAAAACGCTACGCGGGACTTAAAGATGGAACCTATCGCGTCGTCACGGTGATGGAGCCGTTCATCAGCCTCGGCCTCAAGGATGGGGCGCATATCATCGCGGCGTCATTCTATCGCGGCGGCGAAGTGATCGCCGCCGACCTCAGCGCTGAGCAACGCAAGGCCTATTACGATGCGGAGAACACGGCGGTCGATCTGATCAATGCCGATTTCTACAAATACGCCCACCACGTCGCGGCGCATACCAAAGGCGCCTTGCAGCCGAACGAGCTGCTGAAGGCCTTCGTGCGCTACAAGCACGTCGACTACTACGACTCGACGCTGTTCGGCCGGACTTACGATTGGATGAAGGCGCGCGGTCTCACCGAAGGCCAAAACGAACATTCCGCTTTTGTCGTCGGCTAAATCGCGCTGTTAAATGTTGAACTAGGCGATTAGTTCGCCGCCGCGCCGGATTTTTTCACCAGCGCCGACCATTTGGTTTCCTCGCGGTCGATATCGGCGGCGTACTCGTCCGGCGTGGTCGGCAGCGGCTCGGCGCCTTCGGTGGCGATGCGGTCGTGCACGTCGGCGGCGTTAAGCGCATCGCGCAGCGCCGCGTTGAGCTTGTCGACGATCGGACGCGGCGTGCCGGCCGGCGCCACGATGCCGTAGTGCAGCACCGACTCGAAGCCGGGCAGCCCTTGCTCAGCGACCGTGGGGACCTCCGGAAATGACGCGGAGCGCTTCAATCCAGTCACGCCGAGCGCGCGCAGCTTGCCCTCCTTGACCAGCCCGATGGCCGGCGGCAGCGACGAGAAATAGATCGCCACATGCCCGCCGAGCAGGTCGATGAGCGCCGGCCCGGAACCCCGGTAGGGAACATGCGTGAGTTCGATGCCGGCTAAGGCGGCGAACAGAACGGTGCCGAGGTGAATGCCGCTACCGCGGCCGGCCGACGCATAGTTGAGCTTACCCGGCTGCGTCTTGGCGAGCGCGATCAGCTCCTGCACGTTGTGCACGGGAAGCGTCGGGTTCACCAGGATGATGAGCGGGCTGGTGGCGATCAGCCCGACCGGCGCGAAGTCCTTGCGCGGGTCGTAGCCGGCATTCGGATAAAGCGTGGGATCGATGGCGAGCGTTCCGGTGCCGCCGAGCCCGAGCGTGTAGCCGTCGGGGGCGGACTTGGCGACCTGGCGCGTGCCGATCGAACCGCCGGCGCCGCCGCGGTTTTCGATCACGATCTGCTGGCCGAGCGCCTTGCTCATGGGTTCGGCTACCCCGCGCGCCAACACGTCGTTGGCGCCGCCGGGCGCATAGGGAACGATGAGCGTGATCGGACGCGTGGGATAATCGAGCGCTGGTCCCTGCGCGCGCGCCGCGAACGGCCAGGTCGCGGCCGCGCCACCGAGAAACCTCACAAAATCTCGCCGTAGCATGGGCTACCCCTTTGAGAACATTTTACTTGCGCATGATCTTTTCCGAAAACCGGTTCCCATCCCCGATCAAGTCGAGGACAAGCTTTTCGGGATCATGCGCTATCGCGCCGCGATCGCCTCCGCGATCGCCACCGTGCGCCGCGCCATATCGGCATGCAGACGTTCGACCATGCGGCCGTCGATCGACACCACGCCCTTGGATTTGTTCTCCGACAGATCGAAGGCCGCGATCATCTTGCGCGCCTGCGCCACCTCCTCCGCCGACGGCGAGAACGCCGTATTGCAGGGGACGATCTGATTGGGGTGGATCAGCGTCTTGCCGTCGAAGCCGAGCTCTACGCCCTGCCGGCATTCCATCTCGAAACCATCGGCGTTACCGATATCGTTATAGACGCCGTCGAGAATATCGATGCCGTAGATGCGCGCCGCCGCGACGCAGGTGGAAAGCCAGCCCAGCATCGGCGCGCGGCCGGGCACCAGGCGCGCGCGGGTATCCTTTGCGAGATCGTTGGTGCCCATGACGAAGCCGGACAGGCGCGATTCCGAATCCTTCGCTTCGGCGGCGATCGATAGAATGCTGAAGATAGCGAGCGGCGTCTCGATCATCGCCCACACCCGCGTCTTGTGATCGGTGCCCATGTCGAGCAGGCGGCGGCCGATCATCTCCAGCATCTCCGGGTTCGATATTTTCGGCACCAGGACGGCGTCAGGCGCGACATGGGCGGCGGCGGCAAGGTCGTCAGCATGCCACGGCGTGTCGACGCCGTTGACGCGGATGAACACCTCGCGCGTGCCGAAACCGCCAGCCTTCACGGCATTCACCACCTGCTGGCGCGCCGCTTCCTTGGCGTCGGGCGCGACCGAATCCTCGAGGTCGAGGATGACGCCGTCGGCGGGCAGCGTTTTCGCCTTCTCCAACGCGCGGGCATTGGAGCCCGGCATATAGAGCAAACTGCGGCGCGGGCGGATGGTCATGCAGCCAACTCTATCGGCCGTCCGCAAACTAGCAAGCCGTGCGGTTGCCCAGAGTTCGATCGGTGCTGATTAGTTGGCAGCCGCGGCTTGCGGCTTGAGGATACGGTAAAGCTGGAAACGGTCGCCGTCGTCGACCAGCTTCAGGCGCGAGGGGTCGGGATTGGCCGCCTCGTCCTCGGTGAACAGAACATAGAGATAATCGAACTTTGTCCAATTCAGCCAGAACGCCGGCATCCAGGGCAGCGGGCGGTCGGTGGCGACGATCAACTGCGCAACCGAGGGCGGCGTGCCGTCCTTGAGATCGGCATAGTCGCGATATTGGGGACGCACGTGCACTACCTGCTTGCCCTGCACGGTGAACAACGTGGTGACCAGCGCGGAGCGCTCGATGGTGGCGATGCAGGCGGCATGCACGAGACCGAGGTCGCGCACGTCCTCGCCGAGCGAGCGGTCGGCATAGGCGACGAAGACCTTCGAGCCCGGCGCGATGCGGCGCACCGAGGAGCGGAACTCGCTGGTCGAATCCGACAATTGCGACCAGTTTAAATCGATCTCGATCAGCCGCGCGGTGATCAAGACGATCAGGACGACCATGAAAGCCCGCCGCACCAGGCGGCGGCGCAGCTCCAGATCGCCGCATGCGAACAGCATGAAGGCAACGCCCAGCGGAACCCGCTGGTCGGTCATGTAGGTGTCGAACATGATGCGCGGCAACGTAAGATACACCGCCGCTCCGACCAGGAGCAGCGAGAAGACCAGCGGATGAAAGCGCAGAACTTGGTGGCGTACCGCCCAGACGATGCTGACGACCATGACGGTAATGAGCGCGAAGGCGGCGATGTCGGAATAATTGCTGATGACATACATCAGCCCGTCGATCTTGCCGCGCTGGTCCCAATAGGTAGCGCCGACAAGCTTCATGGTCGGGCTGGCATTGAGAAGCGGCACCGCGGCGAGGAACGGCAGGCCGCCCGCGACGAAATCGACGATGCGGCGCGGCCAGGGTTCGAGCCGCTGCTCCCACAGCCGCGATATCTCGAAAGCAAGCACGCCGATGCCGTAAATGCCGAGCGCTGAGAGATGGCAGAAGAACAACACGACGACGCAAGCCGTCGACAGCGCGAATCGCGCTGGCCAGGCGCGCTCGCGCAGAGCGACCCAGCCCGCCAGTGCCCACAGCGCGATTCCGATGCCGAAAATGTAGTTCATCACTCCGACCAGGAAGACGTAATTGTAGAGCAGCGGAAACGCGACCAGCGGGAATACCGACCAGCGGCCGATCAGCGCCCGGTTCAGCGCCAAGACCCCCGAAATGATGAGCGCGAACATGCCGACGATAAATACCTGGCCGGCCAGGTAGACATTCATAACGCGCGCCAGCAGCGGCACGATCAGGTCCATGGTCAGGTTGGGAATCACCTGCCAATCGATCTCATAGAAGCTGGCAAGCTGCGGGTTCTTCGACAGCGTCGCGATCACGTGAATGCGTGCAAGGTGATTGACGTAGTCCGACAGCGGCGGCAGCGGATGCGTCCAGATCGGTATCGAAATGAGCATAGTGAACGCCGCGAACAGGACGGCGATTTGCGGCGCCGAGAAGCCATGCGTGCGCAACCGCGACGATGGCAGGTCTGAAGTCGTTGGCTTGTTCGGCTGCAGCATGCGCGGTCTGATTTTCATCCTTCAGTCGTCGATTGCACCTGAACAAGCAATGAACATGCCGTAGATCCAGCTGCGGAATGCCACAAAACGCGAGTCGGCGCGCGTGAAAAATCACGGCTTTACCCTGCTAAGCGGCGAGGTTTTGAGGTCGTAAACCGCTCATTCCCGCACATACGGGAATCCAGCCCAAAGCTGGGTCCCCGCTTTAGCAGGGACGAGTGGAATGTGTTACGCTGCCTTGCGCTTGGCCTCGATCAGCTTGCGATTGATCAGGCACTCGGCGATCTGGATGGCGTTGAGCGCTGCGCCCTTTCGAAGGTTATCCGACACCACCCACATCTGCAGGCCGTTTTCGACGGTCGGGTCGGTGCGGATGCGGCTGATATAGGTCGCGTCCTCGCCGACGCATTCGTGCGGCGTGACATAACCGCCATCCTCGTGCTTATCGATCACCAGGCAGCCGGGCGCACTGCGCAGGATGGCGCGCGCCTCCTCGACGCTGATCGGCTTTTCGAATTCGACATTTACCGCTTCGGAATGGCCGACGAACACCGGCACGCGCACGCAGGTGGCGGTCAGCTTGATTTTGGGATCAAGAATCTTCTTGGTCTCCATCATCATCTTCCATTCTTCCTTGGTGTAGCCGTCCTCCATAAACACGTCGATCTGCGGAATCAGATTGAATGCGATGCGCTTGGGGAACTTCTTGGTCTCGACTTCGCCGAGCGTGAACACCGCCTTGGTCTGCGAGAACAGCTCGTCCATCGCCTCCTTGCCGGCGCCCGACACCGATTGATAGGTCGCCACCACGACGCGCTTGATCGTGGCCTTGTCGTGCAGCGGCTTGAGCGCGACCACCAGCTGGGCGGTTGAGCAATTCGGATTGGCGATGATGTTCTTCTTGCGGAAGTCCTTGACTGCGTCGGCGTTCACCTCCGGCACGATCAGCGGCACGTCCGGGTCCATGCGCCAGGCTGAGGAATTGTCGATCACCACCGCGCCCGCGGCTGCGATCTTCGGCGACCATTCCTTCGACACCGCGCCGCCCGCCGACATCAAGCAGATGTCGACGTCGGAGAAGTCGTAATGGTCGAGCGCCTTCACCTTCAGCGTCTTGTCGCCGAACGAGCACTCCTGGCCGATGCTCTTGCGCGAGGCGAGCGCGACCACCTCGTCGGCCGGAAAATCGCGCTCGGCCAGAATGGCGAGCATTTCGCGCCCGACATTGCCGGTGGCACCCACCACGGCGACCTTGTAACCCATTGTTAACTCTCCGAAATAATTTCAGCCCTAGGCCTGGCCCAAGCCTAACCGGATGGCAGCGCTTCTAAGCGAGAACTGCTCTGAAGACAACGGCAGCCTGCTGGAGACAAGGCCATGCACCCGGCCCTGCATTCCTGGCGTCAGGACCTGCCGTCCAGCCTTGTGCGAGTACTCGCATATCTGGGTGGAATTGCGGTGTTTTCGCTAGCCGCCGCGCAATTCTTTCAATCCCCGCCGGTGCTGAACGCCACGCCGATCCATCAGCCGGAATGGACCGAGATCGAACGGCCATTCCCGGCCTTCGCGCTGTCCATTCCCGAGGCCGCCGATGTGCCTTCGAGCTATGTCATCCGCCGCCATGGCGAGGGCGGAGGCCGCAAGGACATCCTCGCGCTCGGCGACGCGGACGGCGTTGCACCCTATCTAAAGGTCGAGATCTACCGGCCGGGCAGCGAGTTCCGTTGCTTCGCCGGTCCGAAAGCCGAGATCGCTGCCGCAGCCTCCGCGCTCGGGCCGGTCGCGTTGCGGCGCGCAGAGGAACCGCTGGCGAGCAAATTCGGCCCGCTGTCGATCGTTGCCTTCGAAACCTCGAAAGGCGCGCTGCGCCATTGCCTCGGCTTCGTGCGCGACTACGACGATCCGCCGTTGCAATTGTCCGGCTGGTTCTGCCAGGGCGGCGCCGATTTCATCGAGCGCAGCACGCTCGCCTGCGCGCTTGACCGCCTGACGCTGCTCTCCGCCGGCAGCGAACCGAAGGTCGGCGCCCTGTTCGCGCAAGCCGAGCTCAATCGCAGCTTCTGCGGCCAGCGCAACCTGCTGCTGGCGCCGACATTCAAGTACCGCGCGCTATGGGGCAAGGCCGCGCAGCGCTGAACACGAACGCCGCGGCGGCCCGCCATCCAACTAAAATCTCATACGGTGGGAATGATTTCGCTGCAGCGCGAAGACAAATTCTCGCACGCCGGCCGCCATTGCAATTGACCGGCCGATCAATTCGTCGGATCATATTCAAATAAGAATATCTAAAGCCGCGGCGATGGCCGGGTCGGCTGGATAAAAAACCTCTGGGGAGAGCAAACAATGATCACACGACGTCACTTGCTTGGGACCGCCGGCGCGGGTGCAGCGCTGGCCGTGTCCGGACTTGGTCTGCCGAAATTCTCCGAAGCCGAGGCCGCTGGCGTCGACCTGACACCGGGCGTGCCGGAGGGCGTCGGCAGCTACGCGACCATGGGGACGCTGCCGGGCAAAAAGCCGCTGATCCAACTTTCCGACCGCCCGCCGAATTACGAAGCGCCGATTGAATATCTGCGCACGCCGATCACGCCGAACGACCAGTTCTATGTCCGCTATCACTTGGCCGACATCCCCGAAGTCAAAGCCGAGGGCTACAAGATTTCAGTCGGCGGCGACGGCGCCAACGGTACCGCCGAAATCACGCTCGACGACCTGAAGAATATGCCTGCATTCGAAGTGGTCGCGGTCAATCAATGCTCGGGCAACCGGCGCGGCCTGTCCAAGCCGCACGTTCAAGGCGTGGAATGGGGTTACGGCGCCATGGGCTGCGCGCGCTGGAAAGGCGCAAAGCTCAAGGACGTGCTCGACAAGGTCGGGCTGAAGAAGGAGGCGATCGAGATTTCCTTCAACGGCGCCGATGGGCCGGCGATCGACAAAACGCCGGACTTCATCAAGAGTATTCCGGTTTGGAAGGCAATGGATGAATCAACGATCATCGCCTACGAGATGAACGGTGCGCCGCTGCCGCACTTCAACGGTTTCCCGGCCCGCATCATCGTGCCGGGCTGGACCGGCACTTATTGGATGAAGCACGTCGTCACGATCAACGCGCTCACGAAGCCGCAAGGCGGGTTCTGGATGAACCCCGCCTACCGCGTTCCGCTCGGCAAGTTTCCGCTCAGGGATCGCTTCACCACGCAGGAATACGCGCCGAATACGCCGATCACCGAGATGGTGGTCAATTCACTGATCACCAGTCATCGCGACGGCGCCAAGGTGAAAGCCGGCAAGGTCGCGGTCAGCGGCATGGCCTGGGACGGCGGTTACGGCATCCGTTCGGTGCAGGTGTCGACGGACGGCGGCAAGACCTGGGCCAGCGCGGCGCTGGGTCAGGATCTCGGCCCCTACGCGTTCCGGCCGTGGAGCTTCGATCTCTCGGCCAAGAAGGGCAAGAACACGTTGATGGTCAACGCCACCAACAAGATCGGCCAAAGCCAGACCTCCGAGTTGATCTTCAACCCGGCCGGCTATCACAACAACGTCATGCAAAACATCACACTGACAGCCTGAGGGAGGAGACCATGCGGACATTCGCTATCGCTTTTGCCGCCGCACTGATCGCGCTTCCCGCGGCGGCGGCCGATGTGCAACTGAAGAAGGGACCCGGCCTCGACAAAGTGGAGGCCAATTGCCAAGCCTGCCACACGCTCGCGTACATCCCGATGAACTCGCCGTTCCTCAACGCGGCGGGTTGGAGCGCCACGGTCACCAAGATGATCAAGGCGTTCGGCGCGCCGATCGACGATGCCGACGCCAAGGCGATCGCCGAATACCTGGCGAAAAACTACGGCACCTGAAGGGACTGATTCGCCCGCAATCGCGAAAATTCGGCCCCGCCGCACCGGCGGGGCCGTTTTCTTGATGATTTGCGGCAACACTTGCCTGTAGCCGCAACAATTGCCTGTGATTGGCCCTGTCGCGGCGAACCGAAGCGGTCTAGACTGCGTTGCAACAATAAGCCACGGGCGAGGACCCCATGCGTTTGAAATTAATTGCCACTGCGCTTACCGCTGCCGCAGCCATCGCCATGCTGGCCGCGCCGGCCGATGCGACGGCTAAGAAAAAGCGCGTGGTCAGCAACCGCGGCCAAACTGTATACGTGAGCCGGGACGAGAACGGCCGCAGTCGCACGCGCGTCATCATTCAGAAGCGGTCCTATCTCGATCCGGGCACCGAAACCTTCCCGGGCGAAAACACCGGCCAAGGTTACGCGATGTCGCCGACGCACACGGCCTCGGGCGTGCTTAACAACACAATCTTCGGCATCGGTATGTCGCCGTTGCCCGGCCCGTTCACGCTGCCGGGCCGCAACAATCCATGGATCGGATATTAAGCGGCAAGAATTGGAAGAAAACAAACGCGGCCTTCGGGCCGCGTTTTTTGTTTAACCCGCCAGCGTCTCCAGCTCGGTCAAGATCGCCGAGCCCATCTCCGACGTTGAGATGACCTTGCTGCCCGCCGACTTGATGTCGGCGGTGCGCAGGTCCTTGGCCAGCGTGGCGGCGATCGCCTGATCGATCATGTCGGCCTGTTTGCCGAGGTTGAATGAGTAGCGCAAAGCCATGCCGAACGAGGCGATCATGGCGATCGGGTTGGCGATGCCCTTGCCGGCGATGTCGGGCGCCGAGCCGTGCACCGGCTCGTAGAGCGCCTTGCGCTTCTTGGTCTTGGGATCGACCTCGCCCAATGACGCCGACGGCAGCATGCCGAGCGAGCCGGTCAAGGTCGCCGCGATGTCGGACAGCATGTCGCCGAACAGGTTGTCGGTGACGATGACGTCGAACTGCTTCGGCCAGCGCACCAGCTGCATGCCGCCGGCATCCGCCAGCATGTGCTCGAGCTGCACGTCCTTGTATTCGCGCGCGTGCAGCGCCGTCGTCACCTCGTTCCACAGCACGCCGGTCTTCATGACGTTGCGCTTTTCCATCGAGGTGACCTTGTTGCGCCGCTTGCGCGCCAGCTCGAAGGCGACGCGGTCGATGCGCTCGATCTCGTAGGTGTCGTAGACCTGCGTGTCGATGGCGCGCTTCTGGCCGTTGCCGAGATCGGTGATGGTCTTCGGCTCGCCGAAATACACGCCGCCGGTCAGTTCGCGCAGGATGATGATGTCGAGCCCCTCGACCACCTCGCGCTTGAGCGAGGAAGAGTCGGCGAGCGCCGGATAGACGATGGCCGGGCGGATATTGGCGAATAGCGCGAGGTCCTTGCGCAGCCGCAGCAGGCCGGCTTCCGGCCGCACGTCATACGGCACCTTGTCCCATTTCGGCCCGCCCACCGCGCCGAAAATCACGGCGTCGGCGGCCTTGGCCTTCTCCATGGTGGCGTCGGTGATGGCGACCCCGTGGGCGTCGTAGCAGCAGCCGCCGACGAGCGCTTCCTCGGTGGTGAACTTGTCAGGCCCCTTTTTGTTGAAGAAGTCGATGACGCGCTTCACCTCGGCCATCACTTCGGGGCCGATGCCGTCGCCGGGGAGCAGCAGGAGATTGTGGGTTGCCATGTACACCTCGCCGTTACGGAACTCGCGCGGAGTGCTAAAGGTCCGCGACGCCCTTGGCAAGGCACGGCGGGGCTAGACGCTGGCCTTGGAATTCGTGAGACTGAAACCAATCTGGGCGCTCGAAAAGCCAAAAAAAGCCAGGAGACAGGGAGGCGATAATGACAAACACATTCGCAAAATTATGCGGCGCGCTTCTGCTCGCCGCGCTAGTGCCAACAGCCTCGTCTTTTGCCGTCGAACTCGATCCGAAGGCGGTCATCTACAGTCTGCCGGATCAGATCAAATGGGGCCCGGTCACGCCGGCCGGTGCTCAGCAGGCGGTGCTGTTCGGCGATCCAACCAAGCCCGGGCTCTATGGCGTGCTCACCAAATGGACGGCCGGCAATCATTTCAGCAAGCCGCATTTCCACCCCAACGACCGTTTCATCACCGTGATCTCGGGAACATGGTGGGTCGGCAGCGGGCCTAATTTCGATCCGGCCAATGCCAGCGTGCCGATGCCGGCCGGCTCGTTCGTTACCCACTACGGCAAGCAGGTGCACTGGGACGGCGCCAAGGATGTCGACGCGGTTCTGCTGATCGTCGGCGACGGACCGGCAACGACGACGCCGTTCGTGAGCGCCGACCAGCTAAAGTAGCGCTACAGCCCCGAGAACCAGTTGTAGCCCTGGTTTTCCCAGTAGCCGCCCTTGTCGGTGTTGGTGACTTCCATCGCCACCACGTATTTCGGGTTCTTGAAGCCGAGCTTGGTCGGCATGCGGATCTTCATCGGGAAGCCGTAGGCGCGCGGCAAGATCTTGTGGTCGAATTTGAACGACATCTGCGTCTGCGGATGCAGCGCGGTCGGCATGTCGATGGTGTTGGTGTAGCCCTCGGCGCATTTGAACCAGATGTATTTGGCGCGGGTATCGGCGCCGATGCGCTTGAGGAAGTCGGACAACACGGCGCCCTGCCAGGAGCCGATGGCGCTCCAGCCTTCCACGCAGACATGGCGCGTGATCTGCGAGACCTCGGGCAGCGCGTGCAGCTCATCGAGCGTCCACGGCTTCTTGTTGTCGACCAGGCCGGCGATCTCAAGCTTGTAGGCTTGCCGTCCACCGCCGGCGCCTCGTCCTCGTCGTAATAGGCGTTGAACGGGAACGGCCGCTTGATGGCGCTCTCGGGGAAGGTCGGCGCCAGCTTGGTCGGACTGAACAGCGCGGCCTGCGCGCCGTCGTTGAAGGCGGAAATCTTGCGCAGCACGGCTTCCGCGGTGTCGCCATCGATGATGTCGCAGCCGGTAAGGAAGGCGAGCGCGCCCAGGCTGGCCGCGCCGCGCAGAAAGCCGCGCCGCGCCGGATCGGGCATCAGTTTGGCGGCATCCTTGATCAGCAGCTTGGGATCGACGCCGGGAATAATTTTGCGCTGGCGCATGATGCTCTCGCTATTTCCCCGCGACCATGGCGCGCAGGCTCTTCGGTACCAGCAGCGCCAGCGCCACATGCACGACCAGGAATCCGACGATCGCGCTCATGGCGGCGAAATGCACGTAGCGGGCAAAATCGTAGCCGCCGAACAGCGTGGTCAATTCCTGGAACTGCACCGGCTTCCAGATCGAGAGGCCCGACAGCACGATCAGGATGCCGGTCAGGATCACGCCGGCGTAGAGCAGCTTCTGCACCGCGTTGTAGTGCGAAAGATCATCATGCGCGAGCTTGAAGGCGAGCGCGGCCTTGGCGTCGGCCAATACTTCGGACGGATAGATCGGCAACAGCTTGCGGCGGAAGCGGCCGGTGGCGAGCCCGAGCGTCACATAGACGATGCCGTTGATCACCAGCACCCACATGGCGGCGAAATGCCAAAGCAGCGCGCCGCCGAGCCAATTGCCGAGCGCGATGTGCTTGGAAAATTCGAAAGGAAACAGCGGCGAGGCGTTATAGATCTGCCAGCCGGAGCCAATCATCACCAGGATCGCGATCGCGTTGATCCAGTGGCACACCCGCACCCAGCCGGGGTGGATGGTGGCGTCGGCGGGCATGGTGGTTATCGTTTCAGCGGTCATTGCAAGCCTGCGCGTCATCCTAACCAGTCTAAGCCCGAATAGGTATACGGCGCGGCCGGGCCCGCGGATGCACGCGCCCGACCGCGAGCCTGCGCTTATTTCTTCATGTTGTCCTTGGACATATTGTCCTTGGCCATGGCGTCGTCCTTCTTCATCGAATCCTTGGACATACCGTCCTTGGACATGCCGTCGTCCTTCTTCATCGAGTCCTTCGACATGCTGTCCTTGGACATAGTGTCCTTCTTCATGTCGTCGGCGAAAGCCGCCGGCGCCATCGGGGCCACGGCCAGACCGGCCGCGATCAGCGCCGACAGCAGAATGCTCTTGTTCATCGGATGTCCTCCAGAAGATTGAAGTTGCACGTCATCCGCTATCACGGCCCCTGAACACGTCCTCATCAGTTTCCCGTTGCTCGAACCTAGCGTTTGGCTCACGGTTTTGTGAGAATGGCGCGCCGGGCCGCACCGGATGAAGGAGCCGTCAGCGTTGAGCCAGTTGCCTGTCGCCAAGACCAATCCCGGCAATTTTTTCGAGGACTTCCGCCTCGGCCAGCAAATCCGTCACGCCACCCCGCGCACGGTCACGCTCGGCGATGTGGCGCTCTATAACGGCCTGTTCGGGCCGCGCTTTGCCGTGCAGTCCTCCGATGCCTTCGCCGCCAAGATCGGCTATCCGCGTTCGCCGCTCGACGACCTACTGGTGTTTCACGTGGTGTTCGGCAAGACCGTGCCGGACATCTCGCTCAATGCCGTCGCCAATCTCGGCTATGCCGACTGCCGCTTCCTGAAAGCCGTCTATCCGGGCGACACGCTCAATTCGGTGTCGGAGGTGATCGGGCTGAAGGAGAATTCCAACCGCAAGACCGGCATCGTCTATGTGCGCTCGCGCGGCTTCAACCAGAATGGCGACACCGTGCTCGACTATGCGCGCTGGGTGATGGTGCGCAAACGCGACGAAGCAGGCCGCCGCGCCCGGCGAAAAAGTGCCGGAGCTGCCCAAGAGCGTGGAACCCGCGCAGCTCGGCACCGCCTGCCCGCCGATCGATGCTTCAGCCTACGACACGGTGCTGGCCGGCAGCCCGCACCGCTTCGGCGACTACAAGACGGGCGAGAAGATCGATCATGTCGACGGCATCACGGTGGAAGAAGCCGAACACATGATCGCGACGCGGCTTTACCAGAACACCGCGCGCATTCATTTCAACCAGTTCGCCGAGAGCAAGGGCCGCTTCGGCCGCCGCCTGATCTATGGCGGCCATGCCATTTCGCTGGCGCGCACGCTCAGCTTCAACGGGCTCGGCAATGCGTTTCATGTGGCGGCGATCAATGGCGGGCGGCACGTGGCGCCGCTGTTCGCCGGCTGCACGGTATTCGCCTGGTCGGAGGTGCTGGCCACCGCCGAATTGCCCGGCCGCAAGGATGTCGGCGCGTTGCGCCTGCGCACCATCGCCACCAAGGACAAGCCGTGCGTGGATTTTCCTTATCGGAGCGGCGACGAGTACGACCCGGCGGTGATCCTCGATCTCGATTACTGGGTGCTGATCCCGCGCTAGGCAAAAGTTTTTGCTTGGCGCATGATCTCTTCCGAAAACCGGTTCCCACTTTTCGGGATCATGCGCTCGCCCGCAGATGATCGACGAGCTGGCGCGCATAGGGCGGCAGCGTGTCGACGTCGCGCACGCAGATCGACAATTCGCGCAACGCCCAGGCATCGGTCAGGCGAACCGAGCGGATCGCCATGTTGCGTTCGGTCCGCTTCACGGTCGTCTCCGGCACGATGCCGACGCCGACATTGCACTCGACCAGGCGGCAGATGGCGTCGAAACTGCGCAACTGCACGCGCAGCCGCAACGGCCGGCCGACGCGGGTTGCCTTGTCGGCGAGGAAACGCTGGATCGCGCTGGCGCGGTCGAGACCGACCATGTCGTAGTCGAGCACCTCGGCGAAGCCGATGCGCGAGCGGCTGGCGAGCGGATGACTGCGCGCGACCACCAGCACGAAGCGATCGCTGCGGAATGGAAACGTATGCAGGCCGCCGTAGTCGACGGTGCCGGCGACGATGCCGATATCGGCGGCGCCTTCCGCAATCAGGCCGACGATCTCGTCGCTCAGGCGCTCCTCGAGGTCGACACTGATATCGGGATAGGCCATCAGGAACGAGCTCAGCGTCTCCGGCAGAAATTCGGTGAGCGCATTGGTATTGGACAGTACCCGCACCTGGCCGGCGAGCCCGCGCGCGTAGGGCGTGAGATCCTCCTGCAGGCGTGCGCTCTGCGCCAGGATTCCGCGCGCGTGCTGCAGCAATGTGCGCCCGGCCGGCGTCGGCGTGACGCCCGCCCGGCCGCGCACCAGCAATTCGGTGCCGAACGCCAGTTCCATCTTGCGGATGCGGGTGCAGGCGGCGGCCAGCGCCAGATTGGAGCGCACCGCGCCATGGGTGATGCTGCCGGCCTCGACGATATGGCGGAACAGATTGAGGTCGGTGAAATCGAAGCGCATGGGAGCCGTTACCTTCTTATTTCGCGAAGGCAGACTACGCAAAACAGCATATTGCATCATGATATTTATAGGTTCAAGCTTCGTAATTCATGAAGTAGCGGGTTCCGGCCACTAGTCAAGGCCGAAAGCGGCGGCTTCTCATTGGCGCGCAAGACATGCGAGGCTGTCTCGCCGTCTTGCGCGCTGTGATTTCAACGTCGGGTGCTCGGGCTTCTGGCGGATTGGTGCGTTGCGACGCTGCCGGACATTGGTTAGGAACCGGCCACGATCGGCGGCGCGATCAAGCGGCATGTTCTGAGCGTTCTGGAGAATGACCATGGCCGAGCTTGAGGCGGGATCGACGGCAGGACCGCGACGGCCACGGCCGCTCTCTCCGCACTTGCAAGTCTATAAGCTGATGCTGACGTTTGTGATGTCCGGCTTTCATCGCATCAGCGGCGCCGTATTGTATTTCGGCATGCTGCTGATCGCCTGGTGGCTGATCGCGGCGGCCTCCGGCCCCAACGCCTACGCCAATGTCGAATGGTTCATGGGCAACCTGATCGGGCGGCTGGTGCTGTTCGGTTACACCTGGGCGCTGCTGCATCACATGCTCGGCGGCATCCGTCATCTGATCTGGGACGTCGGCCTTGGCTTCGAGCCGGCCGAGCGCGAGTTTCTAGCGCTGGCGACCATTGTCGGCTCGATCTCGCTCACGCTCATCGTCTGGGTGGTCGGCTATCTCGCCATGGGAGGCCCGCGATGAAGGCACCTCAAATGCGCACGCCGATGGGTCGCGTTCGCGGGCTCGGTGCCGCCCATTCCGGTACTGGAGCATTCTGGCATCAGCGCGTGACGTCGGTGGCCGGCATCCCGCTTTGCATCGCGCTGATCATCATCGTCATTGCGCTGCTCGGACGCAGCCACGCGGCAGTCGTGCAAATTCTCGGCTCGCCGATCGTAGCGATCGTCATGCTGCTGTTCATTATCAACATCGTCTATCACATGTGGATTGGCATGCAGGAAATCATCGTGGACTATGTGCATGAGGACAAACTCAAGCTGGTGACTCTGATGGGCAATACGTTCTTCTGCTTTGCCGTCGGTTTGGCCAGCGTCTTCGCGATCCTCAAACTCTCGTTCGGAGTCTAGCCATGGCCACGAACGGAAAATCGAACGGAGCGCCCTCGGTCAACGGCCACGCCTACCCGATCGAGGATCACAAATACGACGTGGTGGTGATCGGCGCCGGTGGTTCGGGCCTGCGCGCCGTAGTCGGTTGCAGCGAGGCAGGCCTGCGCACCGCCTGCATCACCAAGGTGTTCCCGACCCGCTCGCACACCGTCTCCGCGCAAGGCGGCATCGCCGCCGCGCTCGGCAATATGGGCGAGGACGATTGGCGCTGGCATATGTACGACACCGTCAAGGGCGCCGACTGGCTCGGCGACCAAGACGCCATCGAATATCTCTGCCGCAACGCGCCGCAAGCGGTGTACGAACTGGAACATTGGGGCCTGCCGTTCTCGCGCCGGGAAGACGGCAAGATCTATCAGCGCCCGTTCGGCGGCATGACCACGCATTACGGCAAGGGCACCGCGCAGCGCACCTGCGCCGCCGCCGACCGCACCGGCCATGCCATGCTGCACACGATGTACGGGCAGGCGCTCAAGCACTCGGCCGAGTTCTATATCGAATATTTCGCCATCGACCTGATCATGGACGAGGGCCGCTGCCGCGGCGTGGTCGCGCTCAATCTCGACGACGGCACCATCCATCGCTTCAGCGCCAACATGGTGATCATCGCCACCGGCGGCTATGGCCGTATCTACTTCACCTGCACCGGCGCTCACACCCAAACCGGCGACGGCAACGGAATGGTGCTGCGCGCCGGCCTGCCGCTGCAGGACATGGAATTCGTGCAATTCCATCCGACCGGCATCTACGGCGCCGGCTGCCTGATCACGGAAGGCTCGCGCGGCGAAGGCGGCTACCTGGTCAATTCCGAGGGCGAGCGCTTCATGGAACGCTACGCGCCGTCAGCCAAGGATCTGGCCTCGCGCGACGTGGTGTCGCGTTCCATGACCATCGAAATTCGCGAAGGGCGCGGGGTCGGCAAGGACAAGGACCATATCTTCCTGCACCTCGACCATCTCGACCCCGCGGTGCTGCATGAACGGCTGCCGGGCATTGCCGAACTGGCGCGGATTTTCGCCAACGTCGATATCTCGCGCGAGCCGATCCCGGTGCTGCCGACCGCGCACTACAACATGGGCGGCATCGCCACCAATTATCACGGCGAGGCACTGACCAAGAAGAACGGCAATGCCGACACCGTGATCCCCGGCCTGATGGCGCTCGGCGAGGCGGCCTGCGTGTCGGTGCACGGCGCCAACCGGCTGGGCTCGAATTCGCTGATCGATCTCGTGGTGTTCGGCCGCGCCGCGGCGCTGCGCTGCGCCGAACTGCTCACCCCCGGCGACACGCAACCGGACTTGCCCAAGGATTCCGCCGAGCGGGCGCTGGCACGGCTCGACGGGTTCCGCCACGCCTCCGGCGGCACCTCGACCGCGCAGTTGCGGCTCAAGATGCAGAAGGTGATGCAGACCAATTGCACGGTGTTCCGCACCGGCGAGGTGCTCGACGAAGGCCACAAGCTCATCCACGACGTCTATGCCGGCATGGCCGACCTTCACGTCAGCGACCGCTCGCTGATCTGGAATTCCGACCTGATCGAGACGCTCGAACTCGACAATATGCTTGGGCAGGCGGTCGTCACCATGGACTCGGCGCAGAACCGCACCGAAAGCCGCGGCGCGCATGCACGCGAGGATTACCCCCAGCGCGACGACAAGAACTGGATGAAGCACACGCTGGCCTGGATGGACGACAAAGGCAAAACGAAACTCGACTACCGCCCGGTGCACGCCTACACGCTCACCAACGACATCGCCTATATCGAACCGAAAGCCCGCGTCTACTGACGCGAAACGCTCACCGGACAAATCGCGGACTGCCGACATGGTCGAATTCACGCTGCCGAAAAACTCCAAGGTCACGCAAGGGCAAACCTGGCCGCATGCGCCCAAGGCCGCGCATGAAACCGAGTTCCACGTCTATCGCTGGAGTCCGGATGACGGCGCCAATCCGCGCGTCGATACCTATTACGTCGATCGCGACGACTGCGGGCCGATGATTCTCGACGCGCTGATCTGGATCAAGAACAACATCGATCCGACGCTCACCTTCCGCCGCTCCTGCCGCGAAGGCGTGTGCGGCTCCTGCGCCATGAACATCGACGGCACCAACACGCTCGCCTGCACCAAGGCGATCGACGACGCCAAGGCGCCGGTACGGGTCTATCCGCTGCCGCATCAGCCGGTGGTGAAGGACCTGGTGCCGGATCTGAACAATTTCTACGCGCAATACGCCTCGATCGAGCCCTGGCTCAAGACGGTGACGGCGACGCCCGAGAAGGAATGGGTGCAGAGCCACCAGGACCGCGCCAAGCTCGACGGCATGTACGAATGCATTCTGTGCGCGTGCTGCTCGACCTCGTGCCCGAGCTACTGGTGGAATTCGGATCGCTATCTCGGCCCGGCGGCGCTGTTGCAGGCCAACCGCTGGGTCCAGGACAGCCGCGACGAGGCGACCGGCGAGCGGCTCGACAATCTCGAGGACCCGTTCCGGCTCTATCGCTGCCACACCATCATGAACTGCTCGAAGGCCTGCCCGAAGGGCCTCAACCCGGCGAAAGAAATCGCCGAGTTGAAGAAGGCGATGGTCGACCGGCAGGTGTGAGGCGCTCGTGTCCCGGGTGCAGCATCCGGGACACGTTTGCGGCCAGCGCGAAGCCCCTCTAGCCTCACCGCTAGCCACCGCCGGACCGTCATCGATTTCGACCAAAGCGATCGCGTCAGCTTTAATTAATTGCACTTATTGGCGAGACAAAGCTTTTCCAGTTCGGGAAACGGCTTGTAGGCGGCGTTGCCGCACTGCTCCTTGGTCGCCTCGACCAGCTGATTGAGATGGCCGCCATAGAAATAGGCGATGCGGTCCGTGCTGCCGGTGTAGCGACGGCTGGCGTCGCGCGCATTGAAGCGGACGCAGGCCGTATAGCGTTGGTTGGAGCCGGTCGATGTCAGCACGGGATCGGAAATATAGGCGTCGCGCAAATTGGTCGGATCGCCGAGCGTGTTCATCAGCGTATCGAGAATTTCCTGTTTGTAATTGATGGGCGCGATATTGGGGTCCAGCTCCGGCGTTTTGCTGCTTGAACAGGCCATAAGCGCCATCGCAATGGCCGGCACCAACCACAGGCAGGTTGCGCATCGTCGCATCGAAGGTTTCCTCCTCGCCGAGGAGGGGTTGTTTCCCCGCTCTCGATCCGAACAGATCTCGCACGCGATATTATTCCGTCACGGTCGCCTTCGGTCCAGCCGCGGCGAGGTCGCCGCTCAATCGAGCTTGAGCTTCTTGCGCCGCTGGGCGAGCGTGCGCAGCCGCAAGGCGTTGAG
Source organism: uncultured Alphaproteobacteria bacterium (assembly GCA_963817045.1). Lineage (GTDB taxonomy): Bacteria > Pseudomonadota > Alphaproteobacteria > Rhizobiales > Xanthobacteraceae > Pseudolabrys. The sequence continues at coordinate 129,568 of CAWFMZ010000027.1, forward strand.
CTTGATGAAGCCCTCGGCGTCGCGGTGGTCGTAGGCGACCGCGCCTTCCTCGAACGTCACCAGATCCTGATCGTAGAGCGAATATTGGCTCTCGCGCCCGACCACGGCGACATTGCCCTTGTAGAGCTTGAGCTTGACGCGGCCGGTGACGAACTCCTGGCTCTTGTCGATCGCGGCTTGCAGCATCTCGCGCTCCGGCGCGAACCAGAAGCCGTAATAGACCAGCTCGGCATATTTCGGCATCAGCTCGTCTTTGAGATGCGCGGCGCCGCGGTCGAGCGTGATCGACTCGATGCCGCGATGGGCGGCGAGCAAAATCGTGCCGCCCGGCGTCTCATACATGCCGCGCGATTTCATGCCGACGAAACGGTTCTCGACCAGGTCGAGCCGGCCGATGCCGTTGGCGCGGCCGAGCTCGTTGAGCTTGGCGAGCAGGCTCGCCGGCGACATTTTCTTGCCGTCGATCGCCGTGGCATCGCCGCGCTCGAAATCGACGCGTGATATAGGTCGGCTTGTCCGGCGCCTTTTCCGGATCGATGGTGCGCGAGTAGACGTAGTCGGGCACTTCCCTGGCAGGGTCTTCCAGCACTTTGCCTTCCGATGACGCATGCAGCAGGTTGGCGTCGACCGAGAACGGCGCCTCGCCGCGCTTGTCCTTGGCGATCGGGATCTGATGCTTTTCGGCGAACTCGATCAGCTTGCTGCGCGAGGTCAAATCCCATTCCCGCCACGGCGCGATCACCGTCACGTCCGGCTTGAGCGCGTAGTACGTCAGCTCGAAGCGCACCTGGTCGTTGCCCTTGCCGGTGGCGCCGTGGGCCACCGCGTCGGCGCCGACCTTCTCGGCGATCTCGATCTGCTTCTTGGCGATCAGCGGCCGCGCGATCGAGGTGCCGAGCAGGTACTGCCCCTCGTAGACCGCGTTGGCGCGGAACATCGGGAACACGTAGTCGCGCACGAATTCCTCGCGCAGGTCCTCGACGAAGATGTTCTCCGGCTTGATGCCGAGCAGCAGCGCCTTCTTGCGCGCCGGCTCGAGCTCCTCGCCCTGGCCGAGATCGGCGGTAAAGGTCACCACCTCGCAGCCATAGGTGGTTTGCAGCCACTTCAGGATGATCGAGGTGTCGAGCCCGCCCGAATAGGCGAGCACGACTTTCTTGGGCGTTTTTTTCGCTTTGCCGTTTGGCATCGTCGTACTTTCTACCGTTGCCGGACCGGGTCACCCTGCGGCCAAGCATCTCCTGTTCCCTGTGTTGAACTCAGGATGGATGCCCGGGTCAAGTGCGGGCAGGATGTTGCCTGTTGGCTGGCTTGCCCCTACCCGGTCACATCCTGATACACGTCCATGTCCGCGCTGCCCGCCAGAATAGTGCGCCAGCCTTGCAGGAAGGTGCGCACCATCGGGTCGCTCGCCACCTTGTGGCGGTTGAGCTCGAGCGCGGCGTGGGCCGCGTATTCGATCTCGACCAGGAGCTGGGCCGGGTCGTCGACATTCTGCAGCACGCGAAAGCCGGCGCCGCCGAGCGTCCGGTAGAATGGCGCGGCGCTGCGGATGAGCGCGAGCACCTGCCCGGGCTCGCCCAGCGCCCGCATCTTGATCTGCAGCACCCGCTTAACGCCTTCCTCAGGCTCCGCCATGGGCCCCTCCCGGGCACGAATCGGCGCGATTTTAGCACCGCGCGGGCCAGCGCTGTCATGGCGCAAGCCCAAGCCGATTAAGCTTACCGCGCGATCCTGCTGGCAGCCGCGGCGTACTCCGATAATGCTGCGCGCAAACCGGGCCGTCATCAGTGGGGCAATCGATGTCAAAGGTTAACGTCACTCTCGCCGCGGCGCTTGCCGGCGCCGTGCTCATCGCCGCCACGCCGGCGCTGGCCGCGCAGTGCAATCACAAGGGCGGATTCGACGGCTTCATGACCGACATCAAGAAGGAAGCCGCCAGCCACGGCGTCTCGAAGCGAGGCCTCGCCGCGCTCGACGGCGTGACGCTCGACGACAGCGTGCTCGCCGCCGACCGCCGCCAACACGTGTTCAAGCAGAGCTTCGAGCAGTTCTCCGGCCGCATGATTTCGCGCGACCGCCTGGTCAAGGGCGCCAAGCACATGCAGCAGCTGGCGCCGGTGCTTCAGCGCATGGAGCAAAAATACGGCGTACCGGCAGCGGTGGTGGTCGCGATCTGGGGCCTGGAGACCGACTACGGCGTAGTGCAGGGCAAGACGTTCGATCGTGCGTTCGGTGGCGACGCTCGCCTATGACTGCCGCCGCACCGACAAGTTCCAGGCCGAGCTGATCGACGCGCTGCGCATCATCGACCGCGGCGACATGACCTCGGCGGAGATGATCGGCGACTGGGCCGGCGAGATCGGCCAGACCCAGTTCCTGCCTTCGTCCTACGTACAAATACGCGGTCGATTTCGACGGCGACGGGCGGCGCGACCTGGTGCACAGCGCGCCGGACGTGCTCGCCTCCACCGCCAATTATCTCAAGAGCCACGGCTGGCAGCGCGGCCAGGGCTGGGGTCCGGGCCAGCCGAATTTCGCCGTGATCCAGGAGTGGAACAAGGCGGAAGTCTACGCCAAGACCATCGCGCTGTTCGCCGACAAGCTCGACGGCGGCCAATCGATCAAGGGCGCGATGCGCTGATCGGCAACCACCATAAACTCACGGTCATCGCCGGGTTCGCGCCCGGCGATTTCGTTGGTGGCGCTCGCTATCAAAGTTCGGATTTCCGCTTCCCGAACAGCCCAACGATGAAATCATACCCAGGCATGGCTATCCGCTCGATCGCCCGCTCGATGGCCTCGTCGGTCAGCCGCGTGCGCGGCCAGCGGTAGATCAAGCCGTGCGCGATCCAGATGATCAAAAATGTGAACACGCCGGCGAACACCACGTCGGAGAAAAAATGCGCGCCCGCCATCATGCGCAACGCCGCCATGCCGGCGCCGAGCGCGAGCGCCGCGCCATAAGCGAGCGCCCGCCAGTGCGGCGGGGCCAGCGCCGCCGGCGCCAGGGTCCAGAACGTGGCGGACACATCGCCGGAGACGAATGCGCAGTTGTTCGGACAGTCGCCGCGCGGATCCCACCAGGCCACGAAATGCTGGTCGCCGCCGAATTGCGTGACGTCGATCGGCCGCGGCCGGCCCCAGTGATCCTTGAGCCCGACATTGACCAATAGACCGGGCGCCAAGGCGAGCGTCGCGATCAGAAACACAATCGCGCGCCCGGATATCAAGAGCCGGCGTTTCGGCAAAATCAGTTTGATGACAAGCGCGGCAACCGCCGGCAGGATCAGCACCGTTTCCACCCAAAGCCCGATGTCGCGCGCGCGCATCAGCGGCGGAGAGAGGCGCAGCGCGAACATATTATGGTTGTTGTCGGCGAATTCGTAGAAATAGCGCGCGATCGCGCACATCGATCAGCGGATAGAGCCCGAATGCCACGCCGACCACGGCGGCGATGGCGAGCGCGACGATCAATCCGGTGCGGTTCATGTTTTCTTGATCTCAGTGCGGCTGCGGTCTAGCCGAGCCACGCGAAAATTGAAAGGTAGCGCGAGGCCGCTATATTGAAACGATGACAGAGAAGCCGACGCTCGATTTCTGGCTCGAATACGCTTCCACCTATTCATATCCCGCCGCCGAGCGGATCGGCACGCTCGCGCGCGCCGCCGGCGTTGATGCTGCGCTGGCGGCCGTTTCTGCTGGGCCCGATTTTCCAATCGCAAGGCTGGAGCACGTCGCCCTTCAACATCTATCCGCAAAAGGGCGAGTATATGTGGCGCGACCTGAAGCGGATCTGCGACAGCCTCGGTCTTCCATTCCGCCGTCCCGAACCATTTCCGCAGAACAGCGTCTTGGCGGCCCGCGTCGCGCTCATCGGCTTTGCCGAGGGATGGGGCGAGGATTTTTCCCGCGCGGTCTATCACGCCGAATTCGCCGAGGGACAGAACATCGCCGACACGTCCGTGATCGCGGAAATTCTCGGCAGGCTCAGTCTAGACGCTGCCGCCGTACTCGAGCGCGCGCAAGCGCCGGAGAACAAGGCCAGGCTGCGCAGCGAAACCGAGGAAGCGCAGCGCATCGGAATTTTCGGCGCGCCGAGCTTCGTGGCCGCTGACGGCGAATTGTTTTGGGGCAACGACCGGCTGGAATCAGCGCTCGTCTGGGCGCGCCGCTAGGACGGCGCGCGCCAGCGCGCCCGCCTTGCGGCCGGCGATCAGCCAATAGACGATGCCGCCGATGATCCCGGCCGCGGCCGCGAGCTGCAAGGTATGCCCGACCGGCGTAACGTCGGTGGTGTTTTCCAGCCGCATGGAAATGTTGGACCCGAAATACGATGCAAGCCCGACCAGCGCGCCGCCGACGCCGTAATAAATAAAGCTGCGGATGCGAATGGCTTCCGCCAAAACGATCAACAGCAGGGACGGGGCTATTGCCACGGCCCCGACAAAGCTGGTCGCAAAAAATGAAACGACGAAGAAACTCACGCGCTCGACCGGATCGGAATCCATTGCCGCCCAATCCGGCGCAATGATGCCGATGGCGAGCGCGACGCCCGCGGCCATGCTGGCCACGATGAGTGCGAAGAAAATGACGATGATCCGGCCGAGCAGTGACATGCGCATTCCCTGTCAGTGATAAGGCAGCGGCAGTATTACTCCACCATCGCCATCGCGCGCAGCGCCATGCGCTCGCGGGCGGACAGTTTTTCGGTCGCGCTCTTGAGCTGGCCGCAGGCCGCCAGGATGTCGCGCCCGCGCGGCGTGCGCACCGGCGAGGCATAGCCGGCGTCGAACACCACCTGCGAGAATTTCTCGATCTGCTCCCAGTCCGAGCATTCGTATTTGGTGCCGGGCCAGGGATTGAACGGAATGAGATTGATCTTGGCCGGAATGCCCTTGAGCAGCCGCACCAGTGCTTTGGCGTCCTCGATGGAATCGTTGACGCCCTTGAGCATGACGTATTCGAAGGTGATGCGCTTGGCGTTGGAGACGCCGGGATAGTTGCGGCAGGCTTCCAGCAACTCCGCGATCGGGTATTTGCGGTTGAGCGGCACCAGCTCGTTGCGCAACTCGTCGCGCACCGCGTGCAGCGACACCGCCAGCATGCAGCCGATCTCGGCGCCGGCGCGCTCGATATTCGGCACCACGCCGGACGTGGAGAGCGTGATGCGGCGCTTGGAAATGGCGATGCCCTCGCCGTCGGCGATGATCAGCAACGCGTCGCGCACGGCGTCGAGATTGTAGAGCGGCTCGCCCATGCCCATCATCACGATGTTGGTCACGCAACGGTCGCCGGTCGGAATTACGCCGTCGCTCGGGCGCGTGCCGCCTGGCCAGTCTCCTAATCGATCGCGCGCCACCATCACCTGGCCGACGATTTCGCCGGCGGTCAGATTGCGCACCAGCCGCTGCGTGCCGGTGTGGCAGAACGAGCAGGTGAGCGTGCAGCCGACCTGGCTCGACACGCACAGGGTGCCGCGCTCGGTGTCGGGGATATAGACGCATTCGACTTCGTGCGGGCGCTCGCCCTGCACCTCGCCCGGCAGCCGCAGCAGCCATTTGCGGGTGCCGTCGACCGAGACCTGCTCGGCCACCACCTCCGGCCGCGCCAGGGTGAAGCGCTGCGCCAGGCCTGCGCGCAATTCCTTCGACATGCTGGTCATGGCGTCGAATTCGGTCAAGCCGCGGAAATAGATCCAGTGCCAGAGCTGCTGCACGCGCATCTTGCGCTGCGCCTGCCGGCACGCCGATCTCGCCCAGCACGTCGGCCAGCTCGGCGCGCGACAAGCCGATCAACGACGGCTTCGCCGGCGCGACATAGCGCTCGAGCGGCGTCTTCTCGACAAAGGCGGTCTCGAGGCCGGCAGCGACATTGGCGATGGGTACTCGTTGTCATGGCTCGGGCTTGTCCCGGCCATCCCGCTTGGGCAGGCACAATCTATCTAAGCGGGATTACCGGGTCTCGCCACTGCGTAGCGGCGCGGTGATGCCCGGTACTTGCACTCCTCCGCCACCTTGTCGAGCGCCTGGCCTAAGCCCTTCAGCGAATAGGTGTCGGTGGTCTTGGTGCCGTGCGCGGACACGCTCTTGACCACCAGATCGGTGCCCTTGCGCATGGCATCGACCATTTGCGCTTCCTCGGCGGCGTTCTTCACCCAGGCGCCGTCGTTCTGGGTATACATCACGTAGTTCGCCGAACCGATGGTGGCGGTGGCGTCGACGCCGGGCTTTTGCGGGTAGCCGACGATCATCGACACCTCGTTCTTCACTTTCTCGACCGGACGGGTCGAGATGAAGGCATAGGACGGATCGCGTTTGCGTCCCGCCGGCTCGGTCTCCGCCGAGGTCGGCTTTGACAGCGCGAAGCAGATCTTCTTGCCGCCGGGCGTCGCCTTGTAGGCGCCCCAGTCGCCGAACTGCCCGAGCAGCACCGCCTGCTCGGTGGGGTCGGGCTTGGCCGGCTTCTTCTGGTTCGGCTGATTCTGCGCATAGGCGGCCGTGCAATAAGCCACGGCGCCGGCGGCCAGCAATACAATCGCGGGGCTCTGCCAAAGCGTCTTCGTCATCGGGCCCTACCGGTTGAAGTGAACGACGGCATTCAAGCCGCCCCCCAAAGAACCGCTGGATACTAGCCCATTAGGGGCGGATATCGGCAAGGTGAAGGTGACAAACCGCCGCCCCCTGCGAACTATAGGCCGAAAGTTAACGCCGCCAAACCGGCCGGGCAGCGTGCTAGACAGGGTGCCGTAGCGTATTCGATCGAGCCGCCATGAAAGCCCTGCTCTGCACCCGATACGGCACCCCCGACGACCTTGAGCTTGCCGAGCTTGCCGACCCCGCGCCCGGGCCCGGCCAAGCGGTGGTGCGCGTTAAGGCGGCGGCACTGAACTTCTTCGACACCCTGATTATCGCCGGCAAATACCAGCACAAGCCGGCCTTTCCGTTCTCGCCCGCCGCCGAATTCGCCGGCGAAGTGGAAAGCGTCGGGGCCGACGTCGCCGGATTTTCGCCCGGCGACCGCGTCATCGGCAATATCGGCTGGGGTGCCGCGCGCGAGAAAGTCGTGCTCGCCGCCGAACAACTCGTTGCACTGCCGGCCGACCTGGATTTCGACCGCGCCGCCGGGCTCACCGTGACCTATGGCACGTCGCTGCATGCGCTGAAGGACCGCGGCAAGCTCAAACCGGGCGAGACGATTGCCGTGCTGGGCGCCGCCGGCGGCACCGGCCTCTCCGCGGTCGAGCTCGGCAAGGTGCTGGGCGCCCGCGTCATCGCCTGCGCGTCGTCCGACGACAAGCTGGCGTTCACGCGCCAGCACGGCGCCGACGCCGGCGTGAACTATGCCGCCACCGATCTCAAGGATGCGCTACGCGAGCTGACCGGCGGCAAGGGCGTCGATGTGGTCTACGATCCCATTGGCGGGGCGCAAGGCGAAGCCGCGTTGCGCGGCATGGATTGGGGCGGACGCTTCCTGGTCATCGGCTTTGCCGCCGGCGACATACCGAAGCTGCCGCTCAACCTGGTGCTGCTGCGCAGTTATGACGTACGTGGCGTCTACTGGGGCGCCTGGATCTTGCGCGACCCGCAAGGCCATCGCGCCAACATGACGCAAATCCTCGATTGGTGCGCGCAGGGAAAATTATCGTCGCATGTGCACGCGGTCTATTCGCTGGCGGAAGCACCAGCCGCGCTCAAGGCGATCGCCGCACGCCAGGTGATGGGCAAGGTGATCTTGCGGCCCTAAAGCCGGTTTAAAGCATTACGCGCCGCGTCCCGATGCAGCGGAAGGATATGGACTGCGACCAGATTGATCGCAGCCGCCAGCACCGCGGCATCGTCGGTGAAGCCGAGCACCGGCAGCACGTCGGGGATCGCATCGATCGGCATTACGAAATAGGCGATGGCCGCGACCAGCGTCGCCTTCACCTGCAGCGGCGTGTTGTGGTCGAAGGCGCAGTAATAGGCCGCCAGTAGATCTTCGGCGAATGGAAGGCGACCGGCAACGCTCCGCACCTTGCGCCAGAAGCTGCGCCGCAACGCGCTATCGTCGTCATCCTCGCCTCGCTCGAATGCACTGCGGACAAATGCCATGGCATTAATTTGGTTAGCGATTTGGGCAGACGCAAGGGCGAAGAGCGCCCTCAGCCAGCCAGTCTATCCATGGCCTCGGCGAGCTTGACGTCGAGTTCGGTCACCCCGCCGGCGTCGTGGGTGGCGAGCGTCACCTCCACCGTCTTGTAGACGTTGAACCATTCCGGATGGTGATCCATTTTTTCCGCCACCAGCGCCGCCCGCGTCATAAAGCCGAAGGCCTGGTTGAAATCTTTGAATACGAATTTCTTGGTGATCGCATCGCGGCCGGCCACCTCGGACCAGCCGGCGAGCTTGGCCAAGGCCGTTTTGCGGGCATCTCCAGTCAATTTGGCGGGCATGGCGTAACCTCGCTTTGTACGATCGGGGCGCGGCTATTCACCGGCCGGCGGAACGGATGCATCGACCGGCCCGGTACCGGTTACCGGCAACTCCAGCCGGGGCGCCTGCGCGGAAAGCGCAGGCAACGCGGCCGCATCCGGAAAGGCTGGGCGCGGCTCAACGCCGTGCACGGAATAAAGTTGCGGCGCGGCACGGTTCACCTGCAGGTGAAAAATGTCCGGCCGATTGTAGTGGCCGGCAAAATCGTGCCTGAGCTTCATCTGGATGGCGAGATCGAGATTGCATTCGGCGTACAGGATGCCTTCCTCGGCGCCCATCGGTCCGGCAATGATGCGGCTCAACGGATCGACGATCAACGAGCCACCGCAGCAATTGGGATTGCGCAGGAATTTTTCGCCCTCGGGGCTGGCCTGCAACATCTCGATCATGCGCTCGTCGACCGTGCCGCAGGCGGAAATGACGAAGGCCTTGCTCATCTGCGCGAACGCCTGCGAGTCGATGGCGACGCGATTGCGCAACGGATCACCGCTGGTCGGAAAATGATTGGGCCAGCTCATGACGTGAATGCGCGTGCCTTCGGCGATCAAGGCGAAGATTGCCAGCGGATTGGAATTCTCGCCGCAGATCAGCCCGCTCATCGGCCCGAATTCGCTCGGGAACGCGCCGAAAGTGTCGCCATAGCCGCCCATATGCACCAAACGCTCGCCGACCGTTGGCATGATTTTCTGGTGCTTGCGGATCAGCGTGCCGTCGGGGCCGATATAGACCTGGGTGTTGAACATGCTGCCAGTGGTCTGCGGGAGCTTTTCGCAGACGCCGACTACGACATAGGCGTTGGCCGCGTGGGCGGCATCGCAGAGCGCGTCGATTTCGGGGCCGGGAATTTCCACGGCGTTCTTGAACAGCTCGACCGCCAGCCGGTTGGCGATCGCGCTGGTCGCCGCGTGATGGTGATACCAGACCGGGTGCGCCGGGGTGAAGCCTTCGGGAAATCCGATGACGCGGGCGCCGTTGTTGCCGGCCTCGCGGATAAGGCGGCAGGCTTTTTCGGTCGAGCCTTCGCGGTCGAGAAATACCGAGGCGGCCTGGACCGCCGCCACTTTCACTTTCGGATAGCTATCGCCCATTACTAATATGGTCCTTTGACCGAACGCACTGCCCTCGCAAAGCTTTGGCGGCGATACTACCTCATAGGGGCTGACACCGACCATACGAGGCATTTCATGTCCTGGTCATTGAATATCGGCAAAGTGGCGGGCACGGTCGTGCGCATCCACCTGACCTTCCTGCTGTTTCTCGCCTGGATCTTCGCCGCCAGCTACGCCCAGGGCGGCGCGGCCACCGCCTGGGACACGCTCGCCTTCTTGGTGCTGCTGTTCCTGTGCGTGCTGCTGCACGAGTTCGGCCACATCTTCACCGCGCGCGCCTTCGGTGTGTCGACACCCTATGTGACGCTGCTGCCGATCGGTGGCGTCGCCCAACTCGAGCGCATCCCGGAGGAGCCGGGCCAGGAATTCCTCATCGCCATCGCCGGCCCGTTGGTTAACGTGGTCATCACCATCCTGCTGGTGGGCTTTGCCGGCGCCAACCTGCATTCCGGCGCCACCGCGGTGGACAACATGCACATCCCGCTGATCGACCGGTTGGCGGCGGTGAACCTGTTCCTGGCCGTGTTCAACATGATCCCGGCATTCCCGATGGACGGCGGCCGCGTGCTGCGCGCGCTGCTGGCGAGCCGCATGGGCTATGTGCGGGCGACCGAAGTCGCCGCCGCGATCGGGCAGTTCGTCGCTTTCGCGCTCGGCTTTATCGGCTTGATGTACAATCCGATCCTGATCTTTATCGCCATCTTCGTCTATCTCGCCGCCACTTCGGAAGCGCACATGGTGGCGCTGCGCGCCGCCTCGCGTGGGGTGCCGGTCAGCCACGCCATGGTGACGCTTTTCGAGACGCTGAAGCCTGACGAGCATCTGGATGCGGCGGTACAAACCCTGTTGCAAACCGGCCAGGGCGAATTCCCGGTGGTCGATGCCACCGGCAAGCCGGTCGGCGTGCTCGGCCGCGGCGACCTGATCCGCGCCATCAAGCAGCGCGGCCCAGACGCCCGCGTCGCCGACGCCATGATTGCTGATATGCCGACTACCGGCCATCGCACGACTTTGGAGCAGGCTTTCAAGCTGCTGCAATTGAAGCAGGCGCCAGCGGTCGGCATCACCGATGCCGGAGGTAAGCTGATCGGGCTGGTCACCGGCGAAACCATCGCCGAGATGATGATGCTGCAGGACGCGATGCCCAAAGGCGCGCAAGCCGGCCCCTGGGGCCGGCCGGCGGGGGCCTGACTGGCTTAACTTCGATCTGAGGGTAGGCCAGCTAGCGATTGCTTCCAGCCACTTCGTGACTATATTGCGCCGCAACAGCGTCGCTGGTCCGCAGGATTGCCATCCGGCAATCCTGTCGCTTTTTAAGCGGGCCCGCGCTTGGTTTCCGGGGCCCTTATGAATCTTCGCAACGTCGCCATCATCGCCCACGTCGACCACGGCAAAACCACGTTGGTCGACCGGCTGCTGCAGCAATCGGGCGCCTACCGCGAGAATCAGCGCGTGGTCGAGCGTGCCATGGATTCCAACGACCTCGAGCGCGAACGCGGCATCACCATCCTGGCCAAGGCGGCCTCGGTGCTCTGGAAGGATACCCGCATTAATATCGTGGATACGCCCGGTCATGCCGATTTCGGCGGCGAGGTGGAGCGCATCCTCAATATGGTGGACGGCGCGCTGGTGTTGGTGGACGCCGCCGAGGGCCCCTTGCCGCAGACCAAGTTCGTGGTTTCCAAAGCGCTGAAAATGGGCCTCAAGCCCATTGTCGTCATCAACAAGGTGGACCGCTCCGACGCGCGCGCCACCGAGGTGGTGAACGAGGTGTTCGACCTGTTCGCCGCGCTCGACGCCACCGACGAGCAGCTCGATTTCCCGATCCTCTACGGCTCAGCCAAGCAGGGCTGGATGGCGACCAGCCTAGATGGATCGCACGATGACGGCATGAAGCCGCTGTTCGATCTCATCCTCAGCCACGTCAAGCCGCCAGTCGTCGAAAGCGGGCCGTTCCGCCTGCTCGGTACCATCCTGGAAGCCAATCCCTATCTCGGCCGCCTCGTCACCGGCCGCATTACTTCTGGATCGGTGAAACCGAACCAGCCGGTAAAAGTGCTCGACCATGACGGCAAGCTGATCGAGAGCGGCCGCATCACCAAGTTGCTGGCATTTCGCGGGATCGAGCGCGTGCCGGTGGACGAGGCGGGAGCGGGCGACATCGTCGCCATCGCCGGGCTGCCGAATGCAACGGTGGCGATGACGATCTGCGATCCGGCGGTGGAAACGCCGATCCCGGCGCAGCCGATCGATCCGCCGACGCTAGCGATGATTTTCCGCGTCAACGATTCACCGCTCGCTGGCACCGAAGGCAGCAAGGTCACCGGCCGCATGATCCGCGACCGCCTGTTGCGCGAAGCGGAAGGCAATGTGGCGTTGCGCGTGCGCGAATCCGACGAGAAGGACTCGATGGAAGTCGCCGGACGCGGCGAATTGCAGCTCGGCATCCTGATCGAGACCATGCGGCGCGAGGGCTTCGAGCTCTCGGTGTCGCGGCCGAAAGTGCTGATGCGCGAGGACCTCAAGACCGGCGAACAGCTGGAGCCGATCGAGGAGGTCGTCATCGACGTCGATGAAGTTCATTCCGGCATCGTCGTGCAGAAAATGGCCGAACGCAAAGCCGAGATGCTGGAGATGAAGCCCTCCGGCGGCCACCGGCTGCGGCTGGTGTTCCACGCGCCGACGCGCGGCCTGATCGGCTATCAGGGCGAGCTGCTCACCGACACGCGCGGCACCGCCACCATGAACCGGCTGTTCCACGCCTATGGGCCGCACAGGGGTCCGATCCAGGGCCGCCGCAACGGTGTGCTGATTTCCAACGACCAGGGCGAGGCGGTCGCCTATGCACTGTGGAATCTGGAAGACCGTGGCCCAATGATGATCGAGCCGGGCTGGAAGGTTTACCGCGGCATGATCGTCGGCGAGCATACCCGCGACAACGACCTGGTCATCAACGTGCTCAAGGGCAAGCAACTCACCAATATCCGCACCACCTCGAAGGACGAAGCGGTCCGCCTCACTCCGCCGATCCGCATGACGCTAGAAAAGGCGCTCGCCTATATCGAGGACGACGAGCTGGTCGAAGTGACACCGAAGTCGATCCGCCTGCGCAAGAAGCTGCTCGACGAGACCGACCGCAAGCGCGAAGATCGAGCGCGCGCCGCCGCCGCCGAGGCGGTCTGACGCTTTCGCGGCGCCTCAATCGAATCGGAAGAAATCGAATCACTTGAGCGCGGCCTACCACCACACCGCGGTGCTCGTGCGCCCGGCGCGTTGTGCCAACGCGGCACGACACCGCACTCAGGCGATGCCCGCGAGCGTGTTTTTCAGCGAAAGCAATGGGATTTTGCGCTATGTGTGGCCAGTAATCCACACCATCAACCGATCATTAACGATAGGGCTTGAAGGCCGCAGGGTTCGTTGCTTCTATTCCAAAATGAGTACGACCCTCATAGAGATTCGCCGTGCGAAGGCCTCCGATGCGGTAGACGTCGCCGCGACCCACGACGAGGCATGGCGGACGGCCTATCAGGGCATCATCCCGGGCAACGAGCTCGACAAGCTGATCAACCGGCGCGGACCGGACTGGTGGGACTCGGCCATCCGCAAAGGCAGCCGCATCACCATCCTGCAATTCGGCGACCAGGTTGCCGGCTACGCCAATTACGGGCGCAACCGGGCGCGCAGCCTGTTCTATGACGGCGAGGTCTACGAGCTCTATCTGCGTCCCGCGTTCCAAGGCCTCGGCTTCGGCCGCCGCCTGTTCTCCGCCGCGCGCAAGGATCTCGTACAGAGCGGATTGAAAAGCCTGGTGGTATGGGCGCTGTCCGATAACGAGCCGGCGGTCGAATTCTATCGCGCACTCGGTGGCCGCGCGGTCGCCCGCTCGTCGGAGCGCTTCGGCACCAAAACGCTCGATAAAGTCGCTTACGCCTGGCAGTGAGAACTCTCTGTCGTCCCGGCCAAGCGAGCGCGAGCCGGAACCCCCATAGCAACTGAATGATCGAGAGGACACGGCGTATAGGTTCCCGCTTTCGCGGGGACGACGGTTAAATGTTCGGCGCCGGCAGGCCCTTCTGCATGCACGTGGCGCGCAGTGTGTTGACTAACAGGCAGGCGATGGTCATCGGCCCGACGCCGCCCGGCACCGGCGTCAGCGCGCCGGCGACTTTCGTGGCTTCGGCATAAGCGACATCGCCGACGATACGCGATTTGCCGCCCTCGCCTGCCACCCGGCTAATGCCGACATCGATCACCGTCGCGCCCGGCTTGATCCAGTCGCCGCGCACCATCTCAGGTCTGCCGATCGCGGCGATCAGCACATCCGCGCGGCGGCAAAGCGCCGGCAGATCACGGGTCTTGGAATGGCCAATGGTCACCGTGGCATTCTCGGCCAGCAGCAATTGCGCCACCGGCTTGCCGACGATGTTGGAGCGGCCGAGCACTACCGCGTCCATGCCGGCGAGCGAAGCGTGCACGGTCTTGGCCAGCATGACGCAACCGACCGGCGTGCACGGCACCAAGCCCGGCAAGCCGCTGGCGAGCCGGCCGGCATTAAGCGGATGGAATCCATCCACGTCCTTGTCCGGATCGATGGCGGCGATGATTTTCTGCGGATCGATCTGCGGCGGCAGCGGCAATTGCACTAGGATGCCGTTCACCTTCTCGTCAGCATTGAGCCGCGCGATCAGATCGAGCAATTCGGCCTCGCTCGCGGTCGCCGGCAAATGCTGATCGAACGGCCGTATGCCTGCCTCAGTCACCGCCTTCGCCTTGTTGCGAACATAGACTTTGCTGGCGGGATTCTCGCCGACCAGCACGACCGCGATGCCTGGCACAAGGCCGCGGTCGCGCAGCAGACGGTGCACCGCATCCGTCACCTTGCCGCGCAGATCCGCTGCGATCGCCTTGCCGTCGATGATGCGCGCGGTCATGGGCTGACTTTCCGGTTCGTCCGATTAAGAAGCCTTAGCGCGGGGCGACGATTTTCTCCAGCGCGGCGATCAGCGTTGGGCCGTCGCCCGAAATGGTCAGCCGCTTGATGCGAGCCGTGGCGCCCGCGGCCAGGGCGACGTCGCGCGGTGGGACGCCAACCGCCTTGGCGAGGAGCCGCACCAGCGCCGCATTCGCCTCGCCCTCGCTCGGCGCCGCACGCACCCGCACCTTGAGGACACTGCGGCCGTCGGCCAACAGCTCGATGCCGTCAATGGAATCGCGGCCGCCCTTGGGCGTCAGCCGCACCGCGAGCGCGACGCCGCCGGCAAGCACCGACCATGGACGCGCGCCGCCCACTTAGAAAACGTTCGGATAGATGTACCGGACGATCACGTTTTCCAGGAGCAGAATTAGCAGGATCAGGATCACCGGCGACACGTCGATGCCGCCGAGATTGGGCAGCATCGAGCGGATCGGCCGCAGCAGCGGCTCGGTGAGCCGGTACAAGAAGTCGCCGACCATCGCCACCACCTGATTGCGGGTGTTGACCACGTTGAAGGCGACCAGCCAGGACAGCACGGCGGCGGCGATCAGCATCCAGATATAGATTTGCAGCACCAGCAGTACGATATCGAGAACCGCGCGCATGAGTATCTGCCTGTTCGAGGTGGGCGGAAATTAGCGGGTCGCATGGCCTTGAACAAGCCGAACCGGCGGTAAAGCGGCTCATGCCGAATCCGTGCCGTGTTTAACATTCTGCTTGCGCATGAGCTTTTCTGGAAACCGGTGCCCATCCTCGATCACGTCGAGGACATGCTTTTCGGGATAATGCGCTATCCTTGACAGGCCGAAACCCTGGCCCTAAATGGCGCCCACTCGCTGAAAACCGCGCAAAAACCACCGTTGCGCTGCCGAGGCGGGGCCGTAGCTCAGTTGGGAGAGCGCCTCGTTCGCAATGAGGAGGTCAGGGGTTCAAATCCCCTCGGCTCCACCACGCAACCCGTTAATGGGCAATCGTTTTCAGTAGTTCGAACAGGCGCCTCAAGGCCATATGTCCGGAAACGTAAACGGGCGGCTTTGGCGGTGACGACGCCAGCATGCGTCGAGCTAGCCATAGTAAACACTCCGCCTGGTAAAGCGTATTATTCCTCCGGATACGCGATGATCATACGATAGCAGTCGAGGCTTCAACTCAAGAATTCGTAGGCCGCGCCCCAAAGGTACAAGCGGAAACGGCGATAGTTGAACTCGCCAAAGTTTTTCACGACGGCTTCGCGGTGCTGCTCGAAATTGCGCGCCCATTGCTGGAACGTGAGAAAGTAGCTGTAGCGGTCGTCAAACATCTCCTGCACGCGCAACGGCGTCCGTGCCATTTTGTCGAGAAGATCGTGGAGGACGAGAAACGAGTGGTTACCGCCGTAGATATATTTGACCATAAACGATGACAGCTCATATTTTTTCGTGCATGCGCTCGCGTCAAGAAAGATACGCCGGCCGGGCTTGAGGATTGCCATGAACTTGTCCAGCACCTGACCATAATTCGGAAGGTGCTCGATGACACCCATGATCACAATCGCATCGTATTTTCGATCGGTCTGGTATTGCAGGAAATCGCCCTTAATCAATTCCCAATCGAACTTAAGCTGTTTCGCGCGGCGGTTAAGATAGTCGATCGACACTTGCGAATTGCTGATCCCGGTGCAACGTACGCCGCGCTGCGACGCGTATTCAAACCACGCTCCCCAGCCTGGACCGATTTCGAGAATATGATCGCCAGCTTTAAGCTCGAGCTTTTCGAAGCAATAATTGAATTTCCGAAGCGTCGCGACGCTGAGCGTTTCATCCGAATGCTCATAGACGCCCTGGGTGTAGCAAGGCGTCTCGGGATCGAGAAAACTCAGAAAGAACTCCGGATCGATGTCGTAATGGGCGCTGATGGCACGCTTGTTGGTATGAACCTGCCCAAACAGCAGGGGCTGAATGAAATCGCCATGCGACGATCAAAAGGTGAAAATCCTTCATCGATCCCCTGAGTTCGAAGGGACGCAACATATCTCCCTCGATATCGATGTCGCCGACGACATAGGCATCACCGATCCGGCCTTCATCGACGCTTCTCATCGCACGCAGACCTTGGCGATTGTTGATTATGACGCGGAAGCTTGCCGCGTTCGGCCCGAAGCGTTGCACGGTTTTGTCCGGTAAAACGATCTCAAACGAGACCGGTGAGGCTGCGAATTGACCTGCAAAGCGACCCAGCATATCGGCGGCTCCGACCCGGTAAGTAGTGGCTTAATGCGCTAAGGCGCGGAGATTGTAGCCATGCATCCTCACGGCGTCCGCCACACGACGATCGAGATTCTGCAGATGCGATAGTTCTCTAATCCGGGATTCGATCTCGATTGTCTTGCCGGCGCGGGCCGAGAAAAGCCTGCAAGCTAAGCAGCCCGCGAAGCTCGAATATCGGAAATCCCAAATTCTGCGCGCATTCGATCGAACTGCGAAATTTGGCCTCGACCAATTCTGTATTCCGCGCCTTCAGATCGTTTGCGACGAGGGCATCGATGCGACGTACCTCCGGCTCGATCCATCGATCACCACCTTCGGATATCAACTCAAATGCACGCGCACATGTCGTCTGCGCATCTTCAACATTTCCTAGGCGGCGCTGGGCGTCGGCCAGGATCGCAAGATGGCCGGGAATCGACAGCCGAAACTCAATCGACCCCAACTTGTCGATTGCCTGCTTCAGCATGGCAACGCCCTGTTCGAGGTCGCCATGCTGGCACAAGGCCCACCCCAAAAAGGCCGATCCAAAAAGGCGAAACGGTCCGAGCCGATGCTGCTCCGAAAGAGCAATCAATTGCCGAGCCTCATGCATCAACTCAGCTTTGGCGCCGCACAAGCCGAAGACCCAACCACCCACATAGCCCTGCGCGAGCGCCGTCGAGTGCGGATGGTGAAGGGCGTCGGCGGCCTCAAGCGCGTCGAGCCCAGCCTGAAGGGCTTCATCGACATGGCCAAGACAAAAGAGCGCGAGGCTCAGCAATGACCGACTGTGGACTTGCGTGTTTTGGCCGAACATGTGGGTGGAGGCTGCGTCGCGTTCCGCGGAGTACAGACCGAGCGAAAGCTCGAGCTGCTCCTTGGCCTTTGACGCGGCGCCCTGGCCGAGCAACGTCATTCCCATAAGGCGATGCCCGATAACGCGCCCGGGGTCATAGGATTTACGGGTGGCCAGCGACAGAAAAAGCTGCGCCAGCGGCGCGGCGTCTTCTATTCGACCGCGACACATAACATACGTGAATTGCCCGAACAGAAACGGGAATATCAGCGGCGTAGGCTCCCCTTCCTTGCAGAGGGCAAGACCGCGCTGACAACATTCAGACAATGCCGGCGAAGTCGGCCCCTGCGAGGCCGTGAGCGAACCGATCAGCGCGGCTTGAAGGCTGAGCTCGAGTTGTCGGCGCAATTCGGGAGAAGAGATTTCATTCAAAAGGCTCAGACCGCGCCGAAGGTGCTCGATGGCCTCAATATGCGCCGACCGCCGGGCGGCATTCATGCCCGCGTCCAGCCACGCTCTAGCGGCCTCGTGGAACTGGTCGGATCCGGTCAGGTGATAGGCGATCAGTTCGGGTACCAGCGGTGCAGCGGCACCAATTTGTTGCAGTTCCTTGACGATATTGGCGTGCGTCACGCGCCGCTCGGACTGAACCATTGATTCATAAGCCGCGCGTTGCAGCAATGCATGGCGGAATTCGAATCGGACTTCGCGTTCTTCGTGGTTCGGCCGGAGGATTTCCGCGTCGACCAGCGCCTCCAGCGGTTCAACGACCTGCACGGCACTTTCTTGCAACAGCCCCGCAAGAAAATCGGCGGTAAAAGGCCGTCCAATACAAGCGGCCGCCTGCACAACGCGCCGTCCGCCGGCAAGGCGGTCGAGTCTTTCGGACAGCATCGCGGCCAACGTCAGTGGCAGATCACTGCGCTTGCGAGCGGCATTCGACGCCTGTTTTTTTTGATCCACCAAAGACAGAACCAGATATTGAACAAATAGGGGAATGCCATCGGCCGCTTTGACGGCGCGCGTCAATTCGTCGTTCGACAGGCCTTGGGCACCCGGGATAGCGCGAGCAAGCTCAAAGCACTCCTCATCGTCGAGCTGAGTGAGTTCGATGATATTGTCCGCACTTGGGGGAATTGGACTTTTTGGAAAGGACCGGCCGGTGAGGAGCACCAGCACGGGCGCATTTGCCAGGTGGCTAATAACCTCCTGCAACAGCTCGGCCGAGGATGGATCGATCCAGTGAACGTCTTCGACCCACAATAGCGTCGGCTGCTTGCGTGCCATCTGCTCAAATAGCGAGCCCAACAGCGCAAATTGCTTTCGCTTGAAAAGAAACGGCGTCGGCGCGCTCGCCTCAATCGCCGATGTCAACGACATCCCAAGCAGGCTACTAATAATGTCCTCGTTTTCCGAACTCTTAAGTCCAAAATTATCGAGAAGAATTGCCAGCTTTTGCGCGCGAACCGCTTTGTCATCGTCGACCGTCAGCCCCGCTTGTGCCCACACGAACGTTCCAATCGAATAAAGCGGTGTGCTCGCAAAAATTTCATGGCAATGAATTTGCAAAACGTTCGCATCGGCGAGCCCGGGTTGTCTTGTAATTTCGCGCGCTAGGCGTGTCTTTCCGACACCCGCCTCTCCCGCAATGAGAACGGTCTTACATTGCGATTGCTGGTTCGCTTGATTCCAACAATCCAGTATTCGCTCCAAGGATTGCGTACGGCCGACGAAACGCGGTCCACCGCGACGTCCCCGGTCATAGGTCCGCCCTGTTCCCACACGCGCTTTGGTAACTTTGTAAACTGGGATAATGCGCGTGATGCCCTTAAACCGTTTTGGCCCGAGCGATTCATAGTCGAATAGTCCCGATATCAACTCGAATGTTTCGCCGCTCACAACGATTGAATTGGCGGGGGCATCAGCCTGTAGTCGGGCGGCAAGATTGGCGGCTTCGCCGACAATGCCGTGATCTTGCACGCCGCCGCTCGCCATTTCCGATCCGATAACAATTAGACCGGTATGAATCCCGATACGAATAGAAATCTCGGGCAATTGCTGACTGCGAAGGTTGGCATTGAGCTCAACGAGACGATCGTTAAGCTCGAGGGCGGCGCGCACTGCGCGCTCCGCGTCGTTCTCATGCGCGGTCGGATACCCGAAATAGACCAGCACGCCATCGCCGCTGAACCGCGCTACAAAGCCGCTGTAACGTTCCATCACGGTTAGCGCGAGGTGTTGATACTGGAGTTGTAATTCCCTCAAATCTTCGGGATCCAGCTGCTCCGACAGCTGCGTGTAACCTACAAGGTCGCAAAACAGGATCGTCAAATAGCGACGCTGCGGGGCATTGGATAGACCCGCCGCCGTAGACCCAAATTCCATCTTCACGTCCTCCGGATGAGGATTTTCAGCCTCTCATCCGTCCCAACCGATCTTCTTCCCGATCAGGGATTCGGTTGCTGGGACCGGCGCGGATTGTAAGCTAGGCTGTGGGTGACCGCTAGCTGGGCTCGAAGTCACGGGGCCCGAGGCGGCGCATTCCGGTGTTGTTGTTAATAGATTCTGACATGAGGGGCTGATGATGCAGTTCTTGGCATCACTCACGCAATGCCAGCCATTGCCAACCGATGGTTGCAGTCCGGAGGGCCTGAATAAACGGCGCGCGCTCGTCATTTGCACACATCTTCGGCCGGGTCGCGTCAAGCGGCGATCGAAGTACGTGATGCAAACTATAGCCGGGCTTCACGTCGCCTCTCTCATCGACCGCCAACGTTTCGATGTGCGGCTGTACCATGAAGACTGGCATGGACCGTTCAATCCCGAACACGTGGAGAAATACGACCTGGTCTTCCTAACCGGGCTGCAGCCGGATTTCGATCGCATGCGACAGCTCTCTTATTTTTTCAGGCGGGCTGGGGCGAAGGTCGTGGCGGGCGGCAGCATTTGCACAATGTTCCCTGAGTTCGCGGCACAATTTTTCGATGCCGTGTGCGCCGGCGGTGTCGACAGCGTGCGCCAGGTCGTTGCCGATTTTGAGCGCAACGCGCTGCAGCGCATTTACCGATCACCCACAATGCAAATCTCGCCTTACGCAGTGGACTACAGTCTGCTCGTGCAGAACGGGATCAGCCCAACCGTCCATCTCCTGGAATCATCGCGCGGATGCAGCTTTCGATGCAGTTTTTGCGTGATACCGCAAGAGGTCGGAGGGCATGTCACCTACGACATTTCAAATCTTTCCGCCGCAATCAACAATGCATTGACCACGAGTCCATTGTTTAGTTTCCGCCGCTGGTATCCGACGATTATCTTCCTGGACAACAATTTCTCTGACGATCGACGATACATGCTTCAGGTCTGCGAGTTGATGCGCAGTCATCCGAAAATTCGCGGCTGGGCCGCGCTCGTAACTCAAAATATCATGCACGATCGAGAGCTGATCAAATACATGGCAGATGCAAAGTGCATGACGCTTTTTTTCGGTCTCGAGTCATTCGATCAGGACATGCTAAAAAAATATAAGAAGAAACAAAATCTGGGTCGAACTCAGAACATCATTGACGATATTGCGTTTGCCGAATCGAATGGCATCGGCATCGGCTACGGCTATCTCTTTGATCCGCGATTGCAGACAGTTCAGGAGATGGATCGGCAAATCCGCATGATTGGGCGAAATCCGGCCCTGCCAATGCCAGTTTATTTGAGCGTCGTCGCGCCGCTCGCCGGCACCGAAGGCTTTTGGTCCGATCTCGCTTCGAAGCAATTGCGAGCCAATTTGCGATTGCGCGACCTTGATGGTGAGACGGTCGCGTATTCAAATCTTGCCGATAACACCGAAGCGATCGTGTTGTTTCTGGAGAAGCTGTTCCGCCGGCCCTGGACGATCGTCAGCCGGTTTTCGATTTTCATGAAGACGCTGCGACGAATTGTCCGGTCTGGCACGTATGATCCGATCCATTGGTACATCCTTGCCGCCGCAAATCTGCACTGCTTTGTTTGGTCAAGCACCTCGCCGGCGCAACAGCGAACCTATCTTGCCGGCAGCGAATTGCTCGATCCTCAATACCAGGAACGTCCCGCCGATCTGTCGCGCGAAGACTACAAGCGCTATTTCGAACCAATCGCACTGACCAATGAAACCGGCGGTCCGGTCGATTGGCTCAAGCCGTATATACCGCAGACGCAACGCAAGCGGTCGCGACAAGCGGCCGCGCCTTCGAACAACTCCGAATCCACTCAAGTGGAGGCGAGCGCATGACCTACGATCAAGCGAGGGATCACGACCAGCTTGGAATGCTGGAGGCGGCGATCGGTCAATTCATCAATCGCTACATGGCGAATCCACCAGGTCCAAATCGCCAAACGATCATTCTGTTCCCGGGCGGTTTGGGATCGCGGCTGGTGCGGGCTGATTCGCCATATCAAGACGGGGTGCCGGGGCAGGTGTTTAATTACGATACAGTATGGCTCGATTGTACGGTCCTGAGTGGCGCCGCGCTCGATCTGCAAATGCAAGGCGATATCGATTTAGACAACAGATTTATCATCGCCGATGGCTTTGTTCATTTTGCTCTGGCTGACGTCAAGCCGTACGATGGTTTCATTCAATGGTGTACCGATCGCAATCTCGATTGGTTTGTATTTGGCTGGGACTGGCGGCGACGGCCCGATCTCTCCGTAAAATTCTTTTTGAACACGTTCTTGCCGACGTTTCGGCAACGCGTTCAAGCCGCTTGCGGCGCCGACCCGCTGCAGCATTGCACGCTGATCGGGCACAGCTTCGGAGGGATGGTTGTGAAACTGATCATGAACGATCCCAACCCTTTGGTCGATGAAATTGAACGCGCGGTGACGGTAGCATCGCCGTTTTACGGTTATGCCGGTCAGGTGCACCGCTATTTTGAAGGAGAATCCGAACTGAATTTTGAAGGCACGGAGCGTGTCACGCGCGTCCTATCGTCGTTGCGCGGCGGCTATGTGCTGATGTTTCTCGACAAGGATACTTATGATCGCGATCGGAATGCGCTCGCCGCGGATCCGGAGTATCCTTTAAATGATTATCCCAGCTTGGACGCCAGCAATGGTGCAATTGTCGCCGATGCCTACGATCCAAAGACGCACGGCAAAAAGGTGCGCTATCCGAAAAATTTTGGATTCCTCAGCACCGAACTGGGACCAGCGAAAGCCGCCTATCAACAGGTGGCAGCGCCGTTAGGCAATGCCCGGAAGCAAAAATTTTTCAACATTCGTGCGATTAAGTTCGAAAATGGCGCAGCCGTCAACGACACGATTAACAGCGTACGCTGGGACTGGATATCGAAAAACTTCAAGCCCGGTACCGATGCAACGCCGATTAGGGACGAATATGTCTGTCCTGGCGATGGCGTCATTCCGGCGTGGTCGGCGCGATTGGTCACTGCGCTGTCGGGCAATGTCCGCACGCTGACGGGCGACCTCGAACATATGGATCTGATGAATGCCGTGGAGGTCCAAGATGAACTGGCAATCATATTGGGATTGCCGCAAATGATGATGATGAAACGAGGCAAACCCGCGCCGGCACGCCGTCCATCCAAGAAGAAAGTCGCCAGCGTGAAAGACACGGCGGCATTTATTCGCGGGCTTCAGGCTATTCGGACGCGGCATCGCCTGGATTCCAAGTTCGACCAGGAACAGGCAACCCGGCGCTACCTTGCAAAATTCAATATCGCGGAGCTTCGGCAGTTTATGCGCCGTGCCTATTTCGACGCGCTAAAGACCCCGAGCCAAAAGCTCGGCCGCGCGCCCACGAAAACGCCGAGCCCTCCATCAGGCGGCGGATATAAGGGTAACCAATCCGGCAAATCATCGAAATCGCCGAGCAAGAAGCGCAAACGGTAGGCCGACTAGATTTTCGGACCTGAAATCATCAGGCCGTCAAGCGATCCGCAGTGCAGCGAACATCGAGCCGCTGCACAAATTGATGCCACGAAATATGCCGATGTCGGGCGAGCCTCCGAGGCCGCCCAACTTTCTTCGACGGCGGGCTTTTTATCCGACCACTCGTTCGCGGCCGATCCAGTGATCGATGAAGGCGGCGAGCCAGTTGCGCGAGGCATGGTCGTGCACCGCGCGGTCGGCGACGTGCTCGGCGCGCTGCTTGGCGCCGGGAAGCTCCATGCGATGGGCGCCGCGCACCAGCCAGCGATACATCATGGCGTGGGTGACTTCCGGGTGGAACTGCAGCGCATAGCCGGTTTCATAACGGAACGCCTGCACGGAAAACGCATCGCCCTCGGCCAGCAGTTCGCCGCCCGCCGGCAAGTCGAAGCCCTCGCGATGCCATTGATAGACGTGATCGGGCCAATCGGCGCAGATCTTGCGCCCAGCTTGCGTGGGGCGGATCGGATAATAGCCGACTTCGGCATGGCCTTGCGGATGCGGGTAGACGCGGCCGCCGAAATGGCGCGCCATCATCTGCGCACCGAGGCAGATGCCGAGATAGGGTTTCTTGTCGCGTAGCGGCACGCCGATCCAGTCGATCTCGCGGCGGACGAAATCCTCGTTGTCGTTGGCGCTTTGCGGTCCGCCGAAAATCGCGGCGCCGGCATGCTCGTCCATCGTCTCCGGCAGCGGATCGCCGAAGCGCGGGCGCCGAATGTCGAGCGGATAGCCGAGCTTGCCCAGCACCTGGCCGACGCGGCCGGGCGAGGAATGCTCCTGGTGCAGAATGAGAAGGACCGGCTTCAACATGGCGATTAGGCGCGCGATTCAGCGCACGTATCGAGTACTAACCGCTTTGCCGGCGTTTGCAACACGAGCAGCGGGAAGCGGCTATGTGCGTTGCGCGGATCTGCGCCGGCTCTGGCGGCGATCCACGATCGCCAGCAGCAGCCGGCGCGGGAAAACACGGATCAGCAGGGTGATCAGTTTGTTGGCGAGGCCCGGGATTACCGTCCGGCGCCCCTGCATCAAGCCGCGATAGCCGGCTTCGGCCACGTTCTCCGCAGACTGGGTGAGGATGCCAGGTGCTAGATTTTTGGAAATCCCGGCGCGCGTCGCAAATTCGGTCGGCACCGGGCCCGGACAGAGCACGGTCACCCGCACCCCGCGCGATTTGAGCTCGCTGTGCAAAGCCTCGGTAAATGACCGCACATAGGCCTTATACCAAAACTCAGAAACGATGACTCATATTACCCGACCTTGTGCGGGCATGATCGCTTCGTAAACGTGAGTTCAAATCAAAGACCTGGACGGTCATAACAAACCTGCCGAAACGCCGCAGGTGGGTTGCGGGTAACGCGACTTGGTATTAGTCGCGTAATAGACCGTCATGCCCGGACCCGGCAGGAATCCCGCCACCGAGCCGACATTGAGGATGCCGCCGCGGTGGTGCGCCTGCAACCGGTCCGCGCGCCGCGCCACCAGCACCAAGGCATGGCCGTTGCGCGCGAACACGCGCGCCAGCGCGACGCCGATGCCGGCCGAGGCGCCGGTGATCACGGTAACAGGCCGCAAGCCGCTCATCGGCATTTCTTAGCCTCCCGCTACCCGGCAAGCAAACCGCACGGCCGCCCCTATAAAAGCAATCGGCCGCCCGCTAGTCCGGACGGCCGATGCAAGACGTCAGAGCGCGGATCAGGCTGTGGCGGCGACATCCTCTAGGCCACGGTTACGCGGCTCCACGCCCCAGGCCCACACCACCACGATCTGGATCACCACCAAGCCGATCATCAGCCACACCACGCCGGGCAGCTGGTAGCTCGCCATCAAGGCACCGACGATAAAGGGCGAGACCACAGTCGCCCCCCGGCCGAACGTATTGCAGATGCCGTTGGCGCGCAGCCGGATCTCGGTCGGGAACAGTTCAGGCGTGTAGACGCCGAACAGGATCGCGGTCTGCACATAGATCGCGACGATCAGCACGAAGCCGACGCTCAACACCGTCGCCGGGTCGGACGCTGCGTTGAAGCGTGCATAGATATATCCGGTAATGATCGTCACGATCGACGCGCCGATGATGCTCATGCGCCGGCCGATGGAATCGGACAAGTAAGCGCCGAGTGCGCAGCCGAGCAGCGATGCGATCGACAGCACCAGCGTGTAGCCGAGCGAGTTGGCGATGGTGAGGCCTTGCCGCAGGAAGAACTGCGGCAGGAAGATCACGAAGCCGAAGATCAGCGTGTTGATCGTGATCAGCACCCATGAGCCGACGATCATGCGCTGCAGAATCGGCGGCCGCAGCATGGCCGATGCGGTGAGTTGCGGGACCGCAGCCGGCGTGGCCGCCGGCGGTAGCGCGCCGGCGCCGGCCGCTTCTTTCTCGATCGATTGCATCAAGGCTTCCGCTTCCGCGCTGCGGCCTTGCGATTCCAGCCAGCGCGGAGATTCCGGCAGGTTCTTGCGCAAATACCAGACGACCAGCGAGCCGATGCCGGCGATGATAAACATAGGCCGCCATCCGAAACTCGGAATAATCAGATAGCTGAGCAGCGCTGTGGCCGGGAATCCCGCCACCACCAGGAACGCCATGAACGCCAGCCAACGGCCGCGCGTTCTCGGCGGCACGAATTCGGTTAGCGTCGAATAGCCGACTACGATCTCGGCGCCTAAGCCCAGCCCCTGCACGAAGCGGCACATGATGAGTTGGGTCATGTCCTGCGCGAAGGCGGCGGCAAGCGACGCCAGCCCGAAGATCAGCAGATTGATCTGATAGGTGAAGCGCCGGCCAAAGCGGTCGCCGACGAAGCCGGTGATGAGCGAACCGAGCGTCATGCCGACGAAGGTCAAGGAGAGGAATTGCAGGTTCTGCGGCAGCGTTGAGAACTTGGTCTGGATCGCGGACGCCAGCACGCCGCCGGCGACGTAGAGATCGTAGCCGTCGAAGAACATGCCGGCGCCGACCAGCCAGAAGATTCGGTAGTGGAACGACGAGATCGGGAGCCGGTCGAGACGTGCGCCGGCATTCACTTCGGTAGCCATTTGATCCCCCCTGCGGACCGAATGTTAAACCATCGGTCTTGTTGCCCACGGCGCATCGTAGTCGAGACGGCGCGCGGGCGCTACCGCCCGCGCGGCCGGCCGCGAAAATTTCGCACCCGTATCAAGAACTACCGATGTTGAGAAATAATCCCGCCGTCCGGCCGTTTTTCGGCGCGGAAATGCAAGGCCTACTGGATCGCCTTGCCCTTGCGATAGCTGTCTTCCAACAGCTGCAAATTGTTCTGCACGTATTTGTTGCCGGGTTCCTGGCGTTGGGCGGCGGCCAGCTTCTCGCGCGCGCGCTTATAGTCGCCGCGCAGCATGTAGGAATAACCCTGGTTGTTCGAGGGTGGCGGCGTCGACCACCTCGCCCGACAGCATGATGCGGCCGTTGACCGAGGAGGCTTGCAGATGCGAGTTGGCGAAACGGCACTTGAGCTCGTTGGTCAGCCGGGTGATGTCGTAGGACACCTCCACGTCGAAGATGCCGATCAGCGTCTTGCCCTCGGCATAGGCCTGGACGCGGGTGGTGCCGATCTTCTTGCCGAGGATCGACAGCGTATGATCGGTGAGCGGATTAACGTCGGCGACCTCCGGATCGCCGACCATGACGTCGACGAAGCTGGTGCCGGTCCTCACGTCCTGCGACTTGCCGATGGTGACCGTCACCATGGCGGTACGGTTATTGCCGCTGATCTGGATGATGCGCTCCTGCGCATAGGCACCCCCGGCCATGAATAGAAGCGCCGCCGCCAAGGTGACCGCCAAGGCGATCACCAGATCGCGCAGCCAGCCGCCGCGCTCCGTGGTCCTGTCCGAACGCCGCCAGGCGAAGCCGACGACAAATTCATTTTTGTTATTCACGACACACTCCCCCGCCCTTGATTAACCCCATGCCCGCAATTACCGGGCGCCTAGATCCTGACCCGCCGTCGTCATGTCCCCACGACTGCCTTCGACCGGCACGGTGTATTCCTGTTTCGCCGCTGCGCGCGTCACCACCACCGTCGCGGTTGCGACCTTGTCGGTGTTGACTGCTTCATTGCTGCTCAAATCGTTGAGCCTGATCTTGCGCGTCTTGGATTCGGCGGTTTCGCCCGCCTTGCGCAGCAGCAGCGACAAATTACCGACTGACGACGCCAGCCAGACTTTTTGCGCTTCCACCGGGGCCACTTCGAGCGTGACCGACTTCGCCACCGCCGCGTTGGCGGCGCGCTCGTCGGCGCTCTGGTCGACCGCCAGCACGCGCGCGTTCTGCAGCACAACTTCGGTGGTGGCCGAACCTTTGTCGATCTGACGCGTGAGCACGACATCGACGCGATCGCCGGGCAGCACGAAGCCGCCGACTCCTTCCACGTCGTTGACGCGAATGGTCAACGCCTTCATGCCTGGCTTCACCAGCGCCGACAGCGTCGCGCGCTGGCCGGGGCCAGTGATCTTGAGCGAGAGCACCGCCTCATTCGGCTCGATGGCGGTGAGAACCGCGCGGCGGCCGCCATGCAGCACGTCGCTGATTTTACTGAAGGCGCCGCTCGGCATCGTCGCTGCCGGCCACGGCACTTCCTCCAGCATCGAAGCATTGAGCTCGGTGTCGAAACGCAGCGGCTGCTTGGCGACGACGACGGTTTGCATCGCAGTCGTCTTCTTGTTCGCCTCGAAATTCCTCGCCTGCATGTTGGCCTGGTTGTTCAGCCAGATCTGGGCGATGAACACGGCGAGCAGGCCGAACACGACGGCGAACCCGATCATGACGATGGTGCTGGCACGCAAGGCTTTTGTCCCGTTTGACGCAACCTGAAACTTCGCTGTTGTGGTCAGCGCGAGACTAGAGGCGATGAAGTATTCAATTGTTAATATCGCGGACGCATCTGGGACTATGCTGAAGAGCTCCTGAATTACTATTGTTTACGATCGGTGTCCTACATCAGATCAACTTTAGAGTAACCTTTTGCGAAATTAACAATACTGCATGGTAGCTTCGCTCAACCTGTAACGATTGATTGATACCAAGTCGCGCTACCCGCGACCCACCTGCGGCGTTGCGGCAGGTTTGTTATGACCGTCCAGGTCTTTGATTTGACTTACGTTTACGAAGCATCATCCCCGCACAAGGTCGGGTAGTATGAGTTATCGTTTCTGAGTTTTGGTATGAGCCTAACGATCGGTTGCGCGGTACGAAAACCCCGCAAATACGGGGCCGACGCCCACGCCGCGACGCCGCCCGCCGGTGTAGCGGGCGATTGCCGAGCCTAAGATAGGGTTACCGGAACACGCGACCGGCGTTGCCCGTACGGCGTGGATGCGGCAACATGCAAGCGGCGCGAAAACAATCGCCGCATCCGCAACGGGCGCGTCATAACAATACTTCCGGGAGCAATCGCCGATGTCGAAACCTCGCATTAGCTACATCGATCCAACGACGGTCACAGACCCTGCCATGATCGCCGAGTTTGAGCGTTGCGCGCGGGTGGGAACCCCGCGGCCGGAAAGCCAGGCGGTCCGCGCCCATGTGCCTGCGGCATTCTGGTCGTTCGCCAATACCTGGCGCGACGTCTTCAAGAACGGCGTCGCCGATCACAAAATCAAGGAGCTGTGCCGCATCTATGTCTCGCGCTCGGTGCTGTGCGAATTCTGCGGTAATCAGCGTTCGATCAAGGCGGCCAAGTCTGGCCTCAAGGAAGACGACTATTCCGAGCTGATCAATTTCGAGAGCTCACCGCGCTACGACGAGCGGCAAAAGGCGGCGTTGGCCTATGCCGAGGCGATTACCTGGGATCTGCCGACCGACGATGCGTTCTGGGCGCGGCTGCACAAACATTTCAGCGAGCCGGAACTAGTCGAGATTGGTTATTTCGTCGCCATCACTATGGGTCAGCAGCGCTGGCTTCGCACGCTCAATATCGAGCACCACCAGATCCTCGCCGGGACCGATGGCTCGATGGCGCCGGGCTTCGAGACCGAAGAAGCGCTCAAGCGGTCCAAGCAGGCCGCCGACTACTGGGCTAAGATCAATGCCAAACCAACGACACAGGCCGCCGAGTGACAAGTCAACCAACGGCGGTCTCCGCAATTTCTTCCGCCAACACCGCCCGCGCGGCCGGCGCAGAACCGCGCATCCGCGTGCGCGGCCTCGGCAAGTATTACGGAACGCTCGAAGTCTTCCGTAACATCGACTTCGATGTCGGCGAGCGCGAGATCGTCGCCATTGTCGGCCCGTCCGGCTGCGGCAAGACCACGCTGCTGCGCTGCATCGATGGCTTATTGCCGCACGATGCCGGTGAAATCTGGGTCGGCGACCAACGCGTGACCGAACCGATCGCAGGCGTCGCCATGGTGTTCCAGCATTTCGGCCTGTTTCCGTGGAAGACCGTGTACGAGAACGTTGCTTATGGCTTGCGCATGGCGGGCGCGTCGAAGACCGACGTCGAGCGCAAGGCGCCGGAATTCATCAAGCTGGTCGGCCTCTCCGGCTTCGAGAAAGCGTTCCCCTACCAGATGTCCGGCGGCATGCAGCAGCGCTGCGGGCTTGCCCGCGCGCTCGCCGTGGAGCCCAATGTGATGCTGATGGACGAGCCGTTCGCAGCCGTCGATGCGCAGACCCGCGAGATTCTACAATTCGAGCTGCTGCGCATCTGGGACGAACGGCCGACCGCCATGATCTTCGTCACCCATTCGATCGAGGAAGCGGTGCTGCTCGGCCACCGGGTGATCGTGCTCAAGGGCCGGCCCTCGAGCATACACGAGACCATTACCATCGATTTGCCGCAGCCGCGTACGCGCGAAACGCTGCGCCTGCCGCGCTTCGCCGAACTGCGCGAGCAGGTGTGGGGCACGCTGATGCGGGAGGCACGCGAAGCCGAATTTGTTTTGGAACGCTGAATAAAAAGACGCTCAAACAAAAATGGAGGATTCCATGATCCGCAGAAGCTTCAACCTGATGGCCGGCGGTGCGCTGCTGGCGCTCACGCTGGCCGCCGGTCCGGCCACCGCTCAAAACAAGAAAATCGTGGTGGCCACTCCCGGCATTCCACCGATCTATTCGGTGACCATCGCATTCCTTGCGGAGAAGCAGGGCTTCTTCAAGAAGCATGGCGCCAATGTCGAAATCCGCCCATTCGACAATGGCACCGCCGCCGCGCGGGCGGTGGTGGCCGGCGACATCGATCTCGCCTGGTCGCCGACGCCGCCGGTGATCACCCAGGTTTCCAATGCGGATGTGCCGCTGGTGGGGGTCTACGGCATGCCGAACCCCGACTGGGTGATCGGCACCACCGACGGAGGCAAGACCTGCAAGGACATGGCCGGTCAGGATGTCGCGGTCGAACTCGATTAACGGCGCGCGCTCGGTGGCGCTGCGCTCGATGCTCACCGGCGGCTGCAAAGAGGTGAAGATAGAGGAGATAAAGCAGGTCGCGCTCGGCTCCAGCCCCGGTCCGGCGCTGCTCGCCGGCCGGCTGCACTTCGCCGTGCTGCATCTCGACGATCTTGCCGAGATCGAACATCAGGGCAAGAAGCTGCACATCCTGCTTGCCCAGAAGAACACCAATCCGACCAGCCATTACCTGACCTTGGTGGTGCGCAAAGACAATCTGGACAAGAACCGCGACGCCATCGTGCGCACGGTCGCCGGCATGATCGAGGCGGCGCGATTTATGCAGGACCCGAAGAATGCCGATGCGGTGGCCGACGCGGCCGCCGGCACCGGGCATAACAAGGAAGTCAACAAGGCGGCGCTCAAGGGCTACCTCGCCATGGACTTCTGGGCGGCCAAAGACGACGGCATGCCGCGCAACAAGATCGAAGCGGTCGCCGCGCTGATGAAGAAAATCGGCTCGATCAAGTCCGACAAGGAGCCGGTGAGTTACGATGCTTTCGTCGACGGTAGCGTCTGGAAAGACGCCAACGCGATGGTGAAATGATAATCGCAGCCATCCGGCGCAACGCGCCGCTCTTGATCAGCATTACCGCCGGCATCGCCCTCTGGGAGATCGCCGGCCGTTCGACCAGCGCGGCATTCATGGTGCCGTTCTCCGAGACGCTGGTGCGGCTCTGGCAGCTCGTCACGCGCAGCGAATTCATTGCCCAGTTCTTCGATTCCGCCGAGCTCTTCCTGACCGGCTTCATCCTCGCGCTGATCGTCGGCGCACCGCTCGGCATGCTGCTGGCACGCGTACGTACGTTGCGCGTCGGCGTCGAGCCTTACATCATGACGCTCTATGCCACGCCGATGGTGGCGCTGATCCCCTTCATCCTGTCGCTGATGGGCTTCGGCTTCGCGCCCAAAGTGCTGGTCGTCTTCCTCTTCTCCGTTTTCCCGGTGCTCTACAACACGGTAGAAGGCGCGCGCAGCATCAAGCCCGAGTTGATCGAGGTGGCGAAATCATACCGCTCCACCGAATGGTCACTGTGGCGGGAGGTGATGCTGCCGTACACCTTGCCCTACCTGATGACCGGCGTGCGCCAGGCGATTGGACGCGCCTTGGTCGGCATGATTGCGGCGGAATTCTTTTTGTCGTCGACCGGCCTCGGCCAGCTCATCATGGGCGCCTCGCAGGATTTCGATACCGCCGGCGTGTTCGCCTCGATCCTCGTGATCGGCCTGATCGGCGTCGGATTGACCCGGCTCGGCTTGACGATCGAACAACACTTCGCGCGCTGGAGGCAGTAGCCGATGACTGATTCTGCCATCGGCGCATCTTCGTCTACAGCGGTCGCTGACGCACCGGCGCCATCGCGTGTTGCCGCGCACTTAGCCGGCAATTTCGTGCCCCGTTTCGTCACCGGGATGGCGATCCTGTTGGTGTGGGAGATCGTGGTGCGCACCTTCGCTCCGGCTTACGTGGCGAAGCCGAGTGCTGTGCTGCTCGCAATTCCGAGAGTGATAATCGACCCTGCGTTCCTCCAAGCTCTTGGCGCCACCATCGCGGCGGTGGCCGAAGGGCTGGCTATTACAATCGTCGTCGGTACCGTCATTGGGCTGCTGATGGGACGCAGCAACACAATCGACCGGATGATCCGCGTCTACATCAATGGCTTTAACGCCTTGCCGATGATCATCGTGTTGCCGTTGTTTTCGTTGTGGTTCGGTTATTCGAATGCCGCCCGCATCGGCACCATCATCTTCGCCGCAATATTCGCTATCACCATGAACGTCGCCGATGGCGCGCGCTCGGTGCCGCGCGAATATCTGGAGGTCTCCCGCTCGTTCCGCTCGGGCCGCCTGCGCATGTTAACCGACATCGTCTTGCCGGCCTCGATGCCCTATCTGCTGGCCGGCTTCCGTCTCGCCGCCGGCCGCGCACTGATTGGCGCGGTGGTGGCGGAATTCTTCCTCTCGATTGGCGGACTTGGCTTTTACATTCTCTACAACTCGCGCGCCTACCATCACAACGAAGCCTTCGTCGGCGTGCTGCTGCTGGCCGCCTTCGGCGTCGGCTTCGAATTGCTAGTGAACTGGGCGACGCGGCGCTTCATGCCCTGGTATCGCCGCGACGAAAAAACCAGCTAACCCCAAGGACTGAAACGCTATGTCTTCCGACCCCTTGCTCAAGGCCGCGATCGCACATTGGGGCCCGCGCTTCGTCGCCAACGGCGTGGTACTGACCGATTTCGAGGAAGTCACCGGCTCGCTCACGTCCTATAACGACTGGTGCCGCGCGTGGTCGGCGCGCGCCGCGCACCACGAGCAGCTCGGCCGCGAGGCGCTGGCACGCCGGCATTTCCTCACCGCCGGCGAATGTCTGCAGCGCGCCGGCGTGTACTACCATTTCGCCTCGTTTCTGTTCGTGCACGACGTCGCCCAGATGAAGGCCGCGCACAAGAAGCAGATCGAATGCCGACAGGCGGCGCTGCCGCATTTGCGGCCGCCCGGCGAGCGCGTCGAAATCCCGTATCAAGGCAAGACGCTGGCCGGCATCCTGCGCAAGCCCGCGGGTTACGACCGTGCGCCCGTGGTGGTGATGGCGGTCGGCCTCGACTCCACAAAAGAGGAAACGGATGCTTACGAGTTTCCGTTCCTCGCACGCGGCATGGCGACGCTGGTGTTCGAAGGACCCGGCCAGGGCGAGGCACAATACGACTTCGCCATACGCGGTGATTACGAGGTGCCGGTGAAGGCCGTGCTCGATTACATCGGCACCCGGCGCGATCTCGACGCCGCGCGCATCGGCATGTGGGGCGTGAGCCTCGGCGGTTACTACGCGCCGCGCGCCGCCGCCTTCGACAAGCGCATCAAGGCTTGCATCGCGCTCGGCGGCCCATTCGATTGGGGCGCCGCCTGGGACGGCTTGCCGGAACTGACGCGCGAGGCATTCCGCGTGCGCAGCCATTGCAAGACGCAGGAAGAAGCGCGCAAGAACGCCGGCACGCTGTCGCTGGTCGGCGTGGCGGGCAACATCACCTGCCCGATTTTCATCGTGAACGGCCGCCTCGGGACCGCATCGTGCCGGCCAAGGACGCCGAGCGCCTGGCGCGCGAGGTGAAAGGCCTGGTCGAACTGATGATGATCGAGGACGGCAACCACATCGCCACCAACCGCGCCTATCGCTGGCGCTCGCAGAGCGCCGATTGGATGGCGGAGCAGCTCAGATGATGTGGAAGCCGCGCGGCACTGTGTGCAGCCGCCCGATCCCGCTCTCGGTAATCACCACCATCTCGCCGGTCTGCACGCCGGCTTGGCCGTCGCGCGTCACCACATTGGGCTGAAATCACCACTGTCTGCCCGGCGCGGAACAGTTCGTGGCAAATCGGTCCGGCAGGGCGGCTTTTGCAGCCGAGGATCGGCGGCAGGTAGCCGCCGCCATAGCCGTGCAAGAGATCGTCGATGATGGTGAAGCCGGCGTCCTCGATCACACCTGAAG
This sequence comes from uncultured Alphaproteobacteria bacterium, assembly GCA_963817045.1. Lineage (GTDB taxonomy): Bacteria > Pseudomonadota > Alphaproteobacteria > Rhizobiales > Xanthobacteraceae > Pseudolabrys. The sequence continues at coordinate 163,973 of CAWFMZ010000027.1, forward strand.
CTTTGATCACGTCGGCCGGCGTGGCGCCGGCTTTCAGCACCGTGGCAATCGCATCGAACGCGGCGTCCGCCGCCGCGTGCAGATCACTATAAAGCTTGCTCGGCTCGCCCAACGCGAAGCTGCGCAGCACCTGCCCCGGATGCTCCCAGAACGCCGCGCTGATCTCCGCCACCACCACGTCGCCCTTCTGCACGCGCCGCGTGGTCGGAAACTGCCGCGGTACGCCAAGGTCGGGCGCGCTCATCGCGGTGGTGCCGATATAGTGAATGACATTGGTGGCGCCCTGCGCAACATAGGCGCGCTCGACCAGGTCGCCGAGTTCGCGCTCGCTCATTCCGATTTTCACGCCATCGCGCAGCGCCGCCATGCCAAGATCGCTGAAATGCGCGCCGATGCGCAGCCAGTCGATTTCCTCGCCCGACTTGACTTGACGCAGCCGGGTATAGGCGCGCGTGAGATTGGCGATCTTCGGGAAGCGCGCGGACAGCTGCGCATGCTGGTCGGCGGTCAGTGGCCCGATGGTAGCGACCCGGCCAGTACGCGAGGCGCGCTTTTCCAGCACCTTGATGGCCGCCGGATGGATGATTCGCCGCCCCAGGTCACGTCGGCCTTGTCGGCGAGCAGCCGCGCTTGCGGCGCATGGTTGACATATTGCACGAACAGCGCGTCGCGTTCGCCCGGCGTAAGCACGCCGACCGCCTCGGCGGTCACCGGCCATTGCGTGAGCCATTGCACGGCCGAGCCGAAACGGTTGAGCCCGCAGAACACGAGATGATCGCACTCGGCTTCTGCCAGCAGCGCCTCCACCGCCGCGCGCCGGCGCGCCATCTCGCCGTCGGAAAAGCGTGGAACCTCCGCTGCGACGATGCGCGCGAGCTGGCGAGATAGCGTCACAGCGCTTTCTTCGGCAGCGCCACGATCATGTCGAGCTCGATGCGCGCGCCCGGCGACGACAGCGAATTGATGCACACGGTGGTGCTGGCCGGCCGCCAGTCGCCGAAGTATTTGGCCATGGTCGCATGCATGGCGTCGGCGTCGCGGAAGTCGGTGAGATATTTCGTCACCTTCACCACGTCGCGCCAGGTTGCGCCGGTATGGTCGAGGATCGACTTGATCGCCTCCATCGCGCGCATAGTCTGCTCTTCGATCGAGTGCGGATGCACATGCTCGGCCTCCACGTGCGGATGCTTGTGGTAGAGCGGCGACGGCGTCGCGCCCGACAGGAACATCAGGTCGCAGGCGCCGACGATATGCACCGCCGGGGCATACGGCATCGTGTGCGCCTGCTCCGGCTTCGGGTGCACGGGCTCGAGCTTGAAGCTGCGTTGCGGCTTGGGACTAACGTTCATGCGGGCCTCCGGCTGACGGACAAATCCTGACCAATTTGGGACGGAAACGCGCTCTCGCGCAACCGGGCCCTTGCTCCGTGGCGCGAGTTGATCGGGCGGCAAGAACCGCTAACGTGCGCCTCGACCCGCCCCTTAGGAGACCCGAATGCCCTCGACGATCCTCGATTCCGCGGTGTTCCGCGACATTTTCACCACGCCAGCGATGCGGAAAGTGTTCTCGGACGAGAACCGGGTGCAGAAATATCTCGACTTCGAGGCCGCGCTGGCGCGCGCGCAAGGCAAGCTCGGCATCATCCCGAAGAACGCCGCCGCCGAGATCGTGCGCCATTGCAACGCCAATAACATCGACATGGCCAAGCTCAAGGAGGCGACCGAGAAGATCGGCTATCCGGTGCTTCCGGTCGTGCAGCAGCTGGTCAAGCTGTGCAAGGACGGGCTCGGCGAATGGTCGCACTGGGGCGCTACCACCCAGGACATCACCGACACCGCCACCGTCATGCAGATGCGCGAGGCGCTCGACATCTTGGAGCAGGAGATCGACGCCATTGCCGACGCGCTGGCCGCGCTCGCCAAGAAGTACCGCGACACGCCGATGGCCGGGCGCAGCAATCTGCAGCAGGCAGTGCCGATCACCTTCGGCTACAAGATGGCGACCCTGCTCGGCGCCTTCGAGCGCCACAAGCAGCGCTTGACGGAGCTCACGCCCGCGCGTGCTGGTGGGCGAATTCGGCGGCGCCGCCGGCACGCTGTCCTCGCTTGGCAAGGACGGCTTGAAGGTGCAAGCCGAGCTGATGAAGGAGATCAAGCTCGGCCAGCCCGATTTTCGGCACACCGTGCGTGACGGCATCGCCGAAGTCGGCTGCTTCCTCGGCCTTGTGACCGGCACTTGCGGCAAGATCGC
>CAWFMZ010000028.1:0-16322 GCA_963817045.1 uncultured Alphaproteobacteria bacterium
CGGCACTTCCTGCAACATCGCGGCGGCGAGTTCGGTGCCGAAGCGCAACGGCTCCTTGGCGACGACGATGGTGTGCGTCGACTGCGGTTTCTTGTTCGCCTCGTAATTCTTCGCCTGCATGCTGGCCTGGTTGTTGAGCCAGACCTGGGCGATGAACACGGCGAGCAAGCCGAAGACGACGGCAAACCCGATCATGACGATGGTACTGGCACGCACAGCGGTTCATCCCGTTTGACGCGACCGGAAACTGCTCTGGTCTATTCGGGACGAGACTAAAGGTCAGGAAGTATTCAATTGCTAAAATCTGGGCGCATCTTGGACTATGCTGAAGGGCTTCTGAATTCCTATTGTTTACGATCGGTATCCGAAATAGGATGAACTTTAGAGTAACCTTGCTTCGCCATTAACAATACTGGATCGTATCGCCGCTCGCACTGTAACGATCGGTTTAGCTTAAGCGTCCCCTACACCCCGATCGGTTGCGCGGTACAAAACGCCGCAAATACGGGCCATCGCCCACGCGCGACGCACCCGCCGGTGGCGGGCGAATGCCAAGACTAAGGCAGGGTTAGAAACACGCCACCAGCGTTGCTCAGGCGGCACGGTTACGGCAACATGGCGGGCGAAAACAACGCCGCATCCGCAACGAGCGGGTCATAAGAATACTTCCGGGAGAAATCGCCTATGTCTAAACCGCGCATTAGCTATGTCGATCCTTCGACGGTCAAAGACCCTGCCATGATCGCCGAGTTCGAGCGCTGCGCGCGGGAGGGCACGCCGCGGCCGGAAAGTCAGGCGATCCGCGCCCATGTGCCGGCGACGTTCTGGTCGTTCGCCAATACCTGGCGCGATGTGTTCAAGAACGGCGTCGCCGACCACAAGATCAAGGAGCTGTGCCGCATCTATGTCTCGCGCTCGGTGCTGTGCGAATTTTGCGGCAATCAGCGCTCGATCAAGGCGGCCAAGTCCGGCCTCAAGGAGGACGACTATTCCGACCTGATCAATTTCGAAAGTTCAACGCGTTACGACGAGCGGCAGAAGGCGGCGCTGTCCTATGCCGAGGCGATCACCTGGGATCTGCCGTGCGACGACGCGTTCTGGGCGCGCCTGCACAAGCATTTCAGCGAGCCCGAACTGGTCGAGATCGGCTATTTCGTCGCCATCACCATGGGTCAGCAGCGCTGGCTGCGCACGCTCAACATCGAGCACCACCAGATTCTCGCCGGGACCGACGGCTCGATGGCGCCGGGCTTCGAGACCGAGGAAGCGCTCAAGCGGTCCAAGCAGGCCGCCGACTACTGGGCCAAGATCAACGCCAAACCAACGACACAGGCCGCCGAGTGACAAGTCAACCGACGGCGGTCTCCGCCATTTCTTCCGCCAACACCGCGCGCGCGACCGGCGCCGAGCCGCGCATCCGCGTGCGCGGCCTCGGCAAGTATTACGGCACGCTCGAAGTGTTCCGTAACATCGACTTCGATGTCGGCGAGCGCGAGATCGTCGCCATTGTCGGCCCGTCCGGCTGCGGCAAGACCACGCTGCTGCGCTGCATCGACGGGCTGCTGCCGTTCGATGCCGGCGACGTCATGGTCGGCGATCAACGCGTCACCGAGCCGATCGCCGGCGTCGCCATGGTGTTCCAGCATTTCGGCCTGTTTCCGTGGAAGACCGTGTACGAGAACGTCGCTTATGGCTTGCGCATGGCGGGCGCGTCGAAGACCGACGTCGAGCGCAAGGTGCCGGAATTCATCAAGCTGGTCGGCCTCGCCGGCTTCGAGAAGGCGTTCCCCTACCAGATGTCCGGCGGCATGCAGCAGCGCTGCGGGCTGGCCCGCGCGCTCGCCGTGGAGCCCAATGTGCTGCTGATGGACGAGCCGTTCGCGGCGGTCGACGCGCAGACCCGCGAGATTCTGCAATTCGAGCTGCTGCGCATCTGGGACGAACGGCCGACCGCGATGATCTTCGTCACCCATTCGATCGAGGAAGCCGTGCTGCTCGGCCACCGGGTGATCGTGCTCAAGGGCCGGCCCTCGAGCATCCACGAGACCATCACCATCGATCTGCCGCAGCCGCGCACGCGCGAAACGCTGCGCCTGCCGCGCTTCGCCGAACTGCGCGAGCAGGTGTGGGGCACGCTGATGCGGGAGGCCCGCGAAGCCGAATTCGTTTTAGAACGCTGAAATAAAAAACGCTCAAACAAGAAGGGAGGATTCCATGATCCGCAGAAGCTTCAACCTGATGGCCGGCGGTGCGCTGCTGGCGCTCGCGCTGGCCGCCGGTCCGGCCGCCGCTCAAACCAAGAAAATCGTGGTGGCCACCCCCGGCATTCCGCCGATCTATTCGGTGACCATCGCCTTCCTTGCGGAGAAGCAGGGCTTCTTCAAGAAGCACGGCGTCGACGTCGAAATCCGCCCGTTCGATAACGGCACCGCCGCCGCGCGCGCGGTGGTGGCCGGCGATATCGATCTCGCCTGGTCGCCGACGCCGCCGGTGATCACCCAGGTGTCCAATGCCGACGTGCCGCTGGTGGGGGTCTACGGCATGCCGAACCCCGACTGGGTGATCGGCACCACCGACGAAGGCAAGACCTGCAAGGACATGGCCGGTCAGGATGTCGCGGTCGATTCGATCAACGGCGCGCGCTCGGTGGCGCTGCGCTCGATGCTCGCCGGCGGCTGCAAAGAGGTGAAGATCGAGGAGGTCAAGCAGGTCGCGCTCGGCTCCAGCCCCGGTCCGGCGCTGCTCGCCGGCCGGCTGCATTTCGCCGTGCTGCATCTCGACGACCTTGCCGAGATCGAGCATCAGGGCAAGAAGCTGCACATCCTGCTGGCCCAGAAGAACACCAATCCGACCAGCCATTACCTGACCTTGGTGGTGCGCAAGGACAATCTGGACAAGAACCGCGACGCCATCGTGCGCACGGTCGCCGGCATGATCGAGGCCGCGCGTTTCATGCAGGACCCGAAGAATGCCGACGCGGTGGCCGACGCGGCCGCCGGCACCGGGCATAACAAGGAGGTCAACAAGGCGGCGCTCAAGGGCTACCTCGCCATGGACTTCTGGGCGGCGAAGGACGACGGCATGCCGAAGAACAAGATCGAGGCGGTCGCCGCGCTGATGAAGAAGATCGGCTCGATCAAGGCCGACAAGGAGCCGGTGAGCTACGACAATTTCGTCGACACCAGCGTCTGGAAAGACGCCAACGCGATGGTGAAGTGATAATCGCAGCCATCCGCCGCCACGCGCCGCTCTGGCTCAGCATTTTCGCCGGCATCGCGCTGTGGGAGATCGCCGGCCGCAGCGACCAGCGCGGCCTTCATGGTGCCGTTCTCGGAGACGCTGGTGCGGCTCTGGCAGCTCGTCACGCGCGGCGAATTCATCACCCAGTTCTTCGATTCGGCCGAACTGTTCCTGACCGGCTTCGTGCTGGCGCTGATGGTCGGCGCGCCGCTCGGCATGCTGCTGGCGCGCGTGCGTCGTGCTGCGCATCGGCATCGAGCCTTACATCATGACGCTCTACGCCACGCCGATGGTGGCGCTGATCCCGTTCATCCTGTCGATGATGGGCTTCGGCTTCGCGCCCAAGGTGCTGGTGGTGTTCCTGTTCACCGTTTTCCCGGTGCTCTACAACACGGTGGAAGGCGCGCGCAGCATCAAGCCCGAGTTGATCGAGGTGGCGAAATCGTTCCGCTCCAGCGAATGGGCGCTGTGGCGCGAGGTCATGCTGCCCTACACCTTGCCCTACATGATGACCGGCGTGCGCCAGGCGATCGGCCGCGCGCTGGTCGGCATGATCGCGGCGGAGTTCTTTTTGTCGTCGACCGGCCTCGGCCAGCTCATCATGGGCGCCTCGCAGGATTTCGATACCGCCGGCGTGTTCGCCTCGATCCTGGTGATCGGCCTGATCGGCGTCGGATTGACGCGGCTCGGCTTGACGATCGAACAGCATTTCGCGCGCTGGAGGCAGTAGCGATGACTGATTCTGCCATCGGCGCATCTTCGTCTACAGCGGTCGCTGACGCACCGGCGCCATCGCGTGTTGCCGCGCACTTAGCCGGCAATTTCGTGCCCCGTTTCGTCACCGGGCTGGCGATCCTGCTGGTGTGGGAGATCGTGGTGCGCACCTTCGCGCCGGCTTACGTGGCGAAGCCGAGTACTGTGCTGCTCGCAATTCCGCGCGTGATCATCGACCCTGCGTTCCTGCAGGCGCTTGGCGCCACCGTCACGGCGGTGGCCGAAGGGCTGGCTATCACAATCGTCGTCGGCACCGTCATCGGGCTGCTGATGGGACGCAGCAACACAATCGACCGGATGATCCGCGTCTACATCAATGGCTTTAACGCCTTGCCGATGATCATCGTGTTGCCGTTGTTTTCGTTGTGGTTCGGTTATTCGAATGCCGCCCGCATCGGCACCATCATCTTCGCCGCAATATTCGCTATCACCATGAACGTCGCCGATGGCGCGCGCTCGGTGCCGCGCGAATATCTGGAGGTCTCCCGCTCGTTCCGCTCGGGCCGCCTGCGCATGTTAACCGACATCGTCTTGCCGGCCTCGATGCCCTATCTGCTGGCCGGCTTCCGTCTCGCCGCCGGCCGCGCACTGATTGGCGCGGTGGTGGCGGAATTCTTCCTCTCGATTGGCGGACTTGGCTTTTACATTCTCTACAACTCGCGCGCCTACCATCACAACGAAGCCTTCGTCGGCGTGCTGCTGCTGGCCGCCTTCGGCGTCGGCTTCGAATTGCTAGTGAACTGGGCGACGCGGCGCTTCATGCCCTGGTATCGCCGCGACGAAAAAACCAGCTAACCCCAAGGACTGAAACGCTATGTCTTCCGACCCCTTGCTCAAGGCCGCGATCGCACATTGGGGCCCGCGCTTCGTCGCCAACGGCGTGGTACTGACCGATTTCGAGGAAGTCACCGGCTCGCTCACGTCCTATAACGACTGGTGCCGCGCGTGGTCGGCGCGCGCCGCGCACCACGAGCAGCTCGGCCGCGAGGCGCTGGCACGCCGGCATTTCCTCACCGCCGGCGAATGCCTGCAGCGCGCCGGCGTGTACTACCATTTCGCCTCGTTTCTGTTCGTGCACGACGTCGCCCAGATGAAGGCCGCGCACAAGAAGCAGATCGAATGCCGACAGGCGGCGCTGCCGCATTTGCGGCCGCCCGGCGAGCGCGTCGAAATCCCGTATCAAGGCAAGACGCTGGCCGGCATCCTGCGCAAGCCCGCGGGTTACGACCGTGCGCCCGTGGTGGTGATGGCGGTCGGCCTCGACTCCACAAAAGAGGAAACGGATGCTTACGAGTTTCCGTTCCTCGCACGCGGCATGGCGACGCTGGTGTTCGAAGGACCCGGCCAGGGCGAGGCACAATACGACTTCGCCATACGCGGTGATTACGAGGTGCCGGTGAAGGCCGTGCTCGATTACATCGGCACCCGGCGCGATCTCGACGCCGCGCGCATCGGCATGTGGGGCGTGAGCCTGGGCGGCTACTACGCGCCGCGCGCCGCCGCCTTCGACAAGCGCATCAAGGCCTGCATCGCGCTCGGCGGCCCATTCGATTGGGGCGCGGCCTGGGACGGCTTACCCGAATTGACGCGCGAGGCATTCCGCGTGCGCAGCCATTGCAAGACGCAGGAGGAAGCGCGCAAGAACGCCGGCACGCTGTCGCTGGTCGGCGTGGCGGGCAACATCACCTGCCCTATTTTCATCGTGAACGGCCGTCTCGACCGCATCGTACCGGCCAAGGACGCCGAGCGGCTGGCGCGAGAGGTGAAGGGACCGGTCGAGCTGACGATGATCGAGGACGGCAACCACATCGCCACCAACCGCGCCTACCGCTGGCGCTCGCAGAGCGCCGATTGGATGGCGGAGCAACTCAGATAATGTGGAAGCCGCGCGGCACTGTGTGCAGCCGCCCGATCCCGCGCTCTTGAATCACCACCATCTCGCCGGTCTGCACGCCGGCCTTGCCGTCACGCGTCACCACATTGGGCTGAATCACCACCGTCTGCCCGGTGCGGAACGACTCCGGGGGCACCGGGCCGGCAGGACGGCTTTTGCAGCCGAGGATCGGCGGCAGGTAGCCGCCGCCATAGCCGTGCAAGAGATCGTCGATGATGGTGAAGCCGGCGTCCTCGATCACACCTGAAGCTTCGATCACGTCGGCCGGCGTGGCGCCGGCTTTCAGCACCGTGGCAATCGCATCGAACGCGGCGTCCGCCGCCGCGTGCAAATCACTATAAAGCTTGCTCGGCTCGCCCAACGCGAAGCTGCGCAGCACCTGGCCGGGATGCTCCCAGAACGCCGCGCTGATCTCCGCCACCACCACGTCGCCCTTCTGCAGGCGCCGCGTGGTCGGAAACTGCCGCGGTACGCCAAGGTCGGGCGCGCTCATCGCGGTGGTGCCGATATAATGAATGACGTTGGTGGCGCCCTGCGCAACATAGGCGCGCTCGACCAGGTCGCCGAGTTCGCGCTCGCTCATTCCGATTTTCACGCCATCGCGCAGCGCCGCCAAGCCGAGATCGCTGAAATGCGCGCCGATGCGTAGCCAGTCGATTTCCTCGCCCGACTTGACCTGACGCAGCCGGGTATAGGCGCGCGTGAGATTGGCGATCTTCGGGAGGCGCGCGGACAGCTGCGCATGCTGGTCGGCGGTCAGTGGCCCGATGAAAGCGATCCGGCCCGTGCGCGAGGCGCGCTTTTCCAGCACTTTGATCGCTGCAGCAATCGAGGATTCCCCGCCCCAGGTCACGTCGGCCTTGTCGGCAAGCAGCCGCGCTTGCGGCGCATGGTTGACATATTGCACGAACAGCGCGTCGCGTTCGCCCGGCGTAAGCACGCCGACCGCCTCGGCGGTCACCGGCCATTGCGTGAGCCATTGCACGGCCGAGCCGAAACGGTTGAGCCCGCAGAACACGAGATGATCGCACTCGGATTCTGCCAGCAGCGCCTCCACCGCCGCGCGACGGCGCGCCATTTCGCCGTCGGAAAAGCGCGGAAACGGCGCGTCGACGATGCGGGCGAGGTTCGGCGGTAGCGTCACGGCGCCTTCTTCGGCAGCGCCACGATCATGTCGAGCTCGATGCGCGCGCCCGGCGATGACAGCTGATTGATGCACACGGTGGTGCTGGCCGGCCGCCAGTCGCCGAAGTATTTGGCCATGGTCGCGTGCATGGCGTCGGCCTCGCGGAAGTCGGTAAGATATTTCGTCACCTTCACCACGTCGCGCCAGCTAGCGCCGGCATGGTCGAGAATTGACTTGATCGCCTCCATGGCGCGCGCGGTCTGCTCCTCGATCGAGTGCGGATGCACGTGCTCGGCCTCCACGTGCGGATGCTTGTGGTAGAGCGGCGACGGGGTGGCGCCCGACAGGAACATCAGGTCGCAGGCGCCGACGATATGCACCGCCGGGGCATACGGCATCGTGTGCGCCTGTTCCGGCTTCGGGTGCACGGGCTCGAGCTTGAAGCTACGTTGCGGCTTGGGACTAACGTTCATGCGGGCCTCCGGCTGACGGACAAATCCTGACCAATTTGGGACGGAAACGCGCTCTCGCGCAACCGTCTCCGAGTTGATCAGACGGCAGGAAACGCTAACGTGCCTCCGCCAAGCCCCAGGAGACCCGAATGCCCTCGACGATCCTCGATTCCGCGGTGTTCCGCGACATTTTCACCACGCCAGCGATGCGGAACGTGTTCTCGGACGAGAACCGGGTGCAGAAATATCTCGACTTCGAGGCCGCGCTGGCGCGCGCGCAAGGCAAGCTCGGCATCATCCCGAAAAACGCCGCCGCCGAAATCGTGCGCCATTGCGACGCCAAAAACATCGACATGGCCAAGCTCAAGGAGGCGACCGAACGGATCGGCTATCCGGTGCTGCCGGTCGTCCAGCAGCTGGTCAAGCTGTGCAAGGACGGGCTCGGCGAATGGTCGCCACTGGGGCGCCACCACCCAGGACATCACCGACACCGCCACCATCATGCAGATGCGCGAGGCGCTCGACATCTTGGAGCAGGAGATCGACGCCATTGCCGACGCGCTGGCCGCGCTCGCCAAGAAATACCGCGACACGCCGATGGCCGGGCGCAGCAATCTGCAGCAGGCAGTGCCGATCACCTTCGGCTACAAGATGGCGACCCTGCTCGGCGCCTTCGAGCGCCACAAGCAGCGCTTGGCCGAGCTACGCCCGCGCGTGCTGGTGGGCGAATTCGGCGGCGCCGCCGGCACGCTGTCCTCGCTCGGCAAGGACGGCCTGAAGGTGCAAGCCGAGCTGATGCAGCAGCTCAAGCTCGGCCAGCCTGATATTTCCTGGCACACCGTGCGCGACCGCATCGCCGAGGTCGGCTGCTTCCTCGGCCTGGTCACCGGCACCTGCGGCAAGATCGCCTTCGACGTGAAGCTGCTGATGCAGACCGAGGTGGAGGAAGTCTACGAGCCGTTCCATCAGGGCCGCGGCTCGTCCTCGACCATGCCGCAGAAGCGCAACCCGATCTCGTCGGTCTACATCACCGCGCAGGCCGCCATGGTGAAACAGCTGGTGGCCGCGCTGCTGGAGGCGCAGGTCGAGGACCACGAGCGCTCCACCGGCCCGTGGGAAATCGAATGGATCGCGCTGCCGGAAATCTTCATGCTGTCGGCCGGCGCACTGGCGCAGACGCGCTTCCTGGTGAGCGGCCTGCAGGTCAACGAAAAGAAGATGCGCGAAAATCTCGACATCACCAAAGGGCTGATCATGTCGGAAGCGGTGATGATGGGGTTGGGTGCCGCGCTCGGCCGTAACCGCGCGCACGATCTGGTCTACGACATCTGCCGCGAAGTGGTGAAAACCGGCCGCCCGCTGATCGATCTGCTCGCCGCCGACAAGGAGATCAGCCAGCACGCCAGTCGCAAGCAATTGGAGAAGATGGTGGACCCGGCAAACTATCTCGGTGTCGCCGGCGAAATGGTCGACCGCGTGTTGAAGGCGCGGAAGAAACGCTAGTCCGCCTTCGGCATCGTGCGCCAGATCGCGGCGGCGACCAGAAGCGTCGCCGCGCCGATCATCGCAAACAGCGCCGGCACGGTGACGCCGTATTTCTGCATGACCGCGACGGCAACGGTCACGCCGGTCATGAACGCCGCGTTGAGTACGTTGACCGCCGCCACCGTGCGCGCGCGGTAATCGGCACCGGCCCAGGCCTGCACCGCGGCGAAAGCCGGCACGATGAACAACCCGCCGGCGATTGCCATACCGACAAGATCGACGGCGACGCGAATCCCGAGCGCGGATGAAAACACCACGCCCGGCGTTCGCGGCGCCAGCGCGGCCTCTGCGCCATAGGTCGCAATGGCGAGATCGAGCGCGAACGCGCCGAGTAGCAGTGCGCCGGCGAGCGTGGTGTTGAGCACGATGCGTCCGCGCGCGATTGCCGCCGCCAGGGCGGAGCCGGCGCCGACCGCGATCGAAAACAGAGCGAGATAAGCGGTGACCGTGTCCTCGTTGCCGCCGATCAGCGTCTTGATCAGCGGCGGCAACAACGACAGCACCACGATGCCGACCAGCCAGAACCAGCTCGTCACCATGGCGCCCCACCACAGCCGCGCGTCGGCGCGCAGATGGCGGATCATCGCGGCAGTCGATGCCGCGATATTGACCGCGACCTTGAGCTGCGGCGCGCCCTCGCCGGTCGGCGGAATCAGCAGGCTCGCGAGCCAGCAGGCGAGCGCGAAGCCCATCACGAGCACGGCGAAGGCAACAACGTCGCCGCCGCCGCGCGCCGCCAGCCCACCGACGATGGTGCCGGTGAGGATGGCGAGGAAGGTCGCGCTTTCCACCAGCGCATTGCCGGCGGGCAATTCGGCGCGCGCCAAGTGATCCGGCAGGATGCCGTATTTGATCGGCCCGAACAGCGCGGCAATCACGCCGAAGCCGGCGAGCGCGCCGAACAGCAGCGGCACCGACTGGCGCGCATAACCCAAGACCGCCAAGGCGGCCACAAAAATTTCGGCGAATTTCAGCCATTGCGCCACTCGCGCCTTGTCGTGGCGGTCGGCGAGTTCGCCGCCGAGCGCAGATAGAAAGAAGTAGGGCGCGATGAAAATCGCGCTCGCCAGCGTGATCAAGGCTTCCGCGCCGGCGGCGCCGGTGCGGAACAGGATCAGGAAGACTAGCGCGGTTTTGAGAAAATTATCGTTGAATGCCGCGAAAAACTGGCACCAGAACAGTGGCGCAAAGCGCCTCGATAACATCAGGGGCGGCATCGCCCTTATTATTGCAAAGTTCCAGCGCGGCGTAGCGCCTTACCGGCAATAAAATGGGCGGCCCAAAGGCCGCCCAAGTCATCGCTTCAGACAGAACGAAATCAGAGGCGAAACTTTCCTCCATGGGCGGAATCCACGACGATTGCCGCCATGCTCAAGGCAATGGCGATCGCGATGGTGATGGCAAACAGCGAGGTCCACATGGCATAGCCTCCTCGTTGGCGCACCTGCGCGGGAAGTTCTGGCCGGGGCAACGCATGGAGCCGGCTTTGGTTCCTGGGATCCCTGGACCGGATGCGAGATTTGTGGTGATTAATCGGCGTGCAGATAAGCTAAGAATATGCGCGATAACTGACTAAAGCTGGATCGCGCCTCGCGCCAGGTTCCAAGGGGGTTCCATGGCCACAATCTTCAACGAAAACGTCATCGCCGCCGAACCGGCACAAAGCGGGGCCTCCCGCCAGCGCTTGCTCACTAAGGAACGCGTATCGGGAACCCGCATCCTGCTCGACCGGTTGACGCTGGCGCCCGGCGGCGTAGCTAGCCTGGCGGTGCCGGCGCACGGCCTCGCCTGGTTCCAGATGCTGCAAGGCGAGGCTGTACTAGCGCATGGCGGAAGCCGCCAGGCGCTAACGGACGCCCATGTGGTTTTCCTGCCGCCAAGTTATTGCGCTACCATTTCATCCAGCGGCGGCGCCGTTTTGCTTTTTGGCGAAATTCCCGATGCCGCCAGCCTCGACCCCGGCATTTCGAAAAATCCGCCCAGCTACCGCGTGGTGGACTGGACGCGCGAGCCGGTGCTCGATTCCGAGCATGACGCGCGCAAGCGCATCTATCTGGTGACGCCGAAGCTGTTCGGCACCAAGGCGGTGAAAGGCGAGATGATCATCTATCCGCCCGGCACCGCTGCCGCCAACCATCATCACGAGGGTGCCGAGCATTTCATGTATGTGCTGCGCGGGCGCGGCACGGTCTATGCCAACGAGAAGCCTTTCCCGGTGCGCAAGGGCGACGTGATCTATTATCCCGATCTTGAGCGGCATTATCTGGAAGCCGCGCCGGACGAGGAACTGGTGTTCGCGGAATTCTTCGCGCCCGGCGAGTTCAAGACCATCTGGGTCGACGAGAGCCAGATCTGCACCTGGCGGCCGAGCGGCCGCGACATTCGCGGGCAAACCCCGGCGCGCGAGATCAAGGCGCACTCGTCGGCGGATGTACTGAGCCCACAGGATGTGTAGTTGAACGCCCGTCTTCGCTAAAGCTTCGGCGCGGTAGCCTTCGTACGAAAGGGCTTGCCGAGCCGACGCCGCGGAGCGGCGAAGGCTGGTGCCGGCGGAGGGATTTGAACCCCCGACCACCCGCTTATGAAGCGGGCGATCGGACGTTTCACTGCGTTTCTTTCCAGACCATAAACCAAGTGTGGATAAGGCGTTGCAGCGAACCGTGCGGCCTTGAAATGGCACGAAAGTTTCACTGCAATCCACGGGGTAACGTTACCCCGACGCTACCCCTGCGGGGCAACCGTCATGCCGAAAAAGAAGCTCACTGATCGGTTCGTCGAGAAGGTGAAGCCACCTGCGAGTGGCCGCATAGAATATTTTGATGCGGCGTTTGCCGGCCTCGCGCTCCGCGTCACCGATCGCGGCCACAGATCGTGGTCGGTTTTCTATCGGATGGGCGGTCGCCTTCGACGGTTCACCACAGGGAACTGTCCTCCCATAAAGCCGGCGCAGGCCCGACGTGAAGCGGGCGACGCGCTTGAGCGTGTGCGCCAAGGGAAAGACCCCGCGGTCAGGATCGCGGTTAAAATAATGATGTGCTGCAAAAATATTAATACGCCGCGCTCTTATTCAGGCACCCAAACGTTTCCCGGCGGCATTGAATTACCGCCGGGGCCGTTGTTTGTTGTCTATCAAGGAACAGACAACGATTACTGAAACGGTCACCGTCCCATGGGCGGCGTGTTGCTCGACGGACGCGATCCGCCGCCGGACAGTCCGTTTAAGCCTGTGCCGGTGGTGGTGGCCGGCCGCGGCGGCTCATAGCGCGCGAAGTTCTGCGCCTGCGTGAGGTCCTCCTTGTTCATAGAAATTTTGAGCTTCTGCGCGCCCCCATTGTCGCCGGGCAACGTCTCGAACGCGCTCGGCGCAAGCGCAACTTCCTTTGCGCCCATGCCGAGGAAACCGCCGACGCTGACAACGAAGGCGTCGATCTTGCCCGACTTGTCGAACAGGATGTCGCTGATCGAGCCGATCTTCTGGTTGTCGGAGCCGAGCACCTCGGTGCCCTTAAACTTGGTGGCCACCCACTGGTCGGGCTTCTGCGACGAAACGAAATCGGCTTTACCGCCTGACTTCTCGGTCTGCGACTGCGCCGCAGCCGGCGGACTGGAGCCGGAATTCGGCGGGGAGCTTGGCGACTGCGCCAACGCTCCGGACACCGTCAGTGCGCCGAGTGCCGCACCGATCATCAATTTTTTCAGCATAGTATTGCCTCCTTGGATTGCTAGGGGCGGGCTTGATCGCCCGTAATTCGACTAACTCTCCGATGAAGGTTCTTGTTCCTCGCATTGCGCGAAATTGGAGGATGGAAATTGTAGCTGGCAATGTCGCCAGCGAAAATCGTCGTAAGCCGCCTGTGCATGATCCACGCGGCTATGATTTCGATTTTGGCCGATAAAACTCCCTGTTTCTGCAATGGAATTCCCTGTTCAATTGAAATCGGCGGGCTGGCCGATCAGTGGTGCCAGCGTATAGCGATAGAGCATCACCAGGCCACGTCCGCGCTCGTCGCCGTCATGAAAGTTCCAGGAAAAGTTCCATCGCGCGGGAACTGTAGGATTTGACCCAACACAATGTCGATAGCGACTTTTTTACACTAGACGCAAATCTGCGCGCTCTTTAAAACAAGTCGGGGTATCGAAAACTGACTGACGCCCAACACGAACGCGGACAACCGCGCCAGAATAACGGCTCGGCGGTGAAAAAAGGGGGAAGTAAATGACTCGCTTCCTTGCGGTCGCTATTGCGCTGGCTTTGACGGCGCCGCTACCGCTTTTGCCCGCGTCGGCCGAAGTCGCCGAGCGGACGCTTCCGATGCATTTCGATTTGCGCTTGCAAGGTCCCGCCGATACGTGCGGCGGGAAGTGCCGGCTCTGGATTGCGGCAAGCGGTGCCATCACCGCGGAGACCCCGCGCGAGTTCGAACTTTTCGCGCAGGGCCGCGATGTCACTGGCGCCACCGTAGCGCTCGATTCCAATGGCGGCTCAGTGCACGGCGCTATCGCGCTCGGGCGCGAGATCCGCCGCCGTGGTCTCGACACCACCGTCGGCCGCATCGTCGATCTTGCCGCTGCCGCTCAGGACGCGCCGCGTGGGCGCTTTTCGCCGCACGCCGATTGCAAATCCATGTGCAGCTTCGTGCTGCTCGGCGGCGTGCACCGCGCAGTGCCGGCGGAAGCGCGCGTGATGGTGCATCAAATTTGGCTCGGCGACCGCAGCGACGATCCGACCGCCGCGAATTACTCGGCCGAGGACCTCGTGCTGGTGCAGCGCGATCTCGGCCGGCTGGCGCAATACATCGTCGACATGGGCAGGTCGATCGAACTGCTCAATCTAGCGCTGCGGATCCCGCCCTGGGAGCCGATGCACGCCTTGACGGCCGAGGAAATGCACAGCACCCGGCTTGCAACCGAGCAACTGGCCGCGCCGGCGGCGACGGTTGCCTCCTCGCCGCCCGCGGCGGAAGCGCAGCCGAAGCCGCGGCCGACCGATAGTGTGAGCGCGACCGCGATCGGCGAACGACGCTGGGCGGTGATCGACCGCGCGGGAGTTGCGACCTTGGCGCGGCATCAGTCGCTCACCGTCGAAGGCGAAGGCATCGGCAGCTTCGATCTGCTGGTTGTATGCGGCGCCGACGCCGACAGCTATGAGGTGAGCTACCTCGAGCGGCGCCATGACGGCGACGGCATCGCGGCGCCGGCCGCGCTGGGCCCGGTGACCATGTCGGTCGACAGTCGGTCGGCCACGCTCAATGTGGTATCATCCGAGCGGCGTGCGCAGCCCGGCGAGCTCGTCACTTACGCCGCCGGCGCGGTGCCGGCCGCGCTGATTGGTGCTTTCGCCGCCGTCGGCAAGCACTCGATGCTGATCGAGACGAAGAGCGCCGGCATGGTCACCGGCATTCGCCTCGGCAATACCGGCGCGCAGCAGAGCCTGCCGCGGCTGGCTGCCGGTTGCACACAAACGACGCGCGATCGCGCCGACTTGGCCGTACATAAAACCGGCGGCATGGCGGCGGCGAAGTAACCTATTCCGCCTGTGTGTACCGAAAACCACATCCGGCGTTGATTTCAGTTTGCCAATCCTAAAAATCCTCATTGTGTTCCAATGGTATCTTTATAAGCCGGCAGATTGGCTAACTCCTTTCGTGCCAAAACACATACTTCAAGTCGGACCACTTCAATGAGGGCGGATCACCCCGGCTGCAAACCTCCGGGATTGCGGTAATACCGGCTTACCGAAATTGGACGAAGCGACGGTACTCTAGACTTGGCTATTCCGTTCGGGGTCATTAGCGGACATGGCGATCAGCCAGCTGATTGGTGGTATCTTCGGGGCTACATGAAAGTATTTTGCTGTTGATGCTGGCTATCTCATTGGCGCGGCTGCTTGCGCCCGACAATACAGCAATAATGTTTCTGCGAGACTTCGCCGACGAAGCCGCGGCCAAACCCGCTGCCCCTGCCATCGCCGCGATGATGAGCTGGAGCATCCGGCGTGGGGCGTCATCCGCCGTGTCGGCATCCCGTTCTTCCTGTCCGAGACGCCCGCCTCGATCCGTGCGGCCCCGCCGGCGCTCGGCGAGGACACGGACGCGATCCTGGGCGAGCTCGGGTACGGGCCGAACGAGATCGCGGTGTTCCGGGCGCGCGGCGTCGTCTAGACACAAGGCGAGCCGAGCCGGCCCCGTGGCCCGATTCCGGCCCGAGCCCGGCCCACGCGCCCGGGCGATTGCGTTGGATGCATGCACCGTCGCCGCACGCCGGCCCGACCACCGCATCGTGCCGATCCTCATCAGACGCACGGAACGGACACGCGACGGGATGTTTGGCGTGGCGACCCGTCGGCGGCTTGCGTTTGACGCAACGCGTGGCCTCGTTGGCGACGGTGCATGCGTTTGACGCAACGGTTCACCGGCGGAGTGCGCCAGATGCCGACCCGGTGGCGGTGCCCGGTCAGAGCTCCTGGCGCCGGAAGGACCACCACGCGGCGCCGACGGCCAGCGCGATCAACACCACCGCGGACACCGCCGGCACGAGCACGTCGCTCGCGGCGACCGGGACGCCCGCGGCCAGCGCGAGGGCGGGGCCGGCGAGGCCGCCCGGCAGGAACTGGCCGACGTTCGGGATGGCCCCCGAGGACGACAGGACGAGCAGGGCCCCGAACCCGATTCCGGCCGCGGCGGCCGTCGAACCGGTCACCGTCGAGGCGAGGAACGTGATGGCGGCCCAGGCCGAGGCCCAGCCAGGCCAGGACCGCGAGCGCGATCCAGCCGCCGACCGGCAGCGGCTCGAACAGGATAGGCCGTGTAGAATCACCCGACCACGACCGCGAGCGAGGTGCACAGCCCGAGGACGAGCCCGAGACCGGCGACCTTGGCCCCGAGGAACGTCCCCCGCGAGACGGTCTTGGACAGCACGAACGCGGCCGTGCCGCGATCCCGTTCCGTGGCGACCGAGCCCATCGCCAGCACGATCGCGGCGAACGCCCCGAACTGGGCGAGGTTCTTCCAGAGCTGGGCGACCGAGTCGGTGGTGACCGGGGTCGGGATCGGGATCGTCGGGAGCTGGTCGCCGGCCGCCGCCTTGATGATCTCGGGCAGGAACTTGGCGAGCAGCGGCGAGGTCAGCCCGACGAGCAGGAAGAGCCCGGCGACGATCGGCAGGCGCATCGTCCGCCAGGACTCGAAGGTTCCCCCTTTTGCAGGAGCACGGACAGGCCGCTCATGCCGAGCAGCCCCGTCACGCCCGACGAGGCGCAGGAACACGTCCTCCAGCGACGGCCGGAACTCCT
>CAWFMZ010000029.1:0-179621 GCA_963817045.1 uncultured Alphaproteobacteria bacterium
CGATACTGGCGCGGCGTCCCGACCGCCTTGCATGATGGTACACGTTAGCCCAAAATGCGGTACAGATAAAAACGAAAAAATCGGCCTATGCCGCCGGATACCGCGTGAGGAGAAGCCATGGTCAAAAAGATCGCCCTGGAAGAGCATTTCCTCGATCCCGCCACCGAGCCCTATTGGCGGCCCACCATGGTGGACGTGGCTCCGCAAAAGACCGCGCAGCTCTACGCCAGTCTCACCGATTTCGGCGAGCAACGGCTGCAGATGATGGACAAGACCGGCATCGCTCGTGCGGTGCTGGCGATCGCCGGGCCCGGCGTGCAGGTGGAGCGCGATACCGCCACGGCGGTGCGCCGGGCGCGTGAATTAAATGATTTCCTCGCCCGCGAAGTGCAAAAGCGCCCCGACCGTTATTCCGGCTTCGCCCATCTTGCCATGCAGGACCCGAAGGCCGCCGCCGAGGAGCTGGAACGCTGCGTGCGCGAGCTCAAGTTCTGCGGCGCCATGATCGACGGCCACACCAACGGGAAATATCTCGACGACCGTTCCTATGATCCGTTCTGGGAACGGGCGGCGGCACTGGGCGCGCCAATCTATCTGCACCCGGCCGATCCGGTAGCGCCGCTGCCGGTACTCGCCGGGTACAACGTGCTAGCGCGGCCGATGTGGGGCTGGGGCGTGGAGACCGGCTCGCACGCGCTGCGCATCATTTGCGGCGGCGTTTTTCATCGTTACCCAAAGGCGAAGCTCTTGCTCGGGCATCTCGGCGAGACGTTACCGTTCCAGCTCTGGCGCTTCGACAGCCGCTCGGCGCCCTATGGCTGGAATTTGCCCAAGCCGCCGTCGCAATATCTCAAAGCGAACGTCTGGGTGACGACCTCGGGCATGTACGATCTCCCGCCGCTGCGCTGTTCGCTCGATGCGCTGGGGCGCGACCGCGTCATGTTCTCAGCCGACTATCCTTTCGACTGGCCAGGCTGCGAATTCATTGACACGGTGCCGCTCGAGGAATCCTTGCGCGCGGACGTTGCGTACAACAACGCGGCGAAGCTGCTCGGCCTCTAGACTGTCATGGCCGGGCACAAGGCCGGGCGTGACGGCTGCGCCGTCACTTCGGCGGAATGACCCGGATTGGCTTGCCGTCCAGCCAGGCGCGGACGTTCTCGATCATCTGGCCGTAGAAGCGCTTGTAGTTCTCGGCGGTGACGTAGCCGAGATGCGGCGTGATCAGGATATTGTCGAGCTTGCGGAACGGATGGTCGAGCGCCAGCGGCTCCTCGTTGTAGGTGTCGATCGCCGCACCGGCGATCTTGTTGGCGCGCAGCGCCGCCTCGATCGCCTTTTCGTCGGCGACCGGGCCGCGCGAGGTATTGAGGAAATAGGCGGTCGGCTTCATCAGCGCGAGTTCAGCGGCGCCGATCAGGCACTTGGTGCGCGGCGACAATTGCACGTGCATGGTGACGAAATCCGATTGCCGCAGCAGCTCCTCTTTGCTGACCAGCGTGGCGCCGCCTTCCTTGGCCTTTTCGGCGGTGAGGTTCTGGCTCCAAGCGATCACTTTCATGCCGAGCGCATTGCCGACCGCCGCCACCCGTGTGCCGAGTTTGCCGAGGCCGATGATGCCGAGCGTCTTGCCGTATAGATCGATGCCGAGCGTCGACTGCCAGCGCGCGCCGGCTTTCAGCCGCGCGTTTTCGATGCCGATCTTGCGGGCGAGCTCGAGGATCAGGCCGATGGTGAGTTCGGCGGTCGGGCTGCCGAGCGATTCGGTGCCGCAGACCGGGATGCCGCGGGCGGCGGCGGCGGCAACGTCGATGGCGGCGTTGCGCATGCCGCTGGTGACGATCAGCTTGAGCGCGGGCAGGGCGTTGATGACATCGGCGCCGAACAGCGTGCGCTCGCGCATCAGGCAGACTACGGCGCAGTCCTTGAGCGCGGCGATCACCTTGTCCGGTCCGCCCAGCCCCTCGGTGAAGACCTTGAACTTGATGTCCTTGGCGAGCACCGACCAGTCGGCGACCTTCATCGCCACGGACTGATAATCGTCGAGAATGGCTCCTTGCAGGCTCATGGCAACTCCCCGTTTGACTGGCCGGACCGGCCGGGGACTCACCACAAGCAGGCTGGGACTACAAGGTGGGGTGCTCGAAGTCGGTCAGGCCGGGGGCAGGCCGTGCTTGGCCCGCCATTTCGGGCCGGGGCCGCGCATATAGTGCCGTTCGGGGCGGTAGGGGCTGCCCAAATCGCGGGTCAATTCGTGCCAGAACGCCGCCAGCGCCGGCTTGAGCAGGGCAAACGGGCGGGGCAGCAAGGCCATTGCCGAGCTCGAAATGGCTGAAATCGCGCGACCCATGACTTAATCCCCACCACGCCGCGGGCGCTTTTGCCCGCGCATCCCTTGTCGCTCCCCAAAGCGGCCAGGTTCATGCAGGGCGACCTTGGCGCGCCACCGGTTAAAACCTGGTAGGCGGAAGGCCTGGTTGGGGCAGAATTTGCAATCAGCCTTTCTAAAAATTTACCGCCGGCGGAGACACGGCAGCCTGCTTGCTCTTTGGGGTTCCGGCCGTTACATCAGCGGCGAATTTCCCGACATCGCGTCAGGCGGCGTGTAAGCGCGCGCGAGCGGATTCGGGCCTGATTTAGCAGGGGTTTTTAGGCTGCAATGAACGGTCGCCAATTCATCTATCACATGCAGGGTCTGACCAAGACCTATCCGCCCGCCAAGAAGGTGCTGGATAACGTTCATCTGTCGTTCTACCCGGACGCCAAGATCGGCGTGCTCGGCGTCAACGGCTCCGGCAAGTCCACGCTGCTGCGCATCATGGCCGGCATCGACAAAGAGTTCGCCGGCGAGGCCTGGGTCGCGGAAGGCGCGCGCGTCGGCTACCTGGAACAGGAGCCGCAGCTCGACCCGAAAAAGACCGTGCGCGAGAACGTGATGGAGGGTGTCGCCGCCAAGAAGGCGGTGCTCGACCGCTACAACGAGATCGCCGCCAACTATTCGGACGACACCGCCGACGAGATGGCCAAGCTGCAGGACCAGATCGATTCCAAGAACCTCTGGGATCTCGACAGCCAGGTCGACCTGGCGATGGACGCGCTGCGCTGCCCGCCCGACGACGCCGAGGTCACCAAGCTCTCGGGCGGCGAGCGCCGCCGCGTCGCGCTGTGCAAGCTGCTGCTGGACCAGCCCGATCTGCTGCTGCTCGACGAGCCGACCAACCATCTCGACGCCGAGAGCGTGAACTGGCTGGAAGGCCATCTGCGCAATTATCCGGGCGCCATCCTGATCGTCACCCACGACCGCTACTTCCTCGACAACGTCACCGGCTGGATCCTCGAACTCGATCACGGCCGCGGCATTCCTTACGAGGGCAACTACACCTCCTGGCTGCACCAGAAGCAGAAGCGGGTGGAGCAGGAAAGCCGAGAGGACGAGGCGCGCCAGCGCACGTTGCAGCGTGAGAGCGAATGGATTTCATCGTCGCCGAAAGCGCGGCAGGCCAAATCCAAGGCGCGCTACCAGCGCTACGAGGAACTGCTGCAGATCGCCAATGCCAAGCAGAATGTCACCGCGACGATCACCATCCCCGTCGCCGAACGGCTCGGCCAGCACGTGGTCGACTTCGACCAGCTCAAGAAAGGCTATGGCGACAACCTGCTGATCGATGACCTCACCTTCAAGCTGCCGCCCGGCGGCATCGTCGGCGTAATCGGCCCGAATGGCGCCGGCAAGACCACACTGTTCCGCATGATCACCGGCCAGGAAAAACCTGACGCCGGCACCATCAAGATCGGCGAGTCGGTGCATCTCGGCTATGTCGACCAGTCACGCGATTCACTCGACGGCAAGAAGACGGTGTGGGAGGAAATCTCCAACGGTCAGGACATGATCCTGCTCGGCAAAAAGGAAGTGAATTCACGCGCCTATTGCGGGTCGTTCAATTTCAAGGGCGCCGACCAGCAGAAAAAGGTCGGCACGCTGTCCGGCGGCGAACGCAACCGCGTGCATCTCGCCAAGATGCTGCGCTCCGGCGCCAACCTGCTGCTGCTCGACGAGCCGACCAACGATCTCGACGTCGATACCTTGCGTGCGCTGGAAGAGGCGCTGGAGGATTTCGCCGGCTGCGCCGTCATCATCAGCCACGACCGCTGGTTCCTCGACCGCATCGCCACCCACATGCTCGCCTTCGAGGGCGACAGCCACGTGGAATGGTTCGAGGGCAACTTCCAGGACTACGAAGCCGACAAAATGCGGCGGCTGGGCACCGACAGCATCATCCCGCACCGGCTGAAGTATAAGAAGTTTTCGCGCTAGATGCGCTATCTTGTCGCCAGCGCTTTGCGATCCGCACAGCTGCCGCCGTGCTGCCGCGTGGTCGCCGACGGCGAGGCGATCTCGTTCGAGCAACCGTGGAGCTTCGGCGCGCCGCTGATCGCGCTAGTCGATGATGGCGCCGATCTGGCTGCGCTCAAAGCGAAGCCCGGCGTCACCGCATTCACGGTCGAAGGGTTGCAAGAACCGAACGCCGGCGTGGCATTCGCGATCGGCGCGCACCGCATGCGCGACGCGGAAGCCTTCAAGCCCTACATCGCGCGCGTGCCCGATGTCATCAAGGACTATGGCTGCCGTTACATCGCATGCGGCGGCGCGGTGACACCGCTTTGCGGATCATTCGCGCCCGACCGCCTGGTGCTGATGGAGTTCCCGAGTGCGGACGAGGTGGTGGCATTTTACTTTTTGGCGGCCTATACGCCGCTGCTGCAGATTCGGCTCAAAGCCACCGAGCCGCGCTTCGTGCTGGTGGCGCGCAGCGGCGCGCTGCCGGAACGCACGCGGCGGGCCATCGCCGAGGGTCTGGGCAAGCTTTAATTCCACGGGCGTCATGGCCGGCTTGTCCCGGCCAACTACGTGTTTAGGGTGTAGATAATTCGAAGGCGTGGATGCCCGGCATAAAGCCGGGCATGACGAGAATGCGATTGGCGCTGACATTCTTGGTATTGCTCTATTTCGCGGCGCCATCGCACGCCGCCGACGTGGCGTTCCAGAAATTTCTGGCCGGTACGTGGCCGGAAGCGCAGCAACTCGGCGTCGCGCGCGCGACGTTCGACAATGCCATCCGCGGGCTGGAGCCGGATTTGTCGCTGCCCGATCTCGCCATCCCCGGCCGGCCGGAAACGGCGCCGCAGCAGCCGGAATTCGTGCAGACGCCAGCGCAGTATCTGCGCGAGCCGACTTTCGACCGGCTGGCCGCGCGCGGCAAACAGCTCGCGGCGCAATACCACGACACGCTGGCGCGCATCGAAAAGGAGTTCGGCGTTCCCGGCAACGTGGTGCTGGCGATCTGGGCGCGCGAGACCGATTACGGCGGCTACACGCTGCCGCACGACGCCATCCGCGTGCTGGCGACGCAAGCCTATGTCGGCAAGCGCAAGGATTTCTTCCGTAACGAGTTCCTGCACATTTTGAAAATGCTGCAGGACGGCATCCCGCGCGCCGATTTGCGCTCGTCCTGGGGCGGCGCCATGGGGCTCACGCAATTCCTGCCGTCGGAGTTCTACAAATACGCGGTCGATTTCGACAGCGACGGCCGCGCCGACATCTGGCATTCGGTGCCGGATGCGCTGGCCTCGGCGGCCAAGCAACTCGCCGGCAAAGGCTGGCAATCTGGTGAACGCTGGGCTTACGAAGTGCGCGCGCCGCAGAACGTCGATTGTTCGATCGGCGTTCCCGAAATCACTATGCCGATCGGCGAATGGCTCAAGCGCGGCTTTACACCCGCAAATGGCCACAGCTTAAGTGCCGCCGAGCTGGTACTGCCTGCATCGCTATTGCAGCCGGAAGGCACTTACGGGCCGGCCTTCCTCACGCCGAAGAATTACTACGTGATCAAGGATTATAATTTTTCCGATCTCTACGTGCTGTTCGTCGGCCACCTGAGCGACCGTATCGCCGGCGGCCGGCCGTTCCAGACGCCGTGGAGCAAGAATGCGCAGCTCAAGACCACCGAGGTCGAGCTGATGCAAAAGCGGCTGACCGCGCTCGCGCTCTACAAGGACAAGATCGACGGCAAGGCCGGCATGCTCACGCGCGCGGCGCTCGGCGCGTATCAGAAGAAGAGTGGGCTGAAGGTCGATTGCTGGCCGACCGCGGCGGTGCTCGACCACATGCGGCGGTGAGCGGCGCTATCATGCCGAGGCGAAACTGGCATCGCCGCGGCCACCAGGGCAGCCGCGGCGAATGCGATCATGCGTTACGCGAAACTTACGGGCAGATGAAGCGCGGGCGGCTCCAACGGATCGGATTGCCGTAGGCGTCGTAGGCGATCGGCCGACGCGCCCAGTAACCGTCCGGGCAGGCCACCGGATACGGCTCGGCATAGCCGTCGTACTCCACATAGCCGGGCGCCGGGGCGTAGCGTGGGCCCCAGGAATTGGCGATAGCGCTGCCGACGATTACGCCACCGAGAACGCCGAGCCCAACTGCGCAGCCGTAGCAACGCTGCGCCTGCGCGGGTTGCGGAGCGGCCATGGTGCCGACGGCGATGGTCGCGGCTGCCACCAGCGCGAAAATTGTCTTCTTCATAGGGTTTTCCCTCCAGAGTTGAGATCGGCCGGGGCCGATCGCCAAGCCATACGATTAAAGCCTGTCCCGGCTCTTACTAACGAGGCAGGCTTAATATGTCGGAAATTTGATCGCAAACGTTCACCCCCCATTCGAAAAAGCCCGGAATCTTCACCGATTCCGGGCTTTTCGATTCATTTTGGCGTTGTCACGCCGGGCTCAATAGCCGCAAACCTGTACGCGCCGCCAATGCCAGCCCCAGCCATCCGAGACCCGCTGGTGGGTCCAGTAGCAGGGGGCGCCGCCGTAATAGACCGGTGCGGGGCCGTAGTAATAGCCGGGGCCGTAATACGCATTGCTCGCGGCGGCACCGATGATGGCGCCGGCGGCAAGGCCGCCGATGATGCCGGCCGCGACCGCGCCACCGCGCGCTTCAGCCGGTTGCGGGGCGGCCACAGCCGCGACGGCAAGGGTCGCGGCGGCCGCGATAGCTGTCAAGGTCTTGGTCATCTTGGTCATGGCACAACTCCTTGGCTCATTTCGCTTGGTCGTCTCCATTGAACGACCGTTCGTTGAATTTCCTGCGATACTTGTTCGCAGCGATAACGTTTGCCTCAGGCGCGAGGTTCCACATTTTCGCGTGAATGCGCGGTGAATGGAGCGTTTGGAATTGGCCTTGAGCTCCCGCCGCGCGCATTAAATTTTGGCAAGACTTAGGGCAGGATTGCGGCGCTACTTCATTCTTCCCCTCTCCCGCAAGGGGAGAGGGGAAAAGTATTTGCCGCAGGCTTGGCGTTGCGCTAGTGCCGCCGCGCCGCGGTTTTCCAGCGACGCGCCTTGACCGCGCGCCACCGCACGGCTTTGTGCCGCGTCGCTTTGCGGCGGCGCCGCTTGAGCACGCGGCGGCCGACATGATGCAGGAACAGCTTCTCCAGCGGATAGCTCAGCCGCCGCACCGCCGCCGCAAGCGGCAGCCACTCGACCGCCGCGATGTCCTTCATGACGTCGCGGCTCGGCCGCGCCGCCGCATGCATGCGCCAGAACTGCACGACCTTCGGCCGGCCGCGCGCGCGATAGGTGATGGCGCCGAGAAATTCGTGCACTTCGACGCGATGGCCGGTTTCTTCCACCGCTTCGCGGCGGGCGCCGGCGGCCGGATTTTCGTCGCGATCGAGCTTGCCGCGCGGCAGTACCCAGCGTTCGTCCTTACTGCGCTGGACGACGGCGATCAGCGGGCGCGCGCCGTTACGCACCACGATGCCGCCCGCCGCTAGAATGGTCTTGCGTGCCATCTGTGCTCCGCCTGAAGTCCGACGCATCTCATGTACTGAAAAATGCCGGGCGCATGAAGCAAAATACGCGCAGGCCACGCGCCGTTGTGCACAACGTGGCGGCGGCGCTGGCTGTCATAAATGGGTCATGCGCGAGGCCGGGCTCGGCCAGCGCGCAAGCTTCGCCGCCCGTATTGTTGGCGGCGCCGGGTATGCCGTCGTCCCTTTCCTTGCCCCTCGAAAAATGAGGGGGTGGCGCGCCAAGCGGCGCGGCCATTGTACTTGATGCACGCACCGTCACCGGTGCGTGGCGCCTCTCGGCGCGCCATCGCGACGTCCATACGGCGCCGGGCCGCGCTTTCTGACGGTACCGCTTCGTCTTGGCCTCCGGCTTCTCGGCGTCGGCCCCTTCTGGGTGGCCGCGTTTCTCGAAGCCTCGGGCAAGCCTTAACGGCCCGCCGTCAGCGAGCTCCTCGCAGGAGGTCGTAGTGCCTCCGGGCGGAGCCCCGGCGCCGCCCGAGCGCAGGAGGAGCGTTCGTCTCCTGCCCGCGGGCGCCGCATCCGACTCCATCATTTAGACGCCTCTAGATGACGCCCTCAATCGAGCCGGACGATCTGGAATATATTCCTAGTATGGGGAGACTGTCAAGCGGGTCAGTGCGGGCGGTCGAGTTTTCTGTTCGAGCGGGGATAAGCCGGTGCGTGCGGAACGTCTCGCGGGCAAATGGCGACGCGGATGCACAGCCTAATGTCCGGTATCGGGGGCAAAGCAGACATCACTCGGAATCCTCGCGATGTCCGCTAATGACCCGTCTCGGTCTTGCCACGTCGACTGACACGATTTTGAATACGGCGACGCCTTGATCTAGCGCCTAGCGCCCGAAGTTGAAGAATGGGAACGGCAGCGGCGGTCCAGCGTTGTAGTAGCGCCGCTGATACTGCGGCGGCGGCGCACCGTAGCGCGGGTCATCTGCGGCCAGCGGCGTCGGCCGCGAGCGCGCCACCGCCGGCGGCCCAGCATCAGGGATCGCGCCATTCAGCACCACGGTGGTGTTGGCCATCTTCTCCCGCTGCACCAGTTCCCACAGCATGGCGGCGTTCTTCACCGACAGCCGGACGCAGCCGTGCGACACCGCATGGCCGAGATTGCGCTGCTCGTAGGTGCCGTGCACGGCAATGCCGGTCTTGGTGAAGAAGATCGAATAGGGCATCGGCGCATTATCCCACTCCTCGCTGTGGTGGTCGATTTCCATGCGGAATGGCTTAAAAGTGCCGCTCGGCGTGTCGATAGCCGCGTCCACCGGTCGACACCGACCAGTCGTAAAACTGCTCGCCATTTACAGTGACGATCATGCGCTGGGCGGATTTGTCGATTTCGATCAGAAGGTCGGCGTGGGCGGTTTGGCCAAGCGTCACCACCGAGACGGCGGTGGCGGTCAACGGCGCGATGAGGCGGCTGATACGCATAGACGGGCACTCCACCCCCGATCCACCGTAAATATAAGCACGCCGCTCCGATAGAGAATGACCACATTTGACACAAAGCGCCATATAGGCAGCGCTTTGCTCGCGCGCCTTCTATCCCCAATGTATCGTGCTGGATATGGCAATGCCGATAAACACTGCCGCGCTGACGATCAGGATAGCAATTGCATTCAGCGTCCACCTAATGAACGCAAAACTATGCTCGCCAGGATCGGGTGGGCAATGGCGCAGGCGATAGGGGTGATGGAAAGACACGATGATCAACTCCGGTTTCCCAATTGGCGTTAGGCACGTTGCATCATTGTGGCTGATCGCGCGGAAAAAACAATTGCCCTTTGGGCCAGTCATGGCACCTCGCGCGCCTCAATTTCCTCGACATCAGTGAGGCAACATTCGTTCCTGTGCACCTAAGTGCAATATCATTAGCGGACCGTGAGAATTATCTTCTCTCGTAAATCAGCAGCTGCCACCACGCATTTGGTCCGATGGAGCGGCCAGATGGAATTTTTTCAGCGCTTGATTGCCGACCTCGAACGCAAGCGGGATGCACAGCCGCAAGGTGGTGATTATTTCGCGTTTCGGCGCGAATCGGGCGCCGCCACTCAACAAATAATCAATGTACCCAAAGAGGTACTCAAATTTGCACCAAAGGAAATGCGACGTCAGTATCAAACCGCCGAAGATCCGATAGGCCAACTCGAGACTGAGATTCAACAGTGGCAGGATCGTGCCGGCCGGGCCGAAACGCGGCTCCGATTCATTGAAAAATCGATTCAACAAATCGCAGCGGAACTCGTCCGCTCCGCGCCAAGGAAATAGGTCAGCTTCCGGTTCACTTTTCGTCAGGTGCCGATATTGTTTCGGGTTGCGGTAGCGGTGCCATCAGATAAACGCTCACGTCGAGAACCCGATAGTGATCGCAGCCGCCTGATCACAACATCTGATTGGATTTCGGAGAGACCGCCGCGAGGCGGTCTTTCTTTTTACGCTCCAAAACCAAGAAGTGAAACTTGGTTGATGTCTGCTATTGGCAGATATTGTTGCAAAAGTCGGCGACCCCCTCCAAGTGCGCGACTATCGAATCAAACAAGCGTGCCGCTTGAATCAATGCTGCGCGGTGGGATGCGAAAAATCTTTTTGTGACAATATCGGCACAACGCGGACATGCTTAGCGTGTCGGCAAAGGTCTGCTTTGGTGGGAATAGCGGACATGGCGTACAGCGTATTTTATGAGGACACGCCATAGCTCACGCATTGGGGGGCTGCCCCGGATAAAGTCCGGGGACAGGTTCTGAGGATGAGGCAGAAAGAATTAGCGATCCGCGGCCGCCGCCGACTTAACCCTATTGTAACCGGCCCGGCGTTTCTTGGGCCTCATGCGAACAGCCGCCGCCCCTCGTCGTCATCGTGGCGCGCAGCTTTGTGGCAGCCGCGATGTTCGGCTATTTTACGATCTGCTGCATCAGACGCACAATCACCTAGTCAATGCGGCGCCCGTCACCGCATCATCATCATCGCCGCTGCCATCAGCGCAACCATAATCGCGCCCATCACCACGAGGTGCATGGGGTTGGACAGCATGTGCCGGACGATCGCAAAACGCGCGCCTTCCGGCAGCAAGGCCATGCCGCATTTTGGGCATTTGCCGGGTCCGGCCTGGCGAACGTACTTGTGCATCGGGCAGGTGTAGAGCGACCCGGAATTTTGCTGGCTGCTCATCGTTCAAGCGTCCAGCAGGCGCCGGCGTTCTTCGTATTCGGCCTTGTCGATTTCGCCGCGCGCGAAGCGTTCCTTTAAAATCTGCTGCGCGGCGCCGC
Organism: uncultured Alphaproteobacteria bacterium; assembly: GCA_963817045.1. Classification (GTDB taxonomy): domain Bacteria; phylum Pseudomonadota; class Alphaproteobacteria; order Rhizobiales; family Xanthobacteraceae; genus Pseudolabrys. Next base: position 11,136 of record CAWFMZ010000029.1, read on the forward strand.
CACCACGATGGCCGCGCATCATGAACATCATCATGAACACGCAGAACGCGATCATCACGATGAAGAACAGCGGCCCAAAATACATCCACGGGCCCGGTCCATAATCATTCCACCACCACATCATGGCATCCTCCTATGGATGACCAGGCAGGATGGGCGCGGCGGACGCAAAGTGCGTTGATTTGAATCAACCGGGCCTTGCAATGGGCGCGCGGCGGGACTCCCCCGTTGCGCCGGGGCGGCGGCTATGCCCTAAATTGCGCCAATAATCGATAACGGGAGAACGCCATGGCGACCTATACTTGGGACCACATCCATCTGCGCACGCCGAATCAGGAAGCGACCGCGCAATGGTTCGAACGCATCTTCGACGCGCAGGTAATCCGCAGCACGATGCTGGGCAAGCCGCGCATCGACATGAAGCTCGGCGGCGCCAATATTTTCCTCGCCGAGGTCACGCCCGGCGACGGCGTCAACGCGCCGCCGGCGACGCCCTATCAGGGGCTCGACCATTTCGGCCTGGCGGTTTCCGGCATCGACGCCATCGCCGCCGATTTGAAAAAGAAGGGCGTGGAATTCACCAAGGAGCCGCACTCGCCGCGGCCGGGCATCAAGATTTGCTTCCTGCGCGGGCCGCAGGGCATTTCGATCGAATTGTTGGATCGCGATCCGAAATATACCTGAGACGCGGGGGGACATCGTGAACATCATTCGGATAGTGGCAGTGCTGGCGGCCGCGCTGGCGACCGGCCAGGCAGGCGCGCAGCAGAAAACTTTGCGCGATCAGATCGTCGGAACCTGGACCTTCGTGGTGGCCGAGGTGGTGGCGTCCGGCGGCAAGAAATCGTTTCCGTTCGGCGAGACGCCAAAGGGCATTCTGATCTTCACCGCCGACGGCCACTTCGCCCAGATTCATGTCGCCAGCGACGTGCCGAAGATCGCCAGCAACAACCGCCTGACCGGCACGCCGGAAGAATACGCCACCATCATGCGGCGCAGCCTCTCGGTGTTCGGCGACTACAGCATCAACGAAGAGAAAGAAGACGGTCACTTACAAGATCGTGTCGGCCACTTACCCGAACTGGCAGGGTGAGGCGCAGGAGCGCAGCATCGACAAGCTCACCGCCGACGAATTCGTCAACACCAACCACAATGTCGCCGGCGGGCGCGGCAGCGCGTCGAATTACTATAAGCGGGCGAAATAGGCGGGTCAGTCTTCCTTGTCTTCGCCTCACGCTTGCCGGCGACGACCTGACGCTGACCTCGCCGCCGGACAAGCAGGGCAATCATTTCCGCATCCATTGGCAGCGCGCAGCCAAAATGTAGGCAGTCGTTAGCGCAGTGGGCGGCGCGGCCCGGCACGTTCCGGCCGGGCAAATCGCCGGCAGGCATGCTAGAAGCACTGCTATGAGCCGAAGTACGACCGATTCGCGCCAAGCGGCCGAAATAGCCTTTAAGGCGGCGACCACTAAGTCCCCGGAATCCTTGCCTAAAAGCCCGCCGCTGCCCGGCGTGACGGGGCCCGTCTCCTTGCGTATCGACCGCGACGTCTTAGATCAGTTCCAGCAGGCCGGCCCGGGGTGGCAGGAGCGCAGCAACGCCGCGCTCAGCAAAACCGCCGGCAAGTAGGCCGGGGCCGCGCGTTGCGGCCCGTTTTCGTGCCCTAGACATTTCAGCCATGGAGAATGCATTGGCAGACAACAGCAACAAGAACGCCGCCAACAGCCAGTTCAGGAAGCTGCGGCAGGCCGAGGACGGCAAGCGCGCGATGCTGGACTATGAAAACAACGCCACCGCCATGCGCGCCAAGACCACCCGGCTGCGCGCGCTGCGCTTGGCGCGCGAGGCGGAGGAAGCCGCGGCCGCCGCGGCGGCGCCGCCGGTGAAGAAGAAGGCGGCCAAGAAGAAATAACAACAGTCCGGCGCGGTTGCCGCGCTCGGCGCCGCCGGTCAGCTAGCGCGCCGCGCGATGGCCGAAATCGATCAAGGTCTTGAGCCCGACAATGATCGCGAGCGGGGCGAACGAGCCCCAATAGCTCGCGAACCATGCGCCCGATGGCATTGGCGTGTTCCGCGAATAAGGAATAGGGCGCGCGACTATCGCCGCTGGTGTCTCAGTCCTTGTCCTTGATCGCGGTGTGCGGGCGGTCGCGGCCGCTGGCGGTTTCGGTGTGCCACTTGCCCTTGTCGTCCTCGTATTCGATGGTTTCGGTTTCACCGGGGACTTCCTGCTCTTCGGCGGCCGCCTGCGCGGCGGCCAGCGCGTCGGCGTGGGTCGGGAACGGCTCCGAGAATACGCCGTTCACCTTGTAGGCCCAGCCGCCGTCGTGCTGGACGATCTCATAGGTGACGTCGGACATGGGGGCGCTCCATAGGTTCGAGGACGCTGTTAGCCATAAGCGTATCGCAATAAGCGATGATTGTACTATAAAAGCGGCATGGCCGCCGGCCGCCTGGGGACACGACGACGATGACCCACGCGAAAATGGGCCTTGCGACGAAGTGCCGCTGACCATCATCGTTTTCGTGCTGGCCTTTCCGGCGCTGATCATCGGCTTCGCCGGCTGGTGGTCGAAGCGGGCGACCAGGATCGCCGCCGGCCTGGCCGCGTTCGCCGTGGCGCTCGATTTCGTTTTCTGGACCAAGATCGTTCGCGAGGTCGCGCACAAGTCGGCGCAATAGGGTTCGATCGGTTCTCGCGCCTCCCTCGAGCGGTGGCAATTTAACTCAGATTCCGCGCTCGCGTTTCAAGCGATCGATGCAATCGGCGATATCCGGCGGCAGCGACTGCAAAGCCGCCCGCCTTCGACAGGACCGGCCGCCACAGCGAGCCCTTCAGGAAGGCCGGCTCGCGGCCGGGCGGAATGATGCGGTCGAACACGAGCACCAGCACAACCGCCAGCAGGCCGACGCGGATGGATGACGGCGACAAACAGAAAAATATAGATCGCGGCGTCGAAGGGGTTGAACGGCAAAGAGCCCATTGCGATTTGTCCTGCCGAGGCTACGCTTTGCGCGCTCGAAGGTTAAAGGAGACGATACATGGCGTTCACGGTCTCAAGCGACAGCTTCAAGGACGGCGACTATTTGGCCAAGGATTTCATCCTGTCGGCCGATTTCGGCTTCGGCTGCGCCGGCGGCAACAAGTCGCCGCATCTGAAATGGTCGGGCGCGCCCGCCGGCACCAAAAGCTTCGCCGTCACCTGCTTCGATCCCGACGCGCCGACCGGCTCCGGCTTCTGGCACTGGCTGGTGGTGAACATTCCGGCCAATGTGAGCGAGTTGGCCGCCGGCGCCGGCAGCGCCGGCGGCAAGCTGCCCGCAGGCAGCCTGCAGACGCGCACCGATTTCGGCGCGCCTGGCTATGGCGGCCCGTGCCCGCCCGAGGGCGACCACCCGCACCGCTATCTGTTCACGGTATTCGCGGTCGGCGCCGACCAGCTCGACGTCAAGGCCGACACCTCGGCGGCGGTGGTCGGATTCAACCTGCATTTCGCCACGCTGGCGAAGGCGGCGACCATGGGGTTATTTAAAAGGTAAGTGGAGCAGGCGTCAGGCGCGGGCATGGAACTTTGGCTGCTTTGGCGGATTGTCGCACTGCGACCAACCGATCCTTTGGCCGCGCGGTAGCGGGGTAGGGGATTGAACGCGATCAACTCAACACATTTATCAAAGAGGACAACACTATGCGTATTTCGTCGGGATTTCGTGCAGGCCTTATCGCTTTGATGTTTATGGCGGGGGCGAGCCTTTCGTCCGCGGCCTACGCCGATAGCGGCAGCATCCGGATTTCGGTGCTCAAGGGCGGCTGGTTCATCGGCGCGTCGGGCGGCAGTGGCACGCTGACCTTTCACGGCCGGACCTATCCGCTGTCGATCGGTGGGTTGAGCGCGGGCCTCGTGTTCGGCGCGTCGCAGACCTATTTGTCCGGCCGCGTCAGCCACATCAGCAGACCTTCGGATGTCGCGGGGGTCTATGGCGCCGCCGGCGCCGGCGCCGCGGTCGGGGTCGGTGCGCGGGGGATCGTGCTGACCAACGGAAAGGGCGCCGTCCTGGAGCTGAGCGGGCGGCAAGCCGGATTGATGGTCAATGCCGATCTCAGCGGAATGGCAATTTCGCTGCGATAGGCCAGAACAGCCAAAGGCGGGTTAGCCGGTGGGCTATCCCGCCTTTATTTTATTTCGACACCTCGACGGCGGTGATCGGCTTCAATCTGCATTTCGACGACGCTGGCGAAGGCGGCGATCATCGGGCTGTTCAAGCGGAGAGGGGTCGTCAGGCCCGCTCGACCTTGGCCGCGTAGCAGCCGGGCGCGGCGAAATGGATGTGCAAATATTGCCCGGCCGGATCAGTGAACTGCCGTTCGATGGCCTCTTCCAGCCAAATGCCTTCGATCAGCTCCCAGCCGGTCATCATGCCCTTGTCGTCGAAGGCGCGCACCGCGAGCGTGCGCCGGCGCAACTGATCGGGCACCGTATCGACGGCGTCGAAGGTTTGCTCGCCTTGCCGCACGTAGATCGCAAAGCGCATCCGGTAGGGCGAGGCGACGGCGTGATGCTCGTAGTTGAGCAGGATCACCTCGTCGCCCGGCGTCGCATCGGTCAGGCTGATGCGGCACGGGCGCGGCCCGTCGGCGATTGTCCTCAACGCGCCTTGCGCCGCCAGTTCGGCATCCGGCAGCGCGAACAGGTGTTCGAATTGCTCGGCCGCGAGGCCGCGAATTCTGAAATTCATCGTTGCCCTCCATGCTGGGTATTGCGGACAATGGCGATGCAGGCGGCGGTAACCCACCCGATTTCGGGACCCGATTTCTGGCTATAATGGAGCGGGCAACGAAAAGGCACGATATGGCACGAGGACCGACACCCGACACCCGTTCCCTGGCCGAAAAGGCTTTCAAGGCGGCGACCACCAAGCCGGCGGACCTGCCGCCGTCAACGCCGTCGCTGCCCGGCGCCAAGGAAACGGTGTCGCTGCGCATCGACCGCGACGTACTCGACTTTTTCCAGCAAGACGGCCCCGGCTGGCAGGACCGCATCAACGCGGCGCTGCGCAAGGCGGCGGGGAAATAGGCCCGCATCACGCAGGGCGCAGCAGCGAACCTAAAAGGGAGAAACCACCATGCGATTGTCACACCCGTTTCGTGCAGCCCTCATCCGCCGCTTACCGCCGACAGCGGCAGCATCAGCTTCGAGGTGCTCAAGGCCGGCTTCGTTGTCGGTGCCTCAGGCGGCAGCGGCACGCTCAGGTTCCAGGGCCGGAGCTACCCGATCTCGATCGGCGGCATCAGCTATGGCTTCACTTTCGGCGCCTCCGAGACGCGCTTCCACGGCACGGTGAGCAACATCAGCCGTCCGTCGGACGTCGCCGGCGTGTATGGCGCGGCGAGCGCGGGCGCGGCGGTCAGCCGAGGCGCGCAGGCGATCGTGCTCACCAACCAGAAGGGCGCGGTGCTCTCGCTCACCGGCAGCTCGGCTGGCGCGATCGTCAGCGCGGACCTGAACGGCATGGCGATTACGGTGAAGTAGGGGCGAGTCTTCCTCCGTTCATCCCCGCGCAAGCGCGGATCCAGTTCTAATGTGCAAAGCAAAGGGGCTGGGTCCCCGCTTGCGCGGGGACGAACGGTGTTTGGGTCGCCAGGGCGAACAATCTCACAGCGCCTTGTTGCTCTCCTTCACCTTCTCCGCGTCGACATAGACCTGCTCGCCCATCTGCCGGAATTTCTCCGACATCAGCTTCATGCCGTGCTCGGCGGTCAGCGTGCCGGGGTCGTTGAGCCCTGCCGCATAATCCCGCACGTCCTGCGTGATCTTCATCGAGCAGAACTTCGGGCCGCACATGGAGCAGAAGTGCGCCACCTTGTGCGCTTCCTTGGGCAGCGTCTCGTCGTGGAATTCACGCGCGGTTTCCGGATCGAGCCCGAGATTGAACTGGTCCTGCCAGCGGAAGTCGAAGCGCGCGCGTGACAGCGCGTCGTCGCGCAGTTGCGCGGCCGGGTGACCCTTGGCGAGGTCGGCCGCGTGCGCCGCGATCTTGTAGGTGATGACGCCGTCCTTGACGTCGTCGCGGTCGGGCAGGCCGAGATGCTCCTTCGGCGTCACGTAGCAGAGCATGGCGCAGCCGAACCAGCCGATCATGGCGGCGCCGATGCCCGAGGTGATGTGGTCGTAGCCGGGCGCGATGTCGGTGGTGAGGGGCCCGAGCGTATAGAACGGCGCCTCGCCGCATTCCTTCAGCTGCTTGTCCATGTTGATCTTGATCTTGTGCATCGGCACGTGGCCGGGGCCTTCGATCATGACCTGGCAGCCTTTCTTCCAGGCGATCTGCGTGAGTTCGCCCAGCGTCTCCAACTCGGCGAATTGCGCGCGGTCGTTGGCGTCGGCCTGCGAGCCGGGGCGCAGTCCGTCGCCGAGCGAGAACGACACGTCGTATTTGCGCATGATGTCGCAGATCTCGTCGAAGCGCTCGTACAGGAACGATTCCTTGTGGCGCGACAGGCACCACTTCGCCATGATCGAGCCGCCGCGCGAGACGATGCCGGTGACTCGGGTTGCGGTGAGCGGCACGTAGGCCAGCCGCACGCCGGCGTGGATGGTGAAATAATCGACGCCCTGTTCGCACTGCTCGATCAGCGTGTCCTTGTAGCACTCCCAGTCGAGCTTGACCGGATCGCCGTCGACCTTCTCCAGCGCCTGATAAATGGGTACGGTGCCGATCGGCACAGGCGAGTTGCGCAGGATCCATTCGCGCGTGTTGTGGATGTTGCGGCCGGTCGAGAGGTCCATCACCGTGTCGGCGCCCCAGCGGATCGCCCACACCATCTTTTCGACTTCTTCCTCGACCGACGAGGTGACGGCGGAGTTGCCGATATTGGCGTTGATCTTCACCAGGAAATTGCGGCCGATGATCATCGGCTCGAGTTCCGCGTGGTTGATGTTGGCCGGGACGATGGCGCGGCCGCGGGCGATCTCGTCGCGCACGAATTCCGGCGTAACGAATGCAGGCAGCGCACCGCCGAACTGCTCGCCGTCGGCGAGCGCGGCCTCGGCGCGTTCCAATTGCTGCTTGCGACCGAGATTCTCGCGCTCGGCGACGTAGATCATTTCCTTGGTGATGATGCCGCGCTTGGCGTATTCGTATTGCGTGACCGGCTGGCCATCGAGCGCCCGCCACGGCTTCGGCGTGTTGGGGAAATTGCGCGCCAGGTGCTTGCCGCTGACATTGCCGTTGTCGACCGGCTGGATCGACCGGCCGTCATACTGCTCGACGCCGCCGCGCGCCTTCACCCATTCGAGGCGGGTGCGGGCGAGGCCCTTCTCCGACGTCGATCGCCACGTCCGGATCGGTATAGACGCCGGTGGTGTCGTACACCGGCAGCGGCGGCTCGCCGGAACTCCGCATCCAGCATGATCTCGCGCACCGGCACGCGCAGCTCGGGCGCAGCCTCGCGGCGCGCAATAGACCTTGCGCGAGGCCGGCAGCGGCCCGGTGGTGACCTTCGGGATGACCAGATCGGCAGATGTGACGGGCTTGTTCATGGTCTTGTCTCCGATTGCGTGCCAGCGGCGCTTACGCCGCATAGCCTTTGAAGGTGAGAAAGCCGCCGAGCGCGAGCAGGACGATGCCGGCGCCCGTGAAGAAGCCGCTGTGCGCGACGGCCCCCGTACCGATGAAGTTGACGAACTGCGGTGCGATGATGCGGTACACGCCGACGACCGTCATGATCCAGCCCAGCAGCGTGATCAGGCTGCGCCAATCGCGCGTCCAGTCGGGATGCGCATTGACGATGGCGAGACCGCCGACCAGCGCCAATATCCCGGAAAAGTAGATGAACGGATAGCCGGCCAAGAACTGCCCGGCCATCTGGCGGTAGGTCGCTTGGTTCGACAGCAGGCCGATGCCGATTGCGCAAAACACCGGACCGGTCAACCTCGCGATGAATTGCGATGTCTGCATGGATCATGGATAATGTCCTGTCCCTTCGCCGGCATGACCCGGATCAGGTTCTAAGGGTTTTTCTCAGCCCATCCGGGCACCCCTCGGAATGGCGCTAATGTAGGCTCGGAAGCGGGGGTGTCAATGCGGGCGCTGCACGGCAGACGGCAGACGGGCTCATTGCGCTAGCCTTGCCGCGGCTTACGCCATCTTCGCCGGCAGCGGGATTGGCGTCAGCGCCTGCGGCTGGTAATGGGCGAGCGATTGCATCGTGCCGGCGTCGAGGAATTCAACCACGCGCTCGCTGTCGGCGATCAGTTTTTCCGAGCGCAACTGCTGCATCATGCGGTTGAGGTGGGGCACGCTCAAGCCGAGCACGTCGGCCATCACCTCCTGCGAGAATGGCAGCGTGAAGCGCGCCTGTTCGGCGCGCCCGACCGCCTTGAGCCGGGCATGCAGTTCGAGCAGAAAATGCGATAGCCGCTCGACCGGGGTGCGCCGACCGACGTCGATCACGTGCTCGGCATAGGTGGTCGCCTCCTGCACGGCGATCCAGGTCAGCGCCAGACCGTATTGCGGGTGGCGGTAGCAAAGCTGGACGTAAGAATCGAGCGAACAGACGTTCATCCACAGATCGGTGATGGCGGTGACCGAATAGACCGCGCGCTCGTAGAAGCTGCCGGGCAGGCCGACGACGTCGCCGGGCAGGATGACGTTGAGGATTTGCCGCTTGCCGTTGCGCAGCAATTTGTAGCGAACGGCGTAGCCGTCCTTTACGAAACAGAGCTTGCGGTATTCGTAGCCGTCGACGATCAGGTCGCGCCGTTTGCGGATCAGCAACTCGCCGTCGATGATGTCGTCAAGGCTTTTGAGGTCGGCGGCGTTGAGATCGACAAGCTGCAACAGCCGCGCGACGAACGGATGCTGGTCCAACGCGTTGCGTGAGATCGCGCCCATGGCTGTAACCAGCAGTTAGCGTAACCCCGTTCATTAATTTGAATCAATAATCCGGCTGAAAGCGCCTGTCTGCGCCGCCGGGGCAGACTTGCCTTTGCCACTCTTTTCCCCTCTGGAGGGAGTGACATTGACCCAAACTTAAACTCATGGCCGCGCCGCTCGCGGGCGGCCATTTTTGGCCGCGACGCAACACGCCGCGGCTTTGATCGCACTGCTGGTCTTGCGCTAGCGCGTCACTCCGCGGCTTCGGAGGCCTTGCGGTCGGTAGCCAATACTATGTTGGTGGCAAGCACCTTCGGTGGGCGCAGCCGCACATAGATCTGCATGACGATCAGCAGCACGCACAAGGAGATGAAGACCGCGCTGATCGGATGCTTGATGAACACCAGGATGTCGCCGCGCGAAATCAGCATGGCGCGGCGGAAATTTTCCTCGAAACGCGGCCCAAGCACGAAGCCGAGCAGGATCGGCGCCGGATGGAAGTCGAGCAGCAACAGAATATAGCCGATGATGCCGATGATGACGACCTCGCCGACCTGGAACATATCATTGTTGGTGCTGTAGACGCCGATGGCCACGAAGAACATCGCGCTTGGATAAAGGTACTTGTAGGGGATCATCAACAGCTTTACCCACAAACCGATCATCGGCACGTTCAGCACCACCAGCATGATGTTGCCGATCCAGAAACTCGCGATCAGGCCCCAGAAAATATCCGGATGCTCGCTGATCAACTGCGGACCGGGCACCACCCCCTGGATCATCAGCGCGCCGAGGATGAGCGCCATCACCGCGTCGCCCGGGATGCCGAGGCTCATGGTTGGGATGAAGTCGCCCTGCACCGAGGAATGGGTCGAGGCCTCCGGGCAGGCGACGCCTTCGATCATGCCGGTGCCGAACAACTCGGGTGTCTTCGAAATCTTCTTTTCGGTGGCGTAGGAAATGAACGAAGCAATGGTGGGGCCGGTGCCGGGAATCAGCGCACACAGGCTGCCGATCAGCGTGCCGCGGAACATCGCTGGAATCGAGCGCCTGAACTCATCACGCGTGGGCCGCAGATCCTTGAGCCTGACGTTGGTATATTTGGTATCGACCTCGGATAGCTGGTTGACGCTCTTCATGAACTCGGCGATGCCGAACAGGCCGAGCGCCAGTGCGACGATTTCCACGCCGTCGAACAGGTTGGGAATGCCGAAGGTGAAACGCGGCGTCCCGGTCTCGATGTCGCTGCCGATAATCCCGATCAGCAAGCCGATCACGGTCATGGCGACGCCCTTGAGCGGCGAACCGCGCGCCAGCGTCGAGCCGGCCAGCAGGCCGAGCAGCATCAGCGAACAGATTTCCGCCGGGCCGAATTTGAGCGCCACTACCACCAGGATCGGCGACAGGAAGATCATCTCGGTGATGCCCCACGAGGCGCCGACGAACGATGAGATGACCGTGATGCCGAGCGCGGCGCCGCCCCTGCCTTTCTTGGTGAGCGGGAAGCCGTCGAGACATGTGACCGCGTGCGGTGGATGGCACGGAAGGTTGAGCAGGATCGAGCAGATCGCGCCGCCGTATTGCGCGCCGTAGAAAACGCCTGCCAGCATCAGGATGGCGCCGACCGGTTTAATGCCGAAGGTGAGCGGCAGCAGAATCGAGATGGTCGCGAGCGGGCCCATGCCCGGCAGCACGCCGACCATGTTACCGACGAACACGCCGATGAAGCACCACATAATGTTGTGGGGCTCAAACGCGACGCCAAAGCCGTACCAGAGATCCTGCAGTGCGGTGGCGAACATCAGTGGCCCCAGCGGAACATGGGAAAGGGTATCTTCAGCACGTAGGTGAACAGCAGCACGCCGAAGAAGGTGACACCAGCTGCCAGCAGCGCGGAACCTTTCACCGTCGCGGTGCGGTCACCGAGCGCGGGGACGAACACGCAAGCGAAGGTCGCGGCGACCAGGCCGAAAAACTCGCCCAAAATGATGAACAGGATCGGTCCGGCCAGGATGCAGCCCCATCCCCGCCATTCCTTGTTTTTCGGCATGATGTTCTCGTCGTCGCTGAGCGGAGTGGCCATCGCCGCGCCCAGGATCAGCACGCCGACAAAAGTGAGCGTGATCCCGAGCATCAAGGGGAACATGCCCGGACCCATATGGGTGAGCGTGCCGAGGGTATAGGTCAAGGAATCGAGCGTGACGGCGGCGCCGAGCAGGACCGTCAGTCCGCCAGCGTAGAAGTCGCGCTTTTTCACAAGCGTGCCGAACAAGGCCTCATCCTCCCAGGGTCTTTTCTTGCTTATTTAACCCCACCAGGCGGCGAGGTTTCCACCGAATATCTTTAATCTAGTGCCGATCATTTTTCTATCCCTGTCCGGCAGGGGACGGATCGGTATGCCCTGCCAAGTACAGTCGGTCGCGTCAACTGCCGTTCTTGATCGGTTCTATAGCGGTCGACGGCAGGTGGCTTGGCGGAGCGTCCGGTTTTTCCCTGCTGACGGGCATTTTCCATGCCTGGCCGGGCACCATGGTGGGGCGCTGTTTTCGGCGATAAATGGCTGGTATTGCCGGGCTGCAGCGAAAAGCCGCAGGGGGGTGTTGAGGGGCACCCGCGCGTCATTGCCTTCCGGTTGTGGCCGGCCGGCTTATTGCGGGTGGGTACGCTAAGAATAAATGAAATCGCTGCCGAGGTGGCGATGCCGGTATATCGGCAGCGGCTGTACTAATCCGGCCTTTCCTCCGGCGGCTTCATATGCCGGAATGAATACAGCAGCGCCACGTCATAGACGATCTTGAGAACGCCGCACACGATCAGCGGCAGGCCCATAAACGGCGAGGCCAGCAGCGCACCGGTCATGGCCGGGCTAATCGATGAGGCGAGACTGCGCGGAACGGCGGTGACGCTGGCGGCGGCCGTGCGTTCGGCCGGCGTTACGACGGCCATGACGTAAGACGTGCGCGTGGGCACATCCATTTGCGAGAGCGCGGAGCGGATCAACAACAGCATAAGCGCCAGAATCAAATTCGGCGCGAACGCAGCGAGGATGAGGAAAATGCTGGAAGGGATGTGGGTATAGACCATGGTGTTGATGAGGCCGATGCGTTTCGACAGCCAGGCCGCCACCGGATAGGAAAAAGCGCTCAAGGTGCTCGACCAGAAAAAGAACAGGCTCGCGGCCGAGAGCGACATGTCGAAGCGCTCGAACAGCCAAAGCGCCAGCAACGACTGGACGACGAAGCCGCCGGCGAAAGCGTCGAGGCTGAACAGCGCGGCCAATTTGTAGACCACGCCGCGCGAGGGTCCGAGCGGCGCACGGGGACGCGTCTCGTCCATCACCACATGCGGCAAGCGGCGATAGAGCGCGACGCTCACCAGCCCCAGCGCGGCATAGGCGTAGAACATCAGTTTGAAGGCGCTCAGCCTGTCAATGCCGGCCATCGCCATGAAATCGGGCGTCGCCGCCGCCAAAGATCCGGCCGCCATCGAGAGCGCGCCGATCAGGCTGTAACGTGCGAAGGTGCGCGTCCGCTCATGATCGGGGACCCCGTGCGCCAGCATGGCGTGTTCCAGCGGCACCAGCACGCCGAGGTCGCCGGTGGACGGATTGACCGTGCCGGCAAACGCGACAATCGCGATCAGCACGAACTGATCGAAATTCGGAAACGCTAAACCAGTGCAGGCCATCAAGACCGCGCCGCCTAACAGAAGTTTACGCAAGTCGTGCCGCGGCGCGATCAGCCCGACGGCCAGCGTCAACAATGCCGTCCCGAGCAGCGACGCGCTGGCGACGATGCCTATCTGACCGGGGCTAAAACCAATCGCGGACAGATAGGCCGGCAAAGTGATGATGGCGAAGCCGTCGCCAAACCCGCGCGCGCCGCGCGCGGCGTAGAGATAGAAAATGTTCGCCCGTGGTTTCACGATTTCAAAGCTCGTTTCCAGAACGGCTTGCGAGGTTTTTGGCGGCTTTGCTCCCGTGCTAATCCGATATCAGTCAGCGACGCCGCGTTCGATCATTTTTTGCGGCATTGCTTTATGCAGATGTCGTAGTCGGTCTTGCACGCGGCTGCCGGCCGGCCCCAAGGCGATGCGCTTGCCCTTGAATTGCGTCACATCGTCATAGGTGTCTGTCGTTCGATAAAAAAGCCAAAAAACCTGGTGGTCGATGCGTCCCAACGACATCAAATCGGGCGCTAGATTACTGTTCGAGACGCCGCCTTGCATGAAACCGATCTGAATGCCGGATTTTTCATCGTTCAGAAGCTTGAGATTTTCCACCGCGCCATCGGTGGCGCGCACCGCTACGTCCACGTGAGATCGTGCAAGTATTTCTTTATAGCGGTTGGCCAAGGCTTCGTAGTGGCCGCCCTTGAACGATCCGGCGATTGTAATCTTCGACGGCGGCGCCGGAATGAAATAGGCCACCGCGAACGAAACGATTCCGCCGATGCAGACAACCGCGGCCAATAATTTGACTAGATGCCAACAATTGAATCCCAGCATGGATGCCCCCTAAGCAATCTTGACGGTATGGCTTCGCAGCTCAACGAGACGCGCGGCGAGCTGCGCGCGCGTCAACTCAATGTGGCGGTTGAAATCAAAAAACAGATCGGAGTTTCGTTGGGGCAGAATTCTCGCCGCCCGATCAATGTCATCCAAATGGGTTTGGAGAGAGGTCACTTGAGGAACGGTAAGCGCTTTTTGCAGGGCTTCTTCGACGGTCCTGAGGCGGCGGTATAATTTGCGAATGTGGTCGTGGAGAAACCACTGGTACAGCTTGGGCGCAAAATTGAACAACGGGATGCCGACCGCTAAGGCGGTCACCAGCACCGCAATCGCTCTTTCTACGTGCACGGTCAGCCACAAAGGCAAATGCCGCTGCAGGAATGAAGGACCATTCTTGTAATAATCGACGGCGCTCGCGGCCATGGGATATTCCGCATCGGTGCTCGTGGGAAATTCGCCGGCGCGCTGAAAAATATCCTGCCCGCCATGTACTTCCATTACCGTTTTCAATAAGAGCTGGACAATTGCCGGATGAAGATCGTCGCGAATCAATAGGCGGTTTGTGGTGGCGAGGAGGGTCACGTCATTCGGCGGAATATTCCCTTCGATATCGAAAACGCCCTGCGGCAATACCAGTCGGACGAGCCCTGGGAAAATCCTGGTGAAGGCCTCGGCCATTGGGATATTCATGAGCCGAACGTCGGGAATTTTCAGGCAGGCCTTAACGACCGCCGCATCCGTCCCGCCCAAGACCCACGCGACATCTACCTTGCCGTCTTTCAGCGCGTCAGCGGCCGTCGTTCCGCCATAGGGCAGGAATGTGGCGGTTGTGGAGGTGATGCCGCCCGCACCGAGAACCTGTTCGGCCGAGAATCTGGTTCCGCTTCCTTCAGGTCCGACCGCGATACGTCTGCCTTTTAGTTGCGAAAAACGGTCTAACGCCTCGGTAGATCGGTAGAATATCCAAAAAGCATTGTTGTACATGAGGCCTATCGACAGCAGCCCTGGCGGAGGATTGCCTTTCGAAACGCCACCATTCACAAAGCCGATGTCGACGCCGGATTTAGGGTCCTGCAGAAGACGGAGGTTGTCCACGGCCCCATTGGTCTCTCGAAACTCCAGCTTGACGTGAGAGCGCGCGAAGATTTCACGATATTTCTCGCCGTAGAATACGAAGGTAGAGCCCTTAAAGGCCGTAGCAATCGTGACAGTCGTCGGTGGCGCTGGAATAAAATACGCCACCGCGAACGAAACGATGCCCACGACACAGACGATCGCGGCCAATAATTTGACCAGATGCCAACGATTAAAGCCGAGCATGAAATCTTCCCCCACGGGTGGTTCCCGCGCCGAACACAATTCGATCTGGAATGTCAGTGTGTGCCTGCCGACGGCATCAGCGCTGCCATTATTGTGGAACGGCGAGTTCGGTACGTCGCCGTTTTATGGGCAGCCCTCGGTCAAGCCCCACGCTTGAACCGTCAACGAACGTAGCGTGATTCAGGGCTGAAAGCTATGGACGAAAAGCTGCCGCGCCTCAGCTTGGCTTGCCCATGCGGTGCAGCTTGAGCACGGTGTAGACCGTGTCGCTCGCCGGCGTCGGGATTTTGTAGGCGCGGCCGAGTTCGCGCACTCGGCCGGCAAGCCAGTCGAGTTCCAGGCGGTTGCCGCGGTCGAGATCGTGCGCCATCGACGCCTTCATGCCGCGCTCGACTTTGTTGACGACGAAATCCATGCGCTCGTCGAGATAGCTCGGGCTGAGCGCAACGCCCTTGGCCTTGCCGACCGCGACGGCTTCCTCCATCAGCTGGCGGAAGAAGGCGCGCAGCTCCGGGTCGGCCACGATCGGGCCGATCGGCGAGCGCAACGCGGAGGTCGCGCCGGCCATGGCGGTGAGGAAGGCGAATTTCTCCCAGCGCTCGCGCTCGATATCGGCGGAAATATCGACGTCGATCTTGGCGGCCTTGCCGGCGGTGGCGAAGGCTTGCAGCTTTTCGTCGGGCTTCTTGTCGGCGCGGCCGAAGCGCATCTTGGCGAACTGGCTGGTCTGTTTGATGACGCCGGGCGCCTCGATCACCGTCGCGATGTAAGCGGCGCCGCCGATGGTCTGCTCGGCGCCGAGGATCGGCGCCACGCGCTCGACGCTGTCGACACCGTTCTGCAGGGTGATGACGCGGGTGCCGGCGCCGACCAGCGGGCGCGTTCGCTCGGCGGCCGTCTCGGTGTCCCACAGCTTGACCGCGAACAGCACGATGTCGACCGGGCCGACTTTGGCCGGATCGTCGGTGACGTTCGGCTTCGGCAGATGCAGGTCGCCGTGCACGCTGTCGATCTGCAAGCCGTTCTTTTTGATGGCTGCGAGATTGGCGCCGCGCGCGATGAAGAAGACGTCGTGGCCCGCAGCCTGCATGCGCGCGCCGAAATAGCCGCCGACCGCGCCCGCCGCCATGGCCGCAATTCGCATCGTTCAACTCCCCTATTGCCGCGCGAAGATAGCCGCCGCGGCGGCGCCGACCAAATATAAAAGATAGCCCGGGATGATGGCCGGGCAAGTTTGGGGGAGGTTCAGAAGAAAACTAGTAAATGCTGGAGGGGCCGATGCCGGCCCAAGTGCGCTGCGCGCGGCTCTCGCTGATCGGCGCGTAGGACGCCGCCACATGCCGCGCCTGCGCGACCTGCGCCGGCGTCGTCTGCGGCAGCACGATGACCTTGGCGCCGACCTGCACGCGATTGTAGAGATCGGTCACGTCTTCGTTGGTGAGGCGGATGCAGCCGCTCGACACCCGTTTGCCGATGGTCGACGGCGCATTGGTGCCGTGGATGCGATATTCGGTGCCGGCGATATACATAGCGCGCGCGCCGAGCGGGCTGCCCGGGCCGCCGGCCATGAAGCGCGGCAGATAGGGCTGACGCTCGATCATTTCCTGCGGCGGATACCAGTCCGGCCATTCCGCCTTGCGCGCGACTTGCTTGACGCCCGACCAGGTGAAGCCTTCGCGGCCGACGCCGATGCCGTAACGGATCGCCTTGCCGTTGCCGAGCACGAAATAGAGGAAGGTGTGCGGGGTATCGATGATGACGGTGCCGGGCGCCTCGGCGCTGGCGTAGTTGACCATCTGCCGTTGCAGGCGCGGATCGAGCTGGGCATCTTCGGTCGCGTCGTTCTGCTCGACCGGCGCATATTGCGGCGTGATCTGGGTCGGCGCAGGCGCGGTGAGAAAGGCAAACAGCGGCTCGGCCTGCGCAGGCCCGCACGACAGAGCGGCGGCGGCGATCAACGCGGTCAGCGAACCGATTGAATAAAACTTTACGGACATGGCAGCCTCCCGACGAATTCCTCGCAGTCATTCGTCGGGGCAAGCTCCGGGAGGTTCAAAGGTTCCGGTTCACGGGTCCCTCAAAATCATATGAATTTAGGGAACTAAAAGCCCGCGGGGGATTCGGCCGCGTTTAGGGCCTTTAACCGCGTCTATGCCAGCCTACCACCGCCTCCGGCACGCTGTCGGTGGAGGCGAAATAGGGCTTGATGTCGATGAGCGGGGTGCCGTCCAGGCAGTCGAGCCCGACCACCGAGAGCCTGTTGCCGTCGATGCGCAGAAACTTCACCACGCTCATGCCGATCGGGTTGGGGCGTGCCGGCGAGCGCAGAGCAAAGGTCCCGTGCGGCTCGCCGTAGTGCCCAGGAACTTGCAGAACAAGGTTCCTCGGCGATTTGTCCATCCAGTACAGCAGCACTAAGTGGCTGCAGGTCGCCACGTCTTGCAGGCCGGCGGCCCAGCGCGCGTCGAGCTCGACCGTGCAGACCGCGTCGGATTCGCGGGCGTTTTTCGGGCAGTCCTTGCGCGCCTTCCAGGGCGTGCGGATGCGGCCGATGAAATAGACCCCGGCGTCGAATTGCGCGGGCAGCTCGGTGGCAATTTCGCCCTCGCGGACGCCGAAATCCTTGGTGGTCATGGCCGCCGCTCTCCGCTCGTCATTTCGGGGCGCGAGCGTAGCGAGCGAACCCGGAATCCAGAAGCCGCTTCAATGTATGGCCCTGGATTCCGGGTCCGCGCCTACGGCGCGTCCCGTAATGACCGGGTAAATGGGCTTGCCGGCAGCCGTTTCAACGTATAAAGATATCTTTATATAGTGGGAACAGGTCCCAAGTCGGCTGGGGTTAGGCTTCGATGAGTAGCAGCGCCCGGCTCGGTTTCGATGCCCTCAACGCCGCCCTCAAGGCGGCGGGCGAGGAGACGCGCCTGCGCGTGCTGGCGCTGCTGGCCGAGGCCGAGCTGACCGTCTCCGACCTCACCGATATCCTGCGCCAGTCGCAGCCGCGCATCTCGCGCCATCTCAAGCTGTTGGCCGAGGCCGGGCTGGTCGAACGCTTCCGCGAGGGCACCTGGGCGTTCTTCCGCCTGGCCGAGCGCGGCGGTGGCGCCGAGGTGGCGCGCGCGTTGCTCGACCGGCTCGATCCCACCGATCAGACCATCGCGCGCGACCGCGCGCGGCTCGCCTCGGTGCGCTCGGCTCGCGCCGCCGCGGCGCAAGCCTATTTCCGCGCGCATGCCGCCGAATGGGACCGCATCCGCAAGCTGCACGTGGCCGACGAAGCGGTGGAGGCGGCGATCCGCGCCGCGCTTGCCGGCAAGCCGTTCCGCTCGCTCTTGGATCTCGGCACCGGCACCGGCCGCATGCTGGAATTGTTCGGGCCTGAGATTGAGCGCGGGCTCGGGCTCGACCTCTCGCTCGACATGCTGCTGCTGGCGCGCGACCGGCTGGAGCGCGCCGGCTTGAAGCATTGCAGCGTGCGGCAAGGCGACATCTACGATCTGCCGCTCGCCAACGATTCCTTCGACGTCGTCATCGTGCACCAGGTGCTGCACTTCCTCGACGACGGCGCACGCGCGATCAAAGAGGCAGCAAGGGTGCTGCGCCCGGGCGGGCGGCTGTTGGTGGTGGATTTCGCGCCGCATGAGCAGGAATTCCTGCGCGAGCAATATGCCCACCGCCGGCTCGGCTTCGCGCCGGAGACGGTGACGCAATGGATGACGGCATCCGGGCTCGAGCCGGTGCTGCACAAGAGCCTGGCGCCGGAGCCGGGCTCCGAGGGCAAGATCGCGGTGTCGCTGTGGTTGGCGCGCGACGCCCGCGCGCTCATGGTGTCGCCGGCGCAGCGGGAGGTGGCGTGATGAGCATCAGTCCGCGCCTCAGCCGCTTTATGCCGGCAGGCCACCGCCGCATCGCGGTGTCGTTCGAATTCTTTCCGCCGTCCAGGCCGAGGAGCATGGAAAAGACGCTGTGGGAGTCGATCGAGCGGCTTAAGCCGATGGCGCCGCAATTCGTTTCCGTCACCTATGGCGCCGGCGGTACGACGCGCGAGCGCACGCACGCGACGGTCAAGCGCATCCTGGCGGAGACGCCGCTGACGCCGGCCGCGCATCTGACCTGCGTCGCCGCGACGCGCGCGGAGATCGACGCCATCGTGCGCAACTATCACGATGCCGGCGTGCGCCACATCGTGGCGCTGCGCGGCGATCCGATCGGCGGCGCCGGCAGCAAATATGTGCCGCATCCGGGCGGCTATCAAAACGCGGCCGATCTGGCCGGCGGCATCAAGCGGATCAGCAGCGATTTCGAAATCTCGGTGTCCGGCCTATCCGGAGAAACACCCCGACAGCCCGACGGTGGACGCCGATATCGACATGCTCAAGGCCAAGGTCGATGCCGGGGCCTCGCGCGCCATCACGCAGTTCTTCTTCGAGAACGATCTCTACTTCCGCTATCTCGATCGCGTGCGCGCGCGCGGCATCGATATCCCGATCGTGCCGGGCATCTTGCCGGTGCAAAACTTCAAGGCGGCGACGAATTTCGCGGCGCGCGCCGGCACTTCGGTGCCGGTGTGGCTGGCCGAGCGCTTCGCGGGGCTCGACAACGACCCGACCACCCGCAAGCTGATCGCCGCCGCGGTCGCCGCCGAGCAGGTGATCGATCTGTTCGACCGCGGCGTCACCAATTTCCACTTCTACACGATGAATCGCGCCGACCTCGTCTACGCCATCTGCCACCTGCTGGGCTTACGGCCGGCGACGCAGGAGGCGGCGTGATGAGATTGTGATTGAAGGCAATATGCGGCGTCGCTGCTCGGCACGCCTGCTCCCTCCCCCCTTGTGGGGGAGGGTTGGGGCGGGGGTGTGACGAGGTCGCACTGCATTGCTGCATACCCCTCTCCCTGTCCCTCCCCCTCAAGGGGGAGGGAACGCTAGAACCGAAGCGTTGTTGAGTGCCGATGTCCGAAAAGAAAAACACCCGCTCCGAATTTCTCGCGCTGATGAAGCAGCGCATCCTGGTGCTCGATGGCGCCATGGGCACCATGATCCAGGCGCTCAAGCTCGACGAAGAGGGCTATCGCGGCGCGCGCTTCGACGCCTGGAACCGCGAGGTGCGCGGCAATAACGACCTGCTCAACTTGAGCCGTCCGGACGCGGTGCGCGACATCCATCTCGCCTATTTCCGCGCCGGCGCCGACATCGTCTCCACCAACACGTTTTCCTCCACCAAGATCGCGCAGGCCGATTACGGCATGGAGGGCATCGCCTACGAGCTCAACCACGCCGGCGCCACGCTGGCGCGCGAGGCCGCCAGCGCAGCGGAAAAGGAAGACGGCCGGCGGCGCTTTGTAGCCGGCGCCTTGGGCCCGACCAACCGCACCGCCTCGATCTCGCCCGACGTGAGCAATCCCGGCTTCCGCGCCATCAGCTTTGACCAGTTGCGCAGCGCCTATGGCGAGCAGATCAAAGGCCTGATCGACGGCGGCGCCGACTTGCTGCTGATCGAGACCATCTTCGATACGCTCAACGCCAAGGCGGCGATCTACGCCATTTCGGAAGCCTGTGCCGAGCGCGGGCTCGATATCCCGACCATGATCTCCGGCACCATCACCGATCGCTCCGGCCGCCTGCTGTCGGGGCAGACGCCGGCGGCGTTCTGGAATTCGGTGCGCCACGCCAATCCGGTCACCATCGGGCTGAATTGCGCGCTCGGCGCGCGCGAGATGCGCGCCCATATCGCCGAGCTCGGCCGCCTCGCCGATACTTTCGTGTGCGCCTATCCGAATGCCGGGCTGCCGAACGAGTTCGGCTATTACGACGAGAGCCCGGACTACATGGCCGAGCTGCTCGGCGAATTCGCCGACGCCGGGCTGGTCAACGTGGTCGGCGGCTGCTGCGGCACCACGCCCGAGCACATCGCGGCGATCGCGAAAGCCGTCGCCGGCAAGGCGCCGCGCCAGATTCCCGAACTGCCGCGGCAATTGCGGCTGTCGGGGCTGGAATCGTTTTCGCTCACGCCGGAAATTCCGTTCGTCAATATTGGCGAGCGCACCAACGTCACCGGCTCGGCCAAATTCCGCAAGCTGATCACCGCCGGCGACTACGCCAGCGCGCTCTCGATCGCGCGCGAGCAGGTGGAGAACGGCGCGCAGGTGATCGACGTCAATATGGACGAAGGCCTGCTCGATTCGGAAGCGGCGATGGTGACCTTCCTCAATCTGATCGCCGCCGAGCCCGACATCGCGCGCGTACCGGTGATGGTCAATTCGTCGAAATTCTCGGTGATCGAAGCGGGCTTGAAATGCCTGCAAGGCAAGCCGGTGGTCAATTCGATCTCCATGAAGGAGGGCGAGGCGGCCTTCATCGAGCACGCCAAGATCGTGCGCCGCTACGGCGCCGCGGTGGTGGTGATGGCGTTCGACGAAAAAGGTCAGGCCGACACGTTCGAGCGCAAGACCAAGATTTGCCGGCGCGCCTACGACATTTTGGTGAACCAGGTCGGCTTCCCGCCCGAGGACATCATCTTCGATCCGAATATTTTTGCCATCGCCACCGGCATGGAAGAGCACAACGGTTACGGCATTGCCTTCATCGAGGCGGCGCGCTGGATCAGGGCGAACCTGCCGCATGTGCATGTCTCCGGCGGCGTGTCCAACCTGTCGTTCTCGTTCCGCGGCAACGAGCGCGTGCGCGAAGCCATGCATTCGGTATTCCTGTTCCACGCCATCAAGGCCGGCATGGATCTGGGCATCGTCAATGCCGGGCAGATCGCGGTCTATGACGATCTCGATCCGGAATTGCGCGAGGCCTGCGAGGACGTGGTGCTCAACCGCCGGCCCGACGCCTCCGAGCGGCTGCTGTCGCTGGCGGAGAAATTCCGCGGCGCCGGGCAGGCGGCCAAGGAGGTCGATCTGGCCTGGCGCGAGCGGCCGGTGGAGAAGCGGCTGGCGCACGCGTTGGTGCACGGCATCACCGATTTCATCGCGGCCGACGTCGAGGAGGCGCGCCGCAGGATGCCAAGCGCCCGCTCGACGTGATCGAAGGCCCGCTGATGGACGGCATGAACATCGTCGGCGACCTGTTCGGCTCCGGCAAAATGTTCCTGCCGCAGGTGGTGAAATCGGCGCGCGTGATGAAACAGGCGGTGGCTTACCTGTTGCCGTTCATGGAGAAGGAAAAAGAAGAGCGTCGGCGGGCCGGCGGAGCGGCCGAGCGCAGCTCCAACGGCAAGATCGTGATGGCGACCGTGAAGGGCGACGTGCACGACATCGGCAAGAACATCGTCGGCGTCGTGCTCGCGTGCAACAATTACGAGGTGATCGATCTCGGCGTCATGGTGCCGGCGGCGAAGATTCTGGAGACCGCGCGCACCGAGAAGGCCGACATCATCGGGCTGTCCGGCCTGATCACGCCCTCGCTCGACGAGATGTGCCACGTGGCGGCCGAGATGGAGCGGCAGGGCTTCGAATTGCCGCTGCTGATCGGCGGCGCCACTACCAGCCGCGTGCACACCGCGGTGAAGATCCACCCGAACTACAAGCGCGGCCAGGCGGTCTACGTGAACGACGCCAGCCGCGCGGTCGGCGTGGCGCAGGCGCTGATGTCGGCGCAGGCCAAGGGCAACTATGTCGCCGAGCTGCGCGGCGAATATTCGCAAGCTGGCCGCGGCGCACGCGCGCGCGCAGGCCGACAAGGTGCGGCTGCCGCTCATCGGTGCGCGCGGCAATGCGCCCAAGCTCGACTGGTCGGGCGCTTATCTGCCGCCGAAGCCGACCTTCCTCGGCAGCAAGACGCTTCCCGATTATTCGGTCGCTGAATTGATCGATTTTATCGACTGGACGCCGTTCTTTTCGACCTGGGAGTTAAAGGGCAAATATCCCGCCATTCTCGACGACGCGAAACTAGGGCAGGTGGCGCGCTCGCTGTTCGAGGATGCCCGCGCCATGCTCGACAAGATCGTGGCCGAGCGCTGGTTCACCGCCGCCGCCGCGCTCGGCTTCTGGCCGGCGCAGGCGCAGGGCGACGACATTCTGGTGTTCGCCGACGAGGCGCGCCAGACGCCGATCGCGGTGCTGCACAGCCTGCGCCAGCAACTGCCCAAGCGCGAAGGCCGTTACAACGAGGCGCTCAGCGATTTCATCGCGCCGCGCGACAGCGGTGTGGCCGACTACATCGGCGCCTTCACCGTCACCGCCGGCATCGGCGAGGACGCGGTCGCCGACCGCTTCAAGCGGGCGAACGACGACTATTCCGCCATCATGGTCAAGGCGCTGGCCGACCGCCTGGCCGAAGCCTTTGCCGAACGGCTGCACCAGCGCGTGCGCAAGGAATTCTGGGGCTACGCAGGCGAACGAGACGCTTGGTCGCCGACGACCTGATCGCCGAGAAATATCGCGGCATCCGCCCGGCGCCCGGCTATCCGGCGCAGCCCGATCACACCGAGAAGGGCACGCTGTTCCGCCTGCTGCAGGCCGAGCGCATCGGCGTCAAGCTGACCGAGAGCTTCGCCATGTGGCCGGGCGCGGCGGTGTGCGGGCTCTATTTCAGCCATCCGCAGAGCCACTATTTCGGCGTCGGCAAGATCGAGCACGACCAGGTCGAGGATTACGCCAAGCGCAAGGGCTGGACGGTTGCCGAAGTGCGAACGCTGGCTGGCGCCGATCCTCAATTACACGGCGCACGCCGCGCCCAGCATCGTGGCGGCGTGATCGATCCTCGTCACCTCTCCGGGACGCGGTCGCGACGGGTGAGGGGTTACGGTCTATCGAGAGCACTGCCCCCTCACCCCAGCGCTCTCCCGAGGGAGAGGGTTTCGGCGGCATTCGCGGCCTAATAAATTTAAGTCCAGCGAAAAGCAAAACACCGGAGAGGGGCGCTCTCCGGTGTCGTATTCCTCGGCCGGGCTTAGCAGCCCGCATTATTGGTTTGGCGTCGTCGTCGGCCTCTTGAACTCAGAATGCCCCCAGCAAGATCGCGCCGACGAAAACAAACACGGCGCACACAGCGAGCACATTCAGTCTCAAGGTAAGGTCCACGGCAGGTGCCTCCCTTGTTGAGTGTGGCGGCAGACTAGCAGAGAACGCGCTCGCCCCGAAGTGGGTTGCGTGCCGATCACGCGAAATTTGCATGACACGTCATGCGTGGCGGGAATGGCGGCAGCAAGCGCTTGATCGTGCGCCACAATAGATCGTTGTGCGACGCAATGCGGCAGTGCAAAAATTCCCAGCCACTGCAATTTTGCGATAATTCCACGACAAGTGGAGGCAAACCGCCCACGTTCCCGCCCATTGAAATACCACTCAGGCAAATTTGCATGCGTGTCGGCTCTGTACAATTGCATGACGGCAATGCGGTCCTGCTGGACAAAGGCAGTCCACACCTGCTCACATATTCGCCAACCAAATTATTGCAGGAAAAATCCATGCTCAGCCCGCGGCGTTCGATCCTCGCCTTGATCCTTTGCGGTTTTGCCGCGCTGGTCTCGATCGCTGCGCCGTCGTCGGCGCAAACGCCGGCAAATATGCAGGCTTGGCCGCAGCGGCCGGTCAAGTTCGTCATTCCGCTCGGGCCCGGCTCCGGCGTCGACATCACCGCGCGCGTGTTCGCCGACAAGCTGTCGGCCAAGTGGGGTCAGCCGGTGGTGGTCGAGAACAAGCCGGGCGGCGATGCCTTCATCGCGATCACGGCGGTCATCGGCGCGCGCGACGATCATGTTCTACTGTTCGCGCCGGCCTCGACATTCACCGCGCATCCGCTACTGCACGAGAAGCTGCCCTACGACATCAAGGATCTGGTGCCGATCGCGCGCGTGACCAACACGTTGATTGCGCTCGGCGTACCGACCGCGCTGGGTGCCGGCACCATCAAGGAATTGGCCGCCAAGATCAACGCGGCGCCGGGCAAGCTGAACTATGCATCGGTGACCGGCGCCAACGACCTGATGTGGGCGGCATTCCTGAAAACCGAGAAACTGGAAATGGCGAAGGTGCCGTACAAGGATCCGGTGACGGCGATCAACGATCTGTCCGAGGGGCGCATCCAAGCCTTTGTCGGCGCCTATGCGATCATGCGGCCGCGCATACTGGCCGGAAAAGTGAAAGCGATCGCTTTGACGAACCTGCAGCACGCGGCGGCGTTGCCGGACATTCCGACCGGCAGGGAAGCGGGCTACAGATCGCTGGAGTTCGACGGCCTGGTCGGCTTGCTCGGGCCGCGCGACATGCCTTTGGCGGTGCGCGATCGTATCGCGGCCGATATTCGCGCTATCGCCGCCGACCCTGAGGTCGTGGCGCGGCTCAGCGCCACCGGACAGGTCGTCAATCCGGGATCGCCGGCCGAATTCACCGCCGCGCTCGACGAACAACGCGCCACCGTGGCGGAGATCGGCAAGATTCTGGAGATCAAGCCTGCGAACTAGGGCGTGTGCTTACAGATGGGGTTCGTGCGCAACGGTTCGCAAATGGTCACTTTGCCGCCGAAAGCGGACTGTCGACCGCAGTCACGGAATGTCCGCCAAAAGCAGACATTGCTTCGCGCAGTAAAATGCGTCAGCGTCCGGTCTACTGGGCATTTCGCCTTTATGCGATGTCCGCTTTGGGTCGATTTTGTTGCAAAAGTCGGCGACCCCCTCCAACTACGCAACTATCGAATCCAACGGGCGCGTCGATTGAATCAATCTTGCGCGCCAGATCGATTTCTTGAATCAATGTTGCGCATCGGGACGCAAAAAATCTTTTTGCAACAATATCGGTCAGAAGCGGACATGGCGACAATTCCGAGCGATGTCTGGTTTAACCCCGCTAACGGACGTTAGGCGGCGCTTCCGCGTTGCCATTTGCCTGCTCGTAAATGATTTCACGGCCTGGATCATGCGCCGGCAACGAATCCTTATCCTTAACGAATTCTCACAACGCCGGAATTGAAGCCTCGTTAAAGGAACTGCTCGCATTTTCGCGAGCATGAAGGGTGGTGTCTGCTTCACTCTTGCCGGCGCGGTGGCGCTGCTGGCGCTCGCCGGCTGCGGACGCAGCTTCCTGCATTTCGGCGAGCAGCGGGCGGCCTGGCGGCACGAGGCCGAGGTCACGTGTCTGAAGTCGGGCGCGCTCAAGGTCGGCGCCGGCGTCGTGCAGATGCAGCCGATCGAAGGCCCTGGCATGTGCGGTGTCGATTTCCCGCTTAAGGTGGCGATGTTGGGCGAGAGCCCGGCGATGGGCTACGCCGACGAGCCGCGCCCGCCGGCAGGAATCCCGAACGCATCTGCGCAGCCGCGCTGGCCGCCGAGCGAGCCGCGCTATACGCCGGTAGCACCCGTGCGACCGGTCCAGGTCGCGCCCGTGCAGAGCGAGCCAATTCAAGGCGGCAATATGCGCTGGATGCCGGGGCCGCCGGGGATCGCGCGGCCCGCGACCACCGCGCCGGGCGGCGAGCCGATATCGCTCGCCCCGCCGGGGATCGAGCCGGGCGTTACGCCCAGCGCGGCGGCGCTGCCCAACGATGTTCCCGATGACGCTGTGTTGCCGCCCGGCCGCGGCGCGACCGCTTATCCGCGCCCGCAGCCGGGCTATAACGTGCCGGTCTATCAGCCGCCGCTGCAACGCACGCTGCCAGCGCTCGGGCCGATGCGCGGTCCGAACGCGACGACGGCTATCATGCCGGCGGCGGTGACGCCGCCCGCGACGCTCGCCTGTCCGCTGGTCTCCGCGCTCGACCGCTGGGTCAGCGAAGGCGTGCAGCCAGCGGCGATGCATTGGTTCGGCACGCCGGTCACCGAGATCAAGCAGATCTCGGCTTACTCGTGCCGCGAAATGGTGGGCTCGGGAACCTCGAGTATTTCCGAACACGCTTTCGGCAATGCGCTCGACATCGCCGGCTTCACGCTCGCCGACGGGCGCAAGATTACGGTCAAGGACGGCTGGCACGGCACGCCGGAAGAGCAGGGCTTCCTGCACGACGTGCAGCTCTACGCCTGCGAGACCTTCAGCACGGTGCTTGCGCCCGGATACAACATCTATCACTACGACCACATGCACGTGGACCTGATGCGGCGCTCGAGCGGAAACCATCCCTGCCGGCCGGATGCGATCCCGGGCGAAGTGGTGGCGGCCAAGGTGCGCGCGGTCTATGCCAGCAAGCAGCGCGGGCAGGCCTATACCGGCTCGCTGCCGGCGAAGGCGGCGAGCGGCAAGCCGCCGGTCGCGGTGCCCGATGAGGACGGCTATGTCGCGGGTGAGGACGACGAGGCGGTGACCGGCTCGATTGCAGCGCCGCGCAACGTGGCGGGCGGCGTCGTCCACGACTTCGACTTCACCGATGTGGTTCCCGCGCCGCCGCGCCCGGTGCACAAACCGGCCTATCCGGTTGAAGACCGGCTGACCGTGCACTGAGACTTCTGAAATCCTCCTCAGCTGATTGGGCCGGCCGGGCGGGAATAAACCTGGCACGCGCGCGGTTTTACTGTGGCGGACGCCGGGATCGCGCGCGATTTCCCGGACAACCGCCGCCACGCCGGCGGCAATAACAAAACGGGAGGAATGGGCATGTCTCGGATCGGTTTCACGGGCTTGGCGGTTGCATTGATCGCATCCGCAATCGTCGTGACAGCGCAGGCGCAGACGCCGCAGCGGCCGCTGTTTGCCACCACCAAGGTCGAGGGCACCGACAACGTCTACATCTTCCGGTACGAAAATCATCAATCGATGTTCGTCGTCACCAAAGCGGGCGTGATCGTCACCGATCCGATCAGCCTGCGGCGGCCGGCGGCGAAAGCCTACATCGAAGAAATCGGCAAGGTCACCAAGGCGCCGATCAAATACGTGATCACACGCCACAGCCACTACGATCACATCGCCGGTGGCCAGCCGTTCAAAGACTTGGGCGCGACTTTCATTGCGCATAAAAACGCCAAGGCGCGGATCGTGGAGTTGAAACCGGCCGACGTCGTCGTGCCGGACCAGGTGGTCGACAAGAAGAAGGTCATCCAGCTCGGTGGCACCACACTCGAGCTGCTCTATGTCGGTAGGAACCACTCCGACAGCACGCTGGTGATGCGGCTGCCGAAGGAGAAGATCATCTTCACCGTCGATTGGATTCCGCTGGAGGCGCTGCCGTTTCGCGTAATGGCGGACAACTACCTTCCCGACTTCAAGGATGGTCTGAAAAAAGTGCTCGCGATGGATTGGGACCGCCTGATCGCAGGCCATCCCGGCCGCGCGGGGCGCCAGATCGGCAACAAGGACGACGTCCGCAGCCAGATCGCTTATCACGAGGACATCGAAGCCGCCGTGAGGAAAGCCATCAGCGAGGGCAAAAATTACGACGCGGCCGAGAAAGAGATCAAGCTGCCGAAATACGAGCAGTGGGGCGGCTACGGTCCATTCCTGAATATGAATATCGAGCGCTATTACGACTACATCAATCGCGGCATCTGATCGGCGTAGCGGCGACGCACCGGCGATCTAGACCGCCGCCTCCAGCAGCATGGCGCCGAACAAGATCAGTCCGGCGTCACGGTTCGATTTGAACTGCTTCAGGCAATGCGCGGAATCGTTGATGTCGAGGCGCGCCACCTGCCAGGCCAGATGCGCGGCGAAGGCGATCAGCCCGAGCACAAAGATGAGGCGGCCGCCGGCCATCAGTCCGGCGGCTCCGATCAGCACTACCGCGCCGGCGTAGAAGCTTGCCAGCATCGGCCGCGTGTTTTCGCCGAACAACAGCGCGGTCGACTTGATGCCGATCAGCAGATCGTCCTCGCGGTCCTGGTGCGCGTAGATGGTGTCGTAGCCGATCACCCAGGAGATCGATCCGGCATAGAGCACGAGCGCTGGCCAATCGAGTCGGCCGAACGCGGCCGGCCAGCCCATCAGCGCGCCGTAGGAGAAGGCGAGCCCCAGCACGATCTGCGGCCAATAGGTGATCCGCTTCATGAACGGATAGATCGCGACCACCAGCAGCGAGGCGAGGCCGGTGATCACCGTGTAGCGGTTGAATTGCACCAGCACCAGAAAACCGATCAGCGCCTGCAACATCATGAAGGTGGTGGCCTCTGCGACGGTCACTTGCCCGGATGGAATTGGCCGCGAGCGGGTGCGTTCGACCAGCCCGTCGAGATTGCGATCGACCAGATCGTTCCAGGTGCAGCCGGCGCCGCGCATCGCGAAGGCGCCGATGAAGAACAGTGCGATGTGCCAGAGGCTCGGGAAATGATCGACGCGCATGCCGGCGAGGCCGACCGACCACCAGCACGGCATCAGCAGCAGCCAGGATCCGATCGGCCGGTCGAGGCGGGCAAGCCGCAAATAGGGTCGGGTGAATGCGGGCGCGAGACCGTCGACCCAGTTTCCGGTCGCATCGGCGACGCGTCCGGCATGCTCGCTCATTTGTTGCCGAGCGGGGTGCCGGTCAGGGTGTCGAAGGTGCCACGGCCGGTCTTGATGTCTTTGGAGTCGATCATGGGGGCGTTGAGCGCGTCACTCAAAGTTGGCGCCGCCGGCTGCGCCGGCGCGGCGGCGGCTTGGCAAACCCTGGTGCGGATCTCATCCGTCTTGGCGTGCGATTGCTTGATGCTTGCGATGACTTGCGGAGGAATGCCGCACCAGACCGAATTATCGACGGCAAATTTCAACATCTTGGCCTCGGCGGCCGAGAACACGTTGAACAACTGGCAGGCCTCGCGCGGCGCCACCTTGCGCGCGCTCGCGCTGCGGATGGCCGTCGCCTTCTTCTGGGCATCGTCGCGAAGCTTGCCGAAATCCCCGATGCAGGGCAATTCCGCCCGCTGCTGCGGCGGTGGGAACTGCGCCGCGGCGGTCCAGACGGCGCTCGGCAACAGGCACGCGGCGATGAACAATGCCCGGCACGAGTTCATAGGCTGATCCCCTCCTGGTCCCGGATCCTGGTTCCGGACGCATTATAACAGGCTGGCGTGCGTCCGGCCGAATATACCAACCGGCCGAATGCGTCGGGAACACGGCAATCCACGCAAAATTGGCGCCCCTCGCCAAGGCCCCGCCAAATAGAGGGTGATCCGCTTAGAACCGCTGTGCTTCCCTAACATTTTACTGGCGCATGATCTTTTCCGAAAACCGGTACCCACTTTTCGGGATCATGCGCTAACGTAAACCGGCCCCGGCCTGGCCGCAGCCGTAACGATGACCTCATGCCGCACTACGATTTCCGCACCGCCCGCGTCTATCTCGATGCCCCACTGGCCGCCGGGCAGGCGGTTTCATTCGACCGCGGCCAGGCGAATTACCTGGTTAACGTGCTGCGGCTCAAGCACGGGGATGAATTGCTGCTGTTCAACGGCCGCGACGGCGAATGGCAGGCCCGGCTCGCCAGCACCGGCAAGCGGGCGCTGACAGCCGTCGTTGGCGAGCGCCGGCGGGAGCAGCCGCGGCCGACCGATCTGCATTTCCTGTTCGCCCCGCTCAAGCATGCCCGGCTCGATTATCTGGTGCAGAAGGCGGTGGAAATGGGCGTCTCGCGCCTGCAGCCGGTGCTTACCCGGCATACCCAGGTGGCGCGGGTCAATCTCGATCGCATGCGCGCCAATGTGATCGACGCGGCGCAACAGTGCGGCATTCTGGCGCTGCCCGAGGTGGCCGACCCGGTCGCGTTCAAGGTGGCAATCGCATTTGCCGATGCCGACCGCCTGCTGGTGTTCTGCGACGAGGACGCCGAGGTGAAGGACCCGGTGGCGGCGCTCGCCGCGGCGCGGCCGCATGCCAACACGATGCTGCCGGCCGAGATCGCCCGCGCGGGCTTGCCGCTCGCCGTGCTGATCGGCCCGGAGGGCGGCTTCGCCGAAGAGGAACGCGCGACGCTGCTCAAACGGCCGAATGTGGTGCGGATCGCGCTCGGGTCGCGCATCCTGCGCGCCGATACCGCGGCGGTGGCGGCGCTCGCACTGGTGCAGGCAGTGTTGGGCGATTGGCGTAGCGCATGATCCCGAAAAGTGGGCACCGGTTTTCGGAAAAGCCTGCCCTCGGGCTCGACCCGAGGGATCATGCGCCAAACAAAAGGCGATACGGACACCCCGGTTGATCGGCGGCCCGGGATACATCGTCCCTTGCTCCGCTCCGATCAGCCCGGGGCCCGTTTCGGCGCGGTTGCCGGCAACCAACCGACAACCAACGCCGTGCACGCGAGCAAACAACTGACCATGACAAGGTCTCCCCCTCACAACATGGGATACGCGGCCGTTACCATCCCGACCGGACTTTAGGTCGGTCGTACGCTACAAGACTACGTGGCCGGGCGCGGGCGTCCGTCCAACGCGCGAAAACGCAACGGCGGCGCGCTGAACGCAAACTCGCGCAACGCCACATGTTACCCCAATTCGCAAAAGAAATGATGCAGCGCCGCAAGTGGAGTCACGAGTACCAGGGGGCGCAAATCTGTGCACGAATCGGCTGCGGTGGGAAAAATCTGTGATACCGTTGCAAAATGGCCAGCCGGAGTTCGGTAATGACGCGTGCTTCCGTTAGTATTCGGTTCCTTACGGCCGCGGTTCTGGTCGGCCTTGGGGCCTTGGCGCCGGCCCAGGCCGCCAGCTGGCTGGAAAAAAACATCTATCTGAGCGGGCCGAACTACGACGGCCTGCTGCCGCCTTGCGAGGCCGCGCTCGACAAAATCGCCTCGCGCTTCGCGCAGAAGGAAGGCCGGTTCTGGAACTCCGACCTGCAAATCCTCGAATTCGAGCGGGTGCAGGAAATCGCCTACCGGCCTTGGGCGGCCGGAACCATTCCGCGCCGCTTCTGCAGCGCGGTTGCCAGCGTCAGCGACGGGCGCAGGCACCGGGTGAATTACTCGATCGGCGAGGACACCGGCATGATCGGCATGACCTGGGGTGTCGAATGGTGCGTGGTCGGGCTCGACCGCAACTGGGCCTATAACCCGGCGTGCAAGATGGCGCGGCCCTAAAACCTGCCCGCCGCGCCGACCCCCGGTTTGTTTCATTTTGTTCTTGAAATGTTCTCAATTCTGCAGTACGGTTTTCTGGAACCGTTGCGGAAAATCAATTTCCGGTTTGTTCTTGTGTCCGTGTGATGGGGGCGTCCAATGTTTCGCGATTTGCTTCGTCATCGCGTTAGCCGGGCGGCGCAGGCCGCCGCCGTTGCCCTGAGCTTCCTTTTCATTTTCGCAATCGTCGCGCTGGCGCAGGACGGGTCGGCGCAAGAACGCCGGCAGAATGCGCCCGGCCAATTCGATTTCTATGTGCTGGCGCTGTCCTGGTCGCCCTCCTACTGCCAGGCCGCGCAAGAGCGCGCGCCCGACCGGGCGCCCGACCAGCAATGCGCCGGGCGGCCGTTTTCCTTCGTGGTGCACGGATTGTGGCCGCAATACGAGCGGGGTTTCCCGTCGTTCTGCCAGGTTCCGGCGCCGCGGCTCGAACGCAACATCGTAAGCGGCGCGCTCGACCTGATGCCGAGCCCGCGGCTGATCTTCCATGAATGGGATCGCCACGGCACCTGCTCGGGGCTTTCCCAGCACGCCTTTTTCGAGACCGTGCGCAAGGCACGCGCGGTGGTAAAAATTCCGCTGGAATTTACCGAACTGGACAAGCCGATCACGGTGACGCCCGACGATGTCGCCGAAGCCTTCGTCAAGGCCAATCCGGGATTATCGCGCGCGGCTTTGGCGGTCGCCTGCGACAGCAAGCGCTTGAGCGAAGTGCGCGTGTGCCTGAACAAGGATTTTTCCTTCCGCGATTGTGCCGAGGTGACGCGCCGCGCCTGCAAACGCGACACCATCGCGATGCCGGCGGTGCGCGGCGGATAAATCGCGGCCAAATTCGGGCAACGAGTCTACGATCGCGTTAAGCCAGCACTAACGATGGCCATAGGCGTTTCGGGGATAACCCCGGAGCGTCGAGGATTGGCGCAAGATTCTCGTAAGGCAATTCCGCAATCCTCCGCCCGCGATCAAGCGCGGGGGAGCGCGGCTATGAATCGTGTGTGGGACTATATTGGGTTTGCGGTGTGGTTCGTGGGGCTCGGCTACATCGTCATGTGGCTGCTCAGCTCGCCCGATCTTTTGCTGTTGCCGCCGGTCCTGCATGTGGTCGGCATAGCTTCGGCGATATTTGTTCCGGTACGTCTGCTCATGCGCGCCATTAGCCGGCGGCGTGCCGCAACTGGCGCGCTACGCGCGGTTCCCGCGCGGACACCCGCCACCGTTCTGCGGCCGCCGCGGCGAAAGACGTCGTACCCGCTGCGCTCGGTCAAACCGCGCAGCCATTTCGGCCTGCGCGGCATGCAGGATTGAGCGCATCTGTGGCATAAGCTTGCCGGTACGGCCTGATCGGCGGAGCTTTCGAGCCACACGTGAATTATCGCCACGCATTCCATGCCGGCAATTTCGCCGACGTGTTCAAGCACGCGGTGCTTTGCCGCATTTTGCATTATCTGCGCGTCAAGCCGGCGGCGTTCCGCGTGATCGACATCCATGCCGGCGCCGGCCTCTACGATCTGGCCGGCCCGGAAGCGAGCCGCGGCGGCGAATGGCACGACGGCATCGAGCGGCTCATGGCCGCGCAACTTGCCGCCCCGGTGGCGACGTTGCTTGCGCCTTATCTCGAGGTGGTCGGCGCGCTCAACGAGCGCGGCCGGCTGAAGGTCTATCCCGGCTCGCCGGCGCTGGCGCGCGCCTGGTTGCGCCCGCAGGACCGCCTGATCGCCTGCGAGATCGAGCCGCAGGCGGCCGCCGCGCTCAGCCAAAATCTGCGCGGCGATGTCCGCATCAAGACGCTTGCGATCGACGGTTGGACCGCGCTCGGCGCCTATGTGCCGCCGAAGGAGCGCCGCGGCCTGGTGCTGGTCGATCCGCCGTTCGAGCAGGACAGCGATTTTTTCCGCCTAGCGCGCGGGCTCGCCGCCGCACACCGCAAATGGGCCACCGGCATTTATGCGCTCTGGTACCCGATCAAGGACCGCGGCGAACCGGACGCCCTGGCCAAAAGCCTGCGCCGGCTCGGGACGGCCAAGATCCTGCGGGCGGAACTTAATGTAGCGCCGCTCAGCGATCCGACCCGCCTCAACGGTTGCGGCCTCATCCTGGTCAATCCGCCCTGGACCCTGGAAAGCGAGCTCTCCGTCCTGCTGCCCGCGCTGGCGGGCATCCTGGGGCGCGACGGCAAGGGCGGTTTCAAGCTCGATTGGCTCACCCCGCGGGGATTGCCGGCCGCCCGGTGACCCGGTGGCCCCTTTCCACGGGACCCTAGTTGGTGTGTAGTTCTGCCATTGGCAGTGACGTTCCGCCTCCGGTTTGGGGGGCTGGCGGGAGTGACTGAGGCCATTCGCGGCCGACGCTTTTCCCGAATGTGAATGTCCGGCCGAGCCGCCGTGCGTGGGGCCCGGCGGCGGAGCAGTGCGGGGAGAGGAGTTTTCCCGATGGCGCAGACCGGTGTGGTGAAATTCTTTAACAGCGAGCGGGGCTATGGCTTTGTGAAGCCGGATGACGGCGGGCGCGATGTGTTCGTGCACATCACCGCCGTGGAGGCGGCCGGACTCAAGAGCCTGAACGAGGGACAGAAGATCAGCTTCGATATCGAACCGGACAAGAAGGGCAAAGGCCCGAAGGCGGTGAACCTGGTCGTCACCGGCTGATCGCATAACGGGCTACACCGGCAACGGCCGTCCGCTGAATTGCTTTTGATCCCCACCAGCTGCGGGTCTGTCGTCCCCGCGCTTGTCGCGGCGGGATATTTTTCCAAATGATCCTCAAGTCCTCCCCAGCCTCACCCTTCGGCCGCAAGGTGCGCATCGCCGCCAGCGTGCTCGGCCTCGCCGACAAGATCGAGGTGCGCGACACCGATCTCAACGATCCCGCCGACAGTATCCGCGTGCAGAATCCGCTCGGCAAAGTTCCGGCGCTGATCCTCGACGACGGCACCACCTATTACGACTCGCGCGTGATCCTGGACTATCTGGATTTTCTCGCCGGCGGCGGCCGCATCGTTCCGCGCGAGCCGAAGGCGCTCTTCGAAGCGCTGCGGCTGCAGGCGCTATGCGACGGCATCCTCGATGCCTCCCTGTTGCTGGTCTACGAGAACCGTTACCGACCGGCCGACAAGCACGTCCAGAGCTGGATCGATCGCCAGGCCGACAAGGTCGCGCGCGGCCTGGCGGCGCTGGAAGCGGCACCGCCCGTACTCACGCCCGTGCCCGACGTCGGCCAGATCGCGCTCGCTTGCGTGCTCGGCTATCGCGATCTGCGGTTCGGCGGCACCTGGCGTGAAGGCCATCCGCGCCTGCTCGCCTGGCACGACAAATTCGCAAGCCAAGTGCCGGCCTTCGCGGCGACCAAGATCGCGGCCTGAGCGCGCGATACGCGCAAGCAAAAGCCCCGGAGCGAGCTTCGGGGACCGCGAGGCCCGGGGTTTTCCGCCACGTGAGCGACCGCGGCCGCTCAGAAATGATAGTTGAGGCCGAACCGCAGCATGCTGGCCTGCAGGCCGTTGTCCACGCCGGTGATCGAATAGGTGCGGTTGCCCAGATCCATATAGAGATACTCGACCTTCGCCGACCAATTCGGCGTGAAGCCGACCTCCATGCCGAGGCCGCCGGTCCAGCCGGTGAGGGTCTTGGTCTCGGTGAGCCCGCCTAGCTCGCCCTTGAGGTCGCCATAGGCGAGGCCGCCGGTGCCGTAGAGCAGGATGTTGTTCAACGCGACGCCGACGCGGCCGCGCAGGGTGCCGAACCACGGATTGGAGAACTTGTAGGGCGCGAAGGTGTCGTCGGCGCCGGAAAACTGGATGTCGGTTTCGCCGCCGAACACGAACTGGCCACTTTGCCAGTTGTAGCCGAATTGCCCGCCGCCCGCGATGCCGCGCGGATTGATCGAGCTATTGGCGACCTTGCCCAATTCATATCCGACGTTCAGACCGGCATAGGGGCCGCTCCAATTGTAGACGCTGGCTGGCGAATAATAGGGAGCGGGACCGCGGGGGATGTCGGCAGCGATGGCCGCGCCGGAGGCGACCGCCGTGGCCGCCAGGGTGGCCGCGAAAATCGTTTTTTTCATTACACCCTCCACTTGCTCCCGCGGTCGCGCCGAGCTTGGCGGCACTGAGCGGTCTCGATGTCACCGCGCGGTCGGCGATTGGCGGAGTTCGAGATTATCGTGAAGGATTTATCGGGTGTTTTAAGTTAAGCGGTCATGAATCGTTCAGTAAACAGCAGTCGTTAACCCTAAAGAACTGTTAGAGCTGCGCTGTTGTTCGCCCAGAATGACCGCGTTCGCCCGGCTAACATTGCTTATGCCGGCCAGTGCACTGGATGCTCTGCCGGTGGAACATCGGTGGCAGCGGCGGATGCTCTGGCGTATGACAGGCCGCAGGGGTGAGGCGGGATGGCGAACGACAAGACACAGCCGCGCGCGGCACTGATCACCGGGGCGGGGCGCCGCATCGGCCGCGCCATCGCGCTCGCATTGTCGCGCGCCGGCTACGCCGTGGTGCTGCACGCCTATCGCTCGCGCGCCGAGGCCGAAAAGCTCGCCGGCGAGATCGCGGCGGCGGGCGGGACGGCGTCCGGTGGTGCTCGCCGATCTGG
Source organism: uncultured Alphaproteobacteria bacterium (assembly GCA_963817045.1). GTDB lineage: Bacteria > Pseudomonadota > Alphaproteobacteria > Rhizobiales > Xanthobacteraceae > Pseudolabrys. The sequence continues at coordinate 47,383 of CAWFMZ010000029.1, forward strand.
CCGAGCCCGAGGCCGTGCGCGGGCTCATTCCGGCGGCGGCGGCGTTCGGGCCGCTCACGCTCCTGGTCAACAATGCCAGTCAATTCGACGACGACGAGATCGCCAGCCTAGAACGTGCGCGCTTCGAGCGCACGTTTGCCGTCAATCTGACGGCGCCGGTGTTCCTGGCGCAGGCCTTCGCCGCGCAGGCGCCCGCATGGCGCCGATGCTTCGATCGTCAATATCATCGACCAGCGCGTGCTCAAGCCGACCCCGCGCTTTTTCTCCTACACGTTGAGCAAGAGCGCGCTCAACAGCGCGACCGTCACGCTGGCGCAGGCGCTGGCGCCAAAATTGCGCGTCAATGCGGTGGCGCCCGGCCCGACCTTGCCGAGCCCGCGCCAGACGGCTGAGCAATTCGCCCGCCAGGCGGCTGCCGTGCCGCTGCAGCGCGGGCCGACGCCGGAGGACATCGCGGCGGCGGTGGTTTATCTCGCCACGGCGCGCAGCGTTACCGGCACCGTAATCGCGGTCGACGGCGGCCAGCATTTGGCCTGGCGCACCCTCGACAGCGACGGCGCGGAATAGCGCGCAATCTTTTGCGTATTATCGAGCCACGCTCACCTCGCTTCCGTCTTGCGGAGGGGCTCGGAAAAGCGTGATTATGCGAGCGGCAACCGCACAACAAAAAAAGAAAGGCGGCTCCAGGGAGGAAGCATGGTTTTTGTACGCGCGCTCGTGGCGGCGCTTATCGCCGCGTGTCTTTTGGCAACCGGCATCGCTTCAGCGCAGCCCTATCCCAATCGCAATATCACCCTGCTGGTGCCGTTCCCGCCCGGTGGCGCGACCGACACGATCGCGCGCATCATCCAGGATCCCATGCAGAAAGCGCTGGGGCAGACGATCGTGGTCGAAAACGTCGGCGGCGCCGGCGGCATGATCTGCGCCGCCCGCGCGGCTCGTGCCGATGCCGACGGCTACACATTCATGATCCATCAGGTGGCGCTGGCCGCCGGCATGTCGCTTTATCCTAACCTCACGTTCGATGCGGTAAAGGATTTCGCCCCCATCGGCCTCATCAACACCGCCGCTTCGGCCCTTGCGGCGCCCGCAAGCCTGCCGCCGAAGAATTTCAAGGAGCTGCTGGCCTGGATGAAAGAGCCCGGACACACCACCAAAATCGGGCATCCCGGCGTCGGCTCATACGGTCATTTGGCCGGCGTGTTGATTGCCCAGGAGTTCGGCGTGAAAGCCACCCAGGTTCCCTATCGCGGCGCCGGTCCGGCGCTCGTTGACCTGTTGTCGGGCCAAGTGGATCTGGAATCGCAATCGGCGATCGTTTCGGGGCCTTTGATCAAATCCCGCAAGCTCAAAGCCTATGCCATCATCGGTAGGAAGCGGTTCGCCGGCTTGCCGGACCTGCCGACATTGGGAGAGCTCGGCTACAAGAAGCTCAATATCGATTTCTGGCACATGTTGCTAGCGCCGGCCGGCACGCCGCGTCCGATTGTCGATCGACTGAACAGTTCGCTGCGCGCGGCGCTCGCCGATGCCAAGGTGCAGAAGAGCTTTGCCGACGGCGGCATGGATGAGTTCGGTCTTGGAGAACAAACGCCGGAGGCCGCGAGCGCCTTGCTCAAGCGCGAGGTCGACCTCTGGAGCGAGGTGATCCGCGCCAACAAAATCGCGGCGGCTAAGTAGGGATTCATGCCAGCCGTCGTTTAGGATGGCGCGCGAAGCAAAGACGAGATGTGCCATGCCGGTTTGCCGGATCGACCATGTCTTGATTGCGATGCCGGCAGGCCGGGAGGAAGAGGCGCGCGCGTTTTATCAAGGCATGTTGGGTCTGGCGGAAAAAACCAAGCCGCCCCAGCTTGCCGCGCGCGGCGGCTGCTGGTTCGAAAACGGCACGGTGACGGTGCATCTCGGGGTCGACAAGAATTTCGTGGCGGCCCGTAAAGCTCATCCCGCTTTCATTGTCGACGGTCTGGCCGAACTCGAGGCGAAATTGAAACAGGCCGGATACAAGGTAACCGAAGATGAGCCCATCGTCGGCTGCGACCGGCGCCACGTCGAAGATCCTTTTGGCAACAGGATCGAGCTGATCGAACCTCGATAAGTTTTCCGGCGCGACGGTCAAGAAAGTGTGGTGAGGCCGGTAAAGCGGACCTTGGCTAATCGCTCGCCACGAATATCTATTTATGAGTAGATGCCCCAGTTCCCATGAACGGCACGCCCAAAGACATCGACCCGGCGAGCGACCTGCGCGAAGAGGACGAGGAGCAGGCGCTGCCCGAATTGGAGCCGACCGAGGCGCCGGCCGGCACGCTGGCGGCCGGCCGCGCGGCGATTGCGCGCGCCATCAAGCACGCACCCTCGGCGCCCGGCGTCTACCGCATGATCGACGCGCAGGGCGAGGTGCTCTATGTCGGCAAGGCGAAAAATATCAAGAAGCGCGTCATCGCCTATACGCGGCCGACCGGGCACGACAGCCGCATCATCCGCATGATCTCCGGCACGGTGACGATGGAATTCGTCACCACCAAGACCGAGACCGAAGCGCTGCTGCTGGAAGCCAACCTGATCAAGCGGCTGCGCCCGCGCTTCAACGTGCTGCTGCGCGACGACAAGTCGTTTCCCTTCATCCTGATCAGCTCCGACCACTGGGCGCCGCAGATTCTTGAAGCATCGCGGCGCGCGTACGCGGGCCGGGCATTATTACGGGCCGTTCGCCAGTGCCGGCGCGGTCAACCGCACCATCAATGCGCTGCAGCGCGCGTTCCTGTGTGCGCTCCTGCTCGGATTCGTTTTTCGAGGCGCGCACGCGGCCGTGCTTGCTCTATCAGATCAAGCGCTGCTCGGCGCCCTGCACGAGCGAGATCGATTTCGCCGGCTATAGCGAATTGGTGCGCGAGGCCAACGAATTCCTCTCCGGCCGCAGCCGGCTGGTGCAGAAGGAACTTGCGACCGAAATGGACACGGCGTCGGCGGCGCTCGATTTCGAGCGCGCGGCGGTCTATCGCGATCGTCTGGCGGCGCTGTCGGCGATCACGTCGCACCAGGGCATTAATCCGCGCACCCTCGAGGAAGCCGATGTGTTCGCTGTGCATCAGGCCGGCGGCTACACCTGCGTCGAGGTGTTCTTCTTCCGCACCGGGCAGAACTGGGGCAACCGCGCTTACTTTCCGAAGGCCGACCGCGCGCTTGGCGCCGGCGAAGTATTGAGCGCGTTCCTGGCGCAGTTCTACGACGACAAACCGCCGCCGCGGCTGGTGTTGGTGTCGCACGAATTCGAGGAGCGCGCGCTGCTGGCCGCTGCGCTCACCGTCAAGAGCGGCCGCAAGGTCGAGGTCGGCATGCCGCAACGCGGCGAGCGCAAAGAGCTGGTGCTGAATGCGCTAGCGAACGCACGCGAGGCGCTGGCGCGCAAGCTCGCCGATACGTCCTCGCAACAGAAATTGTTGAAGGCGCTGAGCGAGACCTTCGCGCTGCCGCGCCAGCCGCGCCGTATCGAAGTCTATGACAACAGCCACATCGCCGGCACCAACGCGGTCGGCGCCATGGTGGTGGCCGGGCCGGAAGGCTTCCGCAAGAACCAGTACCGCAAGTTCAATATCCGCTCGGCGGATCTCGCGCCCGGCGACGACTACGGCATGCTGCGCGAAGTGCTGCAGCGGAGGTTCAAAAGGTTGTTGGAAGAGAATCCGCGAGAGGCGCGCGCGAGCGAGCCGCACATTCCGGTTACCTCCGCCCTTGTGGGGGAGGTCGGCGCCGAAGGCGCCGGGAGGGGGGTGGATGCAATCGGGGCGCAAGAATTACCCCCCTCCCTAACCCTCCCCCACAAGGGGGGAGGGAACGAGAAGACGGCGGCCGAAGAGTTTGCAGATACCGATGAACGTGACGAATCCCCCTGGCCCGATCTGGTGCTGATCGACGGCGGGCAGGGCCAGCTGGCCACCGCGCAGGAGACGCTCAGTGCGCTGGGCGTGACCGGCGTGCCGCTGGTCGCCATCGCCAAGGGGCCGGACCGCGATGCCGGGCGCGAGACCTTCTTCATGCCCGGCCGGGAGCCGTTCAAGCTGCCGCCGCGCGACCCTTTGCTTTATTTCATCGAGCGGCTGCGCGACGAGGCGCACCGCTTCGCCATCGGCTCGCACCGTGCGCGCCGCAAGCGCGACATCCGCGAGGCCGGATTGCAGGAAATTCCGGGGATCGGGCCCACCCGCAAGCGCGCGCTGCTGCGCCATTTCGGCACCCTGAAAGCGATCGAACGCGCGAGCCTGCCCGATCTCGCCCAGGTGCCCGGGATTAATGCGGAGACGGCGCGAAAGATATATGAGTTCTTTCACGAACAGGCGGCGAGATAGGCGTGGATGGCCGGCATAAAGCCGGGCATGACGGAGAAATACCGAGAGGCTAGGAACGCAACGCAATGCTCATCAAGACACAAGAAGACGTCACCAACGTGGTGGTGGACGCGTTCAAGAACGCGGCGGACCCGCGCGTGCGGGAAATCCTTACTGCGCTGGTGAAACATCTGCACGCCTTTGCGCGCGACGTGCATTTGACCGAGGAGGAATTCGAGAAGGCGGTGGGCTTCGTCACCGCGCTCGGCAAGAAAACCACGGACACCCACAATGAAACCGTGCTGATGTCTGGCTCGCTCGGCTTCTCCACGCTGATCTGCCTGCTCAACAACGGCAACAATGGGCAGACCGAAACCACCGCCAATCTGCTTGGGCCGTTTTGGCGCATGAACTCGCCGCGCACCGAAAACGGCGGCTCGATCGTGCGTTCGCCGACGCCGGGGCCGGTGTTGTTCGTCAACGCGTTCGTGCGCGACCAGAGCGGCAAGCCGATCGAAGGCGCCGAGGTGGACGTCTGGCATTCCTCGCCGGAAGGATTCTACGAGCAGCAGGACCCCAAGCAGGCGCCGATGAATTTGCGCGGCAAATTCTTAACCGACGCGCAAGGCCGTTTCGGTTTCCGCAGCGTGAAGCCGGCCGGCTATCCGATCCCGATCGACGGCCCGGTCGGCGATCTGGTGCACGCCACCGGACGGCATCATTACCGGCCCGCCCATCTGCACTTTTTGATCTTCAAGCCCGGTTTCAAGACGCTGATTTCGCAGATCTACGTCAATGACGACGACAAACTGGAAACCGACGTGCAATTCGGCGTCACCCGCGCGCTGGTCGGCGACTATGTCCGCCACGACGGGGGCGCACCGGCGGCGGACGTGAAAGGCGAATGGTATTCGCTCGATCAGGCTTTCTTGATGGAGCCGGGCAAAAGCCGGCTGCCGAAGCCGCCGATCCAGTAATCAGCGGGGATCAACGGTCGCTGGCGATTGACCTTGCCGCGGCGCGGGTGTTCCTTGTCGCCAATGAATGCCATCAGTTCCAGACAATTGCCGGCGCATCCGCTCGCGCTGCCGAACCTGTTGACCTATGGCCGCATCGCCGCCGTGCCGGTGGTGGTGGGGTTGCTTTACTGGCAGAGCATTCTCGACGGCGGGCTATGGCTGCGCTGGCTGGCGCTGGCGATCTTCATCGCCGCCGGCGTGACCGACATTCTCGACGGCTATTTCGCCCGCAGTTGGGGCCAGCAGTCCTCGCTCGGCCGCATGCTCGACCCGATCGCCGACAAGCTCTTGGTGGCATCCTGCCTGCTGATGCTGGCGGCCGAGGAAACCATCCGCAGTTGGACGCTGCTCGCCGCGGTGATCATCCTGTGCCGCGAAATCCTGGTCTCGGGCCTGCGCGAATATCTCGCCGAGCTGCGGGTCGGCGTGCCGGTGACGCGGCTCGCCAAGTGGAAGACCATCGGCCAGATGGTGGCGGTCGGATTCCTGATCGCAGGCGAGGCCGGCGACAAGATCCTGCCGGTGACCACGCAGGTCGGCATCGCGCTGCTGTGGCTGTCGGCGATCCTGACGCTCTACACCGGCTGGGACTATATGCGCGCCGGCCTGCGCTATATGATGGATTAGCGCATGATCCCGAAAAGTGGGTACCGGTTTTCGGATAAGATCATGCGCAAGGAAAAACAACTTTGAAACTCCGCTATTTCGCCTGGGTGCGCGAGCGCGTCGGCAAGCCTGAGGAAGACATCGAGGTCCCCGCCGGCGTCGCGACGGTGGCGGATCTGATGGCGTGGCTGGCCTCGCGCGACGAGGAATATGCCCATGCCTTCGAGAACCCCCAGGTGATCCGCGCCGCCATCGACCGCACCCACGTCAAGCCGCAGACCTCGATCAAAGGGGCCGGCGAAATCGCCTTTTTCCCGCCGATGACCGGCGGATAGCACCTTTCTTCACCTCTCCCATAGGGAGAGGTCGGCGCGCGCAGCGCGCCGGGTGAGGGGGATCGGGCCTACGAGTGTCATTTGCCCCCTCACTCCAACCCTCTCCCCCAAGGGTAGAGGGAGCGCGCTGTGCCTGTCGCGCCGATTTCAACCAAGCTCGAATTGCACTACATTATCCCCATGACCGTACCATCGACCGTGCGCCTGCAGCGCGAGCCGTTCGACGCCGCCGCGGAAGCGGCCAAGCTGACGCGCGGCCGCAGCGATATCGGCGCACTGGTCAGCTTCACCGGCATTTGCCGCGGCAGCGAAGCCGGCGAGCCGATCGCCGCGCTCACGCTCGAGCATTATCCCGGCATGGCGGAGGCCGAGATCGAGCGCCACGTCGCGGAAGCGCTCGGACGTTGGCCGCTGTTGGGCGTTACCGTCATCCACCGCTATGGGCGCATGGTGCCGGGCGAGGACATCGTGCTGGTGGTGACGACGTCCTCGCATCGCGAGGCGGCATTCGCGGCGGCCGAATTCCTGATGGACTATCTGAAGACGCGCGCGCCATTCTGGAAGCAGGTCGAAAAAGCCGGCGAAAAAACCTGGGTGGAAGCCAAGGCGACCGATGACGCCGCGGCCGGGCGCTGGGGCGCGCGCGGTCGGCTGGCGGCGGAATGACCGCACGTAGGGGAACGAAAATGGTTCCGATCGTGGTCGTGGCAGTGGCGGTGCTTGCGCTCAGTCTCAATCCGGCATCGGCCGCGCAGGTCTCGTATTACGACGTGGCGCGCGGCGCACATCCGCATGACGTGGCGCCGGCGCCGGACGGCACGGTCTGGTACACCGCACAAAGCCAAGGCGCGCTCGGCATTCTCGATCCGAAGACCGGCAAGGTGACGCAAGTTCCGCTCGGGCCGGGCGCGGCGCCGCATGGCGTGATCGTCGGGCCCGACCGCGCCGCCTGGGTCACCGAGGGCGGGCAGAACGCGATCGCGCGCGTCGATCCCGCCAGCAAGGCGGTGAAGCTGTTTCCGCTGCCGCAGAATTTTCCCGACGCCAATCTCAACACCGCGACTTTCGACCGCAAGGGCATACTCTGGTTCACCGGCCAGAACGGCGTCTATGGCCGCGTCGATCCGGCCACCGGTAAGGTCGAGGCCTGGAAGGCGCCCAAGGGTTCCGGCCCCTACGGCATCACCACAACGCCGAATGGCGAAGTCTGGTACGCCTCGCTCGCCGGCAACCATATTGTGAAAATCGACACCGTGAGCGGCGACGCGCTGATGGTGCCGCCGCCCAAGCCCGGCGTCGGTCCGCGCCGCATCTGGTCGGACTCCAAGGGCCTGCTGTGGGTGAGCTTCTGGCACACCGGCGAAGTGGCGCGCTTCGATCCGATCGCCAAGGCCTGGAAAGTGTGGAGCCTGCCCAGGAGCAAGACCGGCTGCTACGCCGTCTATGTCGACGACAAGGATAAAGTCTGGCTCACCGACTGGTCAGCCAATGCCATCCTGCGCTTCGATCCGGCGACCGAGAAATTCGAGAGCTTCCCGAGCAACAAGCGCGGCGCCTCGGTGCGCCAGATTAATGGCCGGCGGGGCGAATTATGGGGCGCGGAATCCGGCACCGACCGGCTGGTGGTGGTGCGGGATTGATCGAAACATTGCCTGCGGGCGGGGTGAAGCCGATGTCGTGCGATCCGAGGCGTGAGCCGCCGGGACATCCTGCGCATCCTCGCGGGCGGCGCCGCTTTGGCGGCCGGCGCCCGGCCAAGCTGGGCCGGCGCAGCGCGCATCGAGCGCCTGATCGCCGAGGCGCGCGGGCTCGAGCAGATTTCACAGCGCATCGATTTCATTTCCGGCGCGCTGCGCGGCACGCACTACCAGGGCTTTACGCTGATCGGCGGGCCGCACCGGCCGGAACAGTTCGTCGTGCGCGACGACGCTTTCGACTGCGTCACGTATTGCGAAACGGTGCTGGCTGCGGCCAGCGCGCGCGATATCGGCGATTTCGAAACTGTGCTGCGGGAGATCCGCTATCGCCACGGCATCGTGAACTGGTTCGAGCGTAATCATTATTTCTTCGAGTGGGGCCAGCACAATGTCGAGAACAAGACCTGCCGCTGGATCGCCATGGACGGCGCGGTCGAACTGAACAAGACGGTATATTGGCACCGGGCGCTCGGCCGGCGGCGGTTTGCGATGACCGTCATCCCGCGTGCCACGTTGCTGGCGAACAGGAAGCTGCTGACGCAAGGCGATATTGTCGGTTTCATCACCCGGCGGCCGAATTTGGATTATTTCCACACCGGCTTTATCGCCTTCGGCGACGATGGCGAATTGCTGCTGCGGCATGCATCGCTAAGCCGGGGCCGCGTGCTCGACGAAAATATGGAGCGGTTTCTCGCGCAAAATCGCGTGCGCTATGTCACGCTGCTGCGGCCGGAACAGCCGGCGGCCGCTTCGATCGCGGCGCGCAAGGGTATTTGACCAAGCGTCACGCCGCCGCGGCTTTGCCCTTCGGCTGCACTTCGGCGGTGTAGTCGTCCATCAGCTGCTTGGTGATGCCGCCCGGATTGAAATTCCAGTTGGCGATCTCCGACACCGCGGTGACTTCCGCCGCCGAGCCGGTGATGAAGCACTCGGAAAATCCGGTGAGCTCGTCGGGCAGGATGCGGCGCTCGATCACCTCGAAGCCGCGCTTGCGCGCCAGGGCGATGACAGTCTGCCGGGTGATGCCGTCGAGGAAGCAATCGGCGAGCGGCGTGTGGATCTTGCCGTCCTTGACGAAGAAGATATTGGCGCCGGTGCATTCGGCGACGCGGCCTTCCCAATCCAGCATCATGGCGTCGGCATAACCGCGGCGCTCGGCGCGGTGCTTGGAGATGGTGCAGATCATATAGAGGCCGGCGGCCTTGGCGCGGCAGGGCGCGGTCTTCGGATCGGGCCGGCGATATTCGGCGAGATCGAGCCGGATGCCCTTGAGCCGCTGCTCGGGATCGAAATAGCTCGGCCATTCCCAGCTGGCGATCGCCAGATGGATTTTGTTGGTCTGCGCCGAGACGCCCATCATTTCGGAGCCGCGCCAGGCGACCGGGCGCACATAGGCTTCCTGCTTGCCGTTCTTTTCCAGCACCAGCTTCTTGGCGGCGTCGATCTCGGCGACCGAATAGGGGATTTCGAAGTCGAGGATGCCGGCGGAGCGCTTCAGGCGCTCGGAGTGTTCGGTGCACTTGAAAATCTGGCCGCCATAGGCGCGCTCGCCCTCGAACACGGCGCTCGCATAGTGCAGGCCGTGGCTGAGCACATGCAGATTGGCGTCAGCCCAAGGCACCAGCTTGCCGTCGTACCAGATGACCCCTTCGAGCCGGTCATAGGATTGCGCAGCCATACTTTCCTCCTTCGCGGCGGGCCTGTCGGCCTCTTTGGCCGCTGTCTCTTGCCCCGTTCATGGGGCATTTTTCGCGCCTATTCCAATACTTTGCGTCGGGGGGCAACACCCGGTATGAATGGGACCGGACCGGACCTATCGCCGTCCCGCTAGCGTAACGCGGGAAAAAATGGCCGTTTCGGCACGATCCTTTCGTCCCTGGATGCGTTTTTGTAACATAAAACCAAAATATGTCAATATGGCTGACATAAATGTGAACGCCAAAATGTCCGCAGCGACCGGCGGGCTGCCCGAGCGCCCGGGCGCCACGCCGGCGCCGGCCGAGCCGGTCTGGGACATCATCGAGCTGTTGTTCTTCGCCTATCGCGATTTCGTCGGCGATCCGGACGAGGTGCTCTCCAAGCTCGGCTTCGGCCGCGCCCATCACCGCGTGCTGCATTTCGTCAACCGCAATCCCGGCATGAAGGTCGCCGACCTGCTCGAGATCCTCAACATCACCAAGCAGTCGCTCGGCCGCGTGCTCAAGCAACTGGTCGACCAGGGCTACGTGGTGCAGAAGGAAGGCGAGCAGGACCGCCGGCAACGGCTGCTCTTTGTCACGCCGAAGGGCGAGACGTTGGCGCTCAAGCTCGCCGGCCTGCAGACGCAACGCATCAACCGCGCCTTCGCCGAACTCGGCCCCGGCGCGCACGAGGCGGCGCGGCGCTTTCTCACCGCCATGATCGACGCCGACAATCGCGAAGAGGTGCTGCGCCTGATCGCGCGCGCCGAGCGCGCCAAGACGCGTGGCTAACGCGAGGAGCACAAGTGATGATGCTGCCCGCCACGCTTTCCGACGATGCGCCGCATTTGCTGGTCGTCGATGACGACCGCCGCATTCGCGACCTGCTGTCGCGCTTCCTCGCCGGCGAGGGCTACCGCGTCACCACCGCCGAGACCGCGGCGGACGCGCGCGCCAAGCTCAACAGCCTGAGCTTCGATCTGCTCATTCTCGACGTGATGATGCCGGGCGAGTCCGGCTTCGACTTCGCCAAGGCGCTGCGCGGATCATCGAGCGTGCCGATCCTGATGCTGACCGCGCGCGACGCCACCGAGAGCCGCATCAAGGGCCTGGAGATGGGCGCCGACGATTATCTGTCCAAACCGTTCGAGCCGCGCGAATTGTCGCTGCGCATCGCCAATATCCTCAAGCGCGCGCAGCCGGTGGTCTCGCCGCCGGTGGAATCGGTGCGCTTCGGGCCGTTCGTCTATCATCTCGCGCGCGGCGAATTGCGCCGCGGCGAGGAGATCATCCGGCTGACCGACCGCGAACGCGAGATGCTGCGCGTCCTGGCAGCGACGCCGGGCGAGACGGTGTCGCGCCTGGCGCTCGCCGGCACTGGCGGCGCGGTCAGCGAGCGCGCCATCGACGTGCAGGTCAACCGGCTGCGCCGCAAGATCGAGCCCAATCCGGCCAATCCGCTGTTCGTGCAGACGGTGCGCGGCATCGGCTACCGGCTGGTGAGCACGACATGACCAGCCTCGATCTCGGCATCCGCTCCATCCGCACGGCGCTCGGCCGTCTCGCAGATGCCTGGCGCTGGTACGACGCGATCCCGCCGGTGCGCCGCATCCACGCCGCGCTCGGCCGCATCCGCGACGGCTGGCGGCGGCTCAGCCGCTGGCTCAACAGCGTGATGCCGAAGGGCCTCTACGCGCGCGCGCTGCTCATCATCATCCTGCCGATGGTGATCCTGCAGTCGGTGATCGCCTTCGTGTTCATGGAGCGGCACTGGAACCTGGTCACCCAGCGGCTGTCTGCCGGCGTGGTGCAGGACATCGCCGCGCTGATCGACGTCTACCGCGGCTATCCGCAGGACGCCGACCAGCAGCAAATCCGCCGCATCGCGCAGGACCGGCTCGGCCTGGTGGTGGATTTCCTGCCGCTCAGTGATATGCCGCCGCCGGGGCCGAAGCCGTTCTTCTCGCTGCTGGATCAGGCGCTGTCGGAGGAATTGCGCAAGCAGATCGGCCGGCCGTACTGGATCGACACCGTCGGCAAGTCGGCGCTGGTCGAAATCCGCGTCCAGCTCGACAACACGGTGATCCGGGTGTTCGCGCGGCGCAACGCCGCTTACGCGTCGAATTCGGAAATCTTCCTGCTCTGGATGGTCGGCACCTCGGTGGTGTTGCTGGGCGTCGCCATCATCTTCCTGCGCAACCAGATCAAGCCGATCTTGCGGCTGGCCGACGCCGCCGAAAGCTTCGGCAAGGGCCGCGAGGTGCCGAATTTCCGCCCGCGCGGCGCGCGCGAGGTGCGGCGCGCGGCGCAGGCCTTCATCGAGATGAAGACCCGCGTCGAGCGCGCGATCGAGCAGCGCACCGCCATGCTGGCCGGCGTTTCGCACGACCTGCGCACCGTGCTCACCCGCTTCAAGCTCGAGCTCGCCCTCATCAAGACAAAAACGCCGGAAGTGGAGGCGATGCAGAAGGACGTCGACGAAATGGCGCGCATGCTGGAGGCCTATCTCGCCTTCGCGCGCGGCGATCTCGGCGAGGGCTCGGCGGCGACCGACATGGCGGCCTTCCTCGACGAGCTCAAGGACGACGCCGAACGGCACGGCCACAAGGCCAGCGTCGTGTTCCATGGGCCGCCGATCGTCACGGTGCGGCCGGCGGCGTTCAAGCGCTGCCTCGGCAATCTGGTGTCGAACGCCGCGCGCTTCGCGCCCTCGATCGCGATCACCGGCCATCGCGACCACCGCTGGCTCACCATCACCGTGGACGACGACGGGCCGGGCATTCCGCCGGACATGCGCGAGGAAGTGTTCAAGCCGTTCCTGCGGCTCGACGACGCGCGCAATCAGGACGAGGGCGGCACCGGCTTGGGGCTGGCGATCGCGCGCGACATCGCGCGTTCGCACGGCGGCGACATTACGCTCGGCGACAGCCCGCTCGGCGGGTTGCGGGCGACAGTCAGGGTGCCGGTTTGACTTGTCCCGGGCGCGGCGCAGCGTGAGCGTAGCGAACGGTGCGGCGCAGACCCGGGATCCCGCTTAATAAGAAAAAGCAAGCTGGGTCCCGGATCAGCGGCGCACCGCTGCGCGCTGCACCGCATCCGGGACAAGCGTCAAGCCGCTTCGGCTTCTTCCTCGTCGCGCGCGCGGCGGCGGCGCGGCCCGCGCGCGATGCATTTCGGAATCGCGCACAGGTCGTCGAGGAACCCGGCCCAGCGTTCGGCGCTGGTGAGGCCGCGGCCGAGCGCGGCCATGGTGCGGTCGAGGCCCGGCTCGTCGTCGTCGAACCAGACCGACAGCACGCGCGCGAACATCAGCGCCGCGCCTTGCGCGCGCAACGCGCCCTTCGGGCCGGACGCGCCGATGCCGGCGGCCTCCAGCATCCACTTCTGCGAGCGCACGGCCATGACGTTGAGCGCCAGCGCGAGGCCGGGATTGCGCCGCGCCGAACGCAGCAGCGAGCGCACCGCCTCTTTGTAGGGCGCGAGCGCTTCCAGCCGGCGCATCAGCACGTCGAACAGCCGCTCGCGCGCCGGCTCCTCCGCCATGTCGGCGTCGCCGCCGGCGAGCACCGCGCGGTCGATGTCCTTGATTTGGGCGCCGACAATGGCGAGCGTCGAGCCGAACTCGGCGCGCAGCTGCGAGAGTTTCAAGCCGGCGCGGCCGGCGACCTCGGCCAGGCCGATCTCCTCGAAGGAATGCTCGGTGAGCAGCGCCATCAGCGCGTCGATCGCCTTGTCGCGGTCGGATGTGCCGCGCGGCGGCGGTGCGGCCGGTCGCGCTTTGCGTTCACGTTTCGGCTTGCGGGCCATGGCGGCCTCCTGCGGGCTGTTCGGCTGCTCTTAATCTAGGCCGGCAAAGGCGCCGGTTCTAGGGCAGGGAACTTGTGCGTTAACCCGCCAATTCGCGAGACTCGCCTTGTGGCGGCGGCGATGGCTTTGGTCAGAAGCTCGTCGAAACCGCCCGGCCCCATCAGCACCTCCAGCGCGGCGGCGGTGGTGCCGCCCGGCGAGGTGACGTTCTGCCGCAGCGTGGCGGCGTCGAGGGCCGAGCGATGCAGCAGCTCGCCGGAACCGGCGACGGTTTCGCGCGCGAGCCGCGCCGCCAGTTGCGGCGGCAGTCCGGCGGCGATGCCGGCCTTGGTCATCGCTTCCGCCAGCAGGAAGACATAGGCCGGGCCGGAGCCGGACAAGGCGGTGACGGCATCCATCAGCGCCTCGTCGGTGACCCATTCCACCTTGCCGATGGCGGCGAGCAGGTCGCCGGCGAGCTTGCGCTGGCGCGCGGAGGCTTTGGCATTGGCGACCGCGACGCTGATGCCGCGCCCGATGGCGGCGGGCGTGTTCGGCATCGCGCGCACGATCGCCGTGCCCGGCGGCAGCGATTGCTGCAGAAACCCAAGCGTGCGGCCGGCCATGATCGAGAGCACCAGCGTCGTCTTGCCGACGTATGGCGCGAGCGGCGGCACCGCGTCGGGCGCGCTCTGCGGTTTCACCGCGATCACGATGGCGGCGGCCGCGGCGGCCTTGCCCTTCGGATTGAGCTTGAGCCCGCGCCGCGCCAGCGCCTTCACGGCTTGGCCCGGCTGCGGCTCGATCACCACCAGCTTTTTCGGATTGAGCCCGCGCGCGATCCAGCCGTCGAGCATGGCGCCGCCCATCTTGCCGGCGCCGACCAGAACGAGGGCTGCCGGATCGACTTGAGCGGTTGCGGTTTGCGAGCGGCCATGACTTCTCTCCGCTGTCATCATCCGCGCAAGCGGATGATCCAGTATCCACCGACGCCAAGGTAAATCCTCAATGCTTCGGAGTACTGGATGCCCCGCTTTCGCGGGGCATGACAAGAGGGGGTCACGCTTCGCCCGAGGTGTCGAACATGGCGGCGTCGAGCGCCTCGCGCGCGCCCTTGCCGGCCCAGACCACGAATTGGAAGGCGGTGAAATAGCGCTCGCAGGCGTCGAGCGCGGTGCCGAGCAGCACCTCGCACTGCTTGCCGGAGGCCTCGACGCCGCCCGCCAGCACCAGCGCGTGGCGGAACATCAGGATGCCTTCCTTGAGCCAGAGGTCGAAATGGCCGACCCACAGCCGCTCGTTGATCAGCGAGATCAGCGACTGCACTTCGCCGCGGCGGCGCTCGGGCACCTTGAGGTCGAAGGCGCAGGCCAGATGCAGCGCCTCGATGTCGCCCATCCAGGTGTAGGAAACCTGGTAGTCGGTCCACTTGCCGGTGACCAGGATGGTGATCTCGTCGTCGCTGGCGCGCTCGAACGACCAGTCGTTGACCGCCGCCAAACGTTCCACCACGTCGAGGGGGTTGAGTCGTGGTTCGTCCGCGTAGCTGATTTGGGACATGACGTCTCCACTGTGCCGAATGAAGCGAGGGGAAACGCACGCCACCGCACGCGCATGGCACGCTACGGGCCAACCAGATGCTGACGCAGGGGATACGGGGACGCCTTGACGGCGGAAACGAATCACTAGGCCAATTGACTATACCCGCTCGATTCCGCCCGCCAAAGGCATCATCGAGCGCCAATGAGCAGTGATTTGCGGGCGATAGGCAACCAGCCTGAGTCGACTCTCCACAGCCAATGCGGTGTCACATTGAATCTGGTAGTGGATAACTTTGCCGGTCGGAATCGATTCGCCAAATCGATTCCGTTTTGTTCTCGTGAGCCCGCTCAGTCGAACAGGCTCGATACCGACTCCTCGGTCGCGGTGCGCCCGATCGCCTCGCCGATCAGGGTGGCGATCGGCAGCACGCGGATATTGCCGGCGTCGAGCACTTCCTTGGTCGGCTGGATTGAGTCGGTGATCACCAGTTCCTTCAACCGCGACTTGGCGATGCGCGCGACCGCGCCGCCCGACAGCACGCCGTGGCTGATATAGGCGTAGACCGCCTTGGCCTTCTGCGCGAGCAGGGCGTCGGCGGCGTTAACCAGCGTGCCGCCGGAGTCGACGATGTCGTCCACCAGCACGCAGGTGTAGCCGGCGACGTCGCCGATCACGTTCATCACTTCGGATTCGCCGGCGCGTTCGCGCCGCTTGTCGATGATGGCGAGCGGCGCGTTGATACGCTTGGCCAGTCCGCGCGCGCGCGTCACGCCGCCGACGTCGGGCGACACCACCATCACGTTGTCGAGTTGGAAACGCTCGCGGATGTCGCGCACCATCAGCGGCGAGGCGTAGAGATTGTCGGTCGGGATGTCGAAAAAGCCTTGGATCTGCCCGGCATGCAGGTCGAGCGTCATCACCCGGTCGGCGCCTGCGCGCGTGATCAGGTTGGCCACCAGCTTGGCCGAGATCGGCGTGCGCGGACCCGGTTTGCGGTCCTGCCGGGCATAGCCGAAATAGGGGATCACCGCCGTGATGCGACGCGCCGAAGAGCGCCGCAGCGCGTCCATGATGATCAGCAATTCCATCAGATGGTCGTTGGCCGGAAACGCCGTGGACTGGATGACGAAAACGTCGGCGCCGCGCACGTTTTCCTGAATTTCGACGAACACCTCCATGTCGGCGAAGCGCTTGACCACCGCCTTGGTCAGCGGGGTCTTGAGATAGTCGCCGATGGCCTGCGCCAGAGCAGGATTCGAGTTGCCGGCGACGAGCTTGATCGCTCCGTTCTTGCCCGCCATCTACGAATCCTCGTGTGACCCGGTGTTACCGGCGGCGTGGTCATAACAAGGCGGGGACGGGCTCGCAATACGAGTCCAAATCATTGTGCGCAAGCTTTTAAGCAGGGTGAACGAGCCCTTGGCTCACTAATCGGAGGCCGCCAGCGTCAGCGTTTCCTGGGCCGATATTGCGGCTGCCAGGGGCGGCCGGCGGCGCGGCAGCGGGACCGCCTCGTCATTGGCGAAGGCGGGAGCCTCCGCGGCCTCGCGCGGCGCCGGATCGGCATTGGCCTGGAAAATGCGGAAGATGCCGGCCGCTTCGGGCGTGAAATCGCGCAGTCCGACGAGCATCGCCTGCGGCACGCTGGCCACGTCGGGCGTGCCCGGCGCCACTTCGGGCGAGGTCAGGAAGGCGGCGAGCTGGTCCATGCTGCTGCTGGCGATCCGGCGCAGCATTTCGTCGTCGGCGGCGGACCAGGCGTCACGATGGCTGGCTTTGGCGGTCTCCTCGCCGGTAATGCGCAGCGCGCGACGATCGTCCTGGTCGAATACATCCCAGACCCACGAAATCGTGGTCTGCTTTTGCACCACCTTGGCGGCGAGATAACCGCGCACGCGATAGGCCGATGGGCTTTCGCGCGAAATCACCGCGAGCCGGCGCGTCTGCGCCTCGTAGTTGAGATTGCGCACCAGTTGCTGAAATTGGCCGGGCGGCGGGCCGTCGATGGATTCAAACGCGACCGTGGCCCCGCGCGGCTGTCCGACCGATGCGGTCGGCCGGTCCTCGGCATTGCAAGCGGCCAGCGCCATCGCGCAGATGGCGGCGACCAGCGCATGAGGCCCTTGGCGCCGCGTGGCGCGCCGGGCCCGCCCCCCCGAACTCAACAGCATCAACGCCCCTGTACCTGGCCTTGTTATTGTCTTTAACAGTCCCTCGGCCGGGGTGAAATCTAGCGGCAAGGGCGCCTGCGAGTCCAGCCGAGCGGCGGATCGCCGCTTCCGGCGGCTGCGGCAGCCGTCAATCGGCGAGTGCGATCGCGTTGATATGTCGGCCGTAATCGGGTTCGCCCAGCTTGGTGGTGCGGCGATAGCTGAAGAAGCGCTCGGGCTCGGCATAGGTGCACAGGCCGAGGTCCTCGAAATCCACGATGCCGGCGCGCTGCACGCGGTCGGCGATATAGCCGGTGAGATCGAACAAGGCGTGGCCGGCGCGATCCGAGGGCGCGAAGAAACGCGCATTGTTCGCATCGGCCGCCAGGAAGCGTTCGACGAATTCCGGCCCGACCTCGTAATTCGGCTGCCGGATGGTGGGGCCGAGCGCCGCCGCGATGCGGGAGCGCTCGGCGCCGAGCGCCTCCATGGCGGCGACGGTCGCCTCGATCACGCCGGTGAGGGCGCCGCGCCAGCCGGCATGGGCGGCGCCGATCACGCGCGCCTTGGCGTCGGCCAGCAGCAGCGGTCCGCAGTCGGCGGTGGACACGCCGATGGCGAGGCGGGGCGTGCGGGTGACGATGGCGTCGGCGCGCGGGCGGGTCTCGCGCGTCCATGGCTTGTCGACGACCGCCACGTCGGGCGAATGAATCTGGTGGGCGGTGAGCAGGCGATCCGGCGGCACGCCCAGCGCCGCCGCCATGCGGGCGCGGTTTTCGGCAACCTTGTCGGGCGCATCGTTCGAGCCGACGCCGCCATTGAGACTGGCATAGACGCCCTGCGACACGCCGCCGCTGCGGCTGAAGTAGCCGTGGCGAATGCGCGTGAGCTTGCTGAGCGATAGGGCCTGCAGCATGGGCTAGGTCTCGAAACCGGGCGGCACACCGAGCGAAGGGTTCGCGAAGGCGGCGGCCTTGAACAGCGCGCCCATGGCGATGCGGTCCTCGCCGATCAGGCGCGCCAACGCGGCGTCGATGTCGGCAATTGCGGCGTCCGCGGCTTTCGCCTTGAGCGAGGCCGCGCGCGTCTCGATGCCGAGCCGGCGCAGAAATTCCGACTGCGCGAGCGGCCCGAAACCGTTGACGCCCATGGCCT
Organism: uncultured Alphaproteobacteria bacterium; assembly: GCA_963817045.1. Taxonomy (GTDB): domain Bacteria; phylum Pseudomonadota; class Alphaproteobacteria; order Rhizobiales; family Xanthobacteraceae; genus Pseudolabrys. The sequence continues at coordinate 65,677 of CAWFMZ010000029.1, forward strand.
CCACCGCCTTGGCCAGCGCCTGGAAATTCACATGCGCGGTGAGATCGATGCTGCCGGGCGCGCTCAGCGGATCGGCAAAGGCGTGCTGGCCGACCGCCTGCAAAGTGTCGCCGGCGGCGCTTTCGGCATGACCGTAGTCGATCACCAGCGCGGCGCCGCCGTCGCGCAACAGCCGCCGGCCCAGCTCCATCGCCACGGTGTCGGCGCGCCATTCGAAGATCGACCCGGCGGGCGTCTGGCGCAGCGTCGGCGGCAGCAGGCGATCGAATTGCGGAAGCGCGTCGGGCGCAACCGTGAAGGCGAGATGGCCGTCGGAATCGATTTCGATCAGGCGTTCGTGCCAGCCGTGTCCGGTCCTCACCGCCTGATTCACCGGCAGCGCGTCGAAGAATTCGTTGGCGAGGATGATGGCGGGGCCTTGCGGAACCTCGATGAGCGCGGGATGCCAGTACATCGGGATCGCCAGGTGCTCCAGCGTGTGCTCCTGTTGCACCACCAGCGCCGGGCTGATCTCGACCAGATGCATCACGACCGCTTCGCGGAACCCTGGCATCACCTTGGCCGCACGCAACGCATCCTTCATCATGGTGCCGCGGCCGGGGCCGAGCTCGATGACGCGCAGGTTTTCTGGCGAGCCCATCCGCTTCCAGACCGCTGCCATCCAAAGGCCGATCATCTCGCCGAACATCTGGCTGACTTCCGGCGCGGTGATGAAATCGCCGCGCGCGCCAAACGGATCGCGCGTGGTGTAGTAGCCGTGCTCGCTGTCGGTGAGGCATAGCGTCATGTATTCGGCCACCGGCATGGGGCCGGCCGCCGCGATGCGCCGGCAAATCTCGGCTTCCAGCGGCGGCATATCGCTCATTCTCGATTCCGTAGCGGATGCTTCAGCGCATACGCAATAAAGCCGAGGCCGGCGAGGAACAGCGGCAGCGACAGCAGCTGACCCATGGTCGCGCCGCCCCACAGGAAGCCGAGCTGGGCATCGGGCTCGCGGAAGAACTCGCTGGTGGTACGGGCGATGGCGTAGACGACCGCGAAGGCACCGATGATGAGGCCCGGCCGCTTCAAGGCGCCGGCGCGCATCAGCAGCGCCAGCACCGCGAGCAGCACCAGGCCTTCCAGCGCCGCCTCGTAAAGCTGGCTGGGATGCCGCGGCAGCGGCCCGCCGCCGGGAAACACCATCGCCCACGGCACGTCGGCCGGCCGGCCCCACAATTCGCCATTGATGAAATTGGCGATGCGCCCGAGAAACAGCCCGATCGGCCCCACCGCGCAGGTGATGTCGCCGAGCGAGAGCGCCGAAATGCCGCGCTTACGCGCGAACAGCAGCACGGCGACCACGCAGCCGGTAAAGCCGCCGTGGAACGACATGCCGCCGCTCCACAGTTGCACGATTTCGATCGGATGCGCGGCGAAGTGCGGCAGATTGTAGAACAGCACGTAGCCGATGCGGCCGCCGAGGATGATACCGAGCGTCACCCAGAGTACGAAATCGTCGAAGTCGACGAGGGTCATCGGCGCCAAATTCTTTGAAGCATTGCCGCCCCACAGCCGTGGCGAGCGGACCAGGGCGCGGGCGTAGACCCAGCCGAGCAGGATGCCGACGATATAGGCCAGCGCATACCAGCGGATGGCGAACGGCCCGAGGTGCACCAGCACCGGATCGAAGGCGGGAAAGGGAATGACGAACAAGGGCATTGCGGCATCCGGTAGGACGATTGGGCGATGCTATCAGGTCGTAGCATGACGGGTCTTGCGACCAGATGACCGGACCGCCATTGTTATAGCGACCCGGAGGCGAGACATGACCCAGACCAGCAACCGCATTTTCGACGAGATGGCGCGCCTGATGAACGATGCCGCCGGGGTCGCGCAAGGGGTACGCAAGGAATTCGACACCCTGTTCCGCAGCCAGGCCGAGCGCATCCTGCGCGATCTCGACATGGTGCAGCGCGAGGAATTCGAGGCGGTCAAGGATATGGCCCGCCTGGCGCGCGAGGAAAACGAGGCGCTGAAGGCGCGCATCGCGGCGCTGGAGGGCAAGGGCGCCGACAAGCCCGCCAAGAAAGGCGCGGGCTCCGCCGCCGAATAGTCACTCCGGGCCGCCGCTTTTCTCCCTCCCCCGCGAAGCGTGGGGAGGGTCGGTTCGCATCGCGTTAGCGATGCGAACCGAGGTGGGGGTCTTCGCAACGCCAGTTAGAATTCTGCCCCCCACCCCTAACCCCTCCCACCACTCGCAAGTGCTCGTGGGGGAGGGGAAATATCGGGCTTTCTTGCCCTTTGCGAGGCGCGCCGCTATAACCCCGCGCGATACGCGGCCCCCGGCACCCCTGGAGGCTTGCCGCGTTCGAGGCGGCGGAAAAAGCCGCCTTTTTCCATTGGGTTAGATGAGGGTTTCAACATGGCGACCGTCCAGGAATTGAAAGCGACGGTGCGTCCGAAAGGCGGCAAGGGGGCCGCCCGGGCTGCACGTCGCTCCGGCCATGTGCCGGGCGTAATTTACGGTGAGAACAAGCCCCCGCAGATGGTCCTGATGGACCATACCGAGCTGAGCCGGCGCATCTATGCCGGGCGCTTCCTCACCACGCTGTTTCACCTCGATGTGGACGGCACCAAGCACCGCGTGATCCCGCGCGACTTCCAGCTCGATCCGGTGAAGGATCTGCCGATGCACGTGGATTTCCTCCGCGTGTCGGAAGGCGCCGTCATCCGCGTCAACGTCGCGGTGAAGGTGCTCAATGCCGACCAGTCGCCCGGCGTGAAGCGCGGCGGCGCGGTCAACATCGTCACCCACACCATCGAGGTGATGTGCCCGGTCGAAACTATTCCTGAATCGATCGACGTCGATATTTCCGAACTCGACATCAACCATTCCAAGCATCTCAGCGAGGTCACGCTGCCGCCGAACGTGCGGGTGATCGCCCATGGCGACATCACGCTGGTCACGGTGGTGCCGCCGTCCGGCTACGCCGAAGAAATGAAGGCCGCCGCCGAAGCGGCCGCCGCCGCTGCCGCCGCTGCGGCAGCCGCTGCGGCAGCGGGCGTGGTGCCCGGCGTCGAAGGTGCGGTTCCCGGTGCAGCGCCTGGCGCTGCGCCCGGTGCGGCGCCCGGTGCCGCTCCGGCCGCGGGCGCTGCGCCCGCCGCTGCAGCCGCGCCGGCAAAGTCTGCCGCGCCGGCGAAGTCCGAGAAGAAGTGAGGCGGCGCGTCCCACGCGCCTCCTCTCCGACGTTCGCGCTTCTGGCATAGGGCGGCGGCGCCATGCTGCTTTTCGTCGGCCTCGGCAATCCCGGACCGCAATATGTCGGCAACCGCCACAATATCGGTTTCATGGCGGTGCAGGCGATCGCGAAGCGCCACGACATCGCGCCCTGGCGGCGGCGTTTACAGGGCGTGGCGGTGGAAGGCACCATCGGCGGCGATAAAGGTCTCTGCTGCTGCTGCCCGGCACCTTCATGAACGAGTCGGGCCGCGCGGTGGCGGAAGCCGCGCATTTCTACAAACTCGGACTGTCCGACATCGTGGTATTCCACGACGAACTTGACCTGCCGCCCGGCAAGCTGCGGATAAAAACCGGCGGCGGCAATGCCGGCCATAAGGGTCTGCGTTCGATCTCGGCGCATATCGGCAACGACTATCGCCGCGTGCGCTTCGGCATTGGACATCCCGGCGACAAGAATTTGGTAGAACCTTACGTGTTGCAGGATTTTGCCAAAAGCGAGCGCCCCTGGGTCGAGGCCTTGTGCGAGATTGTCGCCGACAATGCCGATCTGCTCGCCAAGCGTGAGGACGCGAGCTTCCAGAACAAGGTGCATCTCGCCATGGATGCCAAGGGCTTCGATGGCGGCGCGGACGAGCCCGGCACCGACGAATGACACCATAACGACGCGGACAATTTCATGGGATTCAAATGCGGCATCGTCGGCCTGCCGAATGTCGGCAAGTCGACGCTCTTCAATGCGCTCACGCAGACGGCGGCGGCGCAGGTGGCCAATTATCCGTTCTGCACGATCGAGCCGAATGTCGGCGAGATCGCGGTGCCGGATCCTCGCCTCGACAAGCTCGCGGTGCTGGGCAAGTCGGAACAGATTATTCCGACCCGCATCACCTTCGTCGACATCGCCGGTATGGTGCGCGGCGCATCGAAAGGCGAGGGGCTCGGCAATCAGTTTCTCGCCACCATCCGCGAGGTCGACGCCATCGTGCATGTGGTGCGCTGTTTTGAGGACAGCGACGTCACCCATGTGGAAGGCAAGATCGATCCGATTGCCGATATCGAGACGATCGAGACCGAGCTGATGCTGGCCGATCTCGAATCCCTGGAAAAACGCGTCGACAACCTGGAGAAAAAAGCCAAAGGCACCGGCGAAGACGCCAAGCTTGCCAAGGAAACGCTCGATCTGGTCAATCGCTCGCTCTTGCTGCTGCGCGAGGGCAAGCCGGCGCGCCTGGTCGAGCGCAAGCCTGAGGAGGAAAAACTATTCCACTCGCTCGGCCTGCTCACCTCGGCGCCCGTGCTCTATGCCTGCAACGTCGACGAAGCGTCCGCCGCGAGCGGCAATGATTTCTCGAGGCTGGTCGAGGAACGCGCCAAGGAGGAAGGCGCGGTCGCGGTGGTGAATTCGGCCAAGATCGAGGCGGAGATTGCGACGCTGCCGCCGGCGGAACGCGCGGAATTTCTCGACGCGGTGGGCCTCAAGGAGACCGGGCTCGATCGTCTTATTCGCGCCGGCTATGCGCTGCTTCATCTGGTGACCTATTTCACCGTCGGCCCGAAGGAAACGAAGGCTTGGACCATCACGCTGGGCACCAAAGCGCCGCAGGCGGCCGGCGTGATCCATTCCGATTTCGAGCATGGCTTCATCCGCGCTGAGACCATCGGCTATGACGACTATATTGCGACTGGCGGTGAAGTCGGCGCGAAAGAGGCCGGCAAGATGCGGCTGGAAGGCAAGGATTACGTGGTCGCCGACGGCGACGTCATGCATTTCCGGTTTGCCACCTGAGCGATTGAACCGCGGGCCGGTTTCGCGCGACTATTGAGAACGGTTATCGGTTCTACGCTCTGACGCAGGGGGATCACATGCCGTCTATCGCCTCGGTGCGCCGTCTCGGTGCAGCCTTGGTGTTCATCGGCCTCTTCGCCGCCACGCCGGCGCGGGCGGAGATCGAAAAATTCATGAACCCATGCGGTGACAAGCAAAAGTTTACGTTGTGCGCGTCATTCCGCGCTTCGATCGCGATCCCGGAAGGCTGGGTGCAAGACAAAGAGGCGAGCAGCTATTTCGACGCGCAAATGCTGCTGCCCAAGGGTCTCGAATTCGATAAGGCGCCGGCCAAGATCTATGTCGTCGTGCGCTTTAATCGCAACAAGCAGCCGATTTCCGATTTTCTGCCCGACAACATCGCGGATTGGAAAAGCCGCGCCAAGGACGGCAAGATCACCAAGCTCGAGGACTTGGCCCGCGGCGCCGGCAAGCCGGCGTTCCAACGCCACCAATTCGAGGCGCCCAGCCTCGATGAACAGGGTTACGAGTATCAGTCCGTCACTACCGACGGCGACAAGGACGGCAACGAATTCATCGTCACCATCACCTTGTCCGCCAATTCGCGCGCCGCATTCAAGGCCGCCGAGCCGGCCTATCTTGCGATCCTGAACAAGTACTGAACGCCGCGCGAGAGTTGGCAGGTAGCCGCAGCCATACAAAAATGCTTGTCATGGCCCGCGCAAGCGGGGCATCCAGTAGCCGCGGCGTTCGCTAATATCGCGCGGAAGGTGGTTACTGGATCACCCGCTTTCGCGGGTGATGACGATCGTGCCCTATAGTGATGTCTGGATGAGTCGTCAGAAGCTCCACTGGGAAGATTTCAATACCGGCGCGGTTGCCGTCTACGGCCCGCGGCTGGTCACGCGCGAGGAGATCGTCGCCTTTGCCGCGGAATTCGATCCGCAGCCGATGCATCTCGACGAGACGGCGGCCAGCGCCACCCTGCTGGGCGGGCTGGGCGCCTCGGGCTGGCACACCTGCTGCCTGCTGATGCGCTTGATCGCCGACGGCTTCGTGCTCGATTCAAACTCGATGGGCGCACCCGGCGTCGACGAGGTGCGCTGGCTCAAGCCGCTGCGCCCGGGTACGCAGATCCGCGTGCGGGCGACGGTAATCGACAAGCGCGCCTCCAACAGCCGGCCGGAGATGGGCTTCGTCAAATTCTTGTATGAGGTGCTCGACGAACAGGACGCCGTTCTCACAACTTTGATGACCTCGATGATGATGACGCGCCGCCAGCCGGGAGCCCGGCCGTGAAATATTTCGAGGACATCAGCGTCGGCGACATCTACGAGGTCGGCCGCCACACCTTCACCGCCGACGATATCAAGGCTTTCGCCACGCGCTTCGACCCGCAGCTTTTTCACGTCGACGAAGCGGCAGCGGAACGCTCGCATTTCGGCGCGCTGTGCGCCTCCGGCTGGCATACGGCGGTGGCCTGGATGCGGCTGATGGTCGATTATCGCCGCCGCATGGATGAAACGATGCGCGCGCGCGGCGAGCCGGTTGCCGGCATCGGTCCGGCGCTCGGCTTTCGCGAGCTCAAATGGCTGAAACCGGTCTATGTCGGCGACACCATCGAGTATAAAAGCGAAGTGACCGAATTGCGCTTGTCCAACAGCCGGCCGGACTCCGGGCTGATGACGTTTCGCTCGACCGGCGTCAACCAGAACGGCGAGCCGGTGATCTCGTTGGTGAGCACGACCTTTGTTGAGCGGCGCGGGAAGGCCTCATGAGCGCGGCAGCCGACAGCGCGCACAGTAAAGCCGAGGAGCGGCGCGCGCTCTGCGTGGCCTGCGGCGCGCATGCGCTGCACGACGGCTATACCGATCTCATCTATGTCATGCTGCCGATCTGGCAGCACGAATTCGGCCTTGGCTTTGCCGCGCTCGGGCTGATGAAGACGGTGTTCTCGGGCACGCTCGCCGGCTTTCAGATTCCCGCAGGGTTCCTGGCCGAGCGGTTCGGTGCGCCGATCGTGCTCGCGCTCGGCACCGCGCTCGCCGGGTTCGGCAATTGCCTCGCCGGCTTCAGCAGCGGCGTCGCCGCGCTGGTGGCCGCGCTGTTCGTGGCCGGGCTCGGCGCCAGCACGCAGCATCCGCTGGCGTCCGCGCTGATCGCGCATGCTTTCGCCGGCGTGCGCTCGCTGAAAGCGCTCGGCACCTACAATTTCTCCGGCGACATCGGCAAGATGACGCTGCCGGCGGCGGCGTCCTTGCTGTTCGTCGTGCTGCCCTGGCGCAAGGCGCTGCTGCTGCTGGGCGGCCTCGGCGTGCTGGCGGCAGTCGTCATATTCCTGCTGATGCCGCGTTTTGCCGCCGAGGCGGCGGCGCCGCGTACGACCGAAGCAAACGCGCGTGGCAGTGCCCGTTTGAGTCAGTTCGGTTTTCCGCTGCTGCTGTCGGTCGGCGTGATCGACAGCGCCACCCGCATGGCCTTTCTGACGTTTCTGCCGTTCGTGCTCACGTCAAAAGGGGCCAGCCTGCCGACCGTCGGCCTGGCGTTGACCCTGGTGTTCGCCGGTGGGGCGGCCGGCAAACTGGTGTGCGCCTTCATCGGCGCACGCATCGGCGCGGTGGCGACGGTGTGGCTGACCGAGGCGGTGACCGCGCTCGGCATTGTCGCGCTGCTGCCGCTGTCGCTCGAGGCCGCGCTGGTGCTGCTGCCTCTGGTCGGCGTCGCGCTCAACGGCACCTCTTCGGTGCTCTACGGCTCGGTGCCGGATCTGGTGACATCGGCGCGGCGTCAGCGCGCTTTCGGTATTTTCTACACCGGCACCATCGGCGCGGGCGCGGTGTCGCCGGCGATTTACGGATTGCTCGGCGATGCGGTCGGTGTGCCGTCGGCGCTGATGGTGGTAGCCGCGGTGGTGCTGCTGACGCTGCCGATCACGCTGGCGCTGCGGCCGGCGCTGGCGGTTCGCCCGTCCTGAGGCAGTTTTCTTTGCGCATGATCTTTTCCGAAAACCGGGTCCCACTTTTCGGGATCATGCGCTAGCGCGCCGGCGTCTTGATCCTGACCTGCTTGACGACCGCGGACGGCAGCACGTCGAGATAAGGTCCGAGCAGAAAAGCCTCGCCCGAGCCGTAACCGTACATGCGGTCGTGGCCGTCGATCATCGCCCGCACCGGGCGCCCGCAGGCCGCAATCGAGTCGACGATCAAATCGTTGAACTCTTCCGGCCGCATGTCGGCGCCGTAGCGTCGATCAGCGGACACCTTTTGCACGATGCATTCGGTGGCGCGGCGTACCAGCGGCAGCAGCGCGGCGTCCTTCTGGCGCACCGACATCTGCATCCAGGCCGCCGGATCGGCGGGCGGAGTGGCGGTATCGAGCGAGACATTCAACACAAGCGACAACCCGAACAGCGATTCGAGAATCATCCCTTGGGCCTCGCGAATCAGCGTCTGCAACGCTGATATCAAGGTCGGAGTCGCGCCGCACGTGAAAATTGTAAGACCGGCGCCGGAATAATGCCGGTGCGGAGTCCGAAGTCACACTCGTTCGCTCGCCGCTCGGCCGGAACAAAATGAGTCCGAGATGCGCTAAAGGATTCAAACTATGGATGTTTTTTGCGACCGCGACGACATTCAAGTGACAATCATGGGAACCGCCACGCTGCCGCGTCGGTTACGAGGGTGCCATGCCCGCAAAACCGACCGCCGCCGCTGCGCCGATGACCGCCGAGCAGACCGCACGGCTCAAGCAGCTGGCGTGCGACGCCTACGAGCTGGACGCATTCAAACCGCATTTGACCCAAGCGGAGGCGCAACGGCGCATCGCCATGCTCAGCGCGAAGCTCGTGCTGCTCGACGAGTTGCCGCACACCCTGTGAGACGGGAACCGTAGATATTTACCTTGCACATGATCTTTCCGAAAACCGGTTGCCACTTTTCGGGATCATGCACGAGGAACCGCATCGCGCGCTGCCGCGTTTCCAGTCTTGGACAACTAGATAGGCAGGAGGAGCTCATGACACATTTTCGCCACGCTGCGATCGCGGCGGCATTTCTCGCCGGCGTTGGCACGGCGAGCGCACAGACCACGGTGATCACCCGTGAGCCGGTGGAGACGCGAACCATCGTGACCACGCAACCGTTGGCGCTCACGCCGGTGCAGCGGCAGACCGTCTACCGTACTATCGTGCGCGAACGCGTGCAGCCGGCGCAGCCGACGGTCGAATACCGCGTCGGTATGCGGGTGCCGGAGAGCGCGCGGCTCTACATGGTGCCGCAGGAGGTCGCCGTCGAAGTGCCGGCGGTCAAGACTTACAAATACATGATGGTGAACAACCGCGTTGTGCTGGTCGATCCGGTCACCAGCGAAGTGGTGGCGGAATTCGCCGACTAAATTCATCCGCCAAAAGCGGACAGCGGCCCGGCGCTGCGGCGCCGGGTCGTTCTTTTTTCAGTGCTGCGAATTTACCTTAGCGGGGCCGGACAGCCATGCGGAGCCCGCAGGCGCTGGATTTTTAGCTGCTACGGGGCCATATTATGCAGCGAGGAGCTACTTCTAATGTCGATGATCAACTACCGGGCCCCGTCCGAGCTATTTCCCAGCCGCAGCCGCAAGTCGCGCCGTCCGATCGGTTACAAGCGTTTTCCGACCGCGGCGGAGGCCATCCGTTTCGCTATAGAGGAATTACCGCCGGAATTGCTGCTCGGCGCCTATCTCGAGGTCGAAGAGAAGCGTTTCGACGGCAACGGCATCCGCCGGCTGTACGAGAGCGACGACTATCCGTTGCCGCGCAAAGCTCCGGCCATCTAACGTAAATCCAGCCGTTAACCGTTCATCACCGGCCATCCCTCGGCCGGAGTGGAATGTCATGGGCGCGGCCGCGTTTACGCAACGGCTTCAGCCGGCGGCAAAAGGACCCCGCCGAGGCGGGGCCTAGTTTGTGGGAGGATTGCCCGAAGACGAGGCCGCTTCTGTCGCCTGTAGCAGCAGTCTCGACTCGCAGCGGCCGCACGCGACCTTGGCCGCTTTCGAACGCGGGCACTAAGGCGAGGAACCAAATCGCTATGGTGGCCGGTTCCGCTGTCCCGGCAATCCACAGGTCGGCGGGGCGCAAGAGCCGGTTTACCCACCGGATTCTCGGTCATCGAATTCATGCAACCTTTGACGCCTCTGGGTCGTTGTTCTTTGCCGTGTTTCGGCAAGCCGCGGAGGCCCTCATGAAGAACTTGCACCGTCATCTCCTATTAGCGACCGCGCTGGCCAGCGGTCTCGCCGTTGCTCCCCTTGCGACGGGACCGGCGCGCGCCGAGGAAAGCGCCACGGTCCCGACCAACCCGGGCTTCAAGCCGGATACCGGACAGCTCAATCGCGGCGCCACCGAGCAAGCGTATTCGAAGTCTGCGGATGTCAGGAAAGCGCCGACCCCGGCCGAAGTACGCGCCGCGCTGCGGGTGCCGGACGACGCGAACCCATCGCTCGGGCCAGAGTCGCCGCAGCCGCAGAACAGTGCCGCCGGCAGCAACGTGACTGTGAGGCCGCAAGGCGGCGCGGGCGATGTGACCACCGCGACCCAAGGCCAGGCCGCCACCGGCGGACCGCTTTCGCCCGGCGCATCGGCTGCCGGTGGGTCGAGCGGAAATTCTTCCGGTCAATCCGGTGGGGTGGGCAATCAGCAAGGCGCCGGCACCGGAGAGACGACCGGCACGCGCCCCAGCACCAACTCGAAACAAAATCGATCGGGACCGATCGGCGCGACCCGGCAAACCATGCCGGCGAAATTCTCCGAGCGTAACGACATTCTCGACCGTATGCCGATCATGGCCTGGCCGCCGCCGCTGAACGAGGAGGAACGCCAGCGTATTTATCAGGCGGTCATGGCGGACAAAGCGCCGGCAGCCAACGACGCCGACACGCTCGCGCCGGCCAGTGAACTGGGCGTCAATCAAGCTTTGAACGAAATGCATCCGTTGCCTGCGAGCGTGAGCGGCATCGCAGGCGCGCAAGCGCTGGCTTACGTAAAAACCAAGAGCAAGGTTTTTCTGGTTAAGCCCGCGACCCGCACCGTGGTCGACGAGATCGGTTCATAATGCCCTGCCGCCATCGCCGGGGATAAAGTCGGTGCGCCAGCGACGGTGGCTAGTGTTCAGCTTGCCGAGCGCCGGTTGTGATTGCCCGGTGCGTCTATCCATTGCTTGAGGCTGTCGCCGATGACTTTCATCGCGGTCATCGACGCATGGCTCAGGCTGGCATACCCGGAAAGTTCCCGGCTCACGCGCTCGCCTTCGCTGCGCAGCATGTCGCGCACGCCTTGCAGCTCGAGAATGACGCGGTCGATCTCCTCCATCGATGCGCCGGCGACGCGCCGGATCAGCGCATTCAGGTTTTCGGCGGCCGGGTCGGGGACCGCGTCTACCTCGCTGCGTGGCCGGCGCAGGTGTGCAATGTCGCGCCGGACGAATTCACGGATCTCACCCTCGAATGCGGTCGCCGCCGCCTGGTCGACCTCGGCGAGTTTTTCCGGGACGTTGCGGTCGGGAGCTTTCTTCTCCTGGCCGGATTTCTCTGAACCGCTGCCGTCTGCAATAAGCCGCTCGGGTCTGATGGCCGTCATGCTTCACTCCTAGACAGGCGCAAAATCGTTGCGCTGACGCTCCCCAGCGGATCGATTGCCGCATGGAACTTGGGCGGCCGTTGGGCGCGGCGAGGGCGGCATCGGGGCGGTGCACAGCTAGCAGGTTGCGGCGATGCGTAATCAGCGCCGCTCGCGTCCTGCACGGCTACCGGCTGGGCGGCGCGCTAACTGCAGCTCGCGGCGATGGCGTTGTTGATATTTTCGACATCGGCGCCGAGCCGGCCGAGTTCGCGCTCCCGCTCCGGCCCGCTCTTGCACAAGACGGTGACCGCGCGCGCCTTCACCACTTCGAGGAAATAGAGCCGGGTGGCGGCGCAAGTCCCGGCCGCGTGCGCTGAGCCGAGGCGTTTCACGTGCGCCTGTAAAGCGGTCACATTGGCGGTCGCGTCGGCCAGGTTACGCTCGGAGCCCGGCCGCTCCAGTGGTGCCGGCGTGGCCGGTGCCGCCAGCACAGCGACCGCGAAAGCGGCCGGAATGATCAGCCCAATAAAGGTGAGACAGGCGACGATGAAACGCTTGGCCATGGTGGCCTCCTGCCGCTGCCCAATATGGGTCGGGGGGTGCGGGCGGAAGGTTCATGCGCCGTGGTGAAAAAATGAGCGATTTCGGCGCGCCGGCCCGAACCGGCCAGGCGTCGCCGCGGATCGCGGCCTCAGCCAAATGGTATCAGGGCTTCTTGCCGGGCGGGGTGCCAAAGGGGTTGCCGGCAGTGCCCTGCATCTGCGCCAGCTTGTAGGCGGACAGCTGCTTCGGCTTATCCTTGTCTGCCTTCGGCTTCTTCTTTTCCTTGGGAACTCGCATCTGACCTTTTGCCATGACGACCTCCTCAGCGGTTTACAATGGCGGATGGTGATACGGCCGCGGGCGGCCCGCAAGGGGCGGCGGGCCGCGACTTCACATCGTCTTGGCCGCCTTCATCTTGTCGTCGATGCATTTGGTGACGATGTCGGCGCGTTTGTCGAGATTTATATCGGCGCGGCCCTTTTCGGTCGCCATCCAGCATTCGGTGGCGGCGCGCGAATGGGTCATCGGCGGCTCCGCGGCGGCCTGCGCCGAGGGGCCGGACCCGACAGTTTCGCAGCCGGCGAGCGCCGCGGCAGCGAGAACCAGCGCCAGGATGGCGATCGGATGGCGGGCGTACGGGATCGAAGACGTCATTGCACCACTTCCTAAAGTTTGCTCAGCCGCCCCCGGCCGGCTTGAACTCGGGCACGTGCTCGCCGCCGAACATGTAATGCAGGCCGCGGCCTTCTCGAATCACGATGTGGATGCTTTTTACCGGCACTTTTCCCACTTCGGCAACCACATTGGTGAGGCCCTTGGCCAGCGCGCGTTTCTGGTCGTCGCTCCAGCCTTCGCGGATATCGCATTGGATGACGGGCATGGCCGTGGTCTCCCCTAGTTGGCGGTGATGGATGGTCAGAGATTATCGCTGAAATAGAGCCAGCCCAACAGCCAGAGCCCGAAGCCGGCCACGGCGCCGAGCGCCGCGCCCCACAGGCGATGTCGGCGCCAGGCGAGCGCGCCGGCGATAGCGCCGAGCGGAATCCCCGGCGAGCTGAGGATCAGCCCGATCACGACCAGGTCGAACGGCGAGAAGATGGAACCGATGTCGGACATGGGCGGCGTGGCCTTGCGGGCGCGGGAGCAGGGAATTGTATGGCGGGCTCTATAGGAATGGTATCCAGGATTCTCCGGTGTCACGCTCCGGCGGCGGCGGATAGTATTTGGTCAGCAACGAACAGGAAAAAAAAAGACCGTGACGAGCGAGCTGCCATCCGAGGTGTCCTTTGTCGTCCTATCGAGCGATCGCTATGCGGATGTCTGGCCGGATTTTTTTTACGCTGCTGTTCCGGATCTGGCCGGACCTGCCCTATAAGCTCTATCTCATCAGCAACCATGTCCGGTTTGCGGACGGGCGCGTCATTGCCATTCAAGCGACGATTTGTCATTGTCGCAGACCCTCGCCAGCGGTCTCGCGCGCGTGCCGAGCCGCCACGTTCTTCTCATTCTGGAGGACTATTATTTGCCCGCACCGGTCGACACGGCGAAAGTCCGCCGTCTGAACGATGCGATGGTCGAGCGCGGCGCGGTCTATTTGCGCCTGATGGGCGCCCCAAACCCCGATTATCCGGATCCCAAGCTGCCGGAGATCGGAACGATCAAGAAGGGCGCGGCCTATCGCACCTCCACACAACCTGCTTTTCGGGATCGCCAGACCTTGATCGACCTGCTCGAAGAAGAAACGGTGTGGCAGTTTGAGCTGGCGGGAGCGCGCCACAGCGATCGCATCGCCGCGCCGTTTCTGAGCGTCTACGACCATGTTCTTCCCGTCCCGTATCAGTAGGTGGTGCGGGGCGGCAAATGGACCGCCAAGGAGGTCGAATTTTTTTCCGGCTACGGCATCGCCTTCGACTTTTCCAAGCGCCCGGTCGAATCGAAATTGAGTTTGTGGCTGCAAACCTCGCTGCTGCGACGGATTTTGAGCCGGGTGCGGCGCGCCCTGTTCGGCGATCCCACGCTCGGTCTCAAATAAAGCGCTTCAGTTGCGGTCGATCTTCAGGCCGCCGCGCGGCCGCTCGGCGAACAGCGTCAAGTCGCTCGCCACCATTTCGCGCACCAGCTCGCGGAATCCGATGCGATGTTTCCAGCCCAGCTTGGCGCGCGCCTTGGCTGGATTGCCCAACAGCCGCTCGATTTCCGTCGGCCGAAAATAGCGCGGATCGATGCGCACCAGCGTGCGTTTGGTCTTTTCGCACAGCCCGCATTCGTTCGCGCCGGCCCCTTGCCAGCGAATGGTGATGCCGACTTCCGCGAAGGCCAGTTCGACGAATTCGCGCACGGAATGGACTTCCCCGGTCGCCAGCACAAAGTCGTCGGGCGCAGGCTGCTGCAGCATGAGCCACATGCCCTCGGCATAATCGCGCGCATGCCCCCAATCGCGTTGCACATCCAGATTGCCGAGAAAGAGACAGTCCTGTTTGTCGGAATGAATGGCGGCGACCGCCTGAGTGATCTTGCGCGTGACGAAGGTCTCGCCCCGGCGCGGGCCTTCGTGATTGAACAGAATGCCGTTCGAGGCATGAAGGCCGTAGGCTTCGCGATAGTTGACGGTGATCCAATAGGCGTAAAGCTTGGCCGCCGCGTAGGGGCTGCGCGGATAGAACGGCGTCGTCTCGGTCTGCGGCGTTTCCGCCGCCTGGCCGTAGAGTTCGGAGGTCGACGCCTGATAGAAGCGGACCGAGTCTTTCAGGCCGAGAATGCGAATGCCCTCGAGCAGGCGCAGGGTGCCGAGCGCGTCGGCATTCGCCGTATATTCCGGCGTCTCGAAGCTGACCTGCACGTGGCTCTGCGCGGCGAGATTATAGATTTCCGTCGGCCGTACTTCCTGCATGATGCGGATGAGGTTGGTGGCGTCGGTGAGATCGCCGTAGTGCAGATAAAAGCCCGATCCGGGCAGATGCGGATCGTGATAAAGATGATCGATGCGATCGGTATTGAACGATGACGACCGCCGCTTGACGCCGTGCACGTCGTAACCTTTGGCGAGCAGCAGTTCGGCCAAATAGCTGCCGTCCTGGCCGGTAATCCCGGTGATCAGCGCCACAGGTTTGCTCATCGGCCCTCCCAATAACAAAGCAATCTTCCAGCCACGGCTAGGCGGCGCGACGTCCGCCCGTTGCAACAAAGTCGGCATAGGCGCGCGCCAGGCCGTCGCGCAAATGCGTCTTGGCCGTCCAGCCCAGCTTGCTGAGCTTGGACACGTCGGAAAGCTTGCGCGGCGCTCCGTCGGGACGCGAGGTGTCGTAAACGATTTTTCCCTTATAGCCGACCATATCCAAAATTAATTCGGCGAATTGACCGATGGTAACTTCTTCGCCGGTTCCGATGTTGAGAAATCCGATATCGGAATAATGCTTCATCACAAAAACGCAGGCGTCGGCGGCATCGTCGCCAAAGAGAAATTCGCGCCGCGGCGAACCGGATCCCCAGACCGTCACCGTCGGCGCATTGGCCTGTTTGGCTTCGTGGAAGCGGCGGATGAGCGCGGCGGGCACGTGGCTGCTTTGCGGATTATAATTATCGTTGAGCCCGTAAAGATTGGTCGGCATCACCGAGATGAAATCGCAGCCAAATTGTTTTCGGTAGGCCTCGCAGAGCTTGATGGCGGCGATCTTGGCGATGGCATACCATTCGTTGCTCGGCTCCAAGGGGCCGGTGAGCAGCGCCTCTTCCGGCATCGGCTGCGGCGCCAGCTTCGGATAGATGCAGGAGGAGCCGAGCGCGAGCAGCTTTTTCACGCCGACCAGGTGCGCCGCGCGGATGACGTTGAGCGCGATGGCCAGGTTTTTGCAGATGAAGTCGGCCGGGTAGGTACTGTTGGCGTGAATGCCACCGACCAGACCGGCCGCCAGGAAAATCGCATCGGGCCGCATCCGCGCCAGCCAATCTTCGGTGGCGCGCTGATCGGTCAGATCGAGGCTAGCCCGGTCGGCGAGCAGAATTTCGCATTGTTCGCCGGCCAGCCGACGCACGATCGCGGAGCCCACCAAACCGTTGTGGCCGGCGACATAGACGCGTTTGCCTCGGAGATCGAAGAGCGGAGACGGGGCCAAAGTTTCTCTCTGCGTTCGCGGTGAATTTGGGGGGGCGGAATATAAAGTTGCGCGGCGCATTTGGCGTTATATTTTACGGTGGCGCAAGGGCGGCGCGACCCCGGATCATGCGAGGCTTCGCTCGCAGGTGGCGACCGCATCGAAGTGCAAGCCGCCAATCCGGAAGAATCGGTCGCCGGGAAACAGGTCCACTTTCCGATCGGCACCTGGAGCCAGTGCCGCAGACCGGCCCTGACGGAAAGGTGCGGCAGTGCGTGTTGGTCGCCGTGCGTTCGCGTGCCGGACGCGCGGGAGCCATCGACACCCGTTTCAGCCTGAATATCTCGCGCGGAGACGAAACGGGATCGGCATGGAGCCGGGGTCGCCATAGTCATTTGCATGTCGATATTGACGAGCCTGACCTGACGGGAGTGGCGCTCATCGCCCTCGCTTCTTGAAGCCGCCGTGCATGCCGGGTCTTCCCATCTTCGATCTCGGGCTGCCGCTGCGTGCCGGCTTCACCTCGTGCGAGCGCGCGATTCCCATCTCGTCGAGTTCCGTCTTGTGCGGACGTGAGCGTGCCCGCAAGCCCTTGATCTGCGCCACGATCACGTTGCGCACGGTCGGATCGTCGACCACCGCCAGTTCGGTCTGCCGCAGCCGCTTGATCTCGTCGCGCAGACGGGCCGCCTGTTCGAAGTCGAGATCGGCGGCGGCCTCGCGCATCTTGGTTTCCATGTCGGCCAGCACGGTCTCGAAATTGTGCCCGATGGTGGCCGCGTCGGCGAACTCGCCTTCGCCGGCGCCGCCGGTGGAGATCAGCACGTGGTCGCGCTCGTACACGCTGTCCATGATGTCGTGGATCGAGCGCTTGATGCTCTCCGGCGTGATGTTGTTGGCGGTGTTGTACTCGACCTGCTTCTCGCGCCGCCTATTGGTCTCCTCGATGGCGCGCTGCATCGAGCCGGTCATCGTGTCGGCATAAAGGATGACGTTGCTGTCGACGTTGCGGGCGGCGCGGCCGATGGTCTGGATCAAACTCGTCTCGCTGCGCAGGAATCCTTCCTTGTCGGCGTCGAGAATGGCGACCAGCGCGCATTCCGGAATGTCGAGGCCCTCGCGCAGCAGATTGATGCCGACCAGCGCGTCGAAGGCGCCCAGCCGAAGGTCGCGGATGATCTCGATGCGCTCCAGCGTGTCGATATCGCTGTGCATGTAGCGCACGCGGATGCCTTGCTCGTGCAGATATTCGGTGAGGTCCTCGGCCATGCGCTTGGTCAGCACGGTGATGAGTGCGCGGTAGCCTTTCTGCGCCACCTGCCGCACCTCGCCGACCAGGTCATCGACCTGCGTACGGGCGGGGCGCACCTCGACCGGCGGATCGATCAGCCCGGTCGGGCGGATCACCTGCTCGACGAACACGCCGCGCGCCTCGTTCATCTCCCAATGCCCGGGCGTGGCCGACACCGCCATGGTCTGCGGCCGCATGGCGTCCCACTCCTCGAAGCGCAGCGGCCGGTTGTCCATGCAGGAGGGCAGGCGGAAGCCGTATTCGGCCAGCGTCGCCTTGCGGCGGAAGTCGCCGCGATACATGCCGCCGAGCTGCGGGATCGAGACGTGGCTCTCGTCCACGAACACCAGCGCGTTGTCGGGTACGTATTCGAACAGCGTCGGCGGCGGCTCGCCGGTCTTGCGGCCGGTAAGGTAGCGCGAATAGTTCTCGATGCCGGCGCAGGAGCCGGTGGCTTCCATCATTTCCAGATCGAACACCGTGCGCTGCTCCAGCCGCTGCGCTTCCAGCAGGCGGCCGGCGGCATTGAGCTGGTCGAGCCGCGCTTTGAGCTCGTGCTTGATGCCCTGGATGGCTTGAATGAGGGTCGGGCGCGGCGTCACGTAGTGCGAATTGGCGTAGACTTTGACGAAGTCCAGTTCGTCGGTCTTTTGCCCAGTGAGCGGGTCAAATTCGTGGATCGACTCGATCTCGTCGCCGAACAGCGACACTCGCCAGGCGCGGTCGTCGTAATGCGCCGGGTAGATTTCGATGACGTCGCCGCGCACGCGGAACGAGCCGCGGAAGAAATCGCCGCCCGAGCGCTTGTATTGCAGCGCCACCAGGTCGGCGAGCAATTGGCGCTGATTGATCTTGCCGCCCTGCTTGAGCGAGAAGGTCATGGCCGAATAGGTTTCCACCGAGCCGATGCCGTAGATGCACGACACCGAGGCGACGATGATGACGTCGTCGCGCTCGAGCAGCGCGCGCGTGGCGGAATGGCGCATGCGGTCGATCTGCTCGTTGATGGAGGATTCTTTTTCGATGTAGGTGTCGGTGCGCGGGACGTAGGCCTCCGGCTGGTAGTAGTCGTAATAGCTGACGAAATATTCCACCGCGTTGTCGGGGAAGAACGACTTGAACTCGCCGTAGAGCTGCGCCGCCAGCGTCTTGTTGGGCGCCAGGATCAGCGCAGGGCGCTGCGTCGCCTCGATCACCTTCGCCATCGTAAATGTCTTGCCGGAGCCAGTGACGCCCAGGAGAACCTGCGTGCGGTCGTGGCGTTTGACTCCTTCCACCAGATCGCGGATCGCTTCAGGCTGGTCGCCCTTGGGCTCGAACTCGGACTGGATCACCAGCCGCTTGCCGCCTTCGGATTTTTCCGGCCGCGGCGGCCGGTGCGGCATCCACGGTTGCGTGGCGAATTCCTTGCGGCCCTCGCGCAGCAGTGTTTCTAGCGCCTGCGCGGTGGCGGCGACACCCATGGAACTGAGGCCGCTGCCCGGCTGCGGCAGGTCCGCGCGCGGCAAGCGGTATTTGGCATCATCTTTCGATGGCGCGGGCGGGGCGGGCTCTTCATCGCTAAGCCCGAGTTCGCGCGCCAACTGCGGATCGAGCCCGGTGATCGGCGAGGCGGAATAATCGCGCTGCGGCGCCTCTTCAAATCCTTTCGGCGTGGACTTGCGTGCCTTGTGGGCGGCGGAGAAATCGGCGCGGCGGTCGAACGAATTATCCGGCGGCGGCTGCAAGCCTGAGATTTTGCCGGTGCCCGAGTCCAGCCCCGCAGTGCCCTTGTTGATCGCCGGATTGAGCAGATCGGCGAGCGCGTCCGGCGTCGCCGGCTCATCCGGCCGCGCCGCCTTGGCGCGCGTCGGCCGCGCCGGGTCCTTCGGCTTTTTCGGAGGTTTCGCCATCGCCTCGAATATGGGGCGAGTCCGCGGGCGAGGAAAGGGTAGCCTTTCCCGGCCTCGCGCCGGTGTTATTCTCGGCAAAAATCGGGGAGGAAACGATGGCCGGAACCAAACTCACGCGGCGTACGCTGTTGGCCGGACTGGCGGCCACGCCGCTGGCCGGCCGGGCCGGCGCGCAGGCCGACTGGCCGAACCGGAATGTGCGGGTGATCGTGCCGTATCCGCCCGCCGGCGGTGCCGACACCACCGCGCGCATCATCTACGCCAAGCTTAACGATATCCTGCATCAGAATTTCATCGTCGAGAATCGCGGCGGCGCCGGCGGCACTATTGGCGAGGCCGTGGTCGCCAAGGCCGATGCGGACGGTTACATGCTGCTGCATGACGGCACGGCGTTCTCGGTGAACGGCTCGCTCTATCCGAACCTGCCGTTCGACTACCGCAAGGATTTCGACCCGGTGTTTCTGGTTTCGCTGGTGCCGAACATCCTGGTGGTGACGCCGTCGCTGCCGGTCAATACGGTAGCCGACGTGATCGCCTACGCCAAGGAATCGCCCGGCGGGATCGAGATGGCATCGTCCGGCAACGGCACGTTGCAACATCTCTCGCTCGAAATGTTCCGGCACGTCACCGGCATCAAGATCAACCATGTGCCGTATCGCGGCGGCGGCCTGGCGCTCACCGACGTCATGGCGGGGCAGGTAAAATTCTTCTTCGCCAACGGCTCGTCGGTGGTCGGGCTGCTCAAGAGCGGCAAGGTGAAAGCGATCGCCCATACCGGCAAGGGCCGGCTCGAAAGTCTGCCGGGTATCCCGCCGGTGTCCGATACGCTGCCGGGGTTCGAGGCTTTTGAGTGGAACGGCGTGTTCGTGCCGCATGGCACGCCGGCGGCGATCGTGCAGAAGCTCAATGCCGGGCTCAACGAGGCGCTGCGCTCGCCCGAAGTCACCGCGCGCTTCCAGCAGCTCAACATCGTCTCGGGCCCAAACACGCCGGAGGAATTCCACAGCTTCGTCGAAGACCAGATGAAATTGTGGAGCGGCGTGGTGAAGGAAGCCAACATCAAGCTGGGTTGAGCCTTTGGCACACGAACCGCAGCACATCGCCGGCCCGGCGGCGCATCCGAAAGCGCCGCGCGAAAAACCGCCGCCCGGCGCCTGGGACGCGCATGCGCATGTGTTCGGGCCGGCCGACAAATTCCCCTATACGCCGGGGCGCGGCTACACGCCGCCCGACGCGCCGGTCGAGAACTTCATCGCGCTGCTCGATCACAACGGCTGCGAGCATGGCCTGGTGGTGCAGGGCAACGCGCACGGCTACGACAACCGCGTCGTGCTCGACGCCATATCGCGTTATCCGCAGCGGCTGCGCGGTGTCGCCATCACCGACACGCGCATCAAGCCGGAAACGCTGCGCGATTGGCACCGACTCGGCATGCGCGGCTTGCGCTTCCACCTGTTCGAGAAAAAACAGAATTACGTGCGCGGCGTCGGGCTCGACGTGTTCGAGGTGTTCCGCAAGACGATGGCCGAGCTCGGCTGGGTCATGCAGGTTTTTTGCGACTGGCGTCTGCTGGCGGACACCGCGTCCACGTTACGCGAGATTGCACGCGAGATGCCGGTGATCGTCGATCATTATGGGATGGTAGAGGCAGCGCGCGGCGTGAACGAGCCGAATTTCCAGGCGCTCGTGAAGCTGGTGGGCGAGGGCGCCGTGCACGTCAAGCTGTCGGCGGCCTACCGCATCTCCACGCAATTTCCCGACTATCCGGACGCGCGGCCGTTCCACGAGGCGCTGCTGCGCGCCAATCCGGAACGGCTGATGTGGGGCACCGATTGGCCGCACCCCTCGATTGCCGCCGATGTGATGCCGGACGACGGGCATTTGCTGAATTTG
The DNA here is from genome assembly GCA_963817045.1 of uncultured Alphaproteobacteria bacterium. Taxonomy (GTDB): domain Bacteria; phylum Pseudomonadota; class Alphaproteobacteria; order Rhizobiales; family Xanthobacteraceae; genus Pseudolabrys. The sequence continues at coordinate 86,985 of CAWFMZ010000029.1, forward strand.
TTTTATGATTGGACGCCGGATGAGGCGACGCGCGGGAAAATTTTAGTCGAGACATCGGCGCGGTTGTTTGGGGCTTAAGCCGCCTTCGCCCACAACTGCTTCGACGCGCGCCGGGCGCCTTCCGCCAAAGACTGCAATTTCATCCAGACGATCTTGCTGTCGACCTGTACCCTTCCGGCAAAGGTGCCGAAGCCGCAGTCGACGCCGGCGATCGGTTCTCGCGCCCGACCACGCCGGCGTAATTCATGATGCGGTCGGCCACCAGCTCCGGGTGCTCGACGAAATTCGAGGTGGAATCGATCACGCCCGGAATGACGATCTTGCCGGCCGGCAGATTGACGTCGCGCCAGATTTTCCATTCGTGCTCGTGGCGCGGATTGGCGCCGGGGAACGACAGTGCTTGCGGGCGCGCGGTGAGCACGATGTCGATGATGTCTTTGGGCTCCACGTCGGTGTGGTGCGGCGCCACGGTCGAGCCCCAGCACACATGCATGCGCATTCTTTCGCGCGGAAGATCGCGCACCGCGTGATTAAGCGCGGCGACGTTGGTGGCGATGATCTTGCCGAAATCGTACAGGCTTTTATTGAGTTAGACGGTGTGGCGCAGCATCGCGAGATCGGGACAGTCGAGCTGCAGGATGAGGTCGGCGTCCACGATGGCCTTATATTCGCGCCGCATCACGTCGGCCAGCGCGAACAGGTAGGCCTCTTCGCTCGGGTAATATTTGTTCTTGAGAAAGCGCGCGATCTGCCCGGGCGAGGGCGATGTCATGAAAAATTCTTCCGCCTTGACGCCATGCATGGCCGCTTTCGCCGTGTCGATGTCGGCTTGCACCGCCGGCCAGTCTTTCCACTCTACCGGGCCGGAACAAGCCGGGCGATGCTGGAACGGCGAGGCGAATTGCTTGAGCAGCAGCGCCAGCTCGGGAAATTCCTCGTCGCCGGTGCCGAGCGGCGGCGTGCTGTCGCCCTGAAAGCCGGTCAGCCGGTCCAGCACGTGCACGGTGTAGTCGGTGCGGCCCTGCTCGCCGTCATTGATGATGTCGAGGTAGCATTCGACCTGCTTCTGCACCACATGCGCCACCGCATCGCGCACCGCGGCGGCCAATTCGGCGCGGCGCGCGCCCGGTTTCTGCTGCTCGGCGAGCAAAAGCTTCACCACTTTGGCGGTGCGCGGCAGGCTGCCGGTGTGGGTGGTGAGAATGCGCTCGCTGCTGCGCTTCATCGAAGGCGCTTTTTTTGCGCATGATCTTTTCCGAAAACCGGTTCCCACTTTTCGGGATCATGCGCTCAAAAACCCTTCACAACTTCGCGCACGTGTTCGACGTCGGGCGGCGCGGCGAAGCAATGGCCGACCAGCTTGCGCCATTCCTGGAAATCGGCCGAGCCACGGAAGTCGACGGTGTGGTTCTCCAGCGTGTCCCATTGCACGAACAACCGGTAGCGCACCGGTTTCTCGTGCGAGCGCTGCAGCGTCACGCCCTTGCAGCCCTTGGCGCGCTTGAACAGCGGCACGGCGCTCTTCACGCCGGCCTCGAAGTCGCTTTCCATGCCGGGATTGACGTCGATCTGGGCGATTTCGGTGATCATGGTGGCGGTGTCCGATGAGGCGGGAGCGGCATTATGAGTGTTCGGCCGTGCGTGGCAAGGCCGCCGCTTTGCGCAGGCAGGCGGGGCACAGGCAGTCTTCGATTTCACCGGCCTGCGTGAGCGGCAGCCGGTAGGGCTCGGCCGCGCACCAGCAGCCGCCGCCGGGCGCGCATTCGAACGCGGTACCGCAGCGCGCGCAGGCGAGGCGGCGGGGCGAGTTCGGCATCGCTGCGGTCATGGTTCGACCCGGTTGTGGGGTGTCACTGCGGCTCGCCGCCGCCGATATAGCCGCCGATCTTCCAGACGCCGCCGTCGTTGACGTAGCAGATCTGGTCGTTGCCGATCGGCGCGATCGAATCGATCGAGACGTAACCGGTCTTGCCGCTCGGCGTGGCGATGCGCACGTAGGAGGGCGGGTCCGAGGCGGTCTCCGGCATGATGCGCACGAAGTGCAGGCCGAGCTTGTCGACCACCGGGCCATTGGCTTGCTCCGTCACATGCACCTCGAGCCCGGCCGACACCGGATAGCCCCATTCCGTCACGTCGCTGTTCGTCGTCTTGAAACGAATAGCGTGCAACGCGTCGCTCCCCGTTTCGATGGGACGTGCGCAGGCGGAACCACATCGATGGGGAAGATTAGCACAAGGCAAAGCGGCGCGACCCGGGGTTGGCTGGTTTTCGGTGCGAGAAAAATTTTGGGCCGAGGCCGGGAACTTTGCGCCGTGCGCGGGTAGCAGGGGCCAAAAAAATGCGATCCCGCACGGCAGCGTCAGCCGCACGGGACCGCATAAAAGGGGATTACGCAAACTAACAAGCGACAGACGCATTGTCTGGATAACGCATACGTGTGACGCGGCCATGACATTTGAATGGCGCCGCAAGGCCGTTAAACAGTATCGCGCCGATCGCGGCCGGCACGTTTTTCGTGTTCCACAAGTGGTGAATCATTTTGCCGGCGCCACCCGCAAGATGCGGCCGGCGTTGTTGTCGGTGAGCAGATAGAGCGCGCCGTCGGGCCGTTGCCGCACGTCGCGGATGCGCTCGCGCAGACCTTGCAGCAGGCGCTCCTCCTTCACCACCCTGTCGCCCTTGAGCTCGAGTCGCGACAGCAGCTGGAATTTCAGCGCCCCGTTGAACAGGCTACCTTTCCAGGCGGGAAACAGGTCGCCGTTATAGAACGCCATGCCCGACGGCGCGATCGACGGCGTCCAGTGCCAGAGCGGATCTTCCATGCCGGCCATCTGCGCCTTGCCGGTGCCGACCGGCGTGCCGTCGTAATTGACGCCGTGGCTGACGCGCGGCCAGCCGTAATTGCGTCCCGGCTCGATGATATTGATCTCGTCGCCGCCCATCGGCCCGTGCTCCTGCTCCCACAATTTGCCGTCGGCCGGATTAAGCGCGAGCCCTTGCGGGTTGCGGTGGCCGTAGGACCAGATTTCCGGCCGCGCGCCCGATTTGCCGGCGAACGGATTGCCGGGCGCCGCCGCGCCGTCGGGTGTGATGCGCACGATTTTGCCGAGATCGTTGTCGAGCGTTTGCGCCATGTCGCGGTCGCTGAAGTGCTCGCCGTTGGTGAGGAACAGGTTTCCGTCGCTGGCCTGCACGATGCGGCCGCCGAAATGACTGCCGTGCGAAGCCGGTCCGTCTTGGCGGTAGATCACTTTCAGGTCGCTGAGGTGCGGCGCCTCGCCGGCCTCGAGCCGCGCGCGCGCCATCGCGGTGCGGCCGCCGCCGTCGAACGGCTCGGCATAGGAAAAATAGATGGTGCGGTTCTGCGCAAAGTCGCGGTCGAGGATCACGTCGAGCAGCCCGCCCTGGCCGACGGCGAACACCTTCGGCACATTGCCGAGCGGCGGCGACAATTGGCCGGTGGGCGTGACGATGCGCATGCGGCCGGGCCGCTCGGTTACCAGCATGCGGCCGTCAGGCAGGAAGGCGAGCGACCAGGGATGCACCAGGCCGCCGGCGATGGTCTCGACCGCAAGATTGCCGGCCGAGGAGGGGAAGATTGGCGGCGCCGCCACTGCGCCGCGCGGCAGTGGCAGCAGCAAGGCCGCCAGCAATAGAAGTAAACGCATGCCCGTCTCCATCGGCCCCGCGTCAACTATGCGGCATTGCGGAGAGTTCCGACAGTCCCCGCCAGACTAAGGCGTGGACTCATAGACGCGCAGCCGAGAGGCGATCTGCACGAGCTGCTGACGAATGAGCCGCTAGCAACAGCAAACCGCGCCTGGTGAACCATGTTCGTCCAAACTGTTCAATTTGCCTGGGTTTCAACGTAAGAAAACGGCGGCCCGAAGGCCGCAGTTTTTATCGGTATTGTCGCTTGGCTTAACGGAACAGCCGCAGCACTCTCTGGTTGGCCTGCGAAGCGAGAGACAACGCGGTGGACGACAATTCCTGGCGGGTCTGCAACGCAAGCAAGTTAGCGCCTTCCTTGTTGGAATCGACAAAAGTCGGCGGCCCCCTCCAAGTGCGCAACTATCGAATCAAACAAGCGTGCCGCTTGAATCAATCTTGCGGTGTTTTATGGGTCCACGCCCTAGTGCTTTTTCGGCTTGTGGCCCGGCAGCGTGAAAACGCTCAGGCCGCCCATGGCAATGAAGATCAGGCCGAGCAGCAGCGCGACCGTGAACAGGCTGGCTTCGTTGTCGATGACATTGCCGACGACGTTGGCGCGCGCGATGCCGACCGACACCACGGTGGCGGCCACGATGGTGGAAAGCGCAAGCCCGACGATGGCGATCAGTTCGGCGAGCGCGACGGTGCGGTGCTCATTGCCGAGGCTGGACGGGGCCGTAAAGCCGGGGCTATCGATGTTGTCGCGCATGGCAAACTTTCAACGCAGTCGCTCGGGCAATGGTTCCACTATACGGCGCGAAGCGGGCAGCCATTCGTCGCGAATTGGGCAAAGCCGGTGGGGAAAGGGGGCGTTTTCGTGGCGGTGGTAAAAGAACCGTGAAAAGCCGGCCGCGTGAAAAGACGGCCTACTGCGCGGCGGCGAGCGCTTCCGGCTGCCATTCCATCGCGACATGGCCGGGTTCGATCGCGACGCAGTCGAGCCATTCGCGCACCGCCGGAAAGCGGGCGAGGTCGAAGTCGCACTGATTCGCCACGTGGGTGTAGGCGTAGAGCGCGATGTCGGCGATGGTGAAGTGGTTGGCGGCGAAATAGCGGTGGCTGGCGAGGTGCATCTCCATGACGCCGAGCGCGCGATAGCCGTTTTCCATCCAGTCCTCGAGCGCGTGCTGCTGCAGGTCGCGCCCGCCTTTGACCAGCGCGAGCCAGAAATAGGCGGCGCCGATATTGGGCTCCAGGCTGTGCTGCTCGAAGAACATCCATTGCAAGGCTTCCGCCCGCTCGATGCGGTCTTCCGGCGCCAGCGTGGTGCCGCCGGCGACGTACCAGAGGATGGCGTTCGAATTCGGCGAGATAGCGATTGGGCGCGACCTCGAGCAGCGGCACATGGCCGTTCGGATTCTTGGCGAGGAATTCCGGTGTGCGGCTGGAGCCTTGCAGGATGTCGACCTCGACCAGCTTGAACGGAATCCCGAGCCGGGCCAGCGCTAGGCGGACCTTGTAGCTGTTGCCGGAACGCTGGTCGGAATAGAGCGTGTACATCAAAAGCCCCTATTGCACGCCCCGATATGGCGGGCAAAGTCCGGCAATTACAAGGCCGCGAGGCGCAGCGCGTCGCAATGCATTGCCAAATTCGTGGCACAGTGCAGCAAACGCGACGCGTCAAATGCGCCGATACAAAAAAATCATTCCGCCGCTACCCTATGCGCGCGGGCGTATTCCAACAGTGCGTCGTCGTCGGTGGGTATGATCGGCGTGAAATCGCGGTGCGCGATCCATTCGGCCCGAGTGAACTTGGTGATGTGGTTGGAGACCGCGCACAGCGTTAGATACACGATCTTGCGCGGGTAGGGCGTGATGTTGGGCGGCGAGGCGTGCACCAGATTGCCGTGGAACATCAGCACCGAGCCGGGCTTGCCGGTGGGCGCCACGATGCCGACGCCGTCGGGGCCGGCGGCTTCCGCGGCCAGCCGCGTCACCGTCTCCTTGTCGAGCGTCCACAGCGGATAGGACGTGGTGAGCTTGTCGTGGCCGGCGGCGAACACGCCCTGCTTGTGACTTTTCGGAATCAGCAGCAGCGGTCCGTTGATCGGCATCACCTCGTCGAGAAACACCGCGATGTTCATGGCGCGCGCTTGCGGCATGCCGTCGTCACGCTGCCAGGTGCCGTAATCCTGGTGCCACTGCCAGACGTCGCCCTCGAAGGCGGCTTTGGCGTTGAGCTTGAACTGATGGACGTATACCTCCTCACCGAACAATTGCCGCAACGGCTCGACCAGGCGCGGATGGCGCGCCAGCAGGCCGAACACCTCGCTGAAAGTGTGGGCGGCGAAGGCGGTGCGTGGCGCGCCGGACTTCTCGCGCCACACTTCCTGGCGATCGAGCTTGAGGATGTTCTCGGCTTCCACGCGCAACAGCGCGATTTCTTCCTCGGAGAAGCAATTGGGGAAGAAGACGTAGCCCTGCTCGTCGAAGGCTCGAAGCTGCTCGGCGCTGAGCTGCATGGCGCTCTCCCTGATACGGCTGCGGCCGGTGGTCCGGCTCTTAGGCGACTATATTAGGGGACGAACCGCCAAATGCCAAAGCCTGGGCGCGCCGCATTCGTTCATGGCGCGGCGCAGCAACAGGGCAAAGGCCAGCAACATAATTGGAACTGCTAGCGGAATTAGCGTGGCCTGCGGCACCGAACGGGCGACCAGCGGCACAATCCACAGCGTGGCCAGAATTGTTTTCTCCCAAGGCGCGAAGCCGCGCGCCCATCCGTCAATCGCGAGGTAGGCGATCGCCGGCGCCAGCAGCATCAGGTCGTAGTCGAGGCTGTAAGGCGTCGCCAGCACGCAACCGATCACCAGTGCCGCGGCCTTGAGCGCAAAGGCGGCGCGGCTGCGCCACAGCCAGACCAGCGCCGCGGCGACGAGCAGCGTCACCGCGCCTTGCAGCGCATAGGCGAGTGCGCCGCCGCCGCCCCACATGCGTACCCACGCGAATACGCTCTGAATCTTGTACCAGCCGGTGCCGCCCTGCTCGAGCACGACAGTGCGCGTGAACTTGGTAGAGGCGAGGAACGCGGTCCACACCTCGACTCCAAACGCGAATGTGACGGCGAGCGCCAGCAGCGCCACCGTCGCGGCGGCCGCCGCGAACACGCGCCAGCGTCCACTGACCGCCAGCACCAGCGGAATGAGCAGGCCGAATTGCGGCTTGTAGGCGAGGCAGCCGATCAGCACGCCGGCGAGGATCGGGCGGCGGAGAGGAAGCCGTTGTGGGCCTAATCGAGATTGATGAACACCGCCGGGAAAGCGAGCGCGAGCAGGAGCCAGAGGTGGTCACTCTTTACTCCCGTTGTTGGGGACACGGAATCCGGAAGGATCGCGCGGATGGACAGGAGATAGAGCAGCAGCGTCAGGCCCTGCCACACCGCGACGGAGAGGGCATAGGGCATCAGCGCCAGCAGCGCGGCCAGGCCGAGAAAGAACGGCGGGTAATGCCAGCCGTAGAATTGTGTGGCCTGGCCGAAGATCGCCTGCTCGCGGGCGTATTGCCGGGCGGGATCGAATGGCGCCGTCGGTTCGCCGTCGAGCACATAGGTGCCGGCGGCATAGACATTGGAGAAATCGGTGCCGAGCGGGCGGCCGAAGTGGTCGTTGAGGCCGTCCGAGGTGGCGATCACGAAGCCGGCGCCGAGCACGAAGGCGGCGAGCAATGCGAGCGCGACCAGCCGCAGCCGCTCGCGGGTCAGCCAGGCGCCGGAGCGCAGAATGTCAATAAATCCGGCCATCGCCCGAGGGTCTAGCAGCGCTGGATTAAGGGAGGGTTAGGCCATCAACAGGCTTGATGAATGCATCATTCTTTGCATCTTGCTGTCGCCGTTTTGGCCGATTACGACATTATTTGGTGGCTGCAGACTTAACGATTCGGAGCCTTCGATGCCCTTCCTCGCGGACCAACTCAAGCGCGTCAAACCGTCGGCGACCATCGCCGTCACCGACAAGGCGCGCGCGCTCAAAGCGGCCGGCCGCAACGTCATCGGGCTCGGCGCCGGCGAGCCGGATTTCGACACGCCCGACAACATCAAAGAGGCGGCAATCAAGGCGATCCGCGACGGCAAGGCGTCCAAGTACACCAACGTGGACGGCATCGCCGAGCTCAAGGACGCCATCGTCAAGAAGTTCAAGCGCGAGAACGGTCTCGATTACAAGCCGGCGCAGATCACGGTCGGCACCGGCGGCAAGCAGGTGCTGTACAACGCGTTTGTTTCGACCCTCAACCCCGGCGACGAGGTGATCATCCCGGCGCCCTATTGGGTGAGCTATCCCGACATGGTGCTGCTCGCCGGCGGCGAGCCGGTCGCGGTCGAGACCAGCATGGCGACCGGCTTCAAGATGACGGCGGCCCAGCTCGCACGCGCGATCACGCCGAAGACCAAATGGGTGCTGCTCAACTCGCCGTCGAACCCGAGCGGGCGCCGCCTATACGCGCGCCGAGCTGAAGGCGCTCACCGACGTGCTGGTGAAGCACCCGCATGTGCACGTGATGACCGACGACATGTATGAGCACCTGGTCTACGACGACTTCGTGTTCACCACGCCGGCGCAGATCGAGCCGTCGCTCTATCCGCGCACGCTCACCATCAACGGCTGCTCGAAGGCCTATTGCATGACCGGCTGGCGCATCGGCTATGCCGGCGGGCCGGAGCCGTTGATCAAGGCGATGGCGATGGTGCAGTCGCAGTCGACCTCGAACCCGGCGGCGGTGTCGCAATGGGCGGCGGTGGAAGCGCTCAACGGTCCGCAGGATTTCATCGCCAAGCACAACAAGATCTTCAAGGAGCGGCGCGACCTCTGCGTGTCCATGCTCAACCAGGCCAACGGCATCAAGTGCCCGACGCCGGAAGGCGCGTTCTATGTCTACCCGTCCTGCGCCGGCACCATGGGCAAGACCGCGCCGACCGGAAAGAAGCTAGCGAGTGACGAGGACTTCGTCACCGAGTTGTTGGAAGCCGAAGGCGTCGCGGTGGTGCAGGGCACGGCGTTCGGGCTCGGGCCGGCGTTCCGCATTTCCTATGCGACCAAGACCGAGGATCTGGAAGAAGCCTGCCGGCGCATCCAGAGATTCTGCGGGAATTTGAAGTAGTTGCAACGATCGGCAAGCGCGCGGCGGGCGCGCCGGCCGTGCCTTTTGACTTAAGCCGACTCTGCGCTCACAATTGCCGCCGATTTCGGCACGATATGTTCACACCCGGGAGGTCTACGTGAATCGGATTTTTATGGGGCTTGCTGCCCTGGCTTTCGGCTTCGTCACAGCAATCGGCGGTGCGACCGCTCAGCAAGCGGCAAAGGTCGGCACGCTGGTCTGCGATGTTTCCGGCGGTATCGGTATGATCATCGCCTCGCAGAAGAGCGTGCAGTGCCTGTTCAATCCGAACTTGCCGGGCCCGCCCGAGGCCTACTCCGGCAGCATCAGCAAACTCGGCCTCGACATCGGTGCGACGTCGGCGGGCCAGATGGTGTGGGCTGTTTATGCGCCGACGACAGCGCGTTTTCGGCGCCCTTGCTGGCACCTATGCCGGTGCGACGGCTGAAGCAACGATCGCGGTCGGCCTGGGCGCCAACGTGTTGGTTGGCGGCTCCAATCGCACGGTCGCGTTGCAACCTTTGTCGGTGACGGGCCAGACCGGCCTCAACCTGGCGGCGGGCGTCGCCTCGCTTACGTTGCGTCCGGGGCCCTGAGCGGTAGTATTCACGTCAGCGAGACGGCGGCCGCCTGCGGGCGGCCGCTTCGTTTTGTCACGCGGCGCCTCTTGCCAGTCCGCGCCCCACCTGAGACGATACTGTGCGAGGGCCGGTGAACTAGGTCCAACTCCCGGCCGGCAAGGGAGGTATTATGGGACAAAACGGCACGGGTCCCAGGGGTCCCCGGTGCATCGCACTGGTGGGCCCATTTCAAAGCGGCAAGACGACATTGTTAGAGGCGATCCTCGCGCGCACCGGGGCGGTGCAGCGCCAGGGCACGGTGGACGCAGGGACGACGGTCGGCGACGCCAGCAAAGAGGCGCGCAGCCACAAAATGAGCGTCGAGGCCTCGGTCGCCACCACCAGTTTCATGGGCGACAGCTACACCTTCATCGACTGCCCCGGCTCGATCGAATTCATCCACGACATGCGCGCAACGCTGCCGGCGATCGACGCGGCAGTCGTGGTCTGCGAGGCCGACGAGAAGAAAGTGCCGCAACTGCAACTGATCCTGCGCGAATTGGAAGACCTCAACATTCCGCACTTCCTGTTCCTCAACAAGATCGACAAGGCCGACAAGCGCATACGCGAGACGCTCAAGCTGTTGCAGCCGGCCTCGCGCGTGCCGCTGCTGCTGCGCCAGATTCCGATTTGGAACGGCGAACTCATTGCCGGCTTTGTCGATCTCGCGCTCGAGCGCGCCCATGTCTACAAGGAGCACGCGGCGTCCGAGGTCATCGAACTCACCGGCGAGGACCGCGATCGCGAGAAGGAAGCGCGCTTCACCATGCTGGAGACGCTGGCCGATCACGACGACGAGCTGATGGAGCAATTGCTCGAGGATATCGAGCCGCCGCGCGACAAGGTGTTCGACGATCTCGCCAAGGAATTGCGCGAGCGTCTGATCGTCCCGGTGCTGCTCGGCGTCGCCAGCCGCTCGAACGGCGTGCTGCGCCTGCTCAAGGCGCTGCGCCATGAAGCGCCCGGCGTAGCCGAAACGGTTGCGCGCCTGGGCGCCAAGGCCGGCAACGATCCGCTGGCGCTGGTGCTCAAGACCTTCCACACCACCCACGGCGGCAAGATGTCCGTGGCGCGGCTGCTGGCCGGTCAGGCCGGCGACGGCACCACCTTTAATACCCCCGAAGCCGAGGCCGGCCGGGTGTCCGGCGTTTTCAAAATCATGGGCCAGCATTTCGACAAGCGCGGCCAGGCCATAGCCGGCGAAACCGTCGCGTTCGGCAAGCTCGATCACGCCAAGACCGGCGACACGCTGTCCGCCGGCAAACAAGTGCATCCGGCGCTCACCGAGGTGAAGCCTTACGCGCCGGTGCTTGCGCTGGCGGTGCAGGCCAAGGAGCGCAAGGACGACGTCAAACTCGGCGCTGCGTTCACCAAGCTCACCGAGGAGGATCCCTCGCTCAGCGTCGTGCACAACGCCGAGAACCACGAGGTGGTGATCTGGGGCCAGGGCGAGATGCATCTGCGCGTGGCAGCCGAACGGCTCGGCGAACGTTATGCGGTTCCGGTCGCCACGCGGCCGCCGGCCGTGGGCTATCGCGAGACCATCCGCAAGCCGGTCACCGTGCGCGGCCGGCACAAGAAGCAGTCCGGCGGCCACGGCCAGTTCGGCGACACGGTGCTGGAGATCAAGCCGCTGCCGCGCGGCTCCGGATTTAAGTTCGAGGACCGGATCACCGGCGGCGTAGTGCCGCGCAATTACATCCCGGCGGTGGAGGAGGGCGTGCTCGACGGGCTCAAGCACGGCCCGCTCGGCTTCCCGGTGGTCGATCTCGCGGTGGCGCTGATCGACGGCTCCTATCACACGGTGGATTCATCCGACATGGCGTTCCGCATCGCCGGCCGCGTCGGCATCGCCGAAGGCTTGCCGCAGTGCCAGCCGGTGCTGCTGGAGCCGATTCACCTGGTGGAGATCGTCTGCCCGAACGACGCCACCGCGAAGATGAACGCCATCCTGGCGGGGCGGCGCGGGCAGATCCTCGGCTTCGACACCCGCGAAGGCTGGCCGGGCTGGGACACGGTGCGCGCGCAGATGGCGGAAGCCGAGATCGGCGATCTCATCATTGAGGTGCGCTCGGCCACTGCAGGCGTCGGCAGCTTCAACTTCAAGTTCGACCACATGGCCGAACTCACCGGCCGCACCGCCGACCAGATCATCGCGGCACGGCGCGCGGCGGAGTAAGCCTCCCGCATCCGTGACTTGCCTGTGAAGGCGGGCCGCCGCACCATCGCAGCGCGAAATTAAGTGCTTGAAGCCCATGAACAAAGACGTAGGGCTCGCCAGGCTGCTCGACGAAGTTATGCGATATGGCTTCGGGCTGGCCCGACTGCGAACTATCGTTTAGGCTCATCAGGGCGGGTTGTCGTGCCCGCAAAGAGCAAACAACCCCGGGACCGGTCGCTGCCGGCCCGATTCAGGAAACGCCAGGGGTCATCCGATGAAAAAAACCTTCGTGCTGCTCGGCGCGGCCGCATTCGCTGTGGCGGCGCTCGTTGTCCCAACCAGCGCGCAACAGCCGATCGTCATCAAATTCAGCCATGTCGTCGCCAACGACACGCCGAAAGGCAAAGGGCGCGATCAAGTTCAAGGAGCTGGCCGAGAAATACACCAACGGCAAGGTCCGGATCGAGGTTTATGCGAACTCGCTCTCTCTACAAGGACAAGGAAGAGATCGAAGCCTTGCAACTCGGCTCGGTACAGATGCTGGCGCCGTCGACCGCGAAATTCGCCCCGCTCGGCGCCAAGGAATTCGAGGCGCTCGATCTGCCAAACCTGTTCAAAGACGAAGAGACCTACGCCAAGGCCATGAAGGGCGAAGTCGGCAAGTGGCTGTTCAAGAAGCTCGAGCCGAAGGGCATCTCCGGCCTCGCCTATTGGGACAACGGTTTTCACATGGTCTCGGCCAACCGCCCGCTGCTTGATGCCGGCCGATTTCCAGGGCCTGAAAATGCGCATCTCGGGCTCCAAGATCGCCGACCAGTATTTCCGGATGGTCGGCGCGATTCCGCAGATCATGGCGTTCTCGGAAGTCTACCAGGCGCTGCAGACCGGTGTGGTGGACGGCTGCGAGAACACCGCGTCGAACTATCTGACGCAGAAGTTCCACGAAGTGCAGAAGCACATCACCGTCTCTTACCATGCGCACCTGCAATATGCGGTGATCGTGAACACCAAGTTCTGGAACGGACTGCCGGCCGATATCCGCACGCAGCTCGAAAAGGCGATGGATGAGGCGACCGACTACACCAACTCGATCGCGGTCAAGGAAAACGAGGACGCGCTTGCGGAGATCAAGGCTTCCGGCAAGACCGAATTGCATTATCTGACCGACGCGCAGAAAGCTGCTTGGCAGAAGGCGATGGCGCCGACTTATGCGTGGGCGAAGGGGCGGGTCGGTCAAGAGGTGCTCGACCTGGTCGCCAAGGAACTTGATATCAAAATGAACTAGCGGCTGGTGCTGTCCAAGAACGACAAGCGGCCGGGAGTGAACGCGCTCCCGGCCGTCTTGGTTTGAGGGTGGGGGATTAGCGTGCTGAGGGGAATTAGTCGAACGCTCGACCATTTGGAAGAGTGGCTCATCGCAACATTGATAGCGGGGGCAACCGCGCTAATTTTTTTCGCGGTGCTGCATCGCTACGGCACCGGCGTGTCGATCGATCTCGCCAAATGGTTCACCGCGCACGGCTTGCCGGCGCTGGACCCGCCGTTGCGGGCAATTTATGTCACGCTTGCCGCGCTCGACGTGTCGTGGGCGCAGGAACTCTGCATCTACATGTTCATCTGGATGGCGAAGTTCGGCGCCGCCTATGGCGTGCGCACCGGCATCCATGTCGGCGTCGACGTGCTGGTCAACCTGTTGCCGCCCGCTTCGCGCAAGCGGGTGATCCTGTTCGCTCTCCTGTGTGGCGCGTTCTTTACCGCGGCGATCGCGACGTTCGGGCTTACGTTTGTCGGCGAGATGTTCAAGACCGGCCAGCACTCGAACGACCTCGAATGGCCGATGTGGTTCATCTACTCCGCGATCCCGCTCGGCTCCGGGTTGATGTGCTTCCGCTTCCTGCAGGTGTCATGGTGGTACTACTGGACCGGCGAACTGCCGCATCACAGTGAGGCGAAGGTCACGGGCATCGAGGCGACGGATGCGCTGCATCCGTCGACCGATATGCACGGCACCGTTTCCAGCCGTTGGTCGAATCCGCTCGCGCTGGCGTTGATCCTGGCGCCAATTCTGATCCTGGCGATCTGCGTTGCCTCGAACACCGGCATCATCGCGCTGCCGCAGTCGATCCGCGCGATCATGATCTTCGTCCTGCTGATCGCGTTCATGGCCACCGGCACGCCGGTTTCGATCGCGCTCGGCCTGACCGTGCTGACCTTCCTGTTCGTCCTCAGCGACGTGCCGATCGAGTCGGTTTCGATGAAGCTGTTCACGGGCTTGGACAACTTCGCGATCATGGCGATCCCGTTTTTCATCCTGGCCGGCAATTTTCTCACGCATGGCGGCGTCGCGCGCCGGATGATCAATTTTGCGGTGTCGCTGATCGGGCACTGGCACGGCGGACTGGGACTCGCCGGAATCGTGGCGTGCTCGATGTTCGCCTTGGTGTGCGGATCGAGCGTCGGCGACCGTCGCCGCCATCGGGGCGATCGTGCTGCCCGAAATGGTGCGACACGGCTATCCGATGCGATTTGGCGCCGGCATCATCACGGTGGCCGGCTCGCTCGGCATTCTGATGCTGCCGTCGATCCCGAAGATCGTCTATGCGATCTCCACAAATACCTCGATCGGCGCGCTGTTCGTCGCCGGCTTGCTGCCCGGCTCGCTGCTGACGGTCATGCTGTGCGCGGTGACCTGGTTTCTCGCCAAGCGGCGCAACTATCCGCGCATGAACAAGGCGAGTTGGCTGCGAAACGCTGGCGCACGTTCCGGGAAAGCGTTTGGGGCCTGATGCTGGTCGTGATCATCATTGGCGGCATCTACAGCGGATTGTTCACCGCCACGGAGGCAGCGGCGATGGCCGCTGTCTATTCGTTCTTCATCGCGGTGTTCGTATACAAGGCGATTACGTTCAAGGACGTGCCGCAGGTTCTGCTGCGGGCGGCGAATACCAGCGCGATGCTGCTTTACATCATCACCAACGCCGTGTTGTTCTCCTTCGTCCTCACCAACGAAAACATTCCATCGGCGTTGGCTGATTGGATAACGGCGCAGAATCTCGGTTGGTTCGGATTCCTTTTGCTGGTCAACGTGCTGCTGCTGATGGCCGGCAATTTCATGGAGCCAAACTCGATCATCCTCATCATGGCGCCGATCCTGGCTCCCGCCGCGAAGCGACTCGGTATCGATCTGGTCCACTTCGGCATCGTGATCGACGTCAATATGGAGGTCGGCCTGTGCCATCCGCCGGTTGGGCTCAATCTCTACGTCGCGTCGATGATCGCGCGTATGCGAATCACCGATCTGGCGGTGGCCGTCTGGCCTTGGCTGGTAACGATGTTGGTATTCCTGGTGATCGTGACTTATTGGCCCGATCTGACGCTATTTCTGCCGCGGCTGCTCGGAATGCACTGAGCGCCGTTGCGTCCGCCCGCTAGGTCTCCATCTCGCCGGCTTCCGCCTCGGCCAGCTTGGCGCGCCAGTCCGCGCGCTTGAGCAGGAACGCGTAGGCGGAGAGCGCGAGTAGCAGGATGCTGACGCACATCAGGCCGGCGGAAATCGGACGGCTGAAGAAGATCAGGTAGTTGCCGTTCGACATGATCAGCGATTGCCGCAGGCTCTGCTCCAGGATCGGCGAGATCACCAGGCCGAGCACCAGCGGCGCCGGATCGAACTCGAACTTGCGCAGCGCGTAGCCGAGGATGCCCATGATCAGCATGATCCAGACGTCGACGACGGAATTGTTCACCTCGTAGACGCCGATGATGCAGAACATGATGATGAGCGGGTAGAGATAGGCGTAAGGGATGCGCAGCACGGTCACGAACACGCTGACCAGCGGCAAATTGAGCGCCAGCAGCATCAGATTGCCGACATACATCGAGGCGACGAAGCCCCAGAACACGTCCGGCTGGTCGTTGACCAATGACGGCCCGACCGAAATGCCGTGCAGCATCAGCGCGCCGATCAGCACCGCGGTGATCGGACTGGTGGGGATGCCGAGCGCCAGCATCGGCACGAAGGCGCCGGTGGAGGCCGCGTTGTTCGCCGTTTCCGGTCCGGCCACGCCTGCCACCGCGCCCTTGCCGAATTCCTCGGGATGCTTGGAGACCCGCTTCTCCAGCGCGTAGGACAGGAAGCTGGAAATAATATGCGCCGATCCCGGGATGATGCCGATGATGAAGCCGAGCAGGGTGCCGCGCGTGATCGGCAATGGCGGATTGCTTCCACTCCTGCGCGGGTCGGCAGCAGGTCGCGCAGTTTCGGCGAGATAACATTTCCGACCGCGGTCGCGCTCGGGGTCGACAGGATTTCGCCAAGCCCGAACAGGCCGACCGCCACCGGCACGATGCCGATGCCGTCGCCGAGCTCGGCGAGATTGAAGCTGTAGCGGAAATGGCCGGTCATGTTGTCGATGCCGATCATGCCGAGCAGCAGCCCGAGGCAGGCCATCAGCAGCGTCCGTATCAGCGAGGACGACGACATATAGGCGAGGAAGATCAGGCCGAGCACGAGCAGGGCGGTGTATTCGGGCGGACCGAAGCGCACGGCCAGCGTCGCCAGCGGCGGCGCCACCATGGTGAGCACGATGACGCCGAACGTCCCGCCGATCCAGGAACCGACCGCGGCGATGCAGAGCGCGGCGCCGGCGCGGCCCTTCTGCGCCATGGCGTAGCCGTCGATGCAGGTCATCACCGAGGAGGCCTCGCCCGGGATGCGCATCAGGATCGAGGTGGTCGAGCCGCCATATTGCGAGCCGTAATAGATGCCGGCGAGCATGATGATGGCCTGCGTGGCGTTGAGGCCGAAGGTCACCGGCAGCAGGATGGAAATGCCCGACAGCGGTCCGATGCCCGGCAGCACGCCGACCAGGGTGCCGACCAGGCAGCCGAGGAAGGCGTACCAGAGATTGTCGAGCTGGAAGGCGATGGCAAATCCATGCGCCAGACTGAGCAGGGTAGTTTCCACGGGATGTCCTAAAAGCCGAAGGGGCCGGTGTTGAGCGGCGTCTTGAGCACGTATTCGAAGGTCACGTAAGTGATGAGGACGATGCCCAGGCTGTAGGCGGCGGCGCGCACGATGTCGCGCCGCTCGATGACGATCAGCAGCGCGAACATCAAGAGCACCATGGTGGTGAGGAAGCCGAGCCAGTCATAGACCGCGATGGCGATTGCGGTGATCGCGACCACCATGCCGGCATGGCTGACGTTGTCTCCATTCGAGCGCGGCGAAGACCTTGCTCTCCGATGCGCGCGCGGCCAGCGTTAGACCGAAGACAATGGTGAGAAAGGCGAGAATCTTGGGCAGGAAGCCCGCGCCGGGCATCGACAGGTCGCCCATCGGAAGATCGCCGCTGAGCGCGATCACCAGGATGCCGAAAGCGACGAAAAAGCCGCCCGCGACGTGGTCGGAACGCAAAGTCATTGTGAACCCTTTACGGCGTTATGCCGTCTCCGTTTTCTTATCCCGCCACGCGGCCAATGTCGTTGATGGCATTTTCGATGCGGGTGGCGTCGGCGTCCCAGAATTTCGCGAATTCCGGCTGATCCATATAGGCCAGATCCTGGCCCAGATTGTTCAGCGCGGTCTTGAACTGCTCGCCGTGCGCGGCCTTGTCCAAAGTGGCGCGCAGGGTCGCGATGACCTGGTTGCCGGTGCCCTTGGGCGCGAACAAGCCGACCCAGAAATAATAATCGAGATCGATGCCTTGCTCCTTGAAGGTCGGCACGTCCGGCAGCGTACGCGCGCGGCCAGCGCCCGACACCGCCAGCGGCCGCACCTTGCCGGCCTTGATTTGGTTGAGCGCGATCGACGACGGCGACAAGAAGAACTGCGCATTGTTGCCGAGCACGGCCGTGATCGCCGGACTGCCGCCCGTCGTCGGCAAGTGGCGGAACTGTAACCCGCCGGCGGCCTTGGCGAAAATGGCGGTCGGGATGTGCGAGGCGCCATAAAGGCCGGACGAACTGAAGATGAGTTCGTTCGGGCGTTTCTTGGCGTCGTCGATCAGATCCTTCAGCGTCTTGTAGGGCAGCTCGGCGTTGACGATCAGCACGATCGGGTCGGCCACGAAGCGCGCAATCGGAATGAAGCTTTCGCGCGTGAATTTCGGCTGCCGGCCGAACAATTTATCGACCGCAGCGAAGCCCGAAATCGAGGTGAGGTGAACGAGCAAAGTGTAGCCGTCCGGCTTGGCGGAAGCGACAAATTGAGCGCCGACCGCGCCGGCGGCGCCGGCTTTGGTTTCGATCACCACCGGCTGCTTGATAATCGGCTCGAGCGCGGCGGCGAGCGGACGGGCGATAACGTCGGCGACGCCGCCGGGCGGAAACGGATTGACGAAGGTGATCGCGTGCGACGGATAGGCGTCCTCCGCGAACGCGGAGCCGGCCGCGAGCGCGGCCGCCGATGCCGCGGTGCCGGCAACGAAACTGCGTCGGTCCATACAATCCCCCTGAGATTGACGCCGGTTGTGTCCGGCCGAGTTTTTTAGCGAAAGCCGGCGTTATCCCTGCACGCGGCCGATTTCGTCGACCGCATCGACGACGCGCTTGGCGTCGGCATCCCAGAACTTGGCGAACTCCGGCTGATCTAGATAGTCGAGATCGAGACCGAGATTGGTGAGCGCGGTCGTGTACTGGTCGGCATGCACGGCTTTGCTGATGCCGGCGCGCAGAACTGACACGGCCTGCGGCGGCGTGCCTTTCGGCGCGAACAGACCGACCCACAAATAGTATTCGACGTCGTAGCCAAGTTCCTTCAGCGTCGGCACATCGGGCAGCACTTTCGAGCGCTTCGCGCTGTAAGCCGCGAGCGCCCGAAACTTGCCGGCCTTGATCTGGGTGAGCGAGGCGGAAATCGATTGCGCGCTGCAGTTCACGTTGTTGCCGAGTAATGCAGCGATGGCCGGACCGCCGCCATTGGTCGGCAGGTGGCGAAGCTTCAGCCCGCCGGCGGCCTTGGAGAGCAGCGCCATTGGCAGATGGGTCGCGCCGTAAAGGCCGCCCGAGCTGTAGAGAATTTGTTCCGGGACGCTTCTTGGCGTCGTCAATAAAGTCCTTGAGCGTCTTGTAGGGCTGCTGGTCGTTGACCAGCAGCACGACCGGATCGGCGACTAGGCGCGCGAGCGGGATGAAATCGGCGCGGGTGAATTTGGGCGCGCGTCCGAACAGCTTGTCGACTTCGGCGAAGCCGGAGATGCCAGTGTTGTGCGACAGCAGGGTGTAGCCGTCCGGCTTAGCGCTGGCGGCCACTTGCGCGCCGACTTGGCCGCCGGCGCCGGCCTTGGTCTCGATCACCACCGGTTGCTTGAGGATCGGTTCGAGCACCGAGGCCAGCGGCCGCGTCACGATGTCGTTGGCGCCGCCGGGCGGAAACGCGTTGATAATGGTGATTGCGTGCGAGGGAAACACATCCTCCGCGAATGCCGTTCGCGCCGCCAGCGCGGTCGCCGACGCGGCGCTGCCGATGACGAAGCTGCGTCTATCCACGTATCCCTCCCTGGTCTGTGTGCCGGTTATGTCCGGCTGATTTTTTTTGACGAACGTCGCGCCGCATTCGACGGACGAACGCGGCGTTCTCTCCGTTAGCCTTGCACACGGCCGATATCGCGCACGGCGGCTTCGATACGTTCGGCGTCCACATCCCAGAATTTCGCGAATTCCGGCGCATCGAGGTAGTCGACGTCCTGGCCGAGATTGGCCATCGCGGCCTTGAACGTGTCGGTGTGCGCGGCCTTGCCTACATTGGTGCGCAGATAGGACACCACGTCGGCGGGCGTACCCTTGGGCGCGAACAAGCCGACCCACAGATAGTATTCGATGTTGTAGCCGAGCTCCTTCATGGTTGGCACGTCGGGCAGTGCCTTCGAGCGCGTGGCGCCGAATAAGGCGAGCGGCTTGGCCTTGCCGGCCTTGATCTGGGCCAGCGAAGCGGAGATCGACGACACCAGCACCTGCGCATTGTTGCCGAGGAATGCGGTGAGTGCAGGGCCGCCGCCGTTGGTCGGCAGATGGCGCATCTTCAAGCCGCCGGCTGCCTTCATGTAGAGCGCAGTCGGGATGTGCAGCGCGCCGTAGAGTCCGGAAGACGAGAACAGGATCTGGTCCGGCCGCTTCTTGGCATCATCGGTGAGATCCTTCAGCGTTTTGTAGGGCTGCTGGTCGTTGACCAGCAGCACGCAAGGATCGGCAACGAAGCGCGCGATCGGAATGAAATCGGCGCGGGTGAATTTCACGGGCCGCCCGAACAGCTTGTCGACTTCGGCGAAGCCGGAGATCGAGGTAATGTGAAGCAGCAGGGTATAGCCGTCAGGCTTGGCGGTGGCGGCGAATTGCGCGCCCAGCGCGCCGGCCGCGCCGGCCTTGGTCTCGATCACGCAAGGCTGCTTGATGATCGGCTCCAGCATGGCGGCAAGCGGGCGTCCCACCACGTCGGCGGCGCCGCCGGGCGGGAACGGATTGATAAAAACAATAGCGTGGTTCGGATAGGCGTCCGCGCCGACCGATGGGCGAATGCTGAACGCCGCGGCTGCGGCCGCGCTTCCGGCGACAAAATGGCGTCTGTCCATGGAATCCCCCCTAAAAACGGTGTTTAGCCGGCGGCTGGCCGGCCTTGTTGTTGTGGCGGGATGCTATCGCCCGGCGCGGTGGGCAATCAAGCATCAATGATCGCCACCGCCCGCGTCCAGCCGGCGGAACCGCCGCGCACCTTCACTGGAAAACAGCTCACCATGAAGCCCTTGGCCGGCGGGGCTGGTGTTCACCACCACGATTTCAATCGGTGAAAGCGTGTGGCCGATGCGCTTGAGTTCAGCCTCGACGTCCGCCGCGCTCGCCACATAGCCGTCAGGGAACTTGCGGAAGTCGAGCTTGATGCCGGCCTGCAAGCACCATTCCAGCGGCACCGAGATGTCGACGATCTTGCGCGGCATTTCACTATGACCGATGTTTGGGGGACAGATTGACGTAAGTTTCAATCACGGCAACAGCCCTGTCCAGGAGAGAAACATGCCCGCTTATTGGGTTGCGCGTTCGAAGATCAACGATCCGGTCGAATACAAGAAGTACACCGATCTGGTGCCCGCCATCATCGCCAAGTTTGGCGGTAAGGTGCTGGCGCGTGGCGGGCGTTTCCAGATCATGGAAGGTCCGCAAAAATTCCACCGCTTCATCGTGATCGAGTTCCCGACCCTCGAGCAGGGGGCCGCGTGTTTCACATCGCCCGAATACGACCGCGCCGCAGCCTTCCGGCGCAGCGGCGCCGGCGAGGTGGAAACAATAATGGTGGAGGGCGTCTGAGCGGCCGCTCGTTCGGTGAAGCCCGTAGCGTGGGCCGCCAAATTTTGCCTAAAATATCACACAACGAAAATAATCGTGGGAGGGAGAACATGCTGCAATTTCTGAAATCGAGAACCTTTGCTGGCCTTGCTACGGCGGCCGCGCTCGCCGTATTCGCCATGGTGGCGGTGCTGGCGGGCGCGCAAGACAAGACGCCGATCAAAATCGGCTTCGGCATGGCGCAGACCGGCCCGCTCGGGCCGAATGGCAAGTCGGCCCAGCTGGCGATGGACATCTGGGTCGAGGAGACCAATGCCAAGGGCGGGCTGCTCGGCCGTCCGTTCGAGCTCGTGCGCTAGGGCAAGGCGATCAGCGCCACCAAGAGCCTCGATGACGGCAAGCTCGCCGACTACATCCGCAAGACCACGTTCAAAACCATCGTCGGCGACGTCAAGTTCGCCCCCAATGGCGAATGGGCGAAGTCGCGCGTGTTCCAGGCGCAATTCCGCGGCATCAAGGGCAACGGCGTCGACCAGTTCAAGGACCCGAACACCTTGGCCATCATCACGCCCGCCGAATACAAATCAGGCGACGTGATCTATCCCTATGAAAAGGCCAAGCAATAGGCCGTCCCAACATTCTGCCCACTATAAGGATTGGGATTATTGGCACGGCGCGGTCGATTGATCGCGCCGTGTTTTTTACCGCCCAATTTTGCCCGCCACGGCAAACCTTTGCGGAAATTTGGACAGTCGCGCGGGTGGACCATTGCGTCGCGCGCTGTCATTATTGGCCACCTAAAAAAACGAGGTCCATTGGGAGGAAATAATATGCTGCACAACCTCAAATCCCGGACATTGGCCTGGATTGCGGGGGCGACCGTCGCTCTTGCGGCCTGCGCGATGTTCGCCGTCTCCGCCAACGCCCAAAACAAGGAGCCGATTAAGATCGGCTTTGGCATGTCGCTCACCGGTCCGCTGTCGGCCAACGGCAAGTCGTCGTTGCTGGCGATGAAGATCTGGGAAGACGACACCAACGCCAAGGGCGGGCTGCTCGGCCGGCCGGTGAAACTGGTCTACTTCGACGACCAGAGCAAGCCGGACACCGTGCCCGGCATCTACACCAAGCTGCTCGATATCGACAAAGTCGATCTGATCGTCAGCGGCTATGCGTCCGGCCAGATCGGGCCCGCGATCCCGATTGCGATCCAGAAGAAGAAGCTGCTCGTCAGTCTGTTCGGCACCGGCGTGAACGAACAGTTCAATTACGACCGATATTTCTCGATGATCCCGAACGGCCCGACGCCGAAGCCGGCCTTCACCCGTGGCTTCTTCAAGGTGGCCGAAGTGCAGAAGCCGAAGCCGCAGACCATCGCGATCGCGATGGCAGACGCCGAGTTCGGCCGCAACGCCTGTGAGGGTGCGGCGGAGAATGCCAATGCCTCCGGCTTCAATATCGTCTATAATAAGAGCTATCCGCCGGCAACGACCGACTTTTCGCCGATCGTGCGCGCGGTGGCGGCGACCAATCCTGATCTGTTCGTGATCTGCTCCTACCCGCTCAATTCGGTCGGCATGATCAAGGCCATGCACGAAGTCGGGTTCAAGCCGAAGATGTGGGGTGGCGCGATGGTCGGCCTGCAGGCGACCGTGTTCAAGACCCAGCTCGGGCCGCTGCTGAACGGGGTGGTCAATTTCGAAACCTGGCTGCCGCAGAAGTCGATGGAGTTCCCCGGCTCGCTGGAACTGCTGAAAAAATATCAGGCGCGCGCTGGCGCCGAGGGCGTCGATCCGCTCGGCTACTACATGCCAGTCTGGGCCTATTCCTACCTGCAGGTACTCGGGCAGGCGATCACCGAGACCAAATCGGTCGATGATGGCAAGCTCGCGGACTATATCCGCGGCGCAACGTTCAAAACCGTGGTCGGCGACGTGAAGTTTGGCAAGCAGGGTGAATGGGCGGTGGAGCGTACGCTGGCGGCCCAGTTCCAGAACATCAAGGGCAACAGCATCGATGACTTCCGCGATCTGAAAACCGAGGTGATCATCTATCCGCCGCAATACAAGAGCGGGGAGGTGATCTACCCTTACGAGAAGGCGAAGTAACGTAACGCGCCGCCCTTACGGCTAAAACACGCGGCGCGGGAGCAATCCCGCGCCGCTTTACTTTGACTGGCTGCTTGTGACGGCCGCTCACATCCCGAGATAGAACTGTCTGATGAGGTCGTTGTTGTTGAGTTCGTCGGCGGAGCGACCCTCGAAGGCGATTTTGCCGTGCACGATGACATAGCCGCGGTCGGCGATGCGGACGGCTTGGGTGAAGTTCTGTTCGGCCATCAGCACGGTGAGCTGGTAGTGCTCCTTGAGCTGCTTGATGGCGTCGATGGTGCGGGCGACCAAGAGCGGCGCCAGCCCGACCGAGGGCTCGTCCACCAGCAGGATGCGCGGCGCCAGCATGAGCGCGCGGGCGAGCGCCAGCATCTGCTGCTCGCCGCCGCTCATGGAGCCGGCGAGCTGATGCAGCCGCTCGGCCAGGCGCGGAAACGCCTCGCAGCAGAACTCCATATTGCTCTTGATCTGGGCGCGCGCCTTGGGCCGGAAGGCGCCGAGCAGGAGATTCTCCTCCACCGTCAGTTTGGGGAACAGCCGGCGGCCTTCCGGCACCAGCGCGATGCCGAGATCGACGATCTGCTCGGTTTTCATTCCGACCAGGTCGTGTTTCGTGCCGTCGATTTCCGCGACGATGCGGCCTTCGGCGGGCTTGACGATGCCCATGATGCATTTCATCAGCGTGCTCTTGCCGTTGCCGTTGGTGCCGAGTAGCGCCACCGTCTCGCCGGCATTGACGTTGATCGAAACGTCATGGATCACCCGCACCGCGCCATAGGCGGCGTGCACGTTTTCGATGGTGATACTACTGGCCAAGATACGCCCTCACCACTTCGGGATCGCGCACCACGTCTTCCGGCTTGCCGTCGGCCACCTTCTTGCCCGACACCAGCACCGCCAGCCGCTGCGAGAACTTCATCACCGCGCTCATGATGTGCTCGATCAGGATGATGCTGATGCCGCGCTCGTTCAGACGCACCAGCAGCGCCAGGATGTCGTCGATCTCCGAATGCGACAGCCCGGCCATCAATTCGTCGGCGATCAGCAGTTTCGGCTCCGCCGCCATGGCGCGGGCGAGCTCCAGCTTGCGCATCTCGACCTGCGTCAAGTCGCGTGGCATCTGCTTGGCCTTCTTGGCCAGCCCCACCATGTCGAGCAACTCGTGGCAGCGCGCATCGAGATCGGTGCCTGAGCGCAGCGGTCCGATACGGGCGTGCACGGTGTAGAGCAGCGGGATACGCAGGTTATCGGCCAGCGTCATGCTGTGGAACGGGCGCGGCAGTTGGAAGCTGCGGGCCAGCCCGCGATGCGTGCGCTGATGCGCGGCCAGCCCGTCGAGCGGCTTGCCGTCGAATTGCACGGTGCCGGTTTCGTTCTGCAGGGTGCCGCAGATGCAATTGACCAGCGTGCTCTTGCCCGACCCGTTCGGGCCGATCAGCCCCAGCCGCTCGCCCGGCTGCACCTCGAGGTCGATGCCGTCGAGGGCGACGAACCCGTAGAAGCGCTTGCTGATATTGTCGACATGCAGCAGCGCGCTCATGGCTGCCTCCGCGCGCGCAGGCGCTCCTGCACCAGCCCGATCAGGCCGTTGGGCGCGATGATGACGAAGGCCACCAGCAACAGGCCGACGATCAGCAGGTTGACCGCCGATGAAATGGTGACGGTCGCGATCTGCTGCAGCGAGCCGAGCAGAATGGCGCCGACCAGCGGACCGAACCACATGGTGGTGCCGCCGATCATCGGCATGGCGATCGAGTTGACCGCGTATTCCAGGCCGAACGCCGACGCCGGCTGTAGATATCCGATGTAATAAGGGAACGGCGCGCCGGCCATGCCCATGAAGGCGCCCGACAGCGTGGTGGCGATCAGCTTCAGGCGCAGCGTCGGCACGCCGGAGGCTTCCGCCGCCATCTCGTCGTCGCGGATGGTGGCGAAGCCAAAGCCGAGCTGCGAACGCTCGATCGTGCGCGCGGTCGCCAAGGCGAGCACCGCCAGCACCAGCATCAGCACGAACAGATATTCGATGTAGTTGATCGAGAAGCCCGCGATATCGATGCTGTCCGGGCGGATGATGTAGGCGCCGCGCGAGCCGCCGACATAGTCCCAGTTCACCACCAGCGTCTGTAGTACGACCGCGAGCGCGAGCGTGGCAATGGCGAAGAACGCGCCGCGCAGCCGCAGCGTGAGATAGCCCATGCCGAAGCCGGCGATGCCGGACACCACCGCGCCGATCACGATCAGGAGCGGCACCGGCAGCGGATAAAGCTTGTGCATGAACACCGAGCTGTAGGCGCCCATCGCGAAGAAGGCGGCGGAGCCGAAATTTACATAGCCGCAATAGCCGCCGAGGATGTTCCAGGCCGTCGCCAGCACGATGAATTGCAGGATCGTGTAGCCGGCGAAGTAGAAGTAATCGAGCTTCAGCCAATGCGCGAAGGCCAGGACGAGCAGGCCGACAGCGATCGCGATAGTGGAGAATTTGACGACGTTCACGGGCTACCGTCCCAAAAGTCCCGCCGGCCGGAACGCCAGCGTCAGAAGCAGGAAACCGAACGCCACCGCCGGCGCCCATGACGGACCGTAGAAGGTCGAGGTCAGGCTCTCGACCACGCCGAGCAGCATGGCCGCGATCAGCGTGCCGGGCATGCTGCCGAGCCCGCCCAGCACGCAGATGGCGAACACGCGGCCGATATATTCGCGCCCGACCGAGGGCTCGATCGGCTGGATGATGATGAGCAGCGCGCCGCCGATCGAGGCGGTGGCAATCGAGATGCCAAAGGCGATGCGCTTGATGCGGATCGGATCGGCCGCCATCAATTGCAGCGCCAATTGGTCCTGCGACACCGCCATGATAGCGCGGCCGAGAAAGGTGCGGGTGACGAACAGTTCGAGCGCGCCGAACAGCGCCAGCGCCGCCAGGCAGGGCACCAGCATGCGCAGCGGCATGTCGACGAGGCCGAGATGGATGCTGGGGCCGATATAGGCGGCTTCCACGTAGCGGTAGTCGACGCCGAACACCAGGATCAGCGACACTTCGGTGACGAACAGCAGGCCGAAGAAAAAGGCCAAGCCGCGCAGCAATTCCTGGCCGCGCTTCTCGAACGACAGGTAGTAGACCTGATAGACCAGCGCGCCGAGTGCATAGAATGCCGGCAGCGCGACGATGCTCACCACGATCGGGTCGACGCCGAAATTAATGTTGACGAAATAGGCGATGTAGGAGCCCAGGATGATGAAGGCCGGATGCGCGATGTTGACGATGTCGAGCATGCCGAACGAGATCGATACCCCGGCGGTGACGGCAGCGTAAAAGCCGCCGAGCAACAGCCCCGCAACAATCGCGTTGATCAACAGATCGGCCGAAATACCCATACCCCTCTCAACCGGCACATGCGTTTAAGCAGATCGCGCTGTACGGATGGTCACCGGCGGTGCGTCGTGCGGCGCGATGCGGGTGGTCGCGATCTGCGTGTCGAACTGGCCGGCTTTGTTCCCCTATAGACCCAGTTTCTTCTTTGCCCAAATTGGCGTCGAACATTGCGCGGCAGTGTGCAGGAAGGCTGGCATTTTGGCTAGCCCATTGATCGATCGGCCAAACCGGCCCACCCGAGACAAAATGAAACGCCCGCCGCCGGACCATGCTGACACGACAGCGGGCGTTTTCGAAGATCGGTCGTTCAGGCCGCCGCGGCTTGCCGTCGCACGCCCTCGGGCAGCGTCATCGGCTTGTTGGCGCTGTCTTTGAACTCGACGGTCATGAACACCATTTCACGGTCGCCGAGATTTTCCAAATCGTGCACCTTGAATTCGCCGGCGCCGTAGGTCTCGTGGCGCGTCTCGCCCGGCTGATAGGTGTATTCGACCGTGGTGCCATCGTGCACATGTTGACGGCCGCGGCCGCCCGATACCGCAGTCCAGAAATAATCCAGCACGTGGCGGTGGAATCCGACGCGCTCGCCGGGCGCGAGGCGGATGATCCATACCCGCGTGCGTTCGGTCTCCGACAGCAGCGTGGAGCCGACGCAAGGATTCGGATTCTTAGCCTCGCGCTCGAATTCGGCGATGATCTCCGCCGGCCACTGCGATTTGTCTTTTTTCTCAGCGGCTTTGTCGAGCATGGTCAGGGCCATACGATTCCCTCCGGTGTTATTTGCGCTCATATATAGCATATTCCGGCAAACGGAAAGATTGAGGAAATTCAATTGGCCGGTTCGCAAGCGGGTATTGCGGTTGTCATCGGCGGCTCGATGAGCGGCCTGCTGAGTGCGCTTATGTTGCGCCGGGCCGGCTGGACCTGGCGGCGGCGCTACAAGCGGAAGCGAATGTCGAAAGCGCGCTCCAGCGCTACGAGGCGGCGCGGCTCTCAGAGAATTATCGCATCATCGAGCGCGCCGCCATCTCGGCGCCTATCTGCAGGCGACGCGAACGCGGGAGGAACAGGCGCGCGCCGGAGAATGCACAGCACCGACGGCGTGGTGATCGCGGAAACCGCGGTGCTGGATTTTTTGCACGCCTAGCGGTCACATACCCACCAGCTTCTTCAAATTGCCGTCCGGCGATCGCGGCGCGGGTCGAGGCGTCAAAGCTTTCCACCGAATTGATATGGCCGATCGGGTCGAATTCCAGCATGTCGAAGGGATAGTCGGTGCCCATGATGATGTGATCGACGCCGAAGGTCTTGACCAGCGCCTCGAGCTGCAGGGCTGCGAACACCACGGTGTCGAAATAGACTTTCTTCAAGTAGTGGGTGGGTGGCTTCGGCAGATTGGCTTGGCAGTCCGAGCGCGCGCCCCAGGCGTGATCGATGCGGCCGGAATAGGCGCCGAGATAGCCGCCGCCATGCATGGCGAAAATCTTCAGGTTGGGATGGCGCTCCAGCACGCCGTCGAAGATCAGATAGTGCAGGGCGAGCGTGGTCTCGAACGGATTGCCGATGATGTTGTTGAAGTAAAAGCGCGACAGCCGCTGGCCTTCGGTGAAGCCGTTGGGGTGGATGATGACCAGCGCGCCCAGCTCTTCGGCCTTCTTCCAGAAAGGCGCGAAGGCTGGGTCGGACAGTTCCTTGCCGGCGACATTGGTGAGGATTTCGACGCCCTTGAAACCGAGCGTCTTCATGCAGCGCTCGAGTTCTTTCGCCGAACTCATGGCCGTCCTGCATCGGCACCGTGCCGCACGGGATAAAGCGATCGTTGTGCTTCGAAATGAATTCGGCGACGCCGTCGTTGATCATGCGCGCGGCCGGCACCGCGTATTCGACGGCGACGGTGTGATAGCACTGCGGCGGCGGCGGCATCACCAGCTGCATGTCGACCCCCATCTTGTCCATGGCCGCGAAGCGCTCGTCATAGCCGGTCATGCAGCCGCGGATGTCGGCTTCCTGCTTGGCGTTGATCTCCTTGGTCTCGGCCGATGCGAAATGTCCGAGCGGAATTGTGCTGAGGTCGAGATGCGGCTTGATGAATTGGGCGGCCGCTGGGATGGCGATGTGGGTGTGGGCGTCGATGGTCGTCGATTTAGGCCGCTGCTCGCGCCCTGGCTTGCCGTGCTTGCGCGCCGCGGTGTTCGCGTATTTGTTCCAGATAGCCATCGCGAAATTCCTTTCGTGCTTTTTTTCGTTTTAGAATACGCCGAGATGCTGGCGCAGATCGACGCCGTCCTTGTCCAATTGCGCCGGCGTCGAGACGACCGCAACGTGCCCGGTATTGAGGATGACGATGTCGTCGGCGACATCGAAAACGAGCTTGGGGATTCTGCTCGACCAGCACGATCGACAGCCCGCTTTCCTTCAATTTGCGGATGGTGGTCATCACCTCGGCGACGATTTGCGGCGCCAGGCCCTCCGACGGCTCGTCCATCAGCAGCACGCGCGGATTGCCCATCAGCGCGCGGCCGATCGCCAGCATCTGTTGCTCGCCGCCCGACAGGTGCGCGGCGATCTGTTTATGCCGCTCGGCGAGTCGCGGAAACATCGCGAACACGGTCTCGGCGGTCCACGGAGCGTGCTTGCTGCCGACATCCGGCTTGCGCGCAGCCACCACCAGGTTTTCACGCACGGTCAGGCTTTTGAAGATGCGCCGCCCCTGCGGCACTAGCGCCACGCCGCGCGCCGCGATCATTTCGGGCGACAGGCCGGTCACCGGCTCGCCGAACAACACGACCTCGCCCTTGCGCGGCGGCAGCAGGCCCATGGTGACGTTCATGCAGGTTGATTTACCGGCGCCGTTGCGGCCGAGCAGGCCGAGCATGCGTGCCTCGCCCAGCTCGAACGACACGTTCTGCAGCACATGGCTGTCGCCGTAGTAAGCGTCGATGGTTTTCAGGCTGAGCGCGCTAGTGGCCAAGATAGACCTCCCGGGTGCGCGGGTCGGCCACCACTTCGGCGCGGTTGCCTTCGACGATCACCTCGCCGAAATGCAGGAGCGTAATGCGCTCGGCGAATTCCAGCGCCACGTCCATGTTGTGCTCGATCATCACGATGGTGACGTCGCGCGGAATGGCCAGCAGCAATTGTTGCACGTCGCGCCGTTCGTCGATGGACAGGCCGGCGAACGGCTCGTCGAGCAGCAGCACTTTCGGATTCTGCGCCAGCGCCATGGCGATTTCGACGCGGCGGCGCTCGCCGTAGGAGGTCTGCGCCAGCGGCCGCTCGGCGATGTGGGCGAGGCCGACGCGTTCCAGCGCCGCGCGGGCGTGCTCGACCAGATGGCCCTGATGCTTGATGTCGATCAGCGGGTTCCAGCGCGCCGGCGACAGGCCGAGCAGCGCCAGCGAGACGTTGTGGATGATGGTGTCGCGCGGGAACAAGGTGATGATCTGATAGGTGCGCGCCATGCCGAGGTGGGGGCGGCGCCGGCTCGGCGTCTTGGTGATGTCCTGCCCGAACAGATAGATCGAGCCGCGGTCGGGCGAAATCTCGCCGGTGATCAGGTTGAACAGCGTGGTCTTGCCGGCGCCGTTGGGGCCGATGATCAGCCGCCGTTCGCCCGGCTCGACGTTGAGATCGACATTGGTGGTGACGTGCAGGCCGCCGAACGATTTGCACAAGCCGGTGACGGTGAGCGCGCTCATGGCTTGCCCTCCGTCGCCGCAGCTTTGCCGGGCGTGTTCATCTTGCGCCACGCCAGCCGCCACAGCCGCGCGCTGCCCGGCACCAGGCCTTCCGGCATCAGGATGACGATGGCGACGAAGATGGCGCCGAGCAGGAAATTCCAGCGCTCGATGAATCCGCTGACTACGTTTTTCACCACGACCACCAGGCCGGCGCCGACGATCGGTCCGAGCAGTGTTCCCGGGCCGCCGGAGATCACCATCAGCAGCACCTCGGCCGACGAGGTGAGTGAAAGCGTCTGCGGACTGATGAACTGCGTGTAGTAGACGAACAAGATGGCGGACACGGCGGTCAACAAGCCGGACACCAGGCAGGCATAGAAGCGGATCATCCAGACGTGATAGCCGAGCGCATTCATGCGGCGCGGCTGGTCGCGGGTGCCCATCAGCGAGGCGCCGAACGGCGAGCGCACGAACACCGTCATCACAGCCATCGACAGCAGGAAAATCACCAGGGTCGTGTAATAGAACGTGTTTGGCGCGGACAGCGAAAATCCGAACAGCGCCGGGCGCTGAGGCACGTTGATGCCGTTGTCGCCGCCGGTCAGACTGATCC
Source organism: uncultured Alphaproteobacteria bacterium (assembly GCA_963817045.1). Classification (GTDB taxonomy): domain Bacteria; phylum Pseudomonadota; class Alphaproteobacteria; order Rhizobiales; family Xanthobacteraceae; genus Pseudolabrys. Next base: position 117,612 of record CAWFMZ010000029.1, read on the forward strand.
AGCGATAGGCAAGGCCCCATAGGATTTCGCCCAGCGCCAGAGTGATCATGATGAAGCCGATGCCGGTCGAGCGCAGCGACAGCACGGCGAAAACCGCCATCGAGGCTATCCCGACGATAAGCGCGACAACGATCGCCGCGGTATGCCCGTATCCGATCTGCAGCATGTAGGCGGTGGCGTAGGCGGCGATGCCGAACAGTCCGGCATGGCCGAGCGACACCAGCCCGGCATAGCCGACCAGTACGTTCAGCCCGAGCGCGAACACGGCGTAGAACAGGATCTGGCTGGCGACGTTGACGTAATAAACGCCGGGCATCCAATGCGGCACGGTGACGAGCGCCACGAAGGCGACGGCGAGGGCGATGAGGCGCGTATTCATGGTACGTGCCTGCCGAACAGGCCTTGCGGGCGCAACAGCAGCACCAGCAGCATCGGCATGAACAAGACGAAATAGGCGAGCTCGGGCAGCAGCGCCTGGCCGAAATTATAGAGGAAGCCGACGATGATGCTGCCGACGAACGAGCCGAGCAAACTTCCCGTTCCGCCGAGAATGACCACCACCAGCGCCAGCGGCAGCATGTCCTGGTCGAGTCCGGGATAGACCGACAGGATCGGCCCGCCGATGATGCCGGCGAAGGCGGCAAGTCCGGCGCCGAGCGCGAACACAATCGTAAAGAGCTGCGACACGCGAATGCCGACCACGCGCGCCATATCGGGGTCGTCGACGCCGGCGCGGATCATGGCGCCGAGCCGGGTGCGGTCGAGCAACATCCAGAGCCCGAACGCGACGATCGTCGCGATCACGATGATCGCAAGGCGATACATGGGAAATGCCACCAGGCCGACGCGGACGAATCCGTCTAGCCCGCCGGGCGTGGCGACATTGAGCGGGTCACCGCCCCACAGCATCAGGCAGAAGTCGGCGGCAATGAAGGACAGGCCGAGGGTCACCAGCACCTGCGCCAGCTGGTCGCCGGGCAGGCGACGCAGCAACAGCCGTTCGGCCAATGCGCCGAGCGCCGCGACGGCCAGCGTCGCCAGAATCGCCGCCAGCCAGAAATTCAGATTGAAGCCGAGCAGGCCCACGACAAAGGTGGCGCCGATATAGGCGCCGAGCATGAACAGCGAGCCGTGCGTCAAATTCGGAATCCGCATCAGCCCGAAGATCAGGGAGAAGCCCGCCGACAGCAAAAACAGCAATCCACCGAAGGTGACGCTGTTGACCGTCAGCACCAGCCAAAAGCTCATGTCCGCAGTGTTCCCGCGTTTGTTATTTCATTTTTTCGCGCATGATTTTTTCCGAACACCGGTTCCCACGTTTCCGGATCATGCGTCAATGGTCCGCGGGCGCCGATGCGGCGCCCGCGGCACGGTTTACATCATGACTTGAGGGGCGGGTAGTTACGCGAATAGACCGGCTGTTCGAGGAACTTCTTCTCGTCATAGGTCCAGAACTGACTGACATTTTGATAGGTCTTGACCGTCTTGTTGGCGAGCTTACCGTTCACTTTTTCGACGCGGCGAATGTAGAAGTCGCCGATCACGTTGCCGAAGTGATCGAACTTGATCTGGCCGCGCGGCGTATCTTTCAGGTCGACCGCGCGTAGCGCCTTGACGAAGGCTTCCTTGTCGTCGGACTTGCCGTTGTTTTTTTCCAGGCCGGCGGCAACCACCGCGGCGGCGACATAGAGGCCGGCGGCGTAGAAGCCCGGATCGACGGTGTAGTCCTTTTGCATGGCGTCGATGAAGCGCTTGTTGCTGTCGGTGGCAAGATCGAGCGTGTAGGGGCAGCAGCTGTACATGCCGAGTGCCTCGTCGCCGAAGCTGCGCATCAGCGCATCGTCGCCGCCGGTTTCGCCGGTCACCACCGGGAATTTAAGCCCGGCCGCTGCGTAGGTTTTCATGAAGCGCAGCGGGTTCGACCCGGCGAAGCCCTGGCACACGCCGTCGCAATCGGCGATCTGCGCGACGAAGGGGGTGTAGTCGGGCGTGACCAGCGGCGGCCAGATCTTGTTGACGATCTTGCCGCCGTTTTCCTCGAAGGTCTGCTGGAAGCCGCCCACCTGCTCATGGCCGAAGGCGAAGTCCTCGGTGATGGTGACGACTTTCTTGAGTTTCAGCTCCTTGGCCGCGAAATCGGCCATCGGGTGCATCGCCTGCGAGGAGGTCGCCGACGGGCGCAGGAAGTAGGGGTTCGGGCGCCGTTGCGTCATGTCCTCGGCGCCGGCCAGGCTGAGCATCGGTATCTTTTGCTCTTTGATGTAGTCGGTGATGGCGAGCAGTTCGAAAGCGGCCAGCGGCCCGAGGATGGTATCGACCTTTTCGCGCTCGATCAGTTCCTGCGCCTTGGTCTTGGTGCCGGCGGGACTGCCGCCGGTATCGGCGGAGATGAAGTCGACCTTGCGGCCGGCGAAAGTGAAGTTCTTTTCCTTCAGATAGGTGAGGACGCCCTGTTCCATCTGGATGCCGCCCTGCGCGAGCGGTCCGGTCTTGACGGTGAGCAGGCCGAGCTTGAACGGCGCGGCCTGCGCGATCGCCGGCGCCGGGAATTTGAACGTCGCCAGCGCTGCGCCGGCGGCGGTGCCGGCCATGAATTTACGGCGGGTAACTTTGCGAGACATTGCCTTCCTCCCTTTATCGCCCCTGGCGGGGCTGCACATTTTGAGCGGCCGCGTGCGGGCATTTTTGAGCAGCCAGCACGGCCGAATTCAACGCGAAAATCATAAAACGTCTTTCCGGGCCGTCGTTCCGACCGCGACGGACCGAACCAAAGCCATCATCCGCTAATGTATTCCACCCTGTAAAGCCCGGTTGCGGCGATGCGCCGCGGCACGCCGTGTCGCCCATCGTTGCCGCGCTGAACGGTTTAGATACCGAGATAGCTGGATTTGATCTCGTCGTTGGCCCTGAGCTCTTCCGGCTTGGCCGAATAGACCACCTGGCCCTTGCTCATCACGTGCACGTAGTCGACCAGCTTGAGCGCGAGGTGCGCGCTCTGCTCGACCAGCAGGATGGACAGGCCTTCTTGCTTGAGCTTGCCGATCGCTTCCCAGAGGCCCTGGATGATGATCGGCGCCAGCCCTTCCGACGGCTCGTCCATGATCAGGCAGTCCGGATTGGTCATCAGCGCGCGGCCGATCGCCAGCATCTGCTGCTCGCCGCCGGACAGCGTCTTGGCGCGCTGGTGGCGGCGCTCGTGCAGGCGCGGGAACAGCTTGTAGACGCGGTCGAGATTCCAGCCGTGGCGGTCGGGGCTGCGCTCGGCGACCAGCAGATTTTCTTCCACGCCGAGCGTCGGAAATACCCGGCGGCCCTGCGGCACCAGGCCCATGCCGCCGCGCACGGTCTCGAACGAGGCCTTCCGCGTGATGTCGTCGCCCTTGAACACGATCTTGCCGCGGCGCGGCGGATTGAAGCCGACGATCGAGTTCACCAGCGTGGTCTTGCCGACGCCGTTGCGCCCGAGCAGCCCGAGGATCTGTCCCTGCTCGAGTTGCAGCGACAGCCCCTGGAGAACGTAGGCGTCCCCGTAATAGGTGTGAATGTCCTGGACTTCGAGAATCGCCATGACTCAATCGGTTCCCAAATAAATTTCCTGCACTCTTTTGCTGTCGTGGATTTGCTCGGGCGTACCGGTCTCAAGAACTTCGCCGAAATGCAGGACGGAAATCTGCGTCGGCCACGTCGAACACCACGTCCATGTCATGTTCGATCAAGAGGATCGCCAGAGCTGGATCGAGCTTCATCAGGAACTTGGTCATCTCGGTGGATTCGCCCGAGGACAGGCCGGCGGCCGGCTCGTCGAGCAGCAGAATTTTCGGATCGCTGGCTAGCCCGAGCACGATCTCGAGCTGGCGCTGCTCGCCGTGCGAAAGATTGCGAACTTCGACATCCTTGCGGTCGAGGAATCCCACTTGTTCGAGCAGATGATGGGCCTTCTCGTAGACCTCTTTGTACGAGGACAGGAAGCGCCACATCACGAATTTCGACCGCCGCAGGCCCTTGATCGCCAGCAGCACGTTGTCGAGCACGGTCAATTTCGGAAACAGGCTGGTGACCTGAAACGTGCGCGCCATCCCGAGCGCGGTGCGCCGGTGGCTCGGCCAGCCGGTCACGTCTTGCCCGAACAGAATGATATTGCCCGCGGTCGCGGGGAAAATGCCGGTGATGACGTTGAACAGCGTGGTCTTGCCGGCGCCGTTCGGGCCGATGATGGCCTTGCGGTCGCCCGGCATGATCGTGAGCGTGACGTCCCGCACCGCCTGCAGGCCGCCGAAGCTCTTGCACAGGCCTTTCAACTCGAGAACGGGCACGTTGCCGTTCACGCCACTGTCAGTGCTCACGCGCTTGATCCTCTTGACGGAAATTGCCGGGGCTCCTTGTGACGGAGCCCCGGCGTTTGGTCGTCGTTATTCGCAGTACTTGCAGGGCGGGAAGTCGCGGTCGTAGACCGGCTGCGCGAGGAACTTGTCCTTGCCGTAGGTCCAGAACTGGCTGACCTTCGGATAGGTCTTGATCACGGTGTTCCAGAGCTCGTCCTTTTCGTAGCCGAACATCTTCTTCTTCTCGACCTTCTTGATGTAGACGTTCTCGATCGGGTTACGCATGTCGTCGAGTTCGACCGGCCCGCGCGGCGCGTCGAGTTTGATGCTCGCCATCAGCTTGATGAACTGCTTCCGGCCCCGGATATTTGCCGCCGGCTTTCTTCATCGCTTCGTCGATCCACATGGCGGTGGTGTAGTTGTTTTCCGAATAGTAGGACGGCACCTTGCCGTACTTGGCGCGGTAGGCCTTCACGAAGGCTTCGTTCTTCGGCGTGTGCGATCGCGGCGCTGTAGTGCAACGCGGAGACGTCGCCGATCACTTCGTCGCCCATGAACGGCAGCACGAATTCGTCATAGCTGATGCCGCTGCCGAGGATCGGCTTCTTGTTGCCGGCGCCGCGCAGCTGCTTGGGGAATTGCAGCGCCATCGGGCCGACCATGGTGGTGAAGATGGCGTCGGCGTCGGCCTTGATGGTCGGGATATAAGGCCCGAAGTCCTTGGTGCCGAGCGGCGGCCAGATTTTCTGGATCACCTTGCCGCCGCAGTCTTCGAACACCTTCTGGAAGCCGCCGACCATTTCGTAGCCGAACGCGTAGTCGGCCGCGATGATGATGACCTTCTTGTAGCCGTGGTCGCAGGCCCATTGACCGAGCGGCTGATGCGGCAGCGAGACGGTCCAGCTGGTGCGCATGAAATACGGATACTTGCTGAGCTGCCGCTGCGTCAGATCGTCGGCCGACGACGACCGAGGAGATGTAGAGCGTCTTCTCGGCGGTGCTCACCGGCGCCAGCGCATAGCCGGTCGAGGCCAGCAGGCCGCCGATGAACATTTGAACATGGTCTTGCAGGATCAGCTTCTTGGCCTTGGTGACGCCGGTGTCCGGCTTGCCCTGGTCGTCCTCGACGATGAATTTCACGTCGACGCCGCCGAGCTTGCCGCCGTGCTCGTCGAGATAGAGCTGGAAGCCGTCGACCATGTCCTTGCCGACCTGGGCGAAGATGCCGGTCACCGGCGAGATATAGCCGATGCGCAGTTCTTCCGCGCCGGCCGGCGCGGTCAAGCCAAGACCGAGCGCGAGACAGCTGCCAAGCAGCATTTTTTGCAGTTTGTTTGTCATTGTTCGTTCTCCCATGTTGCTATCGCCTTCCCGTTACAAGTCAGGAAGGCTTCGATGCCAGTTTTTTTCGAAACTTCGTTTTTGCCTTGCGATGATAGCCGCTGCCGGATGCGCGACGGGGATTCCCATCAGGCCCATCGGCAGATAGAGGATCGTCAGCACGTAGACGCCGCCGAGCGCGTACTGCCACCACGGCACCAGCGTGCTGAGATATTCGCGCAAGCCGAACACGATGGCGGTGCCGATGGTGGCGCCGACCAGCGTGCCGGCGCCGCCGAGCACGACCATCAGCAGAGCATCCACCGAGGTGGTCAGAACCACGGTCTCCGGGCTGACGTGACCGTTGGTGTGCGCCCACAGCACGCCGGCAAGACCGCCGAAGCCGCCGGCGATGATGAAGGCGATGTATTTGTGCAGCCAGGTGTTGTAGCCGAGAATCTGCATGCGCAATTCGCGCTCGCGAATGCCGGCGAGACTTCTGGCCGAACGGCGATCGCACCAGCACATACATCAGCACCATCGACACGGCGAAAAACGCGAACACCAGATAGAAGAACGTCACCTCGTTGCCGAGATCGAGGCCGAAATTCGGCCGCGCGTTGAGATTGATGCCGTTGTCGCCGCCGGTGAGCGAATTCCAGCGATAGGCGAGGCCCCAGACGCACTGGCCGAGCGCGAGCGTGATCATCAGGAAATAGACGCCGCCGGCGCGAATGGCGAACAGTCCGAACAGCGCCGCCAGCGCCGCGCCGATCAGGATGCCGAGCACGACCACCAGCCAGAAATCCCAGCCCAGGCCGAAATGGAATTTGGTCGCCAGCACCGCGGTCAGATAGGCGCCGACGCCGAAATAGGCGGCTTGCCCCATCGAGGACATGCCGGTGTAGCCGAGCAGGAGGTCGACGCTCATGGCGAGGATGGCGAAGGCCATCGCGCGCGTCGCCAGCAGCACGACGAACGAGCCCGAGTGCGGAACGATGTAGGCGAACGCCACCAGCGCGGCGGCGACCATCGCGATCTTGATTTGTTGGCTTCCCATTGCGCTCTCGCTCACTCTCGGCCGAACAGGCCGGTCGGCTTGATCGCCAGGATCAGAACCATCGGCGCGTAAAGCGTGAAGTAGGAAACTTCCGGGAACAGCGCCTTGCCGAAATTATCGGCGAGGCCGACCGCCAGCGCGCCGATCGCGGCGCCGCCCAGGCTTCCCATGCCGCCGATGATCACCACCGCGAAGGCCAGCGGCAGCATTTCGAAATCGAGGCCGGGATAGATGCCGAGAAACGCCCCGCCGGCCACGCCGCCGAGCGCGGCCAGGAATGCGCCGAGTGCGAAAATGAACATCGAGATGCGGTTGGTGTCGATGCCGACGCCGCGCGCCATCTGTGCGTCATCCACGGTCGCGCGCACGGCGGCGCCCATGCGGGTCTTCTCCATCACCAGCCAGATCACCACGCCGATCACCAATGCCAGCGCGATCATGAACATCCGATAGGCCGGAAAGTAGATGCCGCCGATCACGATGCTCTGCGTGAACACGCTGGGCGGATTGATGTCCATGTTGTTGCCGCCCCAGATGTCGAGCGCGCCTTGCTGGAACAAAAACGCGAAGCCAACCGTAAGCAGCACCTGGCGCAGCACGTCGGTCTCGATCGGGAGAATTGAAATGCGGCTCAACAAGAAAAACGCCGCGACGGCGGCGACCGCGGCGACCGCCATAAACTGAATCCAGCCACCGCCGATAAACTGAGGCCACCGGGCCGAGATCGCCAAGCTGACGAGGACGGCCAACCCTGCTGCGATCACGGAGTTTCGGAGAAACGCTAGTCCTTCGGATCGTAAAAACAAGCGCTCCATCGCGATGCCGATCAGCGCGACGGCGAGCGCGGCCACCGGCAGCGAGAGCGCCCAGGAGCCGGTGGCGTTGATCACCGACAGCGCGATGTAGCCGCCCCACAGAAAATAGGCGCCATGGGAGAGATTGACGATCCGCATGACGCCGAAAATCAACGACAGGCCGCTGCCCACGAGGAACAGCAGCGCGCCATACGATATCCCGTTGAAGGCCTGGATGACCCAAAACTGCGTATTCATTCCCCCCTGGTCCTTCTGTTAATTCGAAGGTTGCGGCTACCTTACCTTAGGTTTGCCGGGAATAAACACCCTAAATGGGCGCAGGTATTCGCAAAGCTCGTCATGCTCGCGCTTGTCACCACAAGTCGGGTTTACCCGACTTGCGGCACATTATTAAAGCCGCAACTCGGGCAGGCCCGAGTTGCGGGTGGCATCCACGCCTTTAACGCCTTGAAAACATCAAAGGCGTGGATGGCCGGGACGAGCCCGGCCATGACGGTTTGCTACTTGCGCCCGCGCTTCTTGCCGGCTGCCTTATTTTTCGGCGGAATGATCGGCAGCAGCAGATAGGCCGCCTTGCCGCGGCCGAAATGCAGGCTGCTGGTGCCGTTAAATATGGCGGGCGGCCGGTCGCGCGGATCGTTGTGCAGGAACGGACCGCAACCGGTCAGTTCGTTCTTGAAGTTCGACAGCTTGCCGCCGCTGGCGCCGCCATATTCGTAATCCTTGCCGCGCACCGTCACGCCCACGCGATAGCCGGCCGGCACCGCGATCGAGGTCGGCCAGATCTCGATGTCGAGTTCCACCGGCTTGCCCTTGGTGAGCGGCTGCTTCTTGTCGTGCGTGTGATAGGGCCGGTAGGGCAGCGACAGTTTCTTGTCGAGCTTGCGGTGCGAGGCGCGCAGCCAGCCTTGCGCGATCGGCGTGTGCGGGTCGATGGCGCCCTGGAACACCACTTCCTTGAGGTCGCCGGTGAACACGCGCAGCACGATGAAAAAATCGGCGTCCTTGGTGGACGAGGACGCGAACAGCTTGAGCGCCGACGGCCCGGTGATCTCGGTCTCGTGCTCGAGCACCGGGGTGAGGAAGGTGAGGCCTTCGCCCATCGCTTCGAACTCGAGCTGCGCGCTGCCGGACGGCTTCTTGGGTGTCAGCGCCATGGTCTTGGGATCGAGATAGAACTTGGTCCATTGCGTGCGTTTGATCGGCCATTCGTTCTCGCCGCGCGCGACGAATTTCTCGCCGGGGTGGCGCACCTGCAGCAGTACCTTCGGCTGCTTCGACCAGCTGGTGTCCTTGCCGTGCAGGAAATAGTCGAAGAAGCGCAACTGCTGCTCGCGGCCGTAGTCGGTGTAGAAATGCGTCCAGTGCTCGATGCCGTGCGCCTCCAGCCATTTCTGCTTGGAGGCGGCGCGCACGAAGCCTTCGAAATTGCCGCGCGGATGCAGGCCCTGGCCGCCCCAATTGGCGGCGGAGAACAGCGGCGTCACCACCTTGTCCCAGACCGGCGAGCGATCGCGGTGATACTTGTCGTCGAGCGGATGGGCCGCGATCTGGCCGCCGAAATCGGAGCGGTTCTTGGCGAGTTCCTCCTCCGACAGCGTCTCCGGTCCGCACACCAGCTCGCCGTGCACGCGGCTGCGCTTGCCGCGCTCGCCGACGCCGTATTGCACGGTCTTCACCTGCATGTCGTACCAGTTCTCCCAGAACGTGGAGAGAATGCCGCCGTGATGCGTCATGTCGCGGTACCAGTCGGCCGAGCCTTCCCACACGCACATGGCGGCGAGATGCGGCGGCTGCAGCGTGGCCACGTGCCACTGGTTCATGCCGTAATAGGAAATGCCGTTGAGCCCGACCTTGCCGGTCGACCAGGGCTGCACGCCGGCCCATTCGATGCAGTCGTAGATAATCCTTGGTTTCGCGCGGCGAGAAATGATCGATGAAGCCGGGCGAGCAGCCGCAGCCGCGGGAATCGACGCGCACGCAGGCATAGTCGTGCGGCACCCATTTCTCCGGGTCGACCACTTCCCAGTTCTGGAACTTGTTGGACGAGCCGGCGGTGACGTCGGGATGTTTTTCCGCCATGCGCTGCCAGGCGCTCGGATAGCCGTCCTGGAAGGCGAGGTTCTTGGCGTAGGGACCGTACGTCAGCAGCACCGGAAACTGGCCGTCCTTGGCCGGGCGATAGACGTCCGCGCGCAGGACCAGGCCGTCATCCATGGTGATCGATACGTTCCAATCGATCCGCATGCCATCGCGGAGCTCCGACAGCTGCTGCAACGACGCCATGCTCGCCTCCAGCAACGTTTTCTGTCATGCCCGCGAAGGCGGGGCATCCAGCCATCCACGGCTCGCTACGGTTAAGCAAAGACCCTCGGCGATTACTGGATCGCCCGGCCCAGGCGCGGGCGATGACAGTGATCAGCGCTTGCTCACCTGCTTGCGCTTGACCGTGCCATCTTCTCCAGCACGGCGCAGACCGCGGCGGTGTCTTTCGCGCCCAGGCCGCTCTTCATCGCCTTCAGGTAGAGCGGCTTGCTCGCATTGAACATCGGGGTGGGCGCGCGGATTTTGCGGGCATAGTCGCCGATCACCTGCATGTCCTTGTCCCACACCGAGATCTTCATGGTGACGTCGTTGTATTTGCCTTTCACCATCATCGGACCGCGCAATTCGAACACGCGCGAATTGCCGGCGCCGGGCGTGATCAGATCGTAGATCTGCTTTGGCGGCAGCCCGGCCTTCATGCCCAGCACCATGGCCTCGGCGGTGGCCACGTTGTTGATGGCGACCAGCAGGTTGGCCACGTATTTCATCTTGCTGCCATTGCCGAAGGCGCCGACGTCGAAGACATGGCGGCCGAAGGCTTCGAACAGCGGGCGCAGCCGCTTGATCAGGCGGGAATCGCCGCTGGCATAAAATATCAGATCGCGCTTCTTGGCCTGCGAGCCGGTGCCGCTGACCGGGGTATCGAGCGTCAGATGGCCGGCCTTGGCGAGCACGCGCGCGGCTTTTTCCTTATCTGAAATTGCGAAGGTGCTCATTTCCACCAGCAGCTTGCGCGGCAGCTTGGCGGCGGCGATTTTGCGCACGGTGTCCATCAGGGCCTGCGGCTTGGGCAGGCTGGTGAGGACGGTCGGCACCGCGGCCGCCACTTCGGCGGCGTTACCGGCAATCTCGACGCCGGCGCGCTTGGCCTCCCGGCGCCGCGCCGCGCTGATGTCGTAACCGACCACGCGCCAGCCGGCGGCGACGAGGTTTTTCGCAAATGCCCCGCCCATGATGCCAAGGCCGATGATGCCGACGGTGCCCTTGTTCTTCTTGGCCGCAACCATTCAAAATTCTCCTCGCTGTAGAAATTAGGCGTAACAACGCGCGCAGGTTTTCCCCGTCACGTCTTAGTGGGTCGGGGGCGGGGCTGTCGAGTGGGCATTAGGTTGTAATGCGGCTTTCATGCGGCGCCGTAATCACATATCGTCGCCGGCAAAAGCGGATCGGGAGGACGTGATGCATATCGGCGTAGCAGGTCTCGGCGCGATGGGCGCCTCGGTGGCGGCCCGGCTGATGGAAGTCGGCCACCAGGTCACCGTCTGGAATCGCAGCGCGGGCAAGACCAAGCCGCTGGCGGACGCCGGCGCCAAGGTCGCCGCCACGCCGGCCGATGTGGCGAGCGCGTGCGAGGCGGTCATCACCATGCTCACCGACGGCGCGGCGATCGACGCCGTCTACAACGGGCCGTCCGGGCTGCTGGCGGGCAACGCCAAGGGCAAGCTGTTCATCGAGATGAGCACGGTGGCGCCCAAGGTGGAGACCGATCTCGCCGCCAAAGTGCGCGCCAAGGGCGCCGCGTTCGTGGAATGCCCGGTCGGCGGCTCCACCGCGCCGGCGCGGCAGGGCAAGCTGCTTGGCCTGATGGGCGCCGAGCCGGCGGATGCCGCGCGGGCCAAGCCGATCCTCGACCAACTTTGCCGCAAGGTCGAGCATTGCGGGCCGGTCGGTACCGGCGCGGCAATGAAGCTCGCGATCAATCTGCCGCTGATGGTGGCCTGGCAGGCTTATGGCGAAGCCTTCGCCATCGCGCGCAGCGTCGGCTGGGAACCCAAACGCCTGCTCGATCTGTTCGTCGAGAGCAACGGCGCCAATAACGCACTCAAAATGCGCGCCGACATGATCGTCAAAATGTTCGAGGGCAAGGATCCCGGGCCGACCACCTTCAGTATCGCCAACGGCGTCAAGGACCTGCGCACCATGATTGCGACCGGCGAGGCACAGGGCGCCGACATGATGGCGACCAAGGCCGCGCTCGCAGGCTTTGAGGACGCCACGAAGCACGGCTTCGGCGGCGGCGACGGCTCGCGCATGACGGTCTATTGGACCGAGCGGAAAAAGTAACCGACAGCAAAGCACGGCCGGGGAGGCCATCCATGAAACTCTTTTCCTTCTGGCGCTCGCTGGCGACCTACCGCGTGCGCATCGCGCTCAATCTCAAAGGGCTTAATCCCGAGGTGATCGAGGTCGATCTGATCAAGGGCCATCAGCGCGATCCGAAATTCCGCGAGGTCAATCCGATGATGGCGCTGCCGGCGCTGGTCGACGGCGACGGTCCGGCGCTGTACGAGTCGCTGGCGATCATCGAATATATCGACGAGACGCATCCCAAGCCGCCGCTGCTGCCGAGCGCGCCGAAGGCGCGCGCGCGGGTGCGCGGCCTGGCGCAGATCGTCGCCGCCGACTCGCATCCGCTGATCGTGCCGCGCGTGCGCGAATATCTCGCGCGCGAATTCAAGGTCGATGAAGCCGGCGTGCAGACCTGGGCGCAGCACTGGCACAAGGCGGCGCTGTCGGCGCTGGAGGAGCATCTGTCGACCGAGAAGGACACCGGCACCTATTGCCAGGGCGAGCAGATCACCATTGCCGATATCTGCCTCGCTAGTCAGGTGGCGGGAGCGAACTTCTTCAAGGTCGATCTGACGCCGTACCCGACCGTTGCGCGCATCGCCGCAGCTTGCGCCAAGAACGACGCCTTCGCGCGCGCCCACCCGCTCAAGCAGCCGGGCGCGCCCGCGCCGGCGTGAAGATTTCTGTCATCACCGGGCCGCCGCGAAGCGGCGAGTCCCGGTGATCCCGATCAGAGACGCAATGGCTTCCTAAGCGAGATCGCCGGGACAAGCCCGGCGATGACAATCTGAGAGCATAGGATATGTTGAATACCGCAATCGTCGGCCTCGGCTGGTGGGGCAAGACCCTGGTGAAGGCGGCGCGCGACTTCGGCGCGCCGATCCGTTTCGTGCGCGGCGTGTCGCTCGAGCCCGACACGGTGCGCGACTTCGCCGCCGAACATGACATCATCCTCGGCACCGCGTTCGAGGAGGTGCTGGCCGACCCGCAAATCCAGGCGGTGCTCCTGGCGACGCCGCATACCAGGCACCGCGCCCAAGTCGAGGCGGCGGCGGCGGCCAAAAAGCACATCTATTGCGAAAAGCCGTTCGCGCTCAGCAAGGCGGACGCTACGGCCATGCTGGAAGCCTGCCGACGCGCCGGCATCGTGATCGGCGTCGGCCATCATTTCCGCCTGATGCCGTCGATGCGCGTGCTCGACGAACTGATGCAGGCCGGCGCCTTCGGCACCATCATGCATGTCGAGGGCAATTACAGCCACGACTGGCTGGCGAACGTGCCGGCCGATAGTTGGCGGTCGGCGGCGGAAGAAAGCCGCGCCGGCGGCATGACCGGCATGGGCATCCACGTGCTCGACTGCTTCCGCGATCTGGCCGGGCCGATGAGGCGCATCAGCGCGCTGTCGAAGGCGCGCGCCTTGAAGCTGCCGACCGGCGACACCACCGCCGCGCTGATCGAATTCGAGAGCGGCGCCACCGGCACGCTCGGCACCACCATCAAGACGCCGTTCGACTGGCGCATCGCGGTCTATGGCGAGAATTGCCGGGCCGAGAGCGTGAGCGAGACGCGCGCGATCGTGCGCCGCGCCGGCAAAGAGCCGGAAATCATCGACCGGCCGGCCGACTTTCACTTCGGCCGCAATCTCGATTATTTCGCCAAGGCCGCGCTCGGGCAGGGCGCGTTCCCGATCTCGCCGGCGGGCATCTTGCAGACGGCGGCGGCGCTGGAAGCGGTGTTCAAGTCGGTGGATGCCGACGGGGCGTGGATGGCGGTCTGATTGTCATCTTCCGCGGATGCGGACAATCCAGTAATAGCAATGCCCAAGAGACTAAGGCTTCAGTGAGCTACGGTTGCTCAATGTCCGCTTTGCCCCCAAAAACGGACTCGCTACCGCAGTCGCGGAATGTCCGCTAAGTGCGGTGGGTTCAACCGGTCGACGCAACACCAGCCAGGTCTTCCTCGGGCGTTGATTGAGCCGCAGGGCGATCCTGTTCAGGTGCCATTGAGAGAAATGCGAGAGATCCGTTCCGCCGAGAAAATACTGTGGCAGCAAGCCGTTGGCGTTTTCGGCTCAGCCTTGTGCTTCGGCGTGAACCATGTCCGCGCATTCCCCTCCATACGCATACCTCATCATCTGGCAAGATTAGAAGGTGTTGCTTCGACCGGTTGAATCCGCCACCGATAGCGACCATTCAAATGATGAGCCCGAATTGACGCTATGTGCCATTAGCGACATTACAATGAACACAAGCCGCCCCATCTTGGTATTGGAGTTCGAACGAACCGATTGCGCGAACTATCGTTCTGAGAGTGGCTTCAGCCCGGCCTTCAAGATCACCGGCGCTGCCTCGGGCGATGCGAGGAAGCGGATCAGCGCACTAGCCGCCTCGGGCTGCTGGACCGTACTGGTGAGTGCACCCGCGAAAAAAATTATTGGTTGGACCTCGGCCGGAATCGTGCCGACGAAGGTAATTCCAGGGACATGTATCAGCTCGCTGACCTGCTGGAAGCCGATCTCAGCCTCGCCACGTGCGACGACCGCGGCCACCGGCTCGCCGGACGGCGGTCCTCGCACCTTTCGGCTCTTGCCCGCGACCTGGTCTGCGATGCCGAGCTTGGGGAACAACGTGGTCGATAGATAGGTGCCGCTACCGCTGTCCGAGTACGCGATAGACTTCGTCGCTAGTAGCGTGCTGCGGAGTGCCTCGACGCTGCCGATGTCCGGCTTTGCAGCCCCGGCGCGCACGACCATGCCGATCAGCGAGCGCGCGAGCTCAATCTTACTGTCAGCGCGCACCAATCCTCGCTTGCCTAGCTCGTCGGCGGCTCCTCCATCCAGGATCACGACATCCGCGGCCTCGCCTCGCGCGAGTCGAGTGGGAATTGACTCCGGAGAGTCACCCATTGATGGGCCGCGCGTCGTGACCAGGCGGTGGCCGCTCGCGCGCTCGAAAACCGGGCCCAGCTCAGAATAGACCCCATAAAAGCCAGCCGAGATCATCACGTGCACATCAGCGGCAGATGCTGCCCCCACCATCAACAGGGTGGCCACACCAATCGTGGATAACCACCGAACAAGCGAACTTGGTTTCATAAGACTTCTCCTGCCAGGGCTGAGGGCGAACATCGTACCGTGTTAAACGAGCACACTGGAAGGGGTCGGGCGGGAAGTAAGCCGATGTCCGCTTTACCCCCAATAACGGATATCGCCAGCTACGATCACGGCTATGCTTATTGGATCAGGGCGCGTTCCCGATCTCGCCCGCCGGCATCTTGCAGGCCGCGGCGGCGCTGGAGGCGGCGTTCAAATCGGCGGGTGTGGATGGGGCTTGGATGGCAGTGTGAATCCTTGCTACAGCGAATTTCGGCCGCGCCAGGGTCTCGCACTAGGATGTTGTCTCATGCTCCAGGATCGATTTGTGCCGCCCAGCGGCGCCTTCACCCGCAGCGTTCCCGTGCGTTTTTCGCATTGCGATCCGGCCGGCATCGTCTACTTCCCGCATTACTTCGACATCTTCAACGGGCTGATCGAAGACTGGTACGGGCAAGAGCTCGGCTACAATTACGCCGAGCTGATCATGGGCAGCCAGTATGGATTTCCTTTCGTTCACATCGATTGCGACTTCAAGATTCCGAGCCGGATGGGCGATATCATCGAGCTGACCTTGCTGGTGGAACGCGTCGGCCGCTCGTCGCTGGGCATTGCCATTGTCTGCCATCACGACGGGCTGGAGCGGCTGCGCGCCCGCATGGTCACCGCCATGATGTCGCTCGAGACGCGCAAGCCGGTGCCGTTGCCGCCAGCGCTGCGCGACAAGATCGAAGCCTATCGCCGGCGGACGACCAGCGGCTGAGGCTCACGATTACCGCTGCGCGCCCGCGCTGCGCCGCGTGCGAGGCAGCCGGGTCTGAGCAATCGCCGCGTCCCACACCTCGTGGATATGCGCGACTTCGGCTTCGAAGCGTTGCAGGAACAGGCGCGCCTGCGTGGTGAGCGTGCGCCGGGCCGGCTGGATCACCACGAACTCGGCGTGCAGCTCGGGCTCCGCGATCGGATTGACGATCAGCTCGCCACGGCCGATGTCGTTGACCGAGATCACGCTCGGCAGGATCGTCACCCAGTCGGAGCGGGCGACAAATTCGAGCGTGGCGATCATGGCGTCCATCTCCAGCATGGCTTCGACTTCCACGCCGTGGCTCTGGAAATAGGTGTCCAGATTGCGCCGGCGGATATTGTCCGGCCCCGGCACCACGAACTTGAGCGGCTTGCAGTCCGACAGCCGCAGCGGCGCCAGCGGCGCAAATCCGCGGCGCGGGCCGGAGATCAGCATTTCGCGGTCGCGCACCAGCAGGCGCGATTTCAGTCCGATGGTGCCCTCGAAGGCGGGCACCACCGCGAAGTCGAGCTCTTCGTCGAGCACCATTTCGGTGAGCAGCCCGCTGTAGCCCTCGACGATGTGCAGGCGCACCTCCGGGCAGCGCGGCACGAAATCGTCGAGCACCGGCGCCAGCACCGCGCGGGTGAAAGTCGGCATCAACCCGATGCGCAGTTCGCCGGTCACCTGGCCGGCGAACGAGCGCGCCTCCTCGGCGGCATGCGCGAGCGTGCCGACCGCCTCGACGCAACGCTTGTAGTAGCGCAAGCCCGCCGGCGTCGGCTTCACCGCGCCGGTCGTGCGTTCGAACAGCTTGACCCCGAGCGTGCGCTCGACCGCCGCCACGTGCTGGGAAATGCCTGATTGGGTGGCGTTTTCCCGCTCCGCCGCGCGGGTGAAGGAGCCTTCCTCGCAGACCGCGATGACGGCGCGGATTTGTCGCAACGGGATGTTGGGCACGAACGCCTTTCAAACGCACAGTATTAGAAAATCTAATGACCTAGCCCAGAATATATTATTTCGGCTTCAGGTGGCAACAGGCTTAGGATTTCGCCCAATCTGCACGGGAACGGCGCGACCCACGCGCCAGTCGGAGGAACGCCATGGGTGTTGCGAATTTCGGCATTGCAGGAATGGATTGGCAGCAGCGGGTCAACTGGGACCGCCTGCGCGAATATCGCATCGAGCGCGCGCGCAAGATGATGAAGAAGCACGGGCTCGGCGCCGTGCTCTGCATGTACGACGAAAACGTCCGCTACATTACCGCCACGCTGACCCCGGGCTGGTGCCGGCTCAAGCCCGGTCTGCGCTACGCCATGCTGTGCGGCGACGGCCGGCCAATTCTGTTCGAACAGGGTGACATCGGCTTCCAGATCGAGCGGCATGTGCCGTGGATTCCGAAGGAGAACGTGCGTCACTCGTTCGCCTGGATCAAAGGCGCCGCCGGTCCCGCCTCGACCCAGCAGGTGACCAAGTTTGCCAATGCGGTGATCCAGGCGATGAAGGACAACGGCGTCGCCGGCCAGAAGCTCGGCTGCGACTTCATCGACATCAACATGATCAACGTCTTCAAAGAGAAAAACATCAACTGGGTCGACGGCATGACCCCGATGATGGAAGCGCGCGCGGTCAAGAGCCCGGACGAGCAGGAATGTTTCCGCATCGTCGGCGCCATCGGCGACGCCACGCACTGGGAATGCATGAAGTTCCTGCGCCCGGGCATCACCGAGAACCAGGTGACCGCGCATTTGATGCAATATCTCTACAACATTCCGGGTATGGAGGACGTCGAGGACGTGATCGTGTCGTCCGGCCCGAATACCTGGCCGAATTGGCGCAACTTCTCCGACCGCATCATCCAGCCTGGCGACATCGTGTTCATGGATTTGGCGGCGCTCACCTGGAACGGCTACAAGTCCTGCTATTACCGCACCTACTGCGTCGGCAAGGAGCCGACCAAGGAGCAGAAGGAAACCTACGACACCGCGCTCAAGTGGCTATACGACTCGATCGGCGCGGTGAAGGTCGGCGCCACCACGCGCGACATCGCGATGAAGTGGCCGTCGGCGATGGAGACCTGGGGCTACGAGGACGAGGACCAGGCCGCCGCCAACCTGTGGGGCCACGGTCTCGGCCTCGCGCAGTACGATCCGCCGGTGATCTCTCGCATCTGGTCGCTCGATCATCCGATCGATATCCAGGAAGGCATGACCTTCGCGCTCGAGACGCAGCACGGCAAGAGATTCCGCTACGGCGTGCGCATCGAGGAAATGCTGATCGTGAAAAAGAGCGAGATCGAGATCGTGTCGAACTTCCCGGTCAAGCAGATCACCGTCGTCGATCCGCTGCCCGGCTACGGGGATCACGTAAAGTGATGATCTTCCCTCTCCCCGCTCGCGGGGAGAAGAACTCGCCGAGCCACTGGCAACGCCGGGATCTTGAATCCGCATGACCGCGTTCATCCTCCCGCTTTCCGATGCGGCCGCGACCGACGCTGAAAACGTCGGGCCGAAGGCGGCCAATCTGGCGGCGCTGACGCAAGCGGGCCTGCCGACGCCGGGCGGCTTTGCGCTCACGGCGGCGGCCTATTATCATCAGGCGCGCCACCTCGGCATCGCGGACCTGCTCGCGCAATACAACGCGGCCGCTCTGCCGACTTCGCGCAAGTTGTCGGTGGCGATCAGACTTGCCCTCTACCAGCAGCCGATCGCGCCGGAAATTCTTGAGCCGCTGCTGGCGGCCTGGCGCGCGATACTTTCCGACGGCTCGCGCGGCGTGGTGCGCTCCTCGGCGCTGATCGAGGATCGCAAGGCCGCCAATTTCGCCGGCCAGTTCGAAAGTTTTTTAGGGCTCACCATTGAGGCCGAATTCCTGACGGCGGTGCGCGCCTGCTGGGCGGCGTTGTGGACCTCGCATGCGCGCCGCTACATGGACAATCATGAACTGTCGCCCGCCGATACCGCGATGGGCGTGCTGATCCAGCCGCTAATTTCCGCGCGCGCGTCGGGCGGCGGCATGAGCGAGACCGCCGAGGGCCAGATGCTAATTTCCGCCACCTGGGGGCTCGGCTCGGCGATCGCGCAGGGCGAGGTGGTGCCCGACCGCATCGTGCTGTCCCGCAATGGCTTCCTGCGCACGGTGGAAGCCGGACGCAAGAGCCACCGCGACACCTGCGAACACGGTGTGGCGGCGCCGCAGCTGGTGCCCGACGATCTGGTGAGCGAGCCATGTCTGACGCCCGGCGAGGCGGTGACGCTGGGGCGTCTGTTGCGCAAGTGCGAGCAGATGGCCGGCCAGCCGGTCGAGATCGAATGGGCGATGGACGAGGGCGGCTTCAAGCTGCTGCAGTCGCGGCCGCTGCATGTGGAGCCGGCAATCGTGCCCGATGCGATCTGGCTGCAGCATCCCGGCATCAACGGCCATCCCGCCGGCATCGGCTGGGGTTCCGGGCGCGCGGTGGTGGTGAATTGCGAATGCGAGCTCGAGCGCGTGGCGCCCGGCGACATCCTGGTCACCAAAGTGGCGGGCCCGGCGCTCAGCCAGATCCTGCCGCGCGTAGCCGGCGTGGTGGCCGAGCTCGGCGGCTCGACCTCACATCTGGCCTCGCTCGCGCGTGAGCGCGGCATTCCGATGGTGCTCGGTGTGCTCGACGCCACCCGCAAGATTCCCGACGGCTCGCAATGCGCCGTCGACGGCGTCGCCGGCGTCGTACGGTGGCTGCGGTGACGGCCAAACCGCGCGTCTTCGTCAGCCAGCCGATCGCGCCGCGCGCGCTCGAGCGGCTGCGCGCCATCGCCGACGTCAAGATCAACGCCGATTCGAGCAAGATCATCGCCAAGAGCAAGCTGCTCGCAGCGGTGAAAAAATGCGACATTCTGTTTTCGCTGCTGCATGACACGGTCGATCGCGCGGTGCTGGCGGCCAATCCCAAATTGAAGGCGGTCGCCTCGATGACGATCACGCCGGACCGAATCGACGTGGCCGAGGCGACGCGGCGCGGGATTCCGGTCACCGTGATACCGGCGATCGTTGCGGAGTCAGTCGCCGACCTGCATTTGGGACTGATGCTCGCGGTGGCGCGGCGCATGATTGAGGGCGACCGTTCGGTGCGGGCCAGCCGCTTCCCCGGCTCGCAGTCGAACCACCTCGCCGGCAGCTACGTATATGGCAAGACCATCGGCCTGGTCGCGGTCGGCCGTATCGGCCAGGCGACCGCGCGGCGCGCCCGCGGCTTCGGCATGCGGGTGATTTATTGGGGGCCGCACCGCAAGCCGGAGCTCGAGCGCGAATTGCAGATGGAATACATGCCGCTCGATCAATTGCTGGCGGAAGCCGATTTCGTTTCGCTGCATCCGCCGCTCAATGCCGAGACGCGGCACATGATCTCGGACCGGGAATTCGCGTTGATGAAGCCGAGTGCCTTCATCATCAACACCTCGCGCGGCGCCGTCATCGACGAAGCGGCGCTTGTCCGCGCGTTGAAGAAGAAGCGCATCGCCGGCGCCGGCATCGACGTGTTCGAGCACGAGCCGAAGGTTCCGCAGGCCTTGCTGAAGATGAAGAACGTGGTGCTCACGCCGCATCTCGGCAGCGCGGTGATGGAATTGCGCGACGTGATGGCGAATATCGTGGTCGACAATATCCAGGCGTTGATCGACGGCCGCATGCCGCCGAATTGCGTCAATCCGCAGGTACTGACCAAGTCATAGCGCGTGTAATCAGGAGGACTATCATGGCGGCATTGCCCAAACTCGACGTGGTGATCGGCAATAATTTCGGTCATCTGCCGATGTTCATCGGCGCGGAGAAGGGCTTCTTCGCGAAGCACGGCGTCGACGCGAAAATGCTGGTGGTCGACACCGGCACCGACATGGTCAACGCCATGCACGACGGCCGCGCGCAGATCGGCGACATGAGTACCACCACTTATCTCAAGGCGGTGCATGCCGGCGAGCCGTTCAAGGTGATTGGCCTCATCATGAACGACGCTACCAAAGACAATTGCGACACGCCGCTCGCCATCGTCACCAAGAAGGGTCACGGCATCGAGGCCGGCAAGCTCAGCGACCTCAAGGGCAAGAAGATCGGACTGGCGCGCGGGCAGACCTCTGACGAGTATTTTAAGATGGTGTTGCGCCGCGCCAAGATGAAATACGAAGAGCTCACCATTGAGAACATTTGGTCGCAATTTGGCCTCGCACCGGCGCTGGCCGAGGGCAAAGTCGACGCGGTGGTGTCGTGGGAGCCTTACGTTACGCAAGTGCTGACGCAGGTGCCGGATTCGTACGAGGTGATCCGCGGCGGCCAGCACATGTCGTACGTGATGGTGGCGACCGCGCACGGGCCGACGGTCGAGAGCAAGCCGTCGGTGGTGAAAAGCATCGCGGCGGGTTTGGCGGCGTCCTCGCATTTCACCCGCAACAACCGCGATGAGGCGGTGGAGATTTTCGCTAAGTGGGTGCCGGGCACCGACGTGGCGATCGGCAAGAAGGCGGTCAAGCACATCAGCTTCGATCCGCGGCTGTCGCCGAATGTGCTGCGCGCTTTCGAGAACGCCGAGGACGAGGTGCTGATGAACACGCTGAAAGGCGCGCCGCGCCTTGACGTGCCCAGCCTGTTCCGGCCGCAGTTCATGGCCGAGGTGCAGGCGGAGCACCCGGAATATTTCGCGGATTTGCCGAATTTGAAGTAATTACGACTTGTCGCGCTGCCAGGTGACGATGACGCGCACCGTCTTGTCGTTGACATTGGGGTGCGGCATTGGCGGGCTCTCGATGTGCAACAGGTCGTTGCCCTCGAAGCGCAGAAAGCGCACCTGCTCGCCGCCGACCCAGGCCTCGTTCCAGGCCACCTCCACCTTGGTGATGACTTTGTTGCCTTCGACGCGGTAGCGGCCGCTGTAGGCGATCATGGAGCGCAGCGCCTTGGCGCGGTCCTCGTCGGTCTTCGGCACCGGGCGGCCGTCGGCGGTGACCAGCGCTAGCCAGCGGCCTTCCGGCGTGGCGATCTGGTAGCCGCGCGGATGTTCGCCCAGCACCGGGGTGCGCTCCTTGGTCTGCGCGTCCTCGTAAACCACGGAAACCAGCTTCCAGGTGCCGACGATCCGGTCCTTGTCGGCGGCCTGCGCGGTCCCGCTCATGAGTAGCAGGGCCGCGAACACAAGCGCACGCATCGGTCCCTCCCGGGTGATTGAAGCGAAAAAGTCTATTCCGCCGTCCAGCCGCCGTCGATCACCAGCGAAGTGCCGGTCATCAGCGCTGAAGCGTCGCCGGCCAGGAACACGATGGCGCCGGTCAGATCCTCGAGCTGGCCGAGGCGGCCGAGCTTGATGCGTTGCAGCGTGTCCTTGCGGAACGCTTCGTTCTGAAAGAACGGCCGCGTCATCGGCGTCTCGATGAAGGTCGGCGCCAGCGTGTTGACGCGAATCTGGTGCGGGGCGAGCTCGATCGCCATCGCCTTGGTGAAGCCTTCCATCGCGTGCTTGGTGGCGCAATAGACGGTGCGCGTGGGGCCGCCGACATGGCCCATCTGCGACGACATGTTGATGATCGAGCCGGGCTTCTTCGCTACCAAAAGTTTGCGCGCCACCGCTTGCGCCACGAAATAGGCCGCGCGTACGTTGAGCGAGAACACGAAGTCGAAATCCTCCACCTTCACGTCGACGAACAGCGTCGGCTTGTTGGTGCCGGCATTGTTGACCAAGATGTCGAATGGCGCCTGCGCCGCGATTGATTTTTTCACCGCGTCGACGTCGCGCACGTCGAGGGTGAGCGGGGTGGCCTGCTGCCCGCGCGCGCGGATCGCCTGCGCCGCTTCCTCGATCTCGTTGGCGGTGCGGGCGGCGAGCGTGACATGCGCGCCCGCATCGGCCAGCGCGGAGGCGGCGGCCAGCCCGAGCCCGCGCCCGCCGCCGGTCACCAGCGCGCGCTTGCCGTCGAGGCGGAAGGAGGGGGTTTTGGTCAGTTCAATTTTTGTCTCGGTCATATCGGCGCACGCTGGTTCTCCCTCTCCCCGCTGGGCGGGGAGAGGGTCGGGGTGAGGGGGTATAGCCACGCGGTCAGTCTATTGAAAGTGCCCCTCACCCGACCGCCTTCGCTACGCTCCGGCGGTCGACCTCTCGCCGCAAGCGAAGAGAGGTGAAAAAAGAAAATCACTCCGCCGCCTGGGCATAAGGCACGTTGCGGCCGCCGTAGCGGCGCACGCGGATATTGGCCTGCTCGGCGTGGGCGGTGAAGCCTTCCAGGATGCACAGCCGCGAGCAGACTTCGCCGATCTTGGCGCTGGCCTCGTCGGTGAGCACCTTCTGATAGGTGCAGGTCTTGATGAACTTGCCGACCCACAATCCGCCGGTGAAGCGCGCGTTCTTCTTGGTCGGCAGCGTGTGGTTGGTGCCGATCACCTTGTCGCCATAGGCGACATTGGTGCGCGCCCCGAGGAACAGCGAGCCGTAGTTCTTCATGTTGGCGAGGAAGTAGTCGGGGTCGCGCGTCATCACCTGCACGTGCTCCGAGGCCACGCGATCGGCCTCGCGCACCATTTCGTCGACATCGTCGCAGACGATGACCTCGCCATAGTCCTTCCAGGCTTGGCCGGCGAGATCGGCGCTCGGCAGGATTTTAAGCAGCCGTTCGACCTCGCTCATAGTGTCGCGTGCGAGCTTCTCGGAATTGGTGATCAGCACGGCGGGGGAGGTCGGCCCGTGCTCGGCCTGGCCGAGCAGATCGGTGGCGCAAATTTCACCGTCCACGCTGTCGTCGGCGATGACCAGCGTCTCGGTCGGCCCAGCCAGCAGATCGATGCCGACGCGGCCGAACAATTGGCGCTTGGCCTCCGCCACATAGGCATTGCCGGGGCCGACGATCATATCGACCGGCATGATGCTCTCGGTGCCGAGCGCCATGGCGGCGACCGCCTGTACGCCGCCCAGCACATAGATGTCGTCGGCGCCGCCAAAATGCATGGCGGCGACGATGGCCGGGTGCGGGCCGCCCTTGAACGGCGGCGCGCAGGCGATGATGCGTTTCACGCCGGCGACCTTGGCAGTGACGATCGACATATGCGCCGAGGCGACCATCGGGTAGCGCCCGCCCGGCACGTAGCAGCCGATCGAGTTCACCGGGATGTGGCGGTGGCCGAGCACGACGCCGGGCAGCGTCTCGACCTCGAGGTCGCGCATGCTGTCGCGCTGCTTCTGCGCGAAGTTGCGCACCTGCGCCTGCGCGAACTTGATGTCCTCGAGGTCGCGCTTGCGGACCTGCGCGATGGCGCGTTCGATTTCGGCGGGCGACAGGCGGAAATCCTTCGGCGACCACTTGTCGAACTTCTCCGACAATTCGCGGATCGCCGCGTCCTTGCGCTCATCGACCTGCGCCAGGATGCCTTCGACCGTCTCGCGCACCTTGGCGTCGGCGGCCTTGATGGCGCCGGCGTCCATTCCGCGCTTGAGCCAACGAGCCATGGGGTGTCTCCTTGTTATTTCTTTGCCTCTCCCCGCTGCGCGGGGAGAGGGAGATTTTATTTGATAGCCTGCGGATTGATCGGCGATCCGGTGCCGCCGGTGATGATGAGCGGCGGGCCGCAGAAGAAGAACTCGTAGACGCCGTCCTCGGCGCAATCCTCGGCCAGTTCCTTGAGATAGAAGATTTCGCCCATGCACAGGCCCATGGCCGGGATCACCACCCAGTGCCAGGGCTGGTTGGCCTCGGTGGTCTCGTTCGGCCGCACCTCGACGCCCCAGGTGTCGGTGCAGATCGCGGCGAGCTGCTTGTCTTGGCACCAGTAGCAATTCTCGAACTTGACGCCGGGCGCGTCGCCGCCGGCATAGCCGCCCCATTGCTTCTCGGCGAGGCAGCGCTCCATCTGCCCGGTGCGCACGATGACGAAATCGCCGCGCCCGATCGAAACGTTCTGATCCTTGGCGCATTTGTCGAGTTCTTCGTTGGAAATGCTTTCGCCGTCCTGCATCCATTTCACGCCGCGAAAACGCGCGATGTCGAGCAGCACGCCGCGCCCGACCATCTTGTTCTTGGAATTCTCGATGCCGAGCACGCTCAAGCCCCGCGAGTCGATCAGCTTGGCGTCGTGACCGTTATAGGCCTTGTCCTCATTGAAGACGTGGCCGAGCGCGTCCCAGTGGGTGGCGCCCTGCACGCACAGCATGAGCGTGTCGTCGGCGTAGCGGATCTTGTTCCAGTCCTGCTGGCCGGCGATGGCATCGGTGCCGGTGGCCAGCATCTGGTGGATCGGGTTGAAGCGGCCGCCGAACAGGCCGTTCTGCGGACCCTCGCGGTCGAGCGGGATGCCGAGCGCGAACACCTTGCCGGTACGGATCAGGCTCGCCGCCTTGACGATGTCCTCGGGCGTCACGTGGTTGAGCGTGCCGATCTGATCGTTCTTGCCCCAGCGGCCCCAATTGCTCAGTTTCTTGCTGGCTTCGGCGATCGCCTGTTTGCCGACCTTGATGTTCATGAAGGATTTCCTCTCGTATTTCGACGTTTTTTACAGAACGCGACTGTAGTGAAAGGCAGGCTGCGGTGGATTCAATAATGCGCCGGACGGTGGGGTTTCATCAAGCGGAGATGCGCCAGGGCTAAGAGCGCGCTCACACCTTGCCCAACGCCTTAAGGATTTTCCCCGGCGTGAACGGCATGTCGGTGAGCGGCGGCGCGTCCAAGGGCCGCAGGGCATCGTTTATGGCGTTCATCACGCAAGCCGGCGCGCCGGCGGTGCCGGCTTCGCCCGCGCCCTTGGCGCCGAGTTCGCTGTCGGCGGTGGGCGAGACCACGTGGCCGCATTCGATGTCGGGCATTTCCGCCGCCATCGGCACCAGATAGTCGGCCATGTTGCCGTTGAGCATCTGCCCGCGCTCGTCATAGAGGCAGTGCTCGAACAGCGCGGCGCCGATGCCCTGCACCACGCCGCCGCGGATCTGCTCGTCCACCAGTTGCGGATTGATGATGGTGCCGCAGTCCTCCACGCACCAGTGCTTCAAAAGTTTCACGAAGCCGGTGTCGGTATCGACCTCGAGATAGCTCGCCTGGATGCCGTTGGTGAAGGCGAACGGCCAGGCGCGCGGCACGTAATGGCGGGTCGCCATCAGCTCGGCCTGGAAGCCGGGCGGCAGCGTGTCGGGGCGGAAATAGGCGACGCGCGCCAGTTCCTCGAGCGGCAGCCGCTCGGTGCCTTTCGCTTTGTCGACGACGATGCCGTTGCGGATGTCGAGCTCTTCCGGTTTGGCTTGCAACATCGCGCCGGCGACCGCCAGCACGTTGCCGCGCAACGCCTTGCCGGCCTGCCAGGCCGCTTCGCCGCCGATGCCGGCCGCACGCGAGGCCCAGGTGCCGCCGCCATAGGGCGTGTTGTCGGTGTCGCCGGTGATCACGCGCACCTTGTCGAGCGGCACGCCGAACGAGGTGGCGACGCATTGCGCCACCACGGCTTCCGCGCCCTGGCCCTGCTCGGTGACGCCAGTCGCCACGATAAGCGCGCCTTGCGCGTCCAGCTTCACGGTGGCGCCGTCCTGCGAGGTGATGCGGGCGCCGCCGACGCCGTAAAACGCCGCCGACGGATTGGTTACCTCGATGAAGCTGGCAAAACCGATACCGCGATAGATGCCCTGCGCGCGCAGCTTCTTCTGTTCGGCGCGCAGGCCGGCGTAATTCATCATCGAGTCGAGATGGGCGAGCAATTCGTGGTGCGAAAGCTTCTCGAATTTGAGCCCCGCCGCCGATGCGCAAGGATAAGCGTCGTCCGCGATCAGATTGCGCCGGCGGAATTCCAGCGGGTCCATACCGATTTTGGCGGCGGCGAGTTCGACCAGCCCTTCGGTCACTGCCACCGCGATCGGATGGCCGACGGCGCGGTATTGGCACATCACGTTTTTATTTTGGAACACCACGCGCGTCTGCGCGCGGTAGTTCGCGCAGGTGTAGGGCCCTCCGGTGAGGTTGACGATCTGGTTGGCCTCGATGCCGCTGGTGCGCGGATAGACCGAGTAAGGGCCGATGCCGGTCAAGTCATCGATTTCGAACGCGGTGATGGTGCCGTCCTTGTTGACGCCGATCCGGGCTTTGATGCGGTGGTCGCGCGCGTGAATGTCGGTGACGAAGCTCTCGATGCGGTCGGCGACGAATTTCACCGGCCGCTTGAGCAGCTTGGACAGCGCCACCGTCGCCATCTCGTCGGCATAGGTGTGCACCTTGATGCCGAACGAGCCGCCGACGTCCTTGGTGAGTACGCGCACCTGCTGCTCGGCCAAGCCCAGATGCTTGGCAAACAGGTTCTGCATCATGTGCGGCGCCTGGGTACCGTGATAGACGGTTAAGCGCCGCTCGCCTTCATTCCAGTCGGCCACCACCGCGCGCGGCTCGGTGGTGACGCCGGTGTGGCGGCCGAACATAAAAGTGGTCTCCACCACCGCGTCGGAATCGGCGAACGCCTTGTCTACCGCGCCGACCTCGAGCTTGCGCTCGAAGCAGAGATTGTCGCCAAGGCTTGAATGGATCACCGGCGTCTTGGCGTCGAGCGCGGTTTCCGGATCGGTGACCGCCGGCAATTCCTCGTAGGCGACTTCGACCAGCTCGCAGGCGTCCTCGGCCTCGGCGCGCGTGCGCGCGACTACGGCGCACACCGCCTCGCCCTGCCAGCAGGCGCGCTCGACCGCGATGGGAAATTGCGGCGCGGATTTCAGACCCTTCAAATGCGTGAGCACGCCGACCCAGGGCGTCATGACTTTGGCGAGTTCGGCGCCGGTGACCACCGCGATTATGCCGCGCGCTTTCTTGGCGGCGTCGGCGGCGAGTTTGATGATGCGGGCATTGGCGTGCGGTGAGCGCACGAAGGCGACGTGCGCCATGCGCGGCAAAGCGACGTCGCTGACATATTGTCCGCGCCCTTGCGTGAGCCTTGCCAAGTTCGGCCGCGGCACCGAGCGGCCAATGTACGAGTTAGGCCGGTCGAGCGCGCTGAGCACGGGCGGGGAGTCGTCGGTGATTTTCATTTTTTGCCTCCCGCGCGCGCCTGCGCCACCGCTTCCACCGCATCGATGATGGCGTGATAGCCGGTGCAGCGGCAGTAGTTGCCGGAGAGATGCTCGCGGATCGCGTCGCGGCTCGGCACGCCGCCGCGCTTGAGCAGCTCATTCGCCGCCGCGAGCATGCCGGGCGTACAATAGCCGCATTGCAGCGCGTTGCGCTGCTCGAACGCGGCCTGCAGGTCGGCGATTTCGCCGGAATCCGAGAGGCCTTCGATGGTCTCGACCGTGGCGCCGTCACATTGCACCGCCAGCATCAGGCAGCCGCGCACGATTTCGCCGTTCACCCGCACGGTGCAAGCGCCGCAGACGCCATGTTCGCAGCCAACATGGCTGCCGGTGAGCGCCAAATCCTCGCGCAGGAAGTCGACCAGCGTCTTGCGCGCTTCCACGCGCTCATTGACGCGCTCGCCGTTGACGGTGAGGGAAATGTCGAGGGCGTGGTCGCTCATGACCGCGCCTCCATCAGTTGCTTCGCCACCCGCCGCAGCAGCACGCCGGCGAGATGCTTCTTGACCGCGGCACTGGCCTGCAGGTCGTCGTGCGGATCGAGATCGAGCGCGGCGACCGCGGCATCGACATTGCCGCCGGCGAGCGCCGCTTCGGCCTTCTTGGCGCGCACCGCTGTGGCGCCGACGCCGAAAAACGCGAGCCGCACATCGGCGAGGCCCTTAGCCTGCGCGCGCGCGCTAGCCGCAAGCCCGACGATAGCGTAGTCGCCGTGCCGGCGCGCCAGCTCTGCAAAGCCGACACGCGTGTCCTTGCTGGCGGCGGGAACGCGGATGGCGGTGAGCACGTCCTGGTCCCCGAGCGCCGTCTCGAACAGGCCCTTGAAGAAATCTTGCGCCTTGATTGTGCGCTTTCCGTTCGGTCCACGCGCCTCCACCTCGCCGTCGAGCGCCAGCAGGCAGGCCGGCAATTCGGCGGCCGGATCGGCGAAGGCGATGGAGCCGCCGAGCGTGCCGCGATTGCGGATGGCGGCATGGCCGATATGCGGCAGGGCGCGCGCGATCAGCGGCGCGTGCTTGGCGATCGTTTCGGAGCGCTCGGCGGCGACGTGGCGCGCGAGCGCGCCGATCTCCACCATGCTGCCCTTGAGGGCAATGCCGTCGAGACCGCCGATGCCGTTGATGTCGATCAGCAGCGCCGGCGCCGACAGCCGCATATTGAGGGTGGCGATCAGGCTCTGGCCGCCGGCCAGCAACCGGGCATCCTTGTGCTGCCCAAGCAGCGCAGTCGCCTCCTCGAGCGAGCGCGCCTTTTTGTATGCGAATGGCGCCGGCTTCACGTCTGCCCCCGATAGTCTTTTCTTATTTTGACCTGGAAACGGGGCAGGTCAATGCGGGCAAGCCGCTCGCGATGCGGCCGCTTGCCGCGTATAAAGACCGCACAAAATCAGGGGAGGAGCCAGTGGCGAAGGAATTCGAGAGAAAAGTCGTCGTCGTCAGCGGGGGCAGCCGCGGCATCGGCCGCGCCATTGCCGCCGCCTTCGCGCGCGAAGGCGCACAATGCGTGCTGGCGGCGGCCAACGCGGCCAATCTCGCCGAAGGGGCGAAGGCGGTTGCCGCCGCCGGCGGGCCGGCGCCGATGACCATCGCCGGCGACCTGCGCCAGCTTTCCGCCTGCGAGCAGGTGTTCGCCAAGGTCAATGAGCGGTTCCAGCGCTGCGACGTGCTGGTCAACAGTGCCGGCGCCACCCGTGGCGGCAAATTTTTCGAGCTGCCGGACGACGCCTGGGCCGACGGCTTCGCGCTGAAATTCCACGCCGCGGTACGGCTGACGCGGCTATTCTGGCCGCTGCTCAAGGCAGCGCACGGCAATATCGTCAACATCATCGGCGGCGCCGCGCGCACGCCGGGGCCGGATTTTCTGATCGGTGGCGCGGTGAACGCGGCGATGGCGAATTTCGCCAAAGGCCTCACCGTGCTCGGCAACCGCGACGACATCAATATCAACGTCATCCATCCCGGGCAGACGCAGACCGACCGCGTCGAGCAACTGTTCGCGCAATTCGCCAAGGCCCAGAACAAGACGGTGGAACAAGTGCGCGACGAAGCGCTGGTCAAGAGCGGGTTGCGCCGCATCGGCCAGCCGGAGGACGTGGCCGCGCTGGCGGTGTTTCTGTGCGGCGCGCGAGCGCGCCACATCCAGGGCACCGCGATCGCCATCGATGGCGGCGGAACGCCGGGATATTATTAATCTCGCCCCCACATCCGCTCGTCCCCGCGAAAGCGGGGACCCAGAGAGGAATTTTTTGACAGTGCGATTGCGGCTCTGGATTCCCGCTTGCGCGGGAATGAGCGGAGGTTGGATGTTCCGCCTGAGATATTCTTCTAAGCAACAATTTTCCGCACAATATCGATCGCCCGCCGTAACAGCGTCATCGAGGCTTCCAGCGTGCGGAAGGCGGCGTGCGACGTCAGCGTGACGTTGCGCATCTTTGCCAAAGGATGATCGGGCTTCAGCGGCTCGGCGTGGAACACGTCGAGCCCGGCATGGCGGATGTGGCCGCTCTTCAGTGCGGCGATGAGGGCGGCCTCGTCCACCAGTGCGCCGCGCGCGGTATTTACGAGGATTGCGCCCGGCTTCATGCGCGCGATGCGCTCGGCGGACAAAAAGCCGCGCGTTTCGTCGTTGAGCGTGAGGTTTATCGACACGACATCGGCCCGCGCCAGCAACGTGTCGAGATCGGCGAGCGGCACGCCGGCGCGGCGCGTACGATTCCAGCCGATCACCTCCATGCCGATGCCCTTGCCGATGCGCGCGACCTCGCAGCCGATGCCACCGAGCCCGATCACGCCCAGCGTCTTGCCGAGCAGCTGCACGCCTTCCTGCGGTGTCCAGGTGCCGGCGCGCACCTCGCGGTCCATGCGCGCGATGTCGCGGCTGCCAGCGCACATCAACGCGATGGCGTGCTCGGCTACCGCGGTGTCGCCATAGCCCTTGATCGTGTGCACGGTGACGCCGCGCGCCTTCAGCTCGTCGACATTCATGTAGCTGGCGGCGCCGGTGCCGAGGAACACGATGTGCTTGAGCTGCTTGCAGCGCGCCACCAGTTCGGTCGGCATATAGGAGTGGTCGTCGAGCGCGATGTCGTAGCCGGCGAGCACCAGCGGCAATTCTTCGCGCGCGAATTGTTCGCTGTTGACCTCGATTTTCGGATCGTCCGGGCGAATCACGCGCGCCCACACCGGCGCCAACTGGTCGTTGCAGTCGAGAAAGATGGCTTTCATGCGTTTGCCGGCGTTGACGGCCCCGCACGTAGAGAATACATGCTGCGGGCGCCGCTCATCCCGCAGCCTAACGCCGAACCACCGACGACTCCATGCCGCCCGGGTGCGGGCGCGGCAATGCCCGGAATTCCGAATGAAACTTGCAAGCTACAGGGTACGCGGGCGGGACAGCTTCGGCGCGGTTGTGGGTGAGGGTGTGGTTGATCTCAAGACGCGGCTCGCCCCGCAATTCACCAGCGTGCTCGACCTGCTGCGCGCGGACGGGCTCGATATCGCGCGCGCGGCGGTGCGCGGAGTGCGCGCCGATTTCCCGCTGCGCGAGGTGGAATTTCTGCCGCCGGTGCTGCAACCTGAGAAAATACTCTGCATCGGCATCAACTACGCCAACCGCAACGCCGACTACGGCGACGCCGAGGCACCGAAATATCCCAGCCTGTTTTACCGCGCGCCCGGCTCGCTGGTCGGGCATCGGGGCGCCATCGTGCGGCCGCGCGAATCCGAACAGCTCGACTACGAGGGCGAGATCGCGCTGGTGATCGGCCGCGCCGGCCGGCGCATTGCGCAAAGCCAAGCGCTCGAGCATGTCGCCGGGGTGACGCTATGCAACGAGGGCACCATTCGCGATTGGATGCGCCACGGCAAGTTCAACGTGACACAGGGCAAGAATTTTGACGCCAGCGGCAGCATCGGCCCCTGGCTGATGACCGCCGACGAAATCGATCTTTCCAAGCCGCTGCATTTGACGGTGAAGGTCAACGGCGAGACCACGCAGGACGATACCACCGCCAGCATGATCAAGTCGTTTTCGGAGTTGATCGCCTATGTCAGCACCTTCATGACGCTCAAGCCCGGCGATATCATCATCACCGGCACGCCGGTGAAGCTCGGTCCGCGCGACGAGCAGCCGACGTGGCTCAAGGCGGGCGACGTGGTGGAAGTCGAGGTCCCGCAGATCGGCGTGCTGCGCAACACCGTGGTGGCGGAAGCATGAGTGACGAGCGCAAAGCGGTCTGCATCATCGCCTGGCCGGCGGGCCATTCGCGCTCGCCGCTGATCCACAATTATTGGATCAATCAGCACAAGCTCAACGCCGAATACCGGCGCGAGGCGATGCCGCCGGAAAAATTAGCCGAGTTCCTCACCCATCTGCGCGAGCACGGCTATATCGGCGGCAACGTCACGGTGCCGCACAAGCAGGCCGCGCTCGCGCTGACGGAGCCGGACGAGCGAGCGCGCGCGGTCGGCGCTGCCAATACACTTTGGTACGACGACGATACACTGCGCTCGACCAATACCGACGTCGAAGGCTTCCTCGCCAATCTCGACGCCACCACGCCGGGCTGGGACCGCGGCCTGGAAACCGCCGCCGTGATGGGCGCCGGCGGCGGCGCGCGCGCCGTGGTGTTCGCGCTGATCCAGCGCAATGTCGGGCGCATCTATGTGATCAACCGTTCGCTTGAGCGAGCGGAGGCGTTGAAAAAGAAATTCGGCGCGCGCGTGCGCGTCGCCGGCTGGGACGAGACCACCGGGCTGCTGGGCGGCGCCGGCCTGCTGGTCAACACCACGACCTTAGGTATGGTTGGGCAGCCGCCGCTGGAGCTCAATTTGCGCTGTCCGCCCTCGCTGGTGGTGGCGGATCTGGTCTACGCGCCGCTGGAGACCGGGTTGCTGAAACTGGCGCGCGCGCGCGGGCTGCGCACCGCCGACGGGCTCGGTATGCTGCTGCATCAGGCGGTGCGCGGTTTCGAACGCTGGTTCGGCGTGCGCCCCGAAGTGACGCCGGAACTGCGTGCGCTGGTGGAAGCCGATCTGGGCGCGACGCCGCCGGCGGCCCAGCAAGAAACAGTGAAACCGCCGGCCAAGCGCGCCCGCCGGAATAAGGCGCGCGGCGAGGGGTTTTCCACTTAATGGCCCGGCGCAGCGACGCCGGCCGCAGTTTAGGGAGGACATAATGTCGAATTTGAATATGACACGCCGCGCGCTCGGCGCCGCGGCGATTGCGTTGAGCCTGGCGGCGACAGCCGCTTTCGCACAGCAGCCGGGCCGCATCCGCGGCCAGATCGAAAAAGCCGACGGCGCCATGCTTGCACTCAAGACCCGCGACGGCGCCATGCTGAACGTGAAGGTCGCCGACGACGCGCGGGTGGCGGCGCTGGTCAAGGCCTCGCTCGCCGACATCAAGGCCGACAGCTTCATCGGTATCGCCGGCATTCCGGAGCCGGATGGCAGCATCAAGGCTTATTCGATTCACATCTTCCTGCCGGCCCAGCGCGGCGTGGTGCCTGACCGGCATGGCGCCCTGGGATGGGCGGCCGAACAGCACCATGACCAATGGCTATGTCGAGAGCATGGTGGCTGCCACCGATGGCGAAACGCTGATGGTGAAACACAAGGACGGCGAAAAGAAAATCATCGTCACCAAGGACACGGTGATCACCGCAGTCGCCCCGGGTAAAAAGGAAGAGCTTCAGGCCGGCACGCCGATCATCATCATGGCCTCCGAGAAGCAGACGGATGGCTCGGTGCTGGCCAAGGTCCTCTATGTCGGCCGCTCCGGTCCGCCAGCGATGTAACGAAAATACGTTTCGCTCATGAAACGCGCGCGCCGTCCTAAGGGACGGCGCTGCCATTATCGAAGGGAGAACACCATGACCCCGCGGATTTTGCTGAGCGCCGCCTGTGCGGTGGTGCTGGTGGCTGCATCGGCAGCGGCACAGGATAAGCCGGTGCGCGTGCGCGGCACCGTCGAGCAAGTTGACGGGTCAATGCTGACCGTCAAGGCGCGCGACGGCGAGATGCTGAAAGTGAAGATGGCTGACAGCATCAATGTCGTCGCGCTGATCAAGGCCTCGATGGACGACATCAAACCGGGGTCGTTCGTCGGATCGACGGCGATGCCGGAACAGGACGGCAGCTGGAAAGCCGTCGAGGTGCATATTTTCCCGGAAGCATGCGCGGCACCGGCGAGGGCGACCGGCCTTACGATTACAAACCGAAAAGCACCATGACCAACGGCACCGTCGGCGATGCCGTCAGCAAGGTCAGTGGCTCGACCATGACGCTCAAATACAAAGAGGGTGAAAAGAAAATCGACGTAACGCCCGAGACGGTGATCGTGACCTACGTGCCGGGCAGCAAGGATGAGCTCAAGCCCGGCGCCAAGATCTATATTCCGGCCGCGACCAAGCAGGCGGATGGGTCGCTGATGACGGCGCGCATCAATGTCGGGCGCGGCGTTGCCCCGCCGATGTAGCTAACGAGCCCGCCGCGTCGGCGCGTGCGCCGAGCCGGGCGCGGTGACGTCGAGATCGCCGATCAGCTCGGGCATTTCGCGCATCAGCCGCAGCAGGCGGCTGTGCCGGCCGCCGGCTCGCGGTCTCGCGCTGATCCTCGACCGGGCGGCGCACCTCGTCGGCGCGCGCCAGGCTGTCGATGTCGGCGCCTTGTTCGGCCAGCCGCGCCAGCAGCACGGTGAGATCCTCGAGCGCGTCGGCGACCACGTGGATGACGCCGGATTTCCTCCTGCACCTGACCGGTGACCGCCACGTAGCGCGCACCCAGCACCACCGGGCGCACGCGCTCGAACACTTTCGGCCACACGATCATATTGGCGACCGCGCTCTCGTCCTCGATGGTCATGAACACCACGCCCTTGGCCGAGCCCGGCCGCTGCCGGCAGGTGACCAGCCCGGAAATCTTCACGCGCGCGCCGGAGGTAATGCTGCGCAGCGTCTCGTTGCGCATGATGCCGCGCTGAGAGAGATCGGCGCGCAGGAATGCGCCGGATGCGCGCGCAACGACAGCCTTAAGAAACGATAGTCGTTGACCACTTCCTCGCCCAGCGGCATCGGCGGCAGGGCGACGTCGGCTTCGCGCATTCTCTGAGTGTCATCCCCGGGGAGAGGGGGGACAAGTAACGCTGGAGTTTCGGAGTTTTCACGGAATTCCGCCGGGGTTACTGGATGCCCCGCTTGCGCGGGGCATGACAGGCGGAGGAAGCAAACAACGGCAAATCGTCGTCGCGGTCGCCGACGCGGCCGAGCGCTTTCGCCGCCCACAGCGCCTCGCGGCGGGTGAGGCCGAGCGAGCCGAAGGCATCGGCATCGGCCAGCCGCTCCAGCACGCGCGGGGACAGCCCCGTGCGCAGCCAGACGTCGCGCACGGAGTCGTAGGAAACGTCACGCCGCGCCACGATCAGCTTCGCGTCGTCCTCGGACAGCCCCTTGATCTCGCGCAGGCCGAGACGTATCGCATGGGTGGCGCGAATGTCGTCGCGCATGGCGCGATGCAAGTCGTGCAGGCGATCGGCGGCGCGCGGGCCGGCTTCCAGCGTCGAGTCCCATTGCGAGTGGTTAATGTCGGGTGCGCGCACCTCGACGCCGTGCTCGCGCGCGTCGCGCACGATCTGCGCCGGGGCGTAGAAGCCCATCGGCTGGCGTTCGAGCAGCGCGGCGGCGAAAGCGCCGGATAGTGGCATTTCAGCCAGGCCGAGACATAGACCAGCAGCGCGAAGCTCGCGGCGTGGCTTTCGGGAAAGCCGTATTCGCCGAAGCCCTCGATCTGGTGGAAGCAGCGCTCGGCGAAGTCGCGTGGTAGCCGTTGGCCACCATGCCGTCGATCATCTTGCGCTGGAACGTGCCGATGGTGCCGACGCGCTTGAAGGTCGCCATGGCGCGGCGCAGCTGGTCGGCCTCCTCCGGCGTGAAGCCGGCGGCGACGATGGCGATCTTCATCGCCTGCTCCTGGAACAGCGGCACGCCCAGGGTCTTGTCCAGCACCGCTTCGAGCTCCTTCGACGGGTAGGACGACCGGCTCCTGCCCGCGCCGGCGGCGCAGAGTAGGGATGCACCATGTCGCCCTGGATCGGACCGGGGCGCACGATCGCCACCTCGATCACCAGATCGTAGAAGTTCGCCGGCTTCAGCCGCGGCAGCATGGTCATCTGCGCCCGGCTTTCGACCTGGAACACGCCGATCGAGTCGGCGCGGCAGATCATGTCGTAGACGGCCGGGATCCTCGGCCGGGACGGTGGCCAGCGTCGAGCCGTTCGCCGTAATGCGCGTCGCAGCAGATCGAAGCGCCTTGCGGATGGCAGGTCAGCATGCCGAGCGCCAGCACGTCGACCTTCAGGATGCCGAGCGCGTCGATGTCGTCCTTGTCCCATTCGATGACGGTGCGGTCGTCCATGGCGGCGTTCTCGATCGGCACCAGCTCGTCGAGCCGGCCGCGCGTGATGACGAAGCCGCCGACATGCTGGGACAGATGGCGCGGAAAGCCGAGGATCTCGCGCGCCAGCGTCGCAGATCTGCTGCAGCGCCGGTTGCTGTCGCGATCGAGCCCGGCCTCGCGCGAGCGTCGGCCTCGGTCACGTCGCCGCCGCCGCCCCAGATCGAGGTCGCCAGCGCGCCGATGGCGTCCTCGGACAGGCCGATCGCCTTGCCGACCTCGCGGACGGCCGAGCGGCCGCGATAGCTGATCACCGTCGCGGCGATGCCGGCGCGCTCGCGGCCGTACTTGCCGTAGATGTACTGGATCACCTCCTCGCGCCGCTCGTGCTCGAAATCGACGTCGATGTCGGGCGGCTCGCGCCGCTCGGCGCGAGATGAAGCGCTCGAACAGCAGGTCGGCGCGGTCGGGATCGACCTCGGTGATGCCGAGGCAGTAGCAGACGGCGGAGTTGGCGGCCGAGCCGCGGCCCTGGCAGAGGATGCCCTGCGCTGCGGGCGAAGCGGACGATGTCGTAGCACGGTGAGGAAATAGGGCGCGTAGTCGAGCTGCGCGATCAGCGCCAGCTCGTGCTCGATGCTGGCGCGCACCTTGTCGGGCACGCCGTGCGGGATAGCGCTTGGCGGCGCCCTCGTAGGCGAGATGCACGAGCGCCTCCTGCGCGTTCGCGAAGCCGTCGATCGGTCTCGTCGGGATATTCGTAGCGCAGCTCGTCGAGCGAGAAGCGTCAGCGCGTCGGCGATCTCAGCGTCCGGCGACCGCCTCCGGATGCGTCGCGGAACAGCCGCGCCATCTCCTCCGGCGGCTTCAGATGGCGCTCGGCATTGGCGGCGAGCCGGCGGCCGGCCGTCGATGGTGAGATGCTCGCGGATGCAGGTCAGCACGTCCTGCAGCGGCCGGCGGTCGGGATGGTGATAGAGCACGTCGTTGACCGCGACCAGCGGCACGCCGGCCGCGCGCGCGAGCTCCGCCAGGCGCGCCAGCCGCGCGCGGTCGCTCGCCGCGATAGAGCATGGCGGCGGCGAGCCGGACGCGGCCGGGCGCGGCGGCGCGGAGAGCGTGAGAGCAGCGCTGCATTTCCGGCCCATCACGATCAGCTCAAGCCCGTCGGCATGCGCCAGCAGATCGTCGAGGTGCAGGATGCAGTCGCCCTTCTCGGCGCGCCGGTTGCCGAGCGTGAGCAGGCGGGAGAGCCGGCCCCAGCCGGCGCGGTCGCGCGGATAGGCGAGGATGTCGGGCGTGCCGTCGGCGAACACGAGACGGCGCCCGGGTGATAGCGAAGCGGCAGATTCTGCTCGCGCTCGCCACATGGGCGCGCACCACGCCGGCGACCGAGTTGCGGTCGGCGAGCGCCGAGCCCGGCGAGCCCGAGCTGGGCCGCCTGCACCATCAGCTCCTCGGGATGCGAGGCGCCGCGCAGGAAGGAGAAATTGGAGGCGACGGCGAATTCGAGATAGCGGAGCATGGCATGCTTCTTCCGCCTCATCCTGAGGAGCCGGCCGAGGCCGGCGCCTCGAAGGATGAGCGCGGCCCGAAGCGTGGTCTCAGGCATAGACACGCAGCTCGCCGCTCTCCTCGCCATGAGGGGAAGAACGAAGAAGTCACGCAAACGTCCCGTGCAGGAACCAGCTCGGCGCGGCGGCGACTTGCGCGAAATCTCCCCGCATCAAGTCGCGATAGAGCCCGGCGCGGAACAGCCAGAAGCGCAGGCCCGATTTATCCTCGACGCGGAAATAGTCGCGCGCAAATTTCCGAGGATGCCCGCCGTGCTCGCTCCACCAGGCGCCCTCGATGCGCTCGGGCCCTTCGGCGGCGATCACCTCGTGCAGCGCGCGCCGCCAGCGGAAGCGTAACGGCGGGCCGTCCGGCACTTCGGCCACCGCCTCGATCGGCTCCGGCCGCGTC
Organism: uncultured Alphaproteobacteria bacterium; assembly: GCA_963817045.1. GTDB lineage: Bacteria > Pseudomonadota > Alphaproteobacteria > Rhizobiales > Xanthobacteraceae > Pseudolabrys. The sequence continues at coordinate 155,794 of CAWFMZ010000029.1, forward strand.
AGCAGCCGCAGCGGGCGCGGCGCCAGTTCCGCCTCGGCGCGATAGCGGCGGAACGCCTGCCAGCCGGGATCGGCGGGCGCCGTCTGCGCCGGCACCACGGCGGCGGCGATCTCGGGGATATGGCTGTCCTGCGCGATCAGCCGGCGCACGCGGCGCGCGCCCAGCCGCGCGCTCAGGCGATCGACCAGGCGGTCGACTTCGGCCCCATCCTCGCCGCCGCCGATGCCGATCTGTTCGGGCGGGCAGGCTTCGGCGACCACGACCGACAGCCGCGCCATGTCGAAGCCGAAGCCGGGATCGAACGCATCGGCCAGCGCGGCCAGCCGCTCGACGAACAGCGCGCGGATCTGCGCCGGATCGCGCAACGGACGCGAGGTGCCGGCGGCGAGCCGGCGCACCTCGCCGTCGGTGCGGAATAATGTGAGCTCGAGGCGGCGCGCGCCGTCGCCGCGCCGCTCCAGCGCGAATTGCAGCCGCGCCGCCAGCCGCTCGACGATCGCCAGCACGTCCTCCTCGCGCGCGATCGGCTCGGCGAAAGCGCTGCTCGGCGACGTAAGGCGCGACCGGCAGCCGCGGATTGAGCGGCTCGTGCTCCGGCCGAGCGCGCGGTCGAGCTGGCGCAGCACGTCCGTGCCGAAGCGGGCGGTGAGGGGGCGCGCGGCAGATCGACGATATCGCCGATGCGCTTGAGGCCGACGCGCGCGAGCGCCGCGACGGTGTCGGCGGGAAGCCGCAGCGCGGCGAGCGGCAGCGGCGCAAGAAGCCGCGTTCCTCGCCGCCGGCGTAGCTCGCCGGCTCGCCGAAATGCGCGGCGGCCCAGGCGGCGCCGATGGTGCCGGCGATGGCGATGATGTAGGCGAAACCGGCCCGCTCAAGGCGCGCCGCGAGATCGGCGACCAGCGCCGCTTCGCCGCCATAAAGATGCGCGCAGCCGCTGATGTCGAGCAGCAGGCCGTCGGGCGGATCACAGGCAACCAGCGGCGTATAGCGCAGGCACCAGTCGGCGATCTTCTCGAGCAGGCTGGCGTCGGCCTCGGCGTCTTCCTCGATCGCATGCAGAGCGGGATGCATGGCGCGCGCCTGCGCCAGCGCCAGGCCGGGGTGCAGGCCGAGTCGTTCCGCCGCGTCGTCGACGGCGACGATCAGCTCGGCATTGCCGCGCTTGCCGTAAACGGCGAGCGGAGAAGAAGCCTCACGCGACTTTTCACGCGACCTGGCGATGCGGTCGGTCGAGAGCCGGCGCAGCCACAGGCTGAGCAGGCGTTGCGAGGACGAAACGCTCATCGCTGTCACTCCATTCGAGAATCCATGACCCGAGCGGGCCGCGGCGGTTGCGAACGAGATGCGCCGCGAAGCGCGGGAGGCCGGGGCCGTGCGCGGGGATCGAGGGCGCGGCGCCGACGATCCAGCGGGTGGCGGCGGTGGAGGCGTCGGTTGACGGCGCGCCGCGCAGCAGCAGCGCCAGCGCGCCACTTTCCGCCGCCGCCAGCGAGAGCCGCCGCAGGACCACCATGTCGATCGCGCCGTGGCGCACTTCGCCGATCACCGCAGCCATGGCGCGGCAGCGCAGCGCTTCCTCCATCGCCCACAGCAGATCGCGCGGCCGCGCGGCGGCGACCGTCAGCAGCCGCTCGGGTGCGAAGCCGAATAAGTCGAGGCCGGGGCCGTAGGGCGCGCCGCTTTCGCTGAGCGCCATGTCTTCGGCGATCCAGAGGAGGCGGCAAGAAGAAACCAGCCCCAGCACAAACCCCGTCGCCGCGGCGAGATGGGCCTCGCTCGGCGCCGCGATCTCGTGCAGCGCGCCGCGCGTGAGGCCGCCGCCGAGCGCCGCGTCGATGGCCGCGATGCCGAGGGGGAGGGCGCCGGGATCGTCCTCGATTCCGGCGGTCCTTTGCAGAGCCTGCAGGCGTTGGCGCAGTTGCTCGATCATGGCGTAAGCCTCTGGAGACGCGAAGAGAACCGGCCCAGACGGCGGGGCCACGCGGCTCTTTTGTTCATGATTTGTTCTAGTGTGACCGAAGGACCCTGGGGCCGTCAAGCCGCCAGGGATAGGGGCGGGCAGCGGTCAGGGCGCAGGCCCTGGGATAATCAATCTTGCTTGAGCAGCGCCCGCCCGCGCGCGGTGAGCACGAGCAGCGACTGCTGCATGCTGCTGCCGTTATCGAAGCGGACCAGGCCGTCCGAGATCGCGTCTTCCCAGATCGATAGATGCGGACAGCTGCGGCGCCAGGCTTCCGCGTCGGCATAGCTGCGCGGGGCCTCCGCCACCCAGGCGAGGAATTGCTGCGTCAGCGCGTGCGCGGCGGTTTGCATGGCGACTCGAATCTATACGTGCACGATTAGCCTTTCCAGGTCGGCTGACGCGGATGCACGACGTCCTTGAAGCCGTCGAAGGTCTTCCAGGCCGGCTCCGGGGCCTCGCATTTCGGCTGCGGGGTATAGATCGACGGCCCGATCATCTGCATGTTCGGGATATAGCGCGGGCAATTGGGGAATATGGCGCGGGCCGCGACGCGCACGATCAGCTGCGCACCGACGGTTTCACCGAGCAGCGGATCGGCGTCGCTCACGCGGGCGCTGCCGTTGACGCGCAGCCGCTTCGGCTTGTCGTGCATGGCGATGAACAGGAGGCCGACATTCGGGTTCACGATCAGATTGCCGAGGCTCTTGAACATGCCGTTGCCGTCATAGTCGGGGAACGCCAGCTCGGAGGCGCCGGTCACGCGCACGAAACCCGGCATGCCGCCCTTGAACGAGCAATCCGGCCGGCCTTGCGCATCGGCGGTGGCGATGAAGAAATAGGCCGCGCTCTCGATGAAGGCCTTGTCGTCGGCGCTGAACGTCGTGCGCGTCAGCTTTTCTTCCAGTCGGTCGGAGATGCGCCGGCTGTCGAACCGGTCCTGCAGTCGGCGATTGCCGTCGTGATACATGATGCTCATGGCATCACCTCATACGCTCATAGCGATCGAACTTTACCGGCTGTCGGCGATCGGCTAGCGCGATTTGCGCGCCGGCTTTCTTCTTCGCCCCGCCGCCTACCAGCACCTTGCCGTCGATGTCGGCGATCCGGTTGGTGCCGGTCAGCGCCATGGTGACGCTGAGTTCCTTTTCGAGGATATCGATCGCCTTGGCGACACCGGCCTGCCCGCCGGCGCCGAGGCCATAGATATAGGCGCGGCCGATCAGGCAGGCGCGCGCGCCCAGTGCCAGCGCGCGCATCGCGTCGGCGCCGGTGCGGATGCCGCCGTCGAACAGCACCTCGGTGTCGGAGCCGACCGCGTCGACGACACCCGGCAGCGCCGAGATCGAAGACGGCGCGCCGTCGAGTTGGCGGCCGCCGTGGTTCGACACCACGATGGCGTCGGCGCCGAGCTTCACCGCCGTCTTGGCGTCATCGGCGTCGAGGATGCCTTTCAGGATCAGCTTGCCGGGCCAGATCTTCTTGATCCATTCCACGTCCTTCCAGCTCAGCGCCGGATCGAACTGCGTCGCCGATCCAGGTGGCGAGCGAATTGACGTTTTCCATGCCCTTCACGTGACCGGCGAGGTTGCCGAAGGTCTTGCGTTTGCCGTTGAGAATGCTCCAGGCCCAGGCCGGCTTGGTCGCCACATCGATGATGTTCTTGATGCGGATTTCCGGCGGCACCGTCATGCCGTTCTTGATGTCGCGGTGGCGCTGGCCGAGCACCTGCAAGTCGACGGTGAGCACCAGCGCGCTGCACTTGGCCGTCACCGCGCGCGATAAAATATCCTTGGAGAAGCCGCGGTCCTTGATCACGTAGAGCTGGAACCAGAACGGTTTGCCGGTCGCCTCCGCCACGTCTTCGATCGAGCAGATCGACATGGTCGAGAGCGTGAACGGAATGCCGGCCTCGTTGGCGGCGCGCGCCGACAGGATCTCGCCATCGCCGTGCTGCATGCCGCACAGCCCGACCGGCGCCAGCACGAACGGCGACGAAATCTTCTGCCCGACGATTGTGGTGGAAAGGCTGCGGGAGGAGACGTCGACCAGCACGCGCTGACGCAGCTTGATCGCTTCCAGATCGGTGCGATTGGCGCGCAGCGTTTCCTCGTTATAGGAGCCGCTGTCGGCGTAGTCGAAAAAGGCGCGCGGTACCTTGCGGCGGGCGAGCTGGCGCAGGTCGTCGATGCAGGTGATGTTCTTCATGCGGGTGCCCGGAGCATTCGGCAGTCGAACAACCGGGTAGCACAAGGGCGATGGCGGCGAAACCGGCGGTTCCAGTGGCATTTCGACCGGATAACCAGGAGCGGCGGACGAATGTTAACGGCCGCCGGTAACGATTACTCATAATTTTTGAAGCAAATTCACCGCGTTGGCCCTATTATGCGGCCTTGCGGGACGGCCAAGGCCGCCCGCCAAAAAACCAGCCGTTGCGGGGCGCAAAGGCCGTAAAATAGGCGTCAAGGGGCATTTCATGGTTCGTCGTTATTTCGGCACCGACGGCATTCGCGGCCGGGCCAACAAGATTATTACCCCCGACTTGGCGCTCAAGGTCGGTCAGGCCGCCGGGCTGATCTTCAAGAACGGCGAGCACCGGCATCGTGTCTTGATCGGCAAGGACACCCGCCTCTCCGGCTACATGATCGAGACCGCGCTGGTCGCCGGCTTCACCTCGGTCGGCATGGACGTGCTGCTCACCGGCCCGATCCCGACCCCGGCGGTCGGCATGCTGGCGCGCTCGATGCGCGCCGATCTCGGCGTGATGATCTCCGCCTCGCACAATCCGTTCGACGACAACGGCATCAAGCTGTTCGGACCCGACGGCTTCAAGCTCAGCGACGAAGTCGAGGCCAGGATCGAAAAGTTGCTCGATTCCGATCTCAGCAAGCAATTGGCCAAAAGCGAAGACCTCGGCCGCGCCAAGCGCATCGACGGCGTGCAGGATCGCTATATCGAATTCGCCAAGCTCACGCTGCCGCGCGCGATCGACCTGTCCGGTCTGCGCGTGGTGATCGACTGCGCCAATGGCGCCGCCTACAAGGTGGCGCCGGGCGCGCTATGGGAGCTGGGCGCCGACGTGATTTCCATCGGCGTCGATCCCGACGGCTTCAACATCAACAAGGAATGCGGCTCCACCGACTTGACCGCGATCATCCGCAAGGTGCGCGAGATGCGCGCCGATATCGGCATTGCGCTCGACGGCGACGCCGATCGCGTCATGATCGTGGACGAGCGCGGCCATGTGGTGGACGGCGACCAGTTGCTCGCCGTCATTGCCGAAAGCTGGAAAGAAGACGGCCGGCTGCAGCGCCCGGGCGTGGTCGCCACCGTGATGTCCAATCTCGGCCTTGAGCGCCACCTCGGCGGTCTCGGCCTCGAATTGGTGCGCACGCCGGTCGGCGACCGCTATGTGCTCGAGCACATGCGCGCGCACGGCTATAATGTCGGCGGCGAACCATCCGGCCACATTATTCTTTCCGACTACACCACCACCGGCGACGGTTTCGTCGCCGCCTTGCAGGTGCTCGCCGTGATCAAGCGCGGCAACAAGCCGGTGTCGGAGCTTTGCCACCGCTTCGAGCCGCTGCCGCAGGTGCTCAAGAATGTCCGCTACCAGAAGGGCAAGCCGCTGGAAAACGCGCAAGTGCGCTCCGCCATCGCCAGCGCCGAAAAAAAGCTCGGCCGTGGCGGCCGCCTGATCGTGCGCCCGTCCGGCACCGAGCCGGTGATCCGCGTGATGGGTGAAGGCGACGACAAGTCGCTGGTCGAGGCTGTTGTGGACGACGTGGTCGAGGCGCTGACCGAGGTCGCGGCCTGAGCCTGGCGCGTTAAGTCATTCCAGGCCTGCCCGAGCCACTGCTGCTTCCTCGGCGACCGCGATGAAATACCTGAGGTGGCGGAGTTCCATCGGGGGATTATGAGATAAAAGCTCATAAAACGCGATAACGCCGTTAATGACATGGGGGCGACTTCAGAGGATTCTCAACGCTGAGTTGTCCGCGTCCCACTTCGTTGCGGCCGCCCCCGCAGCCGGAATACAGATCGGTGTTCATCGATCTCAGCACGGGCTGGTACGTGCGCGGCGATATCGGCGCGCATTGGGGGCAGGTCACGGGCGCGCAATCGGCCGCGCCATTTCCAGGCCCGACCGACAGCAGCCTCGGCAATGGCATGACCGGCGCTCTCGGCGTCGGCTTCAAGAGCAGCTGGCTGCGCACCGATGTCACCATCGATTACGCAGCGCCGGTGAAATATCAGGGCACGGTCGCGACGGCCGGCGATACCACCGCCAAGATCCAGGCGAGCACTGCCCTGGTCAACGGCTATCTCGACCTCGGCACCTGGTACCGCGTGTCGCCTTATATCGGCGCCGGCGCCGGCGTCGCCTATGTACGCGCGACCGACTATGTGGGCCCCGCACCGCCTTTGAGCGGCGATACCAGCAAGAACCAGTGGAATTTCGCCTTTGCCGGCATGGCCGGCATTGCCTTCGCCATTTCGCACAATCTCATGATGGACGCCGGCTACCGCTATCTCAATTTCGGCGACGTCAAAACCGGCAGCGACGCGTTCGGCGCCATGACGTTCAAGAACGTCTTCGCGCATGAAGTGCGTGTCGGCCTGCGCTGGAGCTTCGATGAACCGCGTTACGCGCATTAGCATCGCAATACGGCGCCGCGGCCGCGGTTTATGCGCGGGGTTTGTGGCGTTTGTTCTTGTGCTTCTCGCGCAATCCGCCGCGGCCGCCGACCTCGGCGACGCGTTGCGCGGATCGCTCGGTAACGGCGCCTCGGCGAGCCGCTAGGACGGCGTCAATTTCGGCCTCCAGCTCGGCGTCACCAACATGAACACCGATTTCGGCAACAGTACTGGCCCGATGGTCGCATTTATCCTGCGCAACACGACGATCGAAAACGAAAATCCTCCGTCGGATTGGACAACGCTACCATCCACTGTGACCAACGGGCGCCAGTACGGCGCCTTCCTCGGCTACAACTTTCAATGGGATCAAATCGTCCTTGGAATCGATCTGGCTTACAATCGGATGTCTTCTCTGGAGTCGTCCGCGTCCGATTCGATCGAGCGGCAATTTAAGACCTCGGACGGGTACAATAACGACGTGTTCGTGTCCGGCCAGGCGTCACTCAAGCTCATCGACTACGCGACGGTTCGCGCCCGTGCCGGCTATGCGTTCGGCCAATTCCTGCCCTATGCGATGGTCGGAGCTGCGGTCGGCCGTTTCAACTATACGGTCTCCTCGACCGTGGTCGCCAGCGGCACCGACGTGTCGGGCGGCGGCGGCGCGCCCTACTTCCTCGCGCAAACGCTCGGCGAAAGCAAAAACAACGCCATCGTCGGCGGCTTCGTCGCCGGGCTCGGCATGGACGTGGCGCTGCTTCCCAATGTGTTCCTGCGCGGCGAATGGGAATTCGTCGCCTTCGCGCCGGTTAGCGGGATCAGAGCCAACATCAATACCGGCCGCGTCGGCATCGGCGTGAAGTTCTAGCCGCCAAATTCGCGCGTTTCGGCGCGCTCTGCCGTCATCATCCCTTTTTCTCAAATCGCCGGAGTTGACCGGGCGCGCCAACTCGACTATCCCCGCCAGTGGGACACCCCTCCCCAACGAGGGGCACCTATCTGGAAGGATAGAGATATGTCAGTGACCAAGCCCGGCGTGCGGCCGGCCATCCCGCACTTCTCGTCCGGCCCCTGCGCCAAGCGCCCCGGCTGGAGCCTGCAAGCTCTCACCGACGCGGTTTTAGGACGCTCGCACCGATCCAAGATCGGCAAGGCGAAGCTAAAACGCGCCATCGACCTCACCCGCGAAGTGCTGGAAGTGCCCGCCGACTACCGCATCGGTATCGTGCCGGCCTCCGACACCGGCGCGGTGGAGATGGCTTTGTGGTCGCTGCTGGGCGCTAAGCCCGTGACCATGCTCAGCTGGGAGTCCTTCGGCGAAGGCTGGGTCAGCGATGTGGTCAAGGAACTCAAGCTCAAGGACGTCACCGTCCTGAAGGCGCCCTATGGCGACTTGCCCGACCTGTCCAAGATCGATTTTGCCACCGACGTGGTGTTCACCTGGAACGGTACCACCTCCGGCGTGCGCGTGCCGAACGGCGAATGGATCGCCGCCAAACGCGAAGGCCTCACGATTTGCGACGCCACCTCGGCGGCGTTCGCGCAGCGGCTCGACTGGCCCAAGCTCGATGTCGTCACCTTCTCCTGGCAGAAGGCGCTGGGCGGGGAAGCCGCGCATGGCATGATCATTCTCTCCCCGCGCGCGGTGGCGCGGCTGGAGAGCCACAAGCCGGCATGGCCGCTGCCGAAAATCTTCCGCATGACCAAGGGCGGCAAGATCAACGAGGGCATTTTCACCGGCGAGACCATCAACACGCCGTCGATGCTTTGCGTCGAGGATTATCTCGATACCCTGCAATGGGCGAAAGCGATCGGCGGCCTGAAGGCGACCGTCGCGCGTTCGGATGCCAACGCCAAGGCGCTCGCCGACTGGGTGGCAGTCACGCCCTGGGTCGCGCATCTCGCCAACAAGGCGACCGAACGCTCGAATACCTCGGTGTGCCTAAGAGTGGTCGATCCGGCGGTGACGCGGCTTTCCGCCGACGAGCAGGCGGCATTCGCCAAGACGCTCGCTGGCCTGCTGGAGAAGGAAGGCGTCGCCTACGACATCGCCTATTACCGCGACGCGCCGCCCGGCCTGCGCATCTGGTGCGGAGCGACGGCGGAGGCGAGCGACGTGCAGGCGCTCACGCCCTGGCTCGACTGGGCCTTCACTGAGGCCAAAGCGGCGTTGCCCAAGGCGGCGTGAGGACTTTTTCCCTCTCCCCGCTCGCGGGGAGAGGTGACAACAACTGAACCAATTTAGAAAAGCAGTAGCAGCCATGCCCAAAGTTCTCATTTCCGATTCGCTGTCACCCGCCGCCGTGCAAATCTTCAAGGATCGCGGCATTGAGGTCGATTTCCAGCCCAGCCTCGGCAAGGACAAGGAGAAGCTCGCCGAGCTCATCGGCAATTACGACGGCCTGGCGATCCGCTCGGCCACCAAGGTGTCGGCCAAGATCCTCGAAAAGGCCAAGAATCTGAAGGTGATCGGCCGCGCCGGCATCGGCGTCGACAATGTCGACATCCCGGCCGCGACCGCGCGCGGCATCATCGTTATGAACACGCCATTCGGCAATTCGATCACCACCGCCGAGCACGCGATCTCGCTGATGCTGGCCTTGGCGCGGCAGATTCCGGAAGCCGACCGCTCGACGCAGGCCGGCAAATGGGAAAAGAACAAATTCATGGGCGTCGAGATCACAGCCAAGACGCTCGGCATCATCGGCTGCGGCAATATCGGCTCGATCGTCGCCGACCGCGCCATCGGGTTGAAGATGAAGGTGATCGCCTTCGATCCGTTTCTCACGGCCGAGCGCGCGATGGAGATCGGCGTCGAGAAGGTCGAACTCGACGAGCTGTTCAAGCGCGCCGACTTCATCACGCTGCACACCCCGCTCACCGACAAGACCCGCAACATCATCGACGCCGGCTGCGCTCGCCAAGATGAAACCTTCCGTGCGCATCATCAATTGCGCGCGCGGCGGGCTGGTCGACGAGGCAGCACTTCGCGCCGCGCTCGACGCCGGCAAGGTGGCGGGCGCCGCCTTCGACGTGTTCGTTACGGAGCCGGCGACCGAGAACGTGCTGTTCGGTCATCCCAATGTCGTGTCGACACCGCATCTCGGCGCCGCCACCAGCGAGGCGCAGGAAAACGTCGCGCTGCAGGTCGCCGAGCAGATGTCCGACTATCTGCTGCGCGGCGCGATCTCCAACGCGGTGAATTTCCCCTCGATCAGCGCCGAGGAGGCGCCGAAGCTGCGGCCATTCATCGCACTCGCCGAGAAGCTTGGCTCCTTCGCCGGCCAGCTCACCGAAGACCCGGTCAAGGAAGTGCACATCACCTATGAGGGCGCGGTGGCGCAGATGAAGATCAAGGCGCTCACCTCGGCGGTGTTGTCCGGCCTGCTGCGGCCGATGCTCGGCGACGTCAACGTGGTGTCGGCGCCGGTGGTGGCGCGCGAGCGCGGCATGGCGGTGGAGGAAACGACCCGCGAGGCCGCCGGCGACTACGACAGTTTGATCACGGTGACGGTGGAAACCGCGCGGCAGACGCGCGCGGTGTCGGGCACCGTATTCGCCGATGGCCGCCCGCGCCTCGTCAACATCAAGGGCATCCGCATGGACGCCGAGTTCGGCCCCTCGATGATCTACATTACCAATCTCGACAAACCGGGCTTCATCGGCCGCTTCTCGTCCACCCTGGGCGAGGCCGGCATCAACATCGCCACCTTCCATGTCGGGCGCGAGGCGCCCGGTGGCAACGCCATCGCGCTGATCGAGATCGACGGCAAACTCCCGGACGCCGTGCTCGCCAAGGTGCGCGCGCTACCGCAGGTGCAGCAGGCCAAGCCGCTGCATTTCTAGAAATATCGGCGTAATATCAATTCATTAATGGATGCCGCCCGGAGCGATCCGGGCGGCGTTCTGCGCCTTGCCTCGGTCGCCTGCTTCCTTTATCCGAGGGTGGACCTGGCCGGCATCGTCCGGCGTCAGTGTCCGGGGCGCTGGCGCAGGGATGCAAGTCTGATGGCGAATGTGGTGGTAGTCGGATCCCAGTGGGGCGACGAGGGTAAGGGCAAGATCGTCGACTGGCTGTCCGAGCAGGCCGATATCGTCGTCCGCTTCCAGGGCGGTCACAATGCCGGCCATACCCTGGTGATCGATGGTGCCACCTACAAATTGTCGCTGCTGCCGTCCGGCGTGGTGCGCGGCGGCAAGCTCTCCATCATCGGCAACGGCGTGGTGGTCGATCCGCGAGCGCTGATCGATGAAATCGCCCAGCTCAAGAAACAGGGCGTCGCGGTGACACCGGACAATCTGCGCATCGCCGAAAACGCGCCATTGATCCTGCCGCTGCATCGCGAGCTCGAAGCGGTGCGCGAAGCCGACAATTCGACGACCCGCATCGGCACCACCAAGCGCGGCATCGGCCCGGCTTATGAGGACAAAGTCGGCCGGCGCGCCATCCGGTTCATGGATCTGGCCGACCTGCCGGCGCTGGCGCCGAAGATCGAGCGGCTGCTCGCGCATCACAACGCGCTGCGCCGTGGCTTGCGCCTGAATGAGCTCGACGGCGCGGCGATCTACCAGTATCTCGCGGCGATCGCGCCGCAGGTGCTGCCGTTCATGGATTCGGTGTGGTTGCTGCTCGACGCCAAACGGCGCGAGGGCAAGCGTATCCTGTTCGAGGGCGCGCAGGGCGCGCTGCTCGACATCGATCATGGCACCTATCCTTACGTGACGTCGTCCAACACGGTGGCGGCGCAGGCGGCGACCGGCTCCGGCTTGGGCCCGAACGCCATCGATTACGTGCTCGGCATCTGCAAGGCCTACACCACGCGGGTGGGCGAGGGGCCGTTCCCGACCGATCAGATGGACAACGCGATCGGCAAAACGCTGGGCGAGCGCGGCCGCGAGTTCGGCACCGTCACCGGCCGCGCGCGCCGCTGCGGCTGGTTCGACGCCGTGCTGGTGCGCCAGACCGTGCTGACCTGCGGTATCGACGGGCTGGCGCTCACCAAGCTCGACATTCTCGACGGCTTCGACGAGATCAAAGTCTGCGTGCGCTACCGTCTCGAAGGCCGCGAAATCGATTATCTTCCCGCCGGCGAGCGTGCGCAGGCGCGCGTGGAGCCGGTCTACGAGACCATCGCCGGCTGGAAAGAGCCGACGGCGCGCGCGCGTTCGTGGGCGCAATTGCCGGCGCAGGCGATAAAATATGTGCGTAGAATCGAGGAACTGGTCGGCTGTTCGGTGGCCCTGCTCTCGACCAGCCCCGAGCGCGAGGACACTATCCTGATGAAGAACCCGTTCGAAGTATGATGACGGAAAAAAGACAAGAAACATGGTCACGTTGAGGTCCAATGGCTGACTATTATCCGCTGATCTCACGCGCCATCACCGGCCTCGACAAGAACACGGGCGAAAACCGCCGTGCGCTGTACGAGCGCGCGCGCGCCGCACTGGTCAATCAGTTGCGCAGCGTTGAGCCGGCGCTCGAGGAATCCGACGTGACGCGCGAGCGGTTGGCTCTGGAGGATGCGATCCGCAAGGTCGAGGCGGAAGCGGCCAAGCGCACGCGCCCGGACGCTGTCGACACGGTTGAGGCGCAGCCGTCCATCTCGGACCAGGGCCTGCGCGGCTTCCGCGAGACGGTGGCGGATGCTGAGGGCCTGGGTGACGCGGCGGCAGAGGCCAATCGTTCGGCGCGCGAGTTCTACGAGGCAATGCCCCGCGATCGGGCGCCGCCAACCGGCGATCGCGGGCCGCCTCCCGCTGAGCATTTCTTCGAGCCGCCCGCCGCGGCGCCGCAGGCGCAACAGCTCGGGGAAGCGCCAGCCGCGGACGCGTATGCTCCGCCGCCGCGCGCCGACGCTTTGCCGCCGCCGCCACCGCCACGTTATGAGGAAGATGACGCGGCTTATTCGCGGCCGGTGCGCTCCTATGGCCGCGTGATCAGGTTCATCGTGCTGTTGCTGGTGCTGGCCGGTATTGCCGGCGCCGCCTACTGGCAGCGCCATGCGATCTCCACGATGGTGGCGAACTTCCGCAGCGCCTCGGCGCCGAAGCCGCGCGAAGCGGCGGAGCCCTCCAGCCGGCCGAAGATCGCCGACCGCATCGGACCGGCCGAAGGGACACCGGCCGCCGCCAACGCGCCCGCCGCCGCGGTGGCGCAAAAGGTCGTGCTGTACGATGAGGATCCGAGCGACCCGAAGGGCAAACGCTATGTCGGCTCGGCGCTTTGGCGCACCGAGACCGTGTCGCCGGGGCCGGGGCTCGCGCCCGAGCTCGCGATCCGCGCCGACGTGGAAATTCCCGAGCGGCACATGCGCATGACGTGGTCGCTCCGCCGCAACACCGACAAGGCGCTGCCGGCGAGCCACACCATCGAGATCATGTTCACGCTGGCCGCGGACTTCTCCGAAGGCGGCATCGGCAACGTGCCCGGCGTGCTGATGAAGCAGGACGAGCAGGCGCGCGGCGTGCCGCTCGCCGGCCTGGCGGTGAAGGTGACCAACGGCTATTTCCTGATCGGCCTGTCGGCGGTCGACATCGACGTGCAGCGTAACATCCAGCTGCTCAAGGAGCGCGACTGGTTCGACATCCCGGTCGTCTATACCAGCGGCAAGCGCGCTATCCTCGCGATGGAAAAGGGCACGCCCGGCGTGCGGGCCTTCGAGGAAGCGTTCCGGGCGTGGGGGCAGTAGCCCACGCGCGCGATTATTTTTTCAATTCAGCGTGCAAGCGCACTATGCGGCTAGGGGCTCAGCGCCCCCCGATGGGACCAGAAGCAAGGGAAGCCGTATTCTGACGGTCGTTCCGGTTGCTTCCTGTATTGACGGCACGATTGTCCCGCCAAGCTGCCGCACGAAGATCGCCACGTAGTCGGAACCCCGCTTTTCAGGACTCTTCGCTAAATCCTTATCCTTCATACCCACACCGTCATCGGCAACAACCAGCTCAATCTGATCGCCGACCCGTTCGACGCACAGCCTGATATGTCCGCTCCCGTCCGGAAAGGCATGCTTGATGGCGTTGGTCGTAAGCTCATTGACCAGCAGGCCGAAGGGCACGGCACGATCGGGGTCGATTTCCAGCGGCTCAGCCTTAACCTCTATGTCGATGCCCGACATGTTTCCAAGCAGGCTCGCTGACATCGTCCTGGCGATTTCCCGCAAGTATGCGTCCACGGCGATGGTCCGGCCGCGGCTGGTTTGAGAAATCAAGTCGTAAAGCTGGGCAATGGCGCCGATACGCGCCTGCATGGTTTTATAGCCTTGAACGCACGGGGCCGCCGTCCATTTAACTTCGTAGGCGATCAGGCCGACGATGACCTGCAAGTTATTCTTGATCCGGTGCGAGATTTCGTTCGTCAAGCTGAGCGCGTCGAGTTCGCGTTGCTTGCGGTCGGTGACATCGCGCGCCGCGGCGAACACGCCCTGCAGCGTGCGGTTACGGTCGTAAAAGGTGGTCGCGTTGTAGGACACTACGGTTTGCTTGCCGTCGCGGGCGCACGCCGTTAGCTCGTAGTCGGTGACCTTCTTTTCGCTCAGCACGAGCTTGATCGCCGCTTCGGCCCGTTCAGGATCGGTGAAGTAATCCTTGAATGGTGCGCCAATCAACTCGTCGCGCGTGCAGCCGGTGAGGGCCTCCATCTGTTTGTTGACGTCCGTGATGATGCCGGAGGGGTCGGTGGTCATCAGCGCGTCGATGTTGGATTCGATCAGCGAGCGGGTGTAAAATTGTTGGTCGCGCAGGCGCTGATCGAGCTTTTTTTGCTCGGCTTCGACCAGCTTGCGCGCAGTGTTATCAGTGCCAATCAGCAGATAACCGATGATGACGTCCTGCGCATCGCGCAGCGCCGTGACCGACACCACCGCCGGAAACCGGCTGCCATCCTTGCGAATGTAGGTTAGCTCGTAGATGTCCTCGATCCCGCGCGAGGCCTTGAACACCAGGGCCTCGAAGCCCTGCGTGATCGGGGTTGCGAGCTCGGCGCTCAGCGCTTTGGCACGCGCGGTCAGCTCCTGCGGATCGGAAATGTCGGCCGGCGTGATCTTGTTCATCACTTCGGCGGCCGTGTAGCCAAGCATACGCTCGGCGCCGACATTGAAGATTTGAATGACGCCCTTCGCGTCGGTGGCGATGCTGGAGAAGTTTGCGCTATTGAAAATCGCGCGCTGCAGAGCCCCCGCCTTGAGCAGCGCTTCTTCCGCCTGCTTGCGCGCGGTGTTATCAGTGCCAATCAACAGATAGCCGATGATGACGTCCTGCGCGTCGCGCAGCGCCGTGACCGACACCACCGCCGGAAACCGGCTGCCATCCTTGCGGATGTAGGTCAGCTCGTAGATGTCCTCGATCCCGCGCGAGGCCTTGAACACGAGAGCCTCGAAGCCTGGCGTGATCGGGGTTCCAAGTTCGTCGCTCAGCTCTTTGGCGCGCGCGATCAACTCTTGCGGATCGGAAATGTCGGCCGGCGTGATCTTGTTCATCACATCGGCAGCCGCGTAACCCAGCATCCGCTCGGCGCCGACATTGAAGATTTGAATGACGCCCTTGGCGTCGGTCGCAATGCTTGAGAAATTGGCGCTGTTTAAAATCGCGCGCTGCAGGGCTCCCGCCTTGAGCAGCGCTTCTTCCGCCTGCTTGCGCGCGGCGTTGTCTATGCCTTCGGGCAAGCCAAACCGCTGCATCATCGCGTCGTTTCAGTCAAGATGTCGCCCCCGATATTTTGGTCTTGTCGCATTGCGTGGATAGATTGCGCGGCTTCCGCATTACGCCGCGAGCATATTATTTACAGAGGTTTGCAGCTGATGTTGCGTGTACGGCTTACGAAGAAATTGTGAGCCATCAGCAAACATAGCTTTCATTTTGTCGGTCATGGAATTGCCTGTGGTGTAGAGCACACGCAATTTGGGCCGTAGCGCGATGGCCTGATGCGCAAGATCGCAACCGCCATGGACCAAAGCTTTCAAATAGATATCGGTAAACAGCGCATCGATGTGTTGGGGAGAGCGCAGGAATATCAGCGCCTCGTCGACATCGCTGGCGGCAAGTGTCTGATGACCCCAGTCTTAAATCATCATCTCCGCGACTTCGCGGATAAATACATCGTCTTCGACGATCAGAATCACGGCCACTAAGAACGCCCTCTGCCGTGACATCTTGGATCGTTGCGGTCAGGGCTCTTTCGCCGCGATTACGGCTTCCAGAGTCCTTTCGACCACTATCAGGGCACACGACAAGCCCGCATTGGGGGCAATTGTTCCGTCAAAATTGCAATTCTTTTCGCGTGGCCTGCGCTTTGGGCCGTTATCGCGTTATATCAGTGACTTACACCTGAAATTACAAGACCTTAACGGCCGGTGACTTCGCGAGCGTGATGCGAATTCAGCTGGTCATCACCGGGTTTGTCCGGTGATCCCGCTTAGGGGGGTGCGGTGCGTCCCTAAGCGAGATGGCCGGGTCAAGCCTGGCCATTACAGTGTCCAGCAACGAAAATGGCCGGGACATTGCCCGGCCATTTGAATTCTTGACGTTGCAGTGCGACACCTTAATGCACCGTCGCCGAAACCGCCGGTGTTGCCGTCGGCTGCTCCAAGGCGGCGATGCGGTTCTTCACCGCCTTCTGCACCTTCTCGAAGGCGCGCACCTCGATCTGGCGCACGCGCTCGCGCGAGACGCCGAATTCGGCGGCCAGGTCCTCGAGCGTGATCGGATCATCGGCGAGGCGGCGCGCCTGGAAGATGCGGCGCTCGCGATCATTGAGCACGTCGAGCGCGGAGATCAGCGCCTTGTGGCGGTTATCGCTTTCCTCGCTGTCGGCCAGGATGCGCTCCTGGCTCGGACTGTTGTCGACCAGCCAGTCCATCCATTCGCCGCTCTCGCCGTCGTCGCGGATCGGCGCGTTGAGCGAGGCGTCGCCGCCGAGCCGGCGGTTCATGTCGACCACGTCCTGCTCGTTGACGCCCAACCGCTTGGCGATCAGCTTGACTTGATCGGGCCGCAGATCGCCTTCGTCGAGCGCGGAAATCTTGCTCTTGGCCTTGCGCAGGTTGAAGAACAGCTTCTTCTGATTGGCGGTGGTGCCCATCTTCACCAGCGACCACGAGCGCAGGATGTATTCCTGGATGGCCGCCTTGATCCACCACATGGCGTACGTGGCGAGCCGGAAGCCCTTCTCGGGCTCGAAGCGCTTGACTGCCTGCATCAGGCCGACATTGCCCTCGGACACGACTTCCGAAATCGGCAGGCCGTAGCCGCGATAGCCCATGGCGATCTTGGCGACCAGGCGGAGATGGCTGGTGACGAGCTTGTGCGCGGCTTCACGATCGCCGTGCTCACGCCAGCTGCGCGCCAGCATGTATTCTTGCTGCGGTTCCAGCATCGGGAACCGGCGGATTTGTTCCAGGTAGTGTGAAAGGCCGGATTCGGCCTTGAGTGCCGGCAATGCGGCGGTACGGGCCATGATAGCGCCCTCCTATGTTGCCCCCGGTGAATCGGCAGGCGATTGTCGCCGCCGCTCTACGAGCCGACGGCACGCATCCGATTTTGCGACCGCGAAAGCTTGATCGCAGGTGCAGCATAGCGGAACTGGCAGACGAAAGAAAGTGTCTACCCGTCACGTCGCCGTGACCTCGCCGGATGCCACAAACAGCGACCAAGCCATTGGTATGGTTGGCCTATTTAGAACGCTGGTGTCCTGCCGGAGGGTTTTCCGCAAGAGCCTGACGTAAATGACTGAGATCGGCCGGAAGTTCCGAGCGGAATCGCAACACGTCTCGGGTAATGGGGTGTTGGATGACCAGGAGATAAGCATGCAGGGCCTGCCTGCCAAGATCCTCCAACGCGGCGCGGGCCTTGGGGGACAGCAGGCTGGCCTTGGTCTTGAAGCCGGTGCCGTAGCTGGCATCGCCCAGGATCGGATGGCCGATATGGGCCAGATGCACCCGGATCTGGTGGGTGCGGCCGGTATCGAGGGTGCAGGCCAAGAGGCTGGCGACCGGCTTGCCGTCGGACCCGAGAAAGCGTTCCAGCACCTGCCAATGGGTCACCGCTTGGCGGCCGCCTTCGCGCACGGCGCGTTTGTCGCGGGCCTGCGGATGGCGGTCGAGCGGGGCGTCGATGGTGCCTTTCGGGCGGCCGGGCGCGCCCCAGACGAAGGCGAGATAGCCGCGTTCAATCCCGCTTTCGGCCTTGTTGGCGAATTGGGCGCTGAGCCCACGATGGGCGGCGTCGGTCTTGGCCACCACCATCAGGCCGGTGGTGTCCTTGTCGAGCCGGTGCACGATGCCGGGCCGCTTGACGCCGCCGATGCCGGACAGGCTGTCGCCGCAATGGGCGATCAGCGCATTGACCAGCGTGGCGGTGGCGTGACCGGCGGCCGGATGCACCACCAGGTCTTTCGGCTTGTCGATCACGATCAGCGCGTCGTCCTCGTAGACTATAGTGAGCGCGATTGCCTCGCCCGCAGGCTTGGGCTGCTCGGGCGCCGGCAGCGTGACGGTGATGGTGTCGCCGGAATTGACGCTGGCCGCCGGATCGCGGATCGTGCGCGCCTCGATCGCCACCTGGCCGTTAAGGATCAGCGCTTTCAGGCGCGAACGCGACAGCGCCGGAATGCGCGCGGCCAGCACGCGGTCGAGCCGCTGGCCTGCCTCCTCGGCGGCGATCTTGACTGTCTCGATGCTCGCCATGGTTCAACCGATGTCCGACGACGAAAAACCACTCGATCCAGAAACCGCGCGCGTCGTCGCCAAGGTGCGCCGGCTGATGATGATCGCGAGCGCGACCACCTTCATCGCGGTTGCGGTCGTGCTGGGGGTCATCGGCTATCGCGTTTTCAGGGCGGAGGGAAGGGTGGCGCCATTCGCGGATGTCACGGCCGCGCTGCCGGCGGGCGCCAAGGTGCTCTCGACCGCGGTCAGCAACGATCATATCGTGGTGACGGTCGAAGTCGGCGGCGTCGTCGAACTGCACACATTCGATCCCGATACGCTGAAGCCGCTCGGCCGCCTGCGGCTTCCACCGCGGCCCTAAAACACCCTGATTTTCTCCAGCACCGGCAGCAGATAGGACACGAATTTCTCAGGGTTCTCGCTCATCGGAAAATGCCCGAGCCCCTTCATGATGGTGGCGGGCGCGCCGGTGCGCGTGGCGATGTCGAGGGTGGCCTCGCTGGTGCAGGAATAGTCGTACTCGCCGGTGAGCAGGAACAGCGGACAGCGCTTGATGTTGATGTCATCGACGCGATCGCGGATGTCGCCGTCGATCATGTAGAAATGCAGGTCGCCCTTGAACACGCCGGGCCCGCTCTGCATGTAGTGCCACAGCGTTTCCCATTTCTCCGCGACCGGCGCGGTCGGCGCGACCAGGCCGGATACCACACCGGCGCAGACCATGCCGCCATGCACGTCGGGCCGGTTAAGCCAGGACAGATCGTAATAGGGGTCGGTGTGCGCGGCGGATTCCAGCCCGATCAGCGCGCGGAAACGCTCGGGGCATTCGTGCGCGAGATGCAGCACGATGCGCCCGCCGATCGAGCAACCCATGGCGACCGGCTTGTCGAGGTCGAGCGCATCGGCGACTTCCACGATCATGCGCACATAATCGCGCGAAGTAAGCTGGTACTCCGCGTCCTGCCAGCCGGCGGGCGGCGAGGATTTGCCGTGCCAGGGCATGTCGAAGGCGATAACGCGAAAGTTGGAGGTGACGCGTGCATCGTTCATCAGGCCTCGGAACTGGCGCGCGTCGGAGCCCGCCGTATGCAGGCACAACAGCGGAATGCCCTGGCCGGCCTCCTCGACATAGAGCCGGTGCGGCTGGCCGAGCAGGTCGAGGTGAAGATAACGGCCGGTGATCGGCTCGAAGCGCGCCTTCATCGCACGGCCTGCTTGTTTGGGGTTTCTTTGCGCGGCGCCGCGATCACATCCTTGAAATAGAGCAGGTTCGCCATGAAGGGCTGCAGGTCGCCTTCCACGCACATCAATTTCTGTTTGACCAGCGCGAACACATCGGTGAAGCCGAGCGGCGGCAGCGGCTGCCAGAATTTTTCCCACACTGCGCGCGACGCGCGCAGCGCGAAACTGTAGGCGGGCGTGATGAACGGCCCCGGCGTCACCTTGGTGATGCGGCCTTCCTGGATGCGGATCAGGGTGTAGGCATCGTCGACGGCGATCATGAAGGTGGTGTCGACGAAGCGACCGCGCCGGATCAGCTTGGCGTCGGCGTTCACGAGGCTGGCAATTTTGTCGATCATACGATGGGCTCCCGAGCAACCGAACTAGGGTGGAATGCCATGCAGCCGGCCGCAAGGTGGCCGGCGATGGGACCGGCCTGCTTGCGCGCCTCGGTGATCAAGGCTATCTCGAAGCTCCTGCCAGGCTCCCTTCGTCTAGCGGCCCAGGACGTCGCCCTCTCACGGCGAAAACAGGGGTTCGAGTCCCCTAGGGAGCGCCAATAAAATAAGCAACTTAGCAACTTTCACCACCTGTCCTTTCCGAAAATTCCATCCGGCCTAAATTCGCATCGTAAGGCAGAATCATCGCATCATCTAAAGTGATGATTGCGATCCTGCATTCGCTCGGAATGTTCGTCGCCGATCTGTTCAAGTCGCGGAGTCGGCTTGAAGCCAAGAATTTGTTTTTCCGCCATTAGCTCGCCATTAATTTGCGGCGGGCGCCTAAGTGCTGGCGCGGTCGTGCAGAGCTCGATTATCATCGCCAAAAAGCGAGCGATCTTGGCTAAGCTGCATCAATATTACGTCCGGAAATGCTTTTCGGAAAAGACAGGTCTCTCGCCCCGTTCAGCGGGCTGAAATAATAAGTTCACGCCTGATCCTCGGCGGGCTTCATCACCATTACGTCCGGGTATAGGTTTTCGGTACACACAATAGGTATCCCCGCGGGCTTTCAAAGCCGTTAATTGTGCTCGCTCGGCCCCATGATCACGACGCCTTCGCTCGCCTCCACATGGCGGACGAAGATATATTTGTCTTCACGGCCGTCGCTGTGCTTACGCTTGATCTCGGGTTGCACCGCGCGCTCGACCTTAGCCACGATCACAAACGGTGCCTGTTCCTTCAGGCCTTCGTCGCAGCGGCGGCCGAAGTCATCGAGATCGCGCACGGTATAGGCGTGCTTGATGCCGGCGCCGCGCGCAATGGCGGCGATATCGACAATGCCCAAGGCGGTATGGGTCGGCGGGCCGCCGATCGACTGATAGCACTCGTTGTCCCACACGATCACCAGCAGGTTCTTCGGTCGCTCGTTTGCCAGCGTCGCCAAGATGCCGAGATTGAACATCACGCCGCCGTCGGTATCGAGCGAGATGATCCGCCGGTGGGGCAAGCCGGCCGCCAGGCCGAAGGCTTGCGGCGTGACGCAGCCAAGCTGCTGCTGAAAGAGGCTCGCCTCGCGCATATGCGGCGCGGCGTTGTACCATTCGTCGACGCTGGCGCCGAGCGACAAGACTACCAACTCATTCTTGAGCTTTCCGGCCAGCACCGTCATGCAGTCGAAGCGCATCATCGCACGATGCTCCCGGAAAGTACGACGGCGGCGTGGTAGTAGGCGGTGTGCGCCCAGGTGAAGGCGTCGTTCACCGCCTGCGCGATGCCGTCCTCCTGCTCGACGACCCGATAGGGAATGCGCATAGCGTTCAGCAGCGGCTCCATGGTCATGCCGTGCGGGATCGCCCACCAGTTGTTTTCGCCGAGATCGCCGCGATAGCTCATCAGCATCACCACCGGAATGCCGGCGCCCATGCCCATGCGTGCCAGCGGCTCGATCGAGGCGCGCAGGCCGGAATTCTCCATGACCAGAACAGAGCGCTTTCCTGACAGCCAGATGCCGCCGCAGATGGCCGCGCCCTCGCCCTCATTGGTTACACGGATGGTGCGGATGTCTTGATCGCGGTCGAGGGCCGGATAGAGCTCTTTCAGAAGCGAATCCGGCAAATAGCATGCGATGCTGACGCCGGCAGCTTTCAACGACTTGATGACCTTCTCAACGGCGCTTGGCCGCATCGGAACCTTCCATTCTTGGATCGGCTTCTCGCATCGCAAGTGTAGATCTTTGCGCGCCAGCGGCACGGCGCATCGACCCAGTGCTCACTGCTGTTTCGAAATAGTGTACACGCGTAGATAGGAGACCGATCCAATGAATACGCATGGCAATAAGATCTCGGCAGCCTTGTGTGGCGTCGCGGCTGTAGTTCTCTCGCGACGCCAGCAAGCATATTGGCGGCTAGCATACATGTAAATGTGACGCTCCGCGCTCGTGCGGTCGAATCCCGGTAAATCATGATCGGTTTGGGTTAGTTCGCGGCCTTCAATAGGCCGCGGGTCGTGACCGACTTGCGCATAAGCGAGGCCGGCGCCGCCGCCGACATGGTTCGATCCCATCTGACGCCAACTTTTGTACTAGCAGATGCGAGATTCTGCATCCGTAAGATCTCATCGAGGTGGCGAGAGTGCGAATATCCGCGGCGCGAATGAGCTCATCGCTGAGTGATGAGTCATAGCGCGTTCCGCAGATTTATTTTCGGCCGATTGCCTCGTTGTCGAGGCGCTCGCATTCAATCAACATTTGCGCAGCCACCCCGGCTGCGATGACGCCGGGTTCCTTGCCTTTGATGTCGGGCAGGCCGATCGGGCAGACCAAACGCGTAATTTGTGTCTCGGAGATGCCTAAATTCCTGGCCTGGCTTACGAATCGCGCGCGTTTGGTTGTTGACCCGATCAAGCCAATAAAGTCGAAGTTTGCGTTCGACAGCGCGGCCGCGGTGATGGCGTAGTCGAGCGGATGGGAATGGGTCATGACCACGGCAAAGGCGCCGGCGGGGGCGGTTTCGATCTCCTGCTCGGAAATATCGGTTCTAACCATGACAACGTTGGCCGGCGCATACTGTGGAAACTGATCGGCCCGGCTGTCGATCCAGCGCACCGCGAAGGGAAGCGGGGCCAATGCGAGCACGAGAGCGCGGCCGACATGGCCGGCGCCAAAGAGTAGAACCGTTTTCCTCGCCTCACCAAACCGCTCGGCAAACGGTTTCTTGAGAGAACCTTTGCTCGCGCCCACATCACCTGCAGCGGCGAACGGCGCGGCCAGTATTTCTCGTGCAATGCGGCCTTGGTCAGTCATGCGGCTGACTGTGACGAAGGGCCCGGCTTCTTCCGCGGCCGCTAGGCGACGGATGCTATCGAGATCGCCGGCATCGAAGGTTTCCACGAGGGTCGTCACTGACCCACCACAACATTGGCCGAGATTTGGACCCAGCGGCCAAACGCGCACCGCAGCGCCGGTTTTTTTCGATGTTAACGCCGCCTGCGCAACGGAAAGGGCTTCATATTCGAGACGGCCGCCGCCGATCGTTCCAAAAAATCCATTGTTATGCTGAACAATCATCCGCGCGCCGGTATTGCGCGGCGCTGATCCGGCAACGTCGACGACGCTTACCAGCGCGGCGCGACCATGCCGTTCAATTGATTCTCAAATCTGTTGCCATACTTTCCGCATGCAACCGCCTCGCCGGCGGAGACTTAATGGGAGTTTGCCAATGCTGCAACGGCGTCGTAGGGCCCGACTGCTTTGACAATCGCTTCCGGTGTCGCCGGGGCATCCAGGTACACGGGTTTGCCGGGGTGGACGGAATGAATCGCGTCTGCAATTGCGGCAAACACTGAAGTCGCCAGCATCAATGGCGGCTCGCCTACGGCTTTCGAACGGTAGATGGTCGCTTCGCGATTCTCGTTGCCGAAAAGAGCGACGCGGAAGTCAACCGGCACGTCCGAGGCGATGGGAATCTCTTGTAGGTCGAGGGGGCGCATGGGTGAGCAGGCGGCCATCCGCGTCATAGACCAACTCTTCGGTCGTCAACCAGCCCATGCCTTGCACAAAGCCGCCTTCGATCTGACCAATATCGATCGCCGGATTTAACGAGCGGCCGACGTCGTGCAAAACGTCAATCCGGTCGACCTTCATTTCACCGGTCGTGATGTCGACGACCACTTCGCTGCAAGCCGCACCATAGGTATAGTACAGGAAAGGTCTACCTTTTCTGTTTTCGCGGTCCCAATGCAATTTCGGCGTTTTGTAAAACCCCGTCGCCGAAAGATGGACGCGCGCGGCGCAAGCTTTCTTTGCCAATTCCCCGAATGAGACGCTCTCATTGCCGATAAAAACCCGGTCGTCGCGAAAGTCGACGTGATCTTCGGACACGTTCCAGTTTTCAGCGGCGAAGCTCT
>CAWFMZ010000030.1:0-12866 GCA_963817045.1 uncultured Alphaproteobacteria bacterium
TGCCTTTGACTGCCAGGCAAGAACTGCACGCACGGCTCAATTGGACGCGCGCATGCACATCCACACGAACGCGTTTGGCCGATAACAAAGCCTGTAAATCGTTAATGGCCGGTTAACCATTAAAGCTCGCAAATTGCGGGCCTTGTGGGAGTATTTAGGCCCCCCGCGCGCGCAACACCGCCTCGATCGAAATGCGCGACCACGGCGCGCTGCGCTCGCGGAACGCCGAGTAGGAGGCGTGCACCTTGCCGGAGATTTCGCTGCGGGCGGCGATGTCGCCGACCACGTCGGCGGCCTGCTTGCGCGCGGCGGCGACCAGATCGTCGGGGAACGCGGCGAGCTTCACGCCGTGCTCGTTGGTGAGCGAGACAAGCGCCTGGGCGTTGAGCCGCTCCATCTCGGCGAGCGCGAAATTTGCTTCGGTGGCGCAGGCATGCGCGACGATGGCTTGCAGTTCGGCGGAGAGCGCGTTCCACGCTTTCAGCGCGACAATGCATTCGCCGGTGCCGTTCGGCTTGTTGAAGCCGGGATAGTAGTAGAACGGCGCCACGCGATAGAGCCCGAGCGCGATGTCGGTGCCGGGCCCGACGAATTCTGCGCCGTCGATGACGCCCGATTGCAGGCTGGTGAGAATTTCCGCCGGTGGCGTCGTCTGCGGCGTGGCCCCTAACCGGCGATAGACTTCGCCGCCGAGCCCGAGCGAGCGCAGCTTGAGGCCGGAGAGGTCGGAAAGGCCCTTGAGTTCGCGGCGGAACCAGCCGCCCATGCAGACGCCGGTATTGCCACCCATGAACGGCTTCACCCCGAACGGCGCGTAAAGCTCGTCCCACAGCGCCTGGCCGCCGCCGGCGTCGATCCAAGCAACGTGCTCGGCCGGCGTCAGGCCGAACGGCACCGTGGTGAAGAAGGCCGCCGCCGGCATCTTGCCCTGCCAATAAAACGAAGCGGTGTGACCGATGTCGGCGACGCCGCCGCCGACCGCGCCCAGCACCTCGAAGGCCGGCACCACCTCGCCCGCCGCATAGACGGTGATGTCGATGCGCCCGCCCGAAAGCGCGCGGATGCGCTCGGCGACGCGCTCGGCCGACATGCCGGGCCCCGGCAGGCGCTTCGGCCACGACGTCACCATGCGCCACTTCACGGTTTGTGCACGCGCCACCGCAGGCGCCGCCAGCAAGCCGGCGGCGGCTCCTGCAGCAAGGGTGAAATTGCGTCGCGTCGTCATGTGTCTCTCCGTTTTTCTTGCGCATGATCTTTTCCGAAAACCGGTTCCCACTTTTCGGGATCATGCGCCTGCGCATAAAAATGATGCAGCGGTCCGTGGCCGTGCCCGATCTTGAGTTGATCGGCGCCGGCGATGGCCGCGGTGACATAAGCTTTGGCGGCTTGCGTCGCGGCGATGAGGTCACGCCCCTTGGCGAGGCCGGCCGCGATGGCCGACGACAGCGTGCAGCCGGTGCCGTGGGTATTCTTGGTGGCGATGCGCTTGGCCGATAGGCGAACGACTTCGCCCTGCCCGATCAGCAGATCGACACTTTCATCGCCGTTCCCGTGGCCGCCCTTGATCAGAACGTTGCGCGCGCCGAGCGACAAAATCTCGCGCGCCTGCACTTCCATTTCCGCTTCGTTGCGCGCGAGGCTCGCGCCGGTCAGCGCCGCGGCCTCCGGCAGATTGGGCGTCACCACCAGCGCGCGCGGGATCAGCTCATGCCGCAGCACCGCGCCCGCCGCCGGCGCCAGCAGCCGGTCGCCCGAGCTGGCGACCATCACCGGATCGAGCACGATGTTTCGCGCGCGGTGGCGGCCGAGCCCCTTGGCCACCGCTTCGATCGCGGCCGCTTGCGACAGCATGCCGATCTTCACCGCGCCGACGTCGAGATCGGAGAACACCGCATCGATCTGCGCGGCGATGAAATCCGCCGGCACGTCGTGGATGGCGGTGACGGCTTGCGTGTTCTGCGCGGTCAGCGCGGTGATGACGGAAGCGCCATAGACGCCGAGCGCGGCGAAGGTCTTGAGATCCGCCTGGATGCCGGCGCCGCCGCTCGAATCCGAGCCGGCGATGGTGACGGCGATGGCGGTCATGCCTGCCCTCGCCGCTTGAGCGCGTCGTCCACGACCGCGCGCAGGTCCTGCGCCGCCTTGCCCGGATCGCTCGCGAGCGAGAGCGCCGAGATCACCGCCACCCCATCGGCGCCGGCCGCGATCACCTCGGCGGCGTTGCCTGCATTGATGCCGGCGATGGCGCAAATCGGAAAGTCGCGCTTGCGCGCGCGCACCGCCTGCACGACGGCGCGCAATCCTTCGATGCCGATGGGCGTCGCGGTGTTGTCCTTGGAGGTGGTGCCAAAAACGCCGCCGATCGCCACGTAATCGAGCAGTTCGAGCGGCGCGGCCGCGGCCTGCTGCACCGTTTTGATGCTCAGCCCGATGATCGCCATGCGGCCGAGCAGCAACCGCGCGTCGGCCGCCGCGATGTCGTCCTGGCCGATATGCACGCCATCGGCTTCGGCGGCGAGCGCGACATCGACACGGTCGTTGATCAGCAGCGGCACGCCCGCGGGCTCCAGCACGCCACGCAACGCGCGCGCTTCCTCCACCATGCCGCGGGTGGAAGAATGCTTGTCGCGCAATTGCACCAGCGTGGCATTGCCGGCGACGCGCCCGGCGAGATCGGTCAGCGTGCGCCCGCCGGCGACGGCGGGATCGATAAGTGCATACAGTCGAAGATCGACGTCCATCAGTTCACCCGTGCGCGTGCGATGAGGGTCGGCCCATCGAGATTATACAGCGCATCGATGAGCGCGACCGCGAAGCTGCCGGGACCCGCCGCTTGTGTCGCCGCCAATTCGCCGGCGACCCCGATCATCAACAGCGCACCCGCGGTGGCACGCCAGGCGTCCGGTTCGACCGCAAGACCGGCCGCGACCAGCGCCGAGGCGGCGCAGCCCATGGCGGTGACCTTGGCCATCAGCGGATGACCGTTGGCGATTGCTGCGAGCCGCACGCCGTCGCTGACCAGATCGGTCTCGCCCGACAGCCCGAGCACGGTTTTCTTGTCGCGCGCGTAAGCCGCCAGCGTTTCGCGCGACGGCTCGCTGTCCGCCAGCGCGGAAAATTCGGCGCCGTTGAGCCGCACCGCTTTCGGTGCGCTCGCGATCAGCGTGCGGGCGAAGGCTGCGCGGGGGGCGCTACGGTCAATGAACACCGGATCGAGCACCCAAGGCACATTGCCCCGCGTCGCGGTTTCCACCGCCAGCACGGTGGCCTCACGGCGCTCGCGATTCAAAGTGCCGAGATTGGCCAAAAGCGCGTTCGCGCCGGCAACGAACGGACCGATCTCTTCGGGCGACAGCGTCATCGAGGGCACGCAGCCGGCGGCGAGCAGCACGTTGGCGGTGAAATTCTGCGCGACCGCGTTGGTGAGGCAGTGCACGCGCGGGCGGTGCGCGCGCAGCCGGTCGAGCAACGCAGCCGCGATTTGCGGCACGTCGTCGCGCATTGCTGCTTGCGAATGGTGCATCTCATCTCCCTCCGCCGGCATGACCCGGATCAGGTTCGTTGGGTTGGCCTCGGGCGGCCTCTCAGCCCGGCAACAGCCGGACACCCCAAGAGATTGCTGCTGAAATAACTAGTCCGCGCAAGCGTCCAACGCAAGGCCGCCTTGCCAGGGGTGCTGGTTTTTGCTGGATTGCTGGCAAATCGGAGGCGCGAGATGACCCCCTTCTTCGTCCAGATCAAATGCGAGCTCGGCAAATCCTATCAGGTGGCCAACGAGCTGGCCGAAGCCGAGATCGCCTCCGAAATCTACTCGACCGCCGGCGACTACGACCTGCTGGTGAAATTCTACGTCGATGCCGGCACCGATATTGGGCACTTCGTCAACGAGAAGGTGCAGTGCCTGGCCGGCATCAAGGACACCCACACCATCATCACCTTCAAGGCGTTCCAGACTTGAAATTTAGGCCGCCTGCGGCGGCCCTTCCGCCGCGTGGGCACGCTTGAGGCCGAGTGCCCGCTCGCGCCAGATCACGAACAGCCCGGCGCCGGCGACGATGGCTCCGCCGACATAGACCAGCGCGCTCGGCAATTCGCCGAACAGCCAATAGCCGAGCAGCAGCGCCCACAGCATCGAGGTGTAATCGAACGGCGCGATGACCGAGGCCGTGGCATGGCGGTAGCTTTCGGTCAGAAAAATATGGGCGATCCCGCCGAATATGCCGAGCGCGATCAGCGCGACCAGCTCCGATCCGGTCGGCGTGTGCCAGGCGAACGGCAGCGTGAGCGCGCCCGCGATGGCGCATACAATCGAAAAATAGAACACGATCGACGGCGTGGTTTCGCTTTGCGTCAGGCGGCGGGTCTGGATCACCGTGCCGGCGTTGCAGAAGGCGGATATGAGCGCCAACAATGAGCCGACCGTCGCGGCCGTCATGGCGCCGGCCGCCGCGTAGTGGCCAACGTCGAAATGCGGAATCAGCATCACGATCACGCCGGCAAAGCCGACCAGCACCGCCGACCAGCGATAGATGCGCACGCGCTCTTTCAGAATGACGGCGGCGAGCGCCACGGTGATCAACGGCGAAGCGAAGGAAATCGCGGTCGCGTCCGCCAGCGGCAGCCGCGTGAGCGCGGAGAAATTGGTGAACATGCCGCCGACGCTGAGCAGTCCGCGGCCGAGCTGGCCGAGCGGCCGACCGGTGCGCACCGCGCTCGATAACTCGCCGCGGAAGGCATAGATCACCACCACCGGCAGGATGGCAAAGGCGCTGCGGAAGAACACCATCTGCCCGACCGGCGCGACATCGCCGAGCTGGCGCACCAGCGCCGACATCGCGGCGAACAGCAGCGCGGAGATCAGCTTGAAGCCGATGGCTTTGAGCAGATTCATCGGGATTGGCTTATACCAGCCCGCGCAAATGTCCGCTCGCCATGCCCGGCCAACACACCAGCGAATTATTCCGGCTTCTTCTGCGGCGGCTTCCGCCCTTCGACCGCCGGCAGCGACTTGATGTAGGCCGCGATCGCCGTGCGATCGGCGGCGGTCAGCTGCGAGGTATTGCGCACCACCTCGACCATGTTGCCGCCGACCCGGTCGAAGTCGGGCGTCATGCCATCCTCGAGCACGCCGGCGATGTCGGCCGCCGACCAGCTCTTGAGCTTGAACTGGGTGATGTTGGGAACGCCGCCCTGGCCGTCGGGGCTCGGCCCGCCGGTGAAGCGCAAGCTCGCGATCACGCCGCCGAGTGCGTTGCGCGGCGAGTGACATTCCACGCAGTGGCCGGGGCCGTTGACCAGATAAGCGCCCCGGTTCCATTGCGCCGATTGCGAGGGATCGGGCCGGAACGGTGCGCCGTCGAGAAAAAGAAGCTTCCAGAGGCCAAGCGTGCGCCGGATATTGAACGGAAACGGCAAATCATGATCGCGCACCTGCCCCGCCACCGGCGGCAGCGTCTTGAGATAAGCGAACAGATCGCGCAGATCGTCGAAACGGATATGTTGGTACGAGGTGTACGGAAAAGCGGGATAGTAGTGCTCGCCCTCGGGCGAGGTACCTTTGGTAAGCGCGGTAACGAATTGCGCTTCGGTCCAGGCGCCGATGCCGTCCTTCGGGTCGGATGAAATATTGGGAACGTAGAAAGTGCCAAACGGGGAATTCAACGCCAGCCGCCGCCGAGCCTGGTCTTGTCCGGCTGTTTCGGCACCGCATGGCAGGACGCGCAGCCGCCGGAGTAGAACATCTCTTTGCCGTTGGCGAGATCGGGCGTATGGACCGTGAGCGCGCTCGCCGGCACCGTGGCGGGTGCGGTCAAATACCAGATCGCCGGGAACCCCAGCACGGCGGCAACCGCCGCCAGCAAAATCAACCTGCGAATCATCGGCGTCCCCCGGCCACGCTGGCGCCTGTCATGCAGGAATCAAAACGCCGTCGCGACGGAATCGCAGCGGCGTCGTACATCGAAGTGAACAAGGCTTATTGCTTCGGAAGGCGATAGTCCTCGTGGCAGTTATCGCAGGCCTTGCCGACCACCGGGATCGCCGCCTTGAGGCCATCGAGCAATTCTTCGGCCTTGTCACGGTTTTCCGCTACGACTTGGGCGAAGGCCGCGGCTTTGGCTTCGAAATCCTTCTTGTTGAGCCATATCTTCGGAGTCGCCCGCGTCTCTTGACCGGTCTTAGAGTTTTCGGGGAACAGAGCGGGCAATTTCTGCGCGGTCTCGGCCCATTGCACGAAGGCGGCCTCCACTTTAGCCGCATCAAATGGCTGCTGGCCGCGCATCATCTGCACTGCGTTGCGCGCGTTGTCGTTGTTTGCCTTCATCAGAGCTTTGCGGGCGGCGATGATCGGATCGGACTGCGGAACGACGGCGCCGACACTAAGACCGATGGCAAGGGCGGCAAGGATTGTGCGAACGAACATCGAGTTCCACTTTCTATTGTGTAAAGAGGCGCCCCAGGAAAACCCTCGCTTGACCCGGTTATTCCTTCATCGATGCTTGTATCCGCGACCGCGATCACAAATTCGTGATCGGTAGCAAGTGCCTAAGCCGTTTGGACTTTTCGGGCTGCTTCGATCGCGGCCCAGACCCGTTGCGGGGTCGCTGGCATGTCGATGTGGCGGATACGGTGGACGCGCCAGAGCGCATCGAGGATCGCGTTCATCACCGCCGGACAGGAGCCGATGGCGCCGGCCTCGCCCGCGCCCTTGACGCCGAGCGGATTGTTCTTGCACGGCACGTTGCGCGTCTCGAACACGAAGGACGGCGCGTCGCCGGCGCGCGGGAGCGCGTAGTCCATCAGGCTGGCGCTGAGCAATTGCCCGGAAGCAGGATCGTAGACGGTGTCTTCCATCAGCGCCTGTCCGATGCCCTGCACGGCGCCGCCGTGCACCTGGCCGGCGAGCAGCAGCGGATTGAGGGTGGCTCCGAAATCGTCCACCACGACGTAGTTCAAGATCGCGGTCGCGCCGGTATCGGGATCGATCTCGACTTCCGCGATGTGCGTACCGTTCGGGAATGTCGGCTGCTCGGTCCCGAAATCCTTCGCGGCGCTGAGTCGTTCGGGCGTAGCCTGAGGACGCGCGGCGAGATCAACGAAAGAAATCGTGCGGTCTGTGCCGGCGACGCGCACCGTGCCATCGGCGATTTCCATATCGGTGGGCGCGGCCTCGAGCGCGTCGGCGGCAAGCTGCTTGAGCTGCTCGGCCAGCGTCTTGGCCGCACGGTCGACGGACACGCCGCCGACTGGGATCGAGCTCGAACCACCGGTGCCGGCGCCCGACGCAATCAGATCGGTATCGCCCTGCACGACGCGCACGCGCTCCGGCGGCAGATCGAGCCGCTCGGCGACGAGCTGCGCATAGGAGGTGGCGTGGCCTTGGCCGCTCGACTGCGAGCCGATCAGTACTGTGACGCCGCCGTCGCGATCGAGCCTTACGACGGCAGTTTCAGGACCGTTGTTACCGCAAGCCTCGATATAGGTCGCGATGCCGATACCGCGCATGCGGCCGGCGCGTTTGGACGCAGCGGCGCGCTTGCCAAAACCGTGCCAGTCGGCCAGCTCCTGCGCGCGCACCAGGTGGCCTGCGAAATCGCCCGAGTCGTAGATTTTTCCGGTCGGCGTCGTGTAGGGCATCGCCTTCGGTTTGATCAAATTCTTGCGGCGCAGCACGTCCGGCGCGGTATCGAGGTCGCGCGCCGCCGCGTCGACCAGCCGCTCGATCAGATACGCGGCTTC
This sequence comes from uncultured Alphaproteobacteria bacterium, assembly GCA_963817045.1. Taxonomy (GTDB): domain Bacteria; phylum Pseudomonadota; class Alphaproteobacteria; order Rhizobiales; family Xanthobacteraceae; genus Pseudolabrys. Next base: position 7,738 of record CAWFMZ010000030.1, read on the forward strand.
CGGCCGCCCGGCGCCACGATAGGCATCGACCGGAACGGTGTTGGTGTAAGCCGCGCGCAGCCGCACGTGAGCAACCGGAATGTCATAGGCGCCGGTCGCCATGCCGACGCCGAGCCAGGGTATGTAAGGCGCGTAGCAGGACAGATACGCTCCCATGTCGGCGACGATGTCGAGTTCGAGCGCGAGGAAGCGGCCCTTGCCGTCGAGCGCCAGTCGCGCGCTGGAGATGTTGTCGCGGCCGTGGCTGTCGCCGAGGAAATGTTCGGAGCGATCGCAAACCCATTTCACCGGCCGCCGCAGGCGCTTGGCCGCCACCGCGGCCAGCGCATATTCGCGATAGGGAAACAGCTTGGTGCCGAAGCCGCCGCCGACATCGGGTGTCACCACGCGCATGCGCTCGAGCGGCAGCTTGAGCACCTGGCCGCAGATGATGTCGCGGATGATGTGGCTGCCCTGACTGCCGAGCGTAAGCGTGTAGCGGTGGCCGTCGTATTCGGCGATCACGCCGCGGGTATCCATGTAATTCGTAACAAGCCGCTGATTGAGGATCGTCAGCGCGACCGTCTTCGCGGCTTGCGCGAACGCCGCCTTGGTTGCCCGCGCATCGCCGATCTCGGTCTCGAAGGCGAGATTGCCGGGCCGGTCGGGCCATATCAGCGGCGCTCCCGGCGCAAGCGCGGCCATGGCGCCGATCACATGCGACAGCGGCTGCCAATCGACCGCGATCGCCTCGGCGGCGTCCTTCGCCGCGGCGAGGCTGTCGGCGACCACGAAGGCAATGGCATCGCCAACGTGGCGCACGACTTCCTTGGCCAGGATCGGATAGACCGGAATCTTGATGTCCACGCCTGGCAGCACGCCGGGCGTCGGCAGCGGTCCGAGTGCGGCGACGTCGGCGGCGGCCAGCACCAGCCGCACGCCCGGCATGGCGCGTACGCGGTCGAGTTCGTGGATGCTGAAACGGGCATGCGCGTGCGGCGAGCGCAACACCACCGCGTGCCGCGTGGCTTGCGGCGCGACGTCAGCCACGTAACGGCCGGCGCCGCGCAGCAGCGCATCATCTTCCTTGCGTGTGAGCGCTTGGCCAATTCCGAATTTCAATTTCATTGTTTGGCCGGCTGCGATTGGTGACGGCGCCGCGCCAGGTGCAGCGCGACCCAGCGTGAGACCACGTAGAACACCGGTGTGAAGATCAGGCCGAAAGCGGTGACGCCGATCATGCCGGAGAACACCGCCGTGCCGAGCGTCTGGCGCAGTTCCGCCCCGGCGCCGACCGCCCAGACCAGCGGGGTCACGCCCAGAATGAAGGCGAGCGAGGTCATCAGAATCGGCCGCAGCCTCAGGTGCGCCGCTTCGATCGCCGCCGCAAAGCGATCGCGGCCGCCGTCCTCCAACTGCTTGGCAAATTCCACGATCAGGATCGCGTTCTTGGCGGCGAGGCCGATCAGCACGATAAAGCCGACTTGGGTCAGAATATTATTGTCCTGGCCGCGCAGCACCACGCCGACGATGGAGGCGATGAGGCACATCGGCACGATCATGATCACCGCCAGCGGCAGCGTCAGGCTCTCGAACTGCGCAGCCAGCACCAGGAACACAAACACGACCGCCAGCACGAAGGCGAAGATGGCGGTGTCGCCGGCGCGCAATTGCTGGAAGGCGAGCGTGGTCCACTCGTAGGAGAATCCTTCCGGCAAAGTTTCGGCGGCGAGTTGCTCCATGATCTTGATCGCCTGGCCCTGGCTGAAGCCGGGCGCCGCCGCACCGTCGAGCTCGGCCGCCCGATAAAGATTATAGCGCGGCACCCGGTAGGGCCCGGTGATGGTCCGCACCGTCGTAAACGCGCCGAGCGGGACGGTATCGCCACTGCTGTTGCGCACCCGGATCCTCAAGACATCTTCGGTGCTGGTGCGATAGTCGCTCTGCGCCTGCGCGACCACGCGGTAGGTCCGACCGAACAGGTTGAAGTCGTTCACATAAGCCGACCCGAGATAAATCTGCAGCGCGGCGAACACATCCGGGATATTGATGCCGAGCAGCTGCGCCTTGACGCGATCGATGTCGAGATAGAGTTGTGGGGTGGTGTTCTCGAATAGAGAAAAGACTTGTGTCAGCCCCGGCGTTTGCGCGGCCCTTCCCATCATCGTGTACACTGCGTCCTGCAAGGCCTGCGAGCCGCGCCCGGCGCGATCCTCGACCATCATGCGGAAGCCGCCGGCATTGCCAATACCCGCCACCGGCGGCGGCGCGGCAACAAAGATCAATCCGTCCTTGATCGCTTGCAGGCGCATGAAAAGTTGGCCCTGAATGGCGGCGGCGGATTGCTGCGGATCCTTTGCACGCTCCTCAAACGGAGCAAGGGTGACAAAGACCGCCCCCGCATTCGGTGCGTTGGTGAAGGTTGCGCCGGAAAAGCCCACGATGTTCACCGCATGCGCGACACCTGGCACCTTGAGCGCGATCTCCACCGTGCGCCGGTTGACGTCGTCGGTACGCGCCAGCGATGCGGCGGGCGGCAGCTGGGTGATGATGATGAGATAGCCGCGGTCGAGTTGCGGGATGAAGCCGATCGGCGTCTTGCGGAATTCATTGAGGCCGAAGGCGATGACTCCGCCATAGACCACGAGCATCAGCACCGCGATGCGCACCAGCCGCTCCGACAATCGGCCATATCCGTGCGTCAAGGCGTCGAAATATCGATTGAACACACGGAAGAAGCCGTGGATCGGCTTGCTCCACCAGCGGTCTTCCTCCGGGCCGCGATGCGGCTTGAGCAGCAGCGCGCACAGCGCCGGTGACAGCGTCAGCGAAACGATGAGCGAGATGATGGTTGCGCCCGCGATGGTGAGCGCGAATTGCCGGTAAAACTGCCCGGAAATTCCGGTGATGAAGGCCGAGGGGATGAACACCGACGACAGCACCAGCGCGATCGCAATCAGCGCCGCGCCCACCTCGTCCATGCTTTTGACCGCCGCGTCATGCGGGTTCAATCCCGCCTCGATGTTGCGTTCGACATTTTCCACGACGACGATGGCGTCGTCGACGACGATACCGATAGCAAGCACCAGACCGAACAGCGACAGATTGTTGAGCGTGAAACCGAACAACGACATCACGAAGAAGGTACCGATCAGTGACACCGGTATGGCGACAATCGGAATGATCGCGGCGCGCCAGGTTTGCAGGAACAAGATGACCACCAGCACCACGAGGACGATCGCTTCGGCGATGGTCGATTCGACCGCCTCGACCGATTGCTGGATGAACTGCGTCGGGTTGTAGACGATGGTGTATTTCAGGCCCGGCGGGAACCGTTTGGAGAGTTCCTCCATGGTATTTTGGATCGCCGTTGCTGTCGAAAGAGCGTTCGAGCCTGGCCGCTGGAAAATGCCGATTGCGATAGCAGGGTCGAGATCGAGATAGGAATTGGTCGTATAGTCCTGCGCCGCCAGTTCGACGGTCGCGATATCCTTCACCCGCACGATCGCAGTGGCGGTCTGCTTCACGACGATTTTGCCGAACTCGTCCGGGTCAGCAAGGCGGCCTTGCGTCTGTACCGAGATCTGGAACGCGCCCGGCTTGTCCATCGGCGGCTGGTTGAGCACGCCGGACGCGACCTGCACGTTCTGCCCTTGCAGGGCCGTCACCACGTCGCCCGCGGTCAAGCCGACCGATTGCAGGCGATCGGGATCGAGCCAGATTCGCATCGCATAATCGCGGCTGCCGAACACGATGAGCGAGCCGACGCCGTCGACGCGCGTCAATGCGTCGGTGATTTCCAGCGTTGCGTAATTGGAAATAAACAGCGTGTCGCGCGATTTGTCCGGCGAATAAAGATGCACGACCATCATCAGGTCGGGCGAACTCTTGTTCACCGTGACGCCGATGTTGCGCACGTCCGCCGGCAGGCGCGGCTGCGCGATGCCGACGCGGTTTTGCACCTGCACCTGCGCGATATCGAGATTGGTGCCGATGTCAAAAGTAACCGAGATTGTGAATCGTCCATCCGCGGTCGAATTCGACGACAGATAGATCATGTTCTCGACGCCGTTGATCTGCTGCTCGATTGGCGTCACCACTGTCGAGGCGACGACGTCGGCGCTGGCACCGGGGTATTGGCCGGACACCGTGATGGTCGGCGGCGCAATCTCCGGGTACTGCGCGACCGGCAGCCGAAAAAATGAAACGCCGCCGAGGATCACGAAAACGATCGAGACCACGGAGGCGAAAATCGGCCGGTCGATAAAGAAATGCGAGATGCGCATCGGTTTCGGCCAGGGTTATTTCAGCGTCTGCGGCGGGCTCGCGCCTTGCGCCGGCGTAGCGCCCGGCTTGCCTTCTTCCTGCGGCGTGACCTTCTGGCCCGGCCGCGCGCGCAACAATCCATTGACGATCACGCTGTCGTCGGGACCGAGACCGGATTTGATCACGCGCAAGGCGTCAGCGGTGGTCTGGCCAAGGGTCACATATTTGGGAACGACCGTATTATTGGCGTTCACCGTGAGAACGAATTTGCGTACCTGCTCGGTGCCAATGGCGGCGTCGGGCACCAGCAAAGCTTCATAAGGCGACGACCCGGGCACGCGCACGCGGGCGAACATGCCGGGCGTGAAAATATTATTTGAATTGGCGAACACCGCGCGGCCGCGAATGGTGCCGGTGGAACGGTCGATCGCGTTGTCGACGAAATCCATGCGGCCCTCGTGATCGAAGTTGTTTTCGTCGATCAACTTGATCGCCACCGGCACGCCAGCGCGTCGACTGGCGATGTCGTTTCCGGTCTTCGACATCCGCTCGTAGCGCAGGAACGACGCTTCATCGAAGGTGAACTCGAAATAGATTGGATCGGTCGACACGATGGTGGCGAGCAGCGTAGTGTTGCCGGCGGTGCCGCCGGTCACCAGATTGCCGGGCGACACGCGGCGATCGCCGATGCGGCCGTTGACCGGCGCGCGCAATTCGGTGAACTCGATATCGAGCTCGGACTGCCGCACAGCGGCCTCATTGTTGCTGACGGAGGCTTGCGCGTTGCGATAGGCCTGCGAACGCTGCTCGAAGATCTGCTCGGTGATGGTCTTATCGCGCACCAGTTGCTGGCCGCGCGTGTAATCGGCCTCGGTAAAGGTAAG
>CAWFMZ010000031.1:0-111587 GCA_963817045.1 uncultured Alphaproteobacteria bacterium
CGATCAGCGCGCGATGCGCGCGACCGCATCAGCGACAGCTCGCACCGATGGCGGCGCTCCCTCGCGCGCCGAGCACGGCGAGCGGCCCGCTGCCGACCGGGCCGGTCAAGCCGGGCTTGCTGCCGGCAAAGATCGCGACCAGCGGCACGCCGAGCGCGGCAGCGAGATGCAACAGCCCAGTATCGACCCCGACCACGAATTGCGCGCCGGCAATGAGGCGGGCGACCGCGTCCAGCGGCGCCCGCTCGGGCACTCGTGCGCGCGGCAGCGCGGCGGCGATGCGTTGCTGCGCGCGCGCTCGCTTCGCGTGCCCCACGGCAGCACGAGATCGAGCCCCTCACGCCCGAGCGCCTGGCCGAGCGCGATCCAATGCGCCTCCGGCCATTGCTTTTCCGGCCGCGCCGTGGCGTGCAGCAGCACGGCATAGCGCTCCGCCCGGCGCGGCGAAGCGCGCGCGCTCGAGCCCGAAATCGGGCGCGCCCTGCGGCGAATAGCCGAGCGCCAGGCCGCTGAGGATGCGGTTGCGCTCCACCGCATGCAGATCGCGGCTGACGCGGTGGCGGAGATCGTAGAACGGCGCGGCCAGCGGCTCGCGGATGCTGGTCGCGTCGTAGCCATGGCGCCGGCCGTGCGCGAGGCGGGCGATGACGGCGGAGCGCAGCAGGCCCTGGCTGTCCACGATTTCGTCGTAGCGCTGCGCCCGGATGGCGCGCAGGCTGCCGGCGATCTCGGCCAGCGTTGCCGGCGCGTACAGCGACCTTCGCCAGCGCCGCCAGGCCACCGGAATGACCTCAGCCGACCGCCGGATGCAGGCGCACCAGCGGCGCAAAGGCCTCCTCCACCAGCCACGCGAAGGTTGCGTCCGGGCGAGCCTTGCGCGCCTCGGTCACCGCCGGCATGTGATGAATCACATCCCCGAGGGACGACGTCTTGATAAAAAGAATATCGGCCATAGTGCCTCTGCCGACGGTCATATACCCAGCATTAAGCATGACCGCTATAACCATAACCGCTTGCCGCGCGGCCTAAGCGCTCTTTCACGGCCGCCCGGTAAGACGTCGCGAGCATTCGAAGGGCATGGGTCATGACGATCCTGGTCACAGGCGGAGCCGGCTATATCGGCAGCCACATGGTGCATGAGCTCGTCGATGCCGGCGAGCCGGTGGTCGTGCTCGATAACCTGTCGACCGGATTTCGCTTCCTCGTCCCCGGCAAGGTCCCGTTCGTTGCCGGCAGCACCGACGACCGCGAGCTGGTGGCGCAGACGCTTCGCCACCACGGCGTAACCGCCATCATCCATTTCGCCGCCTCGATCGTGGTGCCGGACTCGGTGCGCGATCCGCTCGGCTATTACAGCAACAACACCATGAATACCTGCAGCCTGCTCGATGTCGCCATCAAGGCGGGTGTGCAACAGTTCATCTTTTCATCCACCGCCGCCGTCTATGGCAATGCCGAGCAGGTGCCGCTGCGCGAGGACGCGCCGACGGTGCCGATCTCGCCCTACGGCAACTCGAAGCTGATGTCGGAGATCATGCTGCACGACGCCGGCAAGGCCCATGGGCTGCGCTTCGTGGTGTTGCGCTATTTCAACGTCGCCGGCGCCGACCCGAAGCTGCGCACCGGGCAATCGACGCCGGCCGCCACCCATCTGATCAAGGTCGCCTGCGAAGCGGCGCTTGGCAAGCGCGCCAAGATCGAGGTGTTCGGCACCAATTATCCGACGCCGGACGGCACCTGCATCCGCGACTACATCCATGTCAGCGATCTCGCGCGCGCGCACTCGGCGGCGCTCGCCTATCTGCGTCGCGGCGGCGCCAGCGCGACGTTCAACTGCGGCTACGGCCGCGGCGCCTCGGTGCTCGAAGTGATCGATGCGGTGCGGCGCGCAAGCCGGCGCGATTTTCCGGTGCAAATCAGCGACCGGCGCGCGGGCGATCCGGCCGCGCTGGTGGCCGATGTCGAGCGCATCCGTTCGACGCTCGATTGGCGCCCGCAGTTCGAGGACCTCGACACCATCGTTGCCCATGCGCTCGCTTGGGAACGGCGGCTGCCGGGCAAGCGTGAAAGCGCCTCGGCCTGACGGCTCGCGCGAAATCGGCGTCAGATATTCGGCGTTTTTAATCGGTTTTTGGCTTGAAAATTCCGCTGTCAGCAGGCAAGGAAACGTCCGCCCCTGCCAGCATTGCAAGCTATGCCATAATCAGAGCCCGACAGAGGGCGGATGAACGACCACACATTGCCATCGGCCGACGACGAGCGTTACGGCACCTTTGCCCTGATCCGGCGATTGCTGACCGAACAAGGCTTCGTGCATTGGCGCCGATACGCGTTCGCGTTCACCTTGATGGCGGTCTCCGCCGGCTGCACGGCGCTGAGCGCCTATCTGATCGGCGATGTCATCAACCAGGCCTATGTCAATAGAAACCTCGCCGGCATCTTTATCCTCGGCGGCATCACCGCCGCGCTGTTCACCGTCAAGGGCTTCGCCACCTACGGGCACAGCGTGATGCTTTCGCAAATCGGCAACCGTATCGTCGCCGACAATCAGCGAAGCGTGTTCGCCAAGCTGCTCAATGAAGGGCTCGGCTTCTTCTCCGACCGGCATTCGACCGAATTCATCGCGCGGCTGAGCGCGGGCGCCGCGGCGGCGACGCAGGTCATCAACCTGCTGATCACCTCGCTCGGCCGCGATCTGCTGTCGCTGATCGGGCTGGTGACGGTGATGGTGGTGCAGGACCCCTTGATGTCGTTCCTCAGCTTCGTGGTGGCGCCGCCGGCCTTCTTCGTGCTGCGCAAGCTGATCCGCCGCATCTACGCCATCGCGCGCAGCCAGTTCCACGGCGGCACGCGCATCATCGAGACGCTGCAGGAAACGCTGCAAGGCATCCGCATCGTCAAGGCCTTCACGCTCGAAGACATCATGCGCGAGCGCTTCGACCGCAACGTCGCGGCGGTCGAGCACGAGGCCAACAAGATGGCGCGCGTCTCCAACCGCGCCAGCCCGCTGATGGAGACGCTGGGCGGCTGCGCGGTCGCGATCGCCATCACCTATGGCGGCTATCGCGTGATCGAGACCGGCGCGACGCCCGGACAGTTCTTCTCCTTCATCGCCGCCTTCCTGCTGGCCTATGAGCCGGCCAAGCGCCTGGCCCGTCTCAATATCGAGCTCAACAGCGGGCTGGTCGGCGTGCGCATCCTGTTCGAGGTGCTCGATTCGCCGCCGAGCGAGCCGATCGACGACGACAAGCCGGCGCTGCAGATCAAGGCCTCGCGGCTGGAATTCGACGACGTTCATTTCGCCTATCGCAGCGACGAGGCGGTGCTGCGCGGCATATCGTTCGTGGCCGAGCCCGGCAAGCTGACCGCGCTGGTCGGCCCCTCCGGCGGCGGCAAAACGACGATGTTCAATCTGATCCTGCGCTTCTACGACGTCGAGCGCGGCAAGATCGTCATCGACGGCCAGGACATCCGCCAAGTGTCGCGCCGCTCGCTGCGCCAGCACCTCGCCTACGTCGGGCAGGACGTGTTCCTGTTCCGCGGCACCATTCGCGAAAACATCGAATTCGGCAAGCCGGGCGCCAGCGAGGACGAGATCGTGGCGGCCGCCAAGGCGCCTATGCGCACGATTTCATCCTCTCCTTCCCGCGCGGCTACGACACGCCGGTCGGCGAGCACGGCCTGCAGCTATCGGGCGGCCAGCGCCAGCGGGTCGCCATCGCGCGCGCCCTGATCAAGAACGCGCCGATCATCCTGCTCGACGAAGCCACCGCCGCGCTCGATTCGGAATCCGAATTGCAGGTGCGCGAGGCCATGGAGCATCTCTGCCAGGGCCGCACCACGCTGGCGATCGCGCACCGGCTGCACACGGTCGTCGCACGCCGACCGCATCTTCGTGATCGAGGACGGCCAGGTGGTCGAGTCCGGCCGGCACGACGAATTGCTGCGCAAAAGCGGCCGCTATGCCTCGTTCTACCGGCTCCAGCTCAAGGAGCAGGAGACCCGCACGCCGGTCGCGGCGGTAGCGCAATAGGCCCGCAGAACGGGCACTTTTTCCGCCTTGTTCAAGCTGGCATAATGCGATACCCGATGGGCCCGCCGGGTAATGCATCCATCACTACATTCCAGAAGGCAGATTTCTCATGAGCGCGGACTACGTCATTTCGCCGCCGCCGCAGCCGACCATCGCGGTCGCCGGCTCGGCAAAGTCTTTCCGGTTCGCCGCATCTGGTGCGTCGGCCGCAACTATATCGAGCACATCCGCGAGATGGGACAGGACGAGCGGGCGCCGCCGTTCTTCTTCGCCAAGCCGGCCGACGCCATCGTGGCGGACGGCGGCACGGTGCCCTACCCGTCGCTCACCAAGGACATGCATCACGAGGTCGAGCTGGTGGTCGCGCTCAAGAGCGGCGGCCGCAACATCCCGGTCGCCAAGGCCAATGACTGCATTTACGGCTACGCGGTCGGCATCGACCTCACCCGCCGCGACCTGCAGATCGCCTCGCGCGACTTGAAGCGGCCGTGGGAAGTCGGCAAGGCGTTCGACCATTCGGCGCCGTGCGGACCGCTCAAGCCGGCGAGCGAGATCGGCCATCCAGCCAAGGGCAAGATCACGCTCAAGGTCAACGGCAAGCTGCGCCAGGACGGCGATCTCAATCAGCTGATCTGGAACGTGCCGGAGACGATTGCCAAGCTGTCGGAGATGGTCGCGCTCGAAGCCGGCGACATCATCATGACCGGCACGCCGTCGGGCGTCGCCGCCACCGTCGCCGGCGACAAGATCGAATGCGAGGTCGAAGGCGTCGGCAAGCTCACCGTCACCATCGGTCCGCCGCTGAAGTGATCTACAGCCCCAAATAGGCCTGCCGCACGCGGTCATCGTTGAGCAGTTCGGCGCCGCTGCCTGACAGCGTGATACGGCCGTTTTCCAGCACGTAGGCGCGGCTGGCGAGCTTGAGCGAAACCGCGACGTTCTGCTCCACCAGCACGCAAGTGAGGCCCTCGCGATTGAGGTCGCGCACGGTCTTGAGCACGCTTTGCACGACGGTGGGAGCGAGACCGAGCGACGGTTCGTCGAACATCATAAGTTCCGGCGCACCCATCAGGCAGCGCCCAATGGCAAGCATCTGCTGCTCGCCGCCGGACAACGTACCGGCGAGCTGATGGCTGCGTTCGATCAAGGCCGGAAACAGCGTGTAAACGTGATCGAGATTGCGCGCGCGCGCGGCTTGCGCGCGCGGCAGCATGGCGCCCATCTCCAGGTTCTCGGCGACCGACAGCGACGGGAAGACCTGGCGGCCTTCGGCGACCTGGCCGATGCCGAGATCGCAGACCTTGTGGCTCGGCCAGCCGGCGATATCGGTGCCGCGATAAAGAATGCGCCCGCGCCCCGGCTGCTGCATGCCGGCGATGGTGCGGATGAGCGAGGTCTTGCCGGCGCCGTTGGCTCCGACAATGGCGACAATGGCGCCCTGCTCGATCTCGAGCGAAACGCCATCGAGCGCCTGCGCATCGCCATAGTAGACGTCGAGATTCTCGATGCGGAGCATCAGACCGCCTCCGCGCCGAGATAGGAGTCGATCACTGCAGCGTCGCGCACGACCTGCTCGGGCGCCCCCTCCGCGATCGCCGCGCCGTGGTGCAGCACCAGAATGCGCGCGGCGAGCGCCATCACCGCGCGCATCACGTGCTCGATCAGCAGGATGGTTAAGCCCGTTTCGCGATTGAGCTCGCGCAGAATGGCGACGACGCGGTCGGTCTCGGTCGGCCGCAGGCCCGCCATCACCTCGTCGAGCAACAACAACTTCGGATCGGTGGCGATCGCGCGCGCCACTTCCAGCCGCTTGCGGTCGGGCAGCGTGAGCGCCGAGGCACGTTGGTCGCGCTTGTCGTAGAGATCGAGCCGGCGCAGCACGTCATGCGCATGCGCGCGCGCGGCGTCCACGTGCCTGCGATGCAGCAGCGCGCCGACGATGACATTATCCTCGACGCGAGAGCCCCGGAAACGGCCGCACGATCTGGAAGGTGCGGCCGATGCCGCGCCGGCAGATGCGGTCGGGCGGCAGACCGTCAATGCGCTCGCCGGCGAAGGTGATCGAACCGCCGTCCGGCGGAAACATCCCGGCGATCATGTTGAACAGCGTGGTCTTGCCGGCGCCGTTCGGACCGATCACCGCGAAAATGCCGCCCGCCGGCACTTCGAAGCTGACCCGGTCGACCGCGACCAGGCCGCGGAACCGTTTGCTCACGCCATCGATCGACAGCAGCGTGCTCATTTTTTTCGCTCCGCCAGGCCGATGCGTTTCGACAGCCACGGCCACACGCCTTCCGGTATCCCGGTGATCACCAGCAGCAGGCAGATGCCGTAGAACACTTGCTTGGCGCCGGGCAGATCGATCCCGAGCGCGGAAAGCGTGGACGTGAGCGTCTCCGCCAGGCCCGTGAGCAGGAAAGCGCCAAGGATGGGCCCGAACAGCGTGCCGACGCCGCCGACGATCGGCCCGAGAATGATCTCGATCGAGCGCAGAATGTGAAACACCTGCTCGGGAAACAGGTTGTTGTAATAGAAGGCATAGATCACGCCGGCAAACGAGGTCATGGCGGCGGAGATCACCACCGCCAGCATCTTGTAATGGAAGGTATCGATGCCGGCGGAGCGCGCCGCCTCCTCGTCCTCACGGATCGCCCGCCAGAAATAGCCGACGCGGCTTCGCAGCAGCGCGCGGCAGCCAATGAAGGCGAGCACGGTCGCGGCCAGCAGGACGTAATAGAACATCACCGGACGGCCGCGCAGCTGCCAGAGGTCGTTGTGGGTGTATTGCGCGACCGGCAAGAACAGCCCCGACGATCCGCTGGTCCAGCTCCAATGATCGAAGCCGACGCGGGCGAATTCAGCCACGGCAATGGTCAGGATCGCGAAATAGACGCCGGCGACGCGAAAGCGAAACGCCAAAAAGCCGATGAAGGCGCCGGCCAAAGCCGCCACCGGCACCGCCACCAGCAGCCCGAGCCACGGGCCGATGCCGAAATGGACATAGAGCGAGGCCGCGGTATAGGCGCCGAGCCCGACATAAAGCGCGTGGCCGAGCGACAGCTGCCCGGCAAATCCCATCATGATGTTCCAGGCCTGGCCGATATAGGCGAAGTACAAGATGAGGATCAGCACGGTGAGCAGGTAGTCGCCGGCCAGCAGCGGCGCAGCGACCAGCGCCACCAGCAGCGCGCCCAGCAAAGCTAAGGCCCGGCGCGGAACACCCCCGATCAGGTGCGCGATCATGCCGCCCTCTTGCCCATGATGCCCTGCGGGCGGAACAGCAGCACCAGCACGAGAATGCCGAACGCAAACATGCTCTTGGCCGACGGCGTGAACAGCAAGCCGGCCATCGCCTCGGTGAGACCGATCAAGACGCCGCCGATGAGCGCGCCCGGCATCGAGCCCAAGCCGCCGGTGATGACGATGACGAAGGCGAGCAGCGTATAGGCCGGCCCGACCGCGGGCGTGACGTCGAATATCATCAGCAGCATGCAGCCGGCGGCGCCGACGCAGGCCGCCCCCAGGCCGAAGGTCAGCGCATAGAGGTGCTTGACGTCGAGGCCGACCACCAGCGCGCCGGTATAGTTGTCGGCGCAGGCGCGGATCGCGGTGCCGAGCCGCGTGTATTGGAAGAAGCCGAACAGCGCGGCCGCGACCACGATGGCCGCGAGGCCGGCATAGGCCTTGGTGGCGTCGACGATCAGCGGGCCGATCTGGAAACTGTCATAGGCGTAGGAGGTCTGCACGTTCTGCGCGTCGGGCCCGAACGCGATCAGCAGGCCATTGACGATGATGATCGCCACCGCGACCAGCAGCAGAAACTGGGTGTATTCGGGCCGCGTGATGAATGGGTTGATCAGGCGCACCTGCAGCACGTAGCCGAAGGCAAACATCACCGCGGCGATCGGCACCAGCATCACCAGCGGGTCGAGGTGGAAGGCGGTAAACAGCGTCACCGCGATATACATGGCGATGGTCATCATCTCGCCATGGGCGAAATTGACCACGCGCACCACGCCGAAGATCACCGACAGGCCAAGCGCCATCAGCCCATAGACAAGGCCGGTCAAGACCCCGCCGACGGCCACGTTGAGATAGATTTCTGCCGGCACCCAGCAATCCTATGCAGCAAAGCCCCGGCCGCCGAACCTAGCGGCGGCCGGGGCAAGGACGAGAAAAGCGCGCGTCAGCTGCGCTTGTCGTACGGCTTCAGCGGCCATTCCGGCTTGCCATTGGCCGCTTCCTTCGGCGCCACGGTGATCAGCTTGCCACCGCGGTTCTGGATGGCGCCGCCCAAGATCTTGTCGTTCTGGCCTTTGGCGTCGAACTGGATGCCGGGGCCGATGCTGACATTGTCTTTGATGTTGGTCGTGCGCACGGCGTCGGCGAGCGCCTTCGGATCGCTGGAGCCGGCACGCTTGTAGGCGTCGGCGGCGATCAGCAGCGCCTCGAAAGTGTAGACGTGGTTGGTATTCAGGTTGACGCCCGCATGCGCCTTGGCGAGCGCCGCCTCGAGCTGCTTCGACATTTTCTTGTTCGGATCGTACCAGGGCACGAAGCTCAGCGGCCCATCGGAGAGTTTGCCGAGAGTCTTGAGATACTGATCCTCGTACCAGCCCGGGCCCATGCTCAAGATCGTCATCGGCGTCCAGCGCTGCTTGACCAATTCGCGCGTGAGTAGGATGGCGTCGTTGAGCCGACTGACCATCAGCAACGCGTCGGCGCCGGTCGCCTTGGCCTTGGAGATTTCCACCGACAGGTCGCGCGCCGCCGGATCGTAGGCGATCGTCTCGACGATCTTGTACGGCATGTCGAACTTCGGCATCACCGCGCCGATACCGCCCTTCATCGCGGTGCCGAAGGTGTCGTTGACGTGCATGAACACCGCCGTCTTCGGCGCCGCGCCGACCGCCGCGAATATTTCCTTCTGATCGACGAAGGCGTCGCGCAGGATCATGCCGGCGGTCGGAAAGTTGCGGAACACGAACTTGTAGCCCTGCTCGGTGATCGGCGGGGCAGCGGCGATGTTGATGACGTAGGGGATGCCCTTCTGCTCGGCGACTTGCGCGATGGCCGAGCTCTGCCCGGAATCGAAGGCGCCGATCAGAAGCTGCGCGCCCTCGCCGATCAGCTTCTCGGCGCGCGAGCGGGCGACATCGACGTTGGTCTCGGTGTCGGCGTTCATGATCTGCAGCGAAGGCAGGCCGAGGTCCTTCAGAATCCCGGCCGTGATATCGACGCCGCGCTGGCAGTCCTGGCCGATGCCGGCCTGGTAGCCGGAACGCGGCAGCAGCACGCCGACTTTGAGGGCCGCCCCTTGCGCGCGCACGATGTTGAAGGGCGCGGTGCCGGCGAGCAAGCCGGCGGCGCCGATGCCCGGCGGTGAATGTGCGGCGGGTCACGCGCGCGGTTTTCGATGATGATTTACGTTTCATTTGAAATCCTCCCTGGCCCAGCATACGGCCGTTATTGCGAATGATGCCGGATTTTGTAGCAGCTTTAACAAGCACGAAAAGCGGCACAGTGCACTACCACCCCTTAAGCCGGCGAGCAACCGCTCCACTGCCGCGGCGATACGGAACAGGCGACGATCGCGGCCATTGCGCGCGACCAGCATCAATCCGGCCGGCAGGCCGCTTCGGCGCGGCAGCGGCAGCGAAATAGCGCACAAATCGAAGAAATTGGCGATCACGGTGTTGCGCAATACCATGGCGTTCTTGCGCGCGAAATTGTCGGCCGGCGTCACTTCCGCCAAGGTCGGCGCCACGATCGGCGTGGTCGGCAGCGCCAGCACGTCGAGGTCGGCAAGCCGCGCATCCATGGCGCGGATCAGTTGCGCGCGTTCGCGCACCATCTCGATATAGTCGGCGGCGGTTATGTTGCGCGAGCGCTCGAGCCGAGCGCGCACGTTCGGATCGATGGCGTCCGCGCGCCGCACCAGCAACTCGCGATGCACGGTGTAGGCTTCCGCCGGCTGCACGCCGCCCTTGCTGTTGACCTTCGCCATGCCGTCGAGCAGCGGCAGCTTTTCGTTGGAGAGCCGCGTGCCGGCCCGCTCCAGCCGGTCGATCGCTTCCGGAAAGCGTTTGGCGACCGTCTCGTCCAGATTCTCCAGCGGCATTCCTTGCGCGATGCCGACGCGAAGGCCTGCGAGCGGGGCCGGTTCGAGCGGCGCAAAATCCTCGCCCGCCATCACCGCGTCGGCCTTGGCGCAAGCTTCGACCGAGCGCGCCATCGGTCCGATCGAGTCGATGCTGTAGGACAGCGGAAAGGCGCCCTCGGTCGGAATCCGCTGCCGGCTCGGCTTGAAGCCGACGATGCCGCACAGCGCCGCCGGAATTCGCACCGAGCCGCCGGTGTCGCTGCCGATGGCGATCTCGCACATGCCGTCCGCGGTAGCGACAGCTGCGCCCGACGACGAGCCGCCGGGAACGCGCGCGCGATCGGCCGGATTGCCCGGCGTTCCGAAATGCGGATTGGCGCCGATGCCGGAATAGGCGAATTCGGTCATGTTGGTCTTGGCGACGATCACGGCGCCGCCGGCGCGCAAGCGGCGCACTACCGGCGCGTCGGCTTCGGCAGGTCTGCCATCTTCCGCCAGAACTTTGGAACCGGCGCGCGTCACCTCGCCGGCGACGTCGAACAGATCCTTGATGCTGACGATGGCGCCGTCGAGCGGTCCCAGCGAAATGCCGACGCGTGCGCGCGCATCGGCTGCCTCGGCCGCGGCGCGCGCCGCTTGCGCGTAGACGGTGAGGCAGGCGCGCGCCCCCTCGCCGTTCGGATCGTCGATACGCTTGAGCGCGGCTTCAAGCCGCTCGCGGGCGGGAATGGACTTCATGCCGCACAATACTCTCTGCCCGTCATCGTCCGCGCAAGCGTTATCGCCCGTGTTGTCGGCGGCGCCGGGTACGCCGTACTCCCTTTTTTCCTCCTCGCTAAAAGCGAGGGGATGGCGCGCCGATGGGCGCGGGCATTGTAGTTCTTCACGCACCGTCGCCGGTGCGTGGCGCCTCTCGGCGCGCCATCGCGGCGTCCATACGGCGCCGGGCCGCGCTTTCTGACGGTCCGTTTCGTCTCGCCTCCGGCTCTGAAGCTAATTCCCTTTTGGGTGGCCTTAGCTTTTCGAGCCTCGGGCAAGCCTTAACGGCCCGCCGTCAGCGAGCTCCTCGCAGGGGGTCGTAGTGCCCCCGGGCGGAGCCCCGGCGCCGCCCGGGAGCTTGGGGGGTGCGTTCATCCCCCGCCCGCGGGCGCCGCATCCGATCCCGCCAACATCACGCTTCATGAGAGCGCCCTCGGTGGACCGGATAACTGGAATTAATTCCTAGAGTGGGGCGGGCGATTATCCCCATGTGAGGGGGATAATCGCCGTGGAGCGTCATTGTGGCGCAGCCAAAAACTTTCGATGCATGCCGGCAAAATTTTTGAAAAACTTATTCCCGCTTTCGCGTAAGTCCGCATCGGCCGCGCGTTTCATGGCGATCAGCCTGGCGTTATCCCCGAAGTTCACAACCGCAATAAGTTCGCTCTTGCCTCATGCGCGGAGCGGGATACGCTTACTGACAGGTCACCCATCTTCGGCTCACGCCGGACACGGATGGCCGCCATGACCGGAGCGGGCATGGGACGTGGGTGCTGCTTGCAGTATTCGTGGTCCATGTTTGCCGGTCCTGGCTCTCAGTAACTGGGTACGACGCTTAAGGGCTCACGCCCGCATGCGCCGGAAATGGATCCGAGAGCTTGTGACGGGCAGACGACGGTCTGCCCGTTATGGCTTTTAGGGTCTTATTTTTTGCCTACCACAACGCGTCGATAGCGATTGGTCGCGGAATCAAGCGCTGCTGTACGGCATAGGAGATCAGCAATTCGAGGCAAGGCCGATTGGCCTCTTTCCCGAACGGTGCCGTATCGATTTCGCCCGCGGCCGGCAGACCGGCGGCCTTCTTGCTCTGCTCCAACAAACGATAGAGCTCGGCGACCGCTTGCGGGCTAGACCGCGCCAGGGATTCCGTCACCACCACCATGTGATTGACCGGCACCAGGCCGTGCTGGCCGTACCAGGCGCGCGCAGCGGCGTCCGGATCGGGGATCACGCTTTGCAGGCGCTTATCCTTCGGCAGTTCGGCGCCATAGATCGCGGCATCGAGTTCGCCGCCGATCAGCATTTTCGTCATGTCCTGATCGCTCGCCGCGCGGGTCACGCCGGGCGGCTCATTGGCCTCGGCCACATGCGCGTCTTCGAAGGTCACCCACTGCACGCGGGAAAGATCGACTTCGTAGTCATTTTGGAGAATGCCGCGCAGCCACGCGCCGGTGGTCTGGCTATAGGCGCGCACACCAATGCGGCGGCCCGGCAGATTGGCGGGGTCGAGCTTCCCACGCTCGGCGTTGAACAGCATGCACCCGTGCTGGAAGCGGGCGAGCATGGCCGCCGGCAGCAGCTTGAGACCCTTGTTATAGGCTTTCGCCTGCAGATAGGTGACCAGCGCCATCTCGCTGGCGTCGAAGGCGTGCTCGCGCACCATCGGCTTGAACGCCTTGTGCATCGGCTTGACCTCGACGAAATCGAGCTTGAGCCAGGGCGAGGCGATGTCGCCCCGCTTGAGCGGCAAAGTGTGCGGATAGTCGCCGATGGCAATGCGAAGCGTGGCCGGGTCGGGCATGGGGAGTAGGCTTTCTTTTGGGGCCCTATTTAGCCTAAAGAACCCTCACGGAAAAAGGGAGTTCTTGCGTCCATGCCGGAACAACAAACCGGGCTCGTTATCACCGCCCATCCCGGCGATTTCGTCTGGCGCGCGGGCGGCGCCATCGCGCTGCACGCCAAGCGCGGCTACCGGGTCAAGATCGTCTGCATGTCGTTCGGCGAGCGCGGCGAAAGCCAGTTCGCGTGGAAGGAGCCGGGCGCCACGCTCGAAAAGGTCAAGGCCGGCCGTAAGGACGAGGCCGAACGTGCCGCCGCGCTGCTCGGCGCCGACATCGAGTTCTTCGATTGCGGCGACTACCCGCTCAAGCTCACCGAAAAGCATTTCGACCGCATGATCGACATCTATCGCGAGACCAATCCGGCCTTCGTGCTTACCCATGCGCTGGAAGACCCCTACAATTTCGATCATCCGAATGCCGCGCATTTCGCGCAGGAAACCCGCGTGGTGGCGCAGGCCATGGGCCATAAGCCGGGCGCAAAATATAAGTACTCGGCGCCGCCGGTGTTCCTGTTCGAGCCGCACCAGCCGGAAATGTGCAACTACAAGCCCAACCTCATTCTCAAGATCGACGAGGTGTCGGAGCAAAAGTACAAGGCCTTCCAGATTCTCGCGGCGCAGAAGCACCTGTTGGTCTATTACGAACGCGTCGCGCTCAACCGCGGCATGCAGGGCAGCCGTAACACCGGCGTGCCGATGACCTATGGCGAGGCCTATCAGCGGCTGTTCCCGACCGTCGAGGAGATTTTGAAATGAAACCCGTCGTCGTCCGCAACATCAAGCGCGCCGATCCCAACGCCATCGGCACGCTCGCCGCCGTCGGCGTCTCCACCGCGCATGAGGCGCTTGGGCGCAGCGGCCTGATGAAGCCTTACATGCGGCCGGTCTGGGCCAGCGCGCAGATCGCGGGACCGGCCGTCACCGTGCTGGCGCAACCCGGCGACAACTGGATGATCCATGTGGCGGTCGAGCAGTGCCAGAAAGGCGACGTGCTGGTGGTTGGCTGCACAGCCGACAATTCCGACGGCATGTTCGGCGAATTGCTGGCGACCGCGCTGGTCGCGCGCGGCGTGATCGGCCTTGTCATCGACGCCGGCTGCCGCGACGTGAAGCCGATCACCGAGATGGGCTTTCCGGTCTGGTCGAAGGCGATCTCGGCCAAGGGCACGGTCAAATCAACGCTCGGCGCGGTCAACATTCCGGTGGTGTGCGCCGGCGTCAATGTCGAGCCGGGCGACGTGGTGGTGGCCGATGACGACGGCATCGTCATCATCCCCAGGAAGCTGGCGGTGGAAACCGCCGCCAAGGCGCAGAAGCGCAAGGACGACGAAGACGGCAAGCGCAAGCAGCTCGAGGCCGGCACGCTCAGCCTCGACATGTACAAGATGCGCGAGGGGCTACAGAAAGCCGGGCTGATTTATGTCGACAAGCCGGAAGACCTGTAAGCGGCGTCCGTAACGATCGCTTAACGCTAAAAAATACTTAATCCGACAGCGCATCGCGAAAAACGATCGAAAATTCCGTCTGTTGCAAAAATGCGGATGCAATCGATCGCGTTTCTCCGTCAAAATTGTCGGCGGACAATTCTGACTCAAAGAACTTTCCTATGAATATTTAACCCCGGAATTGAAGGTATCTTTAAACCCTGGGAACTAATGTTCGCTGCGCACACATCCACAACGCGGAACTTTCAAATGTCAAAGATTGTTGCGTTTCTGAAGAACGAGTCGGGCGCCACCACGATCGAATATGGTCTGATTGCCGCCGGCATTTCGGTCGCGATTATCGCCATCGTGAACACGCTCGGCTCGCAGTTGAACGACAAGTTCACCAGCATCTCGACCCAGCTCAAATAACGGTCAGATCTGCACTTATCCTAGCAAAGCCGCCGGCGACGACGGCTTCGCTCAATCAACAGCACCAGCAGCAAAATCACGCCAACGCCGAGAGCCGGCGTGATGCCGCTAATGGGAAACATGAAGCCGGTGACGCTGGTAAATATCGTCATCAGCAGGAACAATCCGGTCCAACCTGCGCGCCGTTTCGAGCCGAGCATGTCGATCAGCACGACGACGCCGGCCACGATTGCGATCAGGCTGATGATTAAATGCAGTACCGTGAAAGTCTGAAGCGACATCCCGAGGATCATGAAGTCACTCCTTCCGCGCCCATTGTAAAGTTCAATATGAACCTACGATGACTTTCAGCGGTTGCCGTGGCTCCAGGGCGCGATGCGGCGGCCGGCCCATTTCAACAAGGTTGTGAGCGACACGCCGAGGACCATCAGCACGATCACCGGCACGAAGACCTTGTCCATCTCGAACACATTGGCGTAGCGCGTGATCATGAAGCCCAGCCCGGAGATCGTGGTGTAGAATTCCGCGATGATCATGCCGATCAAGCCGCGGCCGATGGCGAGCCGAATGCCGGCGATGATATAGGGCACCGCGAACGGCAGCAGCACGTCCTGCCACATCCGCCACTCGTTGGAGCGGAACGAGCGCGCGACTTCGAGCATGTTCTTGTCGCATTCGCGTACGCCCTGATAGGTGTTGATCAGGACCGGGAATACCGCGAACAGGAAAACGACGATGATCTTGGCCTTCAGATAAATGCCGAACCACAGCACCAGCAACGGTACCACCGCGACCAAGGGGGTTGCGTAAAGCGCGTTGATCGGCAGGTCGAGCGCCCAGTCGAGCCATCGGAAGCGCGCCATCGCCACCGCCAGCGGAATGCCGACGACGATGGCGATGCTCAGGCCGTAAGCCATGACCTCCAGGCTCTGGCCGAGGTAATACGGCAATTCGCCGGACACGGTGAGATCGTAAAACGCGACGGCGATCTTGGTCGGATAGGTAAAGAAGATTGGGCTGATGAAGGGTCCGACGATTTGCCAGACGATCAGAATGAGCGCGACGAAGCCGTAGCGGAACAGCGCCGGGCGCTCCCACCACGGCGTCTTGATCACGACTGTCGGCTGCGCGCCAGCGGCAAGAGCGCCGGTGTGAAGCTCATTGGCAACGCTCATCGCGATCCTTCCTTCACGCCTTTTTCGGCTCTGTCGCGCGGCGGGCGCCACCGCGCAAGGCGGCGCCCGGCCTTAAGTTGTAACCAGGCTTAGAATACCGTCGTCGGGCAGACCGGGCCTTTCCATTCGCCGAGCTGCTCGATCGCCTTTTTGGCGAAGCTGGTGTCGACGATATCGTCGTAGGTCGGCGTCTTGCCTTCCTTGATGTTGCCGATCTTGGTCATCAGCTCGGCGGTGAAGTTTATGCGCTCGGGACTGAGGCCGGTATTGGCGTCCCAGATGCAGTTCGTCACCATGAAGTCAAAACTATCGGACAGGATCTTTTCCGGGTAGCCGGTCTGTTTGACCAGGATCGGCAGGATCTTGGCCTTGTCCGTGTACATGATGCGGGTCGCCTCGACGTTTGCCGTGACGATGGCCTGCACCATCGCCGTCTTCTCCTTGGTCGTTTTTTCGGTCGCCGACAGGAAGGTATAGAGCGTCTTCGGCTGCAGCTCCCACATCCGCCCAATGGCGTGCAGGTCCGGCACCTTGCTCTTGGCCAGCATCTCCTGCTCGACGTGCAGGATCGCGGTGTCGACCTGGTCGGCCACCAGCGCGGGCACGTCTTCGCTCGCGATGCTGACGAAGTTGACGTCCTTGGGATCGATCTTGGCCGCGCGCAACACGCTGCGGCTGAGCAGGTCGGCGAAACCGCCGGGCTCCTGGATGCCGATGCGCTTGCCCTTGAGATCGGCCATGGTCTTGACGTTGGCGCGTACGATCATCGAGGCTTCGAACTTCGGCAGATTGGCGGAAAGACCCTTCACGGTGGCCCCGTTGGAGCGGCCGATGATGGTCGGCGCACCGGGGGTCAGCCCCATATCGATGTTGCCGGCCAGCAGCGCGCGATAAACCTTCACGCCGTCGCCCAGCGAGACAATTTCGACATCGAGGCCGGCTTTTTTGTAAAGGCCGAGCTCTTTCGCGACGATCACCGGCATGTGAACGATGTTGGGCGGCGACGTCGGGATGCCGATCACGACCTTCTGCTGTGCGTTGGCCGCGCCCGGCAGCACCAAGGCGGCGGCGGCAAGCACCGCCAATATCGAATAAAGTCTGCGCATATGAATCCTCCCGATTTATTTCAGCCGGTCCGACGCGCCCCACGACATCGGACGGATCGCGGGCTTGCCCGCTGCAGGCGGGATATTGCCCGATCACCCCTGTAAAAACAACGAACCAGGGCTGCGTAATCCCCCCGCCGGCCTCAACAATTGGCCTTTGACCGGCACAATCGGCCGTGTCCTTATAGCGGCTGAAAAGCCAAAACCAAGCGAGCGACCCCTTTGCAGAGCGAACCCATTCGCGACATCGCCCATCTCGGCCATGTCGAAATCCTGACGCCGAAATTCGAGGAAAGCCGCAAATTCTTCATCGACGTGATGGGCATGACCCAGAGCGGCGAGAAGGGATCATCGGTCTACCTGCGCGGCTGGGACGACTACGAGCGCTATTCGCTCAAGCTCACCGCTTCGAAAACCTCGGGCATGGGCCATTGCGCCTTTCGTACGCGTAGCCCGCAGGCGCTGGAGCGGCGCGCGGCGGCGCTCAAAGGCTCCGGCTTCGACGTCGGCTGGAGCGACGGCGATCTCGGCCACGGCAAGACCTTCGTCTGCAAGGACCCGGACGGCCACGTGATCGAACTCTACTACGACACCGAATGGTACGAGGCGCCGCCGGACAAGAAACCGGCGCTGAAGAACCAGGCGCAGCGCTATCCCGCGCGCGGCTGCAACGTGCGCCGTATCGACCACTTCAATGGCTTGGCGGTCGACATCAAGGCCAACCGGGAATTCTTCGAGAACTATCTCGGCTTCATGCTGACCGAGCAGATCGTGCTCGACGACGGCAGCGAAGCCGCCATGTGGATGACCGCCACCAACAAGTCCTACGACTTCGCCTACACGCGCGACCACACCGGCACCAAGGGCCGCTTTCACCACGTCACCTATGCGCTCGATGCGCGCGAGGACGTGCTGCGCGCCGCCGATGTTTTCCTGGAGAACGGCGTGTTCATCGAGACCGGACCGCACAAGCACGCGATCCAGCAGACCTTCTTCCTTTACGTGTACGAGCCCGGCGGCAATCGCGTCGAAGTCGCCTGCGCCGGCGCGCGGCTGGTGCTGGCGCCGGACTGGAAGCCGATCCGCTGGAGCGAAGCCGAGCGCAAGAAGGGGCAGGCCTGGGGCTTGCAGACCATCAAGTCGTTCCACACCCACGGCACGCCGCCGGTGCCGGGCATGCCGGAGTCGTAAATCCATGAGCGATCCGGTCATGGATGCCGACCGCAGCCTGGTTGCCGCGCTCGCGCACGGCGACGCGCAAGCGAGCGCTAAACTGCTGGACGAGAAATTCAACTGGATCGACGGTCACGGGCGCGTCCTCACCAAAGACCAACTCGGGACGGTCAAGCCGTTGCTTGGCGATGAAAGCGGCCTCACGCCGATCATCCATCGTTACGGCGACGTCGTTACCGTGGTGGTTGAGGGCGACAAGCGCTACCTGCTGCGCGTTTGGGTGAAGCGCGACGCCGGCTGGCGCGCGCTGGTCTATCACGAGGTTTCGCAGGACGTGCCGGTGTTCGGGCATGGACCGGGCCGCAAGGAATGGGACAATCCTTGCTTCACCCTTCCATACGAACCGCGCAACGAAGACGAGCGCGCTTGCCTGGCATCCTGGCAGGCGCTGGAAGTCGCGGTCATGCGTCATCTGCCTGACGAGTGGGTCAAACACGTGGCCGACGAATTCTCGCTCTATGCCGCCACGCGCCAGCACACCAAGGCCGGCCGGGTCGCGGTGATCAGGGAGCAATTACGCAGCAACGCCAATTCCGCGCCCTCTCCGCTGGTGTGGAACGAGATGATCGATTTTCCCAACGCCATCGTGATGCGTTGCGAGCACCAGCCGTTTCACGGCAAGGCGACGCGGGTGAGCCGCGTTTTCGTCAAGCGCGACGGCCAATGGTTGATGGCGGTGAGCTTCCAGACCTCGCGGCAGGACGCGCCCGTGATATCGATCTAAACTGGACAATGGAACGACGATGACCCGCCGCAACACACCGCGCGTTTCCTTCATCGGTTTCGGCGAGGCCGGACAGGCGATCGCCGCTGGCCTGCGCGAGACCGGCATCGAGCGCATCGCCGCCTGGGATATTCTTTTTCCCGAGCCCGCCGGCGCGCGGCTCAAGGCGGCCGGCGAGAGCATCGGCGTGCGGCTGGCGAACTCGGCCGCCGACGCGGTGCGCGACACCGACATGATCATTTCGGCGGTGACCGCTGCTTCCAGCGTGGAGGCGGGCAGCTCGGTCGAACCGCATCTCACGGCCAAGCCCTATTATCTCGACATCAATTCGGTTTCGCCCGGCCGCAAGCAGGAAATCGCCAAGCTTTTGGGCGAGCGCGCGCGCTATGTGGACGTTGCCGTGATCGCGCCGATTAACCCGCTGCGCCACCGCACGCCCTTGCTGATCGCCGGCCCGCACGCCGAAGAGATTGCGCCGCTGTTGCGCGAGTTGCAGATGCAGCTGTCGATCGTGGGCGCCAATATTGGCCAGGCCGCCGCGATCAAGATGATCCGCAGCGTGATGATCAAGGGCATCGAGGCGCTGTCGCTCGAATGCTTCCTCGCCGCCGCCCGCGCCGGCGTGCTGGACGAGGTGACGGTGTCGCTCAAGAACAATTATCCGTCGCTCGATTGGGACAAGATCGCCGAATACAATCTGGAGCGCATGGCGAGCCACGGCGAACGGCGCGCCGCCGAGATGGAAGAATCGGCCGCCACGTTGCGCGAACTTGGGCTTGATCCATTGATGGTGGACTCCACCGTCCAGCGCCAGCGCGAGATGGGCGCGATCGGCAAAGACGAGAAAGTGCGCGCCTCGCTCAAAGCCGGCCGCGCCGCCATGCTCGATGCCATCAGCGCCGCCGCCAAGAACCGGCACTGAGCAATCTGCCACGACATGAACGCGCGTTCAGATTTCGGCGCGGTGCAGCAGCGTAAAATTCGTGTAATGGCGGCGAGTTGCCTCGTACTATGACGCGTCAATGATGGTGGGAGGAAACAATGAAACTAAGAAATATCGGATACGCTGCGTTTATTGCCGCCACGACCGCCGCTTTCGTGATCGGCTCGGGCGGAGCCAGCGAAGCTAAAGGCAAGAAGAAGGAAGCGGCGCCGCCGCAGCAGACGTTGATTTGCTTCGGAATCGGCGGCCCGGTGTGCGCGGAGAAGGGCGGCCAGAAGTTCACTTACGCCAATGCCTGCTGGGCGGCTCGCGAGGGTGCCAAGGTGGTGGGATCGAAGGCCTGCCCCGCCCCGAAAGCCGCGAAGGCGCCCAAGACGGGCGGCAAGAAAAAGGCGGACAAAAAGAAATAGCCGTCGGCGAGATTTGACGGCGAAAACAACGGCCCGCTGCCAGGCAGCGGCCCGTTCAATTTTCGAAGTTCACACGCCCAAGTTCACTTGCCCAGGTTCGGAAACCGATAGAACTCAACGACTTGTTCCTTGCTCATCGGCTGCTTGAAGAACTTGTTGGCAACGGCATCGCGCATGATGCCGTCGACGTCGGAGATGTGGTCGGCCTGCATCGCCGCGCGCGGATGCGACTTGGGCAGTGCCTTATTGACCAGAGCCTCGGGCACTTTCATCTTCGCGGGACGCTCTATTTCTTGCGCGGCGGAATCTGCAACAGTTCCGCAAGCTGTTCCTTGGTCAGCGGCTTGTCGAGGAATTTCAACTTGACCGCATCGGCGACGGCGCCATTGAGATCCTTGAACTCGTCGGTCTGCATCGTTTCCTTCGGCTGGAATTTTTCCATCGACTCCTTCAGTACCGGGACGGGTTGGCGGACCTTCTGCGAATACATCTCGACCGCCTTGGGATCCGAATACATCCAATCGACCGCCTCACGGTAGGCTTCCATGAAGCGCACGATGGCGTCGTGCTTGGTCTTCAGCGAATTGGCGTTCACGATCAGCACGCGCACCGTCTGCCCCTTCAGCGAAGGCACGTCGCTGCCGCGCGCCACAATGCGGATCTTGCCGTCCTTGATTTCCTGCAGGCCGAACGGCGGCGCCGCCCAGCCGATGTCGATCTGGCCCGACATCACCGCGGTCAGCGTGCCCGGAGGGCCGCCGGTCGCCGTCGGGTTGCCCTTGGCGGCGAGCTCATTGATGAAGGCGACCACGATGTTGTTCGAGCTCGAGCCGCTGGTTGAATAGGCGATCGTCGTGTCTGGCGTCCAATCCTTGATGCTCTGGATCTTGGAATCCGCCTTGACGTACCAGTAGAGATCGCCGGTGCCGGTGAAGGCCGGCGACAGGATGCGCACCGGCGCACCCTTAGAGAATGCGCGCATGGCGCCGGCAGCGCCCACCCCGGCGCCCACGTCCGCCGAGCCGGAGATCACCGCCTGGATGGTCTCGCCCGCGCCCTGTGAGCCGGTCGCCTCAACGACGATGCCGTGTTTCTTGAAGATGCCGGCATCCTGCCCGAGCGTCGGCGCTTGATTTTCCCAATTGTTGATTTGCCCGATCACAATCTTGATCGTGTCCTCGGCGGATGCCGGCTGGTTCACAAGCGCGAGCGGGGCAACGAGCCCGAGTGCGCGGACAAGGTTTCCGATGCGCTTCATTTTCGTGGTCCTCCCTGCAGCAGTAATTTCTATTGTTTGATTGGGCGCCCCCGCCGCGGGCGGCATTCAACACCGAACTCTGCCCGCGGGGGAAGCCTTAAATTTTTATCTTCGCCGCCGCATCTTACGGCTGCGGCGCGGCTTTGCCGCCGCCCGCGCCGGCTTGGCTTTCCCGGCTGCAGCCCCGGAACCGGCGGGCGCTGCGACGCGCAATGCCCAATAATTCCACGAGCGCGGCAATGCGGTGGTCGTGCGCGTGATCTCGTTGGCGAGGCGCGTCTCGCCCTGCGAAAGCGACGCGGCAGCGCCGATGCTCATGGCGCGCACCTGGAAATTGGCGTTGCGGCAGGTTTGCACCGCGCGGTAGACGCAATCTTGCACGCTGATGCCGATGACGGTGACGCCGTGCCGCCGCATCAGCACCATCGGATGCGGCCCGAGCGCGCGGGCGAGCGAGGCCCCCTCCTCCGGCTTGACCACCAGCATGTTGGTGTCGCCGAACTCGTCGTGCTGATCCCAAAACGGCGGCCGGATGCCGCCGACGGCGCCGAGATGGAAGACCGGCACATAGTCGGTGCCGGTGGCGAGCAGCGGCATGAAGGCCGGCGAATGATGATGGCAGACCGCCATCACGTCCGGCCGCGCCTTATAGATTTCGCCGTGGATCACTCGTTCGGAATATTGCGGGACGCTCGCGTCGCGCACCGGCCGGGAGTTGAGGTCGTATTCGATCATCCCTTCCGCCGTGACCATGTCGGGCGCGCTCGATCGCGACAGGAAATAGCGCTGCGGATTGGCGGGATGGCGCATGCTGACATGGCCGAACGTATCGAGCACGCCTTCGTTGGCGGCGATGCGGTTGGCGAGCGCAAGCTCGGCACAGGCTTCCTTGAGCGTATTGGCCACTGCGGATTCCTCTTTGCGGATTTATCGTTGCGGGGTCCCGCATTATAGGACAGCGCATGATCCCGAAACAGCATGCCCTCGGACTTGATCCGGGGGGTGGAAGGCGGTTTTCGGAAACGATCATGCGCCAAGTTAAATGTGCCCCGGCCAGCGCCGACGGCGCTTGACAGATGGCGGCCGTTGGGGACGCTTCGTGCTGCCATGGCCGCTTCCGCGCAGATCGTCATCGACGGCGTCAGCCACCTGTATCGCCCGCCGCGCGGACGCGAGGTGCTGGCGCTCGACCATGTGTCGTTGCAGGTGGCCAACCGCGAATTCGTCGCCCTGCTGGGGCCGTCCGGATGCGGCAAGTCGACGCTGCTTTATCTGATCGGCGGCTTTCTGCCGGTCGAGACCGGGGCCATCCGGGTCGACGGCAATCCGGTCGCCGGCCCCGGCCCCGACCGCGGCATCGTGTTCCAGCACTTCGCGCTGTTCCCGTGGAAAACCGTGCGCGGCAACATCCTGTACGGGCTGGAGCGGCAGGGTATGCCGAAAGAGGAGCGCGAAAAGTGCGCGATGGACTACATCGAACTAGTCGGCCTGCACGGTTTCGAGGACAGCTACCCCTCGCAGCTCTCCGGCGGCATGAAGCAGCGCACCGCGATCGCCCGCACGCTCGCCTTCGATCCGAAGATCCTGCTGATGGACGAGCCGTTCGGCGCGCTCGATGCGCAGACGCGCGGCCTGATGCAGAGCGAGCTGCTGCGCATCTGGCAGCGCACGCCGAAGACGGTGATCTTCGTCACCCACGACGTGCAGGAGGCGGTCTATCTCGCCGACCGGGTGGCGGTGATGTCGGCGCGGCCGGGCCGCATCAAGACCATCGTCGATACCAAGTTCGACAAGAACGACCCCAACATCTTCAAGGCCAAGGCCTTCGTCGAGAAGGTCGATGAAATTTGGAATCTGGTGAAGGAAGAAGCCATCAAGGCACAGGGAAAAAGGTCGTGACCCGGTTCATGGCCACTTTCATCCGCTACCTTCCGCTGCTGCTGCTCGCGCTCGCCTGGGAGCTGGCATCGCGCTTGGAGCTGGTCTCCAGCTCGGCGCTGCCGCCTTTGTCCGACGTGATCCTCGCCTGGGTCGACATGATCAAAGACGGCGAACTCGTGAGCAACGGCCTCGCCTCGCTCTACCGCGCCGGCGCCGGGCTGGCGCTCTCGATCGTCATCGGGGCCACGCTCGGCATCGGCATGGCGTGGTGGAAGCCGGTGAACGTGCTGCTGAGCCCGATCGTGGAAGTGTTCTACCCGCTGCCGAAATCGGCGCTGATTCCGGTTACCGTGATCTGGCTCGGTTTCGGCGACGGCTCCAAGATCCTGCTAATTTTCCTCGGTTGCATGCTGCCGGTGACGATCGGCGCCTTCAACGGCGCCCGTTCCAGCGAGCAGGTGCTGGTCTGGTCGGCCCGCAGCATGGGCGCCCATAAGCTGCGCATGTTGTGGGACGTGGTGGTGCCGAGCGCGATGCCGGAATTGCTCAACGGCGTGCGCACCGCGCTGGCGCTCTCGTTCATCTTGCTGGTGTCGTCGGAGCTGATCGTGGCGCAGAAGGGCTTCGGCTACCTGATCGGCTATCTCGGCGCCAACGGCAATTATGACGCGATGTACGCCGTGGTGCTGACGGTGGCATTCCTCGGCTTCGCCGCCGACCGGCTCTATCTGCTGATCACCAAACGGACGCTGGCATGGCGCGAGTAGAAGACACAGCAAAACCGACTACGGCGCCGGACGGCTGGCCGGAGAAAGCCGCGCGCTTCGCCTACATTCTGGTGACGCGCGTGTTTTCCATTGCCGTCCTGCTGGCGGCCTGGGAAATCCTGGCGCGCGGCGGCACTTTCACACCCTTCCAATTGCCGGCGCTCAGCGCGGTGCTCGAACGCATCGGGACCGACGCCTGGTCGGGCGATCTAGCCATCAATACCGCCCTAACGCTCTATCGCGCGCTCGCCGCTTTTCTGATTTGCGCGGTCGGCGGCGTCGTCATCGGCATGGCGATGTCGCGCAACGTGGTCGCGAATTGGTTCTTCGATCCCATTGTGTCGGTCGGCTTCCCGATGCCGAAGATCGCCTTCCTGCCGGTGGTGATCCTGTGGCTCGGCGTGCACGACGTGTCGAAGATTTCCATCATCGTCATCGACGCCATCTTCCCGGTGATCGCCGCCACCGTCATCGCTATCCAGGGCGTGGAACGCGAGTTTATCTGGTCGGCGCGCAACATGGGCGCCAGCAATCGCGAACTGCTGACCCAGATCGTGCTGCCGGCGGCGCTGCCGCAGATCATGACCGGGTTGCAGGTGGCGCTGCCGCTGACGCTGATCGTGGCGGTGGTCGCCGAAATGCTGATGGGCGGCTATGGCCTCGGCGGCGCTATGATGACGGCCTCGCGCTTTGCTAATTCCACCAGCGTGTTCGCCGGCATCGTCGAAATCGCCGTCGTCGGCTATGCCCTGGTCAAGGCCATGTCGCTGATCCGCCGGCGGCTACTGATTTGGCACCAGGAAGCCAACGAGCCGACCACGGCCTGATTGAAATAATTGCAGACCGCCCGCCGATCGTGTGGGATAATGCCCACGGGCAAAAAAAGAACCAAACGTCGCCTAAGGGGAACGCTTTGACCGAGCTGGCAACGCCGCTGCAAGGCGCGGTGCAAGAGACATATGCCGGTCGACGCCGCGGTGTCCTGGCGGCGGCGTGGGTGTTGTTGCTGCTCGCGATCCTGACCTTTCTGGTCGTTTATCCGGTTCTCACGCTGCTGCTCGGCGCGCTCACCGACACCAATCCGGTGGTCGAGGGCTTCAGCCTGGCCCATCTCTCGATCACCAACTTCCTCACCGTGCTCGAGCAATCCGAACGTCGGCGAGGCGCTGTTCAACACGCTGGTCGCGTGCGGCGGCGGAACCTTGATCGCGGTGGTGATCGGGCTGGCGTTTTCCTGGATCGTCGTGCGCACCAATACGCCGTTCAAGCGCTTCATCGCGGCGGCGAGCATCCTGCCGCTGTTCGCCCCGCCACTGGTCGCGGGCGTCGCCTGGACCATTCTCGGCTCGCCGAAGACCGGCCTGATCAACACCATGTTCAAATGGCTGCATCTCGATTGGCACGTCGATTTTTATTCGCTGCCGGGATTGGTCTTCGTGTTCGGCATTTACTACGCGCCATACGTCTACATGTTCACCGCCTCGGCGTTGCGCAACATGGATCCGAGCCTGGAAGAAGCCGCCGAGATTTCCGGCGCCAGCGCCTTCGCGACGCTGTTCTCGGTGACGTTTCCCGCTGATCATGCCGGCGATCATCTCCGGCATGCTGCTGTCGTTCATCGTGATGCTCGGCATCTACGGCATTCCGGCGGTGCTCGGCGCGCCGACCAACATCAACGTGCTCACCACCTACATCTTCAAGCTCACCAACTGGTCGCCGCCGCTCTACAATACCGCGGCGGCGGTCGCGATCATTCTCATGGTGGTGACCGGATTGCTGGTCTTTGCCGCAGCAGAAGGTCCTGAGCGGGCGCAGCTACACCACCGTCGCCGGCAAGGCCTACCGTCCGCGCAATCTCGATCTCGGACCGTGGCGCTGGCTCACCTTCGGCTTCGGCATCGTTTATCTGATCGTCGTCGCCGTGCTGCCGACGCTGGCGTTGATCGTGGCGGCGTTCCGCAAATTCATGTTCATCCGCGACGCCGCCAGCCTGTTCGACATGAAGCAATACTCGCTGATGCACTTTCACAGCATCTTCGACAATCCGCTCACGCTCAATTCGATCTACAACGCGGTCGAGGTCGGCGTCATCACCGCGCTGGCGGGCGGCGCGCTCGCCTTCGCCATCGGCTACACGATTCATCGCACGCACGTGCCGGGCCGCCGCTCGATCGACCTGCTGTCGACCTTGCCGGTCGCCATTCCCGGCCTGGTGATCGGCGTCGCCTATCTGTGGGCCTGGATCGGCATTCCGGGCGGCCTCTACGGCACCATCTGGATCCTCGCGCTCGCCTTCATCGCCCGCTTCATGCCGGACACCGTCAAGGCGCTGTCGACCTCGTTCCTGCAAATCCATCGCGAGCTGGAAGAGGCGGCCTGGGTCTGCGGCAAGGGCATGCTCGGCACCATCCGCACCATCGTGCTGCCGCTCGCCAGCCCCGGCGTGATCGCCGCGATGACGCTGTTGTTCGTGCTGGCGATCCGCGAATTGGGCTCGTCGCTGTTTCTCTACACCAGCAACACGATGGTGATGTCGGTGCTGCTGCTCGACTATTACGAAGGCGGCAATCTCGGAAAAACCGCTGCATTCAGTCTGGTGCAGACGGTCTTGCTTGGCGTGCTGATTGGAGGCGCCAACTGGCTGTCGAGAGGGGCGGCGCAGGGTAGCGTGGCCCGCACCGGATAACGAAAACCAAGGGAGGATTGGCTATGAAGAAAAAAACGTTGCCAAATTCGTCGCATTGGCCGGCATTGCCGGCCTTGGCCTCGCGCTCGCCGCGCCGGCCATGGCGCAGCAGGAATTCGGCTCGCCCGAACTGATCGCGGCGGCCAAGACGGAAGGCAAGCTGGTCTACTACACGGCGAACTTCGCCGAGGTGGAACAGCAGGTCATCAAAGAATTCAACAAGCGGTTTCCCGAGATCAAGGTCGAGATGGTGCGCGCGCCGGGCGGCCAGCTCATCACCCGCGTCAAGACCGAAGCCGCCGCCGGCAAGCTCGCCGCCGACGTGATCGATCATTCCGACCGCGCGCTGATGCTGCCGCTGGTCGACATGTTCCAGGATTACGCGCCGCCGAACGCCGCCGACTACAAGCCGGAAGCGCAGATTTCGCCCAAGCTGTGGCCGCGCGCCACGCTGGTCTGGTCGATCGCCTACAATACCGAGCTGGTGAAAAATCCGCCCAAGAGCTGGATGGATCTGACCAAGCCGGAATACGACAAGATGACCGGCCAGGTGTTCGCGCAGTCCGGCGGCACCACCTGGACCCGCATCATGTTCGAGCGCCAGGTGCTCGGCGAGGACTATTGGGCGAAGCAGGCGGCGACCCACCCGGTGCTCTATCCGTCCGGCGCGCCGATGTCGGATTCGCTGGTGCGCGGCGAGATCGCGATGGGGCCCCTGCTCTACAACGCGATCTATCCGAAACAGAAAGACGGCGCGCCGATCAAGATCTTCTTCCCGCCCGAAGGCGCGCCGGTCAATCCATACGCCACCGGCATTCCGAAGACCGCCGCCCATCCCAATGCCGCCAAGCTGTTCCTCAACTGGTGTCTGTCGAAAGAGGGCCAGACCTTCATGATCAAGGAACTCGGCAATCTCACCTCGCTCAAGGCGCAGTTCTATCCGGAAGGCTTCGATCCCAAAGTGGTCAAGGTCTGGTTCCCGAAGTTCGACGACTACGTGAAGCTGCACGGGCCGTGGGTCGCGGAATGGGACAAGACCTTCGGCTATCGCCAGTGACCGGCGCCCGTGAAGTCAAAGTGAAGCCATGACGGCGACGCTCGACGTCAGCGACCTGCGCAAGCAGTTCTCGATCGGCCGGCCGGCGATCGACGGCGTGAGCTTCGCCGTGCCGGCCGGCGAGATCGTGGTCCTGCTCGGGCCCTCGGGCTGCGGCAAGACCACGACCTTGCGCTGCGTCGCCGGGCTCGAGCATCCGACCGCCGGCACCATCAGCATCGCCGGCCGCGTGGTGTCGTCGCCCGCGCACGGCATTCTGCTGCCGCCGCGGCTGCGCGACATCGGCATGGTGTTCCAGTCCTACGCGGTCTGGCCGCACATGACGGTGCGCCAGAACGTGGTCTATCCGCTCAAGCACCGCAAAATCGGGCGCGCCGATGCCGGCCGCAAGGTCGACGAGGTGCTGGAACTGGTCGGCCTGTCCGAATATGCCGACCGGCCGGTGGTCGCCTTGTCGGGCGGCCAGATGCAGCGCGTGGCGCTGGCGCGCAGCATCGTCTACCGCCCGCAACTGCTGTTGCTCGACGAGCCCTTGTCCAATCTCGATGCCAAGCTGCGCTTGCGGCTGCGCGACGATCTGCGGCGCATCCTGAAAGCAGACCGGCATGACCGCGCTTTACGTCACCCACGACCAGGCCGAGGCGGTCGTGCTCGGCGACCGCATCGGCGTGATGCGCGACGGCAAGCTGCTGCAGATGGGCACGCCGGACGAGATCTACAACCGGCCGGCCGATCTGTTCGTCGCCAACTTCACCGGCGCCACCAACGAGATCACCGGAACCTTGCTCGAGCGCAACGGCGCGTTCGGGGTGGTCGATATCGGCGGCGGCCAGCGCGTCGAGGCGTCGCTCGTGCACGGCATCGGGCCCGGCGAAAAAGTGCGCATCGCGTTGCGGCCGGAAAATATCGCGCTCGGCGCGGCGAACGGCAGCAACGCATTTCGCGCGCGCGTGCTCGATCGCCGCTATCAGGGCACGCAGACCGTCTACGACATCGATCTGCCGGCCACCGCCTGGAAGCGCTCGAACTCGGCACCGCGGCGCGCCACGACGTCGGCGCCGACACGCCGGTATCGCTGCCGCGTGACGCGCTCTGGGCCTATCGCGACCAGGGTTCCGCGCTGGATATCTAGGGCGTGGCCGGTGCCATTCGCGCCTGTACCGCATGGCGGGTAAAACGCCGCAGCGCCGAGGCTTGCCAAAATCGGTTGGACTCCCGACAATCTTTCCATTCGCGACGCGAAGCTTGCCTCTTCAAACGCGCAAGCCCGGCGAAATTGGGAGGAAACAATGCGCTTCATGAAACTCGCGCTGGCCGGCGTGTGCGCGCTCGGCCTTTTCAGCGCCGGCACCGCCAATAGCGCGGAGCCGGTGAAAATCCGCATGTCGTGGGTGGCCCCGGTCTCCAACTGGGCCTCGATCATCCTCGAGAAGAAGGAGCTCGCCCAGCACATGGGCAAGTCCTACACGCTCGAATCGATCCGCTATCAGGGCACGCCGCAGATGATCTCGGCGATCGCCAACAACGAGCTGGAAGTCTCCAACCTCGCCTATTCCTCGCTCGCCATCGCCATCGACAACGCCGGGCTCGACGACCTTCGGGTCGTCGCCGACGAATTCCAGGACGGCGTGCCCGGCTATTTCAGCACGCAGTTTTACGTGCGCAAGGACAGCGGCATCGAGAAGGTCGAGGATCTCAAGGGCAAGGTGATCGGCACCAACGGCGGCGGCAGCGCCGTCGACGTCGCCATCCGCGCCATGCTGAAGAAGCACGGGCTCGAGGAAAAGCGCGACTACACCATGCTGGAAGGCCCGCTGCCGGCCATGCCGACCATGCTGCTGGAGAAGAAGGCGGATCTGATCCCGGCGGTGCTGCCGTTCTCGTTCAACCCAAGCTCAAGGAAGAAGGCAAGGTGCTGTTCGAGCAGCGCGACATCCTGGGTGTGACGCAGATGATCGTATGGACCGCGCGCAAGTCGTTCATCGACAAGAACCGCGCCGCCATGGTCGATTTCATGGAGGACATGCTGCGCATCACGCATTGGTACGTCGACCCGAAGAACCACGATGAGGTGGCCCAGATCGCGTCCAAGATGACCAAAGCGCCGCCGGAGCGGTTCGGCTGGCTGTTCACCAAGGCCGACACCTATCGCGATCGCGAACCTGATACCGAACCTCGAAGCGCTGCAGCGCAACGTCGACATTACCCGCGACCTCGGCTTCGTGAAAAAGCCCATCGACATCAAAAAATACGCCGATTTGAGCCTGGTGCAGGAAGCGGCCAAGCGTCTCAAATAGAGACAACTTTTTCCGCTACCATATCTTGTGTTTTTGACCCCGGAGACCGGCTCCGGGGTCAATCTATTGGGGGTCCGAGCGGCTGCGAAATTAGTTCTTTACAAACATGGTTAAAATCGAAAAACTAATGATGGCGTCATAACTTAAATGGTTAACGGGGCGTTGAAAGATGAAACACATGTACAAGGCGTTCTACGGTGCCCTGCTTGTCCTTGGGCTGGCGGGCGTCACTCCGGTACCGGCTCTTGCGAACGGCGGTTCTCACTGGGATACCGTCTGTAACTGCATGCGCCCGGATTCCGAATACAACACACGGCGCTACGTGCGTGAGCGCACCCGCGTGAACACGCACGACCCGCGTCGTCAATCACACCAATGTGGTGAAGCGCACCAAGCTGATCCAGGAAAACCGCCTGATCGTGCACGTGCGTCCGGTGATCAACCGCGAAGTGGTCGTGCATCGCCAGAACACGATCGTGCGCAACATTACGCTGCACAAGGTCAACACCACCCAACGGGTGCAGCCCGAGTATCACCACGAGGTGGTGAACCGCTACGTGTCGGGCTCGGTGCGCCACGTCAACGAATATCGCAACGTCCGCGGCGTGAACTGTAACTGCGGCTACGACGGCGGCAGCGAGCGCGTCTCCTACCGCGACTAGGCTCAAATTCGCTATCGAGGAACACGAAAGCCGCCTCGCCGGGAAACCGGCGGGGCGGTTTTCTATTGAGCCTGAGCGCGGCAAGCGCCGGCGCGTCAGATCCGCTTGATCGGAATGGCGCCCAGGAAGTCGCGCTTGCCGATCTCCACGCCGCAATGACGCACGATGGCGTAGGCGGCGGTGAGGTGGAAATAGAAATTCGGCAGCACGAAATGATTGAGATAGTCGCAGCCCTTCATCTGGCCCTTGCCCTGCCCGAGCGGAAAGGTGATCTCGCGGTCGGATGAGGCATCGATCGCCTTGGCGTCGAGCGTCTTGAGATAGGCAACGGTCTTCGCGATGCGCTCCTTGAGCTGGTCGAGGCTGGTCTCGTTGTCCTCGAACTTCGGCGGCTCGACGCCGGCGAGGCGGGCCGCGCCGTTCTTGGCCTGATCGCAGGCGACCTGCACCTGGCGGGCGAGCGCGAACATGTCGGGCGCCAGGCGCCAGCCGAGCAGCACCGCCGGATCGATCTTCTTCGCCGCGGCATAGGCCGCGGCCTTGTCGAGCACGCCCGACAGCGCATTGAGACCGATCTCGAAGACCGGCAGGGAAGCCTGTGACATTGAAAACGGCATGAGGAATGGATCCTTGAACGATTGAATGGGAATGCCGGCGAATAGCCGGCGCGGCGGACGATGGCACGCCAGTGGCGCGCGGTTCAATCGCGACATTCGCAGGCTGCGAGCATATTACTTCTCGCCGCAAGACGGCGGTTGACTCTGCATGTCCGAATGTAATGTTACAATATAACATATATGCCGACTGATCGGCTATGTCACGCTTGCGGTATTCATATGGTGGTGGCCGGTCGTGGCGTCTTACGCGTGGCGTTGTCATCTGTTGCGCTGCTGGGTGCGCTGCTACCTGCCGCGCAGGCGCAGGTCGCGCTGCCCGAAGTCGTGGTGCAGCGCGCCAAGCCCGATCCAGCGCCGGCGCCGCCGACGACCGACCACGCCAGATCAGTCTGCGACCGGCGCCGAACTGCAGGGCACGCTGCCGGTCGTCACCGACCAGTTCGCCACCGTCACGGTCGTGCCGAACGACGACATCCGCCGCAGCGGCGCCGCGACGCTCGGCGATCTGCTGTTCGTCAAGGCCCGGCATCACCGGCTCGAGCTTCGCGCCCGGCGGCTCCAGCCGGCCGATCATCCGCGGCCTCGACGTCAATCGCGTGCGCATCCAGGAGAACGGCATCGGCGCCAACGGCGCGTCCGATCTGGGCGAAGACCATTTCG
Organism: uncultured Alphaproteobacteria bacterium; assembly: GCA_963817045.1. Classification (GTDB taxonomy): domain Bacteria; phylum Pseudomonadota; class Alphaproteobacteria; order Rhizobiales; family Xanthobacteraceae; genus Pseudolabrys. The sequence goes on from CAWFMZ010000031.1 coordinate 32,068, forward strand.
TGCCGGTCGATCCGCTCACCACCGACCAGGTCGAGGTGATCCGCGGGCCGGCCACCTTGCGCTTCGGCTCGCAGGCGATCGGCGGCGTGGTGGAGACGACCAACAACCGCATTCCGACCATGATCCCGTCGCGCGGGATCAGCACGGAGTTCCGCGGCGCCGCAACATCGGTCGACAACGGCCTCGACGGCGCGGTGCTGCTCGATGCCGGCGCCGGCAATTTCGCGTTGCATGCCGACGCCTTCGGCCGCAAGACGCAAGACTATCGCGTGCCGCATTATCCCTATCTGACCGCGCCCGATCCGGCGGATGCGCCGAACGCGACGCAGCCGGGCGCCTTCAACGGCCGGCAGCCGAACTCGGCGGCGCGCAGCGACGGGCAGGCGCTCGGCGGCTCCTACATCTTCAACGACGGCTTCCTCGGCCTCGCCGTCGTGCAGAACAATGCGCTCTATCACATCCCCGGAATCGACGGCGAAGAACACCACACTCGCATCGACGCCCAGCAGACCAAGCTGCTGAGCAAGGGCGAATGGCGCGCGCCCAATTCCGTCGATCGACGCCATCCGCTTCTGGGGCGGCGTCACCGACTACAAGCACAACGAGATCGGGCTCGCCGATCCGACACCAATCTGGCAAGCGACGGCATCCGGCAGACCTTCACCAACAAGGAGCAGGAAGGCCGCGTCGAGGCGCAACTGGCGCCGTTCAACCTGCGCTTCGCGACGCTGACCACCGCCATCGGCGTGCAGGGCGGCCATCAGGAACTGACCGCGCCGAGCCCCGACAATGCCGGGCTGTGGGACCCGAACACCAACAACCGCATCGCCGGCTACATGTTCAACGAGTTCAAGTTCAGCGAGACGACCAAGGCGCAGCTCGCCGGCCGCATCGAGCAGGTCAACCTGTCGGGCATCAGCCGCGATCTTCGACCCGGCGCTCGGGCTGATATCGTCGATGCCGGTCTCGCCCAGATATACGCCGAAGAGCGCGAGCGTCGGCCTGATCCAGAATCTGCCATGGGACCTCGTCGGCAGCATCACCGCGCAATATGTCGAGCGCGCGCCCAAGCCGGCCGAACTGTTCTCCGGCGGCGGCCACGACGCGACGGTGACCTTCGACAAGGGCAATGCCGATCTCAAGATCGAAGCCGCCAAGTCGCTCGAAGTCGGCCTGCGGCGGGCCAAGGGACCGTTCCGCTTCGAGGCCACGGCCTACTACACGAAGTTCAAGGGCTTCATCTACCGGCGGCTGACCGGCAACACCTGCGACGGCGATACCGGCGATTGCGGGCCGGGCGCCGGCGATCTCAACGAAGCGCATCTATTCGCAGAACGACGCGACCTTCCGCGGCGGCGAATTCCAGAGCCAATGGGATCTGCTGCCGATCGGCAGCCGGCATGTTCGGCGTCGAGGACCAGTTCGACGTGGTGCGCGCGACCTTCAGCGACGGCAGCAACGTGCCGCGCATCCCGCCGCTGCGCATCGGCGGCGGCGTGTACTGGCGCGACGCCAACTGGCTCGCGCGCGTCAAGCTGCTGCACGCCTTCGCGCAGAACAATATCGCGCCCATCGCCGAGACCACGACGCCGGGCTACGACGATCTGCGCGCCGAGCTGAGCTACAAATGGAAACCGGCGAAGCCTGCCGCCGGCGATCTCAGCGAAGTGTCGGTCGGCATCAGCGGCAGCAATCTGCTCAACCGCGACATCCGCAACAGCGTGTCCTATTCGAAGGACGAAGTGCTGATGCCGGGCGCCAGCGTGCGGCTGTTCACGACGGTAAAATACTAGAGCCATGAATCGAACGACAGCCCGCAGAATTTGCTATGGTGGCGACACGTCGGAAAGGCGAAAGCGATGAAATCGTCTGCAATATCGCGCGATATCTGCGGGTGGGCCGTAATCGCTCGCCGCCGCGCTGATGCTGCCGCGCTGGCGTTCGCGCAGACGCCGCCTGACAGCGCGCCCGCCGTCACGCTCAAGCTGCCGCGCGATCTGTCGCCCTGGGGCATGTTCATGGCGGCCGATATCGTGGTCAAAACGGTGATGGTGGGCTTAGCCTTCGCCTCGGTGCTGACCTGGACGATCTGGTTCGCCAAGGCGATCGAACTGATGGCCGCCCGCCGCCGCCTGCGTGCGGCGATCGACGCGCTCAGCGCGGCGCGCACCTGGGGCGAGGTCGACCGCGCGCCTGCAAGGCGCCGATGACGGCGCCGCCGAGCTGGTGCGCGCCGCCGACACCGAATTGCGGCTGTCGGCCGACGCCCTGTCGCCCGCCGGCGTGAAGGAGCGCATCGCCTCGCGGCTGGAGCGGCATCGAGGCCGCCGCCGGCCGGCAGATGATCCGCGGCACCGGCATTCTCGCCACCATCGGCGCCACCGCTCCGTTCGTCGGACTGTTCGGCACCGTGTGGGGCATCATGAACAGCTTCATCGGCATCTCGAAGGTCGCACACCACCAATCTGGCGGTGGTGGCGCCCGGCATCGCCGAGGCGCTGCTCGCAACCGCCTTGGGCCTGGTGGCGGCGATCCCGGCGGTGGTGATGTACAATATGTTCTCACGTTGGATCGCCGGCTATCGCGCGCTGCATGCCGATGCCTCAGCCGACATCCTGCGCCTCGTCAGCCGCGATCTCGATCGCGGCGCCTTCGAGCATCGTCCGGCGGAACGCCGCCGGACCGTGTCAGCGGCCGAGTAGTCCAGCATGAGCGTGCGTCTCGACCACGGCGACGAAGCTCTAAGCGAGATCCACGAGATCAACGTCACGCCGTTCATCGACGTGATCTTGGTGCTGCTGATTATTTTCATGATCGCGGCGCCGCTGGCGACCGTGGATATTTCGGTCGATCTGCCGGCCGCCAATGCTGAGCAGGGCCCGCGGCCCGACAAGCCGCTGTTCCTGACGCTCAAATCGGACTTGAGCCTGACGCTCGACAACGATGCGGTGAGCCGCGCGACGCTCAGCGCGGCGCTCGACCAGGCGACCGCCGGCGACAAGCAGCAGCGCGTGTTCCTGCGCGCCGACAAGGCCGTGCCCTATGGCGAGCTGATGACGCTGATGAACGAGTTGCGCAGCGCCGGCTACCTGCATGTGGCGCTGGTCGGCCTCGAAGCGGAGAAGCTCAGCCATGAACGCCACGCGCGAAATCGTCGCGGTGCGCCGCTGGCCCGAGGCGCTGCGCTGGGGCGCCTGCTTCGCGCTCGCGCTCAGCTTCCATGCTGCCGGCGCGGCGGCGCTGCTGGCGCGCTGGAACGAGAGCTCCGATCTGGTCGCGAACGCGCCGCTGATCATGATCGAGCTCGCGCCGTTGCCGGTCGCGCCCGACGATCAAGCCGACCGAATGTACCGCCCGGCCCGCAGCAAACCAAGCGCAGCCGGAGCCGCAGCCGGAAAAACCAGTCGAGAAGAGTCGAGCTGCCGGCCGAGCCGCAGGCCGAAGCGTTGCTGACGGTCACGCCGCCGCCGAAGCCGATCGAAAAGCCGGTAGAAAAGAAGCCGAAGCAAAAGCACGCCAGCCTGACGAGCGCGCCCAGCGCGGCCGAACAGCAAGCCGAGCGCGCGGCGGCACCGATGCCGGGCGCCTCCTCGCGCAATCCCGACGCGGTGCCGAACTGGAGATCGCAGCTGGTCGCCCGGCTCGAACGCTACAAGCAATACCCGTCGCAAGCGCAGTCGCGCGGCGAGCAAGGCGAGGCGCAACTCGCCTTCAGCGTCGACCGCAGCGGCGGCGTGCACCACGCCCGCATCGTGCGCAGCTCGGGCTCGAGCCTGCTCGACGAGGCGACGCTGGCGCTGCTCGAGCGCGCCGCGCCGCTGCCGCCGCCGCCGCCGGAAATTCCCGGCGCGCAGATCGCGATCGTTGTGCCGATCCGCTACAGCATCCGCTGACGCCAGCGCTTCAGCCGGCTTTCTGATCCTTGCGCGCAACACTCTGCGCGCCGGCTTGCTCGCCGAACACGCGTCCCAGCATCACCAGCACGGGCCCCGGCAGCGCGGCTTGCGCGAGCCGCGCCGGCAGCTCGCCGATGGGGCGGCGACCACCGCCTGATCCGGCCGCGTGGCGCGCGCGATCGCCAGCGCCGGCGTCTGCGGATCGAGGCCTTCGGCGGTGGCCTTGCGCGACCAGCGCTTCCAGCGTGCGCATCGGCATGTAGATCGCCGTGGTGGTCGCCGGATCGGCGAGGCTCTGCCAATCGAGATCGGCCGGCAGCTTGCCGTTCTTGGCGTGCCCGGTGACATATTGCAGCCGGCGGGCATGCTTGCGGTCGGTGAGCGGCAGCGCCGAGCCGGCTGGCCGCGCCCTGCGCCGCGGTGATGCCGGGCACCACCTCGACCGCGATGTTCGCCGCCTTGCAGGCCGCAATCTCCTCGCCGGCGCGGCCGAAGATCAACGGATCGCCGCCCTTGAGCCGCACCACGCGCTTGCCCTGCTTGGCGAGGCTCACCATCAGCGCATTGATGTCGTCCTGTTTGCAGGACGGCCCGAAGCCGGTCTTGCCGACCAGCATCTTGCGCGCCTCGCGGCGGGCGAAGTCGAGCACGTCGCGCGACACCAGATCGTCGAACAGGATCACGTCGGCCGATTGCAGGGCGCGCACCGCGCGCAGCGTCAGCAGTTCCGGATCGCCGGGGCCGGCGCCGACCAGCGTGACCGAGCCGTTCTCGACCGCGGCGCCCAGACCCTTCACCTCGGCGACGAAGCGCTCGAAATCGCTTTGGCTCGGCTCGCTCTCGGGATTGGTCACCGCATGCGCGGTGAACAGCTGCCAGAACTTGCGCCGGCCGGAGAACGACAGGCCCGACGCCTTCACCGCCGTGCGCCAGCGCGCGGCGGCGGCAGCCCAATCGGCAAAGCCCTTCGGCAGCAGCGCTTCCAGCTTGGCGCGGATCGCCTGCGCGAACACCGGCGCGGCGCCGTCGGTGGAAATGCCGATCACCAGCGGCGAGCGATTGACGATGGCGCCGAAGGCGAAATCGCAGAACGCCGGCTTGTCGATCACATTGACCGGCACGCCGACGGCGCGCGCGGCAGCGGCGAAGGCCGCCGCGCTCGTCATCGTCCTCGAAGGCGCCGATGGCCATCGCCGCGCCGCGCAGATCGTCCGCCGTCCAGCGCCGATCACACGATGCGCCGCACGGCGACGCTGCGACGCACATTCGTCGGACGCTCGGCGTAGACCTCCAGCAGCGCCGGCTGCCGACAGTTCCGCCTTCCAGGCCGCCGACCGCTCGCCGCACCAGCACGACGCGCTTGCCGTCGAGCGCCAGGAACACCGGCAGCCGCGCCAGCGCGCGCCATGCGCTCCGGCCGCGCCTCAAGCGGTTTGCGTTCGGCTGCTCATGCCGCCGCGTTTCTTCGCGCCGACATTGGCGTGGAAGTCGCGGCCGTTGCCGGTGGCGGCGACGAAGCCGGCGCGAATGGTGAAATCGCCGAAGCGCTCGCCCTTCTGCCGCTCGGCGGCGTAGGCCGCGAAAATCGGATCGAGCGCGGCGACGATCGCGCCGTGCTCGAGATCCTCGGCATAGAGCTTGGACAGGCGCGAGCCGTCGAAGGCGGCGCCGAGATAAAGATTGTAGCGGCCCGGCCCTTTGCCGACCAAGCCAATCTCCGCGAGGTAAGGCCGCGCGCAGCCGTTCGGGCAGCCGGTCATGCGGATGACGATGTCGTCGGCGGACAGCCCATGCGCCGCCAGCCGCTCGTCGAGCGCCGTCAAAAGATCGGGCAGATAGCGTTCGCTTTCGGCGAGCGCGAGGCCGCAGGTCGGCAGCGCGACACAGGCCATGGAATTGCGGCGCAGGCCCGACCAGGGCGCCAGCAGCCCGGCCTCTTTCGCGATCCAGTGAATTTCCGTCTGTCGTTCGGCCGGAATATTGGCGACGATCAGGTTCTGATTGGGCGTGATGCGGAAATCGCCATCGTGGTTTTGCGCGATTCCGCGCAGCGCCGACAACTGCTTCGCATTGGGGTCATCGAGCAGCCGGCCGTTTTGCACGAACAGCGTCAGATGGCTGCGACCCTCGGCGCCATCGCTCCAGCCGTAGCGATCGCCGGTCGACGTGAAGGTGAAAGGCTTGGCCGGCTCCAGCAGCACGCCCGAGCGGCGCACGACCTCGGCGCGGAAGACATCGAGCCCGCGATCCTCGATGGTGTATTTCAGCCGCGCGTGCTTACGGTTCGCGCGGTCGCCCCAGTCGCGCTGCACGGTGACGACGGCCTCGGCAACCGCCACCGCATCTTTGGTCGCGCAGAAACCCATCACGTCGGCGGTGCGCGGATAAGTGTCAGGCTCGCCATGGGTCATGCCCATGCCGCCGCCGACACTGACGTTCCAGCCGGTCACGTTGCCCTTGCCGTCGAGGATGGCGATGAAGCCGAGATCGTGCGCGAACACGTCGACATCGTTCGACGGCGGCACCGCCACCACGATCTTGAATTTGCGCGGGAGATAGGTCTTGCCGTAGATCGGCTCCACCACCGCGTCCTCGCCGCCGGCGATGCGCTCGCCGTCGAGCCAGATCTCGCGATAGGCCGGCGTGCGCGGCGTGAGGTGATCGGACACGGCGCGCGCCAATTCCAGCGCCGCCGCATGGGCTTGGCTCTGATCGGGATTGGCGCCGCACATGACGTTGCGGTTGACGTCGCCGCAGGCGGCGATCGAATTCAGCAACACCGCGTCGATCTCCTTCAGCGTCGCCTTTAAATTCGACTTGATGATGCCGTGCAGTTGAACCGTCTGCCGCGTGGTGAGCCGCATGGTGCCGTTGCCGTAATCGCGCGCGATCTGGTCGAGCGCGAGCCATTGCGCGGCGTTAAGCACGCCGCCCGGAATCCGCACGCGGATCATGAAGGCGAAGGCCTTCTCCATCTTCTTGCGCGTGCGCTCGGGCCGCAGATCGCGGTCGTCCTGCAGATACATGCCGTGGAATTTCACCAGCTGCTGATCGTCCTCGACGATGGCGCCGGTGATTTCTTCGCGCAGGCCCTCGGCGAGCGTACCGCGCAGGTAATCGCTCGCCTCCTTGATGCGCTCGTTGCGCGAGACTTCGTCGGTCATTGGTCTTCCAATTAATGCAGGCTCAGTAGGTGTCCTGCAGGTAGCGCTTGTCGCGCTCCAGGCCCGCCACCGCCTGCTCGGCCGCTTCGCCCGACAGCGCCTTCACGTCGGCGAAAACGCGCACCAGGGTAGCGCGCACGTCCTTGGCCATCGCTTTGGCGTCGCCGCATACGTAGAAATGCGCGCCGCCGTCGAGCCATTCGATCAGGTCGCGGCGCTGCTCCCACATCTTATCCTGGACGTAAATCTTCTTGGGCGTGTCGCGCGAGAAGGCGACGTCCATGCGCGTGAGCGCGTCGTCGGCCAGCGCCTCCTGCCAGTCGAGTTGATAAAGGAAGTCGTGGGTGAACTGGCGGTCGCCGAAGAACAGCCAGCTGCGCCCGCTCGCTTGCGTCGCGCGCCGCTCCTGCACGAAGGCGCGGAACGGCGCCACGCCGGTGCCGGGACCGACCATGATGATGTCGCGGTTCGCCCGCCGGCAGCGCGAAATGCTTGTTGGGCTTGAGCTTGACCCGCACGCGGCCGCCGCGCTTGAGCCGCTCGGCCACAAAGTTCGACGCGACGCCCTTGCGCGCGCGGCCTTGGGCTTCGTAGCGCACCGCGGAAATCAGCAGATGCGCTTCCTCGCCGACGTCGCGGCGCGAACTCGCGATCGAATAGGCGCGCGGCGCCAGCGGCCGCGTCAGCGCGCGCAAATGATCGGGGTTGAGCGCGATCGGGAAGTTGGCGATCAGGTCGATGAGCTGACGGCCGACAATCCATTCCTTCGCCTGGCCGTCGGCGAGCAGCGCCTTAACGTATTGATGACCGGTCTGCGCCGCGAAGCTTTCAACGGTCTTGAGCGAAAGCGTGGTCACGTCGCGCGTCTTGACGAATTCTGCGCGCAGCTTCTCGTCGTCGGAAAGCCCCGCGAGCTTCAGCAGTTCGTCTACATAGGCCGGGTCGTTCTCGGCATAAAGATCGAGCGAGTCGCCCGGCTCGTAGGCCGGCGTCGTACCATCGAAGGCAAGCGCGAGGTGGATAGTCTCCTTGTTCGAGCGGGAGGAATTGAGATTCACATGCTCGGTGATCTCGGCCTCGACCACATCGGTGTTCGGCGCGGCGGCCGGCTTGCCGAAATCGACCTCGATCACCCGGCCGCGGTTGGCATCGGGCGGCGTGAGGGCTTTCAGCGCATCGCCGATCCAGCGTGACGCCGGCTCGGCAAAATCGAGATCGCAATCGACGCGCTCCACCACACGCTTGCCGCCGAGCGCGGCCAGCCGCTCGTCAATATTCTTACCGATGGCGCAGAACTCCGCATAAGCGGTATCGCCGAGCGCCAGCACGCCATATTCGACGCCGTCGAAGCGCGGCGCGCCCTCGCCCATCAATTCGCGATAGGCGCGCACGGCGCGCGCCGGCGGATCGCCCTCGCCCCAGGTAGCGGCTATGAATACAAGCCGCTTCGCCGAGCCAAGCTCGGCCAGATCGAGATCCGCCATATCGATCAGGGTCGGCTTCAGGCCGTTCTTGCGCGCGGCCTTGGCGAGATCGTTGGCGAGTTTCTCGCAATTGCCGGACTCGCTTGCGTAGACGATCGTAATCGTCTCGGCCGGGCGCGCCGGCGCCGCCGGTAGCAGTTCAGTGCCTGCCGGCAACGATGAGGCATCGAGGCCGGCCAGGAATCCCGCCAGCCAGGCCCGCTGGACCTGACTCGCCGGCCCAACAACGCGGTTGAGGAGATTGATCTCCTCTTCGGCGAAGGGGGCGGTTTTCGGGATCGGCGACATGCTTACAAACGCCCTACAGCGACGCCGGGAACAAGTGGTTCACGACAGCAAGCACGACCAAAAGCGTGACGCCAACGCCGAGGCTCCAGCCGATCAGCTTCTTCTCGATTGGCAGCAGCGGTTCGACCGTGGCGTTACGAAGTTCGTTACCGATATTGGGTTTCGACATGACGCGTTCCTTCGTTTGTTCAGCTGGCCAGCGGCGGATGCATGCCGTTGAAGAACAGCCAGGAAATCAGCAGTCCGACCCAGATCACGAAGCCAAACAGGCTGACGAAATAGACGAGCGCGAGCTTACCGATGCCCTCCTGCCACAGCGTGCGGAAATTGGAGAGCACACCGATCGAAAAGAACGTCAGGATGAAAAAGATCACGCGGAAGGTGTTGGCCTCGCCCATGGCGGCAGGAACCTTGGCGGCCAGATCCGCCGGGGTGCCGAGCACGAGGTAGAGGCCGATCAGCGAGGTCGCCACGAAGCCGAGAATGAACTTCGGAAAACGCTGCCAGATCTCGGACGGCTTCGCCTTGTCCTTGGTCGGGTTGATGTGGTTGGTCCAGATATAACCGAGGATGAAGGCCCAGATGCCGATGAAGATATCGATAAAAATCTTCACGGTGGCGGTGGTGGCGAGAATCCAACCCGGCTGATACTTGATGCCTGCGGCCGCGTTCTTCGCCAGGATCAGCGCCTCGGTGATGCCGCCGCCGGCAACCGCGGCGCCGTCGGTCTTCACCGCAAGGCCGATCCAGGCACCGGCCACCAGCGGCTCGCGCCACAGGAAGGTCTGCGCCAGAAACGGCAGGATCAATACCTCGACCACGGCAAAGATGACGACCAGCGACGACACCAGCACCGGAATGGCCGGCTTGGCGCGGATGGCGCTGCCGGTGGCGATCGACGCCGCCACGCCGCAGATTGAAATGCCCGATGCCAGCGGCGCCGCCCATTCGCGATTGAAGCCGAACCATTTGCGGGCGACGAAATAGACCACCGCCCAATAGATCAGATAGGCCTCGATAATGGCGGCGATACCGCGCAGCAGCAGCGAACTGGCGAGATTGAGCCTGCCCGCCGCCGTCACCGCGATGACGCCGCCGAGAATGACGATGGCGATCTTGATGTAGAGCTCGGGCCGGATCGCCGCCTTGATGGTTTCGGCGAAACGCGGAAGGAAATTGGCGATGATCAGCCCTGACAGCAGCGCAAAAATATAGCCACCTTCATTGGTCAGCTTGAGCGACCAGCTGACGCCGAATTTCTGCAAGTCCGCCGGCGTTACCGCGGCGAAATTGGCATAGCTGCCGACGATCCAACTGCCATAGGCGATCCAGAACACAGCGGTGAAAGCGAGCGCGAACCGCTTGAGGTCGCTCTTCAAAGCCATGACCGTCACGCTCAGGATAACGAGCAGCGCGACATAGGTCGCAACCAGCGCGCCGAAGCCGCCGAGCGAGGCATAGGCCTTCGAGACCGGAGCAAGCGCCTTGCCGACATCGGTCCACACCGAGGTGGTGACGCCCCATCCGAGCAGATCGACATTGGCAATGCCGGCGAGCGCCAAAGCGAAGATCAACAGCCCGACGATCAACGATAGCCAGTCCTCGCTGATCCTCGGCGAGATTTCGACATTGTCGGCGCGGGCGGGGACAGAACCGGCTGGAAAGATGGTGGTACTCGACATAGGTAGCTCCAATCGACAGGAGCCACTAAATAGAAGCTTATTCTACGCAACCGCAATAAGTCCCGGAAAATAAGAAGATATTTCCTGCTTTTGGCTCCAGAGGATGCAACAATTTCCTTTCCCGGCAGCCTTGTGGAGAACGCCGGTGCTGCCAATTTTCGCGGGTTCGCGAGGCAAAATACCCCACTCGATGGGTGCCAACTTAACTGTGGAACCGGCGGCAACGGCACCCCGCCGTGCGCACGGGGCGGATAGAGTTGCCGCGCGCATGACCGGCACCGCCTACCGAAACCGCTTACGCGCGTTGCTGACGCCCGCCGAGCACCGGGCGTTCGCACGCCTCGACACGCCGCAAAAGATTCAAACCTTCCTCGACCGCCTGCCGGCCAATTTCGAGCTCGACGGCGAGACCGCCATGTCGCCGCGCCGCCTGTTGCAGGCGCGCACCGCACACTGCGCGGAGGCCGCGATCTTCGCCGCCGCCGCGCTCGCCTATCACGGCCAACCGGCCTGGCTGCTGGACATCCAGGCGCTACCGAGCGACCAGGATCACGTCATCGCGCTGTTCCAGCAGCACGGGCTTTGGGGCGCGATCAGCAAAACCAACCACGCCATCCTGCGCTGGCGCGATCCGATCTACCGCAGCGCGCGCGAGCTGGCGATGAGTTATGCGCACGAATACTGCCTGCCGGGCGGCAAGAAATCGATGCAGACCTATTCGCGTCCGTTCTCGCTCGCGCGCTACGCGCCCAGGCGCTGGGTGATCGCATCCGACGATCTCGACTGGTTGCTGGAAGCGCTCGATACGTCGCCGCATGTGCCGGTGGCGCCCAAGCACGTGATGCGCATACGCCGGCGCTCCTCGCTGGTCGAATTGCGGTCGCAAGACGTGGTGGAATGGCCCGACCCGCGCAAGCGGAAGGCCAAGTCCAAACGCCGCATCGCGGTTCTAGCGATTTACCGCGCCGCGGGCGCTGACTACAATGCTGCGCAACAAAGGGCCGGAGGCAATCGCGCGTGGCGTCTTTTACATTCCGCAGGCAGTTGACCATCGAATGGGGCCAGTGCGACCCGAGCGGCATCGTGTTCAACGGCCGCTTTTTCGAGATGTTCGACATCAGCACCTGGATGCTGTTCGAAGCCGCCCTCGGCGTGACGGCGCATCAGCTGGCGGAAACCTTCGGCATCATGGGCATTCCGCTGGTGGATGCCCGCGCCAATTTCCTGCAACCCGCGAAGTTCGGCGACGTAGCGGAAATCGCCTCGCGGGTGACCGAGTTCCGCCGCTCCAGTTTCGACGTCGAGCATCAGCTCACCATCGGCGGCGAACTGGCGGTGGACGGCGCGGAGACCCGAGTCTGGGCGGCGCGCGACAAGGACGATCCGGACAAGATCCACGGCATCACGATTCCGAGCGATGTCATTGCCCGATTTGGCTGATCGCGGCCGGACCGCGGGCAATCGTCCTAGCCATTCCCGATAATGGGTCTGGAGAGGCAGGACGCCCTGGTGTGTCGTAACCTCAACAAGACGAAGCGCGATTCGAAAATACGCGTCGCACAGGGAGAAACGCTTGGCCCGCCTGCTTGAGTGCAGGCTCAATGGGCGTGACCGCGCCGACGCGGTCGCGGATAATATCCTGTTGCTCGATTATCTGCGCGAGAAAGTCGGGCTGACCGGCACCAAGACCGGCTGCGACGGCGGCGAATGCGGCGCCTGCACCGTGCTGATCGACGACAAGCCGGCGCTGTCGTGCCTGACACTGGCCGCAACCGTGCAAGGCAGGCGCGTCGACACCATCGAGTCGCTCGGCTCCGACGGACAATTGTCCGCCGTGCAGCGCGGCTTCCACGAGAAGCTCGGCTCGCAATGCGGCTATTGCACGCCCGGCTTCATCATGGCCTCGGCCGGCCTGCTGCGGAAAAATCCCAATCCGAGCGAGGCGGAAATTCTGCGAAGCGCTCGGCAGCAATATCTGCCGCTGCACCGGTTACGTGAAAATCATCGAGGCGGTGAAATACGCCGCCGCCCTCAACGCGCAAGGGGTGTCGCCGTGAACGAAGTCGTGCCGGCGCACAATATCGGCGGCTATGTGCCGATGATCGACGGGCCGGAGAAAGTCTCCGGCCGCGCCAAATACACCGCCGACATTCTTGCGCCGGGCAGCTTGCCGGCCGCATCTACCGCAGCCCCTATTCGCACGGCGAGATCGTCTCGGTCGATGTGTCCGAGGCGCTGAAGGTTCCCGGCGTGCGCGCCGTGGTCACCGGCGCCGACTGCGACAAGCCCTTCGGCGTGCTGCCGATCGCGCGCAGCGAATATCCGCTGGCGCGCGACCGCGTGCGCTATCGCGGCGAGCCGGTGGCCGCGGTCGCGGCGGTCGACGACGCCAGCGCGCGCGAAGCGCATCCGCCGCATCAAGTTCAAGGTGCGCGAACTGCCGGCCTACTACACGTCCAAGGCCGCGCTGGCGCCCGGCGCGGTCGCGCTGCACGACAAGAAGCCCGGCAATATCGAGCGCGACGTGCTGTTCGAGCTGGGCTCCATCGAGCAGGGCTTCGCGCAAGCCGATCTGGTGCGCGAGGGCAGCTATAACTGCGCCGAGGTCTGCCAGAACCAGATGGAAATGCACGCGGCCGTCGCCGAATACGACGCGGTGCGCGAACGCATGACCGTGCATGCCTCCACGCAGGTGCCCTACTACGTCCACCTCTCGCTGTCGCAGATCCTCGGCATGGACATGTCGCGCATCCGCGTGATCAAGCCGCATGTCGGCGGCGGCTTCGGCTGCCGCACCGAGACGCTGAACATCGAACTGATCGCGGCGCTGCTGGCGCGCAAGGCTAACGGCACCGTGCGCCTGGTGACGACGCGCGAGGAGACCTTCATCACCCATCGCGGCAGGCCGGAGACCGACATCCGGCTCAAGATCGGCATGCGCAAGGACGGCCGCATCACCGCGGTCGAATGCGACTGCGACCAGCGCGGCGGCGCGCATTCAGGCTACGGCGTGGTGACCATCCTCTATGCCGGCTCGATGCTGTACGCCATCTACGACCTGCACAACGTCAAATATGTCGGCAGGCGCGTGCTGACCAACACGCCGCCCTGCGGCGCGTTCCGCGGCCACGGCACCGTCGACATCCGTTTCGCTTTCGAAAGTCTGCTCGACCAGATGGCGCGCGAGCTGGGGCTCGATCCGTTTGCAGGTGCGGCGCGCGAATCTGCTGCATGCGCCGACCTTCACCGACAACGACATGATGGTGAACAGCTACGGGCTGCCGGAATGCCTCGACTGGGTGGAGCAGCAAAGCGGCTGGAGCAAGCGCAAGGGCAAGCTCGGCAAAGGCAAGGGGCTCGGCATGGCCTGCTCGCATTACATCAGCGGCGCCTCCAAGCCGGTGAACTGGACCGGCGAGCCGCATGCCACCGTCAAGATCAAGCTCGATTTCGACGGCTCGATCGTGGTGCTGTCGGGCGCCGCCGATATCGGCCAGGGCTCCACGACCATCCTGGCGCAGACGGTGGCCGAAGTGCTCGGGCTCGATCTGTCGCGCGTGCGCGTGGTGACCGGCGACAGCGAGGTGGTGCCGAAGGACAACGGCTCGTATTCCTCGCGCGTCACCTTCATGGTCGGCAATGCGGCGCTCGACGCCGCGCGCAACCTCAAGAGCCTGCTGACCGCCGCCGCCGCCCGCAAGCTGGAAGCGCGGCCCGAAGACATCGAATGCCTGGGCGAGCTTTATCGCGCCGGCGCGCAGGACAAGGGCGCCACATTCGACGAGGTGGTGACCGAGGCGCTGAAGGATAGCGGCACCATCACAGTCACCGGCAATTATTCGACCATTCCGGAATCGCACGGCGGCAAGAAATATCGCGGCGCCGCCATCGGCGGCACCATGGGCTACAGCTATTCGGCGCAGGTGGTCGAAGTCACGCGTCGACGAGGAGACCGGCGTCGTCACCGTCGACAAAGTGTGGGTCGCGCATGACTGCGGCAAGGCGCTCAACCGGCTCACCGTCGAGGGCCAGGTGCAGGGCTCGGTCTGGATGGGCATGGGCCAGGCCATGAGCGAAGAGGCCGCCTACCACGACGGCCTCATGGTCACCGCCAACATGCTCGATTACCGGGTGCCGACCATCCTGGATTCCCCACCGATCGAAGTCGGTATCGTCGAGAGCAACGATCCGCATGGGCCGTTCGGCGCCAAGGAAGCGGGCGAAGGCTCGCTCGCCGCGTTCCTGCCGGCGCTTACCAACGCCATCGCCGACGCCATCGGCATCCGCTTCAACGATCTGCCGGTGACGCCCGACCGCGTGTTCGAGGCGATCGAGAAGCGCAAGCGCGCGCTCGGCAAGGGCAACGGGGGCGGCGCGCAATGATTGCGGGCAATCGGCGCGGCGACAGCTGATGGATGCCGCTCGCCCGAATTCGACGCGTGCTGACGCCTCCGAACGACGCTCGACCGACGACGCTCGCCAGGCGCGCGCGCGCGCCATCCGGGGAGCCAGCCGCTCGGCGGCGGCACCGATCTCGTCGTCAATATCCGGCGCGGCATCGTGGCGCCGCCGGTGCTGATCGACATGAACCGGGTGGCGGAGCTCTCCACCATCAAGGTGGACGACAAGGCCATCGACATCGGCTCCTCGGTTCGGCTGACCGCACTCGCCGAGCATCCGGCGATGCGTCGAAGCATTATCCGGTGCTGGCGCAGGCCGCCGCCCACATCGCCGGCCCCACCCACCGCAACATGGGCACGGTCGGCGGCAATCTCTGCCTCGACACCCGCTGCATCTTTTACAATCAGAGCGAATGGTGGCGTGACCGCCAATAACCATTGCCTGAAGACCACCGGCGCCATCTGCCACGTGGCGCCGAAAAGCCGCGGCGTCTGCTTTGCCACCTTCAGCGGCGATCTGGCGCCGGCCTTGCTCACGCTGGGCGCCGAAGTCGATATCGCTGGCCCATCGGGCAAGCGCAGCATCCCGCTCAACAAACTTTATATCGGCTTCGCGCGCCAGGATGTGCCGGTGACCGAGACGCAAGGCGACGGAAAATTTTATTTATCGCTGCGCCCCGGCGAAATCGTCACCGCAGTGCGCGCCAGGAACACGCCCGGTCTGCGTTCGGCCTATGACAAGATTCGCATCCGCAAGTCGATCGAATATCCGGTCGCCGGCGTGGCGGTCGCCTTGCGCCGCGACGGCGACCGGCTCGCCGACCTGCGCGTGGCGTTTACCGGCACCAATCCGCGCCCGGTCCTGCTCGAAGGCACCGCCGAGCTGTGCGGCGGCAAGCTCGACGAGCGTGTGTTCAAGGGCCTCGACGCCCTGGTGCGCGATCAGATCATGCCGATGAAGACCACCTTCACGCCCGGCCATTACCGCCGGCGCGTGGCCGGCGTGCTGGCGCGCCGCCTGCTGACGCGATTGTTCGAAAGCTGACGGATAAAGGGGACCGGCGTGCTGGACGTTTTTCACGAGCGCAGACCTTACAACGCCGTCTCCGATTTCGTTGACGCCAATGTGGCGCGCGGTCTTGGGCCGAAGATCGCGTTCATCGATCCCGATCGCTCCCTCACCTATGGCGACTTGCAAACGCGCAGCGTCCGCTTCGCCAATGCCTTGCGCCAACTCGACCTGCGGCGCGAGGAGCGGGTCGCGCTGCTGCTGCACGACACCGTCGATTATCCGGTGGCGTTCTGGGGCACCATCCGTTCCGGCTCGATCGCGCTCCCGCTCAACACTTTCCTCAACGTTCCGCAATACGCCTACATCCTCGCCGACTGCCGCGCCACCGCGCTGGTCGCCGCCGCGCCGCTGGCGCAGGCGATCTGGCCGATCATCGAACGGCTGCCGCATTTGCGCAGCGTGATCCTGGTCGGCGCCATTGCCGACGACAAGGCGGCGTTTTCCGGCCGCGATGTGCAATTGTTCGAGGATGTCATCGCCGCCGCAGATAGCAAGCCGTTCACCGCCGACACGGTATCGGACGAGGTGGCATTCTGGATGTATTCGTCCGGCTCGACCGGCGATCCCAAGGGCGTCAAGCACGTCCATTCCAGTCTGATGGCGACGGCTAAGCTGTTCGGCCAGGGCGTGCTCGGCATTCGTGAAGACGACGTGGTGCATTCCGCAGCGAAATTGTTCTTCGCCTATGGGCTCGGCAACGCCATGACCTTCCCGCTGTCGGTCGGCGCCACCGCGGCGTTATGGCCCTACCGGCCGTCGCCGGAAGCGGTGTTCGAGATCATGCGCAAGCATCGCCCCACCATCTTCTACGGCGTGCCGTCGCTCTACACCGCCCTGCTCTCGCATCCCGATATTTGCAAAGGCGCCGGCTCCGATCGGTTGCGCATTTGCGTGTCGGCCGGCGAAGCGCTGCCCGCCCATATCGGCGAACGCTGGCGCTTGACCGTCGGCGTCGACGTACTCGACGGCATCGGGTCGACCGAACTGTTGCAGACATTCCTGAGCAACCGGCCCGGCGACATCCGTTACGGCTCGACCGGCAAGCCGGTGCCGGGCTATGAGGCGCGCATCGTCGACGACAAGGGCCGCGAGTTGGGCGCGGACGAGATCGGCGAATTGATCATTCGCGGGCCGTCGGCCGCCGAAGGCTATTGGAACCAGCGCAGCAAGAACCACCGCACTTTCGTCGGCGAATGGATCTATACCGGCGACAAATACCGCCGCGACGCCGATGGCTACTATTACTACTGCGGCCGCACCGACGACATGTTCAAGGTCAGCGGCATGTGGGTGTCGCCGTTCGACGTCGAGGCCGCGTTGACCTCGCACGAGGCGGTGCTGGAAGCCGCCGTCATCGGCAAGCAAGACGCCGATGGGCTGGTGAAGCCGAAGGCCTTCATCGTGCTCAAGACCGGCTATGTCGCCGACGAAAGCCTGCTGGAAAGATTGAAGACCCACGTCAAGGAGCACGCCGGCCCGTGGAAATATCCGCGCTGGATCGACGTGCGCACCGACTTGCCGCACACAGCCACCGGCAAGATCCAACGCTTCAAGCTGCGCGACGAGGATATGTGCTCGTCAGCCTGACGGTTACGCGATCTTTACGTATTCGAATTCGCCCGGCTTGTTGTCGATGCCGACCCTAGGCGGCGCGATCCAGCTGGCGAACTTGGCCAGCTCGAATTGCGGCTGCATCAGCCCCTCGATGAATTCACGGTCGTCGTCGGAGGGTAGGAATTCAGCCCGGCGCTTGGTCCATTCGGCATCGCTGAGCACATTGCCGTTCACATCCGCCTTGATGTCGGAGAACTCGCCGATATGGCGGTGGAAGGCGACGTGCGGCAGTTTGATCTGGAACGGAATGCCGATATCGGCGATCACCTTGTTCCAACGGCCGACACCGACATTGCAATCGACCACGTAGTCGTCGCGCAGCCGCATGTTGAGTGCCGATAGCGCCGGCGCGTCCTGGCTTTGGATCTTGCCGTCGATCAGGCGCAGCACCGGATAGCTGTCGTGCTCGAGCTGGTGGTCGTCCTTGAGCCGGTCCTCGCGATAGCGGCCCTTCAGCCCGGCGTGGAAGGCGTTCGCCGCATTGGTCGAGATCTCATTGCCGAACAGATCGAGTGTCAGCGAGAAATGCATGTTCGCCTTTTTCTGGATAGTCGGCAGGTCGATCACGCCGAGCTTGCGCACGGCTTCGATATTATTGGGATCGTTGATGCCGGCCTGCTTCATCGCCTCGCAGGTGCGCTGGATCACGCGGGTGACGCCGGTCTCGCCCACGAACATGTGGTGGGCTTCCTCGGTCAGCATGAAACGGCAGGTGCGCGAGAGCGGATCGAAGCCGGACTGCGCCAAGGCTTCGAGCTGCATCTTGCCGTCGCGATCGGTGAAATAAGTGAACATGAAGAACGACAGCCAGTCCGGCGTCTTCTCGTTGAAGGCACCCAGCATGCGCGGCGTGTCCGCATGGCCGGAGCGGCGCTGCAGCAGGGCTTCCGCCTCCTCGCGCCCGTCGGTGCCAAAATATTTCTGCAGCAGATAGACCATGGCCCAGAGGTGACGGCCTTCTTCCACATTGACCTGGAACAGGTTGCGCATGTCGTAGAGCGAGGGCGCGGTCTTGCCGAGATGGCGCTGCTGCTCGACCGAGGCCGGCTCGGTATCGCCCTGGATCACCACCAGGCGGCGCAGCATGGCGCGATATTCGCCCGGCACTTCCTGCCAGGCGTCCTCGCCCTTGTGCATGCCGAACGGAATCTTGCGGCCTTCGACCTGCGGCGCCAGCAGCACGCCCCAGCGGTATTCCGGCATGCGCACATAGTCGAACTTGGCCCAGCCCTTGGGATCGACGCTGACCGCGGTGCGCAGATAGACCAGCGATTTCTGGAAACCTTCCGGCCCCATGTCGTTCCACCAGTCGATGTAGCCGGGATGCCATTTCTCCAGCGCGCGCTTGACGCGCACGTCCTGCCCGAGCGCGACGTTGTTCGGGATCAAGCCGTCGTAGTCGACCTGTGCGATGTTCATGACTACACCCTTTCCTTCGAGAAGGTCGGCGACACGCCGCTGCCGTAGAGCTTGAGCGCGCCTTGCTCGCCGATCGCGTTCGGCCGCTGGAAGATCCAGTTCTGCCAGGCGGTCAGTCGTCCGAAAATCTTGGTTTCCATCGTTTCGGGCCCGGCGAAGCGCAAATTGGCTTCCATGCCGGTCATGGCGTCCGGCGAGAAGCTCGCGCGCTCCTCCAGCATGACGCGCAATTCATCGTCCCAGTCGAAGTCCTCGTAGGCGGCGGTGACAAGGCCGAGTTCCGCAGCCTCTTCGCCTTCGACCGCGATGCCGATTT
This sequence comes from uncultured Alphaproteobacteria bacterium, assembly GCA_963817045.1. GTDB lineage: Bacteria > Pseudomonadota > Alphaproteobacteria > Rhizobiales > Xanthobacteraceae > Pseudolabrys. The sequence continues at coordinate 51,403 of CAWFMZ010000031.1, forward strand.
TGTCCTTGGCGCGCTTGATGCTGTCCGGCTCACCTAGGAAACGCGTCTCCAGCCGCGTGAGCCCATTGCCCATCGGATAGAAGCCGAAATTGGTTTGCCCGAGTGTGATCGCCGCCGGCGGACGGTTGTCGCCCTCGCGGGTACCGGTCAGCATCAGCGAGCGGTCGGCGGCAAAGGCGAGCTCCGCCAGCGTGCCGGCAAAGCAGGAGCCCGGCTCGATCAGCGCGATGATGCTCCTCGGCGTCACATCGACGCGCTTGAGCACGCGCTTGAGATAGTGGCGGATCTCGCGCATCAGCCAGTCGCCATTGGCACGGCTAAGAAAATCGTCATGCGCAAGAACGGCCTGCGCATTGCCGTCGGTGCGCACCAGCACGACCCCGATGGTCTGCTCGTTGGCGCGCAGATGCAGGATGGCGTCTTCCAGCTCGCGCGCCACGGTGAGCGGCCAGAACTTGGCGCCGAGCGCATGCGCGGCTTCCACCGATGCCGGCACGCCTTGCGAGGGCCCGCGCACGGTGACGGTCGCGAGCCCGCGCGCGCGATCGATCTCGACGTCCACGTGCGAATAGGACACGCGGTCGGCCTCGATTTTGCGGTCGAGCGGCGTCAACGTAATGCCCTTGGCGTCTTTCGGGCGATCGGAACGCGCGGCGATTTCCTTGGCACGAGCGGCCACCGTCTCTTTCCATTTCGAATTGGGCACCACCTCGTCCACCAGCCGCCAGTCGACAGCCTTGGCGCCGCGGATGCCCTCCTCGATCGAACAGAACACATCGGCGCGATCGCGCCGGACTTTGCGCTTGTCGGTGACGCGGGTGAGCCCGCCGGTGCCCGGCAGTACGGCCAGCAGCGGCGTCTCCGGTAGCGCCACCGCCGAGCGGCGGTCGTCGACCAGCATGATGTGATCGGCGGCGAGCGCGAGCTCATAGCCGCCGCCGGCGGCATTGCCGTTGATGGCGCACAGATAGGTCTGCTTGGAATTCTCGGACGCGTCCTCGATCGCCAAACGCGTCTCGTTGGTGAACTTGCAGAAGTTCACCTTCTGGCCGTGGGTCGACTTGCCGAGCATGCGGATATTGGCGCCAGCGCAGAACACAGTGTCCTTGCCGGACTTGATGACGACGCAACGCACTTCCGGATGCTCGAAACGCAGCCGCTGCACTGCGTCGTTGAGTTCGATATCGACGCCAAGGTCGTAGGAGTTGAGCTTGAGTTCGTAACCGTCGAACAGTCCGCCGGCCTGATCGACGTCCATGATCAGGTAAGCGATGTCGCCGTCGCACTCGATGCGCCAATGGCGGTAGCGCGCCGGATCGGTCTGGAAATCGATGGTTTGCATGATTTAAGCCGCGCCGCACCGAAGCCGCCCGGCGGCCTTCTCCCTGTATGCATTATTTTGCATATCGATAGCACATCCGTCGTGGCCCTACAACAGCAACGGTGGCATCGGAATCTCAGGTTCCACAGCCGGCTGCGGCATATTTTATCTGGCCCAATAAAATAATGGTTTTCCCCATTTTTTGCTGCCACCGGGCTATTCCCCGGTATTCCGGCTGGGCGCCTCTTGCTTAGCATTATAATGCATGTTAGCCGATAGCCCATGAAGCCCGTCCGCGCCAAACCTTCTCAGCTCAAGCCGGCCGCCGGCCGCGACAACGACCTCTATCTGCGCCGCCTCGGCGAGCGCGTGCGCACGCTGCGCAATCAGCGCGGCATGACGCGCAAAGCGCTTGCTGCACATGCGCGGGTGTCCGAGCGCTATCTGGCACAGCTAGAAGTCGGCAAAGGCAACTGCTCGATCGTGCTGCTGCGGCGGATCGCGCGCGCCATCGGCCTGCCGGTGACGCAGCTTGTGCATGACGGCGCCGAACCGCCGCTAGATCTGGTGCTGCTGACGCAATTCCTCGAGCGACTGCCGCCGGACATGCTCGTAGAAGCCCGCAAGCTCGTGACCGAGCATTTCAGCTCGCCCTCCGAGGATCGCCGGCGCGTGGCACTGATCGGCTTGCGCGGCGGCGGCAAGTCCACACTCGGCCGCCTGCTGGCGGAACGTCTCGACGTGCCGTTCATCGAGCTCGACCGCGAGATCGAGCGGCGCAGCGGCGCCAACCTGAGCGAAATCTTCGACATGTTCGGCCAGGAAACGTTCCGCCGCGCCGAGCGCGAGGCGCTCGACGACGTGTTGCGGCGGCACCAACATTTCGTGATCGCCACCAGCGGCAGCATCGTCACCGAACCGGGCACGCTTGAATTGCTGCTGGCCTCGTGCTTCACGGTCTGGGTACGCGCCGAGCCGGAAGAGCATATGAAGCGGGTGATGGCGCAAGGCGACATGCGGCCAATGGCCAACAACGCCCGCGCCATGGAGGATCTGGTATCCATTCTCAAGAGCCGCGAGCCGCTTTACGCCAAGGCGGAAGCCGTGCTCGCCACCACCGGCAAGACGCCTGAGCAGAACCTGGCGGAACTGCTGCGCGTTATCGCAGTTCCCGCGACCAGCGTTGCGCGCAGGTCGGCGTGATCATCGAAATATCCAAAGTGAGGAGCCGGCTGACGCCGGGCAGACCAAGAATGAGCGAGACGATCAAGACCGATGTTCTGATCATCGGCGCGGGGCCAGTCGGTCTGTTCGCGGTATTCGAGCTCGGCCTGCTCGATATCAAGGCGCATCTCGTCGACATCCTCGACAAGGTGGGCGGTCAATGCGCAGAGCTTTATCCGGAAAAGCCGATCTACGACATTCCCGGCATCCCCTACATCACCGGCCATGGATTGACCGACGCCTTGATGCAGCAGATCAAGCCGTTCAAGCCCACCTTCCATCTCGGCGAGATGGTGACGACGCTCGAGAAGATTGGCGAGCCGCTGTTCCGCGTCGGCACCGACCGCGGCAAGGTATTCGAGGCAAAAGTGGTTGTGATCGGCGCCGGCGGCGGCTCGTTCCAGCCCAAGCGCCCGCCGATCAACGGCATCGAGCCCTATGAAGGCAAATCGGTGCACTATGCCGTGCGCAAGATGGACGCGTTCCGCGACAAGCGGCTCATGATCGTCGGCGGCGGCGACAGCGCACTCGACTGGACGCTCAATCTGCAGCCGATCGCCAAGCGGCTCACGCTGGTGCACCGGCGTGACGATTTCCGCGGCGCGCCTGACAGCGTCAACAAGATGCGCGCGCTGGTGGCGGCCGGCGACATGGATCTCAAGATCGGCCAGGTCTCGGCATTGGAAGGTGGCGACGGCCAGCTCACCGCCGCCAGCATCAAGGGCAATGACGGCGCGATCGCGCGAGTCGAGATCGACTGCCATGCTGCCGTTTTTCGGGCTGACCATGAAGCTCGGCCCGGTGGCGGACTGGGGTCTCGCGCTCGAGCACGACCTGATCCCAGTCGATACCGCTGCGTTCGAGACCAGCGTGCCGGGCCTGTTCGCGATCGGCGACATCAACACCTATCCGGGCAAGCTCAAGCTGATTTTGTCGGGCTTCCACGAGGCCGCGCTGATGGCGCAGAAGGCCTACCACTATGTCTATCCCGACAAGAAACTGGTGTTCCAATACACCACGTCCTCCACCAGCCTGCAGAAGAAACTCGGTGTCGCATGAGCGAAACGCAAGAAATTTCCCCATCTGTCCAGGTGACTAACAAAACGATGCCCAAGATCACCTACATCGAACATGACGGCACCGTGCACACCGTCGAGGCCGAACTCGGCTCGACCGTGATGGAAACGGCTCAGCGCAACAACGTGACCAGCATCGTCGCCGAATGCGGCGGCGCCTGCACCTGCGCCACTTGCCTCGTGCATGTGGACGAGACCTGGAGCGCCGATCGTCGGCCCGCCCTCGGCCGAGGAGGAGGATATGCTCGACTTCGCGTTCGAGGTGAAACCGACCTCGCGGCTGTCCTGCCAGATCAAGGTGACGGAAGCGCTCGACGGCCTGATCGTTCGCACGCCGGCCTATCAGGGACGCTGAGGCAGAACCTTGGTAGCTCGAACCTGTGACGCGTCAGCCGAAGACTTCGAAATCGTAAAACCAAGGTCCGTGCTCAGGTTGATCATCCGCGGCTGATCGGCCGGGAAGACGAGCACGGCCTGACGGATGCCTTGCGTCGCAATCGCGCGCAGTAGCGCCTCCAGCAGTTGCCCGGCCAGGCCTTTTTCGCGCAGGTCGCGGCGAATGATGACCGCACATTCCGAATTTTCGAAGTTGGGATCGGCGGTCGAGCGCGCGAGCCCGGCCACGCGCTCGCCGTCCCAGGCGATCAGCGTCATCTCCTGATCGTAGTCGATCTGGCTTAAGCGCGCCGCCGTCTCGTGGGTGCGGTCGCGCAGCGGCGAGAAGAATGCGTGCCAGAGGTCGCGGGTGTCGACTTCGTCGGCGAAGCGGCGCAGCGCCGGCTCGTCTTCCGGCTTGATCGGACGCACGCTATAGGACCGCCCCTCTAGCGTGCGGATCTCGGATTCGAGCTGCTGCGGATAAGGCCGAATGGCCAGGCGCGATTGTGCCGAAACAGGCAGTGGCGCGCACGCGGATGCGGCAGTCGACCGCGATCACGCCCCGCGGGTCGCAGAGCAGCGGGTTGATATCGATCTCGGTGATTTCGGCGTGGTCGGCAACGATTTGGCTCAACTGCACGAGCACCTTCACGACGCCGTCGATGTCGGCCGCCGGCCGATCGCGATAACCCTTGAGCAAAGCGGCGATGCGGGTGCGCTCGATCTGCGCGCGCGCCAGCGCCGTGTTGAGCGGCGGCAGTTCGAGCGACTTGTCGCCGACAATTTCGACCGCGGTGCCGCCCTGCCCGAACAGGATCACCGGGCCGAAGGTCGCATCGGTCGAAACGCCGGCGATCAACTCGTAGGCGCCGACACGGTGAACCATCTCCTGAACGATAAAACCCTCGAGACGCGCCTGCGGCAGCGCGCGCGAAATCCGTTCGATCATCTGCCGGGCCGCGGCTTCGACCTCGGCCGGCGTGGCGAGATTCAAAGCCACGCCGCCGACGTCGGATTTATGGATGACGTCGCGCGAGCGAATTTTCAGCGCTACCGGCGCTTTGATCCGGGCGGCAACCTGCGCCGCCGATTTCGCATCGGCCACGGCTTCGGTACGCGCGAACGGGATGCCATAACAGGCCAGAAAGGCGGCGACTTCGGCCGGATCGAGCCATTCGCGCTGGTCATCGAGCGCCTGGCGAATGGTCCGTTGCGCCCGGGCGATGTCGGCCTGCGGGCTGGGTGCGCCGGACGACGGAGTCTCGAGCAGCAGGTCCTGGCTCTTTCGATAATGAACGAGATACATGAATGCGCGCACCGCCCGCTCCGGGGTTTCGTAATCCGGCACGCCCGCGGCCACGAGTTGCGCGCGCCCTTCCGCAACGGTCGCCGCCCCCATCCAGCATGCGAATACGTTCTTCTTCGGCGCCGTGGTCGACTGCGCCAGGGCGCCGATGAGCCCCTTGGCGGCCTGCGCGGAAGAAGCGATCGCGGTCGGACAATAGGCCACCAACAGAGCGTCGATGTTCGCATCCTCCATGAGGATCGTGACTGCGTTCGCGTAGCGGTCGGCGTCGGCATCGCCGATGATGTCGATCGGATTGGCGTGGCTCCAGGTCGGCGGCAGAACCGAATTGAGCTTGGCGATCGTGTCGGGAGCGAGCGTCGCAAGCCGGCCGCCTTCCTCGATCAGGCGGTCGGTGGCCAGCACGCCGGCGCCGCCGCCGTTGGTGACGATTGCCAACCGGTTGCCGCGTTGCGGCGACATGCGAGCGAGCGTTGCCGCCGCGTCGAACAGTTCCTCAACCTCGTTGACGCGCAGCATCCCGGCACGCCGGAAGGCCGCCTCATACACGACATCGGCGCCCGCCAACGCTCCGGTATGGGAGGTCGCGGCACGCGCTCCTTCTTCCGCCCGTCCGCCTTTGACCACGATAACCGGCTTGATGCGAGCGGCACGCCGCGCAGCCGACATGAATTTGCGCGCGTGCGTAATCGCTTCGGCATAAATCAGGATCGCGTGGGTCGCCTCGTCGAGCACGAAGTAATCCAAGAGGTCGCCGAAATCCACGTCGCTCATGTCACCCATCGAGACGATGGCCGAGAAGCCGACCCCGCGCGGCAGCGCCCAATCGAGCACCGTTGTCGCCATCGCGCCCGACTGCGTCAGGAACGCGATATTGCCGGACAGCATGGCAGCCGGCGCAAACGTCGCATTCAGCCCGATACCCGGCACGGCAATGCCGAGGCAGTTGGGACCGACGATGCGCAGGAGATGCGGACGCGCGGCCGCCAGCAGCTGCGCGCTGCGCTCCTTGCCGGCGGCAACCTCACCTTCGGCAAAGCCCGCCGTCAGAACGACCGCGGCACGGGTACCGCGGCTTGCGAGTTCCGTGACCAGCGAAGGAATGATATCGGGCGGGGTCGCGATGACGGCCAGATCGGGGGTGAGCGGCAGGCTCGCCACGTCCTTGTAAGCCATGATGCCGTGGACCGCGGCCGCCCTTGGATTGACCGGGACGATGGGACCGCTGAAGCCGGCGCGCAACAAATTCGTCATCAGCGCCGAGCCGACGGAGTTCGGCTTATCCGAGGCGCCAATGACCGCGACCGATTGCGGTCGAAACATCTTGTCGAGATTGCGAATGGACATCCCGTTGCTCGCTCAGTCTTTTTTTAAAGTGCAATCTGCGGCATCGACCGTCTGAGTTTTCTTCCCGCGCGCACCGGCTATAAAACCGATCGCGGAACTATTGCAGGACGAAACGCTGCGGCTGCGGACGCTCATCGGCCGCGATAACGACGAATTGGTTTATATTCGCAGTTATTTAGCCCGGTTGATTGATCCAAATCATAGCGCGTCACAATAAGACGGCTAGATCTTCGACAAATTAAGGTGGCACAGAACTTCATTCGATGGCTGTTCCGCATAAATGGAAACGCCCATGACAACCGCAACAAATCTTACCACATCCTTAGCAAAGGCGGACGCGCTACCCAGTCCGGCGCTCGCGCCAATCGATAGCGAGATGACGACGCATGTCGTTTCGGGAGCGAATGGAATAGCTCCCACCGAGGAAATCGACGGGCGCGATTCCTATGCCGTAACGGCCTTCGCCGACGTCAGCGACCGCTCGTTGCATGCAATGGCTGCGCGTTTCACGTTTGGCCTGTCACCCGCGGCGCTTGCCAAAGCCTATTTCGATTGGGCGACACATCTTGCCTTTTCGCCGGGCAAACGGTTGCAGCTTGTCGACAAGGCCACGAGAAAAACGGTCCGTTTCGTCAACTATGCTTTCCGCTCTGCGGCGGAGGGCGGCCAGGCGCCGTGCTGCATCGAGCCATTGCCGCAAGATCGAAGGTTCGTCGGGCCAGAATGGCAAAAACCGCCATACAATTTCATGTATCAGGCTTTCTTGCTGCAGCAGCAATGGTGGCACAACGCGACCACCGGCATACGCGGTGTCACCAAGCACCACGAGGCCATGGTGGAGTTCGTATCGCGCCAGATCCTCGACATGGTCTCTCCCTCGAATTTTCTGGCAACGAATCCCGAGGTTCTCCGGCATACCGTCAGCAAAGGCGGAACAAACCTGGTGAGCGGCTTGCGCAATCTGATTGAAGATTGGGAGCGCGCCGCCAGCGGAAAGAAGCCGGTCGGCACCGAGAATTTCGTGGTCGGCGGCAATGTGGCGGCCACCCCCGGCAAGGTCATTTTCCGTAATCGGCTGATCGAGCTCATCCAATATGCGCCCGCGACCGACAAGGTCCGGCCCGAGCCGGTGCTCGTCGTTCCGGCATGGATCATGAAATATTACATCCTCGATCTTTCTCAACAGAACTCGCTGGTGAAGTACCTCACCCAGCAGGGGTTCACCGTCTTTATGATTTCGTGGAAGAATCCGAGCCCGGAGGACCGCGATCTCGGCCTCGAGGACTATCGGGCGCTCGGCGTCATGGCGGCGCTCGACGCGGTCCGCGCAATCGTGCCGAAGCAAAAAGTCCATGCCGTCGGCTATTGCCTCGGTGGCACGCTGCTGTCGATTGCCGCCGCAGCGATGGCGCGCGACGGCGACGATCGCCTGCAATCGATCACGCTACTGGCGGCGCAGACCGACTTTCACCGACGCCGGCGAGCTGATGCTGTTTATCAACGAGAGCCAGGTCGCGTTCCTCGAAGACATGATGTGGGAGCAGGGTTTCCTCGACGCCAAACAGATGGCGGGCGCCTTCCAGATGCTGAATTCGAGCGATCTGGTCTGGTCCCGCATGGTCCGCGACTACCTGATGGGTGAGCGCAGTCCCATAGTCGACCTCATGGCGTGGAATACGGATGCGACCCGTATGCCCTATCGCATGCATTCGGAATATTTGCGGCGCCTGTTTCTGAATAATGATCTCGCCGAAGGGCGATTTGCAGTCGCCGACAAACCGGTCGCGCTCGCCGATATCCACGCTCCGATCTTTACCGTCGGCACCGTGCGCGACCACGTTTCGCCGTGGCGTTCCACCTACAAGATCAATCTCCTGACCGACACCGACGTGACCTATCTGCTCACCGGCGGCGGGCACAATGCCGGGATCGTGTCCGAGCCCGGCCACGATGGTCGCAGCTTTCAGATTATGACCAAACTCGCGGACGCGCACTACGTCGATCCGGAAACCTACTTGACCACGGCGCCGCGCAAAGAAGGTTCTTGGTGGCCGGAATGGGTCTCGTGGCTCAACGCACGCTCTGGCGCACCGGTCGATCCGCCGGACATGGGCGCCGCCACGGCGGGTTATGCCCCGCGCGGCGACGCGCCCGGAAGCTACGTGCTGCAACAGTGAGATCGCAGTTGCCACCGAAAAAGGCATAATTTTGAGAGTTTTTTTGCGCAGTTCTCGTGTCGACTAGGCGAAACCGCGAAGCTGCTGAATATCAATACAAATATGCAATTTCGCGCGCCCGTTTGACCTAGCGCAACGCGACGGGGCGGTTTTTGTCGTAGACTATTTTTTATGTACAAACCAACGGGACGGCAAAGCCCGTACCTTCCTTTCATGTGGCCGGCGCTTGCCGCGGCCTCGGCGAGCGAGATTGCCGCGTTGGTTGCAAAACAATTTATCGGCCTCGCCGTTGGAGCAGGGGAAGGCCCTGCGGCATGCGAGCCGAAATGGGCGACGCCGAATACGATCGTGCTCGAATTGAAGACCGTGCGTTTACGCGATTTCAGCACCGTCGAGGACGGCATACCCACTTTGATTTGCGCGCCGTTTGCGCTGCATGGCGCGGCGGTTGCCGATCTCGCCCCCGGGCACAGCCTGGTCGTGGCATTGCGCGACGCCGGCCTGAGGCGGCTGTTCGTAACCGATTGGCGCTCGGCGACCGCGGATATGCGTTTCTTTGCGATCGACGACTATCTCGCCGACCTCAATGTGCTGGTCGACCAAATCGGCAGCATCGTCGATCTGATCGGGCTTTGTCAGGGCGGCTGGATGTCCCTGCTCTACGCCGCGCGATTTCCCGCCAAGGTCCGCAAGCTGGTGCTGGCCGGCGCGCCGATCGACATTGCCGCCGGGCAATCCGGGTTGTCCGCCCTCGTCGATGCCAGCCCGCCGGCATTGTTTCATGAACTGGTGAATTTGGGCGATGGCCGCGTGCTCGGCCACAAAGTGCTGAAGTTCTGGGGACCGGAAACGGTGAACTCCAAGGACATTCATGAAATGCTGCAAACAGGCGAACCGATCGGTTCACCCGCATTCGCCAAGCTCGAAGCAATTTTCCGGGACTGGTATGCATGGACCGTCGATCTGCCCGGAACCTATTATCTCGAAGTGTTCGAGAAGCTGTACAAGAGAAACCAGATCGCGGCCGGCCAATTTGTCGCCTTGGGAAAAAACGTTGACTTGGCGAATATGCGGGTCCCGGTCTACCTGCTGGCGGCGAGCGAGGACGAGTTGGTTGCACCGGCACAGTTGTTTGCAACCGAGCATCTGGTCGGCACTCCGGCACACAACATTCGCAAAGCGATGGCGCCGTGTCGCCATGCCGGCTTGTTCATGGGAAAGACGATCCTTGGCGAATATTGGCCAAGTATCGTCGACTGGATTGTCGAATCTGACGCCTACGATATCGCGAGCCGCAGCGCGGCCGAATGAGTCAGCTTCGATCGCCTAATGCCTGCGGCACCGGGGCGGCCGCAGGGCTACGGCGCGCACCTCTGCTAATTCTTGACGGCAGCAGCCGGTTGCCGCTCATGGAGCTGTCATAGTCAATCAAGCCAATAATTCCGGCGCTTTTTGATTTTCCTCAATGCTTTCCTTGCGCTGCGGCAGATCATTTACTTAACGTGGAATTTTTTCCTAGGAGAAAACCATGTCTACCTTTGCTCAATCGACCGCTCGCGTGGCGGCGCAGTCGACCCCGAAGGAAGCTAATTGGTTCGCTGCGAACTGGGGCCTGTTGGCCGCGATCGCAGCGCTGATTGTCATTTTATTGCTGCCGACGCCGGCCGGATTGCCGGTGGCCGGTCATCGCATGCTCGCCATTCTTGCCTTCGCCGTCATCATCTGGATGACCGAAGCCATCGACTATGCCGTGTCGGCCATCGTCATTGCCGTGTTGATGGCGTTCCTGCTTGGCCTGGCGCCGAGCGTCGCCAACCCGAAGGTCCTGCTCGGGACCAGCGGCGCCCTCACACTCGCCTTCGGCGGGTTCGCCAATACGGCGCTGGTGCTGGTCGCGTCCGCTTTGTTCCTCGCCGCCGCGATGAGTGCGACTGGCCTCGACAAACGCATCGCGCTCAACATTCTCTCGCGCGTCGGCACCAAGACCAATCATGTCGTTATCGGCACGATCGTTGTCGGCTTCGTGATCGCGCTCATGGTGCCATCCACCACCGCGCGCGTCGCCTGCCTGGTTCCGATCACGCTCGGCATCATCGCGGCGTTCGGCGTCAACAAGCGCAGCGTCTTCGCCAGCATGTTGATGATCACCACGGTGCAGACCGCCAGCATCTGGAACGTCGGCATCAAGACCGCCGCGGCGCAGAACATGGTCGCCATCGGATTCATCGAGAAGTCGTTCGGCAAGACCATCACCTGGCTCGATTGGCTGATAGCGGCCGGACCGTTCGCGGTCCTGATGTGCATCGCGCTCTATTTCGTCATGACCCGCATGATGCCGCCGGAAGTGGCGTCAGTGCCCGGCGGGCGTGAAGGCATCCACAAATCGCTGGCTGAGCTCGGGTCGATGAAGGGTTCCGAGATCAAGCTACTGGTGCTTTCGCTGACCTTGATCGCCTTCTGGGCGACCGAGGGCGTGCTGCACAAATTCGACACCAGCACGACCACCATCACCGCCGTCGCGCTGATGTTCCTGCCCGGCTTCGGCATCATGACCTGGAAGGAAGCGCAACCGAAGATACCGTGGGGCACCGTGGTGCTGTTCGGTGTCGGCATCAGCCTCGGCACCGCTCTGCTGCAGACCAACGCGGCCACCTGGCTCGCCAACATCGTGGTCGAGCAATTCGGGCTGAAGAACGCCACCGTGCTCTTCATCCTCGGCGTAATGAGCCTGTTCCTGGTCGTGATCCATCTCGGCTTTGCCAGCGCCACCGCGCTCGCCTCGGCCATGATCCCGATCGTGATCGCGGTGCTCAAGAGCGTGGCGACGCCGGGTATCAACATCATCGGCATGACCATGCTGCTGCAATTCGTAGTCAGCTTCGGCTTCATCCTGGTGGTGAACGCGCCGCAGAACATGGTCGCCTACGGCACGGAGACGTTCAACGCACGCGATTTCGTCCGCACCGGCTTTGTGCTGACGATCATCGCGCTTGCGCTCGTGATGGTGCTCGGCGCCACCTACTGGCACTGGCTCGGCTACGCGTGACGCCACGAGGGTAATGGCCACGGATAAACTTGCCGCCTATCGCAAGAAGCGGCGTTTCACGACGACGCGCGAACCGCGCGGTGCGGGCGCGCGCAGCCGTAAACGCTTGATCTTCGTGGTGCAAAAGCACCGGGCCTCGCACCTTCACTACGACTTCCGCTTGGCGGCAGATGGCGTTCTCAAGAGTTGGGCGGTGCCCAAGGGACCATCGCTCGATCCGCGGCAAAAACGTCTGGCGATCCGGGTGGAGGATCATCCCTACGAATATAGGAATTTCGAAGGCACGATTCCGAAAGGCAACTATGGCGCCGGCGAGGTCATCGTGTGGGACCGCGGCACCTACCGCAATGCGGCCGGCGACGGCGAGGAGGGTTTCCTGAAAGATCTGCGCAAGGGTGCTCTGAGTATTGTATTGCGCGGGAAGAAACTTAAGGGTGGTTTCTCGCTGGTGCGGCTCGGGCGCCCGCGGCAATGGCTTCTCATCAAGAAGAACGATGACTACGCCAGCACGCGCGACATCACCCGCAATAGCACTTCGGTAAAATCCGGAAAGCGGCTGCCGGATACCGTCGGCTCGCTTCGCAACAACAGACGATCTTAGACGGCGTCGATTTCCATGCAGGCACGAGCCAGCAAGCAAAGAATTTCGGGTGTTGCGCCCAAGCCGATGCTGGCGACGCTCATCGATGCGCCGTTCGACGATCCGGGCTGGGTTTTTGAAACAAAGTGGGATGGTTTTCGAATCATGGCCAAGGCCGCCCGCGGGACCGCGGCGCTCTATTCGCGCAACGGCAGCAATGTCACCAAGAATTATCCAGCGATCGCTCGGGCATTGGCCAAGAGCCGCCGTCGCGCGGTGTTCGATGGCGAGCTGGTCGCGCTTGATAAAAAAGGCCGCTCACACTTCCAGTTGCTGCAAAACGCCCGCCAGGGAAAGGCGCGGCTACGCTATTATGCATTTGACCTGCTGTCTCTCGAAGGCGAAGACCTGCGCGGGCTACCGTTGCTGGAGCGCAAGCGCCTGCTGAGATCGGCGCTGCCTAAAAGCGCCTCGATCCGCTTCAGCAAACACGTGAAGCGGTATGGGGTGCGTGCCTTTCGCGCTGCGCAACGGCGCGGACTTGAGGGCATCATGGGTAAGCGGGCGCAAAGCCGCTATCGTTCTGGCCGGCGCACGCGTGATTGGGTGAAGATCAAGACGGCGCGGCGGCAGGAAGTGGTGATCGTCGGATTCACCAAACCAAGGCGATCGCGCAAACATTTCGGCGCTTTGGTGCTGGCGCTGCGCAAGGGGCATGCTTGGCGCTATGTTGGTCACACCGGCACCGGGTTTAGCGCAGCGAGCCTTAAGACCCTGCACGCAAGGCTCAAATCGCTGGTGCGTCCAAGAAAGCCATTCCGCCAGCCGATCCCGAACGAGCAAACCACCACTTGGGTCAGGCCGAAGCTTGTCTGCGAGGTGAAATTCACCGAATGGACCCGCGGCGGGCAAATGCGCCATCCAGCATTCGTCGGGTTGCGCGGCGACAAGCCGGCGGCGAATGTGGTGCGGGAAAAGGCAATTCGCATGCGGAAGCGCCGCCGTTGAGGTGAGATCATGGCCAAAGTGTCACTGACGCATCTCGATAAGATCTTCTGGCCGAAGGAAGGTTTCACCAAAGGTGACGTCATCCGCTATTATGGCCGCGTTGCCGATGTGATCCTGCCGTATTTGCGCCATCGGCCGATGGTCTTAAATCGCCATCCCAGCGGCATCAGAGGTGCGAGTTTTTTCCAAAAGAATGTCGACCCCCGCCATCTGCCGTCTTTCGTAAAGACGGTGACTGTTCGAGCGAAAAGCACCGGCCGCAACGTCCACTACGTAGTCTGCAATAACAAGGCGACGTTGCTTTATCTCGCCAATCTCGGCTGCATCGAGATGCATCCGTGGCTCTCGCGCATCGGCCGATTGAACAAGCCCGACTTTCTCGTGGTCGATCTCGACCCGCGCGGAAACTCGTTCGATCAGGTCATCACCGTCGCGCGCGCCGCGCAGAAATTAATCGCATCGGCTGGAGGCAAGAGCCTCATCAAAACGTCCGGCAAGACCGGGCTGCACATCTATGTGCCTGTTCGCGGCAACTACGAATTCGCGCAAGTGCGGTCGGTCGCCAAGCTGATCTGCCGCATTCTCAACAAACGGGTTCCCAAGCTGACAAGCTTCGCGCACCGCCCCGGAAGAGGCAAAATATATCTTGATTACGCCCGCAACAGCATCGGCCAGACTATCGCGGCGCCCTATTCGTTGCGCGCCTTTCCACGCGCCACGGTTTCAACGCCCTTGGAGTGGAGCGAATTGACGAAAAGCGTTCGGCCGCAACGCTACACATTGCGGACAATATTCAGGCGGCTCAATGGCAAGGGCGACGTCTGGCAATCGGCGTTGCGGCGGAGCACCAGCTTAACGAAATTGGAAAGAAAACTGACGCGCATCTTGAAAGATCGTTGACGTATTACGCTGACAGAAACGGGCGCTCTGGCACCGGCTCACACCCGCAGGAAAATCTTGCGACGGTAGAAGAAGCCCGCGAGCGCTCCGGCAAACGCAAGCCCAAGCACATGGGAGAGGAAGTGTCCGGTTCCGGGCACCGACCGCTTTACAATTCGTTCGCAATCGAATTAAATATCGGCATCCCCGTGGCCGGGTTATGTCGCTTGCCGCTGTTCACTCGCGGCAGCGGTGGAAGGGAGGAACTGTTTCCTATGTCCAGAAAAACCAAACGCGTCTGCGTCGATGTCGGCGGCACCTTCACCGACTGCCTGGTCATGGATGAGACCGGTCTACTGCAGAAGTTCAAGTCCTCGACCACGCCGAGCGACCCCTCCAAGGGCTTCATGGACGCGATGAAAAAGGCCGCGCGCCATTACGGCGTCGGTGTCAATGAGTTCCTCAGCCAGATCGAGGTCCTGGTGCACGGCACCACGCTCGCCACCAACATCCTGCTGACCGGGCGCGGCGCCAAGGCCGGCATGCTGACCACCAAGAATTTCCGCGATATCATCGAACTGCGGCGCGCCATGAAGCCGCAGGACGTCTCGCTCTACAATCTGTTCATTCCGCCGGCACGTCCGCTGATCGCGCGTTCGGAGCGCATCGGCATCGAGGAGCGCACGCTCTATAACGGCGAGGTGATGACCCCGCTCAACGAGCAGGAGACCGCCGACGCGGTGCGCCATCTCAAGGCGCAAGGTGTCGAGTCGATCGCGGTGTGCTTCCTGCACTCTTATGCCAATACCACCAACGAGCGCCGCGCCGCCGAGATCTGCGCCGAGATCGCGCCGGACATCTTCGTCACCACCTCGCACGAGACGCTGCCGGTGTGGCGCGAATTCGAACGCTTCAACACGACCGCGGTCGGCGCCTATGTCGGCCCTGCGGTCGGCCGTTACCTGACCTCGCTCGAGCGCGTGCTCAAGGAATTCGGATTCACCGGCACGTTCCTGATGATGCTGGCCAATGGCCTGGTGCAAAACATTTCGGAATGCGTGCGGCGCCCGGTCTTCCTGCTGCATTCCGGCCCGGCCGCGGCCCCCTCCGGCGCGGTCTATCTCGGGCGCCATCTCGGCGACGATCATCTGTTGTCGGTCGACATGGGCGGTACCAGCTTCGACGTCTGCATGATCAACAAGGGTGAAATCCTCACCACGACCGAGCATTGGGAAAGCGATCAGCGGGTTGCCATCAAGATGGTCGATATTTCGAGCATCGGCGCCGGCGGCGGCTCGATTGCCAAGATCGACTCGCTCGGCCTGCTGCGGGTGGGTCCGGAGAGCGCCGGCGCCGATCCCGGGCCGGCCTGCTACGGTCGCGGCGAAGACGCCACCGTCACCGATGCCAACCTGGTGCTCGGCTACGTGCCGGCCGACTATTTCCTCGGCGGCGAGATGACCCTCGACGCCAAGGCGTCGCGGCGCGCGATGAAGCCGCTCGCCGACCGCCTGCACGTGAGCGAGGTGGAGGCGGCCGAGTCCATTTTCCGCACCGTCAATGCCAACATGGCCACCAAGATCACCGAGGTCTCGACCAAGCGCGGTTACGACGTGCGCGATTGCGTGATGATCGCGGGCGGCGGCGGCGGCCCGATCCATGCCGGCTTCATCGCCGACAGCCTGGGCATCCGCAAGGTGGTGATTCCACCGGTGGCGGCGCTGTACAGCGCCTTCGGCATGTTCGCCATGGACATCGGCCAGGACTACGCGCGCTCCTTCGTCGGCCGCGCCAGCAACATCGATCTCGCCGCGTTCAATCGCGTGTTCGAGGAGATGGAAAAGGAGGCGCTGGCGTCGTTCCGCGATCACGGCGTCGACGCCAAGGACGTCGTCCTCAAGCGCACCGCCGACCTGCGTTATGCCGGCCAGTTCCACGAGGTCGAGGCCGACATCGCCAACGGCAAGCTCACTCAGCGCGACATCGACGCCGCCGTCGCCTATTTCAGCCGCAAGCACGAGGAGATGTACACCTTCTCGATGGCGTGGAAGGCAGTCGAGATTCTCACCCTGCGCCTGAAGGCGACCACGCCCAAGGCGCCATTCGCCCTGCCGGAAGTGGGCGCCGGCGACAAGGACCCGAAGTCCGCGCTCAAGCGCCGGCGCACCTGTCGCTTCGGCGGGCGCGACGTCGATACGCCGGTCTACGACGGCGAAAAAATCCTCGCCCGCAACGTGATCCCCGGTCCGGCGATCATCGAGGAGACCACCACCACCGTCGTCATCCCCGAGGCCTATGTCTGCTCGGTGGACAAGTACAAGAACTACGTGCTCACGCGGCGCCAGGGCTAGGGGGACAGGCCATGAACAAGCCCAACATCGACGCAACCACGGTCGCCACCGTCTGGCATTCGATGCAGACGATCTGCAGGGAGATGCGCCACATCGTCAAACGCACGGCGCAGAACTACCTGCTCGGCCAGTTGCAGGACCTGTCCGTCGGCATCTGGGGCGCGGATGGCTCTACCATCGCCGTTCCGGCCGGCCTGCCGGTGCAATTCCTCGGCACCACGTTCGCCGTCCAGGATCTGGTGCGCGACTTCGCCGGCAACATCAATCCCGGCGACGTCTTCCTGACCAACGATCCCTATCACGGCGGCCACAATTGCCATCTTCCGGACTGGGGCTATATCCGCCCGATCTTCTATCACGGCGAGCTGTTGTTCTTCACCCTGTGCCGCGGCCACCAGATGGATACCGGCGGCTCGTTCCCGGGCGGCTACTTCCCGAACGGCTACGACATCCATGCCGAGGGGCTCATCATCCCGCCGATCAAGGTGGTCGATCGCGGGCGCGAGCGCACCGACGTCGTCAATCTGATCCTCAACAACGTGCGCTTCCCCGACGGCGTGCGCATCGATCTGCACGCCATGATCGGCTCCACCACCATGTGCGAGAAGCGCATGATCGCGCTGCTCGATACTTACGGCAAGGATGTCGTGCTGGCCTGCGTCAAGGAGATGCTGGAACGTACCGAACGGGCGGTGCGCGAGGAGATCCGCAAGATTCCCGATGGCGTCTATACCGGCGCCTCCGCCACCGACGACGACGGCACCGTGCTCGACGAGCAGGTCTGGGCACGAGCACGCATTACCGTACAAGATGACGAGATGACCATCGACCTGTCGGAGAGCGACGCCCAGCGCCGCGGCTTCGTCAACAGCGTCTACGCCGCCACCTACGGCAACGCCATCGCCGCAGCGATCCTCTGTTTCGATCCGGCCTTGGCCGACTACCACAACCAGGGAACGATGGCGTCGATCAAAGTCATTGCGCCGCTCGGCTCGGTGGTGAACTGCCAATATCCCGCGACGGTCGGCGCTTCCCCGGTCAACATCGGCACGCAGGTGATGGAGGCGGTGCTCGAGGCGCTGTCGAAGGCGGTGCCGCATCGCTCCGTCGCCGCCTGGGCCAAGCATCGCGGCGATTACGTCTTCGCCGTCGATCCGCGCACCGGCGAACGCTATGTGCGCACCAGCTTCGACTACGACGGCAGCGGCGGAGCGGTCTGGGGCTTCGACGGCTACCAGGGCCTGAGCTCGATGACCGCCTTGGGCGCCGCCAACCGCGGCAATGTCGAGGAGACGGAAGTGCGCATTCCCTGGCGCATGCTGAAATACGAGTTCGTGCCCGATCTGACCGGCGAAGGCCGCTGGCGCGGCGGCCCGGGTCTGCGCTGGGAAGCGGTCAACGAGGGCTCGGCCGGCCAGATGGCGACCGGCAGCTCCGATGGCGACGTGGTGCAGGGCTTCGGCGCCGTTGGCGGGCATCCATCACCGATCTGCCGCACCTGGCTGCGCCGCAAGGGCGAGGATATCCGCGTCAAGCCGCACCGAATGGTCGATGTGAAGGAAGGCGACATCCTGATCAAGCACTCCAGCGGCGGCGGCGGCGTCGGCGATCCGGCCGAGCGCGACCCGGAGATGGTGCGCGAGGATGTCAAGAATGGACTCGTGTCGCCGCAAGCCGCACGCGACATCTACAAGGCCGTCATCGATCCGAAGACTTTTGCGATCGATCAGGCGGCGACGAAAAAACTACGGGAGCAATCTTCGGGATGAACGGCAGGTGAGCAAATCAGCGCACTCAGCGGCAAAGAGATTGCGCGGCGCCGGTCGTGATCATTACACGTCCACGCGCGAAAGCGTCGGTTTTATCGTCCGCGAGGTCTATCGTTCGTTTGCCCGCCGCCTGCAGCCGCGTATCGCCCGCGAAGGCGTTTCCATCGGCATGTGGTTCGTACTGCGTATGTTGTGGGATGAAGACGGCATGACGCAACGCGAACTTGGCGAACGCGTCGGCATCAATGGCCCGACCATGGTGACCGCGCTCAACTCGATGGAGCGCGCCGGCCTGGTCAAGCGCGTTCAAAATCGGACCGATCGCCGCAAGATCAACGTTTTTTTGACCGCGCGCGGGCGAAATTTGAAACGCAAACTTTGGCCGATAGCGGCCGACGTGCTCGGTGTCGGCTTGTCCGGATTGACCCGTAACCAGGTGCAATCGCTCAACAAGATGCTCACGCAAATCCTTCTGAATTTGGAGAACGACCATTTCGGATGATCCGGTTTGGCCGAGTGGCGCAGCTTCATCGGCATGCCTGACGCCGGCTGGAAACGACCGAATATCGGCTCAGCGTTAGACTGAGTGAGGACGGCCCATCGTGGCTAAATCGTTGAAAAAGACGACCGCATCGACCGCCCAGCCGCTTCCGTCGGCCGAGGAGGCCTTGCGGCTGCTCCGCCGCATGCAATTGATCCGCACCTTTGAAGAACAGGTGCGCAGTCTCTATTCCGGTGGCGCCATCCCCGGCCTGGTGCATCTCTGCGCCGGGCAGGAGGCGGTAGCGGTTGGCGTGTGCTCGCTGCTGGGCGTCGATGACACGATCGCCAGCAATCACCGCGGGCATGGCCACTGTCTGGCCAAGGGGGCCGACGTCGCCCGGTTGATGGCCGAGGTGATGGGGCGCCGCACCGGCTACGGCCTCGGGCGCAGCGGCACGCTGCACGTCTTCGATGCCGCCAATGGCAATCTCGGCACCACCGGAATCGTCGGTGGCGGCATTCCGCTCGCCGCCGGCGCCGCGCTGAGCGCCAAACGGCACGGCCGCCGCCAGGTGGCGGTCGCCTTCTTCGGCGACGGCGCGCTCAATCAGGGTCTGCTGTTCGAAGTCATGAACATGGCGGCAATCTGGCGCCTGCCGGTGCTATTTGTCTGCGAAAACAATGGTTTTGGCGAATTCACCGCCATCGAGGACGTCACCGCCGGACCCGACCCGATCGCGCGCGGCCGCGCCTTCGGCATTCCGTCGGAAACCGTCGATGGCATGGACGTGCTCGTGGTCCGCGCCGCGGCACAACGCGCGCTCGAACGCGCCCGCGACGGCGGCGGACCAAGCTTTCTGATCTGCAATACTTACCGCTACGGTGGCCATCACGTCGGCGACAAGCAGGACTACAAGGATGACGCCGAGGCCAAAGCCTGGCGCCTAAAGGATCCGATCGAACGGCTCGGCCGATGGCTGCTGGATTCCAAGTTGGCGACCGCGGCAACAATCGCCGCGCTCAAGCGCGACATCGACGAAGAAGTGCGCGCCGCCATCGATCTTGCCAAGGCGGCCCCCTTCCCTGCTGCGGATGATCTGGGGGCCCACCTGCATGCCTAGCCCGCGCACGGTCACCTATCGCGCCGCAGTGCTGGAAGCGCTGTTCGGCGAAATGCGCCTTGACGACTCGGTCATCCTGATGGGCGAGGACATTGGCGCCGCCGGCGGCGTGTTCAAGCAGACCGATGGGCTGTTCGCGCAGTTTGGCGCCGAGCGCGTGATCGATACACCAATCTCGGAATCCGGAGCATTCGGCATCGCGGTCGGCGCCGCCATGACCGGGCAACGGCCCGTGTTCGAGGTGATGTTCGGCGATTTCATCACGCTGATCATGGACCAGCTGGTCAATCAGGCCGCGAAGATCCACTACATGTCCGCCGGCCAATTCAACGTCCCGCTGGTGGTACGGACTGCCGTCGGCGTTGGCGGCAACCTCGGACCGCAGCACTCGCAGAGCCTGCACGCCTGGCCGGTCCATATTCCCGGCTTGAAGGTGGTGATGCCCTCGACCCCGGCCGATGCCAAGGGACTGATGGCCGCCGCCATCCGCGACGATGGTCCGGTGGTCTATTTCGAGGATCGCATGCTCTACAACCTGCGCGACGCGGTGCCTGACGGCGATTACGTCGTGCCGATCGGAAGCGCCGAGGTCAAGCGCGAAGGCCGCGACGTCACCATCATCGCGACCGGCCGCATGGTGCATGTGGCGTTGGCTGCCGCCGAGCTGTTGGCGAAAGAAGAGATCTCGGCCGAGATCGTCGATGCGCGCAGCTTGGTGCCACTCGACCTCGATACCTTGGTGGCTTCCGTGAAGAAGACCTCGCGCGCGATCGTGGTGGACGGTGGCTACCGGCAATATGGCATTACCGGAGAGATCGCCGCGACCGTCGCCGAGCACGCCTTCGATTGGCTTGATGCGCCGGTGATCCGTATCGGCGGCGCCGATGTTCCAATTCCATTCAGCAAATCGCTGGAGCCGCTGGTGCTTCCCGACGCCCAGCGGTTGGCGCACGACACCGCCGCGTTGGTGCGCGGCCAGCGATGAAAATCTTGGAAGGACACGACCAATGACAACCAAA
Organism: uncultured Alphaproteobacteria bacterium; assembly: GCA_963817045.1. Taxonomy (GTDB): domain Bacteria; phylum Pseudomonadota; class Alphaproteobacteria; order Rhizobiales; family Xanthobacteraceae; genus Pseudolabrys. The sequence goes on from CAWFMZ010000031.1 coordinate 72,488, forward strand.
GCCCTCGATCGCCGAACCAGCCTGTCGATCTTCGAACGTATGCTGATGATACGCCATTTCGAAGAGGCCGTGATTCAGCTCTATACGCAAGGCCGGTTCGTCAGCCACTACCATATCTATATCGGCCAGGAAGCGACCGGCGGCGCCGTGCTGGAAGCGCTGGGTGAAAAGGATTTGATCTGCACCACCCACCGCAATCATGGCCACATCATCGGACGTGGTTGCGATCCAAACCGGGCGATGGCCGAAATCCTTGGCCGCGCGACCGGATTCAATGGCGGCCGCAGTGGCACATTGCACATTTCCGATCCCAGTCGCGGGTTTCTGTCCACCTCGGCCATCGTCGGCGGCTGCGCCGGCCTGGCGACCGGCGCGGGATACGGAATCAAAGTCAAGCGCGAGCCGCACGTTGCCGTCGGTTTCTTCGGCGATGGCTCGCTCGAAGAGGGGTTGGTCATCGAGTCCTTCAACATCGCGGCGCTGTGGAAGCTGCCGGTCGTCTATGTCTGCGAGAACAACTCGCCCGGCGCCATGGGCCCGCAGCAAGGCGGCTACCCCACCGCGACGACCGCTACCGACAGTTTCACCCGCCTGCCCGCTGCTTACGGCATTCATTGCCTGAAGGTCGACGGCACCGACATGAATGCCGTACATGCGGCCGCGATCGAGGCCGTGCAGCGCTGCCGCGCCGGCAACGGCCCGGTTTTCATCGAGGCCTTCACGACGCGTTGGCCGGGCAGCAGTCCGTTGTGGCCGGAACTGGCGACCGTCACCGACCTCAACGAGGCCTGGGACCCGGCGCGCATCGCCGGACCGCATGCCGACTGGTTGCGCCATCACGACCCGTTGTTGCGCGCGGCGCGCGAACTGGTTGCCGCCGGTTACGCCTCGCGCGACGAACTGTTGGCACGCGACAAGAATGCGCGAGACCGCATCGCCAAGGCGTGCGAATTCGCCGTCGCCAGCCCGATGCCAGACCCGGCCACCGTCGGCGACCACGTATTCGCCTGAGCAAGGAGCGACCGATGAGAAAAACAAGCTACGCCGCCGCCATCGCCGAAGCCCTGCGCATCAGCCTGGCTGAGGACCCCCGCGTCAGCCTGGTGGGAAGCTACGTGCTTGGGCTTGGCCCCAAGCGCGTGCTGATGGATCCGATCCGCGCCGAGTTTCCCGACCGTATCTACGATCCGCCGATATCGGAGGCGGCGATCGTCAGCATCGGTGCGGGCGCGGCGATGGCCGGCGCGCGGCCGTTCGTCGATATCGGCACCGGCAGCTTCACCTATGTTGGCTGGTCGCCCCTGGTCAATGAAGCGGCGGTCGCTTGCCACATGTCCGGCGGCACGTTGCGCGTACCGGTCGTCTACCATTGCCTGCATGGCTTGCGCGGCGGCGGCGGCGCCCAGCATAGTCACAGTCCGCAGGCGATGTTGTGGAATGCCGCCGGCCTCGAAATCGTGCTGCCGTCCAGCCCCTACGACGTCAAAGGCCTCATTCGTAGCGCGATCAAGAGTGACAATCCTACCATGTTCGTCAACCATGCCCGCCTGATGGACATCGAGGGTGACGTGCCGGAAGAGGATTACACGATCCCCTTCGGCCGCGGCGACATCAAGCGAGCGGGCCGCGACGTCACCGTGATCGCGACCTCTTACGTCGTACATGCCGCGCTGGCGGCGGCCGAGACGCTCGCGGGCGAAGGCATCGACGTCGAAGTACTCGATCCGCGCACGCTGGTTCCGCTCGATCAAGACCTGATCCTGCAATCCGTCGGCCGCACCGGAAGGTTGGTGGTGGCCGATGAGACCAATCTGAACTGCGGTATTGCTTCCGGATTGTCGGCCATCGTGGCGGAGCATGGCTTCAAGTCCTTGCGCGCACCGATCATGCGGGTCGCCCGGTCCGATATCCCGACCCCGTTTAGCCAACCGCTCGAACAGGCCATTACGCCCAGCGCCGACAAGATCTGCGACGCGGTACGCCGAACGATGGCTTGGAGCCGCCAAAACTGAAATCGCCACCGGATGAGGTTTCCGAAACATACGGGAGGACAAAATGATCAAATGGCTTCGCGCATTGATCGCTCTCGCTTGCCTGGGGTTCGGCATCACCATCGCCCAGGCCCAGAGCTATCCTTCAAGAATAATCACCATTGTCGCGCCTTCCGCCCCGGGCGGAATTACCGACACCCTGGCGCGATGGCTGGCGCAGCGCTTCAGCGAAACTTGGGGCCAGCCAGTTATTGTTGAAAACAAGGCTGGCGCCAATAACCAAATCGGTGCGGAATTCGTCGCCCGTTCGACGCCCGACGGCTACACGCTGTTCTTGAGCCCGGAAGCGACCTTCGTGGTCAACCCCAGTCTCTATGCCAAACTGAATTACGATCCGGTGAAGGATTTTGTGCCAATCAGCGGCCTTGTCCGCATCCACCACTCTCTGATCGTGAATCCGTCGCTCCCGGTGCGGAATGTCGGCGACCTGATCGAGCTCGCAAAACAGAAGCCGGGCCAGCTCACCTACGGAACTTTTGGCGTCGGATCGAGCGGCCACATCAACATGGAGATGTTTCAAACCATGGCAGGCGTGCAGCTCCTGCCCGTTCACTACAAGGGCGCAACGCCGGCGCTTACCGATGTCATTGCCGGCCACATCCAAATGATGTTTCTGAGCGTCGGCAGCGCCATGCCGTCGGCTCGCGCCGGCAAGGTCAAGATGATCGCAATTGCAAGCAATACCCGAAGGTCGCAGCTTCCCGATGTGCCAACTGTCGCCGAGAGCGGACTTGCGAACTTCGAGGCTGTGTCCTGGTTCGGCCTGTTCGCGCCGGGCGGCACTCCGCAGGAGATCGTCGCCAAACTAAACGCGGAAGTGCGGAAGATTTTCAGCGACCAAACCTTTCGTCAGAAATTCCTGGAGCCGCAATTTATGGAGCCGATGACGAGCTCGCCTGAGGAGTTCGCCGAATACATTAGAACGGATGCGCAGAAATGGAGCCGGGTGATGCGGGCGGCGAACGTGAAAATAGAGTGAGGACATATCATGACCGGATCGAAGAAGGGCCTTTCGGCCGATCTCATCAAATTCCGCGAAACTTATGTGGAGTTATTCGGCGAGCTGCCGTCGTTACCCGCCGCGCGCTTCGAATTTTCGGGTGAGATCAATCCCGAGTTTCTGCGGCTGGCGGAGCAGCTCCGCGCCCATGCGTTCTATTCGGACGTGTTCGATGTCAAGACCACGCACCTTATCCTGTTTGGCATGCTGCTTATCGAGCACAATCCGGCGGCGCAAATGCACGCGATCGCCGCGCGGCGCGCCGGCGCAAGCTGGCAGGAGTTGCACAAGGTGTTGGAACTCGCGGCGGCCACGAAAGCGCTGGGGCCGGCAAACCAAGGCAGCGCCATGCTCAAAACCGTGCGCGATAAAGAAGCGGGCAAATAACGCGCTGCCGATCAAACGCCCGGTTCGCCGAACTTGGGCGGTAATTATTGATGCAATTTCGGCAGCAACTTAAGCGCATTGCCGCGTTCGATCGCGGCAAGAGCGTCGGCATCGAGCCCCATATCGCGCAAACCCGATATGGCAAGGTCGGGCGACCAGAATGGATAGTCGCTGCCGAATAGCAACTGCGAAGTCCCAACGAGTTCGCGGATGGCATTGAAGGCGGCCGGGCTGGTGACGCTGGCGACGTCGTAATAGAACCTCTTGAGTTCGGTCATGACGCCGTTCGGCACACGCGCACCCAATTCTTTGCGCACGCCTGCGAGCCCAACCATACGGCCGGCAACCATCGCCAGCGCGCCGCCTCCATGGGAAAAGACGAAACGGATATCGGGACACCGCGAAGTGGTGCCGCTGAATAGCAAACTCATAATCGCCCGCGTCGTATCGAATGGAAACTCTACCGTAGGTGCGGGAATGTCGGGCAGAACCTTGGTCAGGAAGCTCGCGGCGGTCGGGTGAAAAAAGACCACCGCTTTGCGCTCGTTAAGCGCATCGAAAACCGGCGCGAATGCCTTGTCGCCGGGCCACAGATCATTGCAATTGGTCATCAAGGCAATGCCATCGGCCTTGAGGACGTCGTAGGCATACTCGATCTCGCGCAGGCTTCTTTCGATGTCGCCAAGCGGCAGGATGGCAAACAGGCCGAAGCGCCCCTTGTGGTCTCGTGCTATCTGCGCGGCATATTCGTTGCACTCGCGCGCCAGCGAACCTGCTGCCGCCGCATCGCCAAACCAAATCCCGGGCGCGGAAATCGAAACGATGGCGGTGGCGATACCGTGACGGTCCATAACCTCGATGGCCTTGCTCGGCGTCCATTCGAGCAGCCGGGGATAGAAGGCATGGGTCACGCCGCGGATGTGCTCGGCCGCCTTGCGGAAATAGACCGGCGGATAGATATGGTGGTGGGATATCGATCCGGCGGTGCTGCAACGCGGCCTGGTCGACGCTGGGCGTACTTGCCATGACTTACCAATCTTCCCTGTTAGCGAGTGATATTGGGCAGCCAGGATAGCGCGATCCCGCCCGCGAAACCGGCGGTCAGTCGGGCAGGATCGCCACCGCTCGCGTCCAACCGGCGGATGCCTTCTCGATCTTCACCGGGAAGCACGCGACCTTGAAGCCGTGCGGCGGCAGCTTGTCGAGATTGGCAAGCTTTTCCATGTGGCAATAGCCGATCTCGCTGCTGACCTTGTGCCCCTCCCAGATCAGGCTGGCGTCGCCGCTTTCGGCAAAGTGTTTCTTGGTGGCGCTGAAGGGCGCATCCCAACTCCAGGCGTCGGTGCCGGTGACGCGGACGCCCTGCTTGAGCAGGAAAAGCGTGGCTTCGCGGCCCAGGCCGCAGCCGATGTCGCGGTAATTGGGCTTTTCGTGCGCACCGGCGGCGGAGGTGTTGACCAGCACGATGTCGAGCGGCTTGAGCTTGTACTTGATGCGCTCAAGCTCGCGCTTCACGTCGTCCGCCATGCATAGATAGCCGTCCGGCTTGGCGCGGAAATCGAGCTTGACGCCGTCGGAGAAGCACCATTCGAGCGGCACCTGGTCGATGCTGATCGCCGGCTTGCCGCCGTCCATGGTCGGATGCATGTGCCAGGGCGCATCGAGATGGGTGCCGTTATGCGTGGTCAGGCTCACGCGCTCCAAGGCTGGTCCATAGCCGCCGAGAATTTGTTCGCGCTTGAGCCCGGGAAAAATCGCCATGAACTCCTCGGCGCCGGCGGCATGATCGGAATAGGCGATCGTGTGCCCCATATGCGGCGGCTCCGACACGATGCCGTTCTTCAAGCTGACCGACAAATCGATGATGCGCATGGCGATCTCAATCTTCCGCAGGGATGACGGGGAGAAGCAGATGCGAGGGACGTTTCACGTCGTGATAGATCCGGTGCAGCGTCGTCCGGCTGCTGCAAATATGATTCGGGATATATTCGACGTTGGTGGCGCCGGCGACGCCGGTCGGCAGATCAAGGCTGGTGATGTCGAGGCAAATGCGGTGGCCTTGGCGGAATAGATTAGCCGTAGCCATGATCTCGATCGCATATTCTTCGATCGCCCCCGGCACGACCGCCTGTGACGCCTCGCGCGTCAATGGATGCCACGGTCGCCCGGGCTTCGAACGCTTCGGATCAACGGCGCGGTGCGATGCTTTGAGCCAGCCGCGTGTCACCTCGCGCTCGGGAAGGTCCGGCGGAACCTCCCGCTCGCCCTCGCGCGCGGTGCGCACCGACACATCGGGACCGACATCCTTGAGGATAACGATCCAGTTGGTATCGCTCTGATCGATGGCGGCGAAGAGATTGAGCACGATCGGGCCCGCCACCAGCAGATCGCGGGGCAGCGGATCGGACAAAAATCGCAATTTCTGGATTTCATTGGTCTGCGTCGGTGGCATTTGCAGGAATGCGTCCGGCGGCTGTTCTTCGTCGCTGCTGGCCGGCACGAACGCGGCCGCGCTCAGGCGGTTCCACGAGCGCAGATAAAACTTGGTCCATTGCGTTTCCGGCAACGGCCAGTCCTCGGCGGTGCGCCATTCATTGGCGCCCATGACCCAGAACTTGACCGGCGGCTCGCGCATGACGCCGGTGTCCAAGCCCTTCAGCCAGTGGTCGTGCCACTTGAGGATTTCGTGGTGAAACGAATGGAAGGGCCGTTCGAGATGCGCCGGGCCGCCAAACATCAGCTTCTTCGGCGCGGCGATCTTCTCGAAATAAGTCTGCGCCCCGTTTAGATGGGTCTTGTAGGTCAAGCCATACCAGCCCGACCCCGTATAGGTCGGCACCTTGATCTTGGCGAACTCGGCCTCGCCTTTCTCGACCGTTTCGACTTTGTCGAACGGATCGATCAACAGATCGAAATAGGCCGGCATGTGCTGGCCCTTTTGCGCGAGCACGTTGAGCACGTGCGGAAACATCCGGTAATCCGGATTGCGCATCGCCTCCGCCCATTTCTTTTCCTTATCCGGCGGCAGCGGTCCGGGCTGGCCCTTGTTCTGATGCAGTGCCGAGAAATGACCGAGCAGATAGCGGAACAGATGCAAGACGCCGCCCGGATATTCATGGCGAAATCCGCCGAGATGGCCGTAGGCGCCGCGCGGATCAAACGGAAAAATGGCTTTTAGGTGCGGCGGCTGTTGTTTGGCGACCGCCAACTGTTCGGCGCCGAAGCCGGAAATGCCGACCATGCCGACATTGCCGTCGCACCAGGGCTGCTTGGCGATCCATTCGATCAGATCGTAACAATCCCACTCGCGCGACCCACCGCCTTCCGACTTGCCGACCCCGCGCGGGCCGCCGATGACATGGACATAACCGCGCGCGACGAAAAAATGGGTATCGCCGGCTTCGATCGGCCCGGTCCACAGCGCCGACCAGGCCGGTTGCGGCGGCAGCGATTCCGCCAAATCCGGCCCCTGCAGATCTTTGTTGTAGATCGCGAAAGCCAACAGCGCCGGAAACTTTTCCGCCGCCTCCGGGCGATAGATGTCCACGCACAGGCGCACGCCGTCACGCATCGGAACATAGACGTCGCGCTCGCGGATCATGCCGGCATAGGCCGGCGCCCGATCATAGAACGACGGCGGTCGCTCGGCGGAAAATTCGAACGCGGATTCAGTTTGGATTTTTTTGTTCATGCTGCGAGTTCATCCTCGACGATGTCAGCCGGCGGGCCGCCGCCTTTGTTTGGAAGCCTGGATTTGCGCATAGAGATGCTTGCGAAGTTCGGCAAAGCGCGGCAACGAGCGCGTTTCGAGTTGCGATCGGTCGTCGGGCAGGTCGATCGTGATATTTTCCATGATCACGGTCGGCGACGACGACATCACCAGGACGCGCTGGCCGAGATAAACCGCTTCATCGATATCGTGGGTGACGAACAGCATGGTAATTCCCATCCTGCGCCACAGCTTTCTGATCAGATCCTCGAGATCGGCGCGCGTCTGCGCATCGACCGCCGCGAATGGCTCATCCATCAGCATGACATGCGGCTCGTAGGCCACCGCCCGGGCGATGGCGACCCGCTGTTGCATGCCGCCGGAAAGCTGCCATGGGTAAGCGCGATGCACATCGGCGAGATCGACCGCGGCCAGGGCATCGTTCACCAGTTTTTCACGCTGTGCCGCGGTCAGATGCTTACGTTTTAACGGCAGTTCGACATTCTCCTGCACCGACATCCACGGAAACAGGCTGCGGCCGTATTCCTGAAACACCACCGCCATCCGCGCCGGCGGCTCCGTTACCGGCTGGCCCTCGAGAACGACTTGACCGCTGCTTGGCGACAGCAGGCCGGCGATGCACTTGAGCAAGGTCGTCTTGCCGGCCCCGGACGGTCCGATGATGCAGACCAACTCGCCCGCCCCCACGGTGAAGGTGACGTCGCGGATCGCTTCGATGCTGCGATGCTGAGTGTCATAGACCTTGCGCAGGGCGGTGACCTCGACCATCGCCTGCGCTGCCGGATTTGCCCGCGGAGCGTTGGCCATCATGAACTCTCACGCTGCGACCGGCGAAAGCCGAAATACCAGGCCAACAACCAATTTTCGATGAGGCGAAAAATAAAAGCCAGCAGAATGCCGATAAGCCCGAGCAGGATGATGCCCGTCCACATTTCAGGTATGGCGAAGCCGCGCTGGAACTGCACCAACTGGAAGCCGAGCCCGTTGCTGGCTGCAAACATCTCGCTGATGACCATGAGAATGATGCCGATCGACAGCGCCTGCCGCATGCCGGCAAAGATCTGCGGACTCGCGCCCGGCAGAACGAAATGCCAAAGCCGGCCGACCACGCCGATGCGATAGCAACAGATCACCTCCTCCAACACGGTGTCCAGGGAGCGCACACCTGCGACCGTATTGAGCAGCACCGGCCAGACGCAGCCTGAGACGATCACCAGCATCTTCATGGTGTCGCCGATGCCGACAAACAGCATGAAAATCGGCACCAGCACCGGCGGAGGGATCGCGCGCAAGAATTCGAGAACCGGTTCAAGCACTTGCCGCATGCGGCGCGAGCCGCCGATCGGAATGCCGAGCACCAGCCCAAGCGCCACCGCCGACAGGTAGCCGATAAAGAACCGCACCATGCTGGGAACGACATCGTGCGAGATGCGCGGCGAGAACCAGACCTCGGCGAAGACGCGCAGGATTTTCGACAGCGGCGGAAAAAAAATACTCTCGCTGCCCGAACTGGAAATCCACCAGGCCGCGAACAACAACGCCGGCAGACCCATCACCAACGCCGTCTGCCGAACGATCTGCATTGCGCGGTCGTTGTCCATTACAAGACTTCCGCGCGCAAGGAGGAATGCCAGGGCATGACCGCGCGCTCTAGCGCACGCGCAAGCACATTGACGATCACGCCGATGATTCCTGTGACGACCACATAGACATACATGATCTCATAGGCGCCGCTGGTCTGGGCAACGAAAAGCTCCTTGCCAAGGCCGGGCGTACCTATCACCAGCTCGGCGGTGATGGTGAGAATGAGCGCGACCGCGGCGGCCAGCCGTACCCCGGTCATCAGATAAGGCAAGGTCGTCGGCCAGATCACGTAGCGGATCTGCTCCCAACGGCTTAGACGATAAGAGCGCGCGGTCTCGCGCGCCATCGGATCGACGTCCTGGACGCCGTAGAGCACCTGGATCAGCACCTGCCAGAACGCAGCATAAACGACCAACACCAGATTTGATTTCAGCGTCGTACCGAACAGCAGCGTCACCAGCGGGATCAGCGCGACCGACGGAATCGGCCGCAGGAATTCGATGGTCGATCGCGTCGTTTCGCGCAGCAGCGCCGAGCTGCCGATCGCGATGCCGATTACGGCCCCGGCGGCGACCGCGATCGCCAGGCCGAGCGCCCAGCTTTCAAGCGTCTTGCCGAGCGCGGTCCAGAAGCTCGCACGCTCCATCTCTTCAGCCAGCGTAAACACGATGGTGCTGAATGGCGGGAAATAGCGCGGCGAGACGGCGCCGCTGCGCGGCGCTGCCTCGACGATGATCGCCAGTGCGATCAAACCGCCAACGCCTCGTGCCCAGGTCATCGCACTCGCGCGAGCGAGCCGACGCCGGGATCGAGTACCCGAAGCCATTATTGCACTATGGCAGCTTGAAGAACGCGTCCAGGTCCGGCTTCTTGTCGAGCAGCCCATCCTTCAAGGCGAGGTCCGCCAGCGTCTGGGTCGACTTGACGTTCATCTCGGTCGGCCAGCGCGGCAGCGTTAGTTTTCCGATCATTTCCTTCGAAACGCGCGTGAAGGTCGGGACGATCTCGCGCACTTCATCGGTATGACTGTCGGCGTAGGCCAGCGATTCCTTCATCGCCACCTGGAAGCGCTTGACCACATCGGGATGCTCCTTGGCGTATTTTCGCGTGGTGAAGTAGACCGCGATCATCAGATGCGGCGACGTGTCGACCAGGTTCCAAGCGACCACCTTGGCGCCGTTTGCCTTGGTGATGGTGAGGAACGGCTCCACGATCCACGCCGCGTCGATCCGCTTGTCGGCCAGTGCCGCTGGCATGGCCGGAAAAGCGAGCTCGACATATTTGACTTTGGAGGCATCGCCGCCGGCGGCGCGCACCGAAGCATTGACCGAGGTATCGCCGATATTTTTCAGGTTGTTGACGGCGACCGTCTTGCCTTCGAGATCCTTGGCGTTCTTGATCGGGCTATCGCCGGGCGCGACGATGGCGCCGAAGTCGCGGCCTTGTTCGCCGGTCGAGGACGCTCCGGGAGATACCGCGACGAGGTCGAGACCGCGGGTTTGTGCAATCAGGAGTGAACTTACATTGCTGAATCCGAATTCGCGCTGGCCGCTGACGACCGGATTGACCAGCTCCGCGCCGCCCTGCGCCAATTCAATATTCACATCGAGGTTCTGCTTGGCGAAGAAACCTTTCTGCTTGCCGAGGAAGATCGGCGTGCAATCGGTGATCGGGATAATTCCAACCGTAATCTTGTCCTGGGCTGAAGCGGGCTGGGCGCCGATCAGGGCCATGCCCGCCAATGCAAGGAGGGCGCCCAGGGCTAACTGCCCGATCATTTGTCGTCTCGATTTTCGCATGGTGGGTCCCTCCTCCCGAGTATCTTTAAGTTATTGGACTGATTGAACGTCTTCTTTCGCCCCCCTGTCCAGGCATGGGCTGCTGCCCAATTAAAGGCTAATTATCAGGACTTTGCAATTTTCCGGCGCGCGCGATGGCCGCACGGCGGCGCCGCGATCGGCAATCTACGCCGCGGCGTGACAATTGGCGGCAGCATTAATTCCAAGGCAGAGGCAACGGTCCAATTAACAGCGCGGCCGGTGGCGCGTCTACAGAAACGGCTCCGCGCGCTTGATCAGCTCATCGAGCCCTGGCTCGTTTGGATTCCGCGGCTTGCCCGGGTGAATGATCGAGACCTGACAATTCTCCGCGGCTTCCACCAGTTGGCGGTAGGTTCCGGCATCCGGATTGATGATGGATGCCTGTTTGTTGGCGTCATAACCGAACATCTTGTCGTTGATCAGCGTGCATTCGTTGCAAGTCGTGCAGCGCGCGGTCTCGATATAGGGATCGTCCGACGGTTTTTCCGGCGCCGCTTCGGCAGCGGCGGGCGCGGCAGAGGGCGCTGCCGGTGCTGCGGCCGGTGCCGCAGCGACGGCAGCGCTGGCCTGCGTCGCAGCGGGCGCGGCCGCCGGCCGCGTTTGCTCGGCCCAGACTTTGCGTTCCTGTTCAACAAGCCTGGCCGCGTGCGAGTTGTGAACGCCACCAAGCTCCTGCAAGCTGCGCCATGCCTCGACACAACGATGCGCCTCGCGCACCAGCCTGTCGTCGACGATTACTTTTTGTAGGCGATTGTCGCGGTCGACCATCAACACGCACGGGACTTTTTCGGTCAGATCTTCCGGTTCGCGTGTCAGGAATTCGGATACCGGCAGCATATTGTCGGCCCACTTCGCCCGCGGAACCTGGGCGAAGTGCTTGGCGCAACGCGGGTCGCAGGCCATGAAGTCGACCAACGTGAAGGCCAGCTTTTCCGAGACGAGTTGCTGCGCCTCGTCCTCATAGTCAAGGCGCTGCAACGGCCAATCGAGATCGAGTTGCGAATTGGCTTGCAGCGAGAACCGAGATGCCCAGTCCGGCCCCGCCGACGGGTCGTATGTGAACGCGGGAAACGCCCGCAACTCGGCGGCGGCCGCCGCCGCCAGATAGGGCGGAATGCCGCTCCCGCTGGCACCGGAGAAAACGCTGAATAATGCCGGTCCGCGATAGGCCAGTCCGCGAAGAATCTGCTCGCGCAGCCGCAACAGACCGGAGCTGCTCGACTGCAAGACATAGTACGTGCCAAATCCAAGCGTCGTGCTTACGAGTTGCCGGCCGCGCAGTCCCGCAAACAGATACTCGCCGGTGACCGGCGATGGCTCGAGCAGGTCGTCGGTCTGCACCACGACTTTTGCCGGCATGCCGGCGACAAAAGCTTCCAACAGCAAGTCGCTTTCCGCCGCCCGCAGGTCGGCGGCGTGCAGGCAAATCAGATAGTTCGGGAAGGCGGCGGTGTCGTCGGCATCGAGGCCATTATCGCCGAACTCCGCGAAGAAGGCATCATGACGCGCTTCGCTGTATTCGCCTTCGGTTTCGAGTTTGGCCATTGCGATCGCCTTGGCCAGCTCGACCATCTTCGGCAGCCGCTCCCGGTATGCCGCGACCGCGTCGGAGCACTTTTCGAAGACAAAAGAATACGGCTCGCCGACGCCGATCCACTTGTCGCCTTCACTGGCCGGCGAAAAGAAGCGTTGCGACCTGAGCGCCGAAAGCAGCCCGCGGACCCGTTGGCGACGACTTTCGGGCATCGGCACACTCGGCGAGGCCTCAACAAGCACGCGTGACATCGCGTCGAAATCGAAAGCGCTCTGATGCGCAGCACCGATTGAGGCCCGCAGCCTGTCTGCGCTAAGTCCCTCCTTCGAGCGGATGAAATCCGCGCTCAGGATGTCGGACAGCTTCATGATCAGCTTATTGATATCGGTCCGGAATTTCTGTGTCTTCTGGTCCTGCAAAGTCTGCCAGGCATGCTGAAACAGCCGAAACGGCATCGCCTTGTCGCAGTCGATGACCTCACCATCGGTCTTCAGCGCGGCACGCAGGCGGCGCAGGCTATCCTGCACCAGCTCGTCATTTTTCGCGCCAACGCGGGCGGCAGCGGCGTCCCAAAGGGCAAGCAGCGACCCGGTTACACCTTCCGCGATCAGTTTGCGGATCTCCCGCTCGAGCCGGGCCGTGTGTTTCCTTACCCGGTCTTCGTCACCGCTCGCCGCGATGTCCTTCAGCGCGCCATCGAACAGTCCGGAGAGTGATTGCACCGGCTTTGCATTGCTGCCCGCGCCGGTCAACACGAGTGGAAAATCGTAGCGCAGCGTCGTCAGATCCCGATATTCGGCAAGAATTGCTGGATGCAGGCCGCTCTGGGCAAGTGCATCGGCCTCGCCCGGGGGCATTTTCCCCGTGAGATGAAACGCGATATGCGCCTGAAGTTCTGCTTGCATGCTGAAATTGCCCTAGTCGTTTTCAGTCTAAATCCGCCGGATCCTTAGGCGCTCGGTTGAACTTTGGTGTCTGCGCCTTGCGGCCAAATCGTGAACTTATCGAGCTCTGCCTCAAAACCCGCTTTGATGTAGCGCGTCGACCGCTGCTGCCCGGCATTGCGAAGCTCTTCGTAGCAGGGGACTTCCTCATTGCGATACAGGATGCCGACCGGGATCGGATCTTGGGCTGAAGCGATCTCGCGCGCGCGGTTGAGATTCGCGGGATCGTGCCGTTCCTGATTCTTGTAGACCTTGGCCAAGTTCGGGCTGATTTTCAGGCCGTCTTCGTGCGTGAGTAGCATGGTCTTGAGAGGATCGTTTATCCAGGGCTCGAACATTTGCGGCAGCCATTCCGGGCAGCGCTGCAGGATGCGAACGAACGAGAGCCCCTTATGGTGATAGGCCTGCGAAATGATGTCGTAGAGCACTTCCGGTATCCAATCGACCGCCTGCGCGACGAAGGAAACGTTCTCGACGCCAAGCGTCACGGTCAACGGATTAAGCGCGTTGAGATAGCTGCCGCGCGGCGTGGTGTTGCTCTTCAATCCAATTGGCGATGTCGGCGACGCCTGCTTCTTGGTCAAGCCGTAGATTTGATTGTCGTGCAGCATCACCGTCATGTTCATGTTGTAGCGGATGGCATGAATCCAATGGGCTGCACCTATGCTGCAGCAGTCGCCATCGCCGGTATTGACGAACACGTTGAGATCCGGCCGCGCCATCTTGATGCCTTCGGCAACCGGTAACGCGCGGCCATGGATGCCGTGGAATCCGTAAGTCTTCATGTAATGCGGAAAACGGCTGGAGCAGCCGATCCCTGAGACAAACACGGTCTTCTCGGGGCGCAAATCCTCATCGCGGCATAGCCGTTGCACCGCCGCGAGTATGGCATTGTCACCGCAACCGGTGCACCAGCGCGGCACACCGCTCTGATAGTCCTCAAGCGCATAATGCTGATCGTGCATTCGCAAGAGGCATTCGGTGGCATGAATGGTCATTGTCGTGCCTCTTACTTCTTCAATTTCTCGAGGATGACGCGCTGGATCGTATTCGGCTTGATCGGCTGGCCGCGCACTTCGCTCCAGCAATCGACGTCGATGAGGTAACGCGAGCGCAGCAGCATTGCGACCGCCGAGTAACGGCGATTGCTTTCGTCGATGATTTCGTCATTCGGGTCATCGCTCCAATTGCCTTCGATCGTGATGACCTTCTTGAACCGCTGCATGATCTCTTTGATTCCCGGCGCCATCGGCTGCAGGAAGGTGAGATGCAGCGACGAGACCTTGTGGCCTTCGGCGCGCAGGTTCGTCACGGCCTCCTCGATCGCACCCTTGGTGCTGCCCCAGCCGATCACCAGCAGATCGCCCTTCGGATCGCCGAATACCGGCGGCGTCTTGAGGGTCTTCTGCAGGGCGGCAAGCTTGTGGCTGCGCGCGCGAATGCTCAATTCGTTGCTCTCCGGGTCGTAGGCGACGTGGCTCAGACTGTCATGCGCAAGGCCGGTCAAGGTGTGCATACCGCCAGGCTGCCCCGGGATGAAGCGGCGCGCCAAGCCCGTCATGGGATTCCAGTCGTAGGCCTTGGACCCTTCTGGAATTTCGCTCTGATCGACCGGCGGAGCGAGCCAGGCTTCGCTGAATTGTGGCCGCGGAAACGGCTGCTGCGACGTGGCAAGGCTGGCGTCGGAGAGAACAACCACGACCATGTTGAAGCTTTCGGCGATCTTGCGTGCCGTGACGACCGAATAGAAACAGTCCTCGATCGTACCCGGCGCGATCACGACTTTGGGCGCGTCGCCGTGGCTGCCGAAGATCGACGTCATCAAATCGCCTTGCTCGACCTTGGTCGGCTGTCCGGTACTGGGGCCGCCGCGTTGCACATTGATGACGACGAGGGGGATTTCACCCATTACCGCAAGTCCGATCGCTTCCTGTTTGAGCGAATAGCCGGGTCCCGAGGTGACGGTGACGGCGCATTTGCCCGCAAAGGAGGCGCCGATTGCGAAGGTGCAGGCCGCAATCTCGTCCTCGGCCTGATGGACGATGCCGCCGACCTTTTCGAACACGCTGCTCAAATAATGCGACACCGACGTGGCCGGCGTGATCGGATACATCGCGCAGACTTCCATGCCGGAAGCGAGTACTCCGAGCGCCAGCGCAGTGTTGCCGTCGATCACGATTTGCGGTTCGGTGCTGCGCGTCGCCGGAATGCGGTACTTGAACTCGAGATTCTTCTCGGCCCAGTCATAGCCCGCGTTCAGCAGTTTCACGTTCGACTTCGATGACGCTGGCGTCTTTCTTGCCGAATGTGCGGGCGATCTGGTCGCGGGCGAGCTGCAGGTCGAAGCTATAAATATTGCAGAGCATTCCCAGCGCGAACATGTTCTTGCCGCGCCGGGCATCGGCGACGATCGTGCGGCACTCGCGCTCCATCGGAGTTTCGATAACCTTGTAGCCAGCCGCCACGAGCTGGTCGTAGGTCTCGATGTAGGAAGCTACGATTTTTTGGTCCTTACTCTCGCGCCACATGTTTTCCAAAAGAATGGTACAGCCGGCCTTGAGTTCGCCGGTGCGGACGCGGCCAAGCAGCACCTGTTCGTTGAAAGCGATCACCAGGTCGGTTTCGTTGCCGCCATTGGTGACGCGACCTGAGCCCAGACGAATACGATTTCCGCTGCCGCCGGCCACGCTGCGGGCGGGCGGGCGGATTTCCGCGGGGATGATTTCCACGGTCCACACGCCATTGCCCATCCGCGCGGCGATCGCTCCGAGCGACTGCCCGCAGCGCTGCGCGCCCTCGCCGGAATCGCTGACGATCTCGACGATATGCTCGGCCAATGTGACCGCCGTCTTCCCGCTCGGAGCGGGCCGGGCGGCCGCGACCGCCCGGGGGCGAGATTTAACTGAGGCGTCGGTAATGATCTCGTTCATCTTGCTACCTTAGGCGGCGCGAATACGCGCGAAGTTGCGTTCCCGGAGATCGATCCCGAAGAAAGTGCCGACACCAGCTTGGCTGACGTCGTCGACGCCGGAATCACGAATTCTCAGATAGTTCTTAATGCTGCGCGCGGCTTTGCGGCCGGCACCCATCGCTTCGATGACGGTGGCGGCGCCGGTGACGATATCGCCGCCGGCAAATACGCCCGCCATCGAGGTCGCCAGCGTCTCGTCGGTGTCGATATAGCCACGCTTGTTGAGCCGAAGGTGCGACGTCTGCCCGATGATTGGGTTGGCGTTGGTTCCGATCGCGAACACGACCTGATCGGTCTCGAACTCGTACTCGCTGCCGGGCACCGGGATTGGACGCCGCCGCCCGGAATCGTCCGGCTCGCCGAGTTCCATGCGGATGCAACGCATGGCGCGGACATTGCCCTTGCCGTCGTCGAGAATTTCAACCGGGGCGGTGAGCCAATTGAATTCGATGCCCTCTTCCTCGGCGTGATGAACCTCTTCCGCGCGCGCCGGACACTCCGCCCGCGACCGTCGATAGATGCAGTACACTTTATCGGCGCCGAGCCGCAGGCTGACGCGCATCGCGTCCATGGCGGTGTTGCCGGCACCGATCACGGCGACCCGCTTTCCGAGCGGAAGCGGGGTGTCGAAATTCGGGAACTCCTTCGCCCGCATCAAGTTGCAGCGGGTCAGCAATTCGTTGGCGGACAGAACGCCGTTGAGCGAGTCGCCGGGGATACCGAGCATCGATGGATAGCCGGCGCCGGTGCCGATGAAGACGGCATCGAAGCCGAGTTCGTCGCGCATCTGTTCGATGGTGAACAGGCGGCCAACCAGCGTATTGCACTGGAATTTGACGCCGAGCTTGCGCAGATTCTCGATTTCCGCATCGACCACCGAGTTGGGTAGCCGGAAATCGGGGATGCCGTATTTGAGGACGCCGCCGGCCTGGTGGAATGCTTCGAACACCGTCACGTCACATCCGGCTTTGGCCATGTCGGCCGCACACGCCATGCCGGCCGGCCCCGAACCGACGATTCCGATCTTGAAGCCGCTCGGCTCCATATGCGGAATGTTGCTCCACTTTTCCTTGATGGCGTAGTCGCCGACCCAGCGTTCCAGGCGGCCGATCGCTACCGGTTCGAGCGACTCGCCGACCACGCAGACGCCCTCACATTGCGTCTCCTGCGGGCAGACGCGACCACACACCGCCGCCAAGAGATTGCTCGCGGTAATCACGTCATAGGCGCCGCGGAAATCCTTTGCGCTGATCGCCTCGATGAATTTCGGGATATTGATATTGACCGGGCAACCCGCGACACAGGCCGGGTCCGGACACAGCAGACAGCGCTCCGACTCGTTGAGGGCTTGTTCCAGCGAATAGCCGCAATTCACCTCTTCGAAATTCTTCACCCGTGCCTTCGGATCCTGTTCGCGCACGGGCGTGCGTTGTTGAGGGATGCTGCGGATCGTTTTTTTCTTCTTGGCCATGCTAAAAATTCCCGTGCAACGAGCAGGTTATCTCCGAGGTGCCGCTGAGCGGCCGATGCCGTGCTGACCCATTTGATGCAGGCTCATGCTATCCCCCCAGCGTTTCCTCGAACGGATCCGGCAGGGACAACGCCGGATCGGCCATCTCGCCACTCTTCAATACCGGAGGGGTCAGCTTCATCATTCGGCAGTTTTCCGACCAGCGATCGAGAGCGGCCTTTTCCTCTTCGGCATATCGCTTAAGCCGCATCATCAGGTCTTTGAAGTCGACCTTGTGGCCGTCGAAATCGGGCCCGTCGACGCAAGCAAATTTTATTTCGTTGCCGATCTTGACCCGGCAGCCGCCGCACATCCCGGTTCCGTCGACCATGATCGGGTTGAGGCTGACGATCGTCTTGATGCCATGCGGGCGCGTGGCCTCGGCGCAGGCCTTCATCATGATCGGCGGACCGATCGCGACCACCTCTTCGATATCCTTGTGGCCAGCGATCGCAACCTTGATGCCGTCGCTGACGAAGCCCTTCATTCCGGCCGAGCCGTCGTCGGTGCACAGAATCAATTCGTCGCAGCAGGCCTCAAACTTGTCCGCCCAGAAAACCAAGTCCTTGTTGCGAAATCCGAGGATGCCAATCACATAGGCGCCATTTTCCTTAAATCCGCGGGCCTGCGGGTAGATTGGCGCAACGCCCAAGCCGCCGCCGACACAGACGACTTTCTTTTTTCCGGTAATCGGGCTCGGAACCCCCATGGGTCCGACAATTCCGTATAGAGAGGTCCCCGGCTTGCAGATCTGCTGCATCTCTTTGGTCGATTTGCCGACCGCCTGGACGACCAAGGTGACGGTTCCCTTGGCGCGATCGAAGTCCGCGATAGTCAACGGAATCCGCTCACCGGACTCGTGCGACATCACGATGACAAATTGACCTGGCCGCGCGGCTTTCGCCATCAACGGGTGATGGATGACCAAGGAATAGGT
This sequence comes from uncultured Alphaproteobacteria bacterium, assembly GCA_963817045.1. Taxonomy (GTDB): domain Bacteria; phylum Pseudomonadota; class Alphaproteobacteria; order Rhizobiales; family Xanthobacteraceae; genus Pseudolabrys. The sequence goes on from CAWFMZ010000031.1 coordinate 90,956, forward strand.
CAGTTCGGAAAAATCTTCACGCGCCAGGATTTTGAAACCCGGCCCAGTATCGGCGTTGGCCATCGATTCGACTCGCGAACGTGATGAGCAAATTCGAGCGGGAATATTCAATGATTGATGCAATCACGCTTTGACATAGCGCAAAGCCAAGCGCCGAATTGACATTAGTTTGTCCTCCCAAAGTATAAGCGTAGTGCCTGGATAGAGATTATCGCTGTCCGATCAATATCTTATTAGGACAGCACTTGGTCGAGATCGATCGATGTCAAGAATTATCGAGATTCTGCTCGAAGAGCACCGAAACATCGAAAAGCTGCTTCTTGTTCTGGAGCAGGAATTGGAAGTCTTCGACCACAGCGAGCCGCCAGATTACGAAATCTTGCAGGCCATCATCGAATATTTCCAAGACTACCCCGAAAGCTACCATCATCCGAAAGAGGACATCGTTTTCGAAAAGCTGAAGCTGCGAGATCCGTCCGCGGTCACGCGCGTCGGCGACGTGGAAGCCGAGCATCAACTGGAAACCAAACGCTTGCAGCGGTTTGCTCAGGCGGTCGACGACATCTTGGCGGGCCGGGAGTATCCGCGGCAAAAATTCCATAATGTCGTGCACGAATTCATCGAGCATCAGCGCCAACACATGCAAAAGGAAGAGCGGCTGTTATTTCCGGCCGCCGTTAAGGCCTTGCAACCGGACGATTGGGCGGAAATCGATGCGCGACTGAACGATCGGAAAGATCCATTGTTCGACGGCGCGATCGAAAGTAAATTTCATGCCCTTCGACAGACCATCTTGCGCTGGGAGCAGGAGACCGGAGAAGGCCGCGTGAAATCAATGCGCGCTTAATATTACGGCGCGAATTCAAGCTACGCCGTCGCGCTTCTGGCCGATATCCGAGCCGCACCCAGATAACGCCCTGCTGGAAATCGATCACCGAGACGTCAAAGATTGCTCCTCGCGAAGAGCACGCCGGAGAATTTTACCGATGTTCGTTTTCGGCAGCTCCTTATCGCGAAATTCGACATGCCGCGGGATCTTGTAGGCGGTGAGGTGCTGGCGGCAATGCGCAATCAAGATCTCCGCGCTCAGATTGGGATCGCGCTTGACGACGACGATCTTGACCGCCTCGCCGGAACTCACATCGGACAAACCGATCGCGCCGACCTCCAAGACCCCCGGATGCAGGCTCACGACGTCCTCGATCTCGTTGGGAAACACCTTGAAGCCGGACACGACGATCATGTCCTTGATGCGATCGACGATGCGAACGAAACCGTTCTCGTCGACGGTCGCCACGTCACCGGTGCGCAGGAAGCCATCGGGAGTCATGACCTTGGCGGTCTCGTCCGCACGTTGCCAATAGCCCTTCATCACCTGCGGGCCGCGCACGCACAGTTCGCCGGCCTGCCCCAGCGCGAGATCGTTGCCTTTCTCGTCGCGGATTGCGATCTCGGTCGATGGAATCGGGAGCCCGATCGATGCGTTGTACTCGGCGAGGTCGAGCGGATTGATGGTCACCGCCGGCGACGTTTCGGTCAGACCATAGGCCTCGACCAGGGTCTTGCCGGTGACCTGTTTCCACCGTTCCGCGACCGATTTGTGCAGCGCCATTCCGCCCGCCAGCGACACGCGCAAATCGGAAAAATCCAGCTTGGCGAAGTCCGGATTGTTGAGGAGCACGTTGTACAGTGTGTTCACCCCGGTGATGGCGCTGAACCGATGCTTACCGAGCTCCTTGACGAATCCGGGAATGTCGCGCGGATTGGTGATGAGGATGTTGGTCGCGCCGATTTTGAAAAAGGTCAGACAATTCGCCGTGAGCGCGAAGATATGATAGAGGGGCAACGCCGTGATGACGATCTCGCGGCCCTCCTCGAGGACATTCTTCAGCCAAGCGTGAGCCTGTTGCAGGTTGGCCACGATATTGCGGTGCGCGAGCATGGCGCCTTTGGGAACGCCCGTCGTGCCGCCGGTATATTGCAGGAAGGCGATATCGTCCGGGCCGACTTGGACCGGCGTCCATGTGGCCTTGGCGCCGCGCGCCAATGCCGACCGAAAGGACACGGCGCCGGGGATGTTCCAGGCGGGCACCATCCTCTTCACGTACTTCACGACGACATTCACCAACTGCCGTTCGGGAAAACGCAATAAATCGCCGATTTGGGTGGTGATGACGTGCTTTACTTGCGTCGAGCCGATCGCCTCGGTGAGCACGTTGGCGAAGTTCTCGACGATGACGATTGCTTCTGCCCCGGAATCCTTCAGCTGATACGACAGTTCCCGGGGACTATAGAGGGGATTGCAGTTCACCACCGTGTAGCCGGATCGCAGGGCTCCGAACATCGCGACCGGATATTGGAGGAGATTGGGCATCATGAGGGCTATCCGTGCCCCCCGGTGCAGCTTCAGCACGTTCTGCAGATAAGCGCCGAAACAGCGCGAGAGGCGGTCGAGCTCGGAGTAGCTGATGCTGGTGCCCATATTGACGAAGGCTGGCCGTGGGCCGAACTTCTCCACGGTCCTGGTGAAGACCTCACCGACCGATCGGTACTCGTCGACGTCCACTTCAGCAGGAACGCCAGGGGGGTAGCTTTTGAGCCAAACGGGTTTCATGACGCTTTCCTTCACTCAGGAGGCTGAGCGGGGTTTAAGCCCCTCCTTCTGCATGTTCATCGAATATGTTTCCGGTCCGGCGGGTGCCAGAAGGTGCTTGATTGCGCGACCGATGGTGTTGCGGACCAAGCCAGCTTTCGCCAAGAGCAAATGGCCATGATCGCGTTCTGGCTGCGCTGCCGCCTCGCCGCCGAGGCCGTGATGCTGATCGCGGCCGGCATGCTGTTCGTGCAATCCGGCGCGGCGAGCCCGCTGACGGCCGCCGCCGGTGCAATCGGCGTTTTTCTCGCGCTGCATTCCGACGCCATCGTCGTTAGCTTCGCAGTATCCCGTCGCCATGCCGCCGCGGCGCCGCCGCACCTGGCGCGTAGCCGTCCGTCGACGTTGCGCATCGCCATCGGCGAATGGCTGGCCTATCAGGCGCTGTTCATGCTCATTCAGCCGTTCGAGCGGCTGTGGATGGGTGATGACGCCGTGGGGCGCCAGCCACCGGACGGTGTCCCGCTCCTGCTGGTCCACGGCTATCTGTGCAATCGGGGCGTTTGGTGGTGGTTGCGCCGCAAATTGAAGGCCGCTGGCTTTACTGTCGCCACCATCAACCTCGAACCGCCGCTCGGGAGCATCGACGGCTTTGCCGATCAATTGCACACGCAGATCGAAGCGTTGCGCGTCGCAACAGGGGCGGATCAGGTTGCGCTTGTCGGGCACAGCCTGGGCGGCCTGGTGGCACGCGACTATCTGCATCGCCATGGATCGAGCCGGATCGCCAAGTTGGTGACACTCGCTTCCCCTCACCATGGCACCTGGGTCGCCCGCTACGGCCTGGGCGAGAATGCGCGGCAGATGGAGCCGGACAGCGCCTGGATCCGCGCTCTGCCGCCGGCCGATCCACGCGTGCCGACGGTGACGATCTGGAGCCCGACGGATAATTTCGTCGCGCCGCAGGACAGCAGCCGCCTCACCGGCGCCACCGAGAAAATTCTGCCTGGTCTCAGCCATCTAGCGATGCTCTTCTCACCCGTCGTCTTCACGACATTGACTCGAGAACTGGCGTCGTCGAACCGGACCCCCGTTGGCCGGCCTATCCGATGACCGAAGGGACACTCCCTCCGCAATCGCGGCAGTCAGAAGTGAATGCCGCGCAGCAATTGCGTGTACGCGATCTGATCGGCAGTCGGAACTTCGCTTCCTGGCTCTTGGCCATGAGCAGCCGCCGAGTCGGGAAACATGCGAAAGCTCGTATTCATGATGATCTGCGCCACGTGCGGCATCACGGCGTGGAGCACCTGACCGAAAATGCCGAGCTTAGTAGCAATCCGCACCGGGCGACGTACGATCGACTCCACGATGTATTCTGCGGCTTCGTCGGGCGTCAGAACCGGTATGTTTTCGTATAACTTGGTCGGTGCGCTCATGGGCGTGCGCACGAGTGGCATGTTGATGGTTGTGAATTCGACGCCGCGGTCGAGGAATTCGGAGGCGGCGCAACGCGTCCACGCTTCGACGGCCGCCTTCGAGGCGACATAAGCGGAGAAGCGGGGCGCGTTGGTTAGAACGCCGATCGATGAAATGTTGATTACGTGGCCGTTCTTCCTTCTCGCCATTGCCGGCAGAAAACCCATCGTGAGCCGCAGACAACCGAAATAGTTGACGGCCATAGTACGTTCGAAATCGTGCATGCGATCAAACGAATTTTCGATACCCCGGCGGATGGAGCGGCCGGCATTGTTGACCAGAATATCAACGCTGCCATGATCCGCGCTGATCTTCTTGATCAATGCGTCACATTGAGCCGAGTCGGCGATGTCGGCAGAATAGGTGACGAGCGAAAGTCCACGCGCGGCCGCTTCTTGCCTCGTCCTTTCGAGCTTCTCCGAATCTCTCGCGATGATAATAGTGACCGCGCCCGCCGCGGCGATCCGAAATGCGGCGGCCTTGCCGATTCCCGAAGAACCGCCGGTGATGACCACTACCCGGCCCTTCACGCGACCGCTCAACGAACGGTCGATGAACAGGTCCGGATCGAGATGGCGCTCCCAATAATCCCATAGCCGCCAGGCATAGTCCTCGAGCCGCGGCACCCGTATTCCCGCCGGCTCAAGCAACCGCTCCGCTTCCCGGTTGTCGAACCGAGTAGGATAGTTCACGAACCTGAAAATATCCTCCGGAAGGCCGAGATCCTTCATCGCCGCCTTGCGGATGCGGCGCGTCGGAGTTAGGGCCATCAGAGCGTTCACGACTCCCGGCGGAATGAAACTTAGCAGCGCGGCGTTGATACGAAGAACCATCTCGGGCGCGTGGGCGGCTCGGCAGAAGATATTGAGGATGTCCCCGACGCGGTGCGGATTGGGATCCGTCAGATGAAAGCATTTGCCGTCCTCGCCCTCGACATGGGCCAGGTGAGTGAGAGCGGTGACGACGAAATCGACCGGAACGAGGTTGATGCGTCCACCCTCAATGCCGATGCTGGGCATCCAAGATGGCAGTAACTTCCGCATCTTCTGAATCAGCTTGAAGAAGTAATAGGGACCATCGACCTTGTCCATTTCGCCGGTATTTGAATCGCCGACAACAAGACCCGGCCGATAAATCCGCCAAGGAATCCGGCACTCATTGCGCACCACCTTTTCCGCTTCTTGCTTGCTGGCGAAATAAGGATGTTCCAGGTCCTCCGCTTCCTCGAACATGTCCTCACGGAACACGCCACGATAGAGGCCGGCGGCGGCGATTGAGCTCATATGATGGAAGCGCTTCGCACCAATTGCCGCGGCGAAAAGGATCGCATTGCGCGTTCCTTCGATGTTCGTGCGCATCTCTGCAGCGGCGTCTGCTTCGAGATCGTAGATCGCCCCCAGATGGAGAACGTGATCGACCTTGTTGGTAATTCGGTCGACGTCGGCGGGCGCAATGCCAAGGCCCGGTTCCGTCAAGTCGCCCTTGAGGGCAACGGCCCGCTTCTCGTCGGTGTTCCAGAACTGCGATAGCTTGGTCAACCGCTCGGCCGAAGGATCGCGCATCAGGAAATAGACGCGTGCGTCGGCGCGCGACAGCAAGGTGCGAACGAGCCGCTTGCCGATGAAGCCGCTGGCGCCGGTCACAAAATAAATCATTATTCCCCTCAGGCCGGAGCAACGGGGGGTCGCCTACCAGCGCCTCGAGAGGTGTTCTCCGGCAAAGTATTTCTACGTTTCATAGAGCCGGAAGAAAAGTTGCAGTCATTGATATGTATCAACGGAATTTCGGGCGCTTCTGCTATTAGCCTGCCATGGGCTAGGGAACGGAAATCCAATTCCGCGACTACAGCTCGCAGGTAAGGGATCAGCGCCTGCAAAGTCAGGGGCGATTTCCAAGGGGTGCGCCTATCGTCTTCATGGAGAGGACGATGCGTGGCCACGGGCAGGCATCAAAGCAGAATGGAGAGTGCTATGGGTAAAAAGCTAAAGCATTTGGCAAGCAGTCAGATAGACGGCCAATTCGTTGCGGCTATCAGGGATTCCGCAAACCAGATTTGGCTGGCGGGCCTGGGTGCATTCGCCAAGGCGCAGGAAGGTGGCACCAAGCTCTTTGAGACCCTCGTCGAAGAAGGCGAGAAGGTCCAGAAACGTGCGACTAAAGCCGCCGGCGATACAATCGCCGAAGTGAAGGAACAGGCGACTGGAACCTGGGGCAAGCTCGAACGGGTGTTCGAGGATCGGGTGAGCCAAGCGCTTCACGGCCTCAACGTGCCGACCAAGAAGGACGTCGATGCGTTATCAAGGCGCGTCAGCGAACTGACGGTGGTCACGAAGAAGCTAACTTCCTCATCGGGCCGCAAAACGCATCACCAGACGGCCAGGTAATCCTGATAGGCGATTGCATCCCGTGCCCTGCGGGATGAGATCGAGAGGGAGTTGCACGTGGTGACCCGCCGCAGGATAGGCGTTGCCTTGGCGGGCGGCGGGCCGTTGGGAGCTATTTGGGAAATCGGCGCGCTCGTCGCACTCGATGAGGCTTTGCTCGGCCTAGACCTCGCCAACGTCGACATCTATGTCGGGGTGAGTTCCGGCAGCTTTATCGCCGCCGGTCTTGCCAACGGCATAACGCCGCGCGCGATGCACAGCATGTTCATCGAGAGCGAGGCTGCCGACGACCCCTTCGAGCCCGATTTACTGCTGCGCCCCGCCCTTAAGGAGTACCTGCAGCGCTTTGCCTCGCTACCGCAACTCTTGGGGACGGCCGCGCGCCGTTATCTTGAGTCACCTGGGTCGGCCGGTTTCTTCGAATCCCTCGGGGGCCTTGCGAGAGCGCTGCCAACCGGCGTCTTCGACAATGTTGGCATCGGCGATTATCTCGCCAAGCTCTTCTCGGCTCCCGGCCGCACCAACGACTTTCGCCGATTACGCCACAAGCTCTTTCTCGTGGCGACGGACCTCGATACCGGGGAGGCAGTTCCCTTCGGTGCGCGCAAATGGAACGACGTGCCGATCGCCCGCGCCGTCCTGGCGAGCGCCGCCCTGCCCGGGCTGTTTCCGCCAGTCGAGATCCACGGGCGCTATTACGTCGACGGCGCACTGGTGAAGACGCTGCACGCCTCGGTGGCGCTGCGCGCGGGCGCCGGGCTGCTCCTGTGCATCAATCCGCTGGTGCCGTTCAACGCCGACCTGGCTGCACGGCGCACACATAAGAAGCCCGTTTCCCTGGTAAAAGGTGGGCTTCCCGTCGTTCTGGCGCAGACCTTTCGCTCGATCATCCATTCGCGCATGCGGACGGGAATGGACCGCTATCGCACCGAGTTTCCCAACGCCGACGTCCTGCTGTTCCAACCCAACCGCGACGATAGCGACATGTTCTTCACCAACGCGTTCAGCTATTCCGCCCGGCGTCGTTTGTCCGAGCACGCCTACCAGATGACGCGTGCCGAACTGCGCCGTCGGTCCAAGGCGCTCGAACCGATTCTGCCCGCCACGGCATTAAGCTCGATCGGGCCGTTCTGGCGGACAAGAGCCGCACACTCGGCCGTCCAATGGGGACCGTCAGGCGCGAGCGGGCAAGCTCGCTCGGACGTGCCGCGCTTCAACTCGATCGGACTCTGGACGATCTGGGGGCACTGCTGCGAGTCCATTCGATGTGACGCTAGTGCCGGGGAGCGGAGAAATTGGCGAAGATCGCGTGGAAATCGTTTCCATATCCGGCAGCAGACTACGATTATTCCGGCGCCGCGCTGCAAAAGCGTTGGTCGCGGCTGCACCAAGGCGATTGTGAGCCTTACCCCACCGCGGCGAACCTGAAAAAGCTCGTTTCAAGCTACCCCGATCTCAAGCGGTCTATGTCGGTCGAGCAAGCGGCGAAGACGCTGCAAGCGGCTTGGCGCGCGTACCACTACGGCGATTTTGGCCAAGCCATCGGGCTCGGTCTTTCCGTCGGTCCGCTCGGCTACAACGTCGCCAACAAGGCCGCGAACATCTACGCCAGCTACCTGGAAGGCTCGGAGAAACGCAAGCTCGCGCTATTCCTCGAGTCGGTGGAGCGAGCCGAGGAGCTGCAGGCCTGCGCCGCGACTATGCCGAATGCGTGGTATCTCCATGCGCAGGCGCTCGGGCGTTACGCGCAAGCGATTTCCGTGGTGAAGGCCTTGGCCCAGGGCTTGGGCGGCAAGGTCAAGGCGTGTCTCGAGCGAGCAATCGCCCTCGAGCCTCACCACGCCGACGCGCATATCGCGCTCGGCGCCTATCATGCTGAAGTGATCGACAAGATCGGCGCCCTCGTCGGGGGTCTGACCTATGGCGCGAGCACAGGCTCCGCGGTGAAACACTTCGAGTCGGCACTCAAGCTCAACCCGCATTCGGCCATCGCGCGCATCGAATATGCCAACGGCCTGGTGATGATGTTCGGCGAATCCAAGATGGCGCAGGCGACACGTCTCTACGAGGACGCTGCGAAATGCGTCGCGGCGGATGCCACGGAACGTCTCGACATCGAGCTTGCGCGTTCGGAGCTCAAGGAGTGATCAGATTTTCGTGCGCTTGCGCGCCGAGCCGCGTCTGGAGGGACGCCCGCGCCGCGTCCTGCGCGCTGCCGGCTTGACGGCGCCAGGCTTGGCCTTGATCGGTCCCTGCTCGGGAGTGGGGGCCCAGGCCTCCATGAGAACAAAATACAGAAGTTGATCGAATTCCGGCTTGAAGCGCGCAACGATGGCGCGCGGATCGGGCACCAACGCCGCGTCGGCAAGCAGCCCGAACTGCACTTTTCCATTGAACGAGAGGATCGAAACCCCCATCCCGATATCGCCCGGTTGCGGAACCCAGACCATCACCTGCTTGATCTCGCTGCCGGCGAGATAGAGCGGCTTCTGCGGGCCGGGCACGTTGGTCATAACCGCCGTTGCTCGGCTCAACAGAAGATCGAAGACCGTGTCCTGCACGAGCTTCGGCGCGTACCCCAAAGTCGAAAGCAGCCCCAAGGTTACGGTTGGTTCGTTCGAGCTCTTGAGCGCCTCCATGCGGCGGTGAATCTCGTGCAGGCGGGCCAGCGGATTTTCCAGGCCGACCGGCAACTCGAGTGCGGCGACGCCGAAACGGTTTCCCAGCTCGCGGTCGCTACCCGGCGAGCGCAGATTGACCGGCACGAGCGCACGAATTTCCACGCCCTCCGTCTCATCGCCTTTTTCGGCCAGATAGCCATTGAGCGCGCCAGCGACGGCGGCGAGCAGCATGTCGTTCACCGAACAGCCCAGTGCGTGGCTCACCGCCTTGACCTCGGGGAGCGAAATGGGATCGGTCCATGCCACCCGCTTGATGCCGGAGGCCTGACCCTTGAAGCGAGTCGGGCTGTCGTTCGGCATGAGCAGCAGATAAGCAAGCTCACCAGCGATGTCGGTTCCCTCTTTAAGCGTGTCGGCAGGGCGGGCCATTGCTTCCCCCGATCCGCGCAAGACATTGCCGGAGAGGCGCAAGCCCTCCCCCACGACTTCCATGACCGGCGCGATCAGATCCAGCCAGGAGCCTTCTTTGTCTTCGTGGGAGATATGCCTTGCCTGATGCGCTGAAGCGCCGACGTATCCGTCGGTAAGCGACAGCAGGACGCCGATCAAGGCGATGCCGTCCGCGATCGCATGATGGATGCGAGCGACAATCGCCGCTCCGCCTTCGTAATCCTCGACGATGTGGAACTGCCAAAGCGGATGTGACGGGTCGAGCGGCGTTGCGGCAAGCTCGGCGACGAAGCGCTCCAGCTCGGCCTTGTCGGCGGCGCCCGGCAGGCGGATGCGTTTGATGTGGCGCGCGATGTCGAATTGCGGATCGTCGCACCACCAAATACCGGTCTGTCGCGACTCCGTCCGCTGCCGAAATCGCGGAATGGCCAGCAGCCGGTCGGCGAGCGTGTCTTCGAGCCGGGACACGTCGACTGGCCCCGCCAGGACCAAGACCCCCACAATGACCATGAGATTAGTGGGCCGGTCCATGCGCAGCCAGGTCGTATCGACGGGGGCCATGCGTTCGCTATTTGACATAGGTCAGTGCCCGGGCAGCGGAACCGTCTATGCAATAATACTGCCTAGCCACGGTCACAAACGCAATAAAATGGCAGAAAAAGAAAAAATCGCTGCACGCGTCACGAAGCAGTTGGCCCGGGCAGCAAAACTGCGATCGTCCGCTCTTTCCAATCCGAAGACGGCAGCAGCTCGCCAGCGCCTGCGCGTCTGGCAGTCGGAGCGCTTGGCCCGCACGCATGCGGACCTGTTGGCAAATCCGCGGTTTGAGGAAGCGGCAAAGTTTTTTCTCACCGATGTTTACAGCGTGGATGACTCGAGCAATCGCGATGCGGAGGTCCAGCGCGTCGTGCCGATGATGACCAAGTTCCTGTCGGACGCCGGTCTCGCGACGGCGGCGGATGCCATCGAGCTCGATGCGCTGTCCGAGGACCTCGATGCGGCAATGGTGGCCGCGCTCGGGCGGCGCCTGACTTCACTCGGCGCGGCGGACTATGGGCAGGCGTACCGCAAAGTGGGGCGTCGTCGGGACCGTGAGCGCCAGATCGACCTGATCCAGCATCTCGGACAGTCGCTCGATCGTCTCACCCATCAACGGTTCATCGCCGCGACCTTGGCCATAATGCGCAAACCGGCGAAGCTGGCGGGCCTCGGCGATCTGCAAAGTTTCCTCGAGCGCGGCTTTACGGCGTTCAAGAAAATGGGCAACTCCGATGAATTCCTGACGTTGCTTGTCGCGCGGGAACGGAACGTGCTCAACGCCCTCTTCGCGGGAGACGACAGCCTGCTCGGCGGATGAAGGTGGTAATGTCGGATCCGGCAATCGTTTCGATTTGGACACAGGGAATGAACGCGCCAGTTAGTCTTGACCCACGAGTTGGCGAAACAGTCGAGGCCTCGTTCGGCTTGCTGCGCGAGGCCTCTCGCGGCGAGATCGACGCGCCAGCCTCGGTGCGCAAGGATCGCCTCAGGCGGCTGCTCGCGCTTCTCGACGAGAATATCGAAACCTTTGCCGATGCGATCAGCGCCGATTTCGGTCATCGCTCCGCTCATGAAACCCGCTTCGCCGAAGCTCTCGTCGTCGAGGCCGGCATCAAGCTGGCGCTTCGACGCATCGATCATTGGATGAGCCCCAGGCGTATTACGACGGCGTGGCACTTCTGGCCGGGATCGAACCGCCTGATTTCCCAACCACTCGGCGTCGTCGGCATTATTTCACCATGGAATTACCCGCTGCAATTGACGCTCGCTCCCTTGGTAGGCGCGCTGGCGGCCGGCAACCGCGCCATGCTCAAGCCGAGCGAGCTCGTCCCCCAGTTCTCGTCGCTGCTCGCCAGCACGGTAAGCAAATCATTTCGATGCCTCGGAAGTGCGGTCGTCGAAGGCGGCCCGGCCGTATCGCAAGCGTTTGCCGCCCTGCCCTTCGATCATCTGCTGTTTACCGGATCGACGCGCGTCGGACGCATCGTGGCAGAGGTCGCGGCAAGGAACCTGACACCCATCACGCTGGAGCTCGGCGGCAAATCTCCTGCCATCATCGATCGGTCAGCGGATATTGCAGCCGCAGCGCACCGTATCGCCATCGGCAAACTGCTCAATGCGGGCCAAACCTGCATCGCCCCCGATTACGTGCTCTGTCCGCGGAACGCGCAGGACGCGTTCGTCGAGCACTATTTTGCGTCGGTGATGAGGCTCTACGGTTCTGATCCGCGCAACCCGGACTACACATCGATCGTCACCCAGGCCCACTATGATCGTCTCGAAAGCCTCCTGAGCGACGCAAGGCTTAAAGGCGGTCGCATCGACATGCGCGCGGAACACCTTTCCGACTGGAAGGCGTTGAGGAAATTTCCGCCTTGCCTCGTCCTCTCGACCACGGATGAGATGCTGGTGCGGCAGGAGGAAATTTTCGGGCCGATCCTGCCGGTCATCCCTTACGACCAAACGGATGAGGCGATCGCCCACGTTAATAGCCGCGATCGGCCTCTGGCGCTCTACTGGTTCGGTACGGTCCCCGACGCGCGCGACCGGATTCTCCGCGAAACCATTTCGGGTGGCGTGACCATCAACGATTGCCTCCTGCACATCGCGCAGGAGCACCAGCCGTTCGGTGGCGTCGGCGCATCCGGCATGGGCGCCTATCACGGCGAATGGGGCTTTCGCACGTTCAGCAAGGAGAAGCCGGTCTTCTATAGAAAAAGTGTGAGCGCCACGGCTCTGCTGCAGCCGCCGTATGGGTGGACATTCGACCGCGTCTTGGCCCTCCTGCGCCGGCTGATTTGAATCTCGGAACTACCTTTGTTGGCGCGAGCTAAAGGGATTCGGCGGGAATGGACGAGTTCGACTATCTAGTCATCGGCGGCGGATCGAGCGGCTGCGTGGTGGCGGGCCGGCTCAGCGAGGACCCGGGCACCAGCGTCGCCCTCCTGGAAGCGGGAGGCATGGGCGACAGCTGGGTGATTACGACGCCGGCGGCGGGCATCCTCACCGTACCGACCAGGCTGCACAATTGGGCCTTCGAGACCGAGCCCCAGCCGGGCCTGAACGGACGGCAAGGCTATCAGCCGAGGGGAAAGGTGCTGGGCGGCTCGTCGGCGATCAACGCCATGGTCTACACGCGGGGTCACCGCGCGATTACGACCATTGGGCGTCGCTCGGCAATAGTGGTTGGAGCTATGACGAGGTCCTTCCTTATTTCAAGAAATCCGAGTGCAACGAGGATTTCGACGGCGACTGGCATGGCCGCGACGGTCCACTAAACGTCGTCAAGTTACGCACCGACAACCCGTTCCATCAGATATTCTTGCAGGCCGCTCGCGAGGCGCAATTTCCTCTCTGCACGGATTTCAATGTCCCTGCAGCCGGAGGGTCTCGGCATCTATCAGGTCACGCAAAAGAATGGGGAGCGCTGGAGCGCGGCGCGCGGCTATATCCATCCCCACCTCGGCAAGCGGCACAATCTTCTTGTCGAGTGCGGCGCACGCGTTCAGCGGATTCTGTTCGAGGGAAAGCGCGCAGTTGGGGTCGAGTTTCTCCAAGGCGGGCAATCGCGCACGTTCCGCGCGCGCCGCGAAATCATCCTGAGTGCCGGCGCGATCCAGTCGCCGCAGATTCTCATGCTTTCCGGCGTCGGCGATGGCGACGCACTACGCCGCTTCGGGATCGCGGTCACCGCGCACCTGCCGGGCGTCGGCCGCAATCTGCAGGATCATCCCGATTTCGTTTTTGGATATGCGATGCGCAGCCTCGATCTCCTCGGCTTTTCGGTTGCCGGATTCGGGCGCCTGGCGCGCGAGATCTATCGCTACCGCGCGCACCGGCGCGGAATGCTGACGAGCAACTTCGCCGAGGCCGGCGGGTTCCTGAAGACACGCGCAGATCTTCCCGCGCCCGACATTCAGCTCCATTTTGTCGTCGCAATCGTCGAGGACCATGCGCGCAAGCTGCGCTGGGGACACGGCTTTTCGTGCCACGTTTGCCTGTTGCGGCCGCGCAGCAGAGGCACGATCGCGTTACGCACCGCCGATCCGCTCGACGCCACCCGCGATCGATCCGAATTTTCTTGATCATCCTGACGACGTAGAGGACATGGTTGCCGGATTCAAGCTGACGCGTCGTTTGATGGATGCGCCCGCGTTAGCGTCTCGGAGGACACGCGATCTGTTTACTGCAGGCGTGCACACAGACGACGAGATCCGTGCGGTTCTTCGGCAACGAGTTCGACTCCGTTTACCACCCGGTCGGAACCTGCAAGATGGGGCTCGATGGGCCGCGGTCGTCGACCCGTTGTTGCAGGTTCGTAACCTGACCGGCCTGCGCGTCGCCGATTGCTCGATCATGCCGACGCTCGTCGGAGGCAACACGAACGCGCCGGCGATGATGATCGGCGAGAAGGCCGCCGTCGCGATCCGCGCCAGCACCCGCTAATTCTGTCCGTTCCAAAAATCACATTCAACGTAACGACGCGAATCTACGCCTGATGATATTTTCGGAAAAGACATGTGGTGAGCGCACCAGGGCTCGAACCTGCGACCGGTTGATTAATGCAATTCTGCCCCCGATTCGGAGCTATATTTGTTTCTTCCCTTGATCCCGCAACCGCACATAGGTTGCCTTGATCAATTCATCTAAAGCCGTGGCCGCGTCTGGATTTCAGATTCGGGTCGTCGCGAATAATCGTCGAAATTTGAGTCAACGGGCTTGTCACACCGAATGCCCGTGCCCGCGACGCCAAAAAACGATCCGCAGGAATTCCGAGCCAAGTCGTGAGGGCAGCAAGACTATCAACATCTGGCCTCCGCCCCTGCGACAGCCGAGTCATGGTCGAGGCGCTCACACCCGAATTCGGCGGATACTTCTTTCCAGTTGAGATTTCGGGCCATACGTTCGAAATCCAGCGCAGAATACAGAGCGGAAACGTCGAATTGGCCGCCCCCATTTTTTGTAGATTTCATTCTTACAATTCTCCGTCTAGAGTTTTGCGTGCTCGATCACGATCGAGGCCGCGCACATGGCCGCCGGGCACGTTGCCGCGGTCGTGATTTCTTTCCTTTGCAGAGCGTTACTTCTTTTCGGATTCGGCGTGGCGTGCTTTATGTTTCTTGGCGGTTAGGCGCAGTCGCACCAAGCAGGTGATTTTCCATCACGTCGCAGCGACTATCGGTCTGCGCTTGCAAGCGCATCGAGTTGTTTTGACGCATCGGATAAGCCCCAATCCTGTGCCCTTTGATACCAAGCTCTTGCAAGCGCAAGATCGGGCGCGGTGCTGTCACTTCCGAGCCTCTTGATCACGTTCGGATCGTAGGTGGCGCCTAGCGCGAACGCCGCACGAGCGTTGTGCGCTTCAGCTAGCCGCTGCAACAGGAGTCGAGCGGCCGGCAGGTCGCCAATCGACACCAACTCTTCGGCCCGTTTTAACAATGCAGCGATTTCCTTCGGGTCAATCTGTCTCGGCGCAACGGGTGCCGCAGCGCCGGTGGTGGGAGATGCATTCGCAGGCGGCACTTGAAGTCTTGCCGCTGTGCCATGATCGGGCGTCGGCTGCGTCCACAAAAACCGAACGGGGCTGCGTACGATGGCCTGGCCATTGCCGCCGCGTAGCTCGGCTACGATATTCATCGGCCCGAGATAGTCGCGGGGCGGAATTACGAGAGCGTTTGGCAAATCATCGACAGCGATGCGCCATTCGCCTGCGCCTGACGCGGCGCCGGTGCTCAACTCTGTTCCTTTAAGGAGTCCGCTGAAATTGACGGTCGCGCCGAGCGTGTAATTCGTGACTTTGACGCCTAACGGCAACAATTCGTTCACCTCTCCGCTACCGTCCTCGACGGCAAGAGTCGGAGCCGGCGTTGTCGCCTGTGCGGCAAGGGATTTGTCGCCATCTTTATTGGAAAATGTCCAACCTCGCCCATCGGTAAATTTAATCGTGTCGAGAAATACTATCCCTACAGCGATGCCGGCAGCCGCAGCAAAGCTGGCGGCGATAGTGAACGCCATACCTCTCCTTGCCCGCTGGCGCTCCAAGCTCGCCGAATTGGATTTACGTTCAGCCTCGAATAAATGCTGCAGGCGCTGACCGGGGCGCGACCGGGCGAGACGGTCGCCCGCTGGGAAGGTCTCCGGAATTGGATCTTCCAAGGGAGCAGCGTCGTTACTTGGTTGTTGCCCGGCTAAGGCTTCCGCTCCCGATTGTGCTTTTTCTCCTGCCGGAGTCTGGATGGCAGGCAGGCCGTTGGCGCTGCCACGCAACCGGCGTGGTGCATAATACAACAGACTTTTTGGATCGAGTGCATCCGGTTGTTTCAAGGTACTCATACGGTACTCCCCCTGCATCGTTGCACCGCGGTCAAGAAGCGGCTGTCTCTTTATCGGATCATCAAACCCTCTTGCTAAGTTTCGCTAGGAACCTTGCGGAGAAAGCTGAACCTCGCTCGGAACGAATCCGAGATGCTGCATCGTCTTGAGCAGCAGAGTTGTCGATTGGAAAGTTCATCGTGCTGATGGATGCGCGATGCGCAACACGGAATATGATCGACGTCGGCCAGTAAACTATATCTTGAGGCCACACCAACCATTTAGCTTCCATCACCGCGTCCCCCTCGGCGCTGCTGGGAAACGAGCAGCCAGATCGTGAGCATTGATGATGGAAAAGAACGGCGGGCTTTTGTTGGTCCGAAGTTAGACGAAAGTGTGAAAAATTTCAGACCGGCGACGTCGTTGAATTTGCCGATCGATTTAATCCGTTGCTCTGATTCACCGATTATATGTACGTCCCTTAGACCGCAGCGATCAGCGAACATTTGCTAGAGTATGCTTGAAGCACACGACTTGGGCGGCACCATTGAACTCGCCGAAGTACCGATCGTGAAATTGAACGCCGCGTACGGTTTTGGAGAACAAAAACTGCAAACTGCGTGTAAACTGCGCATTGCGATCGCTTGCGAAGATCAACGAAGTAAATGAGAAGATGGTGGACGCACCAGGCCTCAAACCTGGGATCGGCTGGCTAAGAGTCACGTCGCTTAGATGCGATATCAATAACTTGAATTTAAATCGGACAATTCACAAGTTGCTCCGGTCCTCCAAAGGAACGCATCACCACGGCCTTCATTCGCGATCCCCGTTCGTCGGCGCCCGGATTTCAGATCATGGATGCGACAAATCATCCGCATTGACAAGTGATCTGGCGAGCGCCAGCATTCTTTCAATTTTTCTCACTTTGCAAACACAATATTCGAAGCTGCACGAAGCGGCCCGAACCGGAGGAACGCCATGATATGGTTGCGTACGACTTGTGCGGCCGCTGCATTATTTGGCGTGCTGGCATCGGCGCATGCGGAGAGCGTTAATTATCCATCAAAGCCGATACATTTCATCGTTCCAGCGGCGCCCGGCGGCGTAACGGACATTGTCGCGCGCGCACTCGGGCAGCAATTGACCAATCTCTGGAACGAGCAAGTCGTGGTCGAAAATCGCGCCGGGGCTAACAATCAGATCGCGGCGGAAATTGTCGCCAAGGCACCAGCGGACGGCTACACCCTTTTCGTGTCGCCGGAAGCGACGTTCGTTATCAATCCTTACCTCTACAAGACTTTACATTACGATGCGCATCGAGATTTCACGCCAATCAGCGGCCTGATCGCGATCAATCACGCGCTGATTGTCCGGAACAATCTCGGCGTTAATTCCTTTGCCGAATTTCTGGCCTTGGCCAAGCAAAAGCCCGGTACGATCAGCTTCGGCGGCTATGGGATCGGTTCAACCGGCCATTTGAACATGGAAATGCTGCAGCACGAGGCACAGGTCAAATTCATCGGGGTGCAGTATAAAGGCGCGACGCCGGCGCTCAATGAGGTTATGGGCGGGCATCTTGATGCCATGTTTATCAGCACCAGTTCGGCGATCGGGCCGTCGAAAGGCGGACAGGTGAAGTTGCTGGCCATCGGCAGCAAGCAGAGAATTCCGACCTATTCCGACGTGCCGACGATCGCCGAAAACGTGCCGGGGTTCGTGGCGCGCTCCTGGTTCGGCATCGTCGGGCCCGCCGGAATGCCGAAGGACATTGTCGAGAAATTGAATTCCGCCATTGCCACGATTTTTCAAAACGCCGAATTCCAAGAGCGGTTTCTCAAGCCAAACCTGTTCACCCCCATTCCATCGTCATCGGAGGAATTTGCGGCATTCATCAACGCGGATTCGCAAAAATGGAAAGAAGTGATCGCGGCTGCCAACGTCAAGCTCGATTAGTTGGCATGCCGGACGGAATATTTTCGCGCGCGCACATGCGTTTTAGTTGCAAGAAAAGATCGAGCAGGTCTCTCGCCCAGTTCATCAGGCGGGGATCATTAATTCACACGCGGCCCTTGTCAGATTTCATCACCACGCCATCGGGCTATAGGTTTTAAGATTGCACGAGGCTATAGTGGTGTTCGGTGCGATGCTGGTAACCATCACCATGACGGCGCTGGACGTGCTCACGGACTTGCATCGGCCATTATCTCGTTCAGGCCGGCATGGACTGAATTTGGTAGCGGCGAAAGCGCCGTTTGCAGTCGAACAGCCGCAAAGTTTTCCGTCCAAAACAAATGCATCTCCCGGGAGGAGAATATGGAGCGATTCAATTGGTTGCGTAGATTAACGCGCTTGAATTTTGCCGTCCTGCAAACATTGGCATTGCTATTGTGCTGGGCGCTGGCAAGTCCCGCCTCGGCGGCCGATCCGGTCAAGGTCGGTTTCAGCATGAGCCTCACCGGCGGGGGCGGGCCCGCCGGCAAGCAGGTGATCGTCGCCTTGGAGATTTGGCGCGACGACGTGAATGCGAAGGGTGGATTGTTAGGACGTCCGGTCGAGCTCGTCTATTACGACGACCAGACCTCGCCCTCCCAAGTGCCGGCGATCTATACGAAACTGATCGATGTCGACAAGGTCGATCTGCTGCTCGGCCCCTACGCGACCAACATGATCGCCGCGGCGATCCCGGTGATCGCCCAGCGCAAGCTCACCACCATTAGTATGCTTGGTTTGGCGGTGAACAGTCAGTTTCACTACAAGGGTTACTTCTCGATGCTCACCTACGGCGCCAATCCCGCGCGCGAATTCTCGCACGGGATCTTCGAGCTCGCGAAGGCGCATAAGTCCGAGCTGACGACGGTCGCCATCGTCGGAGCCGACGCTGAATTTGGAAAAACGTCGACCGACGGCGCCCGCGCGAACGCCTTGGCTGCCGGCTTCAAGATCGTCTACGATAATCGTTATCCACCCAGCATGACCGATCTGGCGCCGATTGTTCGCGCCATCAAGGCGACCAATCCCGATATCGTTTTTGTGGCTGCTTATCCGCCAGACACCGTCGCGTTCGTCCGTGCCGCTAACGAGGTGGGCCTCGCTCCGAAAATAATGGGCGGCACATTTGTCGGTATGTTGGTAACGCCATTGAAGGCCATGATGGGTCCGCTGATGAACGGCTACCTGAACAACGCCGAAGTTTTCATGCCTGTGCCGACCCTGTATTTTGAAGGCACCAAGGATGTGCTCGACAAATATCGGGAGCGGGCCAAGGGACAGGGCATCGATCCATTCGGATTCAATTTTGCCCCGTATGGCTACGCGGCGGGACAAGTGCTGGCTGCCGCGGTGACCGCGACCAAGAGTCTCGATCATAACAAGCTCGCCGACTACATGCACAGCCACAGCTTTAAGACGGTCGTCGGCGAGATCGAGTTTGGCCCCGATGGCGAGTGGGTCAAACCGCGCTCGATCGTCAGCCAATGGCAAAACCTGACCGGCAACGATCTCGGCCAACTGACCGATCCGAAAAAGTGGGTGGTCGTATGGCCGCCGGAGCATAAGACGGGGAACTTCATCTACCCCTATAGCGCGACCAAGAAATAGGTTGCGATCGGGCTCGCGCATTAGGCGCGGGCCCGTTCGGTTAAAACTATTCTGGCTTTCGCTAACGTGCGCCCGATGCGGGCGGCGCGACGATGGTGTTTGACGCCATTGGTATCGCGATAATTTCGGAACGAACTATCGGCGCGCATCGATATCCGCGGCAGCGGCCAGATTGATTCAAAAAAAGCTCGCGCGATGGCCTGCGAGGCTGCCGCGCTGCACGCGGACGGATGAATTCGGCTGATCGGAAATCGGCGCCTGGTTTGACAGCCGTCTGACAAAAGTGGATACACTTATTAAAAGCAAGAAGCGGCGCTCCATACGCCCCCAGTTCGGTTAGCGGGAGAAACGGCGTTGGATAGGCTGGTTTGGGCGGAGCCTACAGGTGAATTCAAGGAAGCTTCGCCTCGCCATCTGCGGGCTGCCGCGAGCTTGTGTCTTGCTCTGACGACCCCTTCCGTTCGCGAGTTGCGCTCCCCTTCCCTTGAATTCTTTTATCGCTGCTCGGATGGCCGGCCGTTCGGATTTCGCGCTCAGCGCAGACCAGGCACGCGCCTCCACAGCGCTGGAAATTCGGATCCTGTTCTCAATCCCGTACTGAGCCTCCCGAGCGGAGACGGCACATATCTAAGGGAGTTAAGAAGATGAATAAAAAGCGTGTTTGTATCGACGTCGGAGGTACATTTACCGACTGCCTGGTGATGGACGAGACCGGGCTATTGCAGAAATTCAAATCGTCGACCACGCCGAGCGATCCCTCGACGGGTCTCATGAATGCGCTGAAGAAGGCGGCGAAGCACTACAAGAGCGACATCCGCGAATTCCTCAGCCAGATCGAAGTACTGGTGCACGGTACGACGCTCGCCACCAACATCCTGATCAACGAGCGCGGCACCAAGGCCGGCATGATCACCACCAAGGGCTTTCGCGACAGCATCGAGATGCGGCGCGGCATCAAGCCGGTCGACGTCTCGCTCTACAATCTGTTCATCCCGCCCAATCGGCCACTCATCCCCCGATCGCGACGCATCGGCGTCGAAGAGCGCGCGCTGGTCGACGGCAGCATCATGACACCGCTCAACGAGCAGGACGTGCGCAACGCGGTGAATAAATTCCAGGCGCAGGGCGTCAAGTCGATTGCCATATGCTTCCTTCATTCC